>NZ_MSCM01000004.1 GCF_002954665.1 Polaribacter glomeratus | reverse complement strand
CAAAAAAGAGGAAGTTTAAAAACTTTCCTCTTTTTTTTATGATAAACTTTACTTTAATTTATTTGAATACAATTTTTGAAGTTCCGAAGTTTACTTCTTTACTTAGTACTCTCAAGAACAAAACACCAGCTTTTACATTTACATTAAAATCTACTTCATTCTTACCTGTTGTTATTTGTTCTACACTGCTGTAAATAACCTTTCCAGTAACATCAAATAATGAAATTGTAGCCGTCGTGTTAATCGTACTAAACACCGTCGTTTTTACATAACCATTTGACGGATTTGGATACACTAAAAACTCGTTTTTAGTAATCTGCTCTTGCCCATCATTTGTAGTTTCTGTTTTAGCTGCTGCTACTTTTATTGTTACAGTTGCTGTTGAAGCATCTCCACTTAAATCTGTAATCGTATAAATAAAAGAATCTGTACCATCAAAATCTGTTGGTGGGCTATATAAAATATTCCCATCATCTACACTTATTTTTCCTCCTTTTGTGCTTTCTGTAAAAGATTTACCATTTCTAAGCCTTAAAGCATGGGTTGCATTCTGTCCTTCTGCTTCGTAATCGTCATTCAACGTTACGTTAAAAATATTATTTACACTATTGATAACTACCGTTACAACATCATCATTAGCAGTAGGCTTCGTATTTGCTGGTGCTGCAACTCTAAGCCTTACAATTGCCGTTGCTGTATCTCCATTTGCGTCTGTAATAGTATAACTAAAACTGTCCGTACCGATAAATCCGCCTGTTGCCGTATAACTTACCTTATTATCTGATATAGCTAAAGTTGCACCTAAATCTATTGAAATTGCAAATCCTTCTAAACTTGTAGTTACTCCGTTTAAGCTTAAAATTCCTTCGCCATCTGTTCCAAAATCATCATTCCCTAGTACTGTTAATAAAGTCTCTCTTCCTGAAATAACATCAAAAGAATCTTGTTCTGCTATCGGAAGATCTGTTCTTTGTACTGAAACGGTAATCGTTGCTGTAGCTGTTGATGCTTCTCCGCTTAAATCTGTAATCGTATATTTAAAAGTATCTACACCGCTAAAGTCTTTTGGAGCTGAATAAATAATCACATCATCCATCGTATTTAAAGTGTTATTTCTTTCTACTCGTATTTCACCTCCATTTGCACTTGCATTTGAACTGGTTCCATTAACCATCGTTAAGCCTTTATCAATAGCGCCATCACTCCCAAAATCGTCATTGGCTAAAACATCAATAGTAGTGTCCTTACTGTTGTAGGCAACTGGTGCGGTAACAAAATCATCTACCGCTGTTGGTGTGTTATGTACTGATGCTACTGAATTTACAGTTATAGTTACACTACCGTTTGTATACTCAACCCCATCTACCTCTAAGTAATACGCAAAAGTGTCTATACCTGTAAAGTTTGTTGCTGGGGTATATAATATCTTATCATCTGTAGCATCTGCTGGGGTACCGTTATCAAATAAATTAATAACACCTCCTTGTGCTGTTGGTGCTGTTAAATGAGAGGTACTCATAATTAACATACGACCAACTCCTGTAGCCCCTAAATTATCGTTGGCTACTACATCTATTAAATTATCGATACTGTTTTTATCAACTGATATAAAATCTGCTACGGGGCCTGGTGTTAAAACTTCGGGGGCAACAGTTAATGTTACCGTTCCCGTGGAAGCGTCTCCACTTGCATCTGTAATAACATATTGAAAAGTATCTTCTCCTGTAAAATCTCTTGGTGCTGAATATAAAATAACATCATCTGCTAATCTGATAACTCCCTTATTAGCACTAATACTTGATCTACGTCCTTTTAATAATCTTAAAGAATGTGTTGTACTTGCTCCGTCGGTTCCAAAGTTATCATTTGGTAAAACAGCAATACTATTCTCGATACTATTGTATACAATTGCAGGTGTAATTAAATCATCTACAGCTATTGGTTTGCCATTTACTGGTTTGGCTGAACGAACCGTAAGTGTTACAATTGCTGTTGCTGTATCTCCATTTGCATCTGTAATCGTATAGGTAAAACTATCTGTTCCTGTAAAACCGCCTGTTGGAAAATATTTTACGGTATCATCTAAAGCACCTGCCGTTGCACCTACATCTATTGAAATTGCAAATCCTGCGGTACTTGTACTTGCTCCATTTAAACTTAAAGATCCTGCACCATCGGTTCCAAAAATATCATTTGATAATACATTTAACAAAGTTTCTGTATCAGAAATAACTGGAAAAGCATCTTTTAAAGCGGTTGGAACATCTGTTCTTTGTTCTGAAACGGTTATCGTTGCAATACCTGTTGATGCATGTCCTGTGGCATCTGTAATCGTATATTTAAAAGTGTCTACACCACTAAAGTCCTTGGGTGCTGAATAGATAATAAGATCATCCATCGTATCTAAAGTGTTATTTCTTTCTACTCGAATTGCACCACCATTTGTACTGGCATTTGAACTTGTTCCATTAACCATCGTCAAGCCTTTGTCAATTGCACCATCAATACCAAAACTATCATTTGCTAAAACATCAACTAAATTGTCTTTACTATTGTAAACAAATGGAGAGGAAACATCATCCTTTGCCCATGGTTTTCCATGTTCTAAAACAAATACCGTTCTTGTTAATGCTACTGCAGCATTGCCAGAAGAATCTAAAACATTATAAGTAACCAAATAAGAACCAACCGTCGTTAAATCTACTGCTAACGTATTTATTAAAATATTATCTGTAATATCTAAATCGTAATTATCACTCGCAGTTGCACCTAATTCTAAATAAGGCGTGTTTACATCTATAATTTGTGGATTTACTCCTGTTAATGTAAGTACCGGTATTGTGGTGTCTACAAC
>NZ_MSCM01000003.1:2500-5532 GCF_002954665.1 Polaribacter glomeratus | reverse complement strand
AAAAGTTCATTGAAAATATTGAAATTGACAGCGTAAACAAAGAGTAGAATAACCATGTCTAGATTTATTTAGACAAAAATTCTTTTGAAACTTATTCATTCATATTATTTAAAATATACAATGAAGAGTTTGATCCTGGCTCAGGATGAACGCTAGCGGCAGGCCTAACACATGCAAGTCGAGGGGTAACAGGGAGCTTGCTTCGCTGACGACCGGCGCACGGGTGCGTAACGCGTATAGAACCTACCTTTTACAGGGGAATAGCCTTTAGAAATGAAGATTAATGCCCCATAGTATTGAGACTTGGCATCAAGTTTTAATTAAAGATTTATCGGTAAAAGATGGCTATGCGTCCTATTAGTTAGTTGGTAAGGTAACGGCTTACCAAGACATCGATAGGTAGGGGTCCTGAGAGGGAGATCCCCCACACTGGTACTGAGACACGGACCAGACTCCTACGGGAGGCAGCAGTGAGGAATATTGGGCAATGGAGGAGACTCTGACCCAGCCATGCCGCGTGTAGGAAGAATGCCCTATGGGTTGTAAACTACTTTTATACAGGAAGAAACACTGGTATGTATACCAGCTTGACGGTACTGTAAGAATAAGGACCGGCTAACTCCGTGCCAGCAGCCGCGGTAATACGGAGGGTCCAAGCGTTATCCGGAATCATTGGGTTTAAAGGGTCCGCAGGCGGTCAATTAAGTCAGAGGTGAAATCCCGTCGCTCAACGACGGAACTGCCTTTGATACTGGTTGACTTGAGTCATATGGAAGTAGATAGAATGTGTAGTGTAGCGGTGAAATGCATAGAGATTACACAGAATACCGATTGCGAAGGCAGTCTACTACGTATGTACTGACGCTCATGGACGAAAGCGTGGGGAGCGAACAGGATTAGATACCCTGGTAGTCCACGCCGTAAACGATGGATACTAGTTGTTGGGCATTAGCTCAGTGACTAAGCGAAAGTGATAAGTATCCCACCTGGGGAGTACGGTCGCAAGACTGAAACTCAAAGGAATTGACGGGGGCCCGCACAAGCGGTGGAGCATGTGGTTTAATTCGATGATACGCGAGGAACCTTACCAGGGCTTAAATGTAGTCTGACAGCTTTAGAGATAGAGTTTTCTTCGGACAGATTACAAGGTGCTGCATGGTTGTCGTCAGCTCGTGCCGTGAGGTGTCAGGTTAAGTCCTATAACGAGCGCAACCCCTGTCGTTAGTTGCCAGCATGTTATGATGGGGACTCTAACGAGACTGCCGGTGCAAACCGCGAGGAAGGTGGGGATGACGTCAAATCATCACGGCCCTTACGTCCTGGGCCACACACGTGCTACAATGGTATGGACAATGAGCAGCCATCTGGCAACAGAGAGCAAATCTATAAACCATATCACAGTTCGGATCGGAGTCTGCAACTCGACTCCGTGAAGCTGGAATCGCTAGTAATCGGATATCAGCCATGATCCGGTGAATACGTTCCCGGGCCTTGTACACACCGCCCGTCAAGCCATGGAAGCTGGGGGTGCCTGAAGTCGGTCACCGCAAGGAGCCGCCTAGGGTAAAACTGGTAACTAGGGCTAAGTCGTAACAAGGTAGCCGTACCGGAAGGTGCGGCTGGAACACCTCCTTTCTAGAGAAAGATGGTGAGTTACAAAAGGGAAGTTTTACTCTTTGCTGTTAATTTTAAAAAAATAGAATATTAAGCTATTATAGTCTCGTAGCTCAGCTGGTTAGAGCGCTACACTGATAATGTAGAGGTCGGCAGTTCGAGTCTGCCCGGGACTACTAGTTTTAATTACGGGTTTGTCAATTTCAAATTACGAGTTAGAATAATAGATTTAATATTTAAGGAAATTCTAGAAGTGGTTATTCACTCATTTAGTCGGCTATCGACTGCAGACTGAAAACTGTGGACTGCCAACTAGAAATGGGGGATTAGCTCAGCTGGCTAGAGCGCTTGCCTTGCACGCAAGAGGTCATCGGTTCGACTCCGATATTCTCCACCAAGCAATGCCTGGAGATAATTTATTTATCTCTGGTGTATTGTAGGCAGATTGTTGCTGTACAGTTTAAATACTTGTCAGTGGTGACTCGCCACAAAGTTCATTGACATATTGGTAAAATGATATCGTAAGAATCAAATAGATAGAGAACGATTAGAACAGCGATGTTTTAGTCAAAAATTTTTTTATAAAAATATAAAAGAGTTCATTATAGTGTGGCAACACACTGTAGCAAAAAGTACAATAAGTTAAGTAAGGGCGTATGGCGGATGCCTAGGCTCTCAGAGACGACGAAGGACGTGATAAGCTGCGAAAAGCTACGGGGAGGGGCACATACCTTTTAATCCGTAGATATCCGAATGGGGCAACCCGGCATGTTGAAGACATGTCACCTAGCAATAGGAGTAAACCCGGTGAACTGAAACATCTAAGTAACCGGAGGAAGAGAAAACAATAGTGATTCCGTTAGTAGTGGCGAGCGAACGCGGATTAGCCCAAACCCATTTTGTTACGGCAAAATGGGGGTTGTAGGACCACAATATTCGATGCTAAGTGAATTAGAACTGTTTGGAAAGACAGACCATAGAGGGTGATAGTCCCGTAAAAGTAAGCGAAGTTATTGATAGTGGTATCCTGAGTAGTGCGGGACACGAGTAATCCTGTATGAATCCACCGGGACCATCCGGTAAGGCTAAATACTCCTGAGAGACCGATAGTGAACTAGTACCGTGAGGGAAAGGTGAAAAGAACCCTAAGTAAGGGAGTGAAATAGATCCTGAAACCGTACGCCTACAAGCGGTCGGAGCACCTATATGGTGTGACGGCGTGCCTTTTGCATAATGAGCCTACGAGTTACTGTTTCTAGCAAGGTTAATTGATTAAGTCAAGGAGCCGTAGCGAAAGCGAGTCTGAATAGGGCGCTTTAGTTAGTAGTAGTAGACGCGAAACCGAGTGATCTACCCATGGGCAGGTTGAAGCTGTGGTAACACATAGTGGAGGACCGAACCAGTTGACGTTGAAAAGT
>NZ_MSCM01000002.1:1636461-1653952 GCF_002954665.1 Polaribacter glomeratus | reverse complement strand
TCTTCAAGCACTTCTAACTTCATTGTTTTGAATTGGTTATCATTTAAAATATATTTAACTTTTTTCTGGATATTGTAGCTTCATCTAATTAAACAAACTTTTCTTGAGACATTAAAAGTTTTAACAACAAAACGCAGAACCTTTAAATGATTAGTTTAATGTTTAAACAAACATTTTTTGTCTTGAATTACCTCGTTAAGAAAAGAGAAGATATAATCAAATAGCAACTATTTATGTTTGTATGTTACGGATTACTTCTAAAACAGCATCTCAGATATGATATTTTTGACCTTTCTAATTCTATAAAATTCAAAAATAATATGTTAGGGATTGAAATGGCATCCTTTTTATGCTTTACAAGCTTTACTATTGGAACGTATATTTTAGTGATCTTGATGTATGAGCATCTGTTTGATTAATTATAGAGCATAAAAAGATACAATGGAAAGCCCGACCACGCTAGGAAAGCGTGGAAACATCCAGAAAAAATTCACCTTATATAATAAGTACACATATATATTGTGTGAAAAATTGTTTTCTAATATCTTTGCATCCTCAAAAATTATACAATTAATGATTAAAATTACATTACCTGACGGAAGTATTAAGGAATTTGCTATAAACAGCAGTCCTTTTGATGTTGCAAAAAGCATTAGTGAAGGATTGGCTAGAAACATTATATCTGCAAGTTTTAACGGAACAACCGTTGAAACTACTACCCCACTAATCACCGATGGTTCTTTAGTTTTATTCACATTTAACGAAGATGCTGGTAAAAAAGCTTTCTGGCATTCTTCTGCCCACGTTTTAGCAGAGGCGATCTTAAGTTTTCATCCGAATGCAAAATTAACAATTGGGCCTGCTATTGATAATGGATTCTATTATGATTTAGATCTTGGTGAAGGTGTTATTTCTGAAAAGGATTTTAAAGAGATTGAAGATAAGTTTCTAGAAATTGCTCGTGGAAAACATGAGTTTTCTATGCGTTCTGTTTCTAAAGCGGATGCGTTAACTTTATATAAGAAAGAGAACAACCCTTATAAAGTGGAGTTGATTGAGAACTTAACGGATGGAGATATCACTTTTTGCGACCACAGCAACTTTACTGATTTATGTAGAGGAGGCCACATACCTAACACAGGTATTATAAAGGCTGTGAAAATAATGAATGTTGCTGGGGCTTATTGGAGAGGTGATGAGAAAAACAATCAATTAACTCGTGTTTACGGAATTACTTTTCCAAAACAAAAATTACTTACTGAATATTTAGAGCTTATAGAAGAAGCTAAAAAACGTGATCATAGAAAACTTGGTAAAGAGTTAGAGTTATTTACTTTTTCGCCAAAGGTTGGTGCAGGTTTACCTTTATGGCTGCCAAAAGGTGCTGCTTTAAGAGGACGTTTAGAAGATTTTCTAAAGAAAGCTCAGAAAAAAGCGGGTTACGAAATGGTAATGACACCTCATATTGGTCAGAAAGAGCTATATGTTACTTCTGGACATTATGAAAAATATGGAGCAGATAGTTTTCAGTCGATAAAAACTCCTAAAATGGATGAAGAGTTTTTGTTAAAACCAATGAACTGCCCACATCACTGTGAAATTTATAACTTTAAACCGTATTCTTATAAAGATTTACCAAAACGCTTTGCAGAATTTGGAACGGTATATAGATATGAACAAAGTGGCGAATTGCACGGTTTAACTCGTGTAAGAGGTTTTACGCAAGATGATGCGCATATTTTTTGTACACCAGAACAATTAGACCAAGAATTTAAAGATGTAATAGATTTAGTATTATATGTCTTTGGATCTTTAGGTTTTGAAAACTTTACAGCACAGGTTTCTATTAGAGATATGGAAAACCTTGATAAATATATTGGGGATGTTGAAACTTGGGAAATTGCTGAAAAAGCAATTATAAGTGCAGCAACAGATAAAGGTTTAAATTTTGTGATTGTAGAAGGCGAAGCTGCTTTTTACGGGCCTAAATTAGATTTCATGGTTAAGGACGCTTTAGGCAGAAGTTGGCAGCTTGGAACCATTCAAGTTGACTATAATTTACCAAAACGTTTTGATTTAACGTATAAAGGAGCAGATAATCAACTGCACAGACCAGTGATGATTCACAGAGCACCCTTTGGTTCTATGGAGCGATTTATCGCGGTTTTACTAGAGCACACAGCGGGTAACTTCCCTCTTTGGTTAACACCAGATCAGGTTATCTTATTGCCTATCAGTGAGAAATATCAAAATTATTCAGAAAAAGTTTTAGAATTGCTAGAAAATTCCGAAATTCGCGCTTTGGTAGACGACCGAAATGAAAAAACGGGAAGAAAGATTCGAGATGCAGAAGTAAGTAAAGTGCCATATATGCTTATTGTTGGGGAAAAAGAGGAAGAAGAAGGAACCGTATCGGTAAGAAAACATGGCGAAGGAGATTTAGGTACATTTACAATAGAAGAATTTGTATCTTTAATAAAAAAAGAAGTAGAGAGTACTTTGATGAAGTTTTAATTCATCAACTAGAAATAAAAATAGGTTGGTAAAACAACTAAGTGTTAAATTTAAATTTATAGGTCATAGCAATACGTAGAAGTAGGTCGAGAAGACCATTAAGAGTAATCAAAGAAGATCAACATAGAATTAATGAAAAAATAAAATATGTTGACGAAGTTCGTCTTGTGGGCGATAATGTTGAAGTTGGTGTCTATCCTTTAGCGAAAGCAAAAGAATTAGCCAAAGAACAGGAATTAGATTTGGTGGAGATTTCGCCAAAGGCTAAGCCACCTGTTTGTAAAATTATTGATTACAAGAAATTCTTGTATGAGCAGAAGAAGCGAGAAAAAGTGTTAAAGTCGAAGGCAACGAAAGTTACCATCAAAGAGATACGTTTTGGACCGCAAACTGATGAGCATGACTATGAATTTAAGAAAAAACATGCCCTTAAGTTCTTACAAGATGGCGCAAAATTAAAAGCATTTGTTTTCTTTAAGGGAAGATCGATTATTTTTAAAGAACAAGGACAAATTTTACTTTTAAAATTAGCCCAAGAATTAGAGGAATATGGTAAAGTAGAACAATTACCAAAATTGGAAGGTAAGCGTATGATTATGTTTATCGCTCCAAAGAAAGTAGGGAAATAAAAATTAGATTCTGAAACAAGTTTAGAATAAACAATCTTATAAGCAAGATAAAAACGAAGGAGAAATGCCTAAAATGAAAACCAAATCTAGTGCCAAAAAACGATTCAAAGTTACTGGTTCTGGAAAAATTAAAAGAAAGCACGCGTTTAAGAGTCATATCTTAACAAAGAAATCTAAAAAACGTAAGCTTAGATTGACTCATGATACTTTAGTACATAAGTCTGATGTTGCAAACATTAAACAACAGTTAGCTATATAATTTAGCTAAAGGGAATTTTATTATTAACCATGGAGTTGCGCTATTTAAAATAAAAAAATAGAAAGTGTCTGTATAAAGACCGCCAACTACAAAAATCATTGAAATTATGCCAAGATCAGTAAATTCAGTAGCCTCAAGAAAAAGAAGAAAAAAAATCTTGAAGGCAGCAAAAGGTTACTTTGGACGTAGAAAAAACGTTTATACAGTAGCAAAAAATGCGGTTGAAAAAGGAATGCTTTATGCATACCGTGACCGTAAAAACAATAAGAGAAACTTTCGTTCTTTATGGATTGTGCGTATTAACGCAGCAGCTCGTTTACACGGAATGTCTTATTCTCAGTTTATGGGTAAAGTAAAAGCACATAAAATCGAACTAAACCGTAAGGTTTTAGCTGATTTAGCTGTTAACAACTCAGAAGCTTTTAAGGCAGTTGCAGATAAAATAAAATAAAATAATAATACTTGCTTATATTAAAAACCCAAACAATTTGTTTGGGTTTTTTTCTTAAATTTGCACTCTATAAAAGCACAAAAAATGAAATCTAAATTATTACTACTTGTTTTTTTTCTTACCTCTTTCGCGGCTTTCTCTCAAGAAGTTATTGATGAAGACAATTCTATAAACGGTCAATTTGACAGAATTTATAGAGTATCTACTTCCTACCAAACCTATAAAGTTGTTGATAGAGACAAATATGAAAAACTAAAATCGAATGTTTTAGATTCTTTAAAGAATGCTAAAAAACTTGTTTCTGAAAAAGAAAACTTGCTAAGAACTGAACAAGAAAATGTAGAAGAACTAAACTTAATTCTTAATAAGACAAAGTTAGACCTAGATACTACTCTTCAAAAGGAAAATTCAGTCTCTTTATTTGGCTTGCATTTAAATAAAACAACCTATAATTTAATTTTATGGTTTATAATTATCACATTATCAATTGGTTTAGGTTTCTTTGTTTATAAATTCTCTAAAAGCAATGTTTTAACAAATGAAGCTCAAAGTAATTTATTAGATATAGAACAAGAATTTGATGACCATAGAAAAAAATCTATAGAAAGAGAACAAAAATTACGCAGAGAACTGCAAGATGAAATTAATAAACACAGAAATGCATAATCGTTAAGTTCTATTAATTACACTATTTTTTATCAAAGGCAAATAATACTGATTTATCAATATTGTTTGCCTTTTTTGTTGTGATTATATTACCAAAATAATAATTATATTTTTAGAATAAAAATCTTCCTTTTTTATTTTGTTGGTTTACTGCTTATTTTATACCTTAATGCTCTAAATTAAACGAAACTAATAAATCACAAAATAGCTTATGAAAACCCTTTTTTACACAAGAGAATTTCCACCATATGTTTATGGCGGAGCAGGTGTTCACGTGGAATATCTTGCTGCAGAATTATCTAAGTTGATGGATGTTGAAGTTAGATGTTTTGGTGACCAAAATTCTAAAGATCCAAGTCTAACTGTAAAAGGTTTTCCTTATGACAATGCTACCTTTGAAAATGCAGATGATAAATTAAAGGCGGTCTTTCAAACATTAAGTACTGGCTTACACATGAATGCTGATGCAATCGATGCAGATATTGTTCATTGCCATACTTGGTACGCACACTTTGCAGGTATTGTTGCTAAACTTTGCTACGGAATTCCGTTAGTTATAACTACACATTCTTTAGAGCCTTTAAGACCTTGGAAAAGAGAACAATTAGGGCGTGGTTACGATGCTTCTTCTTGGATTGAAAAAACGGCAATTGAAATGGCCGATGCATTAATTGCTGTATCCGAAGAAACCAAAGAAGACGTTTTAAAACATTTTAATGTTGATGAAAGCAAAGTTAAAGTAATCTATAATGGAATTAATCTTCAAGAATATGTTACCACAGCCGAAACATCAACTTTAGACGTTTATAACATTGATAAAACAAAACCTTATGTGCTTTTTGTTGGAAGAATTACAAGACAAAAAGGAATTATTCATTTAGTAAATGCCATAAAATATATAGATTCAGACACTCAAGTTGTACTTTGTGCTGGTGCGCCAGATACCAAGGAGATTGGTTTAGAAATGGAAAATGCTGTAAACGAGGTTAAAAAAACTCGTAAAAACGTAATCTGGATTGATAAAATGGTTACAAAAAAAGAAGTAATTCAGTTATATTCTCATGCTGATGTTTTTTGCTGCCCATCAATCTATGAACCTTTTGGAATTATAAATATTGAAGCAATGGCATGCGATACTGCTGTTGTTGCGAGTGCTGTTGGCGGAATTAAAGAAGTTGTTGTACACGGAGAAACTGGGTTATTAATTCCGGTTGAACAACAAAAATCGGCACCTTTTGAACCTGTAAATCCTGATAAATTTGCAAGAGATTTAGCAGAAGGTATAAATAAAGTTATCAATAATCCTACACTTAAAAATTCTATGGCAAAAAAAGGTAGAAAAAGAGTTGAGGATTATTTTGATTGGATATCAATTGCAAGACAGGTAGAAGAATTATATAAAACTTTAAAAAAATAATTACAATGATAAACGATAAAGTATTAGGGATTATATTGGGTGGTGGTCAAGGTTCAAGGTTATATCCATTAACAAAAGACAGATCAAAACCTGCTGTACCAATTGCTGGTAAATATAGATTAGTAGATATTCCTATTTCTAATTGTATCAATTCTGATATTAAAAGAATGTATGTGTTAACTCAGTTTAACTCTGCGTCTTTAAACAAACATATAAAAAATACGTATCATTTTAGTTTTTTTAGTTCTGCTTTTGTAGATGTATTGGCTGCTGAACAAACCATGCAAAGTGATTCTTGGTTTCAAGGTACCGCAGATGCTGTTAGACAAAGCATGCATCACTTTTTACAAAACGATTTTGAATATGCGTTAATACTTTCTGGCGATCAGTTATATCAGATGGATTTTAATGATATGATTGAAAAACACAAAAATAGTGGAGCAGAAATAACCATTGCAACGTATCCTGTAAATGCAAAAGATGCTACATCCTTCGGCTTATTAAAAACGAATGAAGATCATATAATAACTTCCTTTATAGAAAAACCAGCTGCTGATTTATTACCAAATTGGACTTCGGATGTTGGTGAGGAAATGAAATCTCAAGGCAGGGATTATTTAGCATCCATGGGAATTTATATTTTTAATAGAGACTTATTGGTTGAGTTAATGAACAATCCTGATACCAATGATTTTGGAAAAGAAATTATACCTCAAGCAATTGATAAACATAAAACCTTAAGTTACCAATACGAGGGCTATTGGACAGATATTGGTAATATTGACTCTTTCTTTGAAGCTAATTTAGGCTTAACAGATGATGTGCCTAAATTTAATTTATATAATGAAAACGGAATTTACACAAGACCAAGAATTTTACCAACTTCAAAAATTTCTGGCACCATTTTAAACAAAGCTGTTATTGGCGATGGATGTATTATTCATGCAGAAAAAATAGACCGATGTGTTATTGGAATTCGTTCTAGAATAGGAAAAAATTCTTTGATATCAAACACCTACATGATGGGTAATGACTCTTACGAATCGCTAGAATTTATGGCGGCAAACAATGTTGATGTTGTAATGGGAATTGGAGATAGATGTTATATTCATAATTGTATTGTAGATAAAAATTGTAGAATTGGCGATGATGTAAGAATCAACGGTGGTCCTCATATTAAAAACATAGAAACAGATACTTATTTGGTAAAAGACGGAATTGTAGTCATTAAAAAAGATGCGACAATACCTAAAGGAACCATCATAGGATAAAAAATTATTACTTTTTATTTAAACAAAAATTATTTAATGCAAAATCAAAGTAGAATTGTAATAGAAAATATTGCTCCGCAATTAAATGGAGGAACCGTATTTATAAAACGGGTTGTAAACGAAATTGTTAATGTAACTGCCGATGTTTTAGTAGATGGACATGATGTGCTTCAAGCAAGTTTATTATACAAACACGAATCAGAAAAAACGTGGTTAGAAACTAGAATGTATGCCACTTCTAATGATGAATATGCCGCAAGTTTTATAACAACAAAACAAGGTTTTTATTCCTATAAAATTGAAGGCTGGGTAGATTATGCTTTAAACTGGCAACATGGAATTGAACGAAAAATTGATGATTATCAACATGTAAATTCAGAACTTTTAGAAGGTGTAGAATTACTATCTGCCATTTCTAAAAAAGTTAACAAAGAAGAAAAGGAGTATTTATTACATGTAATAGCACTTTTTAAAAATAAAGATACCTATACAGAAGCAATAAAAGAAGCGGTTTCAAAAAAGTTACACATAATTCTTAAAAATAATCCGAAGAAATTATTGACACAAAATTCGGCAGAATATAAGGTTTATGTTGATCGATTAAAAGCAAGATTTTCTACTTGGTATGAATTTTTTCCGCGTTCAGCATCCGAACAAGAAGGTAAACATGGAACATTTAACGACTGCCATAGGTTGTTGCCAAGAGTTGCAGAAATGGGTTTCGACACCTTGTACTTTCCTCCTATTCATCCCATTGGTGAAGTAAATAGAAAAGGGAAAAACAATACTACCGTTGCACAAAATGGCGATGTGGGTTCAACTTGGGGAATTGGTTCTAAACATGGAGGTCACAAAGACATTCATCCAGAATTAGGTACTATGGACGATTTTAAAAACTTAATAGTTAAAGCTAAAGAATTAGGAATTGAAGTTGCCATGGATTATGCTTTACAAGCAGCACCAGATCATCCTTGGGTTACAGCGCATCCAGATTGGTTTAAATGGAGACCAGACGGAACTGTACAATATGCGGAAAATCCGCCAAAAAAATACCAAGATATTCTACCTATTTATTGGGAAAGCAAAGATTATAAAAACCTTTGGCAAGAATGTTTAGACACTTTATTTTATTGGATTGATTGCGGAATTAACGTTTTTAGAGTTGACAATCCGCATACAAAACCTTACTATTTTTGGGGTTGGATTGTTACTGAAGTAAAGAAAAAGCATCCAGATGTGTTGTTTTTAGCAGAAGCATTTACAAGACCAAAAATAATGCATCAATTGGCTAAACAAGGCTATACACAATCTTACACGTATTTTACTTGGAGAGATTCTAAACAAGAATTGACTGAGTACATGAACGAACTTACGCAAACAGATCAAAAGGAATTTATGAGACCTAATTTTTGGCCAAATACTCCTGATATTAATCCTTATCATTTGCAAGGTGCACCAGAATCTAAATATTTGATACGTTATGCTTTAGCAGCAACTTTATCATCAAATATTGGTATTTATGGACCTGTTTTTGAACAAATGATTGATACTCCTATTGCTGGGAAAGAAGAATATTACATGTCAGAAAAATTTCAACTTTGTAAGTATGACTGGTTCAAAGAAAATAAAGTGACTGCAATAATTACTCGAATAAATAATATTAGAAAAGAGAACGAATCTTATCAACAAACAAATAATATCCAATTTTTAGAAACTGGTAATGACCAGATAATTGCGTTCTATAAATGGAATCAAGACAGAACCAATGAGACTTTAACGGTTATTAATTTAGATGCTTACAACTCGCAATCTGGTTCTGTAAAATTACCTTTGTACGATTTAGGTGTAAATTATGGTCATAAAATCGAAGTGGTAGATTTGGTTACAAGAAACTCTTACAATTGGTATAATGAAAGTAATTATGTACAATTGCATGCAACATTACCATTTCATATTTTTAAAATTAATAAATAATTAATGATCAAAGAAACACACACAATATCGAAAGCTTCTCTATTTTCATCTTCAAATAGTTGGGAGGAGATTATAGCTGACAAAGATTTTGTGTCTGTTTTTTTATCAGACGTTTTAGAAGAATACATCCAGAAACAACGTTGGTTTGGCGGTAAGTCTAGCAAATTAAAATACATAGAATTAAGTGAATATTTTAAAATTCAGCAAGATGGTGAAGTCTATTTTGGTTTAATTTTAGAAGTTAATTTTGTAGAAGCTTTTTACCATCATTACTTTTTACCGATCGCATTTGTTGCCGATGAAAGTATTTCTGAGGAAAACAGAATTTTGCCCATCAAACTAAAAAATAAAGAAGGTTATATTATAGACGCCATGCATCTAGAAAGCTTTAGAAAAGTGGTGTATCAAAGAATAAGTTCTGCTTTACCAATTGATAAAACTCCTGTTCAATATCATAAAACAGAAGGTTTTAGTTTCCCAGAATACAAATCATCCAAATTTATGGGCGTTGAACAAAGCAATACTTCCATTATTTATAATGATACCTATGTTTTAAAATTTTTTAGAAGAATTTACGCTGATAAAAATCCTGACTATGAAATGAGTCGTTTTTTATCGCACAGAAAAGAGTTTAAACACACGCCACTATATTTAGGAAGTATCAATATTATAGACTCAGATAACACGAATGTTACTATTGGTTTAATGCAAAAATTAGTTCCGAATAGTGGGGATGCTTGGGAATATTTTTTAAAAGAGATTCATACCATTTATCAAACAGTTGATACTAAAAGTATTTCTTTTAAAGATTTACCCGATGTAGAAATGTTTAAACGTGTTAAAATTGCCGAAGTTCCGCCTCAAATTATAGATTGGATTGGACTTCATTTACTAACCAAAGTAAAGAAATTAGCACAAAGAACTGCCGAAATGCACATTGCTTTAGGTTCAGAGTTTGCAGACACGTCCTTTACACCTACTCATTTTAACGGCGATTATACGGTTTGGCTAAAAAATAGATTAACCTATCAATTTCAAAACAGATTAAATCTTGCCGAAAACAATTTACATAAATTAAAAGGTGATAGTTTACAACTTGCTAAAGAGTTTTTAGAACGAAAAAACGAAATTAGAAAACGTTTGGTCAATTTCGATTGGACGAAATTAAAAGGAGAAAGAATTAGAATTCATGGAGATTATCATTTAGGACAAATTTTAGTGCAAGATGATGATTTTTGTATTTTAGATTTTGAAGGAGAACCAGAGAGTACAATTAGAGATCGAAAAGTAAAACAACCACCATTAAAAGACGTTGCGGGCTTGTTTCGGTCTTTTCATTACGCAATTTATTCAACGATTTTTAATCATCAAGATGAATATAAAAAAACTCAAGAAGAGCTTTTTGAATTTGGTGAATTATTATACAAATACATGGTTTCAATCTTTATGGAAACCTATGTAGAAACCACAAAAAATGCAAACCTACATATAGGTTACAGAAACGAAAGAATATTTTTATTAAAATACTGCTTACTAGAAAAAGCAATTTACGAGTTAGGGTACGAACTCAATTCAAGACCAAAATGGACAATAATTCCGTTAAAAGGTATTGCAAACATATTGAACTCATAAAATTATGACAAAAACAAAAGCTCACAGTCTTTTTACAGAATTTGATATCGATTTATTCAAAGCTGGAAAACACTATCGTTTATACGAAAAATTTGGGTCACATCTTATAAATGTAGATGGTGTAGACGGAACCTATTTTGCAGTTTGGGCACCAAGCGCAAAGGCTGTTTCTGTTACTGGCGATTTTAATTTCTGGTTAGAAGGCGAACATCATTTAAATGTGCGTTGGGATGGCAGCGGAATCTGGGAAGGATTTATACCAAATGTAAAAAAAGGCAATATTTACAAATATAAAGTTCAAAATTCTGATAATGGTGTAATCACCGAAAAAGCAGACCCATTTGCCAGAAGATGCGAACATCCGCCTAAAACTGCCTCTGTAGTTTGGGAAGATGACTATAAATGGCAAGATAAAAAGTGGATGAAAAACAGAAAGAAAAACAATGCACTAGATGCACCTTTTTCTGTTTATGAAGTACATTTAGGTTCTTGGAAAAAGCAAATTGAAGAAAATAGATTTTTAAGCTACAATGAATTAGCAGAAGAACTGGTTTCTTACGTTGCTGATATGAATTTTACACACGTAGAATTTATGCCAATTATGGAATATCCATACGACCCAAGTTGGGGATATCAATTAACAGGCTATTTTGCACCAACATCTCGTTTTGGGTATCCTGATGAGTTTAAATTTTTGGTTGATAAATTTCACGAAAAAGGAATTGGCGTACTTTTAGATTGGGTTCCTTCACATTTTCCTTCGGATGACCATGGTTTAGGCTATTTTGATGGTTCTCATTTATACGAGCATCCAGACAGAAGAAAAGGATATCACCAAGATTGGAAAAGTTTAATTTTTAACTACGGAAGAAACGAAATTAAAGCATTTTTAATAAGTAATGCTATTTTTTGGTTAGACCAATACCATGCAGATGGTTTAAGAGTTGATGCCGTTGCGTCTATGTTATTCTTAGATTATTCTAGAGAAGAAGGTGAATGGGAACCAAACATGTTTGGCGGCAGAGAATATTTAGAAGCTATTGATTTTATCAAAGAAATGAATGCTGCAGTGTATGAAGCTTTTCCTGATGTGCAAACCATTGCCGAAGAATCTACCTCGTTTCCTAAAGTTTCTAGACCAATTTATGATGGTGGTTTAGGTTTTGGTATGAAATGGATGATGGGTTGGATGCACGATACCTTAGATTATTTTGCAAAAGAACCTGTTTATAGAAAACACCATCAAAACGATTTAACGTTTAGTTTAAATTATGCGTTTACAGAAAACTTTATGTTACCACTTTCTCATGACGAAGTTGTCTATGGTAAAAAATCTATTGTAAGTAAAATGCCAGGCGATGAATGGCAAAAATTTGGTAATCTAAGATTAATGTACAGTTTAATGTACACGCATCCAGGAACAAAATTATTGTTTCAAGGTGGTGAATTTGGCCAAACAAGTGAATGGAATTTTAACGGAAGTTTAGATTGGCATTTATTAGAATATGATGTTCATAAAGGTGCACAATCTTTAGTAAGAGATTTAAACAAATTATACAAAGATGAACCTGCATTGCATCAAAAACAATTTTCGCATGAAGGTTTTGAATGGATAGATCACGGAGATCATCAAAATTCTGTGATGTCTTATATTAGAAAAGGAAATGATGAAAAAGACAATGTTATTGTTATTTTAAATCTAACTCCAATTCCGAGACAGCAATATAGAATTGGGCTACCAAAAGCAGGAACCTTAAAAGAAATTTTTAACAGCGACGCTAAAAAATATAACGGAACTGGTGGTTTTAATACTAAAAATTTAACTTCGGTTGAAAAAGAATGGAATAATAGAAAAAATTCCCTTGAATTAGACTTACCGCCATTAGGTATGTTAGCCTTTAAATTCAAATAAAATTAAAACGCACCTTTTAAAGATAGTATATTCTTAAAAAAAAGGCGCGTTTTTTTTTACATATCTAGAAAACAAGCAACTTTTTTATAGCATCCTAAATTCTTTTAAATTAGATAAAATGCTTTTAACATTGCTTAATTTTCTTTAGCTATTAATATACATTTGTACTCAAACGTTATCGTAAAAAAAAAGTTATTAATCGCTGATTTATATCAAGTTTTACGATTTTTACATGTCAAAAAAATTAAATATTTATGATTGTTAATACAGAACTAGAACAAAAAGGAAATTTATTTCCTTCAAAAATAATAAAGTATACAAAAGATGTAGATACACTGCATTTTACAACAGACAATAATGTTGTTTTACAGGTAACCGTTGTTAGAGATAGTGTTATTAGATTTCGATATTCTACCACAGGAAAATTTGAAAAAGATTTTTCTTATGGTGTTACCGTTCATGCATCAAGAGGCTACAGTTTTTTAAAAGTATCCGAAGAGAAAACTCATTATATAATTACAACCTCAAAATTAATTTGTAAAGTAGAAAAACTAAGCTTACAGGTAAGTTTATACGATGCAATCGATTTAAAGTTAATTAACGAAGATGAGATAGGTTTTCATTGGGAAGAAAGTTATGAATATGGTGGAGATATTGTAAAAATGAGCAAGGCTTGTCAAAAAGCAGAAAGTTTTTACGGTCTAGGTGATAAACCTGTTGAAGTAAATATGAAAGGTAAGCGTTTTGAAAACTGGGCAACAGATTCTTACGCATTTGGTAAAAATACAGATCCAATATACAAAGCGATTCCTTTTTATACCGCAATACAAGACAACAAGTCGTATGGAATCTTTTTTGATAATACCTTTAAAACGCATTTTGATTTTGCACACGAAAGAAGAAATGTAACTAGTTTTTGGGCACAAGGAGGTGAAATGAATTACTATTTTATCTACGGTCCAAAAATGGAGGATGTGGTTGCTAATTATACAGATTTAACTGGTAAACCTCATACATTACCTCCTTTGTGGGCATTGGGATTTCATCAATGTAAATGGAGTTATTATCCAGAAAGTAACGTAAAAGAAATTACTAAAACATTTAGAGACTTAAAGATTCCTTGTGATGCTATTTATTTAGATATCGATTATATGGATGGTTTTCGTTGTTTTACTTGGGATAAAAAACACTTTCCTGATCCAAAAAGGATGGTAAGAGAACTAGAAGAAGATGGTTTTAAAACCGTTGTTATTATCGATCCAGGAATTAAAATTGATTTAGAATACGATGTTTTTAAAGAAGCACTAGATAAAGATTATTTCTGTAAACGTGCCGATGGCCCTTATATGAAAGGTAAAGTTTGGCCTGGAGAATGTTATTTTCCAGATTTTACAAAACCAGAAGTTAGAGAATGGTGGTCTGGTTTATTTCAAGAATTAATTGAAGATATTGGTGTTAAAGGTGTTTGGAACGATATGAACGAGCCTGCTGTTATGGATGTTCCTAATAAATCTTTTCCAGATGATGTTCGTCATGATTATGATGGCAACCCTTGTTCACATAGAAAAGCGCATAATATTTATGGCACTCAAATGGCGCGTGCAACTTATCATGGCTTAAAAAAATATGCATATCCAAAAAGACCTTTTGTTATTACTAGATCTGCGTATTCTGGTGCACAAAGATATACTTCTACTTGGATGGGCGATAACGTTGCAACTTGGGAACATTTAGCAATAGCAAATAACCAAGCACAAAGAATGGCAATGTCTGGTTTCTCTTTTGCAGGGTCTGATATTGGTGGTTTTGCAGAGCAGCCACAAGGAGAACTTTTTGCAAGATGGATTCAATTAGGTGTTTTTCATGCGTTTTGTAGAGTACATTCTTCTGGAGATCATGGAGATCAAGAACCTTGGGTTTTTGGCACTGAAATTACAGATATTGTTAGAAAGTTTGTAGAAATTAGATATCAACTTTTACCTTATTTATATACTGCTTTCTGGAATCATATAAATCACGGAACACCTATTTTAAAATCGTTGGTTTTATATGATCAAGAAGATGTTGCAACTCATTACAGAAGTGATGAATTTATTTTTGGAGACAGCATACTTGTTTGCCCAATATTAGAACCAAACTCTAAAGGAAGAAGAATGTATATTCCTAGAGGAACTTGGTATAACTTCTGGACAGATGAAGTAGTTGAAGGAGGAAGAGAAGTTTGGGTAGATGCAGATTTAGATAGCATGCCAATCTTTATAAAAGAAGGAGCTGTAATACCTAAATATCCCGTTCAACAATATGTTGGTGAAAAGAAATTTGATGAAATTACATTAGATGTCTACTATAAAGAAGGAAAAGAAAAATCTCAATTATTTGATGATGCTCATGATGGGTATGATTATAAAAAAGGGAGATATAGTTTACGTACCTTTAAAGTAACTGGTAAAAAGAACGAATTAATCTTACAACAACACAAACAAGGCAAATTTGATGCTGAGTATACTAACTTTAATATTGTATTTCACAATTTACCGTTCAAAATTACATCTGTACAAATTGACAATGTTGTCGTAGAAGTAAATAAATCTAACACTACCCAATTTCAATCTATCACTGTAGATAAAGAGTTTACAGAGTTACATTTATTTGGGAAATAGCGTTAAAAAAGAAGTTATATAAAGGAGAAGCCTCCCCATTTCTGGGGAGGCTTCTCCTTGTTTATAGGGAGACAAAAATTTCATCATAAATAGGGATTGTGCACTATTAATATGTTTCTTAAATTTGAATATAATTAATGTTCCCCCCAACATTGGTTTAATTATTTTATTTAATTAAAGAGATAAAAGGTTTGAATGAAACCTTATTATTTTAATTCCCACAATATTCCCCCAATTTTTACATTCAAAAAAAACCTCAAAATATTATTTTGAGGTTTTTTTTGAATGTAAAAGTAAAGTCAGATTTTTTTAGAACCCGTCGCTTAAACTTTTTAATTTTTCTGTATTTTCAGCCATCATTAATTCATCAATAATTCGCTGAATATCGCCATTTAAAATATTAGGTAAATCATATAAAGACAAACCAATTCTATGATCTGTTACACGACCTTGAGCATAATTATAAGTTCTAATTTTCGCACTTCTATCTCCAGAAGAAACCATAGAACCACGCTTTAACGCATCCTCTGCATTTTTCTTAGCTAATTCCATGTCATACAAACGAGAACGTAAAACTTTAAATGCTTTTTCTTTATTTTTATGTTGCGATTTTTGATCCTGACATTGCGCCACTAAACCTGTTGGAAGATGCGTTAAACGAACCGCAGAATAGGTTGTATTTACAGATTGACCTCCAGGACCTGAAGAACAGAAAAAATCGATTCTTACATCTTTTGGATTAATCTCAACATCAAACTCTTCTGCTTCTGGAAAAACCATACAGGTTGCTGCAGAAGTATGCACGCGACCTTGTGTTTCTGTTTGTGGAACTCTTTGCACTCGATGAACGCCTGCTTCAAATTTTAAGATTCCATAAACATCGTTACCAGTAACTTCGAACTGAATTTCTTTAAAACCGCCATTTGTTCCTTCAGAATAATCTACAGTAGAAACTTTCCATCCTTTACTTTCGCAATATTTAGAATACATTCTAAATAAATCTCCAGCAAAAATACTTGCCTCGTCACCACCTGTTCCTGCACGTAATTCTACCACTGCATTTTTAGAATCTTCTGGATCTTTTGGTATCAATAAAACTTTTATTTCTTCTTCTAATTGCGGAATTCTAGTATTAGCTTCATCGATTTCCATCTTAGCCATTTCTGTCATTTCTGCATCAGAACCATCAGAAATTATTTCTTTTGCTTCGTCTATATTGTTTAATAAAGATTGGTATTCGTTACCTTTCTCAACAACACTTCCTAAATCTTTATACTCTTTGCTTAATTGTACGTAACGCTTTTGGTCCATGATGATATCTGGCTGAATAATCAAATCAGAAACCTCATCATAACGTTGTTTAACAATTCTTAGTTTATCTAACATCTTCTACTTTTCTTGACTGCGAATTTACACTTTTTATAGGTACATTTGAAGAAACCAAAAGATATTTTATGAGATTGCTACTCTTTTATATTTGCTTTTTTCTGATGATATCTTGTCAGAATCAAACCAATAAACCTGAGAAACCTACCTTTTTAATAGGAAATTGGATGCGTTTAAATGATAAAGAAAGCAGCCAAACTTATGAAACTTGGAACACCAATTTTACCGGAATTGGCTATACAAAACAAGGACAAAAGACTAATTTTAAAGAAATATTGAGTATTATATATATTAAAGATACATTGTATTTAAAAGTAGAGGACGTTAATAAAACACCAACGCTGTTTAAGTTTACACAGCAAACCGACACCTCTTTTGTTTGTGAAAACCCAAAAAATGAATTTCCAAAAAAAATAAAATATTTTTTAGAAAACAACCAGCTAAAAGCAATTGTATATACTGATGATTTTAGAATTAATTTTGTTTTTGAGAAAATTAAGTAAACAAAAAATATTTTAAAAAGTTCTTTTGCAGAAAAATGCCTGCATTAAAAACAGATTTGATAATTAAATCCCAACTTCTGCTCCTATAATCAATCATAATCATTAGCGTAAAAATATGGGTAGACTATTCTTGTTTTTATGCTAATGAAAAATTAAAGATCTATTTAATACAATTTAGAAGGCCATATATTATTTCTTAAAAAAAAAAAAAAAAAAA
>NZ_MSCM01000002.1:1433302-1636205 GCF_002954665.1 Polaribacter glomeratus | reverse complement strand
AAAAAAAAATCCATGTTAAAAAATCTAAAAAATACCTAATAGTAGGTATTTTTTAATGGTGAAAATTATTTTAATTTTACATATAAC
Organism: Polaribacter glomeratus; assembly: GCF_002954665.1. Lineage (GTDB taxonomy): Bacteria > Bacteroidota > Bacteroidia > Flavobacteriales > Flavobacteriaceae > Polaribacter > Polaribacter glomeratus. Next base: position 1,636,118 of record NZ_MSCM01000002.1, on the reverse strand, counting down.
CCAAAATCATGTTATAAAAGCTGATCTTAAGTCTTCTAATTTCAATAAACTTCATTTCCTTTTCTCAAACCTCTTCTTTTGATATATCCCAGAAACAAGTAAATGCAGTTATTAGTTTAAACAGTTATTGCAATGCTTTTGGGGCTAGTGGCACTGATAATATATCTTGTAAATTCATGATAAATGTTAATAGTGGTTTAATTTACTATAAAACTCAATATAAAAAAGATAAAACTATTTCTGGCGGAAAAACCTACTATAGCATTAACTATGAGGTAATTACACATATAAAAGATGTAAATTAAATTTATACAGATGGTGATAAACTACATTTTGATTTAAATTCTAATGGTTACCTTATGGACATTAAAGCACCTGGAGAAAACTGGATTGGTAAAAGAAGATATAAAAATGATATAAGTACAACAGTTTATAATTCTGAGAAAAGAGAAAAAGCGCTTGAAGAAATAAAATATTTAGTTGCAAACTATAAGTATTTAGGGAAACTTAAATAAATGACACTTTTTTTTGGAAGATAATTCACAGAATTCTAATTATAATAAAGTTAATTTTTGATAATCAATATCTTTAAAAAGATAAACTTTTAAGCTCAATAATAAAATGAGATTACTACTTTATATATTTTTAATGCTAACTTCAATTGAAGCAAAATGTCAATCTAGCTATTCTGGTTATTTAAATAAGAACCCTATTACTTTAATTATGTATCATTATAATGATGGTAACACGTACGCTTATTATACTGATAATAATTTTGATACTCCAATAAAAATTACTGGAAATCTTAAAAATGAAACCTTAACGTTTTTAGAAAAAGACATAAAAGGAAAAAACATAGCTACTTTAATTTTTGATAAGTTTAAAGAAAGTAGACAAAAAATTGAAGGCAAATGGATTAGTATAGACTCAACAAAAACCTATGAAATTTCATTAAAAAAAGACTTTGACATAAATTATGGTTCAGATTTTGAATGGACGTCCAGAGAAGTACTTCAGTCTAATTCTACAAGAAACCATTATTTTAAAACTATAATTGATAAAAAAAAAGGTCTAGCTCATGGTAGCATAACAGGCGTAAAAATATTTGAAAAAAAAACTGATCAATTATTACAAACCATAGAATTAGATTGTCAATTATTAGCGATAGATAATGTGGCTATTGGAGATTATAATTTTAATGGTCTAGAAGATTTTTCTGTGTTAGCATCTATATCCGTTCATGTTTCAAATACGTCAAGTATTTATATGCTAAAAGAATCTAATTCAAATAAATATACCGTAAGTGGTTTTAAAGGTACTTCGTTAGAATTTGACAGTAATTTAAAACTTGTTTTTGGTAAAGATGAATGTTGTGAAGGAAGAAACGAAATACATACAACCTATAAAATTATTAATAATCAAATGGTTATGATTGAAGAAAAATGTTTAAAATATGATTATGAAAATGCTAAATTTATTGAAATAACATGCAAATAAAAAATAAATCCTAGAAATACAATTTATGAAAAACTTAATTACTCTATTATTTTTAAGCACAACAAGTCTATTATTTTGTCAAAATAAAAAGATAGATTGGTTTAATGGTAGTATAGATAACGCTATGGCTAAAGCTGAAAAATTAAACGCCATATTATTCATTTATGTGTATCCAGAAAACAGTACGCTTACAAAAAATTTAGATGACACTTTTTTTACACCATCACCAGAAGGTTCTTGGGAACAAAGAACAAATGTAATTGAACTACACAATAACTATATGGTTTCTATAAAATTCACAGCAAAAGAAGCAAGAGTTGAATTAGGCAATAATTACGATTTATCTAAACCCATTTTTTTATGGATGAACTCTATTAATAAACAACCCATTAAAGGAGAGATCGTAAGAAATATTGAAGATGTAGACTTAAAAAATTTATCTAAAACCATATTAGAAGAGCAGTTTGAAAAGACAGGTAAGTCTCATCCTTTGTATGAATTTGATAATATTAAAAAAATTATTGAAAGAAAAAACTGTAAAACTATTTTGTGTCATTATGATATCATGCATGGTATTTTTCTGAAAATTCCAGAAGATAAAAAGCATTATATGTTTGAAGAATTATCTTATAATCCAGGAGATTTTAATAGCCTAGAATTAAAATGGATTATGCAACAAGAAGCGTTTTTAGAAGGAGACCAAGAAGATAAGATTGATGTTTTCTATAGTGCCTTAACCTTTTCTTTCTTAAAAAACACTCCAAACTTAATAAGCCTTACAGAGGACCAGCGACTTGAAGCTTTTAATAAATATGCAAATGATAAAATTATAAAACCGTTAGGTATATATGCCCAAGCTTTTAAACAATACCTAATTGAAGATGATGAAGGTGACGGTTTTTTAAATAAAAACATAACTCAACAACATAAAGAGTATTATGAGAATGGACAACTAAAGAAAATTGGAAATTTTGAAAACGTCAATAAAACTGGTGAATGGAAATACTACTACGAAAATGGACAACTATCGGATATAGGAATCTATAAAGACGGAAAAGAAACTGGTGAATGGAAAAAGTATCGCCAAAATGGAACACTAGATGGAGTTGGAATCTATGAAAACGGAAATAAAACAGGTCTTTGGAAATCGTATCTTAAAAGTGGGGAGTTACTTTATACTTCAAACTATGAAGATGGTATAAATACAGGAGTACAAAAATGGTATCGTAATGGAAAAATATACATGTTTGTTAACTATGAAAACGGAAAAGCTAATGGTGAAAAAAAAGAGTATCATAAAAATGGAAAACTAAAGGAAATTGGAATCTATGAAAACGGAAAAAAATCAGGACTTTGGAAAACCTACTATACAAATGAACAACTAAAATATATTAAAAACTATGAAAACGGAGAAATAAATGGAGAAGCAAAATGGTACCATGAAAATGGCCAACTATCAGCTATAGGAAACTATAAAGACGGAAAAGAAACAGGTTTTTGGAAATACTACTACGATAGTGGGGAATTAGCGGAAATTGGAAACTATGAAAACGGAAAAGAAACTGGAGAATGGAAATCATACTATCAAAATGGCCAACTTACATATCGTGGAAACTACAAGGAAGGAAAACTAACTGGACTTTGGAATAACTACTATGAAAATGGAAAAATTATAATAGTGAAATTTTGGAATCAAGATAAGCTTATGGATATAAGAGTGCAATTAGATATTAATGGTAAACCACTTAAAAAAGGAACATTGAGCAATGGAAATGGAACTGTTAATATCTATAAAGATGATGGTACTCTAATTAGAACTGAAACTTACATAAAAGGTAAAAAACAAAAAAAGTAATGTTACAATTTTGAAATAAATTATAACTAAAAAGAGAAGTTTAAAAACAAACTATGACAGTTAAAAAAGCAACCACAACTCTATTCTTGCTTATTGCGTTTGTAAATGTTACCTATTCTCAAAATAAACAAATTGCAATTCCTAAAATAGAAGCTCCAGAAGCTCAACTTATTTCTGTTTTTCAGAAAGAAAAAATGGATAATCCCATATTTTTAAATGGGAATGTTAAAGAGGTTCATAAAAAACACATAAGTCATATAAACCCTAAAAGGCTTAAAAAAATTACAGAAAATTATCAATATACCTTAAACAAAAATAATGAAGTAATTACATATACAAGTGGTGTAGAGTTTGATGAAATGAATGTTGATTATTTAAATTCAGAAAGAAAACAAATTATTAAAAATGATACCATAATTAATCATGCTAATATTTGCTATACATTTAAAAAAGGAAAACTAGTTTCTAAAACAATAAAAACATTAGAAAAAACTAATTTTATTGGTTTTACAGACAGTATTCATTATAACTATAAGAACAATAAATTAATAGAAATAATTACATACCAAAAGGAAGTTCTTGTAGAAATGGATGAAGATGAAGTAAATGAATCTTATCTTGTATCTAATGATTATTTTATGACAAGTTTTAGTGAAGCAAAATATAATGAAAACAACAGAATAGAATCTAAATTAACAATAGAATATGATCAAAATGCCATGGTTTTATTTGTTGATAAAACACGCTATAACACTAGCGGCAAGAACTTATTAATTGTATTCAGAAAAACTTCTAATAGTTATGAAATAGTACTAAATGATTTGTCAGACTATTTAATTAACATTAAAGAAAACAATTTGAATGAAATTCCATTTGAAACAAATGAATACGATGGAATTTTTACTTATGACGAAGAAGATAAAGTTATAGAATTTGAAACATTTAACGTTCATAAAGAAAAACAACAATATAAAATAGAATACAAAAAGAATACAAGCATAGTTAAAAGAGCAACCAATAATAACCTTGACATAGAATACCATTTTAGGTATGATAAAAACAATAATCCTATTCAAGAAAAAAGATTTATTTATATTGACGGTAGAAAATATCTGGACACAGAAATAACTATGGAAATAAACTATTTTAAATAAAAAACACTACGAAAAAAAATGGCACCATAATTAGCATCATCCTAGTAATACTAGGTTTAACAGGTGTAAAACTTTTTAAAAAATATCAAAAAGAAGAAATTAAAGCACAACAGCAGCAAGAACTGCGTATACAAGGTGAAAAAATATTACAACATCAAAAAGAAGCTCGAATTGCTAAATATAAAGAAGAAGAAAAAAGAATAAATGATTCTATAATTAATGAACAAACCGTAAAACGAGACGAAGGTTTACAAATGCTAAAAGAAGCTAGAGAAAATTTACATAAAAATAAATAAAGTAAAAATGAAATATATCAACACCATGGTGCTACAAACTATAAATACTTTTGCTGCTAAAATTTATTGATATTCCTAAATAAAATACTTTTCTAGAAAACTACTAGTTAAAAGCCACTGTTTCTGCGGATTATTTTAAAATTTATTTTGTTTTTAAGAAAGTAAATTAATACTCAAAAACACCAAACTTGCTTGTTACTGTTAGTTTTTTGACTTGTGACTCTTCAACTCTACCTACAAATTTTAGCATCTAAATTATACGATTTTGAGATTGCAATAATGTATTATGCTGTTTCTCGAGAAACATAAATTTCCATTCTATGTTCACAATTAAAAACTTGACACATTTTTTACCAATCTATTTTAGATTGTTCTTATATAAATTTAAATAACAGAAAAGTAAATTATTCTTTTGGCAATGTAAAATAAAACGTAGTTCCCAACCCTTCTTTACTCTCTAACCAAATAGAACCTTTATAATACGTAACAATTTTTTTAACAATAGAAAGGCCTATTCCTGAGGAAGAACTAATGCTTTCTAATTTTGTAAACACTTTAAATATCTTTTCGAAGTAATCGGAATGAATCCCTATTCCGTTGTCTTTTACAAAAAACTCAAAATGCTCCTTTTTTTCTATTACTCCTATTTCAATTGTTCCTTCTTCTTTATCACTATATTTAACAGCATTCTGAATTAAATTTTGAAAAACTTGTCTAAACCTCCACGCATTTCCATGCAAACTTGGTAAGTTTTCTTGAACAGTAATTTTAATAGTAGCAGGAACTAAAATAGTTTTTAAAACCTCTTGAATAATTATATTTAAATCAATTTGTCTCTCGTCAGATTCTAATCTATCAATTGTTGAATAATCTAAAATTCCCTTTATTAAAAAACTCATTCTCTCTACATTAAATAAGACTTCATTTAGAGGATTAAAAAAACTTTCGCCTAAGGCGTCTTTGTTATCATCTATAAACCAGTTTACAATTGTGTGAATATTTATTAACGGTGCTTTTAAATCATGAGAAACTACGTGAGCATATTCATTTAATTCTTCATTTTGAAGTGATAAATCTTTTAATAATTCTTCTTTTTTTTGCTCTTGCGCTTTTAATAATTCTTCATTTTCTTTTCTTTGAATGACATTTACAAGCATATTTGCAAAAACAAAAAGTATATTTTTTTCGCTTTCAGAGTACTTGTGGGTTTCGTTAACAGAATCAAAACCAATGAAACCAATTAATACATTGTTTTTGATCATTGGTATAGTCATCAAACTTTTAATTCCTTGCGGCTCTATAATTGCACGCAAACCAAACTCGCCATCATTAGGCAATAGACTAACATCTTCTACATAAAAAGCTTTACCATTTTTATGAGCATCTAGCCATTGCGTAATGTAATCAACAGGTATATTTTGTAAATTATCTATTTCTGCATCTATACCTTTAGCACACCATTCATACGTATTACTAGTGGTGTTATTTACAAATTCGTAAGAAAAGATATAACTTCTATCGGCTGCAACAAACTCTCCTACTTTTTTTAAAGATTTTGTGACCAATTTATCAATATTTGATAAATCTGCATTGATATACTTTGTAGAAATGCTTATTAATAAGTCTTGCAAACGCAGTTGCTGTTTAATAATTTTATCTTTCTTCATTTGTTCAAAATTTAATTCAGAAACCAAAGAGGGTTTGTAAAAAGATTTAAAATAACTCGCTAAGTACAACTATATGAATATGCTTTTTTATTTAGTCTTTGTAATCCATATTTAAAAACATCTCTATTTTAATTAAATATTGGTAAAACTTTTAAATTTAATCGTTTTTATTATCTCCATTTTTTAAAAAAAATTAGTAATCAAATATACCAAACTCACTTTTAATCGTAAGTTTTTTTGTTTGCTTCTGATTTTCATCAGCATTAAATTCCTTAACACGGCCAACTATTTTAGCATCCACATTAAAAGATTTAGAAATAGCGATAATGTCTTTTGCTATTTCTTGAGAAACATAAATTTCCATTCTGTGTCCGCAGTTAAAAACTTGATACATTTCTTTCCAATCAGTTTTTGATTGTTCTTGTATTAGTTTAAATAAAGGCGGAATTGGAAACATATTATCTTTTACGATGTGTAAATTATCTATAAAATGTAAAATTTTTGTTTGTGCACCGCCAGAACAATGAATCATTCCGTGAACTTCTTTGGAAGTAAATTTAGACAAAATTTCTTTAATAATTGGCGCATAGGTTCTTGTTGGAGATAACACTAGTTTACCTGCGTCAATTGGTGAGTTTTCTACAACATCGGTCAATTTTGTGTTTCCAGAATATACTAAATATTCAGGAACTGCTGCATCGTAACTCTCTGGATATTTTTCTGCTAAATATTTATGAAAAACATCATGTCTTGCAGATGTTAATCCGTTAGAACCCATTCCGCCATTATATTCAGTTTCGTAACTAGCTTGTCCAAAAGATTCTAAACCAACAATAACATCGCCTACTTTTATATTTGCATTATCAATAACTTCAGAACGTTTCATTCTTGCAGTTACCGTAGAATCTACAATAATAGTTCTAACCAAATCACCAACATCTGCAGTTTCGCCTCCGGTTGAATGAATCGTTACTCCAAATTTTTTCAAGTCGGTAATAAGTTCTTCTGTTCCGTTTATAATTGCTGATAAAACTTCACCAGGAATTTTACTTTTATTTCGTCCGATAGTAGAAGATAACATAATATTATCTGTAGCACCAACACACAATAAATCGTCAATATTCATTATAAGAGCATCTTGCGCAATGCCTTTCCAAACAGAAATATCACCCGTTTCTTTCCAATACATATAGGCTAAAGAAGATTTTGTACCTGCACCATCTGCGTGCATTATTAAACAATAATCTTCATCATTGGTTAAATAATCTGGTACAATTTTACAGAATGCTTTCGGAAATAATCCTTTATCTATATTTTTAATGGCATTGTGCACATCTTCTTTGGATGCAGATACACCTCGTTGTGCGTATCTTTTAGAAACTTCTTGACTCATGTTGTTGTGTTGTTTGGCAAATTTAGTCTTTTGATTAAAAAAAAGCGATAGAAATCTATATGAATATTTAGAGGTAAACGAGTTACATTTATTTACATTATTGTTCGATAATAGAGACAAGACCGCTTCCGCTTCAAGACTCAAGACTCAAGACTCAAGAACCAATACTTAACTGAAACCAACTAACAAACGGCGGCAAATCAAAAGAAGGATTCTCTTTTTTATCATCTTAAAACCACTTCTAAGAAATTAGGTATTCTTTTAGAAAAGCTATAAAACTCTTTATTTCAGAAGGATTTATAGAACGAACCTATTTTGAACAGAACACTAATGCTCTATTTAATAAATATCTAGATTTTCTTTACCGAATTAGTAAGTTTCCGTGCTAAAAAAACTTACATATCTTTATAGGTATTGATAAATTTAAAGAACTTACTTTTAACTTTTACCATTAGCGTTAGGGATTGAAACGGTATCCTTTTTTGTTTTTCACAAAAAAGATTTAGTGTAAAGCCCGTTAAAACGCCCATACTTAAACAAGCTCAGTATTCACTACTATCTACCTGGTAAACAACAATTCTCTATATTTAGTAAGTGGCCACAAATTATCATCAACCATCGTTTCTAGTTTATCGCAATGGTATCGTATTTGCTCAAAAAACGGTTTAACATTATTACAATACATTTCTGCAGATTTTAATGCCAAATGTTTATTTGCTTTTCTACGTTCATCGATCATCTTAACACTTAGCGCATTAATTTCTGTGATATGATTGGAGATGATCATAATTAATTCTATTTGTTCTTTTGCAATATTTTTATATTCTTCACCAAAAATTTCTTTTAAATTTTTAGTATTTTCTAATAATGTATTTTGATAAATAATTGCGGTAGGTATAATATGATTTCTAGCAATATCGCCCAAAACTCTACTTTCTATTTGCACACGTTTGGTATATTCTTCAATATCAATTTCAAACCGAGCCTCTAACTCTACCTTATTCATCACCTCCATTTCCTCAAAAAGAGCAATTGCTTTTTTAGAAATTTTTACTTTTAGAGCTTCCGGAGTCGTTTTATTATTACTTAAACCACGTTTTTTTGCTTCTTTTTCCCAAGATTCACTGTAGCCATCACCTTCAAACCGAATTTTTTTAGACTCCTTAATATATTCTCTTAACACATTAAAAATAGCTTCGTCCTTTTTTAAATTTTTAGCATCGATTAATTCATCTACCTCTTTTTTAAATTCTTTTAGTTGTTTAGCAACAATTGTATTTAAAACGGTCATTGGTTTTGCACAGTTTGTCCAAGAACCTACAGCTCTAAACTCAAATTTATTACCGGTAAAAGCAAAAGGTGACGTTCTATTTTTGTCTGTGTTGTCTAATAATATTTCAGGAATTTTACCAATAATATTCAGTTTTAAATCGGTTTTTTCTTGGGGTGATAATTTTCCTTTTGTTACGTTTTCTAATTCGTCTAAAACTTCGGATAATTGACTACCAATAAACACAGATATAATTGATGGTGGCGCTTCATTTGAACCTAATCTTTGATCATTACTTTCGGATGCAACTGAAGCTCTTAACAATTCTTCGTATTCATAAACTGCCTTAATCGTGTTTATAAAAAAAGTTAAAAATTGTAAATTTTTCATTGGTGTTTTTCCAGGACTCAATAAATTAACTCCATCATCTGTTGATAAAGACCAATTATTGTGTTTACCAGAACCATTGATTCCTGCAAATGGTTTTTCGTGAAATAACACTTTAAATCTGTGGCGTCTAGAAACTTTTTGCATTACATCCATCAGTAAAGAATTATGATCTACCGCCAAATTTGCTTCTTCATAAATAGGTGCTAATTCAAATTGATTAGGAGCAACTTCATTATGCCTTGTTTTTAAAGGAATACCTAATAACATACATTCTTGCTCTAAATCTTGCATAAAATTCATCGCTCTTGCAGGGATACTTCCAAAGTAATGGTCGTCTAATTGTTGGCCTTTTGCAGAAGAATGCCCTAACAATGTTCTACCTGTTAACAAAATATCTGGTCTAGACAAAGCAAGTGCATCATCAATTAAAAAATATTCTTGCTCCCAGCCTAAAGTTGCATATACTTTGGATGCATTTTTATCAAAATATTTACAAATTGCAGTTGCGTGCGTATCCACAGCTTGCAACGCTCTTAACAAAGGGGTTTTATTATCTAAAGCTTCACCCGTATACGCCACAAAAATTGTTGGAATACACAAAGTAGTTTCATAAATAAATGCGGGCGATGTTGGATCCCAAGCCGTAAAACCTCTTGCTTCAAAAGTGTTTCTAATTCCGCCATTTGGAAAACTTGAAGCATCTGGTTCTTGCTGCACTAATTGTTCGCCGTCAAATTTTTCCATGGCTAAACTACCGTTAATAGACTCAAAAAAAGCATCATGTTTTTCTGCAGTTGCACCTGTTAATGGCTGAAACCAATGTGTATAATGTGTAGCACCTTTAGAGATTGCCCAATCTTTCATACTAACTGCAACTTGATCTGCAATTTTTCTATCAATTTTAGTTCCTTTTTCAATCGCATTCATCACACTTTCGTAAGCAGCTCTTGTAAGATACTGTTGCATAGCATATTTGTTAAAAACATTTTTACCGAATAAAACCGATCTTTTTTCGTTTTCAACCACTTTTATCGTGCTTCTGTTTAATGTTTCTTGTAATGCGGCAAATCTAACTGTTGACATAATATGATTTTTATCTAGTATATTTTATTCTTTAAACAAATATACCCTATAAAAATTAGGGATAAAATTATTTTTAGATGATTTTAAAAATTTTACCCCTATTTTTTTTGATATCTTAGTTAAATATTTCATTTTTGCACTGTTAACATCACATTTATAATATTTACTATGGCAAAAATTAAATTAGAATACATTTGGTTAGACGGATATTTTCCAACTCAGAACATGAGAAGTAAAACCAAAGTAGAAGAACACGAAAATTTTCAAGGAACAGTAGAAGAACTAGGAATGTGGTCTTTTGACGGATCGTCTACAAAACAAGCTTCAGGCGGTGCTTCTGATTGTTTACTTAAACCGGTGGCAATATATCCAGACCCAGCAAGAATAAATGGTTATTTAGTAATGACAGAAGTTCTAAATGCAGATGGAACAGATCACGTTTCAAATGGTAGAGCTACTATAGACGATGATGATGACGATTTCTGGTTTGGTTTTGAGCAGGAGTATTTTATTATGGATACCAAAACTCAATTGCCTTTAGGTTTCCCTATTGGTGGCTATCCTGCACCGCAAGGAATGTATTATTGTTCTGTAGGTGGTAAAAATACACATGGTAGACTTTTAGTTGAAGAACATGCTGACTTATGTATTGATGCAGGTTTAAACTTTGAAGGTATCAATCAAGAAGTTGCTTCTGGACAGTGGGAATTTCAATTGTTCGCAAAAGGCGCTAAGAAAGCAGGTGATGAAATCTGGGTTGCACGTTATTTATTAGACAGATTAACAGAAAAACACGGATATTATATAGAATACCATCCAAAACCTTTAGGTAGAGATATGGACTGGAATGGTTCTGGTATGCACGCAAACTTCTCTAATTCAGTTTTAAGAACGTGTGGAGATAAAGATACATATGCTAAAATCTGTGAAGCTTTTAGACCAGTTGTAAAAGAGCATATTGCTGTGTATGGCGAGTTTAACGATCAACGTTTAACTGGTTTACATGAAACTGCTTCTATTCATGATTTTTCTTGGGGTGTTTCTGATAGAGGAGCTTCAATTAGGATTCCAATTATTGCAGTTCAAAAAGGCTGGAAAGGTTGGTTGGAAGATAGAAGACCAGCATCTAATGGTGATCCATATAAGATTGCAGGTAGAATTATAAAAACTGTAAAATCAGCAAATATTAGCTAGATTTTTAAAATAATAAAAACAGAAAACTCCGAAATTAATATAATATCGGAGTTTTTTTATGCTTATAAATTATAAATTATTTTTTTCCTTCTGGTGGAAATCTAGAAATAATTTCTTTAACAAATTCTTTAATTCTAGCTTCTTTTTTATCTCTATCTTCTATTTTCAAAGCTCCTGTTCCAATTCCTTGCCAAAATAATTCTTTCTTTTTTGGATCAATAAAATCAACAAATAAGGTGCCTTCTGTATATTGAGAAACATTTACGTTATTATTCATTCCGTTCATCATCCAAGGATTCCAACCCATGCCCCAGCCCCAGCCAAAACCCATATTATTATTTTGATTTACGTTTACACGTTCCCTAGATTTTGTAAAAAAACTAACCAACATATCCGGATTTTCAGATTTCATAAATCCTTTTGCTACTAATTCTGATTCTATTGCTCTTAAAACACGTTTCTTGTCCAAGTCGGAAATAGCTGCTTTGTCAATTCCTGGTTTGTAAAAAGCAAAGGTTTTAAAGCTATCAAAGTTTGCATTTGAATCATAATCTGTAACTACTTTTACAGCGTTACATGAGGATAATAAAACAACACTAAATAAAAAGAGAACTAAATTTTTCATGATTAATTATTTTAATTTATTGAATCTATAAGTTTATCGTCAACCATATTAGGTAGTGTTACTTGCAAGTTTTTTTCAGATTTCATTGCTCTTTTAATTGCAAAAACAGCCTCTTTATTTCTTGCCCAACTTCTTCTTGAAATTCCGTTGTTTACATCCCAAAAAAGCATTGATTCTAAACGTTTTGACGCTACTTTAGAACCATCAAGAAGCATGCCAAATCCACCATTTATTACTTCTCCCCAACCAACGCCACCACCGTTATGTATAGAAACCCAAGTTGCACCTCTAAAACTATCGCCAATTACATTCTGGATCGCCATATCTGCTGTAAATTTAGAACCATCGTAAATATTAGAGGTTTCTCTATAAGGGGAATCTGTACCAGAAACATCATGATGATCTCTGCCTAAAACCACTGCTCCGATTTCTCCTTTTTTGATAGCTTTATTAAACGCTTTTGCAATTTTAACTCTTCCTTCTGCATCCGCATATAAAATTCTTGCTTGAGAACCAACGACCAATTTATTTTCTTGTGCGCCTTTTATCCATTGAATATTATCTGCCATCTGTTGCTGAATTTCTTCGGGCGAATGTTGCTTTATCTCCTCTAAAACTTCACAAGCAATTTTATCTGTCTTCGCCAAATCTTCTGGTTTACCCGATGCACAAACCCATCTAAAAGGCCCAAATCCGTAGTCAAAACACATTGGCCCCATAATGTCTTGCACATAACTAGAATATTTAAAATCAATTTTGTTTTCTGCCATTACATCTGCTCCTGCTCTACTTGCCTCTAATAAGAATGCATTTCCGTAATCGAAAAAATAAGTTCCTTTTGCTGTATGTTTATTAATGGCGTTTGCATGTCTTCGTAGCGTTTCCTGAATTTTTTCTTTAAATTTCTTCGGATGTTCAGCCATCATTATATTTGCATCTTCAAAAGAAATATCCGTTGGATAATAACCTCCAGCCCAAGGATTGTGCAATGATGTTTGATCTGAACCTAAATCTACATGCACATTTTCGGTATCAAACTTTTCCCAAACCTCAACTATATTTCCTAAATATGCTATTGAAACCCTTTCTTTAGTTGACTTAGCCAATTTTACTCTCGCGACTAATTTATCTAAATCTGTAATTTTTTCGTCAATCCAACCTTGATCTAATCGTACTTGTGTAATTTTTGCATTTACCTCTGCACAAACGGTAATACAACCTGCAATATTTCCTGCTTTTGGCTGTGCACCAGACATTCCGCCCAATCCAGAAGTAACAAATAAATTTCCTTTTGGTTCTTTATTTATTTTTCGAAATGCGTTTAAAACCGTAATTGTTGTTCCGTGAACAATTCCTTGTGGGCCGATATACATATAACTTCCTGCAGTCATTTGTCCGTATTGAGAAACTCCCAACGCATTCATTTTTTCCCAATCATCTGGTTTTGAGTAATTAGGAATTACCATTCCGTTAGTAACCACAACTCTTGGCGCATTTTTGTTGGATGGAAACAACCCCATTGGATGTCCAGAATACATTGTTAACGTCTGTTTATTAGTCATTTCTGATAAATACCTCATTGTAACTAAGTACTGTGCCCAGTTTTGAAAAACAGCGCCGTTACCTCCGTAGGTAATTAATTCATGCGGATGTTGTGCAACTGCGTAGTCCAAATTATTCTGAATCATTAACATAATTGCCTTTGCTTGTTCTGATTTACCCGGATACTCTGCAATATCTCTTGCCTGCATTTTATAATCGGGTCTAAATCTGTACATATAAATTCGACCATATTTCTCTAACTCATCAACAAATTCTGGCAATAATTCGGCATGATGTTTTGCATCAAAATAACGTAACGCATTTCTTAAGGCTAGTTTTTTTTCATCCGCAGATAATATTTCTTTTCTTTTTGGTGCGTGATTTATAGAAATATCATAGGCTTTTTTTGAGGGTAAAATAGCCGGAATTCCTTGCTTAATTTGTTCTTTGAAAGTCATAAAACGTTCGTTTTTAAGTATTGTTAAACAAATATATTTCTTTTTTAGAAATCAGATTTTAAAAACGATAAAGATTTGCAGTATTTTTTAAGATTTTCGTAAATTGCAAGCCTAAAACATAACATTTATTACGAATGGAACAAATTACACCTTATAAGCCTCAACATAAAGTACGAATTGTAACTGCTGCCTCACTTTTTGATGGTCATGATGCTGCCATTAATATTATGCGTAGAATTATTCAATCCACAGGCGTTGAAGTCATTCACCTAGGACATGATAGAAGTGTTGAAGAAGTTGTTAATTGCGCCATTCAAGAAGATGTAAATGCCATTGCAATGACTTCTTATCAAGGCGGTCATAATGAGTATTTTAAATATATGTACGACCTATTGCAAGAAAGAGGAGCCGGACATATCAAGATTTTTGCTGGTGGTGGTGGTGTAATTCTGCCTGAAGAAATTAAAGATTTAATGGAGTACGGAATTACCAGAATTTATTCTCCGGATGATGGTCGTGCCCTTGGTTTGCAAGGAATGATTAATGATTTGGTGCAGCAATCAGATTTTCCAAGTCCGGCATTAATACTTCCAAACGGTAAAAAAATCACTGATTCTTTAAAAGAAAAAAGCATCAATACAATTGCTAGGTTAATCTCTTTTGCAGAAAATCAGCATGAAGAATTCGATAAACTTTTCTCTCCTCTAGAGAAATCAACAAGAGCATCTACTCCGGTTTTAGGAATCACAGGAACTGGTGGTGCAGGAAAATCGTCTTTAGTGGATGAATTAGTTAGACGCTTTTTAATCGATTTTCCAAAAAAAACCATCGGATTAATTTCTGTTGATCCATCAAAAAGAAAAACGGGTGGCGCACTTTTAGGAGATCGAATTAGAATGAACGCCATTAATAACCCTAAAGTTTACATGCGTTCTTTGGCAACACGACAATCTAATTTAGCATTGTCAAAATATGTAAATGAAGCCATTCAGGTTTTAAAAGCGGCAGAATTCGATTTAATTATTTTAGAAACTTCTGGAATTGGACAATCCGATACCGAAATTATAGAACATTCTGATACTTCTTTATATGTAATGACGCCAGAATTTGGTGCAGCAACGCAATTAGAAAAGATTGATATGCTTGATTTTGCTGATTTGGTTGCGATTAATAAATTTGATAAAAGAGGTGCTTTAGACGCGGTTAGAGATGTGAAAAAGCAATACATGCGCAACAATAATTTGTGGCATATTCATCAAGATGATTTGCCCGTTTATGGTACAATTGCATCACAATTTAATGATCCAGGAATGAATACTTTGTATAAAAGTATTATGGACAAATTGGTTGAAAAAACGGGTACTGATTTAAAATCAACCATGGAAATTACCAAAGAAATGTCTGAAAAGATATTTGTAATTCCGCCAGCAAGAGTTCGTTATTTATCAGAAATTGCAGAAAACAACAGAGCTTATGACAAAAAAGTTACGGAACAAGTTGTCGTTGCTCAAAAATTATACGGAATTTATCAAACGATTCTTTCGGTAATTATCAGTGAAACAACACAACCGCTTCTTACGAAAATAGGTTTGGATGCTGATGAAATTTTATCCGCAGAAATAGATAAAGATGACATTGAATTTGTAAAACTTTTATTGGCTCAGTTCGAGAAAATAAAAATGAATTTTGATCCTTATAATTGGGAAGTTATTTTAAATTGGCATGACAAGGTTCAGAAATATAAAGATCCAATTTACACATTTAAAGTTCGTGATAAAGAAATTAATATTGAAACGCATTCAGAATCGTTATCCCACTCACAAATACCTAAAATAAGTTTACCTAAATACGAAGCTTGGGGAGATTTATTACGTTGGAACTTACAAGAAAATGTTCCAGGAGAATTCCCATACACAGCAGGTTTGTATCCGTTTAAAAGAACAGGAGAAGACCCAACACGAATGTTTGCTGGTGAAGGCGGACCAGAAAGAACCAACAGAAGATTTCATTATGTGAGTTTAGGAATGGATGCAAAACGTTTATCGACGGCGTTTGATTCTGTAACTTTATATGGTAATGACCCTGGCCATAGACCTGATATTTATGGGAAAATTGGAAATGCAGGAGTTTCTATTTGTTGTTTAGATGATGCTAAAAAACTGTATTCTGGTTTTGATTTAACGCATCATATGACATCGGTTTCTATGACTATAAATGGCCCAGCACCAATGTTGTTAGGTTTTTTTATGAATGCAGCGATTGATCAAAATTGTGAGAAATACATCAAAGAAAACAAATTAGAAAAACAAGTTGAAGCAAAATTTAAAGAAATTTATGATTCAAAAGGTGTAGAAAGACCTTTATATCAAGGAAGTTTACCAGAAGGAAATAATGGGTTAGGTTTGATGCTTTTAGGCTTAACAGGAGATTTAGTTTTACCGCAAGACGTTTATCAGCAAATAAAAAAAGACACGTTAGCGCAAGTTAGAGGAACGGTACAAGCGGATATTTTAAAAGAAGATCAAGCACAAAATACCTGTATTTTTTCTACGGAATTTGCGTTGCGTTTAATGGGGGATGTGCAAGAATATTTTATCGAAAAACAAGTTAGAAACTTTTATTCGGTTTCTATTTCTGGGTATCATATTGCAGAAGCAGGCGCAAATCCTATTACTCAATTAGCATTAACACTATCTAACGGATTTACATACGTGGAATATTATTTATCACGCGGAATGGATATTAATAAATTTGGCCCTAATTTATCTTTCTTTTTCTCTAACGGAATCGATCCTGAATATGCCGTAATTGGTAGAGTTGCCCGTAAGATTTGGGCAAAAGCGATGAAGAATAAATATGGTGCAAATGAACGTGCACAAATGTTAAAATATCACATTCAAACTTCTGGACGCTCTTTACACGCGCAAGAAATAGACTTTAATGATATTAGAACTACGCTGCAAGCATTGTACGCAATTAACGATAATTGCAATTCTTTACACACAAATGCGTATGATGAGGCAATTACAACGCCAACAGAAGAATCTGTAAGAAGAGCAATGGCTATTCAGCTGATTATCAACAAGGAATTAGGGTTGACAAAAAATGAAAATCCAATTCAAGGTGCTTTTATTATAGAAGAATTAACCGATTTAGTTGAAGAAGCCGTTTTATTAGAATTCGATAGAATTACAGAAAGAGGTGGTGTTTTAGGCGCGATGGAAACGATGTATCAGCGTTCTAAAATTCAGGAAGAAAGTATGTATTATGAAACCTTGAAACACAATGGTGAATTCCCGATTATTGGCGTAAATACTTTTTTAAGTTCTAAAGGATCGCCAACTGTGCAACCAGCAGAAGTTATTAGAGCAACGGAAGAGGAAAAGCAATATCAGATTAAAACAAAAGAACAACTAAATAAAGCAAATATTCAAAATGTTGAAGCACAAATTGCAATTTTACAAGAAGCTGCAATTCAGAATGAAAATTTATTTGATAAGTTAATGGAAGCAACCAAAGTTTGTTCTTTAGGGCAAATTACAGAAGCGTTGTTTAAAGTTGGCGGACAATATAGGAGAAATATGTAAGCAGAGAAACACTTTTTAGTTTTTCGTAAAAGTGTGCGAATCGGTTATCCAGCTTTTTAGCGGGATCTATTTGTATAGATTGAGATATTAAAAAATTACGTTTAAAATTTCCAGAGAAGCGATAACGCTTTTGGAAGGTATCCGTTTGTTAAATAACGAAAACATTACATAAGCAGAAGCAAAACTATTAATAGATATCTAATTTTGAGACAATCCTTTTTGGTTTAAAAACTAGAAAGGATTTTTTTATTACATTTAATTTCGAAACTAAAATGATATCCAAATGCATCAAAAGATTTCGCTAAAAATGCAAGATTGGTTCAACTAAAAATTTTAAATTAATAGCGTCACTGTTTTCTAATATTGAGTTTTAATAAAAAAATATTTCTTGTAAAGTATTTAAAATGTTGTAAACTAATTAAGGAAACAATAGTGTGAGAAACGATTTTTATAAAAAATTCATTGTGCCTCATACAGATAATATTTTTATAATTTATCGAACAAACTGAACCGTTTAATTAGCAATATAATACTGAATTTAAGGCTCATTTAGTATTAAATTCAATATTTTTGATTGACACACAAAATTATTCTTTTTGAAAAAAATACTAGTATACATTTTACTAATTTCAAGTTGGAGTGTCACTTTATTTGCGCAACAAATCGATGGTAAAATAAGATTTAAGATTATCGATCAAATCTCTGCAAAACCAGTTGTGTATGCCACCGTAATGTTAAAAAATTTAAACAGAGGAACTCATGCAGATTTTAATGGCTATTTCGAAATTCCTGCATATTATTTACAAACAGGAATTATAAAAATATCATCTATTGGCTACTATTCTAAAGAGTTTAAATTAGCTGATGTTAAAAAAGATGGTGTTCATATTTTATATTTAACACCTTCTACTGATCTATTAAATGAAGTGATTGTTAAAAGTTCTAAAAAGAGAAAAAAAAGAAGATTACTCGCGAAAGAAATAGTTAGAAAAGCAATTAAAAATATTTTAGAAAATTATCCTACAGAAGCATATTCCTATATTGGTTATTATAGAGATTACCAACAACCGGTTGACAGTGTTTATCAAAAACTAATAAAATCTAACGAACCAGTAGAATACTTAAATGTGCATGAAGCTATTATAGAATCTTTTGACAACGGGTTTGATTCCGATAAATTAAAAGAAGAAAAAAATCAATCATTGCTCTATAATTACAGGGTTAACAAAAACTTTATAGAAGATTCTACTTTAACAGTGCCTTATGACAATAAAAGCAAAAAGTTTTCCGAGAGTGTTTACATAAGCCCTTTAGGCGGCAATGAATTAAACATTTTAAACCTAACAAACGCTATTAGAAATTACGATAAAATGTCTTTCTCATTTGTAAATAACTTAAATAAAAATTTTATTAACAACCATAATTTTAAAGTAGAAGAAGTGGTTTTTTTGGACAAGACACCGTTGTATAAAATTTCTTTTACTTCTAAAAAAGAAAGAACAAGCTATGATTATGCTGCATACGGAACTATTTATATCGCTAAAGGTAATTTTGCAATTTATAAGTTAAATTACAATCTATATTACATAAAAAATAAAAACCCTCAATTCGCTATTACCATAGAATACAGCAAAAAGAAAGATAAAATGTATTTGAATTATATTACGTTTAATAATTTTTTTGAAGCAAAAAATGGTAATTATTTTAAAATTGATAAAACTTTATTCAACCTTAAAAATAATAGTTTTAATATTTATTTCAACAGACAAATAGCTCTCAATTCTTTAGAGCCTTTTAGAAGAAATTTTAAAATTTATTATAAAGGTGTAAAATTAAAAGTAATATCTGTTAGTCCTTTTGAAGGGAGCGATAGCATACTAACTGTTAAGATTGATGAGGAATCTTTAAAGGAAATAAATTTCGAAAACGAAAAAGAGAATCCTAATTATGGTGCTTTTTTCTCTTTTGATATTTCAAATATTACAGATCAAAATAGTTTTGAAATAGACAAAAGGGCGAGTGTTAAAATGAATCAATATAGAGAGTTTTTTGTGCAGGAAGTATTTGAAAATAAAAAAGCACCCGTTCAAAAAAACTTTATAAATAAAAATTTACCGCTATCACAATCTAAGATTACTCCTTTAAAGTTAGAAAATAATTATTGGCTTAATTCTCCATTAAAAAAAGTAAAAGATTAATTTATTAAGTACATTAAGGTAATTTTAAAATGCACCTTCTTGGTACTATTTCTTATTTAAAAACTGCAAACCAATTACAGAAATATTAATAATTTAATTTTATAAATAGATTTCTTACCTTTAAAACAAAAACAGAATTACATGAATATATTAGGAATTGGCTCAAGAATAAACCACACAGAATTTGGATTAGGAGTTGTAACAAACGTTACTAGCAAACATTATTGGGTAACTTTTATAAAAGACGGATTAGAAACTATAGATATTGATAGCGATTTTGAAATAATTGAAGCTGTTGAAGATGAAGTGGATAGCATTAGTTTTTATGAGGTTGAAAAATCTCTCAAAAAGATTTTACAAAAATGGAGCGATGTTACAGAAATTTCTCCAATTGCCGATAAATGGAAAAAAGGAACTTTAATTTTAAGGTCTGTCGATTCTAATTTAGCGGATAAAGAAATACCTATTGATAAGTTTTTTCATAAAATAGTATTGGTTCGTGACAGAATTAGAGTTATGGAACAGAAAATTAACGCCAGCAAAACATTAGACGATCAAGATAAAATTGATTTGCAACAATACATCACCAGAATTTACGGAAGTTTAACTACTTTTAATGTGCTGTTTAAGCTAAAAGCAGATCATTTTGTGGGAGAAAAATCGAAATAAAAACATTTTAATTCTACATCTAATTATCGTAATTACTGTCAATTATAAAAAATAAAATGGATAATCATCTTTTAAAAAATGAGTTTAATCATCAATTAAAGCTCGGAAAAACAGCTTTAAAGGAGAGTGATTTTAAAACCTCTTTTTATCATTTAGAAAACGCACATGTGCTGGGTCAAAAACATATTATTAGGCACACAATAAGTCATTATTGGATGCTTATTTTTGGGATAAAATCAAGAAATAGCAAAGAAATAATTGGACAAGTTACACGAATTATTGCCTCTGTTTTATTTACATTAATCTGGGTTCCAAAAGGAAATACTGGAGGTTCTAATATTTCGCCAATAAAACAAATTCCTATTAGAAAAGAATTGCAAAAATATTTTTAGTTTAACGCCTCTTTTCTGGTGACTCATTATTACTAAATAAATTTTAAAAACAAATATCATGAAAAACAAAAATCACTGTACTTGCACTTGCGTAGAATGTTTAAATAATGATTGCCAAAATTATACTTGTAAAAATTGCACTTGCAATAATTATAATTGTTAATGAATAGAGTAGTTAGCGTAAATTTTAAGTAATAATTACAAAAAGTATATTCATCAAAAAAAAACAATTCTAATAACCTCTTTGAATCTTTAGCGGTTAGTTTTAATTAAATTAGATGATTTTACCCACAAAATTCAAGAAAAACCATGCTTATATACTTGTAAATAATCATTTAACATTTTTATGTACTAATTTTTTTATAGTTTAGCCAACTGAAGCTAAAATTACAGTGCGCTATGAAAAATAAATTATCAAATATGATGTGTCTAGATTTGTTTCTAGACTCTCTTAGTAAAAAAAATTACAAGGCTATAGAGCATGAACTCATCACTTCTGAATCAACAAAATATCCATTATTAAATTTTGGCCTATTTGCTGATAATTTTTCAACGGCAATGAGCAAATTAAATAGAGAGAATGATATAAATACAGTAAAAGAATTTGCCTCTAAATACAATTGGAATGAAAGTTTAGACCAAATTTTTAAAAATGAAGATTTTGAGGCTATCGTTCTTACTAACAAAAAGCAAGAAATTATTTGGGTAAATGATGGCTTTAAAAAAATGACAGGCTTTCATAAAAACTACGCTATTAAAAAAACACCTTCATTTTTACAAGGTTCAAAAACCTGTGAAATTACTCGAGAAACTATTCGAGAAAAAATTAAAGAAAACAAGCCTTTTGCTGGTACAGTTATCAATTATAGAAAAAATAAAACTCCGTATAAATGTGAGATTAAAATTTTTCCATTATTCAGTAAAGACACCACTCATTACATTGCATTAGAAAAAGCGGTGTAAATACCTACAATCAAAATATTACTTTTATTTTATTTATCTTAGTTGAAAATATAAACTCTCTAAATTTTCAGCGAAATGAAAGCACTTAAAAAAGAAGATATCAGTCAAGAAGTATTTGATTTATATGATGATTATGCACACAATAAAATAGACAGAAAAGCATTTCTTAAAAAATTATCTTTATATGCTGTTGGCGCAATCACTCTACCCGCTTTATTAAGTTTTATTTCACCAAATTATATAGATTCCATTTTGGTTGATTCAGATGATCCAAGATTAAAATCAGAATTTATCCATTACGAATCACCTAAAGGCGGACTTAAAATAAAAGGATTATTTTCTATTTTAAAAGATACTACCGAAAAATTACCAGGACTCATTGTTGTTCACGAAAATAGAGGTCTAAATCCGTATATAGAAGATGTAGCTAGAAGAGCAGCTCTAGAAGGTTTCGTAACCGTTGCTCCAGATGCTTTATCCCCTTTAGGTGGATATCCTGGAAATGATGATGAAGGTAGAGAAATGCAAAGAAAAAGAGATCAAAATGAAATGTTAGAAGATTTTATTGCAGGGTATAACTATCTAAAATCTCATAAAAATTGCAACGGAACCGTTGGTGTTGTTGGTTTCTGTTTTGGCGGATGGATTTCTAATATGATGGCTGTAAGAATTCCAGAATTAGCTGCCGCAGTTCCTTATTATGGCAGACAGCCAGAAAATGAAGATGCCTTAAAAATTAAAGCACCTTTATTATTACAATATGCAGGTTTAGACAAAAGAGTAAATGCTGGATGGCCAGATTTTGAAAAAGTTTTAAAAGAAAATAAAATTACATACGAAGCTTATTTTTATGATGATGTAAATCACGGTTTTCATAACAATACAACTCCTAGATATGATCAAGAAGCTGCAGATTTATCTTGGGAAAGAACCATTGCATTTTTTAACACACATTTAAAAGGCTAATTATCTTGCTTGGTTATGGCGAAAAAAGAATAAAAAGCAATCTATATATTTTGTGCTAATCCCTATATAATGTTCAGATTGCAGCCTTACTCGCAATGGTTCTTTAATTTTTACTTTAATTTAAGTACTTTTATCCTTTTAAAAATTTAAGGTGAAAAAGAAAACACTTATTAGCAAAGAATTAGATGACTTTTATAACAAAGCATCCGAAGAAACCCGACTTGAAAAAGGAATGGGTATCTTTGAATTTGAACGTATTAAGGAACTCATAGAACTTCATGTTTCCAATCCAAAAGCAACAATTATTGATGTTGGTGGCGGAACAGGAAAATATTCTGAATGGTTGGCAAAAAAAGGACATATTGTTCATTTAGTAGAACCTGTTTTAAAACATATAAAACTTGCAGAAAAAAGAGCTCATAAGTTAAAAAATCCTTTTTCAGTTGCAATTGGCGAAGCTAAAAAATTGCCTTTTAAAAATGAAACTGCAGATTTAGTTATTCTACACGGTCCTTTATACCATCTTCAAAAAAGAGAAGACAGGGTTGCAACTATTTTAGAGGCCAAAAGAGTATTGAAGAAAGGCGGAATTATTTTAGGTTTTGCAATTAACGCAACAGCGTCTACGGTGGTTGGTTTGATGAACGGAATGATTCATGCAAATTCCTTTTTTGAGATGTGTAAAGAAGAACTCACCACAGGAATTCATAATGCGCCAAAAGATTTTCCTTTTTTACTAGCGGATGCTTTTTATCATAAACCACAAGATTTAAAAGCAGAATTTTTAGAACAAAACCTCAACTTCATAAATCTTTTTGCGGTTGAAGGAATGATTTGGTTAGACAATGAATATTTTGCAAATATGCTAGATAAGAAAAAATCAAAAACTTTAAAAGCCTTGCAAACGCTTACCCAAAATGATGAATATTTGTTGCCTTTTAGTCCTCATATGATGATTGCTGTTAAAAAATAATTTGTTTTTTTTCTAACTTTTATAGAATTAAATTCTCAAAAAACATCTAGTACATAACTAAATATACGATAGTTGAAAAACAAAGAAGATTATTGGGCAGTTTGTAAAACTTGTAAAGGTTTAGGAAAAAAAAGAAATAGTCTTCGCAAAAAAGACCGACTTAATTATCAAATAGAATTAGAACAATTTGAAAAATCTAATACTAAAGAAGCTACTCCAATAAAACCGAAAGGTCAATTTCAAGCTTGTGCTACTTGTAAAGGTTCTGGATTGGTTCTTGTTGATTTACTTGTTGAAGTAGACCACAAAAACTACCCACATATTGCTATAATTGGTGGCGGAATTGGCGGAGTTGCTTTAGCAGTAGCTTGTTTGCACAGAGGAATCCCTTTTACACTTTACGAACGCGATAACAGCTTTGATAATCGGTCTCAAGGCTACGGACTCACTTTACAACAAGCTAGCAAAGCGATGGCAGGCTTAGGAATTATTTCTTTAGATAAAGGAATCACTTCAACCAGACATGTAGTTCATACTACTAACGGAAATATCATCGGCGAATGGGGAATTAGAAAATGGGGACGATCAGACACAAAAACATCTCCAAAACGAACCAACATACACATTGCAAGGCAGTCTTTGCGTTTTGCTCTACTTGAGCAACTAAACGGACATAAATCCGTGAAATGGGGACATCAATTATTGAGTTTTAACGATTCTGACGGCAACGATGTAAATCTAAAATTTAAAGTAAATGGTGAAATTGTAAATGCCAAAGCCGATCTTGTTGTTGGTGCAGATGGCATCCGAAGTACTGTTAGAAAACTATTACATGGTGATAAAAAAACTCCATTACGCTATTTAGATTGCATTGTAATTTTAGGAATTTGTCCTTTAGAAAAGATAGAAAGTTCATTACTTGATTCCGCTACCGTATTTCAAACTGCCAACGGCAATGAAAGAATTTATATGATGCCTTATGATTCAGATTCTATAATGTGGCAATTGAGTTTTCCTCTATCAGAAAAAGAAGCTAAAGAACTGCATGCTAAAGGCGCAAAAGCACTCAAAGAAGAAGCTTGTCTTAGAACCCAGTGGCATGATCCAATTCCACAAATTGTAGCAGCAACACTAGAAACCCAAATTTCTGGTTATCCGGTGTACGATCGCGAATTACTCAAACCCGAATTATTAAAAAAAGGAACTAAAGTTACCTTAATCGGTGACGCAGCGCATCCAATGAGTCCGTTTAAAGGTCAAGGTGCAAATCAAGCGTTGTTAGATGCATTATCTCTAGCTAGAGAAATATATAAAGGATGTAAACCCACGTTAAATTGGAAAGAAATTGGAATTAGAAAAAGCATATTAACTAAGTTTGAGGCTGAAATGCTAGAACGAAGTGCTACCAAAGTTAAGAGCTCTGCTGAAGCTGCACAATTATTGCACTCCGAAATTGTACTTCATAAAGGTGACGGTCCAAGAGGAAAACATCGTAAGAAAAAAGATGCATAACTTTACAATTAAATTACAACAAAAGTTAACTAATAAAACGCAATTGCATATTTCTAAATTTAACTATTAAACTAAAGTAATTCTGATGTTTCTAAGTTAGATAAATATATTAAAATGAAAAAAACCATTGCCATAATTGGAGGCGGACCTTCTTCTTTTCTTCTAGCTGCTTTTTTAGATACTAAAAAGTTTGACATTACCATCTATGAAAAAAACAAAACGGCTGGTCGTAAATTTTTAGTTGCTGGTAAAGGTGGTTTTAATGTAACACATTCAGAGCCTATGGAAGCGCTTATTAAACGATATACTCCAGATGATTTTTTAGAAAAAACGTTATTAAGCTTCACGAATAACGATTTTAGAAATTGGCTAGCACAAATAGGAATTCCTACCTTTATAGGAAGCAGCAAAAGAGTGTATCCAAAAGAAGGAATTAAACCGATTGAAGTGCTAAATGCGATGCTTAAAAACCTTAAAGAGAAAGGAGTTAAAATTAAATATAATCAAACTTTTTCTGATTGGGATGCAAGCAATAACCCGATTATTAATAACAAAACTACACAAACAGATTATACCGTTTTTTGTTTAGGCGGAAGCAGTTGGAAAGTTACAGGGTCTGATGGTAGTTGGCTTGATACTTTTTCTGAAAAAGGCATCAAAACAAAAGAATTTAAAGCATCTAACTGCGGATATCAAATTGATTGGAAATCTAGCTTTATTATAAAGCACGAAGGAACTCCGTTAAAAAATATCGCAATTTATTGCAATGATATTGTTCAAAAGGGAGAGGCAGTTATTACAAATTTTGGATTGGAAGGAAATGCCATTTATGGATTAAGTCCGCAAATTAGAAAACAATTATCTGCAAATTCAAAAGCAATCATTTTTATCGATTTTAAGCCTTCATTAACATCAGAAAATATGCTGTCGAAAATAAAATTAACTAACCATAAAAATAGAACGCAGATTTTAAAAAAAGAACTCAAATTAACTACTGCGCAAATCGATTTATTAAAAACAACTCTTTCTAAAGAATCTTATTTAGATGCAGATTCCTTGGTGAAAAACATTAAAAAATTCCCTTTAGAAATCGTAGATACGGCAGCTATTGATGAAGCTATTTCTACTGTTGGCGGAATTGATTTAAACGCAGTTTCTAAAAATTTTGAACTTAAAGAACTACCAAATCAATTTTGTATTGGCGAAATGTTAGATTGGGATACTCCAACTGGCGGCTATTTACTGCAAGGAAGCGCAAGTATTGGTGTTTATCTAGCAAATCATTTAAATAAAAATAACTGACCAAACTAATTTAGTCAATTATCGAGATTATGTACGTCATTAAAATGGCTAACTACCTTCTACTTTTAGGCGCTCTACTTACCTTTTTCTTTCTTTTGTTAAAAGGAATTGCATCATCAAAAGTATGCTGTGCTACTTTATGAGCAGTTTTATTCTTTTTCCAAGAGTTATTTTCTGGTAATAATTTTTGAAGTAAATCGTGTCTTCCAACTTTATTCAACGTGTTTTTAATCCATTCTTTATTTTCTTTTTTATACCAAAAGAAAAATTTATGTTGATCTTCACGTTCCTGTTTCGTCTTTGGAGTTCTCGTTGGTTTTAGTGTATATGGATGATATCCAGAGTAATAAATTACCGTTGCTACTGTCATTGGCGTTGGTGTAAAACCTTGCACTTGCTCTAACTGAAAGCCCATATCTTTAGTTTCTGCAGCTAAATTTGCCATGTCTTCTACCTCACTTGCTGGGTGACTAGAAATAAAATACGGAATTAATTGTAAGTTTAATTTCTTCTTGATATTAATTTTATCGAAACGCTCTTTAAACATATGAAAATATTTAAAAGAGGGTTTACGCATCAATTTTAAAACAGGATCAGAAGTATGTTCTGGCGCAACTTTTAATCGCCCAGAAATATGTTTGGTCATTACTTCCTCTGTGTATGCATCTAATTCTTTTGGATCTGCATTTTTATTGAATTCAGGCACCAACATATCATGTCGAATTCCACTTCCAATAAAAGATTTTTTAATCTTCGGATGCTTATCAACTGCTTGATATAATTCTGTTAAAGGTTTGTGTGAAGTATCTAAATTAGAACAAATTACAGGCGAAATACAACTTGGTGCAACACATTTATCACAAATAGATTGTACTTTTCCTTTCATTTGATACATGTTTGCAGATGGCCCACCGATATCAGATAAATAGCCTTTAAAATCTGGCATATTTGCCACTTTATCAACTTCTCTTAAAACAGATTCCTGACTTCTACTAGCAATAAATTTTCCTTGATGCGCAGAAATTGTACAAAAACTACAACCTCCAAAACATCCTCTATGGATATTTATCGAAAATTTAATCATTTCAAACGCAGGAATTGGTCCACGTTTGTCATATTTTGGATGCGGCAAACGCGTGTAAGGCAAATCAAAAGAACCATCAATTTCTGCTTCTGTCATTGTAGGAAAAGGCGGATTTATCACCAAAGTTTTTCCTTCAACTTCTTGTAGAATTCTTCGCGCTTTTAATTTATTAGACTCTTGCTCAATCACTTTAAAGTTTGAAGCAAATGTTTTTTTATCAGCCAAACAAGCCTTGTGAGAATTGATTGTTACATCTTCCCAATCGTTTATAACTGGTAACTTTTCTTTATTTGTATCAATTAAAACAGCTGTTTGTTTAATGTTTTTTAAACTAGAAAACGGAACCCCTTTTTGTAATAACTCTACAATTTCTCGCAAAGGTTGTTCACCCATTCCGTAGACTAACATATCTGCTTTAGAAGTTTCCAAAATAGTTGGCAACAACTTGTCAGACCAATAATCATAATGAGTTACACGTCTTAAAGAAGCTTCTATTCCGCCAATTAAAACAGGAACATCTGGAAATTTTTCTTTTAATATTTTAGAATATACAGAAGTTGCATAATCTGGTCTAAAACCCTTGTCTCCATTTGGTGTATATGCATCTTTATCACGGCTTTTTTTACTTGCGGTATAATTGCTAACCATTGGGTCCATACAACCACCGGTTACACCAAAAAATAAACGAGGTTTTCCTAATTTTTCGAAATCTTGCAAATTGTCATTTACACTTGGTTGTGGTACAATCGCCACTCGCAAACCATAACTTTCTAAAATACGACCAATTACAGCAGGTCCAAATGACGGATGATCTACATAAGCGTCTCCGCTAAATAGAATTACATCCAATTCTTCCCAACCACGAATTTTAACTTCCTTGTTTGTCGTTGGTAACCAGTCTGTTAATTGATGTCTTTTAGTGTTCTCCATAATTTTGCAAAAATACAAGAAATTTAATAGATTTTTTGCCTTTAATTTATAACAAAAGTTAAATATTCAAAAATTTGTTAAATACAATAAAAATTAGATGAAAAACTGCTAATATTGTATTCAAATTTAATTTTAGTTATGAAAAAAATAATTCTTTTAAGTCTTTCTATCGGATTTTTAGCAAGTTGTGCAAGCATCAAAAACTCATCAGAAAAGAAAAATACCATCGAAGTTTCTATCAACCTAAATAAAGTGGTAGATGATAAAGTACAGGTAGTAGTAAATCCTAAAAAAGTAAAAGAAAACTCGATTGTGTATCAAATACCAGCAATCGTTCCTGGAACCTATGCTATGAGTAATTACGGGCAGTTTATATCAGACTTTAAAGCGTTTGATTATAATGGTAATGAAATGGCAGTAAGCAAATTAGACCCTAACTCTTGGCAAATTAATGATGCTAAAAAAATGGACAAAGTAACGTATTGGGTTGAGGATACTTTTGACACTGAAAAAGAACATAAAATTTATGTGATGGCAGGAACCAATATAGAAGAAGGTAAAAACTTCTTTTTAAACTTACCTGGTTTTGTTGGATATTTTAAAGGTAAAAAAGAAACTCCTTACACGCTTAAAATTCAACATCCTGCAGATTTATATGAAACTTCTTCTTTAATCAACAAGAATACTACGAAAGAAATTAACACAGAAGATACTTTTTTCGCTTCTCGATATGATGAGATTTCTGACAATCCAATTATGTATGCGCCTTTAAATTCGGTTAGTTTTACCATTGACGGAATAGAAGTTACACTTGCCGTGTATTCGCCTAATAATGTTCATACAGCAAAAGATATGGAAGATGCGCTAAAAACAATGGTGCAAGCACAATCAAACTTTTTAAAAGGATTTAAAACTACCAACGAATATAATATTTTACTCTATCTTTTTGATCCAGAAATTTACAAATGGGATAGCTTTGGAGCCTTAGAGCACCTTTCGTCTACAACGGTTGTGTATCCAGAAAATTTTACAAAAGAACGTTTGTCTAATGGAATGATAAACGGAACTGTTTCACACGAGTTTTTTCATATTGTTTCGCCGCTTTCTGTACATTCCGAAGAAATTCATTCGTTTGATTTTAATACTCCAAATATGTCTAAACATTTATGGATGTATGAAGGAGTTACCGAATATTTTGCAAACTTATTTCAAGTAAACCAAGGCTTGATAACTGAACAACAGTTTATTGACGAAATGAAAGGTAAAATTGCAAGTTCATTAAGTTATAATGACACGATGTCTTTTACCAAAATGAGTAAAAATATTTTGGAGGATGAATATGCAAAAAATTACGGCAATGTATATCAAAAAGGCGCATTAATTGGTATGACTTTAGATATTTTACTAAGAGAAGAAAGCAAAGGAGTTTACGGAATTAGAAATTTAATGAAAGATTTGTCTGTTAAATATGGAGAAAAAAAACCTTTTAAAGATGATGAAATCTTAGCTGAAATTGTAAAAATGACGTTTCCATCTGTGGGTGCTTTTTTCGAAAAACATTTAACCGGAAACACACCTATTGATTATGTTCAATTTTTGAACAAAGTGGGTGTTGCTAACAAAACAGAAGATATTGATGCTTCCTACTTTTTAGATAGCCAAAATCAATTATTTATATCTGCCAATAATAACAAAGAAATTTTCTTTATTGATAGAAAAAATACAGCTTTAGATACTTTAGGTGTAAAAGCAGGTGATATTTTAAAGTCTGTTAATAACGAAGCTGTTACCTTGCAAAGTGCTAGAGTAGTTATTGGAAAATCGATGCAATGGAAAGAAGGTGATGCTGTAACATTTGAAGTTGTAAGAGATGGTGATACATTAAAACTTGAAGGAAAAGTGATGAAAGGAGAAGCCGAAATAGAAAACTTAGTACTTGAAGATTTACCAGAAAATGACCCTAAGAAAAAACTTAGAGAGGCTTGGTTAAAAGCACTATAATTTTAGTTTTTAAAAATTTAAGAAAGGTTATCATTGCGATAACCTTTTTTTTGCGCCAATTTTTAAAACGATTTTAATTCATTTTAACAAAAGATTTTCTAATACCTCTTTTTAGTTTCGTAGATTTAACGAAACTTAGTAACTCAAACAATGAAACATCAAATTTTAAGGCTCTTTTATATCGCTATTTCCTTTACTTTTTTTATCGGATGTACTCCAAAAACGGAAAAAACATTACAATCAGCTGCAATTCCAGACACTTTTGTTGCGGACCACTACACTAAAAAAGAAGTTGATATTATAATGAGAGATGGGATTAAACTCCACACAACCATTTACACGCCAAAAGACAAAAGCATAAAATACCCAATTTTAATGCAAAGAACTCCTTATAGTTCTGCGCCTTATGGAGAAGGA
This sequence comes from Polaribacter glomeratus, assembly GCF_002954665.1. Classification (GTDB taxonomy): domain Bacteria; phylum Bacteroidota; class Bacteroidia; order Flavobacteriales; family Flavobacteriaceae; genus Polaribacter; species Polaribacter glomeratus. Next base: position 1,604,700 of record NZ_MSCM01000002.1, on the reverse strand, counting down.
AAAATGAAGACCAAAATTAGTCCGAATGTTCATTTAATGAAAGAAGGAAATATTGTAGTATATCAAGATGTTCGTGGCCGTTGGATGAGTGAAGGCGTATATGATAATATGCGTGCTTACATCCCAAATAAAAAAGAAAATCAGTCTGATGAAGTTTCTGACACCTATGATACAATAGACTGGTTGGTAAAAAACGTAGAAAACAATAATGGCAATGTTGGAACTTGGGGAATTTCTTATCCTGGGCATTATGCAACAATTTCTGCTATTGATGCGCATCCAGCTTTAAAAGCAGCTTCTCCACAAGCCTGTATTGGCGATTTTTTCTTTGATGATTTCCATCATAATGGTGCATTTTTATTGAGCTATTTTAGAGCTATTCCGTTATTCGGAACCTACAAAGATACACCAACGGATTCTGCTTGGTATTCTTTACCTGAGATGAAAACTCAAGATCAATATCAATTTTTCTTAGACAAAGGACCTTTAAAAAACTTGAATGAATATTTTCAATATGATAAATTAGATGTAAAAACAGCCGAAAATAAAGATAAAATTGATGATTTTTTCTGGAAAGAAATTATTGAACATCCTAATTACGATTCAGTTTGGCAAAGCAAAGGCATTATACAACATATGGATAAAGTACCTAGCTCTGTAGCAACCATGATTGTTGGTGGTTTCTTTGATGCAGAAGATTTATATGGGCCTTTAGAAACGTATAAAGGCATAGAAAAAAATGGAAAAGAAAATTACAACACACTCGTTTTTGGCCCTTGGGATCACGGAAAATGGGCAAGTTCTGCTGTTAGAAATGATGTGGGTAATTATTATTTTGGAGATTCTATTTCATTAAAGTTTCAGAAAGAAATTGAAACAAAGTTTTTTAATCATTTCTTAAAAGGAAAAGGAGACAAAAACTCTGGATTGCCAGAAGCGTATGTTTTTGATTCAGGTAAAAAAGAATGGAAAAGTTATGATGCTTGGCCACCAAACAACATGGTGAAACAAGATTGGTTTTTATCAGAAAATCAAGAATTAACAGCGGCTAAGAAATCAAAATCAGCAATAAAATTTATAAGTGATATTAAAAGACCTGTTCCGTATTCTGAAGATATTAAAACCGTTTTTACGCCAAGAAAGTACATGACTGATGACCAGCGTTTTGCAGCAAGAAGACCCGATGTATTGGTTTTTGAAACAGATGTTTTAACCGAAGATTATACTTTGGCGGGAGATATTTTAGCAAAATTAAAAGTAGCAACGACAGGAACTGATGCAGATTGGATTGTTAAAGTAGTAGATGTTCATCCTGCGGATGCTGCAGAAAATAATGATAAAATGCAAGACCATTTAAAAATGAGTAATTATCATTTAATGGTTCGTAGCGAAGTAATGCGTGGCAGATTTAGAAATAGTTTTGAACACCCAGAACCTTTTACGCCCAATAAAAAAACGGATGTAAATATTAAATTACAAGATGTTTTTCATACGTTTAAAAAAGGACATAAAATACAAATTCAAGTGCAAAGTACTTGGTTTCCTTTAATCGATTTAAACCCGCAAACCTATGTAGACAACATTTACAAAGCAAACGAAAAAGACTTTAAAACGCAAACACATACTGTGTTTACAGATTCTTCAATCGAATTTTCAGTACTAAAATAACCCTATAGATATCAACATGAAAAATAACATCAAATTTCAATTTATCATTTTATTTCTTATTGCTTTTTCAATAAAAGCGCAAGAAAAAGCAGTACCCGTTTTTAAAGATGGAGAAGCTCAAATTGTAGAAGCTTTTAGCAATCCAGAAAAATGGATTCAACACGATTTATGGGTAGAAACTACCTTTGACTCAGACGGAGACGGAAAATTAGACCGAATGCACGTAGATGTAACCAGACCAGAACAAACAGAAACGGAGGGTTTAAAATTACCTGTAGTTTATGAATCTAGCCCTTATTATGCAGGAACAGCTGGTGATGCACCTGGTTTATTTTGGGAAGTAAAACACGAAATTGGCGCAAAAGAAAAACCTAGAACTAAAGTAGAAGTAACAAGAAGAGGCGAACGCCCAATTATTTCAAATTCTCAAGTAAAAAATTGGCTTCCTTTAGGATATATTGTGGTGCATTCGTCATCACCAGGAACAGGTTTATCCGATGGTGCGCCAACAGTTGGGGGCGATAATGAATCTTTTGCTCCGAAAGCAGTTATAGACTGGTTAAACGGTCGTGCAAAAGGATTTACGTCTAGAGAAGGAACTGAAACTGTAACCGCATTTTGGTCTACAGGAAAAGTAGGCATGACAGGAACTTCTTATAACGGAACAATTCCTTTAGCAGCAGCAACCACAGGTGTTGAAGGTTTAGAAGCAATTATTCCTGTAGCCCCAAATACTTCTTATTATCACTATTATCGTTCCAACGGATTAGTGCGTTCTCCTGGAGGTTATTTAGGCGAAGATATTGATGTTTTGTACGATTTTATCCATAGTGGAAAAGAAGAAAATAGAGCCAGAAATAACAAGGTAGTTCGTGATACAGAAATGGCAAATGGCATGGATAGAATGACTGGAGATTACAATGATTTTTGGGCTGGACGTGATTATATAAATGATATGAAACCGATGAAAGCAGCATTATTAATGTCTCACGGTTTTAATGATTGGAATGTTATGCCAGAACACAGTTATAGAATTTATAAAAAAGCTTCGGAAATGGGCTTGCCTACTCAGATTTATTATCATCAAAATGGACATGGAGGACCACCACCAATGAAAATGATGAATCGTTGGTTTACACGTTATTTACATGGAGTAAAAAATGATGTAGAAAACGATGCTAAAGCTTGGATAGTTAGAGAAGATGACAAAAGAGAAGAACCAACGGCGTATGCAGAATATCCCAATCCTGAGGCAAGTAAGGTTACTTTTTATTTAGAAGCAGGTGCTCCCGAAGCAGGAAATTTATCAACCGACAAATCAAAATCCAAAGGAAAAGAAACCTTGGTAGATAATTATTCGTTTTCATCCGAAGTACTAGCACAAGCAGCTTATACAAATCATCGTTTATTATATGTTACTCCTGTTTTAAAAGAAGATGTTCATATTTCTGGTTTGGCTTCAATTACTATAAAAGCTTCGAGCTCTAAAGCTGCAGTAAACTTATCCGTTTGTTTAGTTTCTTTGCCATGGAATACTAGTAAAAATTCTAAAATTACCGATAATATTATTACTCGTGGTTGGGCAGATTTACAAAACCATGCTTCTTTAACTAAAAGTGCTCCTTTGAAACCAGGAAAATTTTATGACATGACTTTCGATTTACAACCGGATGATCAAATTATTAAAAAAGGACAACAAATTGGTTTGATGATTTTTTCTAGTGATAATGAGTACACTTTATTACCAAAACCAGGAACTGAATTAACCATTGATTTACAAGGAACAAAAATAACAATACCTATTGTTGGTGGCGAAAATGCTTTTAAAAAATCTGTTGAATAGTTTTTAAAATTCTTAAAATTCATTTGTAAAAATCAAAACCCGATGAAAAGATTATATGTGCTCTTTTTAATGATAACATCAGTTTCTATTAGTCAGAATATTAAAAAAGATTCGGGAAAATACAGGGTTTTAATTGTTATTACGAGTGATAAAAACAATGTCGATTTTATGAATCAAATTGAATTGTTAAAAAATAAAAGTACTGAATTTGAGGAACGGAAATTAAAAATTCTTCAAGCGCTACCAAATTTTTTTAAATCAGATTCTGATGAAAGTTGGAACCCATCACCAGATTTATATCAAAAATTTAATAAAGAAAAAGCAGCATTTAAAGTAGTGTTAATCGGTTTGGATGGTGGTATAAAACAATCTCAAACAACAGTTTTGTCCGCAGAAAAATTATGTGCCATTATTGACGGAATGCCAATGAGACAAAGAGAATTAAAAAATTAAGATTAATGAATGAAAAATTAATTTACGGAATTCAGCAAATTGGTATTGGTGTAGAAAATGCAGATGTAGCTTTTAAATGGTACGCAACCATTTTAGGTGCAGATGCTCTAATTTTTGATGATTATAATGAAGCTACTTATATGGCAAAATATATGGGTGGAAAATCAAGAAAAAAAAGAGCACTTTTAGCAATGAACTTGCAAGGTGGTGCAGGTTACGAAATTTGGCAATATGCAGATAGAAAACCCTCTAAACCAACGCATGAATTTAAAATTGGCGATTTAGGAATTAATTTTCCGTGTTTAAAAACGAGAAATATCGAAAAAACTTACGATCGTTTACAAAACTTACAACAAAATATTATTTCTAAAATAGTTGTTGAGCCCGATTTGAGTAAATGTTTTTACATCAAAGATCCTTTTAATAATATTTTAAAAATAAAAGAATTCAGCTCTTTTTACACGAATAACAAAGGTGAGCTAGGAGGTGTTTTTAGTGCTGTTTTAGGCGTTTCTAATATTGAAAACTCTTTAAAATTATATGCTGATATTTTAGGATATGACAACGTTATTTATGACAAAACAGCTTGTTTTGATGATTTATCAGCCTTAAATAATGGTGATAAAAAATTTAGAAGAATTCTGTTATCACATTCAAAAGAAAGAGTTGGAGGTTTTTCTAAATTGCTAGGAAATAGTCAAATAGAGTTAATTCAAGCCATTGAAAATACGCCTAATAAAATTTTTGAAAATCGTTTTTGGGGAGATTTAGGATATATTCATTTATGTTTTGACATCAGTAACATGAAAATACTTGTTGAAGAATGTAAAGAAAAAAAGCTTCCGTTTCAAGTTTTAAGCGCACCTTCTTTTGATATGGGTGACGCAAATGGCCATTGGGGTTATATAGAAGACGCAGATGGCACTTTAATTGAATTTATAGAAACCCACAAAGTGCCTTTGATAAAAAAACTTGGTATTTATATTAACCTTAAAAATAGAAACCCTAAAAAATCACTGCCAAATTGGATGTTAAAAGGCATGAGTTTAAAGCGTGTTAAAAAATTTAAAATTTAGCAACTTTAAATTATTTAAAATTTAAACAACTATTTTTGCGCTATGTTTAAACCAAGAATAGAACTAGAAAAAGACGATTATTACCTAAATGAACAGGGTTATAAAGTTTTTACAGAGAAATATCATTTAAAAAGAGGATATTGTTGCAAAAGTGGTTGCAAACATTGCCCTTTTGGCTATGATAAAAGAACGGATAGTTTTAAATAAAAATAATAACTTTAACCGTAAAATCGATTTAAATTAAAAAAAAATACATGATAAAAAGAATTTTAGTTTTGGTAATTGCAATTCAGTTTGCTGGCTGTGCAGAATTACAAAATGTAATTAATCAACTACCAAATGGTGTTGGTTTATCTCAAGAACAAATTGGTAACGGATTAAAACAAGCATTAGATAACGGGATTCAAAATCAGGTTTCTAAATTAACAACACAAGATGGTTTTTATAAAAACGATTTAGTTAAAATTTTATTACCAGAAGAATTGCAAGCTGTAGATAACGGTTTACGTAAACTTGGCCTAGGCAATTTAGCGGATGAAGGAATTAAAGTTTTAAACAGAGCTGCAGAAGATGCTGTAAAAACGGCTACTCCTATTTTTATAAATGCGGTTAAAGAAATTACGTTTAACGATGCTAAAAATATTTTATTAGGCAATCAAAATGCGGCAACTAGTTATTTACAAACTAAAACATCAGAAACTTTGTATAGCAGTTTCAGCCCCGTTATAAATGATTCATTCTCTAAAGTAGGCGCAGACAAAATTTGGGCTAATTTAATTACTAAATACAATTCTATTCCGTTTGTAGCTAAAGTAAATCCAGATTTAACTGGCTATGTTACAAGTGAAGCTTTAAAAGGTGTTTTTACAATGATTGAAGTAGAAGAAAAAGGCATACGAGAAAAGGTAAGCTTAAGAACTACCACTTTACTAAAGCAGGTCTTTGCATTACAAGATAAATAATTAATTTACTTACAAAGTTTTAAGCCTCGTTATATGTTAATAATGAGGCTTTTTTTTAGACTGTATGGTTTTTATATAGGTTTAACTTTAGATAAACGTATTTAAGTGTCCTTATTTTTTTTAGACTGTATGGTTTTTGTATAGGTTTAACTTTAGATAAACGTAATTAAGTGTCCTTATATTTGTAAAATGACTTATTTACAGAATATGCGAAACTTATTTACGCTACTAGCAATTGCTTTTTTTACTTCCATTTTTTCTCAACAAAATGTTACTGATGATTTTGAAGGAAATGGAACAATTACAACTTGGGCTGGTGATGCTTGTGGCATGAACAAGGCTTTTTTAAATCCTTTTAAAACAGGAATTAATAATTCTAATACCGTTTTAAAATATACCGATGAAGGAGGCCAATACGCAAACATACGCTTTGATATTCCTGTGAATTTCGACTTATCAATTAACAATACGTTTTCATTAAAAATATATGTACCATCTTCTAGTATTACTGGTAGTGAAAAAAATCAAATTTCCTTAAAATTACAAAACTCAAAAATCGCAGCTGCTTGGTCTACACAGTCCGAGATTATTAAAACCATTGTTTTAGATCAATGGCAAACCATCACTTTTGATTTTGCAAATGACAACTATATAAACATCAACAATAACTCAGCAAACCCAGCTGATAGAGATGACTTTAATAGAGTTTTAATTCAAATTAATGATGAGGACAATACGAGTAAAGTTACTGCATACATTGATGATTTTTTATATGATGGAACAATAGCAGAGAATAACAATTCTGGCACAAATCCTATTTTTGACAATTTAGTTTGGTCTGATGAATTTGATGGAACTGGTAACTTAAATACCTCAAATTGGTTTAAACAAACCATCCCTATTATAAATGGACAAAGTTGGGCAAATGGTGAAATTCAACATTATACAGACAGAACAGACAACTCATTTGTTAGTAACGGAACGCTTAAAATTTTAGCAAAAAAAGAAAACTATTCAAAAAACGGAGTTTCAAAAAATTACACATCAGCAAGGTTAAACTCTAAGTTTGCATTTACGTACGGTAAAGTTGAAATTAAAGCAAAAATGCCTTTTGGTGTTGGTACTTTTCCTGCACTTTGGATGCTAGGTCAAAACATTACAGAAAATGGTGGGTATTGGGCTGAAACATATGGAACTACAGGTTGGCCAGACTGTGGGGAAATAGATATTATTGAACACTGGGGCGCTAACCAGAACTACGTGGCAAGTGCACTACACAATGGATCAAGTTCTGGAAATACGGTTAATAAAGGCGGGCGATATATTCAAAATGCTTCAACGGAATTTCATATTTATACTTTAGAATGGAGTGCCACTAAAATGGTTTTTAGTGTTGATGGCATTGCACATTACACATACAATCCAGAAAATAAAAATATGCAAAACTGGCCTTATAACGCTCCTCAATATTTGTTATTTAATGTAGCTATTCTGCCTAACATTGCTGCAAATTTTACAGAAAGCGCCATGGAAATAGATTATGTGAGAGTCTATCAAGAGTCTACAGCTTCTCTTTTTGAAAACAATAATTTAATGGATGTAAGCGTATATCCAAACCCAGTAAATGATAAGTTAACAATTAAAATACCGAATCTTGAAGGTGCATCAAAAGCTATTTTATATACCATAACAGGTAAAAAACTATACACTTTTAATCAAAATTCTAGGCTAGAAACTCATGACGTTTCCTTCTTAAAGTCAGGAATTTATTTATTAAAACTTGAAATGAATTCTGATTCTAAGTTTATTAAAATTATAAAAAACTAAAGGTGAGCCCTTTAAAATTAGAGAAAGTTTCTTTTTTTTAAAATTGTTTGTTTTTATAATATAATTTTTTTTATATTTACTTTGGTAAATCCCCTAAAAAGACAAACTGGCATGCAACATCAAAACCAATTTAATAGCTTTAAAAAACACCTTAAAGAAAGGTATGATAATCTTGTAGAAAAATCTAATGATTACAGATTCGAAGATGAAACCGTTAGCGATTTAGCTGCTTTTAAAGCAATGAAACTGCTTAAAAAACTGAATCAAATTAGTTATTTAGATAGAAAGTTTACCCTGTAAATTACTCAGAATTTAAACAACAATAGTTACCTAATCTCATGCATCTATTTAGTTTCTTATTTTTAAACAAAAAAAATCTAAATAGTAAGTTTTTTTAATGAAAGGTTAAACAACGCAACTCGTAGACAATTTAATTCTCCTTATTAATTACCGAAGAAGGTATTTCAAAAGTAAAATCTTTCCATACTTTGCTATTTAAAACAAATGTAGTCTCATTTATATTTTACAATACGACATATAAATTTAACTATAATTACTTGTTTTGTCAACAAAACAATCCGAATTAGCATACTTACACCAGATAAAAAAAATCGGTTCCAACTTTTATGCCTATTTGCTAAATGACAATTAATATGTTTTATCACAAAAAAATAAAACCAAATAGCTAAAACATAAAAGATTTCTAAAAATTATCCTGTTATAAGTAACTTAAAAGTCTCTTATTAAAAAAGTATAAAAATTGCTTGACAATTTTTAAAAAAAAGTAGCAAGACAATCTATTTATTTAACTCATAAATGACATTTTAAAAATGAATTTAACTAGCAAAAGAGGTTTAGCTTACATTATAAATAATCATTTTAGCTTTTTTTAAGATTTATTGACCCTTTCAAAACTAAAAACACAACAATTATTATCATAAGAAGCAAATTAACCAGATAAATATCGATTGAATTTACAGCGATAAGTATTTTACATTAAATTATAATTAAAATTTTAACATTAATTTAATAAATAATATAATTTTCACATATTCTTAGTGTTAATGTTGTTTTGCGTAATAATAAATTAAGAAAAGGTGTTTATTTTAGCAATCAAATAATTCAAATCAAATATTTATGAAACAAATGTATAAGAAGGCACTGTTGTTTATGATACTCATTGGGAGTGCATTTACAATTAATGCACAAAAAATGTCTGTAACAGGTAAAGTGTCTGATAATTCAGGAACTTTACCCGGAGTTAGTATTTTAATTAAGGGAACCAAAACTGGTACTGAAACTGATTTTGACGGAAAATATACTATATCCGCAGAAAAAGGTGCAGTTTTAGTTTTTCGTTATTTAGGATACAAAGCTGCAGAAAAAACTGTTGGAAACTCATCTGTTATCAATATTACATTAGCAGAAGATAGTAGTGTTTTAGATGAAGTTGTTGTAATTGCTTTTGGTACTTCTACCCTAGAAGCTTTTACTGGATCTGCAAGTGTTGTAGGTGCAAAAGACTTAGCACTTAGAAACTTAACCTCGCCAATAGCCGCTATAGAAGGTAGAGCTACGGGTGTTCAATTTACATCTGCTTCGGGGCAACCAGGTTCTTCGCCAGGAATCGTTATTCGTGGTGTGGGTACACTTAATGGTAACTCAGATCCACTTTATATTGTTGACGGAATGCAATATGAAGGTGATTTAAATACAATTAACCAAGAGGATATTGATTCTTTTACCATCCTTAAAGATGCAGCTTCAACTTCTTTATATGGATCTAGAGCAGCAAATGGTGTTGTTTTAATTACTACAAAAAGTGGTAGTAAAGGAGACATAAAAGCATCCTTTTCATATTCAACAGGTATTGTAAATCAAGGAATCCCTTTTTATGATGAAGTTACACCTGGACAGTATTACGAAACTATGTGGGAGGCTTTAAAGAACTCAACTGCAGGTGCTGGAGATGCTGCTTTTGCTTCGGCAAATATTTACAATAGTTTAGGGTATAACCCTTTTAATGTACCTAATAACCAAATTGTTGGTTTAGATGGTAAATTAAACCCTAGCGCTCAAGTAATTTATAAAAGCTTAAGCTGGTATGATGAATTAGAACGCACTGGTGTTAGAAATAATTACAATGTTAATGTTTCTGGTGGTGGTGATAAACATAAAGTATTTTTCTCTGCTTCGTATTTAGATGAAGAAGGATACGTTGTTACTACTGGGTTTGATCGTTTAACAACTCGTTTAAATGCAGATTTTGAAGTAAACGACAGAATTTCTATGGGTGGTAGTGCAAACATAACAATAGCAGAATCTACAGGACCTACTTCTGCAGGAGCTGCAAGTATTGTAAATCCATTTGCTTTTGCAAAAAATATAGGTTCAATTTACCCTGTTTATGTAAACGACTTAGACGGTAACCTAGTGCTTGATGCTGCTGGAAATCCAGTTTTTGACAACGGAGAAGGTTTCTCTCAATTTAATATTGGATCAAGACCAACAAACCAAGGGCGTCATGCGCTTCAAGAATTGTTATTAAACGATGAACGTACTAGAAATAATACTTACGGTTTTAGATATTACGCAGACTTGAAACTAGCAGAAGGCCTTAGTTTTAGAGTAAACTACGGTAGGGATATTAATGAATTACTAAGTAAAGAGTATGAAAATAATATTATTGGTGATGCACAACCAACAGGAAGATATAGTGAAACAAGAGCTAGAAGAGAAGTAAGAAACTTCAATCAAATTTTATCTTATTCTAAATCCTTTAAAGATGTTCACAATATAGATATTACCGCTGGGCATGAAAGTTTTGAAAGAATTTTTTCTTCTATGAACGGAAGATCTATTGAACAAACTGCTGAAGGTATCTACGAATTTGACAACTTTGCAACTCCTAATGGTTTAGGTGGTTCTACAACAAATAAAACATTGGAAGGATACTTTGCAAGAGCAAATTATAACTTTGATAATAAATATTACATTAGTGCTTCTGCAAGAAGAGATGGTTCATCTGTTTTTAGTACTGGTGCAAGATGGGGTAACTTCTACTCTGTTGGTGCATCTTGGCGTATAGATCAAGAAGATTTCATGAAAAATGTATCTTTTATTAATAAGTTAAAGCTTAGAGGGTCTTATGGTGAAGTTGGAAATGATGATTTAGGAGACTTTTTCTTATCTCAACCTCGTTACGCTTTAACATCCAATGCTGGTAAACCTGCAATTGTATGGACAGAAATTGGTAATGCTGGTTTACAATGGGAAACTGCTGAGAGTTTTGATGTTGCTTTAGAGTTTGGACTATTTAATAACTTTATAGATGGTTCTGTTGAATATTATAAAAGAAATTCGTCTGACTTATTGTATGATTTACCAATAGCACTTAGTAATGGATTAAATGCATTTCCTGCAAACATAGCAGATATGTATAATTCAGGTTGGGAAGTTGGTTTAACAGGTCATTTAATCAATAAAAATAATTTTAAATGGGACATTACTTTACAAGCATCTACATTTAAAAATGAAATTACAAGTCTACCAGATCCTTTTATAAATGGATCTAAAAGATGGGAAGTAGGTAAATCTAGATTCGATTTCTTTTTACTACACACAGCCGGAGTTGACCCTGCAACGGGTGACCAATTGTTTAAAATGTTCGAATTTGATGCAGATGGTAACAGCGTAGCTGTTTTAGATGCAAATGGTGTGCAAGAAACTACAAACGATTGGCAAGCAACAGAAAGAGCTTATACAGGAGATAGTACGCTTCCAGATCTTTTAGGATCTATTTCAAACACATTAAGCTATAAAGGATTTGACTTAAACTTGTTGGTAACTTATGGTATTGGTGGTACATTTTTAGATAATGGATACGCAGCAATGATGCATAGTGGGGCTTTTGGAAGATCTTACCATCCAGACATTTTAAATGCATGGCGCAAACCAGGTGACATTACAGATGTACCTAGATTAGAAAGTGGTAATGCAGATTTAGTGCTAACACAATCTACTAGATTTTTAACAGATGCTTCTTTTTGGGCATTAAAGAACATTAATTTAGGGTACTCTTTTGACAGCTCGTTAACTAAAAAACTTGCAGTTGACAACCTAAGACTTTCTTTAACTGGTGAAAATTTATTTTTACAAAGTAAGAGAGATGGTTTAGACCCTCAGTATAATTTAGCAGGTACACCTGATGGAACTGACTTTAACCCAGCTAGAATTTTCTCTTTTGGTTTAAATGTTACATTTTAAATAATCTTAACTATATAAAACATACTAATTATGTTCAAAAAAATAAAAATACTGTTATGTGTAACAGGGCTAATTACAATAACATCTTGTTCTGAAGATTTTCTAGAACAATCACCAACGGATGCTATTTCTGCCACAAGTGCTTTAGCCACTGCAGATAATATGAATCTGATTCTACAAGGAATGCACCGTGCGTTATATGCACAAAATGGATATATTTCTGGAGGCTCTAACAACAGAGCAGGTAATCACTATTGGATTCCTTTAGACGATAATATAGGAGGCCAAGTAATACATTCTGCACCAGCTAATAATTTAGGTTGGCAAGATGATACGAGATGGTTATCACACACACAAGAAACATCAGAAACAGGAGAGCAATTATGGTATCAACGTTATCAACTTATAGCTAGTGCTAATGCTATTATTAATAGAGCAACAGATGGATCAATTCCTTCGGATGCAAAATTAAAGCAAATTATAGGACAAGCTTATACTTACAGAGCGTATGCATACCTTTCATTAGTGCAGCATTACGGTAAAGGCTATTTAATTGGAAGCCCTGCTACAGATCCTGGAGTTCCAATATTGTTCTCATCTGAGTTCCCTTTCGAAAGTGGACCTAGAGCATCAGTAAAAGCTGTTTATGATCAATGTATGTTAGATATTGATGCAGCAATAGCTTCTTTTAAAGGCGCTACGGCAAGACCATCAGGAAACCCATCAGATAAGGCTGAACTAAACATTGATGTTGCTTATGGTATTAAAGCACGTATAGCATTAAATAGTGGAAAGTGGCGTATTGCTGCCGATGCTGCAAAATTAGCACGTACTGGTTACCCTTTAATGAATGAGACTGATTATAAATTAGGATTTAATTCTAATAACCTTCCAGAAGTTATTTGGGGTAGCAATGTAATAACAACCGAGACAACATTTTTCCGTGCTTACTTTTACTTAATATCTAATACATTTAACGGAAGTCAAGTTAGAAACAATCCTAAAATTGCAGATAAAAGATTGATTGATGCACTACCTAATACGGATTACAGAAAAGATCTTTTTTTAATTAATGCACCAAATGAAAACGGTTCAGCATCTAATGGTACTGGTGGTTTTGCAAGGAACACAAACCCTTTATACCCAACTAGAGCTGCATGGAATGCAGAAATAACAAGACTTGAAGGTGTTTATGGCTGGAAGTCTAACTTTAATGCGCACCCGTACATGCATGTTAAGTTCAAACAAACACAACCAGGAGGTATAGAACCAGATGATATTATTTATATGCGTACTTCTGAAATGTATTTAATAGAAGCTGAGGCGGAAGCTATGATTCCAAATATTGCTGCTGCACAAACAGCACTAAGAACTTTAGCAAGAGCAAGAAATAGTGCATTCGATGTAACTATTTACAATAATCAACCATTGCTTTTACAACAAATTAAGTTTCAAAGAAATATAGAATTATGGGGTGAAGGATTTAGATATACAGATTTAATACGTTGGGATGAAGGCATTGATCATGCTGCTAACGGAGGTTCTGGGGCATCTCAAATTCTTTATCAAGACGGGTACTTACAAGGAAAACCATCAGTTAACAAAGAGTGGATATTTAAAATTCCTCAAAGAGAAATTGATGCAAACCCAAATTTAGGTCCTGGAGATCAAAATTAATCTTAATACAAATTAATTTGTCTTAAGTAAATATTTACCTATTATGATTATAATTAAAGCCAAAACTGTAAAAGTTTTGGCTTTTTTTTTAAAAATATAATTCCATTTGTTGCTGTAGCTCTTTTGCTTTCAAAGCTGCAACTTTTGCAAAATCATCAGAATTTGAGGCGTAAATTATTCCGCGAGAAGAATTAATTAAGAGACCAATATTTTCTGATAAACCATATTTACAAACGTCTTGTAAACTTCCTCCTTGTGCACCAACTCCCGGAACTAATAAAAAAGAAGTTGGAATAATTTTTCTTATTTCTTTAAAATATTCTGCTTTTGTTGCACCAACAACATACATTAGGTTTTCGGCATTTTTCCAGTTTTTAGAAGTTTCTAACACTTGTTTATACAATTCCAGTTCACCAACTTTTTTTGTTTGAAAGTCAAAGGCCCCTTCATTAGAGGTTAATGCCAACATAATGGTATGCTTATTTTTAAACGCTAAAAAAGGCTCAACAGAATCTTTACCCATATAAGGCGCAACCGTAACCGAATCAAACGCTAAGTCTTCAAAAAAAGCTTTTGCATACATTGTTGATGTGTTGCCAATATCGCCTCTTTTAGCATCCGCAATTGTAAAAATTTCTGGATACTCTTTGTTAATGTAGGTAATTGTTTTTGCTAACGCTTGCCATCCTTTAATTCCGTAGGCTTCATAAAAAGCGGTATTTGGTTTATATGCTACACATAAATGATGAGTTGCATCAATAATAGCTTTATTAAACTCAAAAATAGGATCTTCTAAGTTTAACAAATGTTTAGGAATCTTTTCTAAATCTACATCTAAACCAATGCATAAAAAAGATTTCTTTTGTTTAATTTGCGCTACAAGTTGTTGGGTTGTCATTAGTTGTACTTAAAGTTTCACAAAAGTACTATTTTTAAGATGCAACATTTGTAAGTTATTCATTTTTTAATAGACAAATTTTACATGAAAAAAATAATTCTTTTACTATTTATCGTTTTTGTAAGTTGTAATTCAAAAAAACCAACTCAGTTTTCTGAAGAAGCAAATATGGAAATGTTACTTGGTTTAGACGATTCTAAAATTACTTTGAGAGAAGTTATCTATGAACATAAAGGAAAAAAAATATTAATTGATGTTTGGGCCTCTTGGTGTAAAGACTGTATTGTTGGTTTTCCAAAAGTAAAAGAGCTGCAGAAAGAGTTTCCGGATGTTGTTTTTCTTTTTTTATCAGTAGACAGAAGTAGTCCTTCATGGAAAAGAGCCATTGAAAAATATAATTTAATAGGTGAACATTACAATTTACCCGAAGGAATGGACGATGGTGCGTTTGTAAATTTCATCAATTTAAGTTGGATTGCAAGATATATGGTGATAGATGAAGCCGGAGAAATTAGTCTTTTTAAAGCAACAGATGCATCCGACGAAAAAATAAAAAAAGCATTAAAAGCTGATATATAAATCGTTTTAGTAACTATTTTAATTTATAAAGTAGAAATCCTTTAGCATTTGTTAAATTTACCTTTTAATAAATAAAATAATTATGAGACAAAAAATAGTAGCTGGTAACTGGAAGATGAATAATGATAAGGATGAAACAAAACAGCTTATCAAAGAAATTAAAAAATCGATTAAAAAATTATCTCTAAAAAGTACTAGAGTTATAGTTGCACCAACGTTTGTTAATTTGGCTTCTGCTGTTAAAAGAGCAGAAAACACTAAAATAGAAGTAGTTGCACAAAATATGCATCAAGCTAAAAATGGCGCTTATACTGGCGAAATTTCTGCAGATATGCTAAAATCAATTGGTATAAAAACTATTATTTTAGGCCATTCAGAAAGAAGATCTTATTTTGGTGAAACAGATGCTATTTTAGCGGAAAAAGTAAATGCAGTTTTAGAAAATAACTTAGAAACTATATTTTGTTTTGGAGAATTACTAGAAGATAGAAAATCTGAAAATCATTTTAAAGTTGTAGAAAGTCAATTAAAAAATGGTTTGTTTCATTTAGAAGCGGCCGCATGGAAAAGTATCGTTTTAGCATACGAACCTGTTTGGGCAATTGGTACAGGAGAAACTGCAAGTCCAGAACAAGCGCAAGAAATGCATGCTTTTATTAGAAGTATTATAGAAAAAAAATACGGTAAGGAAATTGCTGATGATGTATCTATTTTATACGGTGGAAGTGTAAAACCTTCAAATGCCGAAGAAATTTTCTCTAAACCAGATGTTGATGGAGGATTAATTGGAGGTGCTGCTTTAAAGGCCGAAGATTTTACTGCAATTATAAAAGCAATTTAAAAAGAAGTTAATTTGTAAAACTTCTATAGAAAACCAATAAATTTGCGTCAAGATTTAAAATCTTGACGCATTTTTAATTATGGACAATATTTATATAGAATACAATTTTACAATTACACCAAAAGAACCTGCAACAGAAATTTTAATTGCAGAATTAGGTGAAGTAGGTTTTGAAAGTTTTGTTGAAAACGAAAACGGAGTTACCGCTTATATTCAAAAAAGCGAATGGAATTCTTCAATTCTTGAAACTGTTTTTATTTTAACTTCTGATGAATTCTCGATTGAATATAATCAAAATGAAGTTGAACAAACTAACTGGAACATAGAATGGGAAAAGAACTTTAACCCTATTCAAGTTGATGATTTAGTGAGTATAAGAGCACCCTTTCATGACAATCCTAATTTAAAATATGATATTGTTATAGAGCCAAAAATGAGTTTTGGTACTGGTCATCATGAAACTACACACATGATGGTGCAGCATTTATTGCAATTGGATTTAGAGAACAAGAAAACTTTAGACATGGGTTCTGGCACAGGAATTTTAGCAATTTTTGCTGAAATGAAAGGCGCAAAACCTGTTGACGCCATTGATATTGATAATTGGTGTTATGAGAACTCTATAGAAAATATTGAAAGAAATAATTGCAAAAATATTACTGTTTTTGAAGGAGATTCATCCCTTTTGGTGAACAAAAAATATGATGTAATTATTGCCAACATCAACAGAAATATTTTATTGATGGATATGGAGATATACACCAACTGCTTAAATGAAAAAGGTGTTCTTTTATTAAGTGGTTTTTATGAAGAAGACATTCCTATTATTGATGCCGAAGTCTCTAAATACAATCTAAAACTAGAAACTTTTTTACAAAGAAATAATTGGGTTGCCTTAAAATACAACAAAGAGTAAAAAATATTTTATACTTTTATAGCATGAGCACAAAAGAAAAAATACAAGAAGAAGTAGATGTTCTTGAACAAGAAACTTTTCAGCATGAAATAGTGTTACATAATGATGATGTAAACACATTTGATTTTGTTATTGATTCTTTAGTTTCTGTTTGCGAGCATACTTTTGAACAAGCAGAACAATGTGCCACTTTAGTACATTACAAAGGCAAATGCACAGTTAAATCTGGCGAATTTAAAGACCTAGAGCCAAGGTGTTCTAAATTATTACAACTAGGTTTATCCGCAGAACTTATTTAAATTATGGAAAACGTATTAAAATACTATGAATTTTCTCTTTTTATGAAAGATGAGTCAAACTCATTTTCTGGAAACGAAATTGCATATACAGAACTAAATGAAACTCATTTTCTAATTTTTGAAAAAATAGACGAAACCTATAATTTGTATGTTTCTAAATATTTGAACAAAAAAGAGATTGGTATAAATGCGCCAACAATACTAGAATTGTTAGTAGAAAATTATGATAAAAGTATTCCAGAACACAGAATGGCTATTAAACAATATTTAAATTAGATAGCTAATTTTTTATTTTATAAAAAGTGTGACTTATTAAACTTTATGGTGTCTTACTAATAGAAGACATTAAAATATTCGAAAGAAGAAAGTATTAGTAGTTAGTTTTTATACTAAGTTTGGTTAGACGAAAAGGCCTTGAACATGTTCAAGGTCTTTTTTAATTAGCTTAATTTTCTTTGGCAACATCCTTAATAACTTTTTTTAATGGCAACACTTCTCGTATCATACCATAAATAAGTGTATCCTTATTATCTTTAATATCTCTCCATTTTATAACTTTAACTTCTATCGTATTACCATCTTTATCAATAATCTTTTCGATAACATTTAATTTATCGCCAGTAATAGAGACAGCAACGTCATTTTCATAATAAAGTTGAGCAGTAAATTTAGGAAATAACTCAAAGTTATTCTTACCCATAATTTGGTACTTATCATAATTAAAATTATGTCCTACTATTTTCATAAATTCAGGATTTACGTAATTCATTACAAAATGATTACCTCTTTTTACCTTTTGCCATAGCGGTAAAGGAAATGTTTCATAATCTCTATTAAAAATAATTAAGTTCTGCTGTAAACCTAAATTTTTTTCTTTTAAAGTAGCAGACTCAATTTTAACGTCTTGGTTTTCTCCTCTTAAAAAATAGGTGGAAACAGTCAAGAATAGTAAAGAAACATAAGTTATTATTTTATGTTTTTTTTCTAAATTAGAAACTACAAATAAAATTTGTTTTGATTTTACTGTTAATTTATTCATGCCTTTTCATTTAAAAGATTCATTAAAAGAGCATTACTAAAAAATAAACTAGTAACTAAAAAAGCGTAAACATTTGCAAATTGATATTTGCTCGTATTTTTAAAAACACGGTAATAAACGGAATTTAAAGACATAAATTCTTTTTGATTGGATAAACTTAAATTTTTAGAGAGGTTTTTTTTGGTAAAATAAGATTGTTGAAAGAAATATCTTTTAACTAATTTACTGAAACTTGACTTAATATTAGTTTTTATCTTATCCATGTTTGGGGGTTTAGGACTTATTAAATAACTAAATATCTACCATAATAGATATATGATTAATAACAAATATAGGAATTTAAAATTATAATTTCTATTAATTGGTCGATAATAAAAAATTTAACATTGATGCCTTGCTACTTTATAATACTTACTATTATTTAAAGAAAAAGCAACTATCTGCTCAATTTAATTAAAAAACTCACCTTTAATAAAGGTGAGTTTCAGTGACCATGACTGGATTCAAACCAGTAACCTCTTGAGCCGTAATCAATTTTTACACCACATGTCTATTATGGTTTATTATTTAACAATGCTTAATATCAGTTAGTTAAATTATTTTAATACTATTCAGTATGTTCTATTATTTGTCTAATACTGATTTTTGTGGGCAAATCGTGGGCAAATGATTATCTTTGTTTTAAATAAATAGGCAATGATTTACACCATTTCAATAGTATTAGATAAAAGACGTAAAAAAGGTAACGGAACCTACCCTGTTAAATTAAGAGCATTTAACAGGCAATTAAAAAAAGACAAACGTTATCCGCTTTACATTGATTTATCTGAAGATGAATATATTGAGGTATGGAAGAACCCAGAAAACAAAAGCTTTAGAGGTGCAAAAAAAGAACTTGAAATAAAACTTAAAGCAATTGAATCTAGAGCAAATGAAGAAGCAAAACAAATGACTGTTTTTGACTTTGATAGATTTGAAAATCGCCTATTTAGAAAATCGTCTGATAAAAATAGTGTGAAATATTATTTTGATACTATCATAAAAAACAAAATGGATGATAATAAAATTGGTACAGCAGAAAGTTACAAATACACTTTAAACTCTTTAGCCGAATTTATTAAAGACAAAAAAAACGTAAACATAGAAAAACTAACATTTAGCCTTATTGATGTTAGTTGGCTTAAAGAATACGAAAAATTCATGTTGGATAAAGGTAAAAGCTACACTACAGTAGCAATCTACACCAGAACATTAAGGGTAGTATTTAATGTTGCCATAGAAAATAATGACATTAGTATTGATATTTACCCATTTGGTAAAAACAAATACAAAATACCAAGAACTAAAAAAGTAAAAAAAGCACTAAACTCACAACAACTAAAAACTTTATATAGTGCCGAAACTTTAAATGATAATGAAGTAAAATGTAAAGACTTTTGGTTTTTTAGCTTTGCTTGTAATGGCATGAATTTAAAAGATATTGCACTTTTAAAATATTCAGATTTTGAATCTGATAAATTTAATTATTATAGAGCCAAAACACTAGATAAATCGGCAGAAAAAACGAAAATAACCATTTATTTAACCGAATTTACAAGCTACGTAATTGAAAAATACGGAAATAAGAAAAAAACAGGTTTTGTGTTTAATATTGTAAGTGAAAAAGATGACAATTTAACAGAATATAAAAAAATAAAAAACTACACTAGGTATATTAATGACCATATAAAAAAAATTGCCAAAAGAATAGAAATACCCAATGACATTTCCAGCTATTGGGCGCGCCATTCATTTGCAACAAATTCTATACGAAAAGGAGTATCTAAAGAGTTTATAAGTGAAGCTCTTAATCACAGCAGTATGGAAGTAACAGATAACTATTTTGCAGGGTTTGAAGATGAAACCAAAAAAGAATTTGCTAACACTATAATGGATTTTTAAATGGAAAATAGAATAGAAAAAATTTTAACCCTAACAAAAGATTTTAAAAATATTTACGACATTGAAATTGTTCTTAATCCAGAATTATTAGATGAGTATTTTTATTCAGTAAAGAAAAAAGTTAAGCATCATTTGTGTTTAATTAAAGATTATTTGGAAGATTATAACCTTTTTATCTCTTTGATCAAACTGTATAAAATTCATCCAGATTATTTTATAAACAAACAAGAAAATACTTCCTGTAATGGTTGTTTGATGAATTGCATAAACCATATGCATCCAACTTTTAATTTTGCTTGTTATATTATTATTGCAAATATTGAAGTTAGAGGTAGTTCAATTCATGAACAAGATAAAAATTCATTAGTAATAAATTGCCTAAACTTATTTTCAATAAAAGATGAATTATTATTTTATGATTATGAAAAAATGATAGCAAATTTTACTGAATTTGACTTTAGAAGTATAAATCATATATTATCGCAAAATATTGATTTAAAAAATTTAGAATATTTGAATAAATTAGGTGACAGTATAAATTCAATAGACAGCCAAATTTCTATTTTCTACAACTACAAGAAAAAGCCCTGCGTAATAAAAAAACACATAAAAAACAAAAAAAAATACTTTGATAAAAAAATAATCATTGATGAGAAACTAAAGGAAATAGAAGAAGTCTCAACACCTGTATCTTTTAACTTCGAAAACAATTTTGATAAAATAGATAAAAATACTGTTTACAACTATTTTAATGATTCCCTTGTAAAAAAAGGATACTTAACAAAAGTAGATTTAGAAAAATATCTTTTACTAGCTTTTCAAGATAAGGAACTGCCAAAAGAAAAGTTTACTTTCATAAAAATAGATATAGGTAACATAATTAATATTTTCTACAAATATTATCGAATTGTTGCCGCTAAACCACATGGAAAACAAATAAACTACGCAGAACTTTTAGGTATATATTTTGAGGGTTTTAATACACAAAAAGTGAAAAATAATTTTGCTAAAAACTACTAAATAGTACTAAAAAGTACAGAATTAATACAGAAATACGTATTTGAGTACGTACATTACGAACTTCTATTAAACATTCTTAACACTCATTAATATTACGGAATAAAAAAATTTAAACCCGTAATAATGGTAGATTTTGAAAGAATGCAACTTGATGTTGCAGAGGCAAAAAAAGACCTCAAAGAATTAAAAGCTTTATTGCTAAATAAAGCAGAAACTACAATTGGAGATGAAACACCAATTAAAATTGATGGAGTTGAAAAACTTACAGGATATAAAAAGCAAACTATTTACGAGTATTGCCGATTTAACAAAATTCCGTACCACAAAAAGAACAATCGTTTATTCTTCTTCAAATCCGAAATTACTGATTGGATAAGACAAGGAAAACAAAAAACGATTACCGAAATTGAAGCTGAAACTGACACCTTTTTTTGTAACAAAGTAAAAAAGTATAACAGCCGCAAAACAAAAACTTCATTAACTAAAACTAAAAAATAGCTATGGAGAATTCAAAAAAATTAGAGGGAGTTGTTGGCGGAACTAATGATGTTGTTAAAAATCAATTTCAAGAAACTGCGGTTGAAGTAAAGATAGCGGAAGGTTTAAGTTTCAACAGCAATCATTACCAAAATGAACTAAAAACCATAAAAGAACTTTTAAAAGAAGCAGAAATAGACCCTTTTTCAGTTATTGAGAAACCACCTACAATTTTAAGTGTTGATGATATTTCATTTGGTACTTTAGGTAATTTTTCTTGTATTACAGGAAAACCAAAGAGTAAAAAAACTTTTTTTTTATCAATGCTAATCGCAGCAGCTTTAGATGTAGATGGTCAATTTCAAAGAATTAAAACAGAAATCGCCAATACTACCATTTTGCATTTTGATACAGAACAAAGTAGGTACCATACTCAAAAAGTTTCAAAAAGAATCATCATATTAATTGGTAATAATCAAATTAGTGAAAAGTATTATAAGTGCTACTGTTTAAGACCCTTTTCTCCAAAAGAAAGAACTGAGATAATTAAAGAAGCCATTTACAATACAAAAGGCGTAAAATTAGTCATTATTGATGGTATTGCAGATCTTATTATTGGCTATAATAATGAAGAAAGCGCTATTAATATCGTTAATGATTTAATGAAGTGGACGGCTGAACTAAATATTCATATTATCACAATTTTACATCAAAATAAAGGCGATAATAATGCAAAAGGACATTTAGGCAGTATTATTTTACAAAAAGCAGAAACAGTTTTATCCGTTGATAAAGATGGAGATATTTCTAATGTTACTCCATCTCACAGTAGAGATAGAGATATTGCACCAATAAGTTTTTCTGTTAACAAAGATGGATTACCTTATTTTGTGGATTTCACAACTAATAGCAACAACAATGATAGTAAAATAAGGCACCCTAGAGATGTTGATAAAGATGTTCATATAACAATCTTAAATGAAGTTTTCAACGGTAAAACAGAACTTTTAAGCACGGATTTTCAACGCTTTTTAAAAGACATTTTAGCAAAACATAGCATTAATATTGGAAATGCAGCAATTAGAGATTGGAAAACTTTTTACGAAAGAGCTAATATGATAATTAAAGAAAACCAGCAGTCACCATTTAAACTTTCAGCGAATATTAGAGTTGGTTAGTTAAACCTATGTGTACGCATATAACCAACCAACCAACTACTATAAAAGAAGTAAGTTAGTTAATTGAACAACTTAACTAACTTACTTATTAAACTAAAAAGAACATTAAAATATGATAAAAAAATCAATACTAAATATCAAGATTAGTGCTTTTGCAAATTATAGAGCAACTGAACCTATAGAAGTTAACTTATTGGATTGGTTAAACTCTAAAGTGCACCGCAAGGAAGTGGAAGAAATTAGAAACACAACAGATGACGCAACAAAAAAAACACTAAAATCTAAACTTCCAGCAATTACACCTAGTGGTTTATTTACTAAAAGAAATTCTCAAAGTCTAATAAAACATTCTGGCTTTATTCAGTTTGACATTGATTTTAAAGATAATCTACATATCACCAACTATTCAGATTTAAAAAATGAAATTAGAAAAATAAAAGAAATAGCTTATTGTGGTTTATCTGTTTCTGGAAATGGTTTTTGGGGGTTGATACCTATAAGTAATCCTACAGAACATACACAACATTTTGAAGCGTTGTATTTAAAGTTTAAATATTTAGGAATACACATAGACGTTAGCTGTAAGGATGTTTCAAGACTTCGCGGTTATTCTTGCGACGATGATGCATATTTTAATCATTCTGCAACAACATTTAATCAAGTATTAAAGCACCAAAAAAAGAAACAAACACGAGCAACATATTTAAAAACTAACGATTCTGAAACCACTAAAAATACCGTTGAAAAATGTATAAATATAATACAAAATAGAGGAATTGATATTACGGGAAACTATCAAACTTGGTTTCCAATTTGTTGCAGTATTGCAAATGAATTTGGAGAAAACGGAAGAGATTATTTTCATATTTTAAGCAGAATGAGCAACATTTACGACGAGCGAAAAACAGAAAACCAATATACTCATTCTATGAAAACAAAATATCCTTACGGCATTGGTACATTTTTTTACTTCTGCAAATTAAATAATGTAACTATTTAATTACTCAAAACATTATTCCTTTTTTAATGCGTTTGCAATAATTGTATTAAATTTATGAAATTATTTTTTAGGTTTTACTTCTTTTGGTTTTAATGAATTATTAGGTTTTAGAGTAGTCCTACCTAAATCAATTTTACCGTTTTTTGTTTTACCTTCTGAGTTTTGCTTTGCCATATATTTTTATTTATTAGATTTATCTTTTGGTTTTATCGGGGGCTTTGGAGTAGTACGACCTTTATTACCTCTTTCTTCTTTTTCTGAAGGTCTAGTGCTTGGTTTCGGCTTATTTTGTTTAACCATTATTATATGCGTTTACTGTAGTGAAAATTAATATAAAAAGTATCCCTAACCCTAATAAGATGATAGATTTAAATTTGATATTGTCTTATTACGCCTATCAATATTATTAATAAGTTCTTCATATGACAAAGTATCGTCTATATTTTGAACAGTTTTTTCATTAAAGCGGCTTGAAAGATAATGGGATAGTAAATTTATAAAAAGTGTGCTAGCAAGCATAAACCAGCCCATCACAATAAGCCAGACACAAATAGATGTGTGAAGAGGACTTATTTTATCAATAAATGTAAGTGTTAAACCTAAACCACCTGCAGCAATAAAAGTAATATACTTTTCAAAGTCATCATCACTTTTACTTTTTTGCTCAAGAATTGACAAACGATATTCTTTCCATTCTTTTATTTCTTCTTCTGATTTTTCCATAACCTAACTATTTTCTACAATTGCAATTTCTTCTACTGTTAAACCATATAACTTATAAACCATTTGGTCTATCTCTTTTTCTAAAATTGAAGTGTCTGCTTTTGAGTTTTCTTGTTTATAAAATAAAGCCTTATCCACTAAATTTATTATAATTTCTTGCTGTTTTAATAAAGCTTTTTTTACTGGAAACTGCCTAAATACTTTCACGCCAATATCTACACCAACACCTCTTTTTTTACCATTTGAATTAAACCAATATTCACCAAGTTTTGAATTAATAATAGCTAAAAGATATTTCAAATCATAGTCTTTATTTTTTTGCCATATTACAGAAAACGAAAAACCTACATAATATTTTTTGTCATCAAAAGTAAAATGTGGTGATTTAAACATCCCTGGACAAATAATTTTTGGAATATCAAAAGGGTTTATTTTAGAACTCCTATCTCTGTGTAAGCCATAAGGAGCGTTGGAAGACGTTATAAATGGGCTTACATTATCTAAATGGTTTTTTAGGTTAGGGTATTTATTTTCTTTAATATCTTCTCTAATATGTTTGTCTGAAAAGATTAAATACTCATCTGTGAAGTTTACACCATACTTTACAACATTATTAGTATTTAGATATGGTTTTAATATAGTAAGTTCACTTTCGTTTAAGTTTAAATTTTCTACCTCACTTTTATTAAGAACAAAAACACCTTCACCGCCGTTAAATTCAGATTCTAATGCGGTTGGAATATTTTTAGCAGCAACTTTATCAGAACTTTCTTGTATGCCAACAGAAGTACTATATAATTCATCTAATTCAATAGTGTCTTTAAATAATTCGTTTGAACTAACATTTAAATTGATAGAGTCGTTATCTACTATTCCTTTATTATTATAGTATGTTACAACCTCATTGTTTATGTCTTTACTAAACTCTTCTGTATTAACTAAAACTAATTTTACTTCATAATCATTATTAACTAATGAATTAAAGTAAGAGTGAATCATATGCTTTCCAGAAACTTCTTCAAAAATGGGGTAATCATCAAAATAAATAATCTCGTTTAAAGTTTTTTCATTAAAAACTCTATTTATAAGTCTTTTAGAGCCATCACTTTTCATCCAATAAGAATTTGTTATGTAAGAAATATATGCAGTTTTGTTAGCTATATTGAAAGCTTGATGTAAAAAGAAATACCATAAATCCATTTTACCTTGAAGGTACTCTTGCCATTTAGGGCTTTTGCGTATTGGCTCAAAAATATCTTTTGCATCCCGTTCTTTAATATAAGGCGGATTACCAATAATAGCGTCAAAACCAATATACCCACCATCTTCTGCTAATACTTCTGGAAATTCAAAGCGCCACTCAAACGCATTGTGATAAATAGCATTGTTTACTATTTCTTCTTTTTCTAAAAATGTTTTTTCTGCTTTGGTCTTTAATTTTTTCAGCGCATCTTTTTCTGTTTTTTTAATTTTTTCGCCAAAGGTTTTTAGGTTTTTTTGTCTTTCTTGTTCGTTAATTAATTTTCCTTGTGCTTCTTCATATTTAACCAAAAAGGATTTATCTAATGTGCTTTTAAAATTATTCTTAACCTCATCGATAATTTGTAAAACTTCTCTTTTACGTTCTTTACTATTGGTTTCTTTGTATTCTAAAACAGCATTTTTGTAGTCTAAAAAAGTGTAATTTATTTCTTTATTTTTAAAAGCATCTTTTAAGTCATCATCTAAATTAAAACGGCTAATTAAAGAGTTGCCACATTTTATATTAATATCTATATTTGGTAGCGTTTGTAGTCTATTCTCTGGTGTGTAATAAGCGTTTTTAAGGAGTTCTATCCATAAACGCAGTCTACATATCTTTACAGAATTTGGGTTAATATCCACCCCAAACAAACAGTTTTCTATAAGTGTTTGCTTTTCGTGAAATAAGGTGTGTTGTATTCTTATGCTTTCTTTATCTTTTGGGTTGTATTCGAATAATAAGCCTTTATAATCAATTACATATAACTCATCATTTACAATTTCTATATCGCAACGCAAAGGCACTCCTTTTGCATCAATTAAAATGCGTAGTTCGTTTTTTACAACAATTAATTCATTTAATGCACTTACTAAAAAGTGACCAGAACCTACTGCTGGGTCACATATTTTTAAACTATTTACAACTGTATTTAAACGCTTTAAATCATCTACTTTAAACAATCTACTACAATAGGATTGTAAGTCTTCAAAGGTTTCTATTTGCGCTTCTTCTTGTTCTTTAAATTTCTGTATTACAGCTCTTCTTATCGTTTCTCTACACATATACATTGTTATGTATGCAGGTGTATAAAAAGAACCTTCTTTGTATCCGTTTATTTTTTCAAAAATTAGACCTAATACAGATGCATTAATTAAAGATTTGGTTTCTAAATTGTCTTCAATACCTTCATTACCATCGGTAGCAAAATCATAGGCATCTAAAAACTGAAAGAGATACTCTAATGTAGGTAATTTGCCTTTTTGCTTTTTACCTGTAGCATC
Source organism: Polaribacter glomeratus (assembly GCF_002954665.1). Classification (GTDB taxonomy): domain Bacteria; phylum Bacteroidota; class Bacteroidia; order Flavobacteriales; family Flavobacteriaceae; genus Polaribacter; species Polaribacter glomeratus. Next base: position 1,577,494 of record NZ_MSCM01000002.1, on the reverse strand, counting down.
TTTTAAAACAGTACCGCTGTAAATAGCAATGTTATCATTGTTTAATGCAGAAATTTCAAAGGCTTCATTTTCTAAAATACTTCTTTCAAATAACGAACTATTTAAATAGGGTATGTCTTTGTATTTCTCTTTGTATTTTGGATGTCTTTCATCTATTGGTTTTGCCAATGCAGAGAAAAACAAATCGTTTAAATCATCAAAGCCATTTATAAATTTAGCATTTAAAAACTTATATTTTTCATCTTTTTGATGATAGGTTAGTAATTGAGATTCTAGTAGTTTTAAAAACAATATTCTATTTACCCAAGTTAAGCATAATTCTAAACCTGCATTAAAGGCTTTGTCTTTTGGATTAGAAATACTTTTTATGCTAGACAAGTAATCTCTATCTTCTATATGAAATATTGTGTTTTCTAATAATGATGCATAATCTCTTTCTTTTGCTACTTTACGATTGATGACTTTTTTGCCTTTGTCTTTTACCTCTTCTAAACCAATTATATGTAATAACTCGTTATAGAAGGTTTTGTTTAATTGGTTGCTGTCATTACCAAAAGGATGCCCTAGAATATGTACATCAGAAAATATTTTGTACAATGTATTTAAATGACCATCATTTAATTTACTTAAATTGGTTTGCGTAAAATCTAAATAAACAAATGGTAATTGTTCTTCTACTTGAGCAATATATTTTTTTGCTATCTCATTATAAAATAGTTCGTTTTTACTAGTGTCTTTTAAGCCATCTCTAAAGGATTCGTATTCTTTTATTAATGCTTTATTTTTAAAGAAGTAATTGTAAAAATCTTCGCCTTTAAATAAATACCATTCATAGCCATTTGTAGCAATTAAGTGTTTTATGTTGTTGTTGTTATTATCTAATCTTTCTCTTAAATAATACAATAATAGCTCTTGTAATGCTTTCTTGTTAAGGCTGTCTTGTCTTAAAAATTCTGATTTGTTACTTGGTTTTTTTGCTTCTATGATTACACCAACATCTGATTTTGCATTGTTTTCTGTATAGATTGCAAGATCTATTCTGTCTTTTGTATTGATATAATTATCTGCATAAAAAGTAGTATTAAAAAAAGTAGTAAAATGAGATTTTATGTGTTCTTCACTTTCGCCATTATCATCACTTAATTTTACGGCATTTATGCAATCTTGCAACTGAACTATAAAATTGGTAACCTCTTTTCTTAATGGTTTGTGTTTTCTGTATGCAGGATTTAATGCTTTTCTTGTATTAATCTTATTCATAGATAGTACTCTTTACTTTTTCAAGGCTAAAAATAGAATATTATTATTAAAAAACTTAACGTTTAAGATTTTTTTAATTACCATAATATAGAATATTTTGTATTTATATGACAGTAGTTAAAATTTGCTAGGTAAGTTATCCTAGCACCAAACAAGTAACTCAATTGCGTCTGTAAACTTGTTTTTGTGCTTTTCTTTAACCTTGTTGTAATGAAAAGTAATTACCTTTTCTTTTGAAATAGAAATTTTACAAATTTTTGGGAAAGAATTTACTGTGCTTAATATTTGTTTAATTGCATGTTCCATATTTTTAATTTTCAGGAAATCTACAACTAACCGTTTATTAATACGGGTTTCCACATTGCTGTCTATTTTTTACATAAATGATGACTTAGAAAGAGATGCCTGTATTGCAGTATTGCTTGTAATTAGATTGTTTAACCCCATAAGTTTAATTACTAGCAATACTATTTGCAAAAGTGTAACAATACCGAGTATTGCGATATTGGTTACAATTAACTTGCTCAACCCTTGTGGTTTAGTCGCTAGCAATACCACTTGCAATACTCTTTGCAATACTCTTTGCAATACTCTTTGCAATACTCTTTGCAATAAACAGTATTGCTTACAATTAACTTGTTTAACCTTTTAAGTATGGTCGCTAGCAATACTCTTTGCAATAAATAGTATTGCAGTATTGCTTACAATTAACTTGTTTAACCTTTTAAGTGTCGTTGTTCGCAATACCATTTGCAATGCTTATTGCACACTAACGAGCATTGCAGTATTGCTTATAATTAAGATATTTAACCCTTTGTTTTTAGTTGCTAGCAATACCATTAGGAGTGTTCATTGCAATACCAATCAACACCTTTAGCAATACTTATCGAGATCTGTTGATAGCTATTGATTGCCGTTATGAATGTTGCAACTCTTATTTATATTTGTTGGTGTTGTTGCTCTTTCGTAGCCTTTGATTTTTTATTGCAACACTTGTTAGTAGACGTTGCAATGCGCATTAATGAGTTTTGGTAGGCGTTAGTGTTTTATTGTAACACTCGTTGGCGTATGCTGGTAAATTTTAACAAATACCATTCTGATGCAATAGTTGGAGATTTTTTATTGCGGTAACTTCTGGTAGTTATTTCAACAACTATAAATGATAGCCATTAGCCGTTGCAATAAGTATTAAATTTAATCCCGAACATTTTAATTGCCGTTGCGTTCAAAATCTAAATACACTATGCTCCAAAATATTTCTAATTTTAAATATTATGGGCAAATTGCGGGCAAATAAAAAACCAGTAATTTACAAAAACGTTGTAAAGTACTGGTTTTACTGGTGACCATGACTGGATTCAAACCAGTAACCTCTTGAGCCGTAATCAAGTGCGCTATTCAGTTGCGCCACATGGCCTTAAATCGGGTGCAAATATAATAGCATTTTTATTAATAAGGAAATATAGACTCGTTTTTTATTCGTTTATTTTTGCTTTATATGCATTAATGATTGTTTTTGCTTTTTCTACATCAGTATCTAACACATGAACTTCAACAGTATCCATTTGTTCTCCAAAACCTCCTAATCTAGCAGATTCAAATCTATCCTTTATAATGTAACTTATATCTTCTGTATCCAATAAGTTTTTTACGCCATTTACAATAATATTAGATCCGGTAAATAGTTTCGTATGTTCTGTTGTCATAATTTTATATTTTAATTAAGTGAGTTTATTGTTACAAAAGCTCTCCAACCAATAATGATCAATTGAAATTTAGTTGCTTTAGAAATGTCTAACTTTTGTTTTGTATAAGACGGCAAAATAGCTTTATTAACTCTAGCTAAGATTTTAAAAATCTGTAATTTCATTTTTTTCTTTGTTACATTATCAAATCTAATGAAAATAAACAACAAATCGGTTTTTGTAAAAAGTCTTATCAAACTTACTTAAATAAAACGACAAGTATACTGTCAGTAATTATTTTACAGCAATTACTATCATCATAAATAGTTTGTATATAAGATTAATTTCACAATTACTTTTTCAATATATACCAACTGCATTACTCCTACCTAAGTTTTCTGTCCAAGTTATTCAATTTAATTTTATACAAAATAATAGAATATTGTTATGATAAGAAACCACTAAACCTACAATTACATTACAATGTATAACCATTACACTACTTATCATTAAAATTATAAGATAGCAAAGCATAGATTTTATCGTTTTTAAAAAAACAAATTAGAAATGATCATTTTTTATAGTCTCAAAAGGACTTTTTTTATTTAAGTTTTCTATAAAGCGCTAAAAATGTATCTTCGCGATAAATTAAAATAGATGAATTTTTTACTAATAATTGGGGGTTTAGTTTTATTGATTTTAGGTGGTAACTGGCTCTTAAAATCAGCTGTTGCTTTATCTTTAAAGTTAGAAATTCCTAAAATTATTATTGGAATGACGGTAGTTTCATTTGCTACTTCGGCTCCAGAACTTATTGTTAGTATAAATGCTGCTTTAAATGGCTCGTCAGATTTAGCTTTAGGTAACGTAATTGGCTCTAATATTGCAAATTTAGGTTTGGTATTAGGTATTACGCTACTTTTTGGATCTATGTATATTACAAAAGGTTTTTATAAAGTTGATTGGCCAATAATGATGATTGCCTCTGCACTACTCTATTTATTTTTATCAACAGGTAAAGTAATTGAACAATATGAAGGAATAATTCTATTTTCTTTACTAATCGTGTTTTTAATTTATCTTTTAAAATTTCAGAAAACAGCAGTTATAGACGAATTACCAGAAGACGATGTACCCTTGCCACTCTATAAAACTGTTTTATTTTTTGTTTTAGGAGGTTTAGGTCTTTATGGCGGATCAGAATTATTAATAAAAGGAGCTACTGCTCTAGCACTACAATACGGTGTTACAGAGCGCGTTATTGCTGTTACAGTTGTTTCTATTGGTACAAGTATACCTGAATTAACAGCATCTATTATTGCCGTACTTAGAAAGGAAAAGGCTATTTCTTTAGGGAATTTAATAGGTTCAAATATCTTTAATATTTTTGCGGTTATAGGTATTACGTCTATAATTACACCAATTTCTATTACTGATGAAAGACTTTTAACGAACGATATATTTTGGATGCTTGGAATTTCGTTTATTCTTTTACCGCTAGTTTTTCTTAAAGAAAAATTAAGTTTAGGATGGAAAGAAGGCTTGTTGTTAATACTAGCTTATTGTGTTTTTATTTATCAAACAATATAAAAGAACAGCTTTTTTCTAGGTTGATAAATGCACCCTTTTTCTTTATTTTACATAATAAGAAACAGTATAGAAGTCTATTCTTATTGATTTTAATGCAATTTATTAATATAATAGCTACTACCTTTTCTTTATCTATTTTTGATTACTAAAATAAAGTGCATAAAATAATTGAAAGTTGTATTTTTATCAAAAGTAATTAAAAGGATGAAATTCAAGAAAAGACTTTTTTATGCAACTATTATACTAATATTACTTTTTGTCACAGATATTTTTATATCCACAGGATTTTTTAGATCTATAGAAAACAAATTTGATGGAGAAGTAATTCAGAAAATAAATATTGCAGGCGCCGAAGATATTACCGTCAGTAAAATAGATAGTTTTGCTATAATTTCAGCTACCAAAAGAAACAAATTACCTAATAGTAGCCAAGAATCGGGCGGTTTATATTTTATGGATTTAAAAGGTGACAGCTACAAACCTGTTCTTCTAACCAAGGATTTTACAAAACCTTTTGCACCTCACGGAATTTCTATATTTCAAAAAGAAGGTGCAACTACAATTGCTGCGATTAATCATACTATTAATGGCGAATTTATTGAGATCTTCTCCTTAGTTGATAAACAATTAATACACAAAAAAACATTAAAAGACGACCAAATACATAGTCCTAATGATATTGTTTTACTCGACGAAAATCAATTTTATTTTACAAATGATCACAAATACAAAAACGGCGTTCAGCGTTTAGCAGAAGATTATTTAGGTCTTTCAGTTTCTAATGTTATGTATTTTGATGGCAAAAACTACACAGAGGTAGCCAACGGAATTGCCTATGCAAATGGCATAAATTTAGATACTAAGCGGAATTTAGTTTTTGTGGCTTCACCTAGAAAATTTTTAGTAAAAGTGTATCTGAAAAATAAAGATAACACGCTAACTTTTATAGAAGATATTGATTGTAAAACAGGTGTCGATAATATTGAAATTGATAAAAATAATGATTTATGGATTGGTGCTCATCCTAATTTATTGCAATTTGCTTCGTATGCAAAAGGTAACAAAAAAATAGCGCCATCAGAAATCATCAAAATAAAATACACCAAAAAAGGAGATTATAAAATTAACCAAGTTTTTATGGATAACGGCGCTAAAATGTCTGGCTCAACTGTTGCTGCACCTTTTAGTAACATCATTTTAGCAGGCAATGTCATGGACAATTATTTTCTGGTTTTAAAAAGAAATTCCAACTAATTATATACTTTAGCAACTATGAAAAAAATCATGTTACTTTTCTGTTTATTATTAATTGCATCTTGCAACTCGCAAGACAAACGCCCCTTAATGGGTGATACTGAATATCAACAAGAATTAAATGCAAGTTATAAAGACGCATCAAAATCACCTTTAAAAACCAAAGATTTAAAAAATTTCAAAGGTTTAGATTTTTATAAGGTAGATTCTACTTTTATAGTAACTGCAAAATTGACAAAAATAGCAAATGCGCCAACGTTTGAAATGGCAACAACTACCGACAGAAAACCTTTGTATAAAGAGTATGGAATCTTAAATTTTACCTTAAAAAATAAAGATTTTGAACTAACAATTTACCAAAGTCAAGATGACTTAAGTGACGCAAAATACAAAGACTATCTCTTTTTACCTTTTACTGATGATACTTCTGGCGAAGACTCTTACGGAGGCGGCCGTTATATGGACGTAATGATAACTGATGAAAATCCTGACGGTACCATAAAACTTAACTTTAACAACACCTACAACCCTTATTGTGCCTACAATGAAAAATACTCTTGCCCTTTAACACCAAGAAAAAATCATTTAGATATTGAAATTAAAGCGGGCGTAAAAGTTTTTAAAAAACATTAATTTTTGAAGTTTTTCCCTACTTTTTTCTATAGAATTTTTTCGCTGTTCACCTAAAAAAAAACCAAAAACGAAATAAATCTAACTTATAAAAAAAATCAACAGTTTTCAAACGGTTTCAATTAGTATTAAGCTTAACTTAAAAATCAGTTTAGATTATAACTGTTCGTTTCTAGAATAGTTAAATTCATATTAAAACCAACATTATTAGTAAATAAGCTTAATCCTGATTTAAATTTTAAGCAATAAAACTCACTATTTAATATTTAAACCAGGCTTTTAGACTTCAACTAAAAAAAACAATAATTAACTTGTAAAAAAGTTAAGAATTTAAAGAGATTTCTCCAGCTAAATCTAGCTCAATTGCAACTGCTAAAGCTTCTAAATGTGGTTTTCTAACTCTTAGTTTTGTTGCCGCATGTGCTTTTTTATTAAGTTTTGCAAACATTTCTGCCACTTTAATTGCTGTTGGTAACAGCTGATCTTCAGGCACAATTACATCTAAAAAACCAGCGGTAAGTGCATCTTTAGAACTAAAAATCTCTGCATTATTTACACTTCTATTTATATAAACTTCAGAAAGTCTAGACTTTGCGATGGCAATCCCAGCATTGTGCATCGTCATACCGATCATCACTTCGTTTAAACCAATTTTATAATCGCCTTCTACTCCTATTCTATAATCTGCAGACAATAATAAAAAAGCACCTTTTGCAATTGCATGACCATTACAAGCAATAATAATTGGCTTGGAGAAAGACAACATTCTTAGTGATAATTTTGACCCTTTTGTAACTAATTCTTTTGCAGATTCCGGTGATTTCGTCATCACTTTTAAATCAAATCCTCCAGAAAAAATGCCAGTAGTTCCTGTTAAAATAACAATCTTATCTTCTTGTTCGGCTTTGTCTAAGCTTGCATTTAAACCCGCTATAACTTCATGAGAAATTGCATTTGCTTTCCCGTTATTTATGGTAATAATTGTGTAATTTTCTTCTGATTGATATGCTACAAATTCGTTCATTATTTTTGTTTTAAAACTGGAAACAATTTACAATAAAATTTTAAAAAGCAACATCTTTAGGTGTAAAATGATACTTTAAAATACAGATACTCTTTATTTTTATTTGTTTAAATTTGCCTTTCTCAAATTAAAAAATTTGCACTACTTTAATATATGAGAATCTAAAAAATATGGATAAAATTAAAAGATTCTTTCTTTCTTTTAAACAAAGCTCTTCTTTGTTTTTTCTGTTAAAATGGACATTTATTTGTTTACTAATAGGTGCATTTACAGGCAGTGCATCTGCTGTTTTTTTATGGACTTTAGAATGGGCAACAAATTATAGAGAAGCTAATCTGTGGATTATTGCATTATTACCAATTGGTGGTTTTATCATTGGCTTATCCTATCATTTATATGGGGAAAGCGTTGTAAAAGGAAACAATTTATTGCTAGAAGAATTTCATTCTCCTAAAAAAATAATACCCTTTAAAATGGCTCCTTTAGTCTTTTTAGGAACTATTCTTACACATTTATTTGGTGGTTCTGCAGGTCGGGAAGGAACTGCAGTGCAAATTGGTGGTGCAATTGCAGACCAGTTTACTAAAATTTTTAAACTTTCTAATTTAGATAGAAAAATTATATTGGTTGCAGGTATAAGTGCGGGTTTTTCATCCGTTTTTGGAACACCTTTAGCTGGTGCTATTTTTGCGCTCGAAGTTATGGTTATTGGCCGAATAAAATTTGATGCTATTATACCAAGCTTTTTAGCGGCTATTTTTGCAACCTATTTTTGTGATATTTGGCAAATTTCTCATCACACCCATTATACTATTTCATCCGTTTCAGAATTAACACTAACAACCATTTTATGGTCTTTATTAGCGGGTATTATTTTTGGATTGGTAAGTATGCTGTTTTCAAAATCTACACACTTTTGGGGTAATTTATTTAAAAAATATATAAAGTATCCTCCTCTTCGACCTTTAATTGGCGGCGCTGTTTTAGCACTTGTTGTTTATTTTATGGGCACTACAAAATACATAGGTCTTGGTGTGCCAACAATTGTTGATGCTTTTAATATTGATTTGAATTCTTATGATTTTTTATTAAAAATAATATTCACCTCATTCACTTTAGGCGCCGGATTTAAAGGAGGCGAAGTAACGCCTTTGTTCTTTATAGGCGCAACTTTAGGAAATGTGTTAATTTGGTTTATTCCATTACCAATGGGTTTATTAGCAGGAATGGGATTTGTTGCTGTTTTTGCAGGAGCAACAAACACGCCAATAGCATGTACTATAATGGGTATAGAATTATTTGGAATTGAATCTGGAGTTTTTATTGCACTAGCCTGCACAACGTCCTATTTATTTTCTGGTCATTCTGGTATTTATACGTCTCAAACTATTGGAAGTCCAAAACATTTATCTTTTAACAGTGAAAAAGGACTATCTCTAACAGAAATTGAAAATAAAAGGAATAAAAAGTAAAAAAATTACAATTCTAAATCTTCTGCATCGTTCCAATTTTTTTTGCCTACTACGGTACCTTTGTTTAAAATGATAATTCCTGGATTTGCTCTAATCATCGTTTTTAAAGTTGTTTCATCACAAAATAAAAACTCAAAAGGCAACTCAAATTTTCTTTTTGTCAACTCTATAATATCAGAAAAAGAAGCCGAAACGCCATAAACCTTGTACCCTTTTTTAATAGCTTGATCTGCAATTATCTTAATTTCTGGAAAACCTTCAAATTCTGATTTATTCAAATTAGATGCGATTACCAACATCACTTTTTCCATTTTTAGAATTTCTGGAGCTAAATCATTTTGAGTATCTTCTAGCATAAAGTCATGAACAGGCGGTATTTTTCCGTCATCCTTATATTTCATTCCTTCAGAAATATTTTTACCAATTGCATAAGCTCTAAAATCTATAATTGGTAAATGTGCCAATACATAATAGGTAATAAAACAAGATATAGCTAAAGACCAAAACACAAATTTACCTGGCAACCAGGTTGTTGTAATTGGCTTAATTAAAGTGGTTTTATAACTTAAAAAGAGTATCAAAATTGTTAAAATAACATCTTTAAAGAAAGTTTCCCATGGTTCTAATTTAATCGCATCGCCAAAACAGCCACAATCTGTAACCTTATTATAGTAGGCAGAATAAAAAGTTAAAAACAAAAAGAAAAGAATCATTGCCGTTAAACTTCTTACGGTTAATTTAGATTTGTAACCTACTAAAAGTGCAACACCTAAAACGATCTCTGCTATAATTAAAAAAATTACAAATGGAAGTGCATACGGAACTAAAAACTCCATATTTAAAACACCCTCAGAAAAATATTCTTCAAATTTATATTGAGAACCAATTGGATCTACAAGCTTTACAAAGCCCGAAAATATAAATAAAACTCCTACTAATACTCTTGCTATTTGAACCAAGATAAATGTAAATGTGATCTGAGCTTTTCTCATAAAAAATAGTATTTATTTTAACGAATAGTGTCTGTAAAAACTTTTATTTTTTAAGTAAAAACTAATTACCCCAAATGAATCATTGCAAAAACAGCATAATTAATCATGTCTTGGTAATTAGCATCAATACCTTCCGAAACTAAGGTTTTACCTTTATTATCTTCAATTTGTTTAACGCGTAATAATTTTTGTAAAATCAAATCTGTTAAAGATGAAATTCTCATTTCTCTCCAAACTTCGCCATAATCATGATTTTTATTCATCATCAATTCCTTGGCAATTTTACTGTGTTTATCATATAAAATAGTAGCTTCTTCAGTTGATAAATCCGGAGTTTCTACAACTCCTTTTTCTAATTGAATTAACGCCATTATAGAATAATTTATGATCCCAATAAATTCAGACTTCTCACCTTCATCAACCATTCTCACTTCATTTTCTTGCAACTGCCGCGTTCTCTGTGCTTTTATAAATATCTGATCTGTTAAAGATGGTAAACGTAAAATACGCCACGCGCTGCCGTAATCAGACATTTTTTTTATAAATAAACTTCTGCAATCTTCAATTACAGCATCATATTGTTTTGATGTATCTTGCATTTTTGGAAAAAAAGTATTTCTTCAAAAATAGTAAAACTTAAACGTAATTCCTTTATTTTTACTGTGAATTTATCAATTATACAAATGAATAAAATTGTCGTTTTTTGTGGCTCAAGTTTGGGTTTTAATCCTATTTACAAAGAAGCTGCCATTGAGCTTGGAAACTATTTTGCAAACAACACTATTGGTTTAGTGTATGGTGGCGGAAAAATTGGAATGATGGGCATTCTTTCTGATACAATTCTTGCTAAAGAAGGCGAAGTTATTGGGGTAATTCCTAAATTATTAGAAAAAGAAGAAGTTGTTCACGCCGGAGTTGAAGAAATGATAGTTTGTAAAAAAATGAGTGAGCGTAAGGTAATTATGAGCAAATTAGTAGATGGTTACATTACACTTCCTGGTGGTTTTGGCACATTAGATGAACTTTTTGAAGCCCTAACTTTAAACCAATTACAAATAGAACAAAAACCTGTTGGGCTCTTAAATGTAAATGGTTTTTTTGATGCTACTTTATTACAATTAAATAAAATGGTAGAAGAAGGATATATTAAACCTCAAAATCTAAAATTGTTAATCGTAGCAAATACTGTTACTGAATTAATGAATAAAATGAACAGCTACCAAGCACCTAAATTAAGTCATGTAATTAATAAAGTTGTACGTTAAATGACGATAAATTGTAAAGGAAACTTAGTAGATTTATCATCACCAAAAGTGATGGGAATTTTAAATATTACACCTGATTCTTTTTTTGATGGAGGAAAATTTCAAAACAAAAAAGAGATTCTTTTACAAACAGAAAAAATGCTTTTTGAAGGTGCCACTTTTATCGACGTTGGCGCATACTCTTCTAGACCAGGTGCTCAACACATTTCGGAAACCGAAGAACTTAAAAGAATTGTTCCGGTTATAGAATTGCTGATAAAAAAATTTCCTGAAATTATTATTTCTGTAGATACTTTTAGAAGCAAAATAGCTAAAGAAACCGTCAATGCTGGCGCCGCAATTATCAATGATATTTCTGGCGGAAAAATGGATGCAAAAATGTTTGAAACGGTTGCAGACTTGCAAGTTCCTTATATTTTAATGCATATGTTAGGTACGCCACAAAAGATGCAGCAAAACCCTGTTTATAAAGATGTGATTCAAGAAATTATTTTATTTTTTGCTGAGCAAATTTTTAAACTTCATCAACTAAAATTAAATGATATTATTATTGATATGGGTTTTGGATTTGGAAAAACTACACAACACAATTTTGAAATTTTAAAGAATTTATCGCTTTTTAAAAGTTTAGATGCACCAATTTTAGCAGGAATTTCTCGTAAATCTATGCTCTATAAAACCTTAGGTATTAATGCGCAACAGGCTCTAAACGCAACTACATCAGCAAATACAATAGCACTTTTAAACGGTGCAAGTATTTTAAGAGTTCACGATGTAAAAGAAGCTATTGAAGCAGTTAAAATTGTGGAGCAACTTAATTAATTTTGTACTTTTACATAAAATCAACCAATTTTCATGCTAGATTTTATTGACTTTTCTTTCTTAGATATTTTAGACATTGTACTTGTTGCAATTTTATTATACTACGTTTACAAACTGCTAAGAGGTACTGTAGCTATCAATATTGTTATTGGTATTGCCTTTATCTTTTTAATCTGGCAAATTACACAGGCTTTAAAAATGGAAATGTTAAGTGGCATTTTGGGCTACTTACTTTCGGGTGGTGTTATTGCATTAATTATTGTTTTTCAACAAGAAATTAGAAAATTCTTACTGATGATTGGAACTACAAATTATACCACTAAAAAAAGCTTTTTAAATCAGTTAAAATTTTTGCAATCAGAAATCAATATTGAAATCGACACGGATAAAATTTTAAAAGCTTGTAGCAATATGGCCAAAACCAAAACAGGTGCTTTAATTGTTATAGAAAGAACTAACAGCTTAGACTTTTTAATAAATAATGGAGACTCTATGAATGCGCTTGTAAACGAGGTAATCTTAGAAAGTATCTTCTTTAAAAACAGTCCTTTACATGACGGCGCAACTATTATTAGAGATAACTATGTAGTTGCAACTAGAGTTGTTTTACCTATTTCTGATAGCACAAAAATACCTGCAAGATTTGGGTTAAGACACAGAGCTGCTATTGGTGTAAGTGAAAAAACAGACGCAGTTTGTTTATTAGTTTCCGAAGAAACTGGCGAAATTTCTTATATAAAAGATGGCGAGTTTGTGCTGTTTAAAAATCATGATGAACTTGACGAAAAGCTTAAAAAAGATTTAGCATAATAAAAGCACACATTGCTTACATTTATTAAGAGTATTAAAAATTTAAGATGCTTTGTCTAAGCTAAACTGTTTGTCATATAGATTTTTATAGTATCCTTTTTCTTTTTCTAATAACTCTAGATGCGTACCTTCTTCAACAATCAAACCTTTATCCATTACAATAATTTTATCTGCTTGTTTTATAGTTGCTAATCTGTGTGCAATTACTATTGAAGTTCGCTCTTTTGTAATGGTTTCTGTGGCATATTGTATCATTTGTTCTGCTTGTGCATCTACTGATGATGTGGCTTCATCCAAAATTAAAATACTTGGTTTACTAACGTACGCTCGTAGAAAAGCAATTAATTGCCTTTGACCAGAAGATAACATTGCTCCTCTTTCTTTTACATTATAGTCGTAACCTCCAGGAAGCGTCATTATAAAATCATGAATTCCTATTTGTTTTGCAGCTTTTTCAACGTCTTTAAAAGAGATGTTTTCATCCTTTAGGGTAATATTATTTAAAATAGAATCAGAAAACAAAAACACATCTTGTAATACAATTGCCACCTGGCTTCTTAAACTCTCTAAAGAATATTCATCCACAGAAATACCATCTATAGCAATTGAACCTTTATCAATTTCATAAAAACGATTTATTAAATTAATGATAGTCGATTTTCCTGCACCAGTAGCACCAACAATAGCAATTGTTTGTCCACTTTTTACATCAAAAGAAACTCCTTTTAAAACTTCTTCGTTTTTAATGTAACTAAATCTAACGTCTTTAAAAGTGATGTTCCCTTTTAAATTTTCGGCTTTTATAGATCCGCTTTTAGCGATACTACTATTTGTATCCATTACTTTAAAAACGCGTTCACCGGCTACAATACCCATTTGAAGCTGATTAAAACGATCTGCAATTTGCCTTAAAGGTCTAAACAACATTTGTGCATATTGTATAAACCCCATAATCATACCAACAGAAATTCCTGAATTTTGAATGGCTTGTCCACCACCAAACCAAACAATCAACCCGATTCCTACTGACGATAAAATTTCTGCAATTGGAAAAAAAACTGAATAATACCAGATAGTTTTTACGTGCGCTTTTTTGTGCTTGTCATTTATTTCTTTAAAATTCTGATATTCGATATCTTCTCTATTAAAAAGTTGCACAATTTTCATTCCTGTAACTCTTTCTTGTACAAAGCTATTTAAATTTGCAACTTGATTTCTTACTTCTTGAAACGTAACTTTAATAGCAACTTGAAACAATTTTGTTGCGTACACTAAAATTGGTAAAATAGATAAAGTAATCAGTGCCAACTTCCAATTTAAAAAAAGCATCACAACTGTTACCGCAAACATTTTAAGAATATCACTAAAAATTGTAAAAACACCGTTACTAAAAAAAGCTGCGATCGTTTCTATATCAGAAACTACTCTGGTTACTAGTTTACCAACCGAATTTGTATCAAAATAAGACATTTTAAATTGCAAAATATGCTTAAATATTTTTGATCTAATATCTCTAATTATATGTTGACCTACCCAATTTGCAAAATAAATAAAAATGAACTGCAGCAAAACTTCTATCAATAAAACAGCAAGCATTAGCAAGGTATAATCTAATAAACCCGCTTTGTCTTTTGATAAAATATAATCGTCTACTGTATTGATTAATATGTAAGGTGATAAAACCGAAAATAACGCGAGTAGAATGGTAGATGACGATGCAATAAAAAAGTACAGACGATAGCGTTTTGCAAAAGACATTAATCTTGAGAAAATTTGCATATCAAAAGCATTTCCTGTTTTTTCTGCCAAAATTTAATATTTAATTTTTGTTAAAAATAAGCCTTTCGCAGGAACTGACAAACCCGCATTACTCCTGTTTTTACTCTCTATGATTGCTCTAAAACCTTCAATTGTAATTTTACCTAAACCAACATCTACAAGCGTTCCAACAATAGCTCTTACCATATTTCTAAGAAATCTATTTGCTGATATATGAAACGTTAATTCAGATCCATTTAATACCCAAAAGGCTTCGGTTACATCACAATTAAAAGTATAAACCTCTGTTTTTACTTTAGAAAAAGTTTGAAAATCTGTGTATTCTAAAAGTAATTTTGCAGCTTCATTCATTAAATGTATATCTGGTCTTTGAGAATGAATTTGCCAAGAAAAATCTAATAAAAAAGGATTTCTTCCCAACCAAATTTTATACTCATAACTACGTGATGTTGCCGTAAAGCGTACATGCTTTTCAGCATCTACCAAAAAAACTTGATGCACAGAAATATCGTTTGGTAAAATAGAATTTAATTTAAAAACAATATTTTTTTTTAATTCTTTATCTATATCAAAGTGCGCGAACATTTGGGATGCATGCACACCTGTGTCTGTTCGTCCTGCACCAACAACCTGAATTTCTTCTTGAAAAATAGTACTTACTGCGTTATTTAATTTTTCTTGTACAGAAATTGCATCTGGTTGAATTTGCCAACCATGATACTTTTTTCCATTATAAGAAAGTTCTATAAAATATCTCAAAAATAGTTTTTTTTGGAGTCATCAAAATTACGAAATTTATTTTGTTATCCTTACTTTTGACGTTGTAACCCACGTTAAACTTTTCTTACTATTTTTAATGAAAAAAATTTTACTATTATCCGATACTCATAGTTTTATTGACAACCAAATTTTAAAGTTTGTAAAACAAGCTGATGAAGTTTGGCATGCAGGCGATATTGGTAATTTAGAAGTTACTGATACCATCAAAAAACTAAAACCGTTAAGAGCTGTATTTGGAAATATTGACGGAAATGAAGCAAAAGCTGAATTCCCTTTAGATGCAAAGTTTTCCGTTGAAAATGTAGCTGTATGGATGACTCATATTGGCGGATATCCTAATAGATATAATATAAGAATTAGAGAAGAAATTACTAAAAATAGCCCCAAAATTTTTATTTCTGGTCATTCACACATTCTAAAAGTTCAGTTTGATAAAAAATTAAACTTATTACATTTAAACCCAGGTGCTGCTGGAAATCATGGTTTTCATAACATTAGAACAATGCTTCGTTTTGAATTAGAAAAAGGAGAAATTAAAAATTTAGAAATTATAGAATTGGCTACAAGAGGTTAATAGTTTCTCTTTCTTGAATTGGCAATTCTACTTTAATTATAGTTCCGTTTCCTTTAGATGTAATTATCTTAAACTTACCTTTCATCATCTGTATTCTGGCATCAATTTGATTAATACCAATGCCTTCTCTAGCAGTGATTGTATTTTTATTAAAACCAATTCCATCATCAGAAATTTCTAAAACAAGTGTATTTTCTATTTCTCTTAATTTAATAAACGCATTATTTGCCTCACTGTGTTTTAAAATATTATTGATAAATTCTTGAATAATATTATATGTTTTAATTTCGAAATTCTGCTCATATCGCCTTAAACCCTCAATCTGTGTATCAATAGATAATTCTGAATTAGAATATTTTTCTGCAATATCTTTTATTGCAAAATTTAATCCGAATTTTAACAAAACTGATGACATTAATGAATGTGATAAACTCCTAATTTTAGTTGCAGCTTCGTTAATTATTTTTTGTGTTTTATCTATTTCAATAGGTACTTTACCATTAAATTGGCCTCTTGACGCTTGTAAATGTAAATTTGCAGATGAAAGCAGTGCGCTTACATTATCGTGTAATGTTTCTGCTATTTCTTTTCTTTCAGATTCTTTACCGTCAATAGCCGCATTTAAGATTCTTACTTGAGACTCTGACTTTAATTTGTCTAAATTTTGACTTTGAAGAAGTTCTGTTTTAGATAACTTTATTTGCAAATCTTTTTGTCGTAAACTATAATATGTAATGATGATTAAAAGAAAAATAAGAATTAAAACACTTATAACAACTATTGTATTTACTTTGTCTTTTTCTTTTAAAAGCTTAACTTCCTCTTGTCTTTGAAAGCGTTCTTTTTGAGCATCAAAGTCAAATTTGGAAGACAACTCATCTATTATCCCTCTAAACTCCTTATCCCTTATATTGTCTTGAAATTCATATGACATCTCTTGAAAATCATATGCTTTGAAATCCTTGAGATTTCTCATTGCCCAGGCAAGATTTGTATAAAGACCTGCTTTTACTCTAATGGCCTCAGTACTATTATCATCTTTGATTAAATTAATACCTTCTAAATAAAAGTCTTTAGACTTCTTATAATTTTTCTGGGATAAAAAAATGTTGCCTAAGTTATTTGTAGCAAATGCAAGACCTATTTTATTATTATATTTTTCATGTATCCTTATTGATTTTTTAATATAACTTTCAGCCTTATCAAAAACAGAATCACGTTCATAAATAGCTGATAAATTATTAAATGCCTTAGCCTTTATAGTTTCTATTTCATTGTTTAATTGGGGTAGGTTTTCAATTTTCTCATAATAATATTTAGCACTATCTAAATATTTAAATTTATTTTTTTCTTCTTTTGCTACGGACAACTTTTGATATAAGCTACCTATTTTTAAAAAAGCTAATCCTAAGTTAGAATCAGAAGATATAAGGTCATTTTTATCCTCAACATAAAATTCAACTACCTCTAAAGATTTTTTATAATACTCTAAAGAGTTCTTGTACTTTCTGGTTTTATCATAAATATCAGCAATTAAAAATAAAATCTTCTGAGACCAAAATTTATCATTTTTATTTTTACATAGATTAAATAGTTCAAATGCTTTTTCTAGAGCTTCATCATAATCTTCACCTTTATATAGTTTTACAATTATATCATATTTTATTTTTATCAATGTATCATTTAAAACAACAAAAACTGGAGAAATATCTTTTTTAGAAATTTCTCCAGTTAAGTGAGTTTTAATACCAGCTTTTGAATAAGAAAACGTAAAGCTTATCAATAAAAAAGTGAATAAAATATGTTTCAAGAAATATAAATTAATTATCTATCAAGATGACCGGCTTTCTTTCAGTTGACTGTGTTTCTGCTTTCAACATATCAGTTAAATGGTTTACAAAATGTATTTGAAGTAATTTGTCATTTTCCTTTTCTAAAGTTCTAGAGAAGTTTTTATTTCCTTGAGATTTAACATTCGCTTCTAAATGAACTTCATACGCCTCAAGGTCTGTATTATATACAAAATCTACAGCAACGTTATTTATTACTTTAAAATCTAAGTCGTAAGTACCGTTTTCGTTTTTGGTAACACTAAATTCTTCAAGAAAACTAGTATCAGATTTTTTTACGAATTTAATATTGTCATCAAAAACAGATATACTTGGTGTTTTATTAGAATTAGCACTTATAAAATCTATCTTAAAATTTTCATCATTAAAAAACAAATCTGTTTGTACAGTACTTTTTTGAGTAAATTTATCATCCGATAGTGTTAAATATAATTCATTGGTATTGCTTATAGCGTTTTTTACTTTGCTAATATTTACATTACCATTTACATTTATATCAACTGAATATGCACCAGACGCATCTCTCTTTAGTTGGTATGTGTTTAGTAATTCGCTACTTTGTTCTTGTGGCATCATTGAATCTTCTGTAGAACACGATGAAAATGCAAAAGTTGTTACTAATGCTAGTGCTAAAATTTTAATTTTTTTCATTTTATTTGGTTTTTATTATTTTGATTTATAATGACTTAGCTAATGTAAGCAGTTTAAACTTGCTGGGGGTATTATAAAAAATTATATTGGGGGAATTTATACTATTTTATTTTTTACTGCATACATTGCTAAGCCTACTGAGTTTTTTACTTTTAATTTTTTTAATAAATTTTTTCTATGTGTATCAACCGTACTAAGCGCTAAATTTAACTTATCTGCTATTTCTGGTGAACTATACTGTTTCGTTATTAATTTTAAAACATCTAATTCTCTTTCTGTTAAAGCCTCAATTATTGATTTAACTGGTGCTTCTCCTGTTGGCACATGATGTCCTGAAAAACGTTTTAAAAGAATTTTTTGAATATCATCACTAAAATATTGCTCTCCGTTTGCAACTGCTTTTATAGCATCTACAATATGTTCTCCGGCATTATTTTTAGTAATATAACCCTTACAACCAAGGCTTAACATTTCTTGAACGATTTTAATATCATCGTAGCTAGAAAGTATTATAACCTTTGGGTTAATTCCTTTTTGATTAAAATGTCTAAGAACTTCAAAACCATCTAAAACTGGCATTGTAATGTCTAAAATTAATACGTCTGCTTTGTTTCCTTTTTTATCAAACCAGTCTACAACTTCTTTACCTGTTAAAGAATAATCTCTAATTTCTATATCTTTATCAGTGTTAATTACAGCAATGATACCTTCTATCAATATTTTATGATCATCAGCTACGTGAACGTAAATTTTTTTCTTCATTTCTTTTATCAAATTTAAAACACAATTAAAGACTGTACAATACCCATTTATGATGAAATATTTTTCTCCCTATTTATGGGGAGAAGCCTCCCTATTTACAGGGAGAAGAAATTTTTAAAAAACTGGTTTTCAGAAAATTATAAATAGAAGGGAAATCATAAAAAACATTAATTACACACGCTAATATAAATATATTTTTTATTTTATTCTGAATAAATAAAAAACCGAGAAAAATTTCTCGGTTTTTTTTCGCACTAAATATACTATTTGTTAGTCTTATCGCAATCTATCCACAGATTTTACGAGATCTTCATCCTTTTTAATAGCTTTATTTGCCAAAACAACAAGCAAAATTGCCAAAATTGGTAAGAACATCCCAATACCTTTCTCCGAAACAGAAGCTTCTCCAGGTAAAGTTAGAGATACATAAATCAATAATCCTAATAAAAAAAGATTGATCAAAATTATTATACGTCCTAATACAAACTGTAACTTTCTATCTTTAAATAAAAATATAGTTACAAATGATAAAACAGCAGACGTAATGAACATAAAAGGAATTACTTTTAACAACAGTAATTCATTAAAAAACAAATCTAAAACAAATATTTGTTTTTTTAAAGTATTCCATAAACTAAATACAAAAATTAATCCTCCAGAAATTGCAGAAGCTAAAATTAAATATATAGTTTGTATTCTTTGTATCATACTTTAATTTTTTTACAAAAATAGTGCTTCTTTTTTTAAAAAGAAAACCTATAATTAAAAAAAAAGTTTATATTTGTAAAGTAATAACCACACAAAATCATATTGTATAGCACTATATACAATCAGTAAAATCAAGAAAAACAATTTGTAACATCTTAACTGCTTAAGATTAATTTAACTTAATATATACATAAATGTTCGAAATTTCTGAACTAAAAGAAAAAACACTTGCTGACTTACAAGTAGTTGCCAAATCTATTGGACTAACAAAAACAAGTCAATTAAAAAAATTAGACTTAGTTTATCAAATATTAGATACGCAAGCGGCAACTCCTGTTAAAACCTCAAACTCTGAGGTGTCAGAAACTTCAAAAACTGACAAACCAAAAAGAAGAAGAGTTGTTAAAAAAATTCAGCCAAAAAAAGCGACTGTTGAAACTAGAACTGTAGAAAAGACAGAAACTATAGCGCAAACGAATACTTTAGAGGAAAAAACACCTTTAGAAAAAACAACTATTTTAGAGAAGAAAGTAGAAGTTAAGAAGGTAATAGAAAAAAGAGCTCCTCCAAAACCAAGAGCAAAACAGGATAAAAAGGAAGATGATGCTGTAAATACGTCAGCTGATTCAACTACTGAGCCTAAAGTTAAAAAGGAATTAAAACCTGTTAACAATAATCCAAACAGGAATCCGCCAAGAAATAGTAATCTTCCTAAAAATAAGAGTAAGGAACCTAATAACTCTAAAAGCAATACAAATAGGGGTAATAAGTCTGGAAACAGATATAAAGATCCAGATTTTGAATTTGATGGAATTATTGAAAGTGAAGGTGTGTTAGAGATGATGCCTGATGGTTACGGTTTTTTACGTTCTTCTGATTATAATTATTTATCATCACCAGATGATATTTATGTTTCTCAGTCTCAAATTAAATTGTTTGGTTTAAAAACCGGTGACACTGTTAGAGGAAATGTTAGACCACCTAAAGAAGGTGAAAAATATTTTCCTTTAATTAGAGTTTCTAAAATTAACGGGTTAAACCCAAATATTGTTAGAGATCGAGTTTCTTTTGAACACTTAACACCTTTATTTCCAGAAGAAAAATTCAATTTAGCAGAAAAAGGAAGTTCTTTATCAACAAGAATTATAGACTTATTTTCTCCTTTAGGAAAAGGCCAGCGTGGTATGATCGTTGCGCAACCTAAAACTGGTAAAACAATGTTGTTAAAAGACATTGCGAATGCAATTGCAATGAATCATCCAGAGGTTTATCAAATTGTATTATTGATCGATGAACGTCCTGAAGAAGTTACTGATATGCAAAGAAGTGTTCGTGGTGAAGTTGTAGCATCTACTTTTGATGAGCCAGCAGACAAACATGTACGTGTTGCAAATATTGTTTTAGAAAAAGCAAAACGTTTGGTAGAATGTGGACACGATGTTGTTATCCTTTTAGATTCAATTACTCGTTTAGCAAGAGCTTATAATACAGTTGCTCCTGCATCAGGAAAAATACTTTCTGGTGGTATTGATGCAAATGCATTGCACA
The DNA here is from genome assembly GCF_002954665.1 of Polaribacter glomeratus. GTDB lineage: Bacteria > Bacteroidota > Bacteroidia > Flavobacteriales > Flavobacteriaceae > Polaribacter > Polaribacter glomeratus. The sequence continues at coordinate 1,556,038 of NZ_MSCM01000002.1, read as the reverse complement.
AGCCAAAACGTTTCTTTGGGGCTGCTAGAAACATAGAAGGTGGTGGTTCTTTAACAATCATAGCTACTGCACTTACAGAAACTGGTTCTAAAATGGACGAAGTAATTTTCGAGGAATTTAAAGGAACTGGAAACATGGAACTTCAATTAGATAGAAATATTTCTAATAGACGTATTTATCCTGCCATCGATTTAATTAAATCTTCTACAAGACGTGATGATTTATTACTAGATGCAAAAACAGTGCAAAGAATGTGGGTGTTACGCAAGTATCTTGCAGACATGAATCCTATAGAAGCAATGGAATTTATTAATGATAGAATTAAATTTTCTAAAAATAATGATGAGTTTTTGATCTCAATGAATGGATAAAAAGCTTTTCAATTAGATCTAAAAAAATATGCGAAACCTTTTTGAGAAATCAAAAAGGTTTTTTTTATAACACTATTTCATACTTTGAATTTAACTTTGGTAAACTCAAAAAAAAGTATTTTGAATATGAAAAAAACAGCAAAAAGTTTTAGATATAGGAATCTATTTTAAACTATATACTACCACTAAGAGAACCAAAAGGTAATTGTTTATAGGCTTAGACACATACAACTATAGAATTAAAGCATAAAAAAATCCGTTCAATATATTTGAACGGATTTTTTTTTGATTGAAAATAAAAGCTACATATTAGTTTGCACTATACATCATTGCTCTATTATCTTCTATTTCAGAAGCGTTTTTAATTGCTTCATACATTTTAAAAGTTTGTCTTTTTCTGTCTTCAGAAATTCTTTTTCTGTTTGTATCGTAATTTGGCAATGCTGTAGGTAACTCTCTACTTGTTACTTTAAAAGTATACACACCTCTATCTCCTTGCACAGAATTAATTACTTTATTTATTGGTGCGTTATACATTGCTCCAACAATTTTTGGTTCAACTCCAATTCCAGATAATGTAGGACTTTTTAAAGTAAGTCCGTTAGATGTTCTAACTGTTTCACTGTTTGCAGCTGCAATATCTGCTAAAGAACTACCTTTTAATTTATCACTAATTAATGCTGCTTTCTTTTCATTTAATAGAATAGGTCTTACAGTATTTGTAGCTTTTTCTGCAGACATTAACCCTTTTTCTTGAGAACTTGTTACAAAAGCAACTACATGACTTCCATCTAAATCAAAACGTTTAAAATCATTTACTTTAGTTTCTTTACCAAAAGCCCAACTTACAATTTGTCTTTGATTGCCTAAACCGGCAACACTTTCGTCTAAAACTTTTAAGCCTACAGCAGACCTTGGTTCGTATTTTTTCTCTTTTGCTAATTCATCAAACTTGTTATTTTTAGACACTGCTAATGCAAATTCTTCAGCATTTCTAAAAGTAACATTTTCTGTAGCTTCAGATGCAATAATCTTTCTACCATAAGTAGCTAATTTAACTACTTTTTGATTGTTCTTTTGATCATCGATTTTTATAACATGAAAACCAAATGGAGTTTTAACTACTCCCATATCTCCTTTTTTACCTTGAAAACAAAAATCTCTAAAAAGAGGTGTCATTCTATTATAATTAAACCAATCTAGATCGCCGTTTTTTGCTCCAGATCCTAAATCCGAAGAAAAAGTTTTTGCCAATTCGCCAAACTTACCAACATTACCTTTAACGACTGACAAAAGGCTATCTGCTAATATTTTAGCTTCATCTTCTGTTCTAGTTACATCTGCAGCAACTCTTTGAGAACCTGCAAACGGAATTAATATATGACTTGCTCTTGCAGAATCTGGCATCTGAGAAACTTCTAAAATCTTAGAAATTTTAAAATAATCTTTATCTTTATAAGGACCAACAACATCTCCTTTATTTGCTTCAAAAATCTGTGCTGATGTTTCTTGATTTAATAAATTCTTGAATTGAAAACTTTCATTTAAACTCGTGTCTGAACCATTTTCTGATAAAAACACAGCTTCGTTTGTAGAAACTTTAAAATCTTCAATTAAAGCTGAAATATTATTTTTTATCACTTCTTCATCCGCAGGCGTAGCAATGATATTAAATTGAACATAAGAAATGTCTCTAGAAGCCTCTACTTTAAAATCTTCCTTATGATTTTTAATATAGCTTTCAACTTCAGATTTATTAATTTTAACGTCACTGTCTGCAATGCTAGTGTAAGGCACAAAAACGAATTGAGCATTTAGTTTCGTGTTTTCTAATAAATATTCTAGTTCACCTTCTTTTAAAGAAGCGCCTAAACCAGCAGCTACTAAATTATTGTAAGTGTTTGTTTCTGCATTGTCTCTAATTTGATTCATATAAGTAGACCATTGAGACCACATTGCAGTTTTATTTTCTTTTTCTGTAGCTAAAAATTGTTTGAATTTAGAAACATCAAATAAACCAGATTCAGTTTGATATTCTGGATTATTTTGTACAAATGGTGCATTTACAAGTTCATTCCAAACATCTGCTTCTCCAATTGTAATACCTGCTCCAGTTAACTGATTTTTATATATTTTTTTTCTTAAAATATTATCCCAAACAGTTTTTGCTGCTTGCATTTCAGAAACTTGGCCTCCTGCTTGTTGTTTATAATCTTCTAATTCTTGTACAAACTCTTCTCTAGAAATCGATTCTCCATTAATTTCACCTATTTCATTTACTTTACTAGAGTTAAAAAAATCACCAAGAGTAGAAGGGTCTAGTACAAAAGCAAAAAGTGCTAAACCTATAATGATGATTAAGAACATTGAACGTTCTCTAATTTTTGATAAAACTGCCATACGTCTTTTTATTTATTTTCAGTTCGCGAATATACGGTTTTTGGTTTTAATCTTGCAACCCATTTTACACTTATTAGTAGGAGGTTACACGCAATTTTAGGGTAAAACTTTAATTTAAAACTTTAATCTCCTTGATTTAAAATTTTAAGAGAGACTTCGTCTATTTTAGCACCGCTCATTTTTAGAATTCTAAATTCAAAATCTTCTATATCTATATGTTCTTTTTCGCTTGGGATATTTTCGGTGTGCTCAATAATATAACCACCTAAAGTTTCGTATGCTTCTGACTTTGGTATGTTTAAATCGTATTCTTCATTTAAATAATCAATTTCTAATCTTGCCGAAAAGTTGAATTTTGAATCACTTATTTTTTCTTCTAAAAATTCTTGAGAATCGTGTTCATCTTCTATTTCACCAAACAATTCTTCAACAATGTCTTCTACAGTGATCATTCCTGATGTTCCGCCGTATTCATCAATAACAACGGCTACACTTTTACGTTTTTTTATCAACGTATTTAGTAAATCATTAATCATCATAGATTCTGGCACAATTTCTAATGGAAGTAAAATTGATTTTATAGTTTTTGGTTTTTTAAATAATTCAAATGCATTTACATAACCAAGAACGTCATCTAAAGATGTTTTATAAACTAAAACTTTTGACAATCCTGTTTCTATGAAAATATTTTTTAGATTCACTACAGTTTCATGAATTTCTACAGACACAATTTCTGTTCTTGGCACCATAACTTCTCTTGCCTTTACATTATGAAAACCTAGCGCATTCTGAAAAATTTGAATTTCAGAATCTACTTCATTGTCTATATTACCCGTTTCTAATTGTTCATTTATATAAATTCCTAACTCTTCTTTACTAAATACAGTTTGCATTTCGTCTGCATTTGTTTTAAAAAAAACACGTAAAAAAAAGTCTGAGATTAAGGTAATAAACTCAGAAAAGAAGTGAAATAAATTATAGAAAATATATGCTGGTACAACAAAAAGTTTTAAGACTTCGTTTGCATAAATTCTAAAGATTGCTTTTGGTAAAAACTCGGCTGTTACTAAAATAACGATTGTAGAGATAATTGTTTGAATAAATAAAACAGTAAACTCATTAAAACTATCTATTGGCAATATTCTTATTAAGAATTTACCCATAAAATAGCTATAAATTACTAAAGAAATATTATTACCTACTAGCATTGTGGTAATAAATTTTGAAGATTTTTGTGTAATTTTTGTTAAAATTCTTGGTATAAAACCATCTCTTTTCTTCTCTAATTCGATATGCATCTTATTGGCAGAAAAAAATGCAATTTCCATCCCCGAAAAAAACGCAGATAATAAAATAGATACAATTATAACTATAAGTTCAACTTCCATTTAAAGAGTAAAATGCTATTTATTTTGGTTGTTTCTTTTTTCAACTTTTTTCCTAAAATGTCTTTTAAAGAAAAACACTAAGGTAATAAAAATTGAGAAGCCGATAAAAAAGAACGCTTTTTCTTTATCAGAGTTAAAACGAACTATACCTTCTATTAAACAAATAATTGCTATTAATAAGTATCCGTATTGAAAAAATTTCCAAATGTTATTCATAAAATTATTCTTCTGATGTTTCTAATTTTCCTGTTGTTTTTTTTGCTAAATGTTTAGATAAATCTTCTTTTGACTCAAAACCAACTCCAAAAACGGTGTCTTTTTCAGTCATTAATTTAAAAGCTTTTTCTGAAACAAAGTATTCTGTGGTTTCATCCCAAAATAATTGCGCTGTTTCTAATCTAGATTTTTCTGTATGATTTACCACAACTACATTTCCTTTAAGTTCTGATATTGTTGTCTTTGGGTAAGATATAGCATAGTTTCCTGTAATAGTGATTGAATCTCTTCCGTTTTTCTCAAAATTGATTATTTTGATTCCTTTAGGAAACTCACTATAAGGGTGTTCTTTTCTATTGCTAAAATCTAACAACAAAGGTGTTATTAATTTTGATGTAATTCTACCAGAATCTTTATAAACATGATACGCATCTTTTGCAGTACCAACTGGTAAGTTTTTGTCTGCTAAAAAGTCTCTTACTTTTTGCGTATTGTTATCACAAGAAAAAAGCATTGCTGTTACAAATGTAACAGCAATGCTTTTAGATATTATTTTTTTGTAATTACGCACAAACAATTAATTAGGTACACTTACTGTTTCTCCAATCCAACATTTAATAGTATAACTACTTCCAGGTGCAACACCTGCAGTAAAAATTACTTTTTTGCTTGGCAAATTAGCTCTATAAGAGTCTATATATTTTCTTGCAACAGAAGACATACTTGGATCTACACTTTCAGCTATTTGAGCTTGTCTTAAAGCTGCTGCGTAAACCATTCTCTTTTCAAACTCATCACCACCACAATTGTTTACACTAGATTGGTACAATCTTGCAATTAATAAGTATGCTCTACCAGAACTTGGATTGTATCTTATAGCTTCTCTTGCTAAACTTCTAGCTTCACTTAATTGACCTCTATTTTTAGCAGTTTCAGCAAATTTTAACTTATATCTAGATTTTTTTAAAGGATCTGTTTCTAGATCAAATGCTTTTTTTCTCATGGCTACTGCACCACTTACATCTCCATTTTTCTCTAAAATACCTGCGTAAAATGAGTAAGAATCTGGAGAAGGAGTTGCTTCTGCATACGCTTTTGCTAAAGTTTCAAACATTGGATCGTCTTGACAATCTTTATTAAACATTCTAGAAACCGCTCTTCTTAACCAAATAGCATCTCCTTTCTTAGCTTCAAAATCTCTTTTATATAAAGGCACTAATCGTTCACAAGTAGCAATTTCAGAAATTATAGCATCTAAGCCTCCTTCTATAGTACCAAGTGCTGTAGAGTTAATTTGGTATGCTTGCAACAATCTAGTTTCTTTTGCGTCTAATACTTTGGTAGAATCTGTTAATTCATTGATTCTTTTAGCATAACCGTCTAATTTTTCACCTACAGATTCTACAACATCATCATAAGTATCAAAAACTCTTTGAGGGTTTTCGTCTTTATATTTGTCTGTAACTCCTTGAAAATATTTATAGATATTTCTTACACCCATTTCTTGCGGAGAAATTTCGTATGCTTTTTCTAAAATAACAAAGACTTCTTTTTCTGATGCTAAATTATTATCTGCTAAATATGTAGCGTAATCGCTATGCACTTTAGCTGGATGATCATCTGGGAAGAACTGTAATCTTTGTTCGTATACTCTTTTTGCTAAAACAGGATCTTTTCTAATATCTTGTACTAAATCTGCTCCATATTTGTAAATATTTACAGATAAATCTTTACAATTATCCATTAAATAAATCCAATTTGTGTAAGCATCGTCATACTTTTTAGATTGGTTATCGCCTTTAAAAAGGTTATACTTTATTGTACATTCTCTTAATGCTTCGTCCTGTGCGTTTGTTTTGACAGTTGCAAGAAGCACTGTAGCTGCTAGTAAAAAGGTAATTTTCTTCATTTTTAATGTTTTTGTTAATCAATCTTTCTTTTAATGAACCAAGTATCCGTCAAAGATAAACTTAATCTAAAATTAAAATAATTTTCTTCAATTAAATTATTATTTATGGTTCCTCTTTTACCAAACTCAAATCCCATATTTACTGTAGATAATCGTTGTAGTGGTAAACCTAAACCAAAAGATATGCCAAAGTCGTCAATTGGAGTGAAATTTGTATTAGTTTCTGAACCTCCCACTAGCAAACCAGACTTCTCTAAACGAACACCTGCCCTATAAGTTACTCTATTCCAGTAATTTGAGATGGAATTTATTTTAGGTAAATAAAATCCTCCGAAAGAAATTCGATTAGAGCTACCATATTGATACGCCCCGTTTGTACTTGCTAATAATCCTGTTGTAGAAATTGCATCTTGGTTTTCATATTCTAAACCAGCATACCATTTATCTTGTTTACCTAACCCAAACCCTATAATAGATTTAAATGGTAAGTTAAACTTACCATTAATTTCGCTTGTAGAAACAGTATCTCTTGGAGATTCAGATCCCGAAGCACCAAAAGCGAATGAATATAAATAATCATTACCGGTAACATTTAAACTGTTGCCTACCTTAAAAGTTGCTCCCGCATTTAAAATCAACTTATTTTTTAACTCTTTTTGATATTGCGCCCCTAACTTTACAGAAGTACCATCTAAAACAGTAACTTCATTATATTTAGTTGCTAAAGAAATGTTAGCTTTTTGATTTATAACACTATTATCTATGTTACCAAAACTATAATCTGCTTCTAATCCTACAGATAATCCTTTGGCAACTTTAATTCCGAAACTACCATATACCCTACTAACTCCTCCATCACCAGCAAAAACTGATATTTCAGAAACACCACCAATACCGTCTGGTATTGAATTTGACAAAGAGTACCCAACAGAAGAAACTGGCTGTAAACCAATAGAAAGACCTGCCTTGTTACCAATAGGAAATGCTAAAGCTAGGTACGATAAGCTTGTTGAATTAGCATTCTGCTCAGAAATATTGCTTTTTACTGTTAAATTATTATTTAAAATACCAAAACTATAAGTAGTATATCTTAAATCTGCATAAGCCGCAGGATTTGTAAAATTTAAATATTTATAATGGTTAAAAGCAACACCAATGCCCCCCATTGAACTTTGTTCTACTGTTGTTCCGCTAAATTCTTCGCCAATACCAAAATATGAATATGGTGATGAATTTGTTCTTTGTGCTAAAAAAGTTACAGAAGTTAACAGTAAGAAAGCTACTAAAATCTTTTTAATCATTTGTTTTTGTTAAAAATCAATATTTCATTTAATCCTTCAAGGAGAAAATTTTGATGCGCAAATATGCTACTTTTTAATTGTTTTGCCAAGAAATTTGTATCTCCTCCTGTTAAAACAACTGTTAAATCGCTAAATTTATTTTTATATTGATTAATTACGCCCTCAATCTCCTGAACAACACCATTTACAACACCAGAATTAATGCTTTCTATTGTATTATTGCCAATAAAATTTTTTGGATAATTTTTTTCTACAATAGGTAATTTACTTGTAAATGTATGAAGTGCTTTATACCTCATCTCTACACCTGGTGAAATTGCACCACCAAAATAAGCCGATTTATCATTTACAAAATCAAAAGTGATACAAGTTCCTGCATCAATAATTAAAATATTTTTATTTGGAAACTTTTTTACGGCAGCACTAACTAATGCAATTCTGTCGACGCCTAAAGTTTTTGGAGTTTCGTATAAATTGGTAAAAGGAACATTTGTTGACGACGATAAAATGACTAAATTGAGTGTGTTTTTTAATTTTTCTAGCTTTTTTTCTGATATAAAACTGACAGAAGACAAGATTGTGGTAAAAATTTCATGTTTTTTTACTATTTTTTTTATTTCTGATAAAAATCTTTTTTTATCTATTATCACCACTTCTACTAGCCTACTTCGCTCAAAGACAGCTACTTTTACTCTTGTATTACCTGCATCAATAATTAGATTCATCCTTTATTTTATATAAAATTCAAAAATACAATAGAATTTTTTAAAATTTCTTTAGCAAATGTAAAAAAACATTTTATATTTGCATCCGCTAAGGCATGGTACCTTAGCTCAGTTGGTAGAGCAAAGGACTGAAAATCCTTGTGTCCCTGGTTCGATTCCTGGAGGTACCACAAAAAAATCCGAACATTAAGTTGTTCGGATTTTTTGTTTTAAAAGTACTTTAAACTTATTTCAAATTATCAATCATCGTTTTAGTCATTAGCTTTAAGTTATAATCTGGTTTCCAATTCCAATCTTTTCTGGCATCAGTATCATTAATAATTTTTGGCCACGAATCTGCTATACCTTGTCTAAAATCTGGTTTGTATTTAATTTTAAAACCTGGATAGTGTTCTTTTATAGATGCTGCAATTTCCTCTGGATTAAAACTCATACCGGCTAGGTTATAAGAAGTTCTAATAATAATATTTTCTCTAGGCGCTTCCATCAACTCTAAAGTAGCCCTAATTGCATCATCCATATAAATCATAGGCAAAGTTGTTTTAGCTGCTAAAAAGCACTCAAACTCTGCATTTTTTATAGCTTGATGATAAATATCAACTGCATAATCTGTTGTTCCTCCTCCGGGTAAAGATTGATATCCAATTACACCTGGATATCTAAGAGAACGAACATCCAACCCATACTTTTGATAGTAATAATGAATCCAATTTTCGCCAGCAGCTTTACTCATTCCGTATACAGTTGCAGGTGTTAAGTTTGACGATTGCAGCGTATTTTCTTTATCGATGTTATTACCAAACACAGCAATTGAACTAGGAAAAAAAACTTTTTCAACTTTATGTAATCTAGAAACTTCTAAAACATTGAATAAGGTTTTCATGTTTAAATCCCAAGTGCCTAAAGGATTTTGCTCTCCTTTTGCTGATAAAATAGCAGCTAAATGATAAATCTGAGTAATTTTATTTTTCACAACAATCTCTTCAACCGCTTTATAATCCGTAGCATCTAAAGTTATAAAATTATCTGCAGAAACATTTTTTTTAAATAAATCTGATGTAATTACAGAACCATCACCATAAATTTGACGCAGTTCATGAGATAAAACAGTTCCTAATTGACCATTAGAACCAACAATTAAAATAGTATCTTTTTTCATTTCTTATAAATTCTTAAAAAAAATGAAATTATAGTATTTATCAATAAAAAGAGCATATCTACTTTAATTTATACTAAAATAAGTGTTTTAGTCTTTCTTTTAACCCATAAAAAGTTTTTTTATCTTTTAATGTATTAAATTTATGGTTCTAAAAGACAAATATGCTGCATTCAGAAAAAATAGACGAAACAGATCTTAAAATTTTAAGAATATTACAAAAAGACGCTAAAAAAACAACCAAAGAAATTGCTGAAATTCTAAACCTAACTTCCTCCCCTGTTTATGAAAGAATTAAAAAATTAGAAAAACAAAAGCTGATAAAAAAATATGTGGCAATTTTGGATAAAAAAAAGTTAAACATACCAATAACCGTAATTTGTATGGTTTCCTTAAGATATCATAACGAAGGATTTATTGATAAGTTTGAGAAACAAATTAAAGAACTAAAAGAAGTACAAGAATGTTATCATATGGCAGGAAAAGTTGATTTTTTCTTAAAAATAAACATGGAAAGCCTCGATAATTATCATGAATTTGTAAGAACCAAATTATCAAGAATTGAAAATATTGGTGTACTAGAGAGCTATTTTGTATTAAAAGAAATAATGTCTAGTACAGAATATTGTATCTAATAAATTTTAAAAATTATTTTAAAATTTCTTTCATAATTTTTATGTGATGATTCGTATGCAATCCTATAAATTTTATGGTTTGCTTTTTATTTAATTGCTTAAATAACGGATGCGTAAAAAATTGATTGTCATCAAAACCATTTATAGATTCTAGATTTTTTCTAGCTACAACTAATTGATTCTCAACAGCTTCTTTTAAGATGATTTCTGGCGGTAAAACTCTTTTAGGTGCTTTTGCTTTTCCCCTAGGAAAAGACCCTAAAGTAAAAGTTACCAGCCGTAACAAATTAAATTTCTTCTCGTAATTAGTAGGTTTTGATTCTTTTATATTCTCATAAACACTATTAATCACTTTTAAAGAATGATCTAAATGCCAACCAACACTTCCTTTAGAAACCTTTAAGTCTTCTTTTTCTAGGTGCTGTATGTTTGCTTTTATAAAGCTAAATTCTTTGTGTAACATTTGGTCTTTCAATTTATACTAATATATGTAAATATAGTTCAAAAAAAAATCCAGCTAAAAGCTGGATTGTAATTTTATTTCATCATTTTAAGATTCGTAACCTCTAAATTAGTAAGCTCTCTCCATCTTCCTCTCGGTAAATTTTTCTTCGTCAATTCAGCAAAAACAACTCTATCAAGTTTATTTACTTTATACCCAACATGTTCAAATATTTTACGAACAATTCTATTTCTACCAGAGTGAATTTCGATTCCGATTTCTGTTTTTGGTTCACCATTCACATACGAAATCGCATCAATAAATACTTTTTTACCTTCAATAACAACTTCGCCTCTTAGTTTTTCTAAATCATTTAACTCTAATTTACGATCTAAAGAAGCATGGTATAATTTACGTACGTTATGCTTTGGGTGTGTTAATTTCTTAGCTAAATCTCCATCATTTGTAAACAATAATAAACCGGTAGTATTTCTATCTAATCTTCCTACAGGATAAATTCTTTCTTTTGATGCATTCATAATCAATTCCATAACTGTTTTTCTACCACGCTCATCATCCATGGTTGTTATGTAATTCTTTGGCTTATTTAAAAGAACGTATTTCTTTTGTTCTGGAGTTATTGAGGTTCCGTCGAAACGAACAATATCGTCTGGCTGAACCTTGTAACCCATTTCTGTAACCAATTTACCATTTACCTCTACACTTCCGTGTTCTATATATGTATCTGCTTCTCTACGCGAACAAACCCCAGAATTAGCGATATATTTGTTTAAGCGAATTCCAGATGAATCGTCAGATTTTTTAATGGGAGTAATCTTCTTAAAGTCTTTTTTAACGATTTTTCTGCTTAGTGGTGTGCTTTTTTTAGCGTCTCTTTGAAACACAGGCTTGTTAGCATCTTTTTTAAATGTGCTTTTTTTAGGATCTCTTGGAGAAGCACTTTTGCTGCCTTCTCTTTGAGAAGTGCTTTTTTTAGTATCTTTTTGAGGTCTACCTTTATTACCTTCTTGTCGTCCTCGCGACGAGTTTTTATTTGATTCCATTTTTAAAAATTTTTGCAAAGATACTCAAATAGAATCTCTAATTCAATCTATCAATTACTTTTTCTAAAAGCATTGATGTATCAATAAAAACCAAACTAAAAACACCTATTAATAATAAGATTTTTAGAATGTTATGTAACAATGTATAGTTGCTTTGTTGGTTTGATTTCCAGAGATAAAAACCCACATAAAACAGGGTGAAAAATGACAAATAAAAAAAATATTTCATGTAGCTTAATGCAGGATGATTCAGCAAAAATATAGTTGGAAATAGTGTTAATACAAGTAAAAAAGTAGATAATTGCTTTGTTTTTACTTCTCCATAAACAATAGAAAAAGTCTTATAATTATTAGCTAACGCACCTTTTATATTTTCTAAATCTTTTATCAACTCTCTTACCATAATTAGTAAAAACAAGAAAATTGCATGCACAAAAATAATTTTTGAAAAATTTTTATAGTAAACAAATACTGCAAAAAAAGGTAAAATAGTAAGTATAGTCGCAGAAATTAAACCTGTAAAAGCATATTTTTTTAATTTGTGAGAATAAAACCAAATAGAAAAAATATAAACCGAAAAGAAAAGTGCAGATTTAAAAGATACAAATAAACCAAAAGCAAATCCTAAAAAATTTAAGAAGAAATAGAGCGATAATTTCGTCTCTTGCTTTACGTAATTATCTAAAGAAGTTTTTAAAGGCCTGTTAATTCTATCTACCTTAACATCATAAAAATTATTTATAATATAACCAGCTGCTACAACACAAACTGAAGCAATTACGATGTAAAGTAAATCTATATCAAATACAACTTGTCTTATTGATTTTTCTGATGAAAAAATAAAAATAGAGGCTAAATACTGGGCAAAAATTAAAATAAGAATGTTGTACCCTCTAACAACAGATAGTAAGCTAACTATTTTTTTTAAGAATATCTTCGTCTTTGAAGACCCCATAAATTCCATGTTAGAACCTGTAAACCAGTTCTGTTTTGTAATCTTTTAAGCTTTTCTGTGCTTTCTCGTAATCTTCGGTAAAACCTAAAATATATCCACCACCACCAGAACCACAAAGTTTTAAATAATAATCGTTTGTTTTAATACCCTTTGCCCATACTTTATGAAAAGCATCAGGTATCATTGGCTTAAAATTTTTAAGTACTACTTGAGATAAACTTTTAACGTTTGTAAATAAAGACGCTACATTACCATGTAAAAAATCGTCAATACAAGCATCCGAATAGGTAACAAACTCTTCATTTAACATTTTTCTAAAACCTTCATTTTTCATCTTATTCATAAAGATGGTAACCATAGGCTCAGTTTCACCAATTTGCTCTGAATCTAATAAGAAAACGGCTCCTTTTCCTTCTTTTTGAGACGGAATTCCTGCTGGCTCTATATGTTCTCTAGAATTGATTAAAATTGGTAAGCTTAAATATGAATTTAAAGGATCTAAACCAGAACTTTTACCGTGAAAAAAAGACTCCATCAAAGAAAATATTTCTTTTAACTTTAGAAGCTTTTCTCTTGTTAAATTCTCTAAAACTGTAATTTTATCTGCAGCATATTTATCATAAATTGATGCCACTAAAGCACCAGAACTTCCTACTCCATACCCTTGAGGTATTGAAGAATCGAAATACATCCCTTTTTCTAAATCAGCTTTAAACTTTTTTAAGTTAAAAGAAACTAACTCAGAATTTAAAGCAGCTATGTAGTTGTAAAATTTATACAAATTTTCGTTTGAAGCTTTTGCCTTGCCTTCTAAAACTTTTGTTGTTTTTAAACCTCCTCTATAGGCATTAAAGGGAATCGCTAATCCTTTAGAATCTTTTATGATTCCGTATTCTCCAAAAAGTAGAATTTTAGCGTAAAATAGTGGACCTTTCATTTTCTTTTTCAATTACAGTGCAAAAATACAAATTATATTACTAGGTATTACTTTTTAAATATTTTTATAAAAAGTCTTCCAAATTCCTACTTTCTCTCCGGCGCTATATTTACCACGAGACTGAATTTTACCGTTTTTATAAAATATTTTCCAAATTCCTTCACGTAAACCATTCTCGTATTTTCCAAGTCTCTGGGTTTCTCCTGTATCATAATATTCAAAGAAATTGCCTTCTGGTCTGCCATCTATATAGTTCACTTTTTGAAAAACCTTTCCGTTTTCATGAAAATAATTCACTTTTCCTTGAAATTTCTCTATGTTCGCTTCGGATGTTTTACTATAACCCTCCATTTGTACTTTTCCAGAAATATAATAATCTACAATCCAAAAACCATTATCTTTTTTCTTTGGATTTGGCCTGTAATACGCAGCTTTTTCTTTGGTTGATACTTTCCAATTAGAATCAAACCAAACGGTTTCTTGGGCGTAAGCAGAAGTTGTTAAAAACCAAACAACTAATGCAATCAGTGACGTTGAAGTTTTCATAATATTATGTTTTTGGTTGCTGAGAATTTTAGAACATTTTTGCTCCAAAACCTACAGTATCACAAATATACTGATTTTTATCGCAGTATTTAGATAATTGACTCTCAATAATTTGCCCCACGTTTTCTTTTTCCTTTTCTGGAAACAACACATGCACATTTGCGCCAGCATCTAAGGTAAAACAAATTGAACTCTCGTTTTCTTGACGATATTCCCAAATTTTGTTGATGATTTCTAAAGTGTTTGGTTTCATCAATATAAAATAAGGATTGCTTGTTAACATCATTGCGTGCAAGGTTAACGCCTCACTTTCTACCAAATTGATAAAGTCTTTTGCATTTCCTTCTTGAAGGATTTTAGACATTTTAGCCAAATTTTCATTTGCTTGTATAAAACGATTTTCCGCAAAAGGATGCTCATGCATTAAATTATGACCAACCGTACTAGATACTTGCTTCTCACCCTTATCAACCAATAAAATTACATCTTGATAATTTTCAAAAATAGAATGTACTTTGTAAGGAAATTGGACTCCAAATAAATCTGAACTTCCTTCTATTTCTGCATGTTTTCCCCAAACAACCAAAGGGCCTTCTATACTTCTACTTGCACTTCCAGATCCTAATCTTGCTAAAAACGAGGCTTTTTTATTGCTGTTTTTTGCTGATAAATCAGCATTAAGTTCCTTCTCTAAACTCATTAAACACATCGCAATAGCGCTTAATCCGCTTGCCGAAGAAGCTATTCCGCTAGAATGCGGAAAAGAGTTTTCTGAATTAATTGTCATTTTATATTCTAAAATATAAGGACAATATTGTTGCACTCTCTTAAAAAATTCTGCAATTTTTGGTTTAAACTCTGCTTTCTCTTTTCCTTCAAAAAACAAGTTAAAAACTGCCTCGTTAGACTTTTCTTTCTTTACAAAATCTATCGTAGTAATAGTATGACAATTATTCAATGTAAAACTGATAGAAGCGTTTTTTGGGATTTGAGGATTACTTTTACCCCAGTATTTTACAAGCGCAATATTACTTGGTGTTTGCCATGTAAAACTTGCTCTATCTATATTTTTTAATGCCGATTTAACTAAAAACTGATCTGTATTCAAAGTCTAAAAATTTTGAAACAAAGATAAAGTATTACACTAGACTTCTGCTAATTTTTGTAAAACGGATTCTTTATAACTTCTACTTATTGGCAAAGCTTTTTGATTTATTTCTATAAATTCGTTGGTGTACGAAGTAATATTTTGAAGAGAAATTATAAAAGATCTATGAATTCTGATAAATTTTTTAGAAGGTAATTTTTCTTCTAAACTGCTAATAGTCTCTCTAATAACAATTGTTTTTTCTGATGTAAAAATCTTTACATAATCACTTAAACTTTCTATATACAAAACGGAATTAAAGTCAATTTTCACCATTTTTCTATCGGATCTTACAAACATAAAATCAGCATTATTTTCTGTAATTTCTAATTGTAAAACCTTCTGAACCGCTTGTAAAAACCGATCAAAAGAAATAGGTTTTAACAAATAATCGACCACATTTAAATTAAAACCATCAATTGCATATTCTCTATATGCTGTGGTAAAAATTATTTGTGCTTTTTGATCGATAATTTTAGCCAAACTTAAACCGCTAATTTCTGGCATATTTATATCTAAAAAAAAGACATCCACCGCATGTTCTTGCAAAAACAAAATAGCTTCAGAGGCATTTTTACAACTTGCAATTAGTTCTAAATTAGGAGTTTTAGCAATATACGTTTGTAGGATTTCTCTTGCCATTGGTTCGTCATCTACAACAACACATTTTAGTTTATTCCTCATTTTTGATAGCGATTTTTAGGCTGATTTTAAACATCTCCTCTTCTTGTAAGATTTCTAAAATATGTTTCTCTGGATACAACATTTCTAGTCTCTTTTTAATATTTTCTAAACCAATTCCGTTTTTAGAATGCTCTTTTTTAATTGCCGAATTTTCAATTCTAAAATTCAGCTCGTTTTCATCAACCTTTAAATAGATCTTTACTTTTACCACGCCAACAATTTGCGATCCATGTTTAAACGCATTTTCTACAAAAGGCAATACTAACATCGGTGCAATTTCAAGTTTTTTATCCATTAAATTTTTATCAAAAGTAACTTGTAAACCGTCTTGAAAACGTGATTTTTCTAAAGAAATATAATCTTCAATATGATTAATTTCGTCCTGTAAAAGCGCTTTTGGCTTATCCACTTGATATAAAATATAATCTAACAAACTAGCTAATTTTAAAATCATTTCTGGCGCTTTATCAGACTTTTTTAATGCAAATCCGTATAAAGTGTTTAGTGTATTAAACAAAAAATGCGGATGAATTTGCATCTTCAAAAACTTTAATTCTTGTTCTTTTAATTGCAATTGCGTTTGTAGAAATTTATTTTCTAAAGTTTTCTTTTCATCCAAAGATTTGTAATTCTGTTTTAAAATTTTAAAGGCACTTGCCAATACAATAATTAGCAAAACACAGACCAAAATAACACCAGCATTTTTAGTTAAAGCCGGCATTTTTTGATATTCTAAATTGTAGAAAAAAACAAAGCCAAAAACAACGGTCATTAAAACCGCACAAACAATAAAAACGCCTGCATAAAAAGTATATAAAATAAACTGTTTGTGTTTTTTAGTGATTAAAAAAACAGGAATTAAATAATACACAAAAACATAAGAAGCTACTATTGAAATGGTGCTTAAAATCGTTGAAAACCAAAAAATAAAGCTTTCACTTGTAGAACCTACACTAAAAAAACTTGAGAAGAAAAACCAAATCAACATCCAAAAAAGAAGATGTAAAAAGGCTTTCTTTAAAATTTTTGATGCAGATTTGTTCATCTTACAAATAAACTATTTTTTTAATTTGATCGCGCTAAAAATAGACGAAATACCGAATTAACAGGTGTTTTAACAATTTTTGCTTTAAATTCCTTAAAAATACGATATTTGTTAAAACCTAACCAGAATTGGTCGTTGGTCGCTAAAATAATTTCAACCACAATTTACCAAATACTTTAGCAGCATAATCTTAAAACATATATTATGAATTTTATTTTAGAAGGTGGACCAATTTTTATGGTTCCGTTAGTACTTTTATTAATTGTTATTGTGCTTTTATTTGTAAAAGGATTAAAGAACAACACTGATAAAAATCAGAAACTCATCAACTCTTTAGCATTATTTGCTTTTGTATTTGGCGTTTTGGGTTTTGTAATCGGCCTTTTAGGCGCTTTAGAAGATATAGCTGCTATGCGTGGCGATATTGCTCCCCAAGTTTTAGCTGGCGGATTTAAAGTTGGTTTGCTCGCTCCTACTTTTGGAATGGTAATTTTTCTTTTAGGAAAACTATTTACCATCATTTTAACTTGGATCAAAAAATAAGAAGCGGTTTTTTGTTTGTTAAGTTTGAAAAAGCATCTTTCTAATTTTTAGAAATGGTGCTTTTTTGTTTGTATTTTTGCCACTGATGAAACAAAAAAAAGTTTTCCTATTGTTAAATGGAGAAGCTCCAGAAACGCTTCCAGATGTATCAAACTATGCTCTTATTTGCGCAACCGATGGCGCTTATCATTATTTAGAAGAAAACAATATTGTACCAGATTTAGTTTGTGGGGATTTAGATTCATCGCAAGAAATACCTAAAAATATTGAAGTAATTCATACTCCAAATCAAGATTTTACAGATTTTGACAAAACGCTACAAATTCTATTAGATAGAGGTTTTACAGAAATTGATGTTTTTGGCGCCAGCGGAAAAGAACAAGATCATTTTTTAGGAAACTTGCATACGGCAATTCAATTTAAAGGAAAATTAAATCTTACTTTTTTTGATACCTACAGTCGTTATTTTTTAGCTGACAAAAGCACAGAAATCTCTAATTGTAAAGACCAAATTATTTCGTTAGTTCCGTTTCCAAAAGCAACAAATATTACTACCGAAGGATTACACTATTCTTTAAAAAATGAAGATTTAATTTTTGGAAAAAGAATTGGCACACGCAATAAAGCAAGTAAAAATAACATAAAAATCACTTTTGAAAGTGGAGAACTCTTCATTTTCATCAATCATAAAAAAGAAAATAATGAGTAAGAAAATAAAATTATTGTGGGATTTTAGAGGAGAAGATGCTAAAAAAACAGCAGAACATCACACTATTCATTTAAAAGAATTTGCAACCATCGAAAACTTAACTTTTCATGAAATTGATGTTGAAGAAAAAAACCCAATGTTATTCTCTGCATTTATAGTTGTTGATGAAACAGATATGAAAATTTATAGAGATGCTTTAAAACCGCATCGAGGAGAAGTTGCGTAGTTTAAGCTGTTTTTAATTTCAATAATTTTATGTTACGTTTCCTTTTGTTTAGCCTATTGTAACCCTTTAAGATATTGTTAAAAGACGCCCTTTAAATCTAGTTAATATTCAAAAAATCAATCTTCTTTTATGACTGTTGATAAAAATATTAAAATCAAAACAGCTATTTTAAAAAAAATTATTAATCATGTTCAATTATTGGTCTTTTGTCTAAATATAACATTTTGCAAACTTGTAAATTTATTCTTTAACTGACTATTTTATAAAAAAATAATTTCTAGAACAACAAAAAACTATATGCAAAGTAAGACAAGGAAATAATAAAGACCTCTTTTTCAATAATTTAAATATAATGACGTTATCTACACATAAAAGTTATATATTTACTATACTTAACCCCCATAACCCCCACTCGTCTGTACAAAACTACTTTTAGGCTTTTAATCCTATTTTTTTTCAAGAACAAAACTACTTTTGAGGCGTACAAAAAAACTTATATTATGAAAAATAGTAAAATCATTATTTTATTACTGATCTTAACAACTGTATTTCATAGTTGTATAAAACCAGAATATATCGCGGAACAAGATCCAGATGGTGAAACGGTAGACAAATTTGTAGTTCCTGCCAGTTTTGATTGGAAAACTACGCAAACCTTAAATGTATCTGTAGTTTTGCCAAATGATGGAGCTATACAACCCTTAATCATTACAAATAGTGCTGGTACAAAAAGATATTTTCAGGGATATCCTGATAATGGTTCAAGAACTGTAAATACATTAATCACTATACCGTCATATATAAATGAATTAAGGCTAATTTATAATGGTACCGAAGGACCAACTGTAGATTTAGTAAGTAAATCTGCATTATCCTATAATTTTAACA
This sequence comes from Polaribacter glomeratus, assembly GCF_002954665.1. Classification (GTDB taxonomy): domain Bacteria; phylum Bacteroidota; class Bacteroidia; order Flavobacteriales; family Flavobacteriaceae; genus Polaribacter; species Polaribacter glomeratus. Next base: position 1,536,751 of record NZ_MSCM01000002.1, on the reverse strand, counting down.
CCGCTCTAAAATCAGCTAAAAAAAGTGCTGTTTCTCAAATTACACTTGGATCTATTTCAGACTTCACACTCTATACTGGCTCAGGAGCTGTATCAAACGTAGGTGTTTCTGATGTAACTGGTAATATTGGTACAACTTTAGGAGCTGTAACTGGTTTTGGACCGCCATCAATTTTAAATGGAATTATTCAAAATGCGAATGAAGTTACTTTACAAGCATCTTTAGATTTAAAAAATATGGTTACTCAAATAACAAATACAGTAACTACAAATGCATCACATGCCCCAGCTTTTGGATCTGAAACATTAAATCCGGGAGTTTATGCAGTTGCAGGTGCAGCGTCTATAGCAGGCACCCTTACCTTAGATGGGCAAGGAGACAGCAACGCACAATTTATTTTTAAAATTGGAGGTGCATTTACAACTGCCGCAGGCGCTACCGTGGTTTTAACAAATGGAGCTTCTTCAGAAAACGTGTTTTGGCTTGCTACCGGCGCAATAGCTATGGCTGCCTCTACAACAATGAGTGGGAATATTATTGCGAACCCAGGAGCAGTTTCTATGGGTAATGGCGGCGAATTAAACGGCAGGATGCTTTCTGTTACAGGAGCTGTTAGTTTACTTAATTGCAAAACTTTAATACCTCTTCCTTCATATACAGGAACATTAGCTTTTGAAGATTTATGGCCCGCTAAAGGAGATTATGACTTTAACGACCTAGTGGTAGATTATGACTTTAATATCGAGAAAAATAATCAAGAGGTTGTGCAAAGTATAACTGCAACTTTTGCTATTCAAGCATTTGGTGCTGCTACACACAACGGATTCGGATTTACATTACCAACAGTAAACCCTAACGATGTGGTTTCTGTTACTGGCTTCGATGTAGCAAACAATACCGTTTTTAATATTGGTAGTAACGGACTTGAAAGTGGTCAAAGCAAAACGACTATCATTGTTTTTGATGATACTTATAGAGTTATGCCAACATCAACCAGCGGAACTGGTGCAAATACACAATTAGCTCATGGGTATACAGAACCAGTAACTATTGTTGTACATATTATTTTAGCTGATAACGCAATCACATTTAGTGAATTAAATATTGGTACTTTTAATCCATTTATGATTGTAGCAACTTCTGTAAACGGATCACCTGGTTCTAGAGGTAAAGAAGTACACTTAGCAAATTACGAGCCTTCAGATTTATTTGATTCAAGTTATTTTGGACAATCAAGCGACGATTCATCTCCTGCTGACGGACGTTATTTTGTTACTGTAGATAATCTTCCATCAGCTATAAACATTGCAGAAAAATTTGATTGGGTCGTAGAATATCAAAGTATAACCGACGCGTATACAGTATTTAGAGACTGGGCAGAAAGTAGTGGAAGTATCTACGCAGACTGGTATCCAGCAAATTCAGATTTTAGAACTAACTGGATGATTTATCCAACTCAAGTTGGTAATTAAATATAGTTTAAAAGTAATCGCTTTTAAAGTGCTAAAACACGCTTCTCTTTTTAAAAAAAGAGAAGCGTGTTTTTTTTCTATTCTTATTTTAGAAACTTTATTAACAACTAAATAACGTAAAAAAAAACGTTACACTATACTTTTTAAAAATCAAAAACTTGTAAATCTGTCATGCTTCAAAAACATAATTATACACAATACATTTAAAAAAATCTAATTAATGTATCTTGCAGGTCTATCTAAATATGGAAATTATGATGAAAAATAGCGTAGTAAATTATATCAAAGTAGTTTTAGAAAATATGCCAACTAGTTGGTTAAATATAACAACTCATAGACTAGATATTTATGATGAAAAATTAGCTAAAACTCAGTTTTTAAATCAGTTTGAAAGTCTGTTTCTAGACAATAATTCTGAATCTTCTGCATTAAATGAATTACCAACTGCTTATGACTACATTCGCTTGGGGCATCCGTTATCTTGTGTATTAGAGTGGGGCATTGCTAAACTAAACCATCTAAAATCAGAAAATGTAATAAGTTTTTCTTCAAAAACAATTCCGGTTTTAGCAATTCTTAGAAAAAATTTATTACTAAATAAAAATACTCGAATTCTTTATTCTGATAAATTACCCGCATTTTTTGATGCAGAAATAGTAAAAGAAGTTTATGGTTATACGTTTGATTTAGAAAAAATTGAAAATGCCAACGCTATTTCTGAATTTAACGGAAGTACTATTTTTATTTCAGAACAAGATGCAATTAGTAGTATCAATAATGTTCAAAATATTGATTTTTTCATCAACGTATATGCGAAACTCGGAAGTGTTTTAGTAATAAATGGCGAACAAAATGAAACTTATATCTCAGAAATTCAGCACGTAAGAAGGCGAGAAACCATTGCAATGACACCAGCCAATTGTCTTGTTGCCTTAAATTCTTTAATAGAACAGTCATCATTTGAAAATCAGAAAAAAAATAATGAAACAAACAAAGTAGCTGTCTTAAATTCAATCAAAGAAGTTACAGGCACAATAGCAAAACCGTTGGTTGCATCTAGCGGATTGTCTATTCAATATGCAATTATGATGGGATTAATTCATTATGCGCAAGAAAATCATAAAGGAAAGGCTATAAAGTTTATTGTTCCAACAAATTGTTATGGCGGCACAAATGACCAAGCAAGACGAGTTGCTGCTTGTGTTGATAATGTTGAAGTAGTAGATTTACCTGTTGATGGTGATAATGATATGGTAAAAAGTATTCATGCTGTTCTAAATAAAATTGCAAACGAAGATGCAGTACCTTATATTATTGCCGAAATACCAACAAACCCAAGGGTTGAAGTTCCTGATCTTCTAAAATTGAAAGAAGCTCTAAGTGTGCCTCGTAAAACAGCAAACGGTGAACTAGCTATTGACCCAGTTTTTATTTTAGATCAAACATTTTGTCCTAATTTTCTCTTTTTAGGTGAAGGTAAAATACTCTCAACAGTGCGAGCAATTTCTTACGCTAGTGGATCAAAATTTCCAAGCGGAGGAGAATGTACCGCTGGATATTGTGTAGGTAATAAAAAAACAGATGCTTTAATGACAAAGATAGAATTACATCTAAATCTTTGCGATAACGAAGCAACGGATCTGCAATATGAAATATTAGCAAAACAGTTGCCGTCTATGAATCAAAGAATTATTGATGCTTATAAAAATACCCGTGAATTTGTAAATTTTATCCACGATAGTTTACCAGCAGCAAAAATTAATTTTGTTTCGGAAGAATTGGCATCACTAGGATTTACGCCTTCTGTATTTTCATTAGATTTGCCTACTAAAGGTGCTACAGATCAAGAGAAAGAAGCGTATAAGAGAGCTTTAAATTTAAAGTTAATCAATTTAATGATTACAGAAATACCTAATGAGAGCAAGTATTGTGTAAGCTACGGCCAATTAAAAGGTTGTTACTGGACGATTCCTGCAACCTCTACTCAAGGAACCACTAAAGAGGGCGATAAGGATTATATTATACGCGCATCACTTTCACCAAATTTAGATCTTGAACATCATAAAAAAGTGTTTTTAAAGTTTATTGAAACCATTTAATAAAACGGGAGGTAGTAATCGCCTCCAATTTTTTTTGCTTGATTTTAATAATTATCAAAATTACTTCTCTAAAATCTCATATATATTAGGCTTAAAATAATTTGGCCCTTTTAAAACTTTACCGTCTTCTCTGTAAATTGGTTTACCGTCTATACCCAATTTACTCATATTACTTCTCTGAATTTCATTAAAAACTCCCTCAATTTTATCCTGCATTCCGTGTTCTATAATTGTACCACATAAAATATAAAGCATGTCTCCTAAAGCGTCTGCAACCTCAACTAAATCATTTTTACTTGCAGCTTCTAAATATTCTTCATTCTCTTCTTTCATCAAATTAAACCTTAGCAAGTTTCGATCTTTACCAATATTTGCTATTGGTTTCGTATTCATGTTTAATTTAAATGCTGTGTGAAATTTAGTAACCGCTGCTATTTTACTTTTCATTATTTATTTTAGTTTAATATGTTCTTTTACAATCGCGCTCAAAAGCGTAATAACTAAAACTAACATTTTATTTAATTTTTAACTTATTTAATATAAGAGCCAGTAATCCTTTGAAAAAACCGTTTACTGCTCACTGATTATTGATTATTGATTACTGTCAACTACATCATTTTTTTCAACACCCAAGCTGGTGCAATTTTTAAAACCCAAGCTACTAATTGCCAACGTTTAGAGATATAAGCAACTCTTTTTTTCTTTTTGATTGCCGCATAAATTTGAATTGCTGCTTTTTCTAAAGGCACCATCCAAAATAATTGATCGCCTAAAGCCATCGGTGTGTCAACAAATCCTGGGCGAATATCGGTTATAAAAACCTTTTTTGATTTAATTGATTTTGTTTTGATGTACAACCCTTCTAAATACGATTTCTGATAGGCTTTTGACGCAAAATAATCTGGTGCGGCTCTGCTTCCTCTTATCGATGCTATGGATGAAATGCCTACTAAATGTCCAAATTGTTGTTCTTTAAAAAGTGTATACGCCAACACATATAATTTTGTAACACCCAAAACATTGGTTACTATTGTTTGCTGTTGCTTGTTCCAATCTAGTTTAGGATTTACAAAACCAACTCCAGAAGATTGTATTACTAAATCTATAGTTTTAAATTCTGACACAATTTCATAAAAAACTTTTTCAACATCTTCTATTTGCTGAATATCGTTTTGTTTTACCAAAATATGATCTGGAAATTCCTTTTTTAGTTCTTCTAACTTTTCTAATCTTCTTCCTGTAATAGCAACTTTATAACCTTCTTTTACTAAAATTTTGGTTATTGATTTTCCGATACCAGAAGTTGCTCCAAAAACGATGGCGTTCTTCATTTAATTTGTAATTTTGCAAGTAACAATATATAGAAACTTTATGATACAAAGAAGCTTCATAAAATCTAATAATTCAAAACTTATAAAAGGTTACAAACTATGTTTTTAGGTGCATATTTTACTACAGGAAGAATCATTTTTATTATTTTCTTTGTGCTTGCTTTTGGAGCACTAATTGTTTGGAGCTATAAAGCAGATGGTAAAAATCATGCGCGGTATTACAAAAATGCTGGCAAAAAAGTAGCTATTTATGGCGGATTAATCATTGCCGTATTTATAGCTATCCGACTTATATTTGGAAATTAAACATTTAATTTTTCGATCGTGCTCAATTTATGATGGTCTAAAACGGTGAATCCTTCCTTATCAAACGTAGAAGAAGACACATATTTTACATCTAAAAGTAAATCCTCGAAATCGTAAGTGTAAATTTGATATACTTTTTGAGAAAAAGACTCTTCGTGATAATTGATTAGCAAATACAAATGTGCGTCTAAGTTTTTTATTTCGTCTTTTGTATATTTAAACAACGGACTTTCTTCATCAATTTCATGAACAATTGTCCAAATTGTGGGCATGTACATAATTTTATTCCGTTCTAAATTTAAAGTATAAAAATCGCTTTTAAAATCGCCTTTTTCATCTTTCTCTGTAATCGATAATGTAACCGTAATTTCTGGTTCTATCATTACCGTTTTTCTACTATTCATAAATCTAAACATTAGTGCACGCCCTTCTTTAAAATCTCTTAAAATTAGATTTTCACTAAACTTTAAAGATGCTTTTGGTTTCGAAAAACGTCCATATAATAAACCCGTAATAAACGAGAAACTTAACAGACCAATCATCGCTTCAAAAGCTGCTATTAAGTTTGATGCAATTCCTTCTGGTGCAATTCCTCCATAACCTACAGTTGTTAATGTTTGTGCGCTAAAAAAGAATCCGTTTAAAAAGTCTGAAAAAAAAGTACCCTTCGATTGTGTAATTTCTTCAATACCAATTGCAACATACATCAATCCGAAGAAAATATTTATAAAAACGTATGCAGCAATTATCAACAAAAAAAATTGCCCCCAAGAAATATCTATAAAAAAGATATAAACGTCATTTATATTTCTTTTTCTATTAAGATGAAATACGTTGCTACTACCATCATGATTTAAAATACTTTTAGCATTCTCTTTAGAATTGTAACCAAAACCTGGATCTTTTGTCTTTTTTGCCATTTGTAAAATAATTAAGAATTCAATTTTCTACTATTCTTTAATCTAAACCAAGCCATTTTATTTCTTTGTGTATACATTACAAAACATCCAACATCTAGCAAAAAATAGAATAAACTAATGCCGCTTGGCGGATTGTTACTTGGTAGAAACTCGAAGCTATCAAAAGCTATATTTGGCCATTTCCAACATCCAAAAGCGGTTCCTCCTATTTCTAAAATGGCTACCAAAAAATACATTGTAAAGAAAAATAATCTATCCTTTGGTCTTTTCCATAGTAATAGAAATACGCAAATTGTCATCACAAAACCAAAAATATCCGCAAAAAAAAGTAAATAGATACTTGCAAAAAGTAGAATTAGAATCCCAAAAAATTGTTCGATACTTTTATGGTACTTTCTTACCAATGACACTTTACTAAATCTAAAAACTCTAGCGAATAAAACGGCATGACCAAAAGGCACGTATAAAGGTATATTCTCTAATCTATAGGTGTACATCCCTAGATACTTAGAGAAAAAATATTCGCCTAAAAACCCAATAATAACAGCATAAATCATTAATTCTTGAACTCTTTTAACGGTTCTAAAATACATGATAAAAAAACCAACAATCATTAAAAAATTTAGGATATTTTGAACTTCCTTAACGTTCTCTGAAAAATAAATGCTGTCAAAAAACAAGACAAAAACCATAAAAACAAAAAGTCCAATTTCTCTAATAAAGACTGAAACTATTTTTTTTAAATCTACTTTGGGGATTTTAAAAACACTCATTCAGCTGGGTGTTTAAAACAGTCTGTGGTGTGATCGTTTACCAACCCAACCGCTTGCATGTATGCATATATTACCGTGGAACCCATAAATTTAAATCCGCGTTTTTTTAAATCTTTCGAAATTTTATCAGATAAAGAAGTTGTTGCTGGCACTTCTGCTCTTTTTTTGAATTTATTAACAATTGGTTTACCATCAACATAAGACCAAATAAATTTAGAGAAAGAACCAAATTCTTGTTGAATATCGATAAATAATTGTGCGTTGGTAATAGCACTTCTTATTTTTAATTTATTTCTAATAATTCCTGCATCTAACAACAAAGATTCGTACTTGCTTTCTGGATATTTTGCAATTTTTTTATAATCAAAGTTATCAAAAGCTTTTCTAAAATTTTCTCTTTTATTTAAAATGGTAATCCAACTTAATCCCGCTTGAAAAGTTTCTAAAATTAAAAACTCAAACAAAGTTTCATCATCAATAACAGGCTGACCCCATTCTTGATCATGATACTCTTGATACAATTTACTATCGGTAACCCAAAAACATCTGTGCTGCATTTATTTTGTTTTTATAGGTATTATTGCCGTTTGCCTTTTGTTTACATATTCAAAAACATCGTCACCAAAAAAACCAGCTTCTTCTAACATAATTCTAATATCTTTTTGCCATTCTTTTATGGTAACCGTTGTATTTAACTCAATTGCGTACACAGTATTTTTTTTCAAAGGATAATCGCCGGTAAAAGGAACGCCGTCTTGAGAATCCCACATTCCAATCGTTGTACCTGCACTGTGACCGTATTTGCCTAAAGGATGTGTGTAAATAGACGGAACTAAACCTTCCTTTTTTGCTTCGGATAAAGAAGCTGCTAATATTTCATTTCCAGTATTTCCAGATTTCATATTGCTGGTTAAAATATCTTGTAATCTATTTCCCTTTTTTAAAGCTGCTACTAAAAATGTAGGAACTTCATTTTCACCATCATCTAAAACATACGCGTGTTGCTGACAATCTGTATTTAAACCAATGTACGTGATACCAAAATCGCAGTGCAACAAATCACCTTTGTGAATCGTTTCTTCCGCTTCTCCTTTCGAAAAAGATGCTATATGAGATTTTAATGCTTTCGTATTTCTTTGTACATCTATTGTTGGATGAAACCACGTTTCTAAACCTAAATCGGTTACTTTTTGACGTAAAAACCAAACGACATCTTCTGTGGTAGTTTTACCAGGTATAATGGTGTTTTCGGAAAAAGCTTCCTCAATAATAGTATGCGTAATTTTCACTAAATTTCTAAATAACTCTAGCTCTTTTTCTGTTCTTGTTTCTATCCAAGCAATTGCTAATTTTTCTGCAGAAACTAATTTTAAGGAAGCTTCTTCTGGTAAATTTTCTTTTAATTCATCATAATCTGTTTTCACCAAACCATCCGCTAGTGCAAAATGTTTAGAAAAATTAATTCCTATTTTCTGCGGATTTCTTTCTTTAATGATTTTTGCTAAGGCTTTCCATTGATCTGGTTCTTGTTCTTTATTCCAAGCAGATTTTATGCTGTTACCAATATCATATCTTGCAACCGCCAATCTTTCTAAAGTATTTTTTTCTTTGTTTCTATAAAAAACAATAATGGTTCTTCTTCGGGCATTTAGCCAAGTTGCTGGCAACATCGTTTTTAAAACTGGGTCTTCATTATATTCCCTAGAAATTAAAAGCCACATATCAATTTCTGATGTGTCCATTAATTTTGGAAGTAGGTTTGTAAATCTGTCTTCTAAAATTTCATCTTTTAAAGTTGCTCTATCTTTTTCATTTAAAATTAAATATTGATTTATTTCTTCTGATTTTTTGGAACAAGAAAAAGAAATCATTAGAATGAAAATTACTAAAATTTTAAACTTCATTTTTTTTGATTTTAATTTTTAAAATTAATGTTAAAAGATTTAAAAAGCAATGGTTTTTGGAATAATTTTTGCAACTTTACGTAGTATAAAACTTCTGATTATGAAACTTTTAAAACAAGTTATACTTCTATTTATTGTTGGCAGCTTTTTCTGGGCTTGTGGGGCATCACCCATAAATAATAAAAACATAGAAAAAGAAGAACCTGTTGTAATTGCCAACGATAGTCTAGAATACGAAATTACAATTATCGATCCTGGTTTTACCTATTATTTAAATGCTATTGCGCAACCTGAAGGTTTTTATACTCAAGATTATTTAGAAACTAGAAATAGAATTTGGGTGCAAGAATGGAATAATAGAGCTATAAGTTCGATGCAATTTGATGCTAATATCTATGAAAATATTATTGATTATCAGCTATATACAGATTATGGGTACGAGGTAAATTACAAGCTTTTTAATTATTTTTTGTTTGCACAACAAAAATATAAAATGAATTTAGGTGGCGGGTTTAGAAGTAATAGAATTAATTAACTTTTCTATAGCTTACAAAACTGTAATCAAATTTATTTTTTTCATCCGCTTTAAAGTCTTCTCTAGAAACCTCTTTCCAGATTTTTAAATCTATTTCTGGAAAAAAAACATCGGCTTCAAATTCATGATGCACTAAGGTAATGTCTAGGGCATCTACAAGCTTATTCTCCATAGCATACTTATAAATTTGTGCGCCGCCAATTATATAAATTTCTTGATCTTCTTTAGCAAGCTCAATCGCTTTCTCTAAACTGTTGGTAGTTAAACATCCTTCTTTAAGATACTTATCATTTCTAGAAATAATAATAGTTGTTCTATTTGGTAAAGGTTTACCAATAGATTCAAAAGTATTTCTACCCATTAAAATATGATGACCAGAAGTAATATTTTTAAAACGTTTTAAATCCGCAGGTAAATACCAAATTAAATCGTTGTCTTTACCTAGCGCATTATTTTTTGCAATTGCAGCAATTATTGTAATCATAAATTTACTATCGATTTTACACAAAAATAAGTCAAATGTTTTGAGATTTGACGTTTTTACTACTTTTTAGTCTAAAAAATAGGTTTTACGAATACGTTTTCGGGGTAAAATAACTGAAAATCAAGCAAAAAGGGATGTTTCAAATTTAGATATACAATAATTTTAATTCTATTTTATTTAGAAAACAGAAGATTTACTCGTATAAAATTGACAATTTAATAATTCTTTGTCATTACTATTGAATAATGTTTGTTAACTATAAACTCTTCTATATTTTTACCAACGAATTTATAATTAATAAATTATGGCAATTAAAAAACAATTTTTAAAAAGCAAACCAGTCTGTAAAGTAACTTTTATGTTGGCTGCAGAGGAAGCTAAAAATGTTGCAGTAGTAGGTAGTTTTAATGAATGGAATGACAAAGCAACTCCTCTTAAAAAATTAAAAAACGGAACATTTAAAGGTACTGTTGATTTAGAGTCTAATACTTCTTACGAGTTTAGATACCTAGTTGATGGTGTATTTGTAAATGATGATGAAGCAGATTCTTTTTCATGGAATGACTATGCAGGTGCAGAAAATGCTGTTTTAGAGTTGTAATATATTTTTAATAAAAAAGAGCTTTCGATAAATTGAAAGCTCTTTTTTATTAAATAGCAATTGCACCTTTAATAGTAGGATGCGGATTGTAATTTAACAGCTCAAAGTCTTCGAACTTAAAGTCTTCGATATTTTTGATAGCTGAATTTATCTTCATTATTGGCAACGTTCTTAAATCTCTAGACATTTGTAATTCTAACTGCTCTTTATGGTTGTTATAAATATGTGCATCACCAAAAGTATGGATAAACTCACCTGCTTCATAACCACAAACTTGTGCAATCATCATTGTAAATAAAGCGTAAGAAGCAATATTAAAAGGAACTCCTAAAAAGATATCTGCACTTCTTTGGTATAACTGACAAGATAATTTACCGTCTGCAACATAAAACTGAAAAAACGCATGACATGGTGGTAGAGCCGCTTTTCCGTTGGCAACATTTTCTGAAAAACTTATAGAAGTATCTGGCATTACCGATGGATTCCATGCAGCAACCATCATTCTTCTAGAATTAGGATTGTTTTTTAAAGTATCGATAACTTCTTGCAACTGATCAATATCATCACTATTCCAATTACGCCATTGATGACCATAAACAGGACCTAAATCTCCATTTTCGTCTGCCCAAGAATTCCAGATTTTTACACCGTTTTCTTGTAAATATTTAATATTTGTATCGCCTTTAATAAACCAAAGTAGTTCGTAAATGATCGATTTTAAATGCAACTTTTTAGTAGTTAACATCGGGAAGCCTTCACTTAAATCAAAACGCATTTGATATCCAAAAACACTTTTTGTTCCTGTTCCTGTTCTATCTCCTTTTTCATTTCCGTTTTCTAAAACGTGTTTTACTAAATCGTGATATTGTTTCATATTACTGTATATGCGTTTAATTGTTCTATATAAGCTGATGTAAAAATAGAAAAAGGTTCAAGTATTTTTGATGCATTTTTATGAATTCTATTTAAAAGTTATTAACCATTTAGTAATTCTTTCCCATGCTTTAGAAGCTCAAAACGTCGTTTCAGAAAGTTTCACCAAAAAAAAGTAATCTTCCATAGTAAGTTTGTATAAAATTATAAAAATACATTATGAAAACTATTAAAAGTAAATACCGCGTTTTAACCTATTTAATCTGTTTCAGTTTTTTAGCAGTTACACAAATTAGTTGCGAAAATAATGACGATTTAGAAGAAATTATTGAGAAATCTAAATTGGAAATATCTGCTAAAAAAGATAAGGAAACTCATAAAATGGCTGAATCTAATAAAGCTTTTGCTCATTTTGGAAGAAGAAGAAGTAAACCTAAAAAAAGAATTTATGTTGTAACTGTTGCCACAAATAATGAAAGTATAGATGAAGTAAGGTCAGTAATTGTAGAAATTGAGAATAAAAAAGGTTTTTTTAATGAAAACAAAAAATATATCCTTGAACTTTCTAAAGATAGAAAGGAAACTAAAGAATTTACTTCTGAAGATATTACCATTGAAAATGATGATATAATAGGCCAAGAAGTAAATGTTAAAATGTATTTTTTAGATGCTAATCAAAGAACTATTGGTGAACCATTATCACAAACAGTGATTGTGAGTAATACAAAAGCTCCTAGAATTAGCTTTAGAAGAGCGATGAAAACTACAATTGCCTCTAGAATAAACAATTCTTACAGATCAACAGTAATACTTAAAGATAAAGATAATGAGGTTAGTTCTATTTCCTTAGAAATAGAACAAAAAGAAGGTTTTATTAAAGAAACCAAAACGTATTATTTAGCCTATTTTACAACGCTGAAAGGAGAAAAATACTACACTTTTGGTGATATTAAATTTGAAAACAGAGAAATAGAAAACCAAGAAGTAACTGTAAACATCACCTTATTAGATGCTAAAAAAGAAGTGATTTCTAAGACCACAGAGGTTGTGGTTGTAGCTGGTTTAGTTAATACAAGTATAAAAGAAGGTTCTTCTACAATAAAACAAAATAAAGATGGTGTTTGTGTTTTTAGTGCAAATTTAGAGAAATCAGAAGAAGAATTGAATGAGATTGAAATCTTAATAGAAAAACTTCCTAAAGGTGAAAAAATTGTCAATTTTAAATTAACAACACCAAAAAATGATCGTATCAATTCTAGTTTTAATTATAATGGAAAAAGTGAATCGCTTTATATTACATACACATTAAAAGATATGTTTGGAGATGTTATTTATATAAAACCAAGACATTTAGTAAGAAAGCAACTGCGTGAACGAGCTGTTTATAAAAAAAGAATGAGAAGTGCCGAGTATTAAATAACTAAATAAATGTTTTTTTCGAAATTTATTACTAAAAAAATGTGTGTTATCTGAGTTCTAAAAAAACCGAGTTTAAAAACTCGGTTTTTTTATGCTAAATATTTTATTCAGAAATGATAAATTATCTGTGGCGATTCGCTACTACCCAATAATCATTCCAGCAATAGTTGCAGACATTAGAGAGGCAATTGTACCTCCAATAAGTGCTTTTAAGCCAAATTCTGACAGCGTTTTTCGCTGTCCTGGCGCCAAAGAACCAATTCCTCCTATTTGAATTCCTATAGACGCAAAATTTGCAAAACCGCACAACATATAAGTAGCCATAATTACCGATTTTTCATAGGTTAAGTGGATGCCGTTTGTTACATCTTTTAGCTCTGATAATTGAATATATCCTATAAATTCACTAGCTGCTAATTTGATTCCTAATAACTGGCCCATCAAAGTCATATCAATAGAAGGAACACCAATTAACCACATTAAGGGCGCAAAAAGGTATCCTAAAATAAATTCTATAGAAAGTTTGTTGTAAGCTGTATTTGCCGCAATAATTTCATTTAAAGAAGTGATATTTCCTATTAAACCTAAGCCACCATTTAACATGGCTATTATTGCCACAAAAACCAATAACATTGCTCCCACATTTACTGCTAAACGCAACCCTTCTGTTGTTCCGTTTGCAATAGCATCTAAAAGATTAGATCCTATTTTTTCTTGAGAAACCGTTACATCTGTATTTACTTTTTCTGTTTGAGGATATAAAATTTTAGAAATAACAATTGCTCCCGGAGCTGCCATTACAGAAGCTGCCAATAAATGCTTGGCAAAAACCAATTCTAATTCTTTATCTCCACCACCTAAAAACCCAATATATGCTGCTAAAACTGCACCTGCAACTGTAGCCATTCCGCCAATCATTACCAACAGCATTTCTGACTTATTCATTTTCTCTAAATACGCTTTTATCAAAAGTGGTGCTTCGGTTTGACCTAAGAAAATATTACCTGCTACAGATAAACTTTCCATACCAGAAATTCCTAAAAATTTAGACAAAACGATGGCTAATACTTTTACAACTTTTTGGATAATTCCTAAGTAAAATAACAAGGACGTTAAAGCCGAAAAGAAGATAATCGTTGGTAAAACTTGAAAAGCAAAAATGTATCCGAAGGTATCCATGTCTGCAATTAATCCATCAAACAAAAATTTACTTCCTGCTTTTGTATATTCTAAAATTTCTATAAAAAGCTTTCCAATTAGCTCAAATGCTTTTTGAATAAACGTTACTTTTAATACGCCTATTGCAATTACTAATTGAAGCGCTAAACCAATACCTGCCTTTTTCCAATCTATTGCTTTTTTGTTTGAACTAAATAAAAATGCAATCAATATTAAAGAAATCATTCCTAAAACTCCACGCCATAAGGTGTTAATAGAGAACCCTTGACTCGGTAAAATAACGGTTGGTTTTTCTTCGGATGCTGCCGCATCATTTACTGTTAAATTAGCTTCATCTTGAAGATCTACGACACTTGCAAGTTGGTTTGATGATAAATTATAAATTACATCATTTTCCGAAAGCACTAACTTCGTGACATCAAAAGACACAATGTTAAAATAACGAACAGTATCTTTTGGCTCTTTGAAGTTAAAAATCAATAAGTTACTCTGATGAATATAATTTCCAGAAGCTCTTAAATTATCTTTTCCTTTTAGAGAATACGTAAATTTCCCATCCTTTAAATTAAAAGTATCTGTAGAATCTGTTTTAATAAATTCTTTACCGTCATTTTTTTTGATGGATGAAAAGTTCCAATTCTGCTCTATTTCTTGAGAATATGAAACCAATGAAACGATAGAAAATAGAAGTATAAAAAGTTTTTTCATAAGGATATCCTATTTAAGAACGATTGCTAATTTCGTCTCTAATTTTTGCAGCGAGCTCATAATTTTCATCAGTAACCGCGTTATTTAATTGAATGTTTAACTCTTTTAACGTTAAGCTCGAAAATTTACTTTTTGTATCGTTGTCAAGCGCTTCATCTAGTTTTATCGTAATTTCTGTTGACTCTTGTTTATTCTCAAAAGCCATTTCTTCTTCTACCTTTAGATAAATACCCGCTTTATCCAAAATATTTTCATAAGTGTAAATTGGAGAGTTAAAACGAACTGCAATTGCAATGGCATCCGAAGTTCTCGTATCAATAACCTCTTCTTTACCTTCTCTTTCGCAAATTAGACTAGAAAAGAAAACACCATCCACCAATTTGTGAATAATAACTTCTTTTATGTTGATATCAAAAGTATCTGAAAACGTTTTAAATAAATCGTGTGTTAGCGGTCTTGGAGGTCTAATTTCTGTTTCTAAAGCAATTGCAATAGATTGGGCTTCAAATGCTCCGATAATAATAGGCAAGGTTCTCGTTCCTTCCATCTCACTCAAAACCAATGCATAAGCACCACTTTGTGTTTGACTGTAAGAAATTCCTTTTATGGTAAGTAGTATTAAACTCATATATTTTTCTGCAAAAAAAGTACAAATATCTAAAATTGAATAGTGTCTTTCTAAACCAAATTGTAGTAATCTGTAATTTAAAGTTTACTTGGTTTATAAAAAATACAATAACTATATATTTCGATATTCTTAATCAAGGGCACAATTTAATAAAAATAATAGATTGAAAACTTTATTTCGCTAGTTTTTATTAAAAGTAAAAACCTACTAGATTTTAAGCTAAGTAGGTTTTTGAAACAATGTTTGAATATTTGAATTAAGCTTGTTTAAAGGCTTTTAACTTCTCTATTAGTTTAGGTACTACCTCAAAAGCATCACCAACAATACCATAATCTGCCGCTTTAAAGAAAGGTGCTTCTGGGTCAGTGTTAATAACTACTTTTACTTTGGATGCGTTAATGCCGGCTAAATGCTGAATTGCTCCAGAAATTCCGATAGCAATATATAAGTTTGAAGCCACTGGTTTCCCTGTTTGCCCAACATGTTCTCCATGAGGACGCCATCCTAAATCTGAAACGGGTTTAGAACAAGCAGTTGCAGCGCCTAAAACATCTGCTAACTCCTCTATCATTCCCCAATTTTCTGGACCTTTTAAACCTCTTCCTGCAGAAACTACGATATCAGCATCTGCAATTGTTACCTGACCTGTAATTTTTTCAATTTTTACTGATTTTATTTTTAAATCTGCATCAGAAATTGAAACATCAAAAGTTTCTGTTGTTCCAGAAACCGGATTTTCGTGAATTCCGTATGCATTTTTTGCAACTCCTATTACTTTTTTATCCGAAGAAATTACAGTATTTGAAAATGCTTTGCTAGAAAACGCTTTTCTTTTAACTGTAAAGGGATTTGTAGCACTTGGCAATGCAACTACATTAGATGCATATCCTGCATTTAGAGCAACAGCAACCATTGGTGCAATAAATAAGCCATCAATACTAGAATCTAAAATTACAACAGATGCGCTTTGTGCAGCAGCAACTTGGTTAATTGCAGATGCATATGCTTTGGCATTAAACGTTTTTAGAGAATCGTTTGAAACAGCTACTACTTTCTCTGCTCCATACACATATAACTCTTCATTTTTGTTCGCATTTATTGTTAAAACAACTAAATGGCTTCCTAATTGTTCAGCAACTTTTTTTCCAAAAGAAACTACTTCAAAAGCACTCTTTTTGAATTTCCCTTCTGCTGAATCTGCAAAAACTAAAACTGACATATTTTTTATTTTTTATGGTGTAATTATTTTAAAGTTTTACTGTTTTCACAATTACCCTTTTAAACAATTTTACGTTATTTTTTTAGTGATACTAAAACAAGTTCTGATTAATTTAAACTGCGATTAAATTACTTTAGCCTCATTATGCAACAGATTAATTAACTCGTCTATATTTTCTGCATCTATTAACTTTACAGATCCTTTAGGTGCTGGTTTTTCGAATGATTGTACCATAGTTGCACTTTCTGCGTCAACCGGTTCAACCACGTTTAAAGGTTTTTTACGAGCCATCATAATACCACGCATATTTGGTATACGTAGATCTTTTTCTTCTACAATACCTTTTTGACCTGCCACAACTAATGGCAAAGCAGTAGCTAAAGACTCGTTTCCGCCATCAATTTCTCTTGATAAAGAAACTGAGGTTCCGTCAACTTCCATTCCTACACAACCATTTACAAAATTGAAATCTAATAAAGCAGCTAACATACCAGGAACCATTCCTCCATTATAATCTATTGATTCTCTTCCTGCTAAAACTAAATCGTAGCCTCCGCTTTTAACAACTTCCGCTAATTGTTTTGCAACAGACAAACCATCTGTAGCTTCCATATTAACACGAATTGCATCATCTGCACCAATTGCCAAAGCTTTACGTAAAGTTGGTTCTGTAGATGCATTTCCTACATTTACAACAGTTACGGTTGCCCCTTGCTTTTCCTTAAACCACATTGCTCTTGTAAGGCAAAATTCATCGTAAGGATTAATTACAAATTGAACGCCGTTTGTATCAAATACTGTATCGTTTTCTGTAAAATTAATCTTTGAAGTGGTATCAGGAACATGACTAATACATACCAATATTTTCATAAATTCTATTTTTTAATCATTTATTCTGGTACGAAATTACGTCTTTTTTTTAAAAAATACTATGCATGCATAGTATTTTTTAAAAAATTTAACATTTATCGAAAACGATTGCGTATTAATTAACATAATTTCACAGAGTTTCTAAAAAAGGAATAAAAATTTTTAGTATTATTTCCTTACTTTTGCATATCAAAATTAACAATTAGATTTAACAATACATGAAAACAGTTCAATTCAGAGAAGCAATTTGCGAAGCAATGAGCGAAGAAATGCGTAGAGATGAAAGCGTTTATTTAATGGGTGAAGAAGTTGCCGAATACAATGGCGCTTACAAAGCTAGTAAAGGAATGTTAGATGAGTTTGGCGCAAAAAGAGTTATTGACACTCCTATTGCAGAGCTTGGTTTTGCTGGTATTGCAATTGGTTCTGCAATGAATGGCAACAGACCTATTGTTGAATATATGACCTTTAACTTTTCGTTGGTTGGTATTGACCAAATTATAAATAACGCTGCTAAAATTAGACAAATGTCTGGTGGCCAATTTAATTGCCCTATCGTATTTAGAGGACCAACAGGTTCTGCCGGTCAATTAGGAGCAACGCACTCACAAGCATTTGAAAGTTGGTTTGCAAACACACCTGGTTTAAAAGTAATTGTACCGTCTAATCCTTATGATGCAAAAGGTTTATTAAAAGCTGCTATTAGAGATGATGATCCAGTTATTTTTATGGAATCTGAACAGATGTATGGTGATAAAATGGAAATTCCGGAAGGAGAATATATCATTCCTATTGGAGTTGCAGAAATTAAGAGAGAAGGCACAGATGTAACTATTGTTTCTTTTGGTAAAATTATTAAAGAAGCTTACAAAGCTGCTGAAGAATTAGCAAAAGAAAATATTTCTGTAGAAATTATAGATTTAAGAACTGTAAGACCTATGGATCATGCAGCAATTGTTAAATCTGTAAAGAAAACAAATAGATTAGTAGTTTTAGAAGAAGCATGGCCATTTGGAAGTGTTGCTACTGAAATTACATACAGAATTCAAGAAGAAGCATTCGATTATTTAGATGCTCCTGTAAAAAGAATTACAACTGCGGATACTCCTGCTCCTTATTCTCCAGTTTTGTTAGAAAAATGGATCCCTAATTATAAAGATGTAATTAAGGCAGTAAAAGATGTATTATATTTAAAAAAATAGTAAAACATACTTTTTTAAAATAATAAAATCCTTTTTGATGAATTTCAAAAAGGATTTTATATTTAATAGATAGCGCCTTCATTTTGTAAAAAATCTTTACTTATTACGTCATAGTTGCATGAACAAAATATTAACCTACTTTTTTATATTTATTACTTATATTTCTTATTCTCAAACAAAAGTTAGCGGAATAATTACGGATAAAAACAATGAACCAATTCCGTATTGTAGCATTCAATTTAAAAACTCTACAGAAGGCATTGTTAGTAATGAAGATGGTAAATTTTACTTGGAGTCTGCCAATTTATGGAGTGAAATAGAAATAGCATCCATTGGTTACAAAACATTACTTTTTAAACTTGAGAAAAAAATTAGTTTTAATACTACATTTATTTTAGAAGAAGTAGAAGAATCTTTGAACAGTATATTTATCATATCAGGAAAACAACCTAAAAAAAATAATCCGGCAATTGATATTCTCAGAAAGATCTGGGAAAATAAAAAGACAAACGGTCTAAATCATTTTAATCAATATCAATATAAAAAATATCAAAAAGTAGAATTTGATCTAAACACGATCGATGATAATTTAAAAAATAAAAAAATCTTTAAAGGTCTTGAGTTTATTTTTAAAGACATCGACACCTCTTCTACAACAGGTAAAACCTATTTACCCGTTTTCTTAAATGAAACGTTATCCCAAGTATATGGCGATAACCTTTTACAGAAAAATAAAGAAGTTATAACTGCCAATCAAAATTCTGGCTTTAGCAACAATCAAGAATTAACAGATTATATAGAAAACCTATATCCAGCGTATAATATTTACGATAATTACTTAAATTTTTTTGATAAAAGCTTTGTGAGCCCTTTATCGAAAACAGGAATAAATAATTATAATTATGTTTTAGCAGATAGCGCTTTTATTGGTAAAAAGTGGTGTTATAATATTGTCTATTATCCTAGAAGAAAAAACGAACTTACTTTTAAAGGTAATTTTTGGGTAAACGATAGTACCTATGCTGTGAAAGAAATAAACATGCAAGTACCTAAAAATGCAAATATAAATTGGGTAAAAGATATTTATATAGAACAAGAATTCGATATTTTAAACGACTCTATTTTTGTGTTAAAACGAGATTATTTTTTATCTGATTTTGCTTTAAATAAAAAAGAGAAATCGCGAGGAGTTTATGGTAAAAGAACCACGATCTATAAAAATTACGAATTTAATAAACCCATCACAGAAAAAAATTTCTACGAAAAAAAAAGATATAATCCTATTTCTGATACCGTTTACAAAAGATCCAAAGAATTCTGGAACTCTAACAGATTAGAAGAATTAAATGAAGACGAAAAATCTGTTTATAAGTTACTAGACACTTTAAAGACCGTAAAAAAGTTTAAGAATTTTTCTAAAATAGTAGAAACGCTGTCTTCTGGTTATTTTGAAATTGAGAAACTAAATTTAGATTATGGACCCATTTTTTCTACTTTAGGTTACAATGATGTAGAAGGTTTAAGAGTTCGAGTTGGTGGTAGAACATTTAAAACAATTAATGATTTATTTAGGTTAGAAGCCTACACTGCCTATGGCCTTAAAGACGAACAAATTAAATACGGCTATCAAGCAAAATGGCTTCTTAATAAAAAAAATAGATTCATTTTATCTGGTGGTAATCGAAACGATATTGAGCAAATTGGGGCATCACTTACAGCATCTACAGATGTTTTAGGAAGAAGCAACGGCTCTTCTGCTCTAATTGGTACTGGTATAAATGATAAACTAACAAACATTAATTTATCTACCATCACCGCAGAATTAGAACCTGCAAAAAATCTAGAGCTAAAACTTTCTGCAAACTATAAAACATTAAGTTCTGCTTCTGAAACATTTAGCTTGGATTATAATGATCTTGAATCGGCAAACGGAATTTCTTCAACAATTAATCAGTTTGAATCGCTATTTTCTATAGGATACTATCCAAAGAGGAAGATGACAGGTTTTGGTGTAAAACGAGAAAGATCTAATTATTACTACACACAATATTTTATGCAAATAACAAAAGGAATTGACGGGTTATTTGGTAGTGATTTTGAGTATGCTAAAGTACAATTTTCTTTCTATAATTTATGGGAAATTGGCAACTTAGGCAGATTCACGACATCACTAGAAGCAGGAAAAACTTTTGGACAAGTTCCGCTTGGATTATTGCATATCGCCCCAGGAAATCAAACCTATTTCACCTTTGAAAATACCTTTAATTTATTAAATTTTTACGAGTTTACAACAGATACTTACACCTCTTTGCATTTAGAGCATAATTTTAATGGTAGAATATTTTCTAAAATCCCTTTGTTAAAAAAGACCAAATTAAGAACAATCATTGGTTTTAAAGCTTTTTGGGGTCAATTATCCGAAGAAAATAGGTTATTGAGTACCACTGGAAATAGTGCAGAAATACCTCTTATCGCTCCTTCGTCAAAACCTTATTATGAATATAGCGTTGGTGTTGGTAATATTTTTAAATTATTACGGGTAGACTTAAATTATAGAGGAAACTATTTAGAGAATACAAATGCCAGAAAATTTGGAATAACAGCTGGCTTAAGATTTAGCTTTTAATAATCAAACTAAAACATAGATTCATTATTTTAAAGTGTAAAATACTTTTTAACAAATTTTAAAAAAGGATTGCCTTATTATTAACTCATTTACTATTAATTAGATAAAAGTCGAAAAGGTTTGCGTAAATTTTTCTTCTAAAAACTCATTAATTCAGTATTTTCGCAGTCTAATTATCAATTGAAAAAAATAAATATATGGTGAGAGATGACGAAACTACGTTTGATGTTTTAATAGAAATACCCAAAGGGAGTAGAAATAAATACGAATACGATTTTGACTTGCATAAAATCCGTTTTGATAGAATGCTTTTTTCTTCAATGATGTATCCTGCGGATTATGGCTTTGTACCAGAAACCTTAGCGCTAGACGATGACCCTTTAGATGTTTTAGTTTTAGGACACGAACCAACCTTCCCAATGTGTGTAATGGAAGTAAAACCAATAGGTGTTTTTCATATGACGGATGAAAAAGGACCAGACGAAAAAATTATTTGTGTTCCTGTTTCTGATCCTATTTGGAATGGCAAAAAAGATATTTTTGATCTAAACCCTCATCGATTAAAAGAAATAGAACACTTTTTTAAAGTGTATAAAGATCTAGAAAAGAAAAAAGTTGATGTTGGTGGTTGGGGAGACGCAACCGAAGCATTAAAAATTTATCATGAATCTGTTAAAAGATATCACGAAAGTGATTACAAAAAGACCGATAAATTTAAAATTTAGCAAAAAAAATAACAATATTTTATCAACCTCTTAAAATTAACTTTTTAAGAGGTTTTTTATTTCATTATGAATTTATTACTTTTACCCCCGTTTTAAACTAATCAAAATAAATATTATTTATGGAATCAATGATGATTTACATGCCAATTGCAATGGCAATTTTAGGCTTAATCTATATGTGGATTAAGAAATCTTGGGTATTAAAGCAAGATGCAGGAGATGGTAAAATGAAAGAAATTTCTGATTACATTTATGAAGGAGCTTTGGCTTTTTTAAGTGCAGAATATAAATTATTAGCAATCTTTGTTGTTATTGTAAGTGTTGCTTTAGCGGCAGTATCCTTTATTGTACCTACAACTCATATTTTAATTGTAGTCGCTTTTATATTCGGAGCTGTTTTTTCTGCTTTTGCAGGAAATATAGGAATGAGAATAGCTACCAAAACAAATGTTAGAACTACGCAAGCTGCAAAAACGAGCTTACCAAATGCTTTAAAAGTATCTTTTGGTGGCGGAACCGTAATGGGTCTTGGAGTTGCTGGTTTAGCGGTTTTAGGTTTAACAATATTTTTTATTATTTTCTATAACTACTTTATGGGTGGTGCAGAAGGAGTTTTTTCTGTAGATAAAATGACAATTGTTTTAGAAACCTTAGCTGGTTTTTCTTTAGGAGCAGAATCAATTGCTTTATTTGCTAGAGTTGGTGGAGGAATCTACACAAAAGCAGCAGATGTTGGTGCTGATTTAGTTGGTAAAGTAGAAGCTGGAATCCCAGAAGATGACCCAAGAAACCCTGCTACAATTGCAGATAATGTTGGTGATAATGTTGGTGATGTTGCTGGTATGGGAGCAGATTTATTTGGTTCGTACGTTGCAACCGTTTTAGCTGCAATGGTTTTAGGAAACTACGTAATTAAAGATATGGGCGGAAGTATTTCTGATGCTTTTGGCGGAATTGGTCCAATTTTATTACCAATGTCTATTGCCGGAATCGGAATTATTATTTCTATTATAGGTACAATGCTTGTTAAAATAAAAAGTAACGAAGCTAAAGAATCACAAGTAATGGCAGCTTTAAACTTAGGAAACTGGGTTTCTATTGGTTTAGTAGCAATTGCTTGTTATGTATTATGTAAATGGATGTTACCAGAAACCATGCAAATGGAGTTCTTTGGTGAAGGTTTGCAAGAAATCTCTTCTATGAGAGTATTTTATGCAACTTTAGTTGGATTAGTTGTGGGTGCTGTAATTTCATCAGTAACTGAGTACTATACAGGATTAGGAAAACCTCCAATCTTAAAAATTGTACAACAATCTTCTACAGGAGCAGGAACAAATATTATTGCAGGTTTAGCAACAGGTATGATTTCTACATTTCCATCAGTGTTATTATTTGCTGGTGCAATATGGACTTCTTATGCTTTCGCAGGGTTTTATGGTGTTGCTTTAGCGGCATCAGCAATGATGGCAACAACTGCTATGCAATTAGCAATTGATGCTTTTGGACCAATTTCTGATAATGCTGGTGGTATTGCAGAAATGAGCGAACAAGAACCAATAGTTAGAGAAAGAACAGATATTTTAGATGCTGTTGGTAATACAACTGCTGCAACTGGTAAAGGTTTTGCTATTGCTTCTGCTGCATTAACTTCATTAGCACTTTTTGCTGCATATGTAACTTTTACAGGAATAGACGGAATTAATATTTTTAAAGCACCAGTTTTAGCAATGCTATTTGTTGGTGGAATGATTCCTGTAGTATTTTCTGCTTTAGCAATGAATGCCGTAGGAAAAGCAGCTATGGAAATGGTAGAAGAAGTTCGTCGTCAATTTAGAGAGATTCCAGGAATTATGGAAGGAACAGGAAAACCTGAATATGATAAATGTGTAGCAATTTCTACAGAAGCTTCTTTAAAAGAAATGATGTTACCAGGTTTATTAACCATTGGTTTTCCATTAATTATTGCTTTTGTTCCAATGATTTTTGGAATGGATAATTTAGCAATTGCAGAAATGCTAGGTGGTTATATGGCTGGTGTAACAGTTTCTGGTGTGCTTTGGGCAATCTTCCAAAACAATGCTGGTGGTGCCTGGGACAACGCTAAGAAATCTTTCGAAGCTGGTGTTG
Source organism: Polaribacter glomeratus (assembly GCF_002954665.1). Taxonomy (GTDB): domain Bacteria; phylum Bacteroidota; class Bacteroidia; order Flavobacteriales; family Flavobacteriaceae; genus Polaribacter; species Polaribacter glomeratus. The sequence goes on along the minus strand of NZ_MSCM01000002.1, from coordinate 1,512,750 downwards.
TAATTAATGGTGAAATGACCTATAAGGGTTCTGAAGCTCATAAAGCAGCTGTAACTGGAGATACTGTTGGTGATCCGTTTAAAGATACTTCTGGACCATCAATGAATATTTTAATTAAACTTACGTGTTTAATTGGTTTAGTAATTGCACCTATTTTAGGTGGGCATAATGCAGATGAAAGCCTTTCTGATAAACAAGAAATTAAAAAAGAAGTGCGTTTAGAAATTAAAGAAAATAATTCTGAAACGGCTATTGCAACAATTATAACGACTACCACTATTAATGGAAAAACAACCAATTATATTGAAGAAGTTGAAGGAACTATTAAAGAAATAGAAAAGAAAGCAAATGAAGCAGGAAATGTAGTTTCTGTAAATATTGTTAAAAAAGAAAATAAGATTGAAGCAGCTATTAAATAACGCTGTTCTCTAAAATTAGTTACAAAAAGCATCCACATTTGGATGCTTTTTTTTATGTCTAAACTTTCTAAAGCTAAATTAAAAGAAAAATACTTAGAATTAATGTATCAATATTTTTATACAAATTATAATTTTTTTCTACCTGTGATAAGAGATAATATGAACAGAATAATAAAAACAACAAAAATTATTTTTGCTATTCCGGCGGCTGCTCCTGCAATTCCTCCAAATCCTAGAATCCCTGCTATTAATGCAATTATTATAAAAGTGATTGTCCAACGTAACATAGTTATATTTTTTTAATGGTTTATAAATTAAATAGTTAAGAACTATTTTCTACACAACAAATTTAAAACACTTACACACAAAAACTTAACTCTTATAAAACACATTTTAGCTCAAATACATTTTAGAAAAACTATTTTTTTAAAAAACCAGCCAACTAAAAACCTTTAACAAATAGGCTCTAAAGATTTACTATTATAAAGTCCATTTTCAATTTTACTTTTTTGAGCTTCTAATAAAGACTTTGTGCTAGTTGGTAAGCTTGGTTCTTTAATTATAGCTTCATATTCTTTTACAGTGGTTTTTTCTCCTTTAATGGCTACTTCTAAAATAAACTCTTCATTATCCAAAGAAAAAAGAGCTTTTGTATCCATCCAAGTGCTTTTTGCAGAACCAGTTAAGCTACCTTCTTTTTTAACCTCTTTATTACCTGCTGTAATTTCTGTTTCCAATTCTTTTCCAAAAGTATTTTTTTCGAACGACTTTGCACTAAAATAGTTTTTTAATGCCTTATTATCTATGTTATCGGCTGCTTTCTTAAACCCTTTCTCTGCATCATAAGTCTTTTCCAAAATTCCATTTAATTTTTCTTTAACTTGTGCGGTATAAGTCATAATTATTAGTAATTTTAAATGAACGCTTGCTTATTTTAAAGATGTCAAACGTTTTACATCTTTATTTCTAATTTACTACTAAATTCGTTTAATAGCTTTAATCCTCTAAGATATTAATAGTTAAAACATCTAATTAATGCACCTAATATAAATCTTAACTCATATAAAAATATTACTTTTAAATAGTATCATTTAACTATTTTGAGACCATTTTCTGATAAAGTTTCTTTTTTTCTGATGATACACTTTAATAAAAAAATTATTGTTATTCATTCTCAAAATAGACTATTTATTTATCTATTTGATGCCTTATCGAAATACTATAATTTTACTTTTTTTTATGTTATCAGTAATTTTACTTACCAAATGTGATTGGTTCAACTGTCTATAGTTATATCAAAAAAATTACCTAGTTAGGCTTAAAGTAAATCTAAAAATTACCTAAAGACTGTTTTTAATTGTTCGCTATTTATAAGTTATCAAGCTATTTCGTAAAATTTAACTTACTTTTATTTTTTTTTATTTAAATAAATAGAACTAGTCTGTTTAAATACTTTTTCCCTATGATTGAGATTGAAATAATTGCTGATAGTCCAAAAGATACACTTGTACAGATTAAAGAAGTTATTGGTGGTACTATTGAAGAACATTGGAGTGAATGCACACTGATTATTGACAATGAAAACGCTACTGGAAAAATAAAGTTCACTCCTTTTGATTGGGGTGTAAATTTGTTAGATTTTGATATTACTTTTCATAAAAACCTTATCTTAAAGGTAAAAGCTCATAATGAATTTAATCCTATTCGTTTTGTTTATCCTTCATTAGGATCTTTAATACATAAATTTGATATTCATGATAAAGAAAAAATTGTTGAGCAATTTCAATCATTAATATTCACAAATAAAACTGATGGATATAGTTATATTTATTTTCCAGAAAACGAGGCTTTAGAAATTAATAGTATTCAAATAGTTAGAAAATATTTTTTAAAGAAACGAACCACAAAAGTATCTACGCTTAATAAAAAATTATACGAAGTTTTTGCAGACACAGATCATAATAATAGGTTTTCTCATTTTGGTACACTTAATTTAAAAATGGCTGACCTTATAAGAGGATTAAAAAAAATTAAGGGAACAGGAATGTTACGCATTCTTAGAATTGAAGCTAAAGTTTATGAAATTTTATCTTTACACATACAACAACACAATACACTTTTAGAAGGCGTTCCTTTACCAACTTCACTTACTAAAGAGGAGTTAATAATGGTTCGTAAATTTGGAAATAGAATTATAAAAAATCCTGCTAAAGGGTACACTTTAGAGGATCTTTCTTTAAATTCTGGTTTAACCCAAGCCAAATTGCAAGATGGTTTTAGATTTTTATATAATAGAACTGTTACAGAATATATAAGGCATATTCGTTTAGAATCTTCAAGAGATTTATTAAAAAATACAGATTTAAATATATCTCAAATTGTTTACAGTATTGGTTTTAGCAGTAGAAGCTATTTTTCTAAAATTTTTAGAGAAAAGTATGGTATTACGCCAAACGGATTTAAGAAAAAATTATTAACCGTAGTTTAGAACCACTAAAAAAATCTTTAGGTTAAACAACAATTATTTAAAAACTCTTTTGATAAGCATCAAGGTACCAAACTTACCAAAAGTAGTAAGTATATTTTTAATCATACTTAAAGGTTTTAAACTTTCTTCAAAATCGTTTTTAACCATTTTAAGCTCTTCTAAAGCTATTTGCCTTTCTAGGGATAACAGTTTTAAATCTCTACTTATTTCTTCAAAACTTTGATATGTTTTCATTGTGTACGTATTTAAGTTTAGCAACTAATCAAAAAATATTTTAGACAAGCTAGTTATTACTTTTCTATCAAAATATTTTCTAAAAAGATAAATTAATATAGAAATTGTTAAAAAAACCAGTCCAACAATTAAATACCCAAAAGCAATATTTTCTAAATATTCTCCTATTGCAATTGCCGAAGAAAAAGCTAGAAATATAAACCCTAAGATTGCCAAACTTCCTATAATAAAAAGTTTGACAATTACACTTAGAGTTAAAGCTGTTAGTTGAAAAGCTTTTAGTTTTGTATGCTCAAAAGTTTTTGAAACAAACTGCTTACTTGCATCGGTTCCTTTATCTGCAGAATCTTTAAAATTTTCGAATATACTCATAGATTAGGCAGGTTTTTGTAGCTTCTTGTTTTTCTCTTTTAGTTCATGTAATTTTTTTTCTAAAGTTGATATAACATCTTCTGCTTTATGACTAACATTAGAAACTACATTTTCTAATTGCGCGTCTAAAGTTTCTTTTTTTGAAGAAACTGATGAAGAAACTTTGTCTGAAAATTCGCTTGCTGTTTCTACTATTCTACCTTTTACACTTAAAGCTTCATCAGAAATTCTTCGTCTTGTTTTAGTTCCTTTATCTGGTGCAAATAAAATACCTAAAGTTGCTCCTATTACTGTTCCTGCTAATAATCCTACTATTGTGTTACTACTATTACTCATGTTTATTTTTTTTTAATGTTAGATTAAATGTGTGTGTCTCACATAACAAAATTACTAAATTAATTAGTATCAACTTAACTCAATAAGTTTTATTATTAACTCAAACAAAAAAATAAAGGTTTAACTATTTTCCTAAAAAAAACAAATAAAAATTAAAAATTGTACTTATATTTCATTTTAAAATTGATAATAAAATCTTGATTTTAAATAAATTAAACTTAAAATCAAATAAATTTAAAAACAATTGAACCTAATAATCAGTAATTTTAGCTTGTAAAATTATTTTAATAACTTCTTTTTTTGATAATACCAGGAGCTTTCTTCTCTACAAACTTCTTAGAAAATCTAGCAAACCCAGCAAAAATGGCTTTAAAATTTGCCAGCTTTAAAGCAAACTCACTAAACCTTAATAATTTTCCGAACTCATTGTCTATATCTTTTTTATAAGAAGACATAAATGTTTCAGAAAAATTATTTTCTTTTAAACAACTTGCTATCTTTTTAGCGCAAATTATTCCAGACATCATTCCTGTTCCTACTCCTTCTTTATAAAAGGAATTTGCCAAACCTGCGGCATCACCAACTAATAAAAATCTATTTCCGCAAATGGTCTGTTTTTTAAAGTGATAAGGAATACCCCAACCACGCCAAGCACCTATCTGTTCTGCGTAAATAAACTTATCAGCAACCTTAGGATGCGTTTTTATAATTGATTCGATCTCCTCTTTTAAATTAATGTTATTATCTAAAAGCTTTTGAGTATTTCCGCCTAAAGAGACATTAACTTCATTATTTGCTAATGGAAAAACATAAAAAAATAAAGGCATTTTTCTATAATACAATCGTATTTCTGCTGCTTTATCTAAAGGCATTTTAACATTATTAAAGTAGGCACTAATAAATGTAGAACTCTTATTTTTATTAGGAATAAAACCTGCTAATTTTCTAGAAACTATAGATTGAATACCATCTGCACCCACGACAATTTTTGCTGTTATTTGTTTTCCGTTTTTTAAGGTAATTCGTATTCCTTCTGCAACTTCTTCTAGATTTTTAACTCCACTTCCAAATTGACAAGTTGTGTATTGCTTTGACATTTCATTGACTAAAAAATGGTCAAAATCAATACGTTTTCCATATGAAATAGCCATATCTCTATCTTCACTTTCCTTAAATTGAAGATTTAAATTATCTTTTATATATAGATTAATATTTTTACTATGAATAAACTTTGAATTTGTTAAAAAAGCATCCAACAACCCTAAAGTAAGTAACGATTTGTAAGCATGTAGAATTAACCCATCTCCACAGGTTTTATCCCTTGGAAAAATTGCTTTGTCTATAATATAATGCTCAATTTTAAGTTTTGAAAGCATTAAAGATGCACTAGCGCCCGCAGGTCCTGCTCCAACAATACAAACAGCTGTTTTTATCATAACTCGCTTCTTAAATAAATGTAATTTTAACGCTTAATTATAGTAAATAAAAATTTTTCTTTAATTATTTATCCTACTTGCTTCATAAGAAAGGAATTTCAATAATTTAGAATTTAGAAAATTCTTATCAAAAAAAATCATTTATAAAAAAAGCATCCAAATTTGGATGCTTTTTTTATAAATGAACTATTTTTTTTATAACGCATAACGTTGTGGACCTCCTCTTCGGATTTCTTCGTTCGCAAATTCTTCAAATTGTTTAAAATTTACTCTAAATGCATTTGATAATTGAAATGCTGTTTTGTAATAAGATTCATCATCGTTCCAAGTAGATCTTGGACTTAATAAATCTGAAGGCACACCTGGACAAGATCTTGGTTGTGCAACTCCAAATACAGAATGAATGTGGTAATTTTCGTAAGTATAATCGCCTAAATCACCATTTAAAACGGCCGTAATCATTGCTCTTGTGTATTTTAATGGCATTCTTTTTCCAACGCCATATTTACCTCCAGACCAACCTGTATTTACCAACCAAACGTTTACACCTGCATCTTTCATTTTTTTGCTTAACATTTCTGCGTATCTCGTTGGATGTAATGGCATAAAAGGTGCGCCAAAACAAGCTGAAAAATTTGGAACTGGTTCTGTAACGCCAGCTTCTGTACCTGCAACTTTTGCTGTATAACCAGAGATAAAATGATATGCTGCTTGACTTGGTGTTAATTTAGAAATTGGAGGCAAAACACCAAAAGCATCCGCAGTTAAAAAGAAAATGTTTTTAGGATTTTTTCCTGTTGATGGTTGCTGAATATTATCTATATGATAAATTGGATAACTTACTCTTGTATTTGGCGTAATCGAAATATCCTCAAAATCGATAACTCCATCTTTATCCATGATTACATTTTCTAGAATTGCTCCTTTTTTAATTGCAGCATAAATTTCTGGTTCTTGTTCTTGCGATAAATTAATCACTTTTGCATAACAACCACCTTCAAAATTAAAAACGGTGTTTTCTTCTGTCCAGCCGTGTTCATCATCACCAATTAAACTTCTATTTGGATCTGTAGATAACGTAGTTTTTCCGGTACCAGATAATCCAAAGAAAATAGCAGTATCGCCATCTTTACCAACATTTGCAGAACAATGCATTGGCAAAGTTTTTTTATACATTGGTAGTATAAAATTTAGCGCAGAAAAAAATCCTTTTTTAATTTCACCCGTGTACCCTGTGCCACCAATTAAGGCAACTTTTTTTGTAAAATTTAAGATTGCAAAATTATGCTGACGAGTTCCGTCTGCTTCCGGATCTGCCATAAAACCTGGCGCATTAATTACCGTCCATTCTGGATCAAAATCTTTTAACTCTTCTTTTGTTGGTCGTAAAAACATATTGTAAGCAAACATGTTGCTCCAAGGATATTCATTTACAACTCGTATGCTTAATTTATATTTTTCATCCGCACAAGCGTAACTATCTCTAACAAATATTTCTTTTTCTGATAAGTAATCTACTACTTTATCGTATAGTTTATCAAATTTATCGGTTTCAAAAGGTATATTTATTTTGCTCCACCAAACTTCATCTGTGGTAATAGCATCTTTTACAATAAAACGATCTAATGGCGAACGCCCTGTAAATTCTCCTGTGTTAACAGCAATTGCTCCTAAAGAAGATACTACTCCTTGTTCTTTTTTTATGGTTTCATCATGTAATTCGCTAGAAGTAAGCTGATAACGAATTGTTGCATTTTTGATTCCTAGACTATTTAACGAAATCGATTTCGTATTTGTATCTATCATGTCAATATATTTTTGTTTTATTACACTACAAAATTAAACAATAATTTAAAACAGGCTTCTTTTTTAAAGGGAAAATTATTATTATTTTAAATTCTTTACATTTTTTTTCACGAATACTGTTAACATCATCAACCATCCTATTATAAAAAACAAACCGCCTAAAGGTGTTACAAACCAGATTGATTTTGCTGTTATTGACGTTAATTGAAGTGCATAAATAGAGCCAGAAAAAAATAAAATACCTACAAAGAACATATAACTAATTCTATTTTTTTGTTTTAAAGTAAAGCCTTCAAAAGTATTTACAAATAACAATACAAGTACATGATACATTTGGTATTTAACGCCTGTTTCAAAACTTGATAATTGGTCTGGTGTTAATACTTCTTTTAATGCATGAGCGCCAAAAGCACCTAAGATAATGGCGAACATTCCTAAAAAACTGGTAATAATTAAATTTTTAAACATTAACTTTATCTGTAAATTTACATTAAAGAGATTTCAAAATATGTTTTTAAAGATTATAGAATTAAAAAATTTAATAATCAATAAAAATTTGCTTTGAGTAAATAGGTGTTTTTATTTTTTTCTATCTACTTGACTAGAAAATGTGCTTTCAAATATTTTGTCTGCGTTAGATGCCTCAAAACCTTCTCTTCTATGCTCTCTTTTAATTTCTTTTTTTGGTAGATTTTTAAATTCTGGAAGTATTTTTCTTTCTGCAAACTCTACATAACTTCCAGCTATTGAATGTTTGTCTCCATCAGAAAATGTAGCTTCACATACTTGTGAAATTGTTGAACTTTGCAAAAGTAAACCATCACTACTTGTTTTTATAAAACCACCTGCATCACTTAATTCTACACCAATACTATTAACAAACGTATTAAACTGAACTAATGAATTGTATCCTTCTGGCAATCCATCAACAGTAATTGTGTAATGATTTAAATAATATCTATTATAAATAACCCAAGCTGCATATTCACTCTCTTCTTTTAATGTGCAATAATCCTCCCAAGTTGGTACTCGCCATAAAGCGGCATGTAAGTATGCATCTATTTCTTTAGAATTATTTAAATTTAGAGCATCAACTGGATCAGAAGTTACTTCATTCGTATAAGATTTAATAATATTTTGAATGTTTTCTGAAAAACTTGAAACATTAAGTTCACTCAAAAAAATTCTTGGATATTTATTAGTTGGTGGCTTATACCAACGTGCATTTAGTTTCTTTTTTTCAAAGAGATATGTATCTTCTGCAGTGTAACCAAAATGTAAAAATATTTTTTCAAAAGAGGCAATACCTAAATTAGGAACGCCCATTGTACGAAAGGCAATATGATCATTTTCAATATCTTCCTGGTTTTCAATTAAATGATTTGTAATTAAAGCATTTGTAATTTTTGACACATCAGGAACTCGATCTTTGTAACGATCCATTAATCCTTTTAAAACCTCATCTAAAACTTTCATTATTTCTAATTTTTAATAATTTGTTTTTAAATCTACAACAAATTAAATACATTAAAAGGTATCGTATCTAAAAACCCTTTGAGTGTAGTTTAATTTTAAACAAATATATTATTATTTGTTTAAATTATAACTAAAATTAATATATTCGTGGTGAAATAAAAAAACAATTTTTATGAAAAACATATTGATTATTGGCGCAGGAAAATCGAGTTCTTCTTTAATAAAATATTTATTAGATAAATCTGATGAAGAAAACTTACAATTAACTGTTGCTGATATTTCTACAGAAAACGCTCTAAAATTACTAAATAATCACAAAAATGGAACAGCTATTAGCTTAGATATTTTTAATGAACAGCAGCGTGCGCAAGAAATCAAAAAATCTGATATTGTAATTTCTATGTTACCGGCTCGTTTTCATATAGAAGTAGCCAAAGATTGTATAAAGTTTGATAAACATATGGTTACTGCTTCTTACATATCCGAAGAAATGAGAACCTTAGATGCAGCTGCCAAAGAGAAAGGATTGGTTTTTATGAATGAAATTGGTTTAGACCCTGGTTTAGATCATATGAGTGCCATGAAAATTATTGACAGAATTAGAGAAAAAGGCGCAAAAATGCTTTTATTTGAATCTTTTTGTGGCGGGTTAGTGGCTCCAGAAAGTGACACTAATTTGTGGAATTATAAATTTACCTGGAACCCTAGAAATGTGGTTTTAGCAGGCCAAGGAGGCGCTGCAATGTTTAAACAAGAAGGTACTTATAAGTACATTCCTTATCATAAATTATTTAGAAGAACCGAGTTTTTAAACGTTCATGGAACGGGTAAATTTGAGGCGTATGCAAATAGAGATTCTCTAAAGTATAGAGGTATTTATGGTCTAGAAAACATACCAACAATGTACAGAGGTACCATTAGAAAAGTTGGTTTTTCTAGAGCTTGGAATATTTTTGTTCAATTAGGAATGACAGATGATTCTTACACAATTGAAGATTCTGAAAACATGAGTTATCGCGATTTTGTAAACTTGTTTTTAGCATATTCTCCATCAGATTCTGTTGAATTGAAACTTAGATCTTATTTAAAAATTGATCAAGATGATATTATGTGGGAAAAATTAATTGAGCTAGATATTTTTAATCCGAAGAAAAAAATTGGACTCGTAAATGCTACTCCAGCTAGAATGCTTCAAAAGATTTTAGAAGATTCTTGGACGTTACAAGAAGATGATAAAGACATGATTGTAATGCAGCATTTATTTGGCTATGAAATAAACGGCAAAAAGTTTCAAATTGAAAGTAGCTTAGTTGTTTTAGGCGAAAACCAAACCTATACAGCCATGGCAAAAACTGTTGGTTTACCTGTTGGAATTGCGGCATTAAAAATCTTAAAAGGAGAAATAAAAAACCCAGGAGTTCAATTACCAATATCTAAAGAAGTATACGATCCCATTTTAAAAGAACTAGAAAATTACGGAGTACAATTTACAGAAAGAGACGTAACTTATTTAGGATACAATCCTAATAATGTAATTGGATAAGTAGATGTAATTACTTGGCATTAAGCGATTTGCTCATAAAAGAGAAGATTGCTTCGTTCCAAGTAATAACATTATAAACTTACATTTTTAAATAAAAATCTTTCGTTAAATTTATATATTCTTTTGTGTATTGGTGGCGTTCAATTTCTATAATTAAATGTTCTTCTTTTAATTCTGATAAATAAAAAGAAAACTCTAATAAACTTCTTTTTATTTCTGATGTTGTATTTCCTTGAACACGACAAACTCTATTTAACAACAAGTGCTTCTTTTTTGCTAAATTGATAAAATTTTCTTCTTCCTTAAAAGGGATAATCACGGCAAATGTACCATCCGAAGAAAGAATTTTTACAACGCCAGAAACTAATTCTTCAAAAGACAATGCACTCGTAAAACGCGCTTTATTTCTCGCAACATCTTCAGATTCAAACTCATCTGTATAAAATGGCGGATTAGATATTATTAAATCATAGGTTTCTTCTTCGGATGCAATTTCATCAGCAAATTCTTGAAAAGTTGCATTATAGCAATATAATCGATCTCCCCAAACTGACTGCTCAAAATTTTCTACTGTTTGTTCATAAGCACTTTCATCAACCTCTACAGCGTCAATAGTCATGGCGTCTGCACGTTGCGCTAACATTAAAGAAATGATTCCTGTACCAGAACCAATATCTAAAATAGTATCTGGATAATTTTCTACAGTACACCAAGCACCGAGCAAAACGCCATCTGTACCAATTTTCATGGCTGTTTTATCTTGATAAATTGTAAACTCTTTAAATTTAAATGGTTTCATAAAATGAAGATTAACTACTATTTTATTGTAAAAGTATATTACTTTAGGATAATTCTCTAAGAAATTCTATTTAAACTACCTTTGTTTAAATGATTTACAACAAATATAATATTATGAGAAAAATAATACCAGTGCTTATCATACTAATTTCTATTTCTTGCACTACAACAGCAGACCAGATAGTAATAGAAGAGATTCCGATTGTTCCTAAAAATGTAGAAATTATCATAACCTCTGATACTCCTGAATTTGACGAAATATGGATTACCTATAAAGATTTTGATCTTGACCCGCTCTTACAAGACAGATATGGTGCTAGACAATTTAACTATGATAGTAATGGAAACCAAGAACCAATAATCATTTCATTCACAGATTACAAGTACGAAGAAATTATAGGAAATGCATATAGAAATAACGATCTACCATACAACCTAAAGGCTCAAATTTTTATTAATGGAAAACTAGAATTCGATGTAGAAAGTGTAGGCTCTACTGGTGTTTACGCTACTATATCTTTTAATTATACTATTGAAAACTAATCGAACAAAAAAGCTCTTTTCCTTGTTTCTTTTAACATAATAGCTGTTGAAAAAAGTTTACAAAATAGCAACAAACTTAACTTCAAGTGCATACAAAACTGTTTAAAACAATATTGTAAAAATAGTTGCTTAATAAGATAATAAAGCATGTTTAATTAATGTAAACGATTAATTATAAACTTTCCCTTTTACCATTTTACCAAAACTATTATTTAAATGTAACCATTTATTTTAGTTAATACTTTAGGTTTAAATATTATCTTATTTTCATAAATAACGGCTGTTTTTTTTTAACATTTCAAATTCTACGATCCTTTTTCAATTGTTACTTATTTGTTGATTTTCTTTTTGATTTCTGCCACTTCTTTTTCCACAAAAATAAAATACTAATAAGAAAATTGTTCCGCCTAAAATTACATATGATGGATTCATTATTTTAATACTAAACTTAATGATATTTTTTAAAATTAGAGCAAATTGTAAAATCTAATCGTATAAAATAATTGCTTTTATAATTAAAGAAAGAATAAAAAACCTAATTTGCTAACAGAAGCTTAGAAAAGTGTGCAACTGTTTATTTGTATTTCAAAGCTTTTATTTAACTAAATAAAAAAGCCTATAAACTGTCTGTTTATAGGCTTTTTGTTATAATTATTTTTCTAATTGCAGAGAGAAAGGGATTCGAACCCTTGATACCGTTACCAGTATACTACCTTTCCAGGGTAGCCTATTCAGCCGCTCTAGCACCTCTCTAGTTTATAAATACAACTCTATTAATCCTTCAGGAGCATTAACGTGTATTGTTTTGTTTGCTCTATCTACTTTCTTGATAAAATCATCAATCATTGGTATAAAAACTTCTTTACCATCACTGTCAATTTCAAAAAGTGGTTGTGCTGCTTTGTCATTTATATGAACTAGCGTGCCAACTTCCCCATAATTTTCATCAACAACGGTAAAACCAATTACTTCATGAAAATAAAATTTATCGCCCGTTAATTTTGGTAATAAATCTAAAGGTAAATAAACACCGCATTTCAAAATTGATTCTGCTTCTTCATCAGAATATACATCTTCAAACTGAACACGCAATTGATTTCCTTTGTGAAGCGAGCTTTTATCAATAAAAAATGGAACCAAATTTGCGCCGAATTCGACATAAACTGATTCCATTTCTGTATACAACTCTGGTTCGTCGGTATCTAATTTGATAACAACTTCACCTTTAAAACTATATTTTGTAACGATTTTGCCTAAATAAAAACAATCTTCTTTACGCATTGTCGTATAAATTTATAATTTATTCTGCTGCTTTTGCTGATGCTTCATCAATTGTATCAGGAGCTGCTTCAACTTCTGCAACTGCTTCTTCTACAACCTCTTCAACAACTGGCTTAGCTGCTTCAATTCTTGCTTCGTTAACTGCTTTTTCAGCTGCTAAAGCTTTTGCTTTTGCATCTGCTTGAGATTTTGTTAAACCTTCTTCTTTAGCAGTAACTTTACCACCTTTTTCTTCTAACCAAGCAGTAAATTTAGCTGCTGCTTGCTCTTCAGTTAAGGCTCCTTTTCTTACACCACCAGCTAAATGATTCTTTAATAAAGCTCCTTTATAAGATAAAATTGCTTTAGCAGTATCAGTTGGTTGTGCACCATTTTGTAACCAAGTCACCGCTTTATCAACATCTAAGTCAATAACTGCAGGATTGATATTTGGATCGTAAGTACCTATTTTTTCTAAGTATTTACCATCTCTTTTTGCACGTGCATCAGCGGCAACTATCCAATAGAATGGTTTCCCTTTTTTTCCGTGTCTTTGTAATCTAATTTTTACTGGCATTTTGTATTAATTTTTTAAGGTTCTCGACCTTGATTATTAAAAATCTCACCATCTCGTGGTAAGTGGGCGCAAATATACAAATTATTTTAATTGATATTCTTTTAAATCAACTTATTTTTAACAGGTTAAAACATCGCTTTTGTTGATAAGTCAAGACACTTTATAAGTCTAAAATATTTTATGTTTTTGTATTTTTAACATCCCAAATTCAGCAACAAAAACATCCATTTTATGTACTTAATTTTTGACACAGAAACAACCGGTTTACCAAAAAGTTGGAACGCTCCAATTACAGATACAGATAATTGGCCTAGATGTGTGCAAATTGCATGGCAGTTGCATGATAAAATGGGGAATCTTATTGAGCATAACGATTTTTTAATTCAGCCAGACGGATATAATATTCCGTATGATGCAGAAAGAATTCACGGAATTTCTACTGAATTGGCCCAAGAGCAAGGTATTCCTTTAAAGAAAAGTTTAGCGTTATTTAATGAAGCTTTAAACAAAACCAAGTTTATTGTTGGTCAGAATTTAAATTTCGACCTTAATATAATGGGGTGCGAATTCCATCGTTTGGGCGTTGAAAGTATCCTTTCTTCATTGCCGATTTTAGACACCTGTACAGAAAAAACAGCGCTAATGTGCCAACTTCCTGGTGGTAGATATGGTAAATTTAAACTGCCAACGTTAACCGAATTACACAATCATTTATTTGGTGTTGGTTTTGGTGAAGCCCATAACGCAACTGCCGATGTTGAGGCAACCACACGTTGTTTTTTGGAGTTGATTCGTTTACGTGAATTTACAAAAGAGCAATTAGATGTTGATGACGAGTATTTTAAAAATTACTCAGAAAAAAATCCAAAATCGATTCAATTAATTGGTTTAAAACACATCAACCTAAAAAAGGAAAGTGATAAAATTCGTAAACGTCTTGATAAATTAAAAGATACCGAAAATACAAAATCTACTTCAGAGGGTTTATCAGAATTAAAAAATGTACAGTTTTCGCACTTACACAATCATACGCAATATTCTGTTTTGCAATCTACCATGCAAATTAGTCAAATTGTAGCTGCAACTGCAAGTGATAATATGCCGGCTGTTGCGATGACGGATACCGCGAATATGATGGCAGCTTTTCACTTTGTAAGTGCTATTCTAAATCACAACAAAACTGCAGAAACACCAATTAAACCAATTGTTGGTTGTGAATTTAATGTTTGTGAAGATCATAAAAACAAGTCTGTTAAAGACAATGGGTATCAAATTGTTTTACTAGCAAAAAATAAAAATGGGTATCATAATTTAGCAAAAATGTCTTCGATTGCTTTTGTTGATGGCTTTTACTACGTACCAAGAATAGACAGAGAAATCATCAAAAAATACAAAGACGACATCATTGTTTTAACAGGGAACTTATATGGAGAAGTTCCGAGTAAAATTCTAAATCTTGGAGAAGTTCAGGCCGAAGAAGCCCTAGTTTGGTGGAAAGAAGAGTTTAAAGATGATTTTTATATTGAGTTGATGCGCCACAATCAGCAGGATGAAAATATTGTAAATGAAACCTTACTCAAGTTTTCTAAAAAGCACGATGTTAAAATTATCGCAACAAACAACACCTTTTATTTAGAGAAAAAAGATGCAAATGCGCACGATATTTTATTGTGTGTAAAAGATGGCGAAAAACAAGCGACACCAATTGGTAAAGGTCGTGGTTACAGATATGGTTTGCCAAATGATGAGTATTATTTCAAATCTACTGAAGATATGAAAAAACTCTTTGCAGATGTACCTGAAGCCATTAGTAACATTCAAGAAATTGTAGATAAAATTGAAATTTACACACTTGCCAGAGAAGTTTTATTACCTGCTTTTGATATTCCAGAGAAGTTTCAATCAGAAGAAGATAAAGTTGATGGCGGCAAACGTGGTGAGAATAGCTATTTAAATCACTTAACTTTTGTAGGTGCAAAAAAACGCTACGGAGAAATTACAGAATCCATCAAAGAACGATTGGATTTTGAACTATCCGTGATTGAAAAAACGGGATATCCTGGTTATTTTTTAATTGTTGAAGATTTTATTAGAGAAGCAAGAAATATGGATGTTGCCGTTGGTCCTGGACGTGGTTCCGCAGCGGGTTCTGTGGTTGCCTATTGTTTATGGATAACCAATATCGATCCTATTCAATACGATTTGCTTTTTGAGCGTTTCTTAAATCCTGAGCGTGTTTCTATGCCAGATATTGACATCGATTTTGATGATGAAGGTCGCGGTCGTGTTATGGATTATGTAATAAATAAATATGGCGCAAATCAGGTTGCGCAAATTATTACTTACGGAACGATGGCTGCAAAATCATCTATTAGAGATACGGCGAGAGTTTTAGATTTACCTCTTTTTGAAGCCGATAGAATTGCCAAATTAATTCCGAATATCAAACTACAAAATATTTTTGGAAATGATGAAAAAAGCAAAGGCAAAATAGCAGGTTTACGTTCTGAAGAGAAAGTAATGGTAGAAGAATTAAGATCGATGTCTTTTGGAAACGATTTGACATCAGAAACCATTAATAAAGCCACCATATTAGAAGGTTCTGTTCGAAATACTGGTATTCACGCTTGTGGGGTAATTATTACTCCTGGTGACATTACCAATTACGTGCCTGTTGCTTTGGCAAAAGATTCTAACATGTATGTTACCCAATTTGACAACTCTGTAGTAGAATCTGCTGGTTTGTTAAAAATGGATTTCTTGGGATTAAAAACACTGACCTTAATTAAAGACACGGTTAAAATTGTAAAAGCAAAACATGATGTAGATTTAGATCCAGATAGTTTTCCTTTAGATGATGATAAAACCTATGAATTGTTCCAAAAAGGAGAAACTGTAGGTGTTTTTCAGTATGAATCTCCAGGAATGCAAAAACACATGCGCTCCTTAAAACCAACTGTTTTTGCCGATTTAATTGCCATGAATGCCTTGTACAGACCTGGACCGATGGAATATATTCCGTCTTTTATCCAAAGAAAACACGGAACAGAAGATATTGAATATGATCTACCAGCAATGGAAGAGTATTTGGCTGAAACATACGGAATTACAGTGTACCAAGAGCAAGTAATGTTACTCTCGCAAAAGTTAGCAAATTTTACCAAAGGTGAAGCCGATGTTTTGCGTAAAGCGATGGGTAAAAAGCAAATTTCTGTTCTTGATAAAATGAAGCCTAAGTTTGTAGAACAAGCTGCTGCAAATGGTCATGATGCCGAAAAATTAGAGAAAATCTGGAAAGATTGGGAAGCCTTTGCAAGTTATGCTTTTAACAAATCTCACTCCACGTGTTATGCTTGGATTGCCTATCAAACTGCCTATTTAAAGGCACATTATCCCGCAGAATATATGGCGTCTGTGTTATCAAACAACATGAATGATATAAAGTCCGTTTCGTTCTTTATGGAAGAATGTAGAAGAATGGGATTGGCCGTTTTAGGACCAGATTTAAATGAATCTTATTTAAAGTTTTCTGTAAATAAAGAAGGTGCTGTTCGTTTTGGAATGGCTGCTGTTAAAGGTGTTGGCGCATCTGCTGTAAGAGCGATTATTGAAGAAAGAAAAGAAAACGGAAATTATACTTCCATTTTTGATTTGGCAAAACGTGTAGATTTAAGAGCTGCGAACAAAAAATCTTTTGATAGCTTGGTAAAAGCGGGTGCTTTTGATTCTTTTACGGATACGCACAGAGCGCAATATTTTGCTGTGGATGAAAAAGGAATTACCTTTTTAGAACGTGCCATGAAATTTGGAAGTAAATACCAAGAAAACGAAAATTCTGCACAAGTTTCAATGTTTGGTGAGGCTTCAAATATACAATTTCCAGAACCTGATATTCCTACGTGTGAAACTTGGGGAACTATGGAGCTTTTATCGCAAGAAAAAGAAGTCATCGGCATTTATATTTCTGCGCATCCTTTAGATGATTTTAAAAATGAAATGATTTTTTGCAACGCAACACTTAAAGATTTTAAAGGCGATTTACAAAAAATTGTAGGTAATAATTTATCTTTTGCTGGCATTGTAACCGATGTGCAACACAGAGTTTCAAAAGCAGGAAAAGGCTGGGCTTTATTTACCATAGAAGATTATGGAGATAGTTATGAGTTTCGTGTTTTTGGTGAAGAATATTTAAAGTTTAAACACTTTTTTGTGCCTAATTCATTTTTATTTATCAGAACCACCATTCAGCCTGGTTGGACGAGTAAAGAAGGTGTCGTTGGCGAACCTAGATTAAAATTTATCGATTTTAAATTGTTACACGATATTATGGATGAACTCTGTAAAAAAATTACGATTAAAATTTCTGTGGATGCCATTAACGAAAAAACAATTTTAAATCTAGAAAGTATTTTAAAAAACAACCTGGGTAAGCAAAGCTTAAAGTTTACTATTTGGGATGCTAAAGAAAAAATCGAAGTGAATTTACCAAGTAGAAATACGAAAGTAAAAATATCTAACGAATTGTTATCAATTTTAGAAAAGCAACAGATTAATTTTAAGTTAAATTAAAATACAAATTTCTTATTTAAAGGGAAGATTAGGATGAAATGATTTTTTTTTTGAAAATTTAACCCGAACTTATGCTAAACACTAGAAAAAAGTTGCCCATTTTCTAAGTAAATACGATTTCTTAAACATAGAATGTTACTAATTAAAAATTACTTAAACGACTATTTATTTAAGGGATCCTGATTTTTAATAAACTTTAATAATGCTATTTTTTTCCTTATAACTGCGGATCTAATCAATAGCTATTGATTTACCTTTTAACAAGAATTGCCATTCTAAGCCAAATAAATGTTTCCTGAGCAACTACTAAGGCAAATTTTGCTTCTAAAAAGTACTTAAAAAGTAAATTACTCTTTAGTTTTAACTAATTAAGTAAATTTATTTACATCTACACAAAACTAAATCAATTACCTACTAAAAAAAACGAAATACAACTTCACAATTAATATTTTTTTCTATATATTAGCGTCATATATTAATAACATGTTTATTTTGAGCAATATAGTAGCCCTTTTAATAAATTATATTTTTTCATCATCATTAATTATTCTTAGGTCATGAAAATAGATGAAGCCTTACTAATTTTTTACAAATTAAACGACAAAACTCAGGACAAGGCTGAAACAGCAATTTACAACAACTTTATTACCATACTTTTAGATCTAGAACAAAGAGATTTTACTTCAAACCAAAACAAAGATCTAGAGGCTAAACTGCTATCTCTAGACTTAAAAAATGAGTTATATCCTTCAAAAAAGGACTTAAATAAAAAGCTTATTTCTTTTGAATATTTTTTAACCAATACGTTTTCAATTATCTCAAAAAATCATTATGTTCACATAGGTATGGCTTTATGGCTATTTTCTAGTACAATATTATTCTATTGTTTTGGTCAATTTTCTGTAATAGGAGCCCTTTTAATTGCAATTATATTCGGTATCGTATTAGACGCAGAAGCTAAAGGGCAAGGAAGAGTTATTAGAATGGCTATTAACAATCGACTAGAATCTTTTTCTTTGGAGAAGCCTTTGATGTTAAATCAATTTTCAGAGGTACAAAATGATCAAAAAGATACAAGAAGTGAGCTTCAGAATTATCGAAGAAAAAAATTACAACAATTTGGTAATAAACAGGTTAACTCACAAGACCAAAACATAGAAAAACATTTATATTAATCTTCTTTTTTTATAGTTTCCACTTGATACCACAACCAACACTTGGTTTTTGATTTTGTAAAAGACCTTTCTTTTCTAATAAAAAATCCAAACAATTTCTTACATTATTTCCCGTAACCTGTATTCCGTTTCCTGGTCTTGAGTCATCTAATTGACCATGATATACTGATTTTAAATCTGCATCAAAAATATAAAAATCTGGTGTACAAGCAGCATTGTAGCATTTTGCGACTTCTTGAGTTTCATCATACAAATAAGGAAAAGGATATTTTGCATCTTTGGCCAATTGTTTCATTAATTGAGGTGAATCTTGCGGATAATTTTCAACATCATTAGAACTTATAGCAATAAAATTAATTCCTTTTTGTTGATAATCGTTCGCCATTTTCACCAACTCAGCATTTATATGAATTACAAACGGACAATGATTACAGATAAACATAATTACAGTTCCCTTTTCTCCTTTTAAATCATCCAAAAAAGTAAAACAATCATCAATTGTATTTAATAAATTAAAAGCAGGAGCTTTTGTGCCATTTTTAAATTCGTTGGATTCTGTTCTTGCCATTTATTGATTGCTAGTTTTTAGTTTTTAGTTTTTAGTTGATAGTTTCCGTGATACTAGAAATTCACCTATTCTTCCGCCAAAGCTTTTGCGCAAATAAAGCCGCTAGTCCAAGCATTCTGGAAATTAAAGCCGCCAGTAACTGCGTCAATATTTAAAACTTCACCTACAAAAAAGAGATTTGTATGTTTTCTGCTTTCAAAACGTTTAAAATCGATTTCTTTTAAATCTATTCCGCCTGCAGTAACAAATTCATCTTTAAAAGTGGTTCTTCCATTTGCATTAAAAACCCCTTTTGTTAGTTGATTTGCTAAATTTTCTAGCTGCGCTGAATTTAAATCTGCCCAATTTTGACCAACTCTTATATCTGATGCAAGCACAAAACGCTCCCACAGTCTTTTAGAAATTTCTGTAAATGGCGATTTTAAAATCACTGTTTTGCGAGGTTCTTTCTTTTTTAAGTTTAAAAGTACATTTAAGACCTTTTCAGTTGGTCTTGATAACCAATTTACCTCAACATTGTATTGATACTTTTTGTCTGCTAAAATTCTAGCTCCAAAAGCAGATAGTTTTAAAACCGCCGGTCCGCTCATTCCCCAATGTGTAATTAACAAAGGTCCTGAAGCTTCTAATTTTGTACCTACAATTTTCACCGTTGCACTCGGCACAGAAATACCTAATAAATCTACCAATCTTTTGTCGTTGATATTAAAAGTAAACAAAGAAGGAACGGGCTCAATAATTGAGTGATCTAATGTTTCGCACAACTCCCAAATACGTTTAGAACTTCCTGCCGCAATTACTACTTTATCAGCTTCAAAATTTTTCTCTTTTGTGTTGATAACCCACTTATTTTCTTGTTGATAAACTGAATTTACTCCGCAGTTTGTGAACACTTTAATGCCTAAGTTATCAACAGCATTTTGAAAGCAATCTATAATAGCTTGACTTGTATTTGCCTCTGGAAAAACACGATTATCATCTTCAATCTTCAACGGAACGCCCCTGTTTTCGAACCATTCAAAAGTATCGCCGGTCATGAATTGATGAAAAGGTCCCAATAATTCTTTTTCTCCTCTTGGATAAAATTCACAAAGTTCTTTTGGCGTAAAACAGGCATGTGTAACATTACATCTTCCGCCTCCAGAAATTCTTACTTTTTGCAAAACATCATTTCCTTTTTCAAGGATGATAATGTCTAAATCAGGATTATTTTCTTTTGCATTAATCGCTGTAAAATAACCAGCTGCTCCTCCTCCAATAATTATTATTTTGTTCATTTTTTTATATTAGACCTCACAGATTTTGAAAACCTGTAAGGTTTTATGTATTTATAAAACCATTTGATTATAAGTCAATATAGTTTCAAATCCTTTCTTTTTAAAGTATGCTTGTGTTGATTCATTTCCAGTTACTAAAACAAAATCGCCACCCCAAGCTCCTAAACTTTTTATTTCTCCAAAATAATCTGGAAATAATTTCTCTTTTACTGGTTTTAGCTTGATAATTGAACTAATAATCTGTTCATGTTCAACTATTAATTTATCAAATTCTTCTACTGATTTTGCTGATAAAAACTCATCAGAAATCGCTGAAATTCTTTTTATTTTTCCTTGAATGTCATATTGAGCGCAGTCAAGATGTTCTCTAAATTTTGCAATTGCTTCTTTAGAATCTTGCTTCTGATTTAAATGTACAAAAAACAACTTGTCTTTAAAAGCTGGATTGAATTCTACTTGTTTAATAATTGGTGCTTGATCTTTAATTTGATAAAAAATAGAACGATCATTTTGTGCACAAGCAATATCATAACCGCTTCCCTTAAAGGAATTCCAAAGTAATTTAAAAGCATCTACTTTTGCCCAGGCAGCAATAGAGTTTATTAATGTTGATGAACTTCCTAATCCCCAATTTCTTGGAAAAGTGAGTTTTGTTTTTACTACAAAACCTTCATCCGAAGTTAAAAAAGCTGGATTTAAATTTCTTGCTTCCTGTAAAATCCCCAACAACGTCTCTGCTATTAAATCTGCATTTCCTTCTTTTTCAGAATTAAAAGTACAAGTAACTAAACGTAATTTTGGTATATCGAAAGTAGCTTCAAACCAACATTCTCCAGAATCTGTAAAACTACCCCAAATTAATTGAGACTCTTTAATTTTTTCAACAATTAAATCTTGTCCAAATTTTGTAGGGATAGCCAATGATTTAGCGCCATCTAGCACCAAATATTCTCCTGTTAATAATAATTTTCCGTTTGAGTAAAAGTTCATTATAACAAACCAAATTGTTTAAAATGATGCGTAAAATGTTTTACTTGAAATTTTTGCCAATCGCCAAAATCTAACTCTCCAAAAAATGGATGAACAACCGTTCTTTTGTCATCCTCTGTAAAAACTTTTACAAAAAGTGCTACTTGATCTGCCAAATCATCAATTGCTTCTTCAATAGAATTAAATTTTAATTCATTTGGCTCTTCTGCTAAAAAAGATGCTTTAAAACCAGTTTGCAATTCTGCATCCGTATTTAAAAATGGTTTTCTACGAGCCGTTTTTTCATCAGAAACAAAAGTATTTACAACCCAATTACCATTTGCAATTTGAGTTACTGCACTTACATGTTCTATCATTTGTTGTGCATTCATAGAACCAAAATTAGGTTCAGAAGCTATGTTTAATTTAGATAAATGAGTTCTTACTATATTTTCATCCAAGAAATTAACCCAATTAATTATAGGTTTTCTTAAAGAATTTAATTTTTCTACTACAGCAGAATGTGAAACTGTTCTTTTATCAAAATAAGCGGTAATTATCTCCTTTTCTGATTCGTTTGCTTCAAACTGATTTAGAATATTTTGCAAGTGCATTTTCATATGCCCGTGCTGTATTCCTTTGGTCGTTAAAGCTCTTAAAGCTGCAAAATTCTGCGCTAAACCTGCTGCTGCTGTAATTTGCATCAACGTTCTTGCCGATGGTTTTTGCAGCATTTCTAATGATAATTTTGCCATTGGATGCAATGCTGTTAAACCTCCTACGGTTCCTAAAGCAAGCGGAATTTCAATCCAAAATTTAAATATTCCGTTATCAATAGAACAATGAGATAAGCTTGTATATTGCCCAGATCTAGACGCAAAAGCATGTGCACCAGCTTCAATGGCTCTAAAATCGTTTCCTGTAGCAAGAACGACCGCATCAATTCCGTTCATAATTCCTTTATTATGAGTCACTGCCCTATAAGGTTCTATTTCTGCAATTTTTACTGCTTGATAAAATTTCTCTGCAAATTTCTGCGGATTTTCTCCTCCTAATTCATCGATTTTACAACTCACTTCTGCTCTTACCAAACATTCTGGAACAAAATTAGAGAGAATACTCATCACAATTTCTATGGTTTCATTTTCAAACTTTTTTGCAATCGCCTCTAAACAAGAATTGATAAAGTTTGCGCCCATTGAATCTTTCGTTTCAAAAGTGATGTGCAATTGATAATAGTTGGCCAATTTATCTGTTTTATCAACCAAATTGATGGCTAGAATTCCGCCTCCACGTTTTTCCATATTTTTAGTAATGGAAGCCGTAGCAGCATAAAGTTCTGTTTTATTTTGATTAAAATAAGTTTCTAAGTCTTTTTTATCGCCGGCAAACATAAAGTGTACTTGACCAATTTTTGTAGTACCAAGCACTTTTGTTTTAAAACCACCTCTTGTACTCCAAAACTTTGCTACTAAAGAAGCTGCAGCAACCACAGAACTTTCTTCTACAACCATAGGAATTACATATTCTCTATCATTGATAACAAAGTTAGGTGCAACACCATAAGGCATATAGAAATTAGAAATGGTATTTTCTATAAAATCATCATGAAGTTCTTGTAAATCGGTATCAATATTCCAGTATTGCTTTATAATATTTACAGTTTCTGTTTGATTGTGAAAGTAGTTTTTAGTTAACCAATCAATTTTTTCTTCTTTTGTAAATTTGGAAAACCCAGAAATAATCTTAGACATCTATGTTCTTTTTTCTTAGAAAGGCAAAGATATGTTAATCTTCAAAAAATTGGCTTTATTTATTTTATTGATTTTTAAAGTAAGGTTTTTAAAACAAAATTAAATTACTAAATTATACTGAAAAAATAATTAGTATTTGTTAAATTATTACTAATTTTTTATGAATAAATTGCATTTTTAATAAAAAAATTTAATGTTTATCATAATTAAGTTTAATATATATAGGCATTCTTTACATATTCAATAAATTACCTTTGAAGAAATCTAAATATAGAAACCATGAAAAATATAAGTTTAATAGCACTATTAGGAATGTTTATACTGTCAAGTTGCGCCGTAGTAAGACCAGGAGAAGTTGGAATTAAACAAACTTTAGGAAAATTTGCTAAAGAAGTAAAAACACAAGGAACCATCGTTTACAACCCTTTTATAAGTAGGGTAATAAAAGAATCTACAAAAACTAGCAATATAAAATTAGTTTTAAGTTTGCCTAGTAAAGAAGGATTAAGTGTGAATTCAGAAATATCTATCTTATATAGATTAGAAGCAAATAAAGTTGCCTCTGTTCTTGAGAATTTAGGTCAAGATTATGAATCTGTAATTACAAGTGTTTTTAGATCTGCAGCTTCGGATGTTTGTGCTCAATTTTTTGCAAAAGATATGCACTCTGGTATGAGAGCAAAGATTGAGAGTGAAATCTTAAACAAGATGATGGTAAATATTGAAAAACAAGCAAACGGAATTGAACTTATTGCTGTTTTATTAAAAAGAATTCAATTACCAAGTGGTTTAGCGAGCTCTATAGAAAGAAAACTGCAAGCTGAGCAAGATGCAATGCGTATGACCTTTGTTTTAGATCAAGAAACCTTAGAAGCACAAAGAAAAATAATAAATGCAAAAGGAGAAAGAGACGCACAACTTATTATTGCGGAAGGTTTAACAAGCGGAATTATAAGAATTAAAGCAATTGAAGCTTTTAGAGAATTAGCAAGATCTGCAAATGCAAAAGTTATAATTACAGATGGTAAAACACCATTAATTGTTGGCGACTCTAATGAAACAGAATCAAATAAATAAGAGACTAACAAAAAATAAGTTTCAATAAAGACGGTTAAATCTCGATAAATAATTAATTTATCGAGATTTTTTTTGCTCAATAAACCAACTTTAGCTTTTTGATATCAAAAAAACTAATGAACTATTTTACTAAGATTGTAATAGAATCCGTTTTTTAAAGCTCTTTTTTGTAAATTTTTCCGTAAACTTGGCAAAGTTTTATGAATTTAATATCTAAATGGCACATTTTTTTTAACAAAAAAAATTGCGCTTAAAATTTAATCTGTTTAAGATTCTATATTAAACTCCAATAAATCATAAAAAGAAAAAAATACGCATTTGAATTTGTTTGTAAAAAAGACTAATTTTATAGATGAATATTTAATAAAAACTAACAACCAAAAATAAAGGATACATATATGTCAAAATCGATTATTTCTACAGAAGAGCAACAGTTGTTCGGTCATCCAAAAGGATTATTTTACTTGTTCTTTGCAGAACTTTGGGAACGTTTTAGTTTCTACGGAATGAGAGCGTTATTAACGCTTTACATGGTAGAAGAAATTTTTAAATCTTTGTCTAATAGAGATTTTGCAACTGCTGCTGTATATGCTTCTTATGGTTCTTTAGTGTATGCATCTACCGTTATTGGTGGTCAAATTTCTGATAAAATCTTAGGAATGCGTAGTTCTATCTTTTTCGGTGGAATTTTAATGGCTATTGGGCATTTTGTTTTAGCTATTGAAAATGACATTGCATTTTTCTTAGCATTGGCTTTTATTATTGTTGGAAATGGGTTTTTTAAACCTAACATTTCAACTTTTGTAGGCTCTTTATATAAAGATGGTGATGTAAGAAAAGATTCTGGTTTTACTATTTTCTATATGGGAATTAATATTGGAGGCTGGATTGCCCCACTATTATGTGGATGGTTAGCTGTAAAATATGGCTATCATTATGGTTTTGGTTTGGCAGGAATAGGAATGTTAGCTGGTCTAATTTTCTTTTGGAGCGGAATTAAAAAAAATGTTTTTGGTGATAAAGGTTTACCGCCAAACAAGGAAGTGTATGAAAAGAAAATTGTTGGAATTCCGCAAAAAACCTTCATACCCATAGTTGCATCTCTTTGTGTACCAGTAATTGCTTTTATTCTAGCTTCGTACAAATCTATAACTACAGACGACACTTTTTTAATTGGAGAAAAAAATATTGTTGGGATTATATTTCTATTAATAGGAGTTGGAATTGCTATTTACTTAATTAAAATATTGGCAGGTGTAGATCTTGAACAACGTAAAAAATTGATTATGGCTATTTTAATTACCTTTTTTATGACATTATTCTGGGGTTTCCATGAATTATCAGGAAGTGTAATTACCTTATTTGCATCAAGAAATGTTGATTTAGGCGGAATTATGACAGCAGCCCAAACAAATTCACTAAATTCTATGTTTATCATAATTTTAGCAATTCCTATATCTTTGTTATGGGGATATTTATCTAAAAATAAGATGAATCCAAGAACTCCTTATAAATTTGGTTTAGGGTTACTTTTAGCGGGTGCAAGTTTCTATATTCTTTCTATTAGTGGCGCAAGTGCAGATGAGAACGGAATGGTTCCTTTTGCTTATTTATTTATTATGTACCTAGTTATATCTATTGGAGAGTTGTTTATGTCTCCGGTTGGTTTATCAAAAATAACAGATTTATCACCAAAAAATATTGTTGCTTTTATGATGGGTATTTGGTTTTTGTCCTCTGCTTATGCATTTCAAATAGTAGGCTTTATAGGTAAACAATTATCCGTAGAAAGTACAAACGCTAATGTTGGCGGCTTAGAAACATTAAGTATTTACACAGACGGTTTTCACTTAATTTCTTTATATGCTATTGGTGCAGGTGTAATTGTATTAGTATTATCGCCATTAATGAAAAAATTATTAGGTAATGTGCACTAAAAAATAACAACAAATAAAACCTCATAAATTATAGTTTATGAGGTTTTTTTGTTTTAAAATATTTAAAAAATCTTTTTATTGTAAATTTGGCACATCATTTGACAACTTATAATTATGAAAAAAATAATTTTACTTATAACCATTTTAGCTTTTAACTTAAAAGCAACATCGCAAGAAATAAATTGGATGCCTTTAAATAAAGCATTAGCGCTTCAAAAAGAAAATCCTAAAAAAATTATGATGGATATTTACACTAATTGGTGTGGCCCTTGTAAACTTTTAGACAAGGAAACTTTTCATAATAAAGATGTTGTAGCGTATGTTAACAAACATTATTATGCTGTAAAATTTAATGGCGAGGGTAATGAACCTGTCAATTATAAAGGAGATTCGTTTGGCAATCCTAGTTATGATGCAACTAAGGCAAACAAAAGAAATAGTTCTCACGAATTTGCTAATTACATGGGTATAAATGCATATCCTACAATTGCTTTTTTAAACGAAACAGGCGATTTTGTAATTCCTTTAAAAGGTTTCTATGGTCCTCAACAACTAGAGTTTTATCTAAAAATGTTGGTCGATGACAAGCATATTGAATTAACAAGTCAAGAAAAATTTAATGAATATCAAAAAGCTTTTAAGCCAGCGTTCAAAAGTTAATTTATTCTTTATCATAAATAAAAGCTCCATTTTTTCCTGTGTAATAAAATGGAGTTTTTTGCTTTTCACAAATAACTCGCCATTTTTTCACGTAACTTTTATAATTATTTCCATCAGCAATAATTTGTTTTGGGTGTATTGTTTTAATCAATCTTTCTAAATTTATTTTAGGAGAATATTGCAACACTACTATTGGTTTTTTCACACCTTTAAAAGGATAAACACCTAAACTGTCAATAATTAAAATTTGCTCTTTTTTATATTCAAAAACAGCAGGAATATGTTTGATAAACGTCTGATCTACATTTTCTGCTATTCTATAAGAAGTTATAAAATTGGATTTTTGAATTATAGAACTATCTATATCATGATGCACAATCAACTTCCCTAATGTTCTAATGCCAATTATAGAATTTCTACTTTTATGAAAAACAATAAACTCTTCTTTTATTTTCTTTTGATGGGTTTCAAAAACAAAAATGCTTTGTATAATTACAATTGAAATTAAAAAATAAATCAATTTTTTAGCAGATGTATCTATCAAAAAACGAGTTCCTAAAGCAATAAGCAAGTACAAAGAAATCATCCACAAAAAAGACATTGAAATCTCTTTCCATAAAAATTGTTCTTGCATAGAAATCCAACCTACAAAGTTATTCATTGATGAAATTACAAATCCGTAGAGTGTTGCTAAAATTTGAGGTAAAACACCAAGTAGAGAAAAAAAGATAATTATAATGCCGCCTATTAAAATAGCTCCTAAAAAAGGGATAATAATCAAATTTGACAACCAAAACAAACTTGGAAATTGATGGAAATAAAATAAACTGAGCGGTAAAATTCCTATTTGAGCAGCAAAAGAAACCGTTATTAATTGCCAAAATTTATCAACTAATTTAAATCTTGGTTTGTAAATTGTATACAATCTTGGTTGAACCCAAATAATACCAAATACAGCTAAATAGCTTAGCTGAAAGCCAACATCAAACAAAAACATAGGTTTAAAAACTAACAAGAAAAACATGGACGAAATCAATGAAAATTCAATGATATTTTTTCTTTGAAAAGACAAACCGATTGCTAAAAAAGTAAACATTGTTACGGCACGAACCACCGAAGCAGAGAGACCAGCAATAAAGGCAAACATCCAAAGAAATAGCACTACTAAAATTGTTTTGATAAATTTTCCTTTTTTTAGCCTTTCTAAAGGTTTAAAAATCCATGATAAAATCAATAGAATAATACCAACATGTAAGCCTGATACAGCTAAAATATGAACTGCACCTGCTCTTGAATAATCGGCAATTAATTCTTTAGAGATATCTTGTCTTTGCCCCAACAGCAATGCATTTATAACCGCTAATTCATCTGCTTTAAAATTGTGTGCTTTAAGTGATTCTTGTATTTGATCTCTAAACTTTGCTGATATCCCTACCAAAGAAAAACCTTGAAAACCGATTCTTTTTATTTGTTTATTTTCTAAAAATAACTGCTGATAAATTCCTTGTTTTTCTAAATACGTTTTGTAATTAAATTGATGCGGATTTAAGGGTGGATTTAATTCCTGAAAACTTGAATTTATAGAGAACAACTCGTCTACTTTTAAAGAAGGTATAGTGCTATCTTTTAGGATATTTAATAATACTTTTCCTCTAGTTCTTACATTTCCTACTTGTTTAATTTCAACTTCATATTTATCATGATAAAAGCCAGCTTTTAAAACTTTATTAATCGTTAAAACTAGAGAAGAGGTTTCTTTTAAATGACGTTGATAATAGTTGCTGTAATTTGAATCATTATTAAAATAAGTACTTGAAATACCTATAAAAAAGAAAAGAAAGAAGCATAAAATAGTAATTATTTTCTTGTTACTTACAACTAATAAAAAAAATAAGATAAGTGCATTAAATGTTATTAAATAAAGAAAACCAAATTGCCACAATTGATAAAAGAATTGAAAATAAATTCCGAGGATAAGAAATCCCACAAAGTGGAAAGGTAAATAGTTAAGTAACTTTTTCATAGCGAACTAAAGTTACAAAAATATTTTTAAAATGCTATAAAACTTTTGTAGCTTTTAAAAAAGCGTTTTTCCAGTATTTTTCTGATAAACTAGAAATAATAACACCTCTACCATTTGTAGAGTGTATAAAGTTAATTATTTTATCATCTGTAGAAACAACAAGGCCTACGTGGTTAATACTTTTACTTTTTCGCCCGGTAATAAAAAACAATAAATCTCCTTTTTTAGCCTGATTTAATGCAACTTCAATACCTTGATTTGCCATGTACCTTGATTGTCTTGGTAACAAAATATTTTCTTTAATAAAAGACGTGTAAACAAGGCCAGAGCAATCGAAACCATCTGTAGTTACACCACCTCTTCTGTATTTTACACCTTCAAATTGCAAGGCATTGTAAACAACTCTATCTGTTATAGAAATTTCCTTATTAGGAGCTATAATTAAAGAACTTACCGTTCCGCAAGAACTTAGTATAAACAAGAATATTAAACAGATAAAGCTTATTTTTTTCATTGTAATTTAATTTTTAACATTTTCGTATATCGTTTTTGCTACTTTTTTTGATGCTCCTTTACCTCCTAAAATTTTCTCTAACTCAAAATATTCTAAAAATAATTTTTCGCGCTTTTCAGGATCTAAAATTTTGCGCAATTCTACTACTAATTTTTCTTTTGTAAAATTATTTTGTATTAATTCTATCACAACTTCTTTGTCCATAATTAAATTTACCAAAGAAATAAATTTTAAAGTGATAATTCTTTTTGCAATTTGATACGAAATTGTACCACCTTTATAACAAACTACCTGTGGTACTTTAAATAAAGCTGTTTCTAAAGTAGCTGTTCCTGAGGCAACTAAAGCTGCAAATGAGATACTTAACAAATCGTATGTTTTGTTGTTGATAAAACTAACTTTTCTGTCGCCAATTATTTGCTGATAAAAAGAAAAATCTTGACTTGGTGCTCCTGCAATTACAAATTCATATTCTTTAAAATCATCAACCAAAGACAGCATTACAGAAAGCATTTTTGTGATTTCTTGCTTTCTACTTCCTGGTAATAGCGCAATTATTGGCTTTGTTCCTAAATTATGTTCTTCTCTAAATTTAAAAATACCAGTTTGATTTCTATCTGCAATGGCATCAATTAAAGGATGGCCAACAAAAGAAACCTCGAAATTGTATTTTTTATAAAATTCTTTTTCAAAAGGAAGAATTACGAACATTTTGTCTATATCTCTTTTAATGTCTTTTATTCTGCCCGCTCTGCTTGCCCAAACTTGTGGAGAAATATAATAATTGGTTTTAAAACCTTGCTGTTTTGCCCATTTTGCAATGCGTAAATTAAAACCCGAATTATCTATAAATATTAACACATCTGGTTTAAACTGCGCGATGTCTTTTTTACAAAACTTCATAAAACCTAGCACCTTTGAAAGGTTTTTTAAAACTTCGAAAAAACCCATAAAAGCTCTTTCTTTATAATGACTTACCAAAGTGCCGCCAACATTTTGCATTAAATCTCCACCCCAAAAACGAATAGCTGCTTGTACATCTTCTTTGTACAATTCTTTCATTAAATTAGAACCATGTAAATCTCCTGAAGCTTCTCCTGCAATTATATAATACTTCATAGACTTAACGTTTAATATTGCTTTTACATAGACCACACTTGAACATTGATTTATCTAAATTAATTTTTTGTAAAAAAACAATTTTCACTGTCATAAAAACAATTTTTTTTTAAATAATTTTTAAAATTAATGTGGCTAACGCAATTAAAATTGTAGCAAACAAAACACCTTTTGCTTTGTTGTCTTGGTTTTTTTTGATAAAAATAAAGAAAACAAATAAGTTAGGAATTGCTGCTAAAGATATTATTTTACCGATCAAACCACCTTCTTGAATCATTATTAACGTGTTATTAAAACTATATTTCGAAAAATATTCTATGTACAAAAAAACTCCTGCAGCTGTTGCAAAAAGAGAAATTAATACACCAATAAGAATATCTTTTTTTACAGTTCCCAAGAGTTTAATTTTTGAATCATATGATGCGCAGTTAAATCAAACTGAACAGGTACTATTGAAACATATCCGTTTTCTAAAGCATACACATCTGTGTCTTGCCCTTTATCTTTGTTGATAAATTCGCCAGAAAGCCAATAATATTCTTTTCCGAAAGGACTTTTTCGTTTATCAAAAATTTCTTTCCAAACTCCGTTTGCTTGTCTACAAATTTTAACACCTTTTATTTCATCCGCTTTTAAACTAGGGATATTTACGTTTAATACAATTCCTTCTGGTAAACCATTTGATAAGGTATTTAATGTAATACTTTTTATAAATTCTTCAGCTGGTTTAAAATCTGCATGCCATTTAAAATCTAATAACGAAAACCCAATTGCGGGTACGCCTTCTATACCAGCTTCAATTGCAGCACTCATAGTTCCTGAGTAAATTACATTTATAGAAGAATTAGCCCCGTGATTGATCCCAGAAACACATAAGTCTGGTTTTTTATTCAAAATTTCGCTAATTGCCATTTTAACACAATCGGCAGGCGTTCCAGAACACGTATATTCTAATTGCGGACCATCATCAATAGTTATTGGGTTGCATGTTAACACATTATCAACCGTAATTGCGTGCCCCATGCCGCTTTGTGGACTATCTGGAGCAACCACTACAACTTCTCCTATTTTATTCATTATTTTAATAAGTGCTCTTATACCTGGCGCGGTAATTCCGTCATCATTTGTTATTAAAATTAAAGGTCTTTCTTGCATACTTTATAAGTTTAAGGTTCAAAGTTAAATGCTATTTTAAAAATAAAACGAAACGATGAACACTCGATTTTTATTTCTTTAAAGCAAATATAATTTATTTTAAACAATATTCTTTTTAACATTTTGTAAAGAATAAAAAAGTCTATTTTTATGTAAAAATTATAAAGTCCAAGTTTTTGGCACTATTTTAGTAGTTTGAAATAAGAAATAATTAAAACGATCGTAGATTTATGAAAACGAAATTTAAGTTTAGCACAATACTTTTAGCAATTACCCTATTAATTAATAGTTTTGTAATAAATGCATCAGAAAAAAATAATTTTTCTAAACCAGATCCAGAAAAAGATAAAGTTTTAATTTATGTTTTAAAAAATATTTTAACACGTGGTCACTTTGTAGCCAAAGATTTAAATGATGATTTTTCTGAAGTGGTTTACAAGTCTTTTATTGATGGTTTAGACCCAAGTAAAAGATATTTTACACAAGAGGATTTAAAAGACTTTTCTAAATACAAATACCAAATTGACAATCAATTATTAAGAGATGATTTAAGTTTTTACAACTTAGTTTACAATCGTTTTTTATCCGAAATGAAGAAAGCAAAATCTTATTATGGTTCTTTGCTGAAGCAACCTTTTGATTTCTCTAAAGACGAAACTATAGATATCGATTATGAAAAAGTCCCGTTTGCAAAAAACGATAGCCAATTAATGGATTATTGGAGAAAGCAGTTGAAATTGCAAACTTTAGGTAGAATACAAGAGCAAACTCAGCTTCAAGAAGAAAAAGTTAAAAAAGATAAAAATTTTAAAGTAAAATCTTTTGCAACTTTAGAAAAAGAAGCCAGAGCAGAAGTTCTAAAAAACATGGATGAATTGTATGTAAGAATAGAAGAATTAGAAAGTGATGATTGGTTTTCTACTTTTTTAAACTCGGTTGTTGGTGCTTTTGATCCTCATACAACTTACATGTCTCCTAATATTAAAGAAAAATTTGATCAAGATATATCTGGTAAATTAGAAGGAATTGGAGCTCGTTTGCAGAAAAAAGGAATTTACACGCATGTTTTTGAATTGGTTGCTGGAGGCCCTGCATCAAAACAAGGAGATCTTGAGCCTGAAGATATTATCTTAAAAGTTGCACAAGGCGATGAAGAACCTTTAGATATTGTTGGTATGCGTTTAGATGATGCTATAAAATTTATTAAAGGTAAAAAAGGAACTGAAGTTAAATTAACGGTAAAGAAAAAATTAGACGGCTCTATTAAAGTTATTTCTATAATTAGAGATGTAGTTGAACTAGACGAAACGTATGTAAAATCTAGTATTGTAGAAAAAGATGGTAAAAAATATGCAATTATAGATTTGCCAAGTTTTTACATCGATTTTGAAGACAAAAACTCAAGAGATTCTGCAAAAGACATGGAAAAAGAAATTGAACGATTAAAAGCAGAAAATGTTGCAGGTTTAATTGTCGATTTAAGAAATAATGGCGGTGGTTCTTTAAAAACTGCTATTGAAATATCTGGTTTATTTATAGATCAAGGTCCTATTGTACAAGTAAAATATAGAGGAGAAAATCCGGTAGTAAAAAATGACATAGACCCAAAAACTCAATGGGAAGGTTCTGTAGTTGTTTTGGTAAATGAATTTTCTGCATCTGCTTCAGAAATTTTTGCAGCAGCAATGCAAGATTATAAAAGAGCTATTATTTTAGGAGGAAATCAAACGTATGGTAAAGGAACAGTACAAAATATTTTACCAATTAATCAATTTTATCCAAAGTACGAAACTGATTTAGGTTACCTAAAAATGACGATTCAAAAATTCTATAGAGTAAATGGTGGATCAACCCAAATAGAAGGTGTCTATTCGGATATTGCAATGCCAAGTAGATTTAGTTACATGAAGTTTGGTGAGCGTGATTTAGATGGTGCTTTGCCTTGGGATAAAGTGCCACAAGCAAAATATACAAAAACAAATTCGTATTCAAATTTTGCAGATGTAATTTATAATAGTAAACAAAGAATCTCTGCAAGTTCAAACTTTCAACTAATAAATGAATATGCAAAATGGTTAAAGAAAAACCAAGATGAAACTTCGTACTCTTTAAATTATAAAAAGTTCTTTCAAGAAAGCGAAACGAAAGAAATAGAAGCTAAAAAATTTAAATCTGTTTTCGATTACAAATCAGATTTAACTTTTACATCACCAAAATATGAGCAAACTTTATTAAAAGCAGATAATAGTTTAGCAGACAAAAGAATTGCTTGGCACAAAAATTTATCAAAAGACATGTATATTTCTGAAGCTTTAAATGTTATTAGCGAGTTAAAGTTGAGAGATAAATCTACCATGATAAAAAATTAAAGCTAAAATTTTAAATATTAAGAGCCTGATATGTTTCAAATACGTATCAGGTTTTTTACTTTTACCATATGAGTTTTAAAGTAACATTTGCCACAAAATGGTCTGATTTTGATCCAAACAGACACATGCGCCACACGGCATATAATGAATATGCAGCAGAAGTAAGAGTTCGTTATTTTAGCGAGCAAAATTTTTCTATGACTGAATTTATCAAACACAATATTGGTCCTATTTTGTTTACAGAAGAAACATCTTTTAGAAAAGAGATTCATATTGGCGAAAATATTTCTGTAAATATTAAACTCTCTGGATTATCAGAAAACAACGAACGCTGGAAACTAGTTCATGAAGTTTTTAATGAAGCAGGAAAATTATCCGCAGTAATAAAAGTATATGGCGCTTGGATCGATTTAACAAAAAGAAAATTAATTGTGCCACCAATTGAGGCTCAAAAATTATTTTTAAACGCTACAAAAACAGATGCTTTTGAGGTAATTCCGCTTAAAAAATAAGTATGAAGAAAAGAATAATTTCTGCAATTCTATTAATAATTGTGCTATCCTATTATTTATATCAAGATAAAAAAGAAAGCTTTTCTTCGGATAAAACGGATACATCTGAACACTTTATAAATGACGGATTTAATTATTTACCAACATCTACAACCGGTGTTATAATTAATCACGAAGGATATAATTTATCTTATTCAGAAAAACACGAACAGGCAGAATGGGTTGCATATTCTTTAGAAAAAAATGAAATTGTTTATACCAATAGAAAACGCCCTTATTTTATTGAAGATCCAAAAATAAAAACAAAATCTGCCGATTGGCGAAACTATAAGAAATCTGGATACGACAAAGGTCACTTATGTCCTGCGGCAGATAGAAGAGCATCCGAAGAAAGTTATAACGAAACTTTTTACACTTCAAATATTACGCCTCAAAATCATGGTTTTAATGCAGGAATCTGGAATGAACTTGAACAACAAACGCGTTATTGGGCAAAGAAATACAATCGTATCTATGTAATTTCTGGCGGAGTTTTAGTAGATAATTTAAGAACTATTGGCTCAGAAAAAGTAGCTGTTCCAAATCAGTTTTATAAAATATTGCTAGATTATACAGCTCCAGAAATTAAAACAATTGCATTTTTAATTCCGCACAAAAACAGCAACCAACCTTTACAGGAGTTTGTCGTTTCTATTGATGAAATTGAGCAATTAACAGGTATTGATTTTTTTCCTAATCTACCTGATGATTTAGAAAATAAACTAGAAAAATCAAGCAATTATAAAAATTGGAGTTTTAAATCCTTATAATTCCATATCAATTACAATTTTCCCTTTTGTTTTTCTTTGCATCATAGCTTCTAAAGCTTTTGGTGCATTTTGCAGTGAATATGTCTTATCAATATGAGGTTTTAAATCGCCTTTTGCGAACCAAGTTAATAATTCTTTAATATTTTCTAGACTTTCTTTTGGCTGATTTTGTGCAAATGCTCCCCAAAAAACACCTACAATACTTGCACCTTTTAACAACGTTAAATTAATTGGTATTTTAGGGATTTCGCCATTTGCAAAACCAATTACTAAATGTCTTCCTTTCCAAGCAATTGCTCTTAAAGCCAACTCAGAATAATGCCCTCCAACAGGATCGTAAATTACGTCTACACCTTTTCCATTGGTAATTTCTTTAACACGATCTTTTAAACTTTCTTTTGTATAATTGATTACTTCATCTGCTCCAAATTGTTTGCATAATGCTAATTTTTCATCTGTTGATGCTGCTGCAATTACTTTTGCGCCCATTAATTTTGCCAATTCTAAAGCAGTTAAACCAACGCCACCGGAAGCACCTAAAATTAAAACTGTTTCTCCTTTTTGTAAATTTGCTCTGTCTTTTAAAGCGTGATAAGATGTGCCATAAGCCAACAAAAATGCAGAAGCATTTACCATAGACATTCCTCTAGGTTTTGGGAAACAGTCTTTTGCTTTTACTATTGCTTTTTCTGCAAAACCCCCAAAAGGAATAAAACCTACAACCTCATCCCCTACTTTAAAGTGTTTTACATTTTCGCCTACTTCTTCTATAATACCTGCCACATCGCTTCCCGGTGAAAAAGGAAATTCTGGTCTAAATTGATATTTACCTTGAATAATTAAAGTATCAGGAAAATTAACACTACATGCTTTTACCGTCATTAAAAGCTGTCCTTCTTTTGGAGATGGTGCCGATATCTCTTGATATTCTAATGTATCAGGCGTTCCAAACTTGTTGCATACAATTGCTTTCATAAATTACGCTTTTTATCAAATATATAATTTTAAAAACTAAAAAAGCTTCTCTAGATGAGAAGCTTTTTGTACAGGCGGAGAGACTCGAACTCTCACACCTCGCGGCACTAGATCCTAAGTCTAGCGTGTCTACCAATTCCACCACGCCTGCGATTTGGAGTGCAAATATAAACAAACATCGGAAACTACAAAGCAGTTCATTATTATTTTTCTACTTTTGGGAAAGAAATAAAAAAACATATAAATGAATACGATTAAAACCTACATAAAAGACAACAAAGACCGATTTTTAAATGAATTAATCGAGTTGCTTAAAATCCCTTCTGTAAGTGCAGATTCTGCCTACAAGAAAGACGTTTTACGAACTGCGGATTTTGTTTTAGACAGCCTTAAAAAAGCAGGTTGCGACAAAGTTGAACTGTGCGAAACTCCGGGATATCCCATTATTTACGGTGAAAAAATTATCGACAAAAACTTGCCAACCGTTTTAGTTTACGGTCATTATGACGTGCAACCAGCAGATCCTATCAATTTATGGACTTCTCCTCCTTTTGAACCCGTTATTAAAAAAACGGAAATTCATCCGGAAGGAGCCATTTTTGCAAGAGGTGCTTGTGATGATAAAGGCCAAATGTTTATGCACGTTAAAGCATTGGAATACATGACATCCACAGGAAATTTACCTTGTAATGTAAAATTTATGATTGAAGGTGAAGAAGAAGTTGGCTCAGAAAGTTTGGCTTGGTTTGTTCCTAGAAACAGAGAAAAATTAGCAAATGATGTAATTTTAATTTCTGATACAGGCATGATTGCAAACGACATTCCTTCAATAACAACTGGTTTACGCGGCTTAAGTTATGTAGAAGTAGAAGTTACCGGACCAAATAGAGATTTACATTCTGGCTTATATGGCGGCGCAGTTGCAAATCCTATCAATATTTTAACTAAAATGATTGCTTCATTACATGATGAAAATAATCACATCACCATTCCCGGTTTTTATGATAATGTAGAAGATTTATCATCCGAAGAAAGAGCAGAAATGGCAAAAGCTCCTTTTTCTTTGGATAAATATAAAGATGCTTTAAAAATTGATGAAGTTTATGGCGAAAAAGGCTATTCTACCAACGAACGTAATTCAATTAGACCAACTTTAGATGTAAACGGCATTTGGGGTGGTTACATGGGTGAAGGCGCAAAAACAGTAATTGCAAGTTCGGCGTTTGCAAAAATTTCTATGCGATTAGTGCCTAATCAAGATTGGAGAGAAATCACTGAATTGTTTAAAAAACATTTTGAAAGTATCGCTCCGGCATCCGTAAAAGTACTTGTAAAACCGCACCATGGTGGGCAAGGTTATGTTACGCCAATTGATACTATTGAATATAAAGCGGCAAGTAAAGCCTATGAAACTTCTTTTGGAAAAACACCTATTCCGCAAAGAAGCGGTGGTAGTATTCCAATAGTTGCCTTATTCGAAAAAGAATTGAAAAGTAAAACTATATTAATGGGCTTTGGTTTAGATTCTGATGCAATTCACTCCCCAAATGAACATTTTGGCGTTTGGAATTATCTAAAAGGAATAGAAACAATTCCTTATTTTTATCAATATTTTACAGCCTTATCAAAGTAAAAATAAATTAAAGAATCCCTTTATGAAAACAACGTATATAAAACTTATTGCATTTTTATGCATTGGTACTTTTTTTGTTTCTTGTTCAAAGACGAAAGAACAAAAAGAATTTACAACTGCAGAATATGAAGCTGCTGCGGCGCAAATGAACAGCGGTTTGAACGACTTGGTCTACAATCAAGTTTCTGAAATTACTTTTACGGATGCTACTAATTTCACCTATTCTGCAAATACGAAAGTTGGCAAGAAATATTTCATGGTTGATGCAGTTTCAAAAACTAAAAAAGCGGTTTTAGATCCTGAAAAATTAGTAGAAAACACATCAAATAAGTCAGAAAAAGTATTAAAAAATGAAAGTGTTTCTCCAAACGGAAAATTAGCAGCATATATAGATACTTACAATCTTTGGGTTCGTGATTTAGAAACCGATAAAAAAACACAACTTACTTTTGACGGAGTCCAAGATTTTGGCTATGCAACGAATAACGCTGGTTGGACAAAAAGTGATGGCGCTGTGTTAAAATGGTCTCCAGATTCTGATAAAATTGCTACTTTTCAGCAAGATGCTCGCGGAGTTGGTATGATGTATTTAACTTCTACAAATGTTGGTCATCCAACATTAGAGGCCTGGAAACACCCACTTCCTGGTGATAAAATAATTTTCACCATCGAAAGAGTAATTATTCATGTAGGAAACAACCCTAAAACGGTTCGTTTAAAAATGGATAAGGATTTTCAAAGAGGATCTACTACAGACCATATTGCAGGTGAAAATAGTGTTTTGTTAGATGCTCAATGGAATAAAGAAGGTACAAAATTTGCATTTGTTTCTGGTTCAAGAGATCATAAAATAGCCCATTTACAAATTGCAGATGCAACTACTGGCGCTGTTGAATCAATTCATAAAGAAGAAGTTGCAACTTATTATGAATCTGGTGTAGATTCAGAAAACTGGAGCGTTTTATTTGATTCTAATGAATTTATTTGGTATTCAGAAAAAAGTAATTGGGGCCATCTTTATTTGTATGATTTAACGACAAAAGAGTTGAAAAATCAAATTACTACAGGAGATTGGCTTGTAAAAGAAACTGTAAATATTGATCAACAAAATAGACAAATCTATTTTAAAGCTGGCGGAAAGGAAAAAGGAAACCCATATCATAATTATTACTACAAAGTAAATTTTGACGGATCAAATCTTATCAACCTAACGCCAAGTAAAGGAACGCATACTGCTACTTTTT
Organism: Polaribacter glomeratus; assembly: GCF_002954665.1. Classification (GTDB taxonomy): domain Bacteria; phylum Bacteroidota; class Bacteroidia; order Flavobacteriales; family Flavobacteriaceae; genus Polaribacter; species Polaribacter glomeratus. The sequence continues at coordinate 1,473,123 of NZ_MSCM01000002.1, read as the reverse complement.
CTAGTGATTACTCAACAATTGTAGACACATATTCTACAATCACAAATCCTCCTATTTCAGTTGTAAGAAATGGAAGTGGCGAAAAAATAATGGATTTAGAAACTGCAGATATTACTGATTTAAAGGCAAAAAACTGGCAAGAACCCGTTGAGTTTTCTACAAAAGCTAGAGACAACAAAACAGCTGTTTACGGTTTATTATTTTTACCAAGTCATTATAATGAAAGCAAAAAATATCCTGTTTTAAACTACATTTATCCAGGACCACAATCTGGTAGTGTTGGTAATTACAACTTTAGTGCGGTAAGAAGAGATTTTCAGGCAGTTTCTGAGCTAGGTTTTATTGTTGTTGCCGTTGATGCAATGGGAACACCAATGCGTTCTAAGTCTTTTCATGACGCCTATTATGGCAATATGGGCGATAATGGTTTGCCAGATAATATTACTGCAATTAAACAATTAGCCGAAACATATAAGGGAATGGATCTTGAAAATGTTGGTATTTGGGGTCATTCTGGTGGAGGATTTGCTTCTACAAGAGCTTTGTTTGTGTATCCAGAATTTTATGATGTTGCGGTTTCGGGTTCAGGAAATCATGATAATAGAAATTATGAAGCAGATTGGGGAGAAAAATGGCAAGGTCTTTTAGTTGATGGAAATATAGAAGGAAAAGCAGATGGAACAACTAATTACGATAATCAAGCAAATCAATTAATTGCCAAAGATTTAAAAGGGAAACTGCTTATTACGCATGGTTCTGTAGATGACAATGTGCCGCCATCAAACACGATGCTAGTCGTGGAAGCTTTGATAAAAGCGAATAAAGATTTTGATATGATTATGTTTCCTAATAAAAGACACGGTTATGGAGATATGAGAAATTATATGACGCGTAAACGCTGGGATTACTTTGTAACTCATCTTTTAAATGCAAAACCTCCAAAAGAGTTTTTACTTAAATAATATTAAAAACCTCTTTAAGAGGTTTTTTTTTGATTAAAAAACTAATAAATAGTTAACGTTTTAAAAAAGCCTTTAAACTTAAAATATACACAGATGATATAATAATTTATCCATTTTAAAAAAAAAATCATAAATTTGCCTTGGGATAAATTAAAATAAATAATTAGTTATGAAAAAAATATTTTTAGGAGCGCTTATATGTTGCTTCACGATTTCAGTAAATGCACAAGAATATAACAAATGGTCTTTAGACATAGGCGCTGGAGTAACAGAAATTATAAATCCGCTTTCACCGGGTTATAAAACTGACGCGTTAAGCTTAGGGCAAGCTAGTCTTGGAGTAAGATATATGTTTAATGAGAAATTTGGTTTACGTCTAGATGTAGGTTACAATGAGTTTAAAGAAGGTAAAAATAGCTTACCTTTTAAATCTAACTATTACAGAACGTCTCTTGAAGGAGTCGTAAATGCTGGAAATGTTTTAAATTTTAGTAGCTGGACAAGTAGATTTAATCTTCTATTTCATGGAGGTCTTGGTATGTCTAATTTAAGAACAATAACGCCTATAGATAACGGAACTGGTGAGCCGATTCTTAACATGATTGTTGGTTTTACACCACAATTTAAATTATCTAATCGTATTTCATTATTTTTAGACGCATCTGCCATATTTCATGATTATCAAGATTTCACTTTTGATGGAGCTGCTAATACTAGAGCTAGAGAAATTAATGCAAGTATTTTTAATACATCAATTGGTGTAAATATTTCATTAGGAAAGCAGAAACAAAATGCAGATTTTCTTCAAAATGAAGATGTTACTATTATCAACGATTTAGAAGACATTAAAACTCGTTTAAATACTGCAGAGAATGTATTGGCTGGTTTAATGGTTAAAAATTCTGATACTGATAACACCAAATTAATGACAGAACTAGATACTCGATATGTTAGAAAAGGTGAAGAAAATAAATACGCAAACACTATTACTTCGTCTAATGTAGATTTTATTAGAGAATTATTAAATAGTGGATACATAAATGTATATTTTAATACCAACGAAACAACGATTCAGCAAGGTTCTTTAAATTCTGTAAACTACCTAAAACAATTTATGAATGATAACCCAAGTGTTAACGCACTTTTAATTGGTTATGCTGATGAAACGGGTAACGAAGACAAAAATTTACAACTTTCAGAAAACAGAGCAAAAAGTGTTTTTGAAGTTTTAGTTGCTGCTGGTATTGATCCAAATAGACTTTCTTTTTCTGGTGGTGGAGAAGATACAAGTGTTACAACAAAAGCAAGACAATTTGCAAGAAAAGTTACTTTTAAAATTAAATAATTTTTATTTATAATAATTTGAAAGCCATCAAAAAAATATTTTTTTGATGGCTTTTTTATGCATATTTCCTAAAGGTTTTAATCGATAGAAATATACCAAGTGGTTCTAAACCAAAGATTATTTTTAGTGGCGTTTTCTATAAACCGGCCCAATCTATAATCTAAACCAAATTCTATTTTATCTCTTTTAGAAGCCTTAAAACCAAGATTTGGTGTTACTCTAATTTCTAAATCATTGGTTTTAAAATCATACAAATATTCATTACCAAGTTTTATATAAAATTCTTTAACATCTACCCTTTCTCCATTTAGTGGCTTCTCTAAACTAACCCTGTAGCGGGTTCTAAAAGTAGTCTGTTTCTTTGGTTGATAAAATTGCTCAAAAGCGAATCTGTGCCCTATTTTTAAGGATGAAAACTGATACACAAAATTATAGTGCTGAAAGGTTCTATGAATTATTTCTTCATTTCTAAAACGTATAATGTATCCAAAATTAAAAGATTGATTCAAATTTGTTTTTAGTGATAAAATAGATGAAACATCAACTAAATTATGGGAAAACTGATAATTGTCGTCGTAAACTATTGCTCTAGATTCTATACTATTCACCCAATTAATTTTATCAGAAACTTTATTAGAAAGCACTATTTTGGGTAAAAAACCAGCATCAAAATTAGATTGACAAATTACTTTAGAAACACAAAAAATAATTAATAAAAAAGGAAAGATATTTTTCATGTTTTAAAACTCTAAATTCAAGGAACTCTCTTGTTTAAACTTTAATTCTTTTAGTACATCACCATTATCATCAACTAAAATTTCATACAAAGCATACGTGTTTTCTTTCTTTGCTTTTAAAATAATCTCAAAATTAATTTTTACACTGTTGCTCAATTTTTCTAGTCTAAATACTTCATTAAAAATAGCTGTTTCAGTACCTAAATATTGAATTTGTACTTTTTTAATTTTATATTTTACAAACCTTCTTGATAAATTTTGTTTAATTTTTTGCTGAATTTCTTTCGATAGATCAGTAAATTTGACCGTTTTCTCTACATCTAAAATTTCACCTTGTTCAGAAAACTCGATGCTATATCTATGCTTTTTATAACCCACCTTCGCTTCAAAAGTTTTGCCATCATTACTTTCTTCTGCATACCATTTTACCTTCTTTTTAAAATTCCACATTTTAATAACTTGCAAAGATTTAACAGGAACCTCGTTTGATTTAATTCTGTATTCTTTCTCGAATTTTTGTTGGGCAAAAAGTGAAAAATGGAATATAGAAAGTAATATCAGTATTTTAAATTTATTCATAATAGTTCATTTTTAGAGTATTGCTACTTTATAATATATGCCTTTATAATATAATCTACTTTTGGGAATTTCTCTCTTAAAAACTTGTTGCCAAATTTGGTAATAGAATCTTGTTTAAAACCTAATTTATCACCGTAACCATTATAAAACTTCAATACATTTTCTTGACCAGCAATTACTTTTGCTACCACAGGAAAACCAGTTACCCCAGAATAAGCCAAAGTATCTAACCTTTTATTATCTTTTAAATTGATGAAAATCTGATTTGATCTTGAATTAACTCCACCCCTAGCAAATGAAATTGTCATGGAATCATTTTTAGCTAACACAGGCTCATCGGCAATTCCTTTTTCCCAACTGTGGTTGATTAAAGAATCGTTATGAATTCCGAATTGAGCTACAAATTTTGGTACAACCCTAAAAATAGCTACATCCGTATAGTACTTATGCTGTATCATTTGGTATAATCTATCAACACCGTTTGGAGACCAAAGTCTTCTTGCAACGATATCAAAATTACCCTGTGTAGTTTCAAATCTTGCTTTAAATGTATTTGGCGACTGCTCTTTTAGCCATTTTTCTTTAAATTTACTTGTAGCACAAGCGCTAAGTAAAATGACACTTACAACTAGAATTATTTTTTTCATACTAATTTTTTTTCCTGCATCAAATATATGCAAAATCAAAATATATTTTTACTCTACATTTGTAGAATTAAAATATTTGTTCTATGTTTGTAGAGTAAAATAATAACCAATGCAATTATCAAAAAACGAAGAACAATTAATGCACTATTTATGGAAACGTAAAAAAGCATTTTTAAAAGATTTAATAGCTGATTTTCCAGAACCAAAACCAGCAACAACAACTGTTGCCACTTTACTAAAAAGAGTTAATGATAAAGGTTTTATTGCATACAAATTGTTTGGAAAATCTAGAGAATATTATCCATTAATAAAAAAGACAGATTATTTTTCTAACCATGTTAATGGTTTAATTAAAAACTTCTTTAATGATTCTGCGAGTCAGTTTGCTTCTTTTTTTACCAAAGAAACCAATCTTACAACAGCAGAATTAGAAGAACTTAAAAAAGTGATTGATACTCAAATTAAAAATCAACGAAAATGATACTCTATTTCCTAAAATCGGCAATCTGTTTAGCGTTACTATTGGCATTTTATCATTTTATTCTAGAAAAAGAAAAAATGCATACTTTTAATCGCTTTTATTTATTGGGTAGCATTTTATTTTCGTTTTTAGCGCCTTTGTATATTATATATAATGATGTTGCAGCTGTTATTGCAGAACCTATAACGGGTCAAGGTTTTTATAGCTTTGAGAATACCATCATAGAAGAATCAATAAATTACACAAAATTATTTGTAGGTTTCTACCTATTCGTTTCTTCAATTTTTTTAATGAGATTTGGACGAAATTTATTTATGATCATCAATAAAATAGGGAAAAATACAAAAGTTAAATATCAAAAAGCGCTATTGGTTTTAGTGGATGACAAAGTACTTCCGCATACATTTTGGAACTACATTTTTATCAACAAAAATGATTACGAAAACCAGAAGATAGAACAAGAATTGTTTACGCACGAGTTAACACATGTTACTCAAAAACACACGTTAGATGTTTTAATTCTTGAAGTTATTCAAATACTATTTTGGATAAACCCTTTCTTTATTTTACTTAAAAAAGCCGTGCAGTTAAATCATGAATTTATTGCAGACGAAACGGTAATACATCAACATAAAAACACCTTCCAATATCAGCATATACTAGTTAAAAAAGCTGCTTGGAAAAACGAATATTACTTGGCCAGTAATTTGAATTATTCACTCACTAAAAAACGATTACTAATGATGACAACAAAAAGTTCAAGCACAAAGATTTTGTTAAAAAAACTGGCGGTAATTCCGCTTTTAACCGGACTTATTTTCCTCTTCGCAGAAAGAGTTGAAGCAAAAGATAGTACACCAAAAAATTTAGAAACAATTAATGAGCAAGATTTAAAAAGAGATACGGAGGTTAAAGAAATAATAGAAGAAATAGGAAAAAAGTATGGTATTAGTTCTTATGATGCCTTAAATAAAACCTACGAATCAAAAAGAAATGAAAAACCTCATTTTATAAAAAGTTCTACAGAAAGACAAAATGAGTTAAAAAACTTATATTCAGAATTAAGAAGCATGTATGCTAAGCTTTCTAAAGAAAGTAAATTGAAAAGTAAAAGCCCTGTTCATCCTCACGACCCGTATTTAAAACTGATGAAAAACAATAAAGTGCATTATAAGCTTAGAAGCGAGTTTACCAAGGAAGATGAGTTATTAGTTCCGCCACCACCACCAGCTACGAATGCATCCAAAGAACAAATTTTAATAGCTAAAAAAGCTCACAGTGATTGGAAAAAAAGAAGCGGAAATGATTTACCGCCACCACCGCCAGTTCCAAACGCATCTAAAGAACAAATTTTAGTAGCTGAAAAAGCATTAAACGATTGGAAAAAAAGAAGTGGAAATGATAGACTGCCACCTCCACCGCCAGTAAATGCAATAGAACATATTAAAGACATGAATAAAAAAGGAGCAAAATTTTATTTTGAAGGAAAAGAAATAGATGCTGATACCGCTTCTGATTTATTTAAAAAGAATAAAAAATTATCAATTGAAACTAAAAACACAAACAATAGCCCCTATAAAGTTTGGATTAGTGAAAAAGGGATAGTTACCAAAAAAAAGGAAGAAAATATTAAATATTATCTAGATCATAAACTTATTAGCAAAAAAGAAATGGAATTAATACCAGCAAATAAAATTGAATCTGTTGATGTTAAAAAAGATAAAGATGGCGCTGGTTCTGTTTACATTACAACTAAAAAAGAATAATACGTTAAAAAAATAATAAAATTTAAAAACCTCAATAATTTGAGGTTTTTTTTTCGCAACATTTGTACCGATATAACGTTATATCATTAAATATATAATTGTGCTTAAAAAATTCTTTCTTACGTGTGCTGGAGTCGATAAAAATATTGTGGAAAACTGCGGTAATGGCGAACAAAACAAATTTGTAGGTATTGGAGCCACTGTTTTTTTCACAGCAGTTATGGCAACAATTGCAGGAAGTTATGCCCTTTTTACCGTTTTTGATAATGCATATGCTGCTATTTCATTTGGATTAGTTTGGGGATTATTAATTTTTAATCTAGACCGCTTTATAGTTTCTACTATCAAAAAGACAGGTTCTAGACTTAACGAATTGTTACAAGCCTCACCAAGAATTATATTGGCAGTAATTATTGCAGTTGTTATTTCTAAACCTTTAGAGTTAAAATTGTTTGAAAAAGAAATCAATCAAGTTTTATTGACCGAAAAAATTCAAATGACGATAGATACGAAAGCTCAAATTGCGCAACAATTTAGTCCTGAAATAGAAAAAATAGCATCCGAAATTAGTAGTTTAAAACAAGAAATTACTCTAAAAGAATTAGAAACAAATACTTTATATGAAAGCTATATTGCAGAAGCAGAAGGCAGAAAAGGAACAAAAAAATTAGGAAAAGGACCTGTTTACCAAGAAAAAAGACAAAAGCATGATGCTTCTTTAATTGCTCTAAAACAATTAAAAATAGATAATTTAGAAAAAATAAAAACAAAAGAAACAGCGATTGTGGTTATAACCGATAATCAAAAATTAGCCGAACAAAAATCTGAACCTATTATTGCTAATTACGATGGTTTAATGGCAAGAGTAAATGCGCTTGGTAAATTGCCTTGGCTTCCATCATTCTTTATATTCTTATTATTTTTAGCGATTGAAACATCACCAATAATTGCAAAATTGTTAGCGCCAAAAGGAGAATACGATTTTAAATTAGAAGATACAGAAACTGCCATAAAAACTTGGGTTCAACAACAAGTGCAACAGAGAAAACAAATGTTAAATGCAGATATTATTATAGATAACAAAGTTTATAAAGATATTTCTGAAGAGGAAGAACTGTACACCTACAAACAAAAAATAGCAAGAGATTTAATGAAATTGCAAGCAGATTCATTTTATAAGAAGCAACAAAAAATGTTGTAATTACTATTTTTTAAGAATTGAAATCAAAATATTACAGGTGATAAAAGTTTTAAACTTTTGATGCCAAGCATTCGAAAATTATACTAAAGATCTTGCTAAAGAGAGGCGATTAGTCAGTTAGTACTATTTAATTCATACTTGGGTGTTTTTCAAAATCGAGTTTCATTAAAATAAAAAAAGCGTCCCATTTCAGGGAAGCTTTCCATTGGTTAACAAAACCACGACACTTTTACTAAAGTGCCAAAACAACACAACTAATTACTGTTTTTACTAAAAAACAGTCTGCAAATATACGCTGTTTTTAATAATCCTCAAATAAATAGTTTCTTTTTTACAAATTTCTCAATTGCCTATTAATTGATTTGATTGTATCTTCGCACTCTTTAATAAACATCAGAAAAAAAACAGCAAATGCAATTATCAGAACAAGAAGTTGTACGTAGAGAAAAGCTAGTAAAATTACGTGCTTTGGGCATCAACCCTTATCCTGCAGATTTATTTCCAGTAGATTCAAATTCGACCGAAATAAAACAAAATTATACAGAAGGGAAAAAAGTGGTTATTGCCGGAAGGTTAATGGTAAAAAACTTGCAAGGAAAGGCTTCTTTTGGTCAATTACAAGATGGTGAAGGTAGAATACAAATTTACTTTAATCGTGATGAAATTTGTACTGGCGAAGACAAAACAAAATACAATACTGTTTTTAAAAACTTAATAGATTTAGGTGATTTTATTGGTGTTGAGGGTGAACTTTTTACTACTAAAGTAGGCGAAAAAACGGTACTTGTTAAAGATTTTAAATTACTGTGTAAGGCTTTAAAACCTTTGCCTTTTCCTAAAGAGAAAGACGGTAAAATATTTGACGCTTTTACAGATCCAGAAATGCGTTTTAGACAACGTTATGTGGATTTAGTGGTAAATCCGCATGTTAAAGAAGTGTTTATAAAACGTACAAAATTGTTTAATGCAATGCGTTCTTTTTTTAATGACGCAGGTTATTTTGAAGTAGAAACACCTGTTTTACAACCAATTCCGGGAGGCGCAGCTGCAAGACCTTTTATAACGCATCACAATTCTTTGGATATTCCTTTATATATGAGAATTGCCAATGAATTGTATCTTAAAAGGTTAATTGTTGGTGGTTTTGATGGCGTTTATGAGTTCTCTAAAAACTTTAGAAATGAAGGAATGGACAAAACTCATAATCCAGAATTTACCGCTATGGAAATCTATGTTTCTTACAAAGATTACAATTGGATGATGGATTTCTGTGAGCAACTTTTAGAACATTGTGCAATTGCTGTAAACGGAACATCCGAAGCTACTTTTGGCGAACATAAAATAGATTTTAAAGCGCCATACGCTAGAGTAACAATGGCCGATTCTATTAAACATTTTACTGGTTTTGATATTAGTGGTAAAACTGAAGATGAAATTAGAGCTGCTGCAAAATCGATGAATATTCCTGTGGACGAAACAATGGGGAAAGGAAAATTGATTGATGAAATTTTTGGTGAAAAATGTGAAGGAAATTACATCCAGCCAACTTTTATTACAGATTATCCTAAAGAAATGTCTCCTCTTTGTAAAGAACACAGAGAAAACCCTGAGTTAACAGAGCGTTTTGAATTGATGGTTTGTGGTAAGGAAATTGCCAATGCATATTCTGAATTAAATGACCCAATTGATCAACGTGAGCGTTTTGAACATCAACTAAAATTGGCTCAAAAAGGCGATGACGAAGCAACTGAATTTATAGACCACGATTTTTTACGTGCGCTAGAATACGGAATGCCGCCAACTTCTGGAATGGGAATTGGAATGGACCGATTAATTATGTTTTTAACAAACAATCAATCGATACAAGAAGTGCTTTTCTTTCCTCAAATGAGGCCAGAACAACGAATTGTTACTGTTGAATTGAATGACAGTGAAAAGGAGTTACTTGCTTTGATCAAAAAAGCAGAAAAAATTGAGTTAAATACATTAAAAGATCAATCTGGTTTATCAAACAAAAAATGGGACAAGTCTTTAAAACACTTAACTAAAAACAACTTTGCAAAAGTTTCTAAAACGGATAAAGGATTGTTTGTAGAAATTTTATAAAAATTCTTAATTCTGAACTCGTTTCGGAATCTTAATATAAAATAGTAAAAGAGGAATTGCAGAAATGTAGTTCCTTTTTTTAAGTATAGTATTTAGGTTTTTCCTTCCTAATTTAAAACAATAAAAACAGTGGATAACTATAAAAAAATAATTGAAGATATTTATCTTGAAATAAGAAATGTAGATGATATTGGTAAAGTTCCTAACTACATACCTGAATTATCGAATGTAAGTCCTGATAATTTTGGTATCAACATTACTAAAATTAACAAAGAGTCTTTTGGTGTTGGTGATTTTGATAAAAAATTTTCAATACAAAGTGTCTCTAAAATTTTTGCGTTAACCTTAGCATATAAATTAGAAGGCGCAAAAATTTGGGAACGAGTTGATGTTGAGCCTTCTGGTAATCCTTTTAATTCACTTTTGCAGTTAGAAGCGGATAAGGGAAAGCCAAGAAACCCGTTTATAAATGCAGGTGCAATTGTTGTTAGTGACATTTTAGTTAGTCATTTAAAAAATCCGAAGGAAGATTTTTTAAATTTTTGTAGAGAACTTTCTAACAATAAAAATCTAAATTATTCTGAAAAAATTGCGCAATCAGAAAAAATTTCTGGTTTTAGAAATATTGCCTTATGTAATTTTATAAAATCTTTTGGCAACATTAAAAATGATGTTGATCAAGTGTTAGATTTTTACTTTCATATTTGCTCTTTAGAAATGAGTTGTAAAGAACTTTCTGAAATAGCACTTTTCTTAGCCGACGATAATTTTGTGACCCACAAAGGGAATAAAGTGCTTACTATGAGCCAAGCAAAAAGAATGAATGCTATTTTACTTACTTGTGGCTTTTATGATGAATCTGGCGAATTTGCTTTTAGAGTGGGTTTGCCCGGTAAAAGTGGTGTTGGCGGCGGTATTGTTGCCATTCACCCAGATAAATATTGCATTGCAGTTTGGAGTCCAAAACTAAATGTAAAAGGAAATTCTTTTAAAGGAATGTTATTTTTAGAAAAGTTTACAACAAGAACAGCATCCTCTATTTTTTAATTTTCTTTAAAAACATGGAGGTTTTTTTCTTATTCCTATTGAAAAAACTAAGTATTCTTATCTACTTTTTTTGTAAAAATTTTAATTAAAAAAGTAGAAAGGAATACAGTATTTACTAAACAACAGATTATGAGTTACCAAAACTTAAACAACTTTTAAAGGTATGTTTAAAACTTAGGCTTTTTCATATCTGGATAATTTTCTTCTCTTTGCTTTCGATTGGAGTACTGTATATTATATATAGTCAACCCCATGTAAACGGCAAATATGATACCACCTACAATAAAAAATCCTATATTCATGTTGTTCTTCTTTGTCTAATTGCTATTGCAAACAATAATATTGTACCTGGCCAGTGAGCTGAATATTGAGCCTCCGCTGTCATACCTAATACCCCATAACCTACTGAATATAATAAACAAAGGAATGCTAAAATAATTGGATACCATTTTAAAATAAAGCTTTTCATATGATGAATCTTAAGTAATTAATTAAGTATCTAAGGTACAACATTGGCAGGCATTTCATAAAAAATAAAATCGTGATTTTGCGGCAATACACTATTTAAATCTAGTCCATATAAGACCAATCTTTCCGAACATGTTTTCTTTAAAAAATTACTTAAAATAAATTTATTTTTTTGATACAGTTTAGACTGTTTCTAAAAAGAAAATAGATGAAATTAGACGTGATTAAAGAACCAAAAAAGGCTCAAATTAAGCCTAAACATTTAAAACGCACAGAAATGATCAAAAACAAGAAAATAGTAGCGTTCCTTTTCAACAAATTTCTTTCTGAAACTACCCGTGAAAAAACAGAAAAAATTATTCTAAAAATAGCAATATTCAGTTTTTTTATTCATTTAGCGATAATCTATATTATGAAATTTAATTTTATAGATTATCCAGCAAATTCAGAATTACTAAAAAACCCTATATCAGCAATTTATACTCCATTCTCTTTTATTCTTATTTACGAAGTTTATCTTCTAATTTACTATTTACCAAAATCTTTTACAACCTATATAACCAAACAATACGAAATTATAACACTAATTATTATCCGTAAATTGTTTAAAGATTTAGCTGCTTTAGAACTCACAGAAAATTGGTTTGAGATTAAAGGCGATTTGCAATTTACCTATGATTTGGTCGCTTCATTATTACTTTTTTATTTAATATTCCTATTTCAAAAACATGGCAAACAAAAAGCAATAACAGAAGAAAATAGTAAACCGATAATCGAAAAATTTGTTGAAAACAAAAAATTAATAGCAGTTATTTTATTGCCTTTATTTTTTGTGATGGCTTTTTATACACTTGTCGATTGGTCTGCAGGAATTTCAATGTCTTCGAGCAAGTTACCAACCTTTGAAAGCATCAATAATCTGTTTTTTGATCAATTTTTTACAGTGCTTATTTTAGTAGATGTTGTACTTCTTCTAATTTCATTCTTTTATACAGATCAGTTTCATAAAATTATTAGAAACTCTGGATTTATAATTTCAACAATTTTAATAAGAATGTCTTTTGGAGTAAGCGGATTAATAAGTACTATTTTAATCGTTGTAGCTGTACTTTTCGGATTAGCAATACTTACAATTCACAATAAATATGAAAAAAATTTATAGCCTAAAATTAAATATAATAACTATTAGTAAATTGCAAAGTGCTAAAACCTTTAGTCTTTTAAAAGAAGTTAAATCTAATTTAGTTAGTTCATAAACTCAATAAAACATAAATTAGCTAAAGGATTATGATACAATTTTAGTGTCGTAATTTCTATATTAAAATAAATTTCTTAATAGGTAGTTTGGATACTAATTCAAAAAAATAACACGTTTACACATTATCAATATAATATGGGAAAAATTATTATCGCATCAAAAAATCCAGTTAAAATACAAGCCGTAAAAAATGGGTTTGAAAAAATGTTTCCAAACCAAAAATTCGAGTTTATTAGTGTTTCCGTTCCTTCGGATGTTGCAGACCAACCGCTTAGCAATACCGAAACCTTTCAAGGAGCAAAAAACAGAGCAGATAATGCATCAAACGAAATTAAAGATGCAGATTTTTATTTTGGTATAGAAGGCGGTATTGAAAATTTAGACGATGAAATGGAAGCGTTTGCTTGGGTTGTTGCAAAGGCTGATGGTAAATATGGTAAATCAAGAACAGCAACATTTTTTCTTCCAAAACAAGTGGTTCAGTTGATAAAAGAAGGCAAAGAACTAGGCGATGCAGATGATATTGTTTTTAATCGTAAAAACTCTAAGCAAGAAAGTGGCGCAGTGGGAATTTTAACTGGAGATATAATTGATAGAACTAAATACTACACAGAAGCCGTAATTTTAGCGTTAATTCCTTTTAAAAATGTAGATTTATATTAGAAAAAAATTGTTTCCTATTTTTAATATTTAAACCAACTTTAATAGCATAAAACTGAAACCCAGAATGATTGATGTAATTAAGACCGAGAATCAGATTCAATATGTTACCAATTTTCAAGAGCTTGTTTCCACGTCTTTTAAAGCAGAAATGAATGCAATTTGTTTTACTCGTGAACTAATAGGTGATTTTTCTGAGATTGTTAAAAAAGTAGCATTAAGCGGAAATATGACGGAACTTCATCCAGCAGAACTTCGCAAACTTCAATTAACAAAACAAGGTCAACTAGCTCGCGAAATCCTTTTAAATGACATGAAGTTATTGACAGCTCATGGAGCATCACCAACACTAAATGTTATTAAATACTATGAACGAGATGACTCATATCCGTTTTTTCCTACGGATGTGTATTCTTTTCACGTAGATCGTTCGCCTATAGCTACTGACACTTATTTATGCACCTATCATGGTAAGCCTAGTGAAATAGTACCAAATGCACAAGCAATTCAAAAAGTACTGATTCCAGAAATACGTGCTGAACTCAAAAAACTATATGATGGCGAAGATGCAGGATTTGAATCCTTTTTAAGTGAGTATTTTTTTGATTTGCATTACCAACCAAAACCCAATGCAAACCTTATCAACTTAGGTATCGGAAACTTATGGAAATTAGCAATTGATCATCCAAAGAGCAAAGTGCTTCCTTGTCTTCATCGTGCACCTCTTGAAAAAACAGGAGAAAACCGATTGATGATTATTTGTTAATTTTAAAAAATTATTTATTTAAATTTCATCCCTAAATGAACAACTTTTTTAGTTTCATAGAATTCCTCTTCAAAATAATCAGCTAGATTATAAATGGTAGCAGACGTGTAAAGCTTTAATTCTTCGGTTAAATCTCCTCCTTTTAAGTAAAGAATTCCGTTTTTTAACGAATGATTTTGTTTTTTAGAAATTTTACCTTTTGTCCAACGCACAAAAGTTTCCATTTCTGCAACGGCTCTGCTTACAATAAAATCATACGTATCTTTGTCTTCTTCTACTCTACCGTTTGTAGTTTTTACATTTAGTAAACCTAAACCTGCAACAACTTCATTTACTACTTTTATCTTTTTACCAATAGAATCTACCAAATGAAACTGCGTTTCTGGGAATAAAATTGCTAACGGAATTCCAGGGAAACCACCACCAGTACCAACATCCAATACTTTGGCGCCTGGTTTAAATTGAATCAATTTTGCAATTCCTAAAGAATGTAAAACATGACGCAAATACAATTCATCAATATCTTTTCTAGAAACTACGTTAATCTTTAAATTCCAATCTTCATACAAATCCTGAAGTTTAGAAAACTGTTCAATTTGAATGTCCGATAAATTTTTAAAATACTTGTGTATAATTTCCATCAATAAATATAGTTTAGGCTGCAAAAATAGCTATTTGTACTCAACAATTCTTAACAAAAATTGACGTTTATCATATTAAGCAACTTTAAATAGTTTATTTTTGTAGTATTATTTGATAATATATGAAAACAATAAAATTCTCAAAAGTAGACAAAGCAAAGTTTTTTAGAACTTTAAACAAAAGAGTCAACTTATATTTTAAAGAAAATAACATTAAAAGAACAGGTAACTGGAAATTATACACGAAAGCTATTATTATGTTTTCGCTATTTTTAGTTCCGTTTATTTTAATTTTAACAATTACAATGCCTCAATGGTTAATGGCTGTCTTAATGGTTGTTACAGGAATTGGAATGGCTGGTGTTGGTATGAATGTAATGCATGACAGTAATCATGATTCTTTTTCTAGTAAAAAATGGGTAAATAAATTAATGGGAAGTAGTATTTATATACTTGCTGGTAATGTGTATAACTGGAAAGTACAACACAATGTTTTACACCATACTTTTACAAATGTTATAGAACATGATGAAGATATTGATGCGGGTAGAGTTATCCGTTTTTCGCAACATTCAAAATGGTTAAAGATTCATAAAATTCAAAAATATTATTCTATATTTTTATACGGTTTATTAACCATTAACTGGGCAATAACTACGGATGTAAAACAAATGCATGGTTATTTAAAACGTAAATTATCTTATGGTGAGTTTCCAAACCCTGCAACTGAATGGACGAAATTAATAATTTCTAAAATTGTATATTATGTACTTTGGATTGTTTTACCTCTATTGGTTTTAGACGTTTCTTGGTGGAAAGTTTTAATAGGCTTTTTTGTAATGCATTATACAGCTGGTATGATTTTAAGTTTGGTTTTTCAATTGGCACATATTGTACCAAATACAGAAATGCCTGTTCCTGATCAAGAAGGAAATTTAGAACACACTTGGGCAGTCCATCAATTATATACAACCTCTAACTTTGCACCTAGTAACTGGTTGGTAAACTTCTATACAGGAGGTTTAAATCATCAAGTTGAGCATCATATTTTTCCACATATTTCTCATGTTCATTATGATAAATTAGCTAAAATTGTAAAAGAAACAGCTCAAGAGTTTAATTTACCCTACAATGAATATGACACTATGCGTAAAGCAATTGTAGAGCATTTTAGACATTTAGGTGTTTTAGGGCAAAAACCCGAATTAGCATAATATAAAACACAACAACCATCAGCAAAATGACACATCCATTATCGGACAGAATTAACAGCTTACCAGTTTCTGAAACTTTAGCAATGGCTGCTAAAACAAGAGAATTAAGAGCAGAAGGAAAAGATATTATTGGTTTAAGTTTGGGTGAACCAGACTTTAATACACCAGATTTTATTAAAGATGCTGCAATTGAAGCAATCAATCAAAACTATAATTCGTACTCACCAGTAGACGGATATGTAGAACTAAAAGAAGCTATATGCGTAAAGTTTAAGCGTGATAACGTTTTAGAGTACAAACCAAGTCAAGTAGTGGTTTCTACGGGTGCAAAACAATCTATTGCAAACGTAATGCAAGTATTGTTAAACCCCGGAGATGAAGTTTTATTACCTGCACCATATTGGGTAAGTTACTCTGCACTCGCAATTCTTTGTGAAGCTAAGTATATAGAAATTCCTTCTTCTATTGAAGATGATTTTAAAATTACACCTGCACAATTAGAAGCTGCCATTACACCAAAAACGAAAATGGTGTTTTTTAACTCACCAAATAATCCTAGTGGAACTATTTATAGTGAAGCAGAATACAGAGCGTTGGCCGTAGTTTTAGAAAAGTATCCGAAGATTTTTATTTTATCAGATGAAATCTACGAACATATCAATTACGAAACAAAGCCATTTAGTTTTGCTGCCATAGAAAGCATGTATGAAAGAACCATTACTGTTAACGGTTTGGCAAAAGCATTTGCAATGACAGGTTGGAGAATTGGCTATATCGGCGCAGCAGAGTGGATTGCAAAAGCATGTACAAAAATGCAAGGGCAGATTACATCTGGCGCAAATTGTATCGCTCAAAGAGCTGCTATTACCGCAGTTTTAGCACCTGTTTCTAAAATACAATATATGGTAGACGAGTTTAAAACTCGTAGAGATATCGTTGTTGGATTGTTAAGGGAAATTGAAGGCTTTAAAGTAAATGTACCAGAAGGTGCTTTTTATGTTTTTCCAGATATTTCTTATTTCTTCGGAAAAACAGTTAACGGTGTAAAAATTGAAAACGCAAACGATTTTGCTTTCTACTTATTAGAAAAAGCTGGCGTTGCTACTGTAACTGGTGATGCTTTTGGAGCACCAAGTTGTATTCGCATGTCTTATGCAGCATCAGAATCGCAAATTAGAGAAGCTATTAAAAGAATTAAAGAAGCTTTAGATTAAACTTTAGAGTTGGCTCGAGCACAGTCGAGAACAATATTCAAAATCCATCTTTTTAGGTGGATTTTTTTTGTTTGGGCATGTTGCGCTAAAAAGCGTAACCGCGCTATTCACTATATCTTTTTTGCAAAGAAGTCCTAAACTTATTTCAACTTTTAATAGCTTTTAGTTATAAAATTAAGAATAGAATATTTAATAAAAGCAAAAAAGGATGCCGCTTCTATCGCTCATGCAACCTAATTTAAAACTATTTTTTAAGTCTATCACTTATAGCTGTTTTCATACAATTATAGTTACAAACTATAGAACCATTTAAAATAAATGAGAAATAGTCTTTTTATTTCTAACCGTTTGTTTAGTTTTGTATTTAGAAATAATGGCAAGAAAAAAGGAGTATATAGAACAAGAAGTAATTACCAAAGCAATGAATTTGTTTTGGAAGTATGGATACGAATCTACTTCAATGAAAATGCTTGAACATGAAATGGGCATCAATAAATTCTCCATTTATTCTAGTTTCGGCAATAAACACGGCCTTTATCTTGAAAGCTTAAAACTTTACAAATCGCAATTAAATAGTGTCTTCGAAAAATTAAAAGAAGCCCCTAATGGTGTTGAAGATATTAAACAATTTTTCTACGACTCAGTAGCTTCTTATTACAAAGACGGCAATAAAAAAGGATGTTTAGTAACCAACACTTATAATGAATTTTCAAATAGTGAAGATGAACTATTAAAAGAACAAATGGCTTCTTTTATGAATCGCTTAAAAGATTTATTCATTGAAAAATTAAAAATGGATACTACTAAAAATGAAGAAACCATACTTAAACAGGCTAATTTCTTACTATTAGCAAAACATGGTTTGGCAGCGGCATCCAGAGTAAACAGCAAAAAGGAAATTGAAGATTATATAGAAATAACCTTTAAAAATTTGTAACATTTTTTTTACACAATAACTAACCAATTGTTTAGTTATTTAACAATAATCAATTTTAAAACAAAAACTATGACAACATTAAAAATTCACAACATAGAAACGGCACCCAAAGGGAGCAAAGATTTTTTAACGAAATCGCAAAAAGACTACGGAATGATACCTGGTTTGCATGGCGTATTAGCAGAATCTCCTGGTTTATTTGAAGCTTACAAAACAATACATGAGCTATTTGTTAATTCAGCATTTAACAATGAAGAATTAACAGTCGTTTGGCAAACTATAAACGTAGAACACGCCTGTCATTACTGCGTACCTGCACACACAGCGATTGCTAAAATGATGAAGGTCGATGATTCGATTACAGCAGCACTGCGTAACGAAACGCCTCTTGAAAATCCAAAATTAGAAGCATTACGTGCAATGACATTAATAATTGTTCGTAATCGAGGCCATGTAACTCAAAACGAGCTAAACAATTTTTATGCAACAGGTTATAAAGAGCGACAAGTATTAGATATTATTTTAGGATTATCACAAAAAATTATAAGTAATTACACAAACCATATTGCAAATACACCTGTTGATGTAGCGTTTCAGACATTTGCTTGGTCTAAATAAATTGTAATTTCCTATTCGTAATAACAACAGAATAATTCTAAATTATATACCTTTCGTTTTATTAAGAAGGTTAATTAAAAGCTTACAAATGAAAGAAAAAATAAAAATCGATATCGTTTCAGATGTAGTTTGCCCTTGGTGTACCATAGGATACAAACGTTTAGAAAAGGCTATTATTGAACTTGGTATTCAAGATCAAGTAGCTATTGAGTGGCAACCATTTGAATTAAATCCTAATATGCCGACCGAAGGTCAAAACGTAACGGAACACCTTACAGAAAAGTATGGATCTACTTTAGAGCAACAAAAAGAGTCAAAACAAAATATGACCAACGTTGGGAAAGAACTTGATTTTACCTTCGATTATTTTGATGAAATGAGAATGGTAAATACTTTTGAAGCGCATATTTTACTAGAATATGCTAAAAAATTTGGAAAACAAACCGAATTAAAAATGTGTTTAACAACTGCCTTTTTTAGCGAAAGAAAAGATGTCTCTAAAAGAGATGTTTTAAAAGAAGCTTTACAAACTGTTGGCTTAAATGCCGAAGAAGGGTTAGCACAGTTAGACAATGATGAGGCTCGAAAAGAAATACGCAGTAAACAAAGTTATTGGAAAAACTTAGGTGTAAATTCTGTTCCTACAATTGTGTTTAATAAAAAAAGTGCTGTAACTGGTGCTCAACCTATAAATACTTTCAAACAGGTATTATCAGAATTAATTGCTGAATAAAAGTAAATTTAAATTTTGGTCTGTGTTTAAAGATACCTAGTATATTCATTTTAAAATCCATCTTTTTAAGATGGATTTTTTTATCTAGTAACTCTTTGTTTATTTTTTTAAAAAGTAATTAAAATAATAGCTAAAGCAAATAATGAAACTTGTAGAATAACTCCTGTCTGACTTTCTATTTTTCCTTCATGGTTTAAAATCATCGATTTAATTTTAGATATTGATTTCGATTTCTCTATTCTCATATTCTTTTTAATTTCTTGCTTGTAAGCCGATGTTAAAATTCCTCTTTCTTCTATTGACACTGTTTTTAGATATTTCATAATGTTTCGTTTAATTGATTACATACCTTAGACGAGGTATAAAAACGTTTGTTACACAACAGAAATCATAAAAACCAACAGAAAATATGGTTTTCATAGGATTCATAGTTTACGACAATCAGAAAAAATAATTAAATAAAAGTAGAAAAACAAAAAAATCACATCTTATAGGATGTGATTTTTTTGATAGCTTTTAAATTTAAAACTAATCTACATTATCATGTAAAAATGAATTATTCGATTTAAAATTGATACCATCATCTTCTTTTTTTAATGCTGTTTCAGAGGTGCTAATAGAAGTATTTCTATCTAAACTAACACCCATTCTCTTATAAGCAGGTTGACGCTCAATTTCATCAATGTTTTTATTTAATTGATCGGTAAACTTATAATTGAAGCCTTTCATCTTTCTTCGGCGTTCTTCTGCTCTTTTTTGCAATTCAGAAATTGTTAAATCTAGAGGAGAAACTTCTTCACTCATCGTTTCAATCTCATTAATTGCTTCTTGAGGCTTTCTAGTTTTAAGTTCAAATTGAATTTCTGGTTCTTCAATTTTTTTCTTCTCTACAAAACCAGAACTTTTACCTATTGTTGGCTGTGCATCAAAATCTTCTAAAACGTATCTTTTTTCTACTTCTTTTCTTTCAAACTTAATTTCTTGCGCTCCAAAAACCTGAATTTCATTTATATTTAATTCTTTTTCTATATTTAAATTAAATCTAATTTCTTCTTCGGATTTTACTACTCTATGAGGAGCTAAAGGCAAGTCAAACAATAGATCAGATTGATTTTCTTTTGGTGCTTCTTCAATTTTTTCTTCAACTTTTAAAATATCGGTAATTATAAAATCATCTTCTTCTAAGACCGTTTTATAAGAAACCTCTTCAAAACTTACTGGCATACTTGCTATAATTTGGTTTGTAGCAACTAAATCCATTTTTGGTTTTGTATCCTCGGTAACTTCTCCTAAATCGTGTACAACTTTTTGAGGTATGGTATTAAAAGTTGGCGTATCTAAAGTTGGTGATTTTGATATGGTTTTTTCATCAAAATTATAAGTCGCTTTTTGTTCGTCTTCTAAAATATGAACCACTTTTTTAACCTCTGTATTTGTAATTGTACTCTGTTGGTCTGGCGCAAAACCTGTCGCTACAATTGTTACAGCTATAGCATCTCCTAGTGATTCATCTTCGCCAATTCCCATAATAATATTAGCGTCGTAACCTGCTTCATCTTGAATGTAATCGTTGATTTCTCCTATCTCATCAAGTGTAACTTCAGTTTTACCAGAGACAATTAACAACAACACATTCTTAGCTCCTGTAATTTTATTATCATTTAATAAAGGCGAATCTAATGCTTTTACAATCGCATTTTTTGCTCTACTAGAACCTTCTTCTTTTGCAGAGCCCATAATTGCAGTTCCGCTATTAGAAAGTACGGTTTTAGCATCATGCAAGTCAATATTTTGTTTGTAGTGATGTGTAATTACTTCTGCAATACCTTTAGATGCAGTAGATAAAACCTCATCCGCTTTAGAGAAGCCCGCTTTAAAACCAAGGTTTCCATAAACTTCACGTAATTTATTGTTATTAATTACAATTAAAGAATCGACATTTTGGCGCAGTTGGTCAATTCCTAGTTGAGCTTGTTTTGTACGTCTTTTTCCTTCAAAAGCAAAAGGCATGGTTACAATCCCAACCGTTAAGATGTCCATATCTTTTGCAATTTTTGCAATAATTGGTGCAGCTCCTGTTCCGGTTCCACCACCCATTCCAGCTGTTATAAACACCATTTTTGTTTGTGTGTTTAACATTTTCTGAATTTCTTGCATACTTTCTTTAGCTGCCTGTGCTCCTATTTCTGGGTTTGCACCTGCTCCCAAGCCGGAAGTTAAGTTTGCTCCTAATTGAATTTTATTAGGAATTGGACTATTTTCTAGAGCTTGTGCATCTGTATTACAGATTACAAAATCTACGCCTGTTATGCTTTGGGTAAACATATGATTTACTGCATTGCTTCCGCCACCACCAACACCAATTACTTTTATGGTGTTAGATTGCGTTTTGGGCATGTCAAATAAAATGTTATCGAATTCTGCGCTCATAATAACGTTTATCTTTTTAGGTTGTTATTGTTGTTTTTTCTTTACTTTTTGATCTATATACTGAATAACTTACTCAGCATTGTCTAAAAAATCTTTTAATCCTTCGGTAAACTTCTCGAAAAAAGATTTCTTTTTTGGCTTTAATTTTTTCTCAATTATTGGCTCTGGCTCAACTTCAGATATTGTTTCGGGTTCATTTTTAACCTCTTCAACAACTTGTTTTATGTCTTGTACTTTAATCTTTTTATCTAAACCAACCATTAGCAAACCAACAGCCGTTGCGTAAGCTGGACTAGATAATGCTTCATCAGAATCGCCTGCTAAATGTTCATTAGGAAACCCAATTCTTGCATCCATACCAGTAATATATTCTACTAATTGGCGTAAATGTTTTAATTGAGCACCTCCACCTGTTAACACAATACCTGCAATTAGTTTTCCTTTTGCAGTTTCGTGTCCATAATTTTTAATCTCTAAATAGACATGCTCAATAATTTCTTGAACCCGCGCATGTATAATTTTTGATAAATTCTTTAAAGTAATCTCTTTTGGCTCTCTACCTCTTAAACCCGGAATTGAAACTATTTCTGTTTCTTTATTTTCTCCTGGCCATGCAGAACCAAACTTTATTTTCAATAATTCGGCTTGCTTTTCAATAATAGAGCAACCTTCTTTTATATCATCAGTAATTACATTTCCCCCAAAAGGAATTACCGCTGTGTGTCTTATAATACCGTCTTTAAAAATAGCTAAATCTGTTGTTCCGCCACCTATATCAATTAAAGCTACTCCTGCTTCTTTTTCTTCTTGACTTAATACTGCCGATGCAGATGCCAAAGGTTCTAAGGTAATATCACTTAAACCTAAACCCGCACTTTTTACGCAACGCCCAATATTTCTGATGGATGAAACCTGCCCAACAACCACATGAAAGTTAGCTTCTAATCGTCCACCATACATACCAATTGGTTCTTTAATATCTGCTTGAGAATCTACTTTATATTCTTGTGGTAATACATGTATAATTTCTTCACCAGGCAACATCACTAATTTATGAACTTGGTTTACTAGATTATCTATATCTGCTTCATTAATAACATCTTCTGCAGTATTTCTAGTAATATAATCACTATGATGTAAGCTTCTAATATGCTGACCAGCAATACCAACAATAACATCTTCTATTTTTAACCCAGAAACACTTTCTGCTTCTTCTACCGCCTGTTGTATTGATTGTATTGTTTGTGTAATATTACTTACAACCCCACGCTTTACACCTAAGCTTTTTGCTTTACCAATACCTACAACCTCTATTTTGCCATACTCGTTTTTACGACCAATCATAGCAACAATCTTCGTGGTACCGATATCTAAACCAACAGCTATTTTGTTGTTTTCCATTTTTGATTTATTTAGTGCACACAACTTGGTTGTGATATTTTAAATTTATTGCTTTATAATTTTGAATGGTTTTATCATCAAATGCTTTATTATAAAACGCTTTTAACTTTTTAAACTTTATATCAACTTCGGTTAAATTTCCGAAATCAATTTTATAATCTCCACTTCTTACGGCGAATTGGTATTCATTAACGTCAGATTTATCAATTCCAACGATCTCTTTTTGCAAAAAATTGTCTTTTAAAATAAAAGAAACTAAGGGCAATATCTCTTTGATTTGTGCATCATTTTGTATTCCTGAAATCAACAAAACTCTTGCAGAATAATTAGCCGACAAAGGCACTTTTACTCCTTGTTTATCAATATAATAAGAATCATTTTTTTCGATAATTCTTGCTACTGGTGTACGCTGTTTAATGATTGTTTTTAATTGACCATCTACCGTTAAAAAAACAGCTGCACTTTCTACATAAGGGTTTTTTAAAACCCTATTTTCTAAACCGTATAAATTTACCTTAGATTTTGCTTTGTTTTTAATAGTTTCTTCATTTTGTATTAACAATTTGTTAACCATTGAATGTGTCAAAAAATTATTATCTCCTTGACTAAATTCTATCACTGGTTCGCCAATTTTTTTTTGTAGATTTCTTGCGGATGAAAAACTATACAAAAACCCTAAACCAATTACTATCACTACAAATAACAAGTATTTTAAAAACTTTTTAAACTCCATTTTGTTCCGGTTTTAAAAGTTGATTTGTTACCTCATTTATAAGCACTCCAATATCACCAGCGCCTAACATTGCCACTACTTTTGCTGATGAATTTTTAATATCTTTTATTAAATTATTTTTTTGTGTCAATTTTTTATGTCTGTTATCAATCTTACTCAATAACCAATCAGAATCCACTCCTTCAATTGGTAATTCTCTTGCAGGATAAATATCTAACAACAAGACTTCATCAAATTTTGAAAGTGCAGCAGCAAAATCATCAATAAAATCTCTAGTTCTAGAAAATAAATGTGGCTGAAAAACAACCAACACTTTTTCATTAGGATACATTTCTCTAATTGAATTTTCTACCGCATTTATTTCTGTTGGATGATGTGCATAATCGTCTATCAATACAAAATCGCCTGTTTTTATTTTATATGAAAACCTACGTTTTACTCCTTTAAAAGTTGACAAACGTTGTTTTATGTTTTCTAACGAAACGCCATAAGTCTCAGCCATTGCTAAAGCTGCCAAAGCGTTCATTACATTGTGTTTTCCTGGCAAATGGAATTCAATATTTTCTATAATTCCTGAGGGTGTTTGCACGTCAAAAATATATTTTCCGCTTTCGATTTTCACATTAAACGCTTTATAATCTGCATCTTCGTTTACAGCATAGGTTAATCCTTTTAAAGGCAATCCTTTTGCAATAATTAAAGTATCAGAAACTTTTTTAGAAAAATCTAAAAAAGTTTTTTCTAGTTCTTTTGCATCACCATAAATATCTAAATGATCTGCATCCATAGAAGTTATGCATGCAATATTAGGACTCAATTGCATAAACGATCTATCAAACTCATCTGCTTCTACTACAGAAATTTTATCATCACCTAAAATTAAATTGGAATTATAATTTTCTGCAATTCCGCCTAAAAAAGAAGTCGCTTTTTCTTGCTGCATAATATGACCCAAAATAGAAGAAGTTGTCGTTTTTCCGTGAGTCCCTGCAACGGCTAAACAAAAAGTACTTGCTGTTATTTTTCCTAAAATTTCTGCTCTTTTTAAAACAGTAAAGTTATTATCTAAAAAGTAATTAAGCTCTGTATGATTTTTAGGAATTGCCGGTGTATACACAACCAAAGTTTCATCTGCATTTAAAAAGGAGTCTGAAATAAGTTTCACATTATCTTCAAAATGAATTTCAACACCCAACGCCTCTAAATCATCAGTTACCTGAGAAGGAGTTTTATCATAACCAGCCACAAGTTTACCATTGGTTGCAAAATAACGAGCTATTGCGCTCATTCCGATGCCTCCAATGCCTACGAAATAAATGTTATGTATATTTTTTAAATTCACCTTTTTAATAATTTTTCAATTTCATTAACAATCGCTGTTGTTGCGCCTGGTAATGCTAATTCTTTTATGTTTTCTGATAAACCTTCTTGCTTACCTCTGTCTTTTAAAAGGGTTTCAAATACAATAGGAAAAGTCTCTAACTCACTTTCATGTAATAGTATAGCACCATGTTTGTCTGCAATCGATTTTGCATTTTTTGTTTGATGATCTTCTGCCACATTTGGAGACGGAATAAAAACAACCGGCTTACCAACAATACATAATTCTGATACAGAGCTTGCACCTGCTCTAGAAATAATAACATCTGCAGCTGCATATGCTAAATCCATTCTATTTACAAATTCATAAACTTGCACGTTTTCTAATTCGGTATACTTTTTATATTCATCAAAATAAAGTTTACCACATTGCCAAATAATTTGAACTTTTTGCTTTTTAAAAAAGTCTAAATTAGCTTCTATTAATTGATTTATTTTTCTTGCACCTAAGCTTCCGCCCAAAACCAAAATTGTTTTTTTTGTTTTCTCTAAATTAAAAAACTCACTTCCTTCTTTTTCTTTAGAATGAATCGTTAACAAATCTTGACGAACAGGATTGCCTGTTTTTATTATTTTATCTGATGGAAAAAAACGTTCTAAATGATCGTATGCAACACAAATTTTGTTTGCTTTTTTACTCAGCATTTTATTTGTAATACCTGGAAAAGAATTCTGCTCTTGTATTAAAGTAGGAATTCGTTTTCTGTTTGCCATTATTAATGTTGGACCACTTGCAAAACCCCCTGTACCAATTGCTACATCTGGCTTAAATTGTTTAATTATTTTATTTGCATTCCATAAACTACTAATGAGTTTAAAAGGAAAAGACAAATTATCAATTGTTAATTTTCTTTGAATCCCAGAAATCCATAAGCCTTTTATATCATATCCCGCATGCGGAACTTTCTCCATTTCCATTCTATCTTTTGCTCCTACAAATAAAATGTTTGCATCTGGATACCGAACTTTAATTTCATTAGCAATTGCTATTGCAGGATAAATATGGCCGCCTGTTCCGCCTCCAGAAATAAGTATATTATATGGTTTCATGTAATATATTTAAAGGATTATCATCTAAAATATCTTCTTCTGTTTCTTCTTTTGATGCGCTTACACTTAAAATCATTCCTAGCGCAAAACAGGTCATCCAAATAGAAGTACCTCCACTACTAATTAGTGGTAAAGTTTGCCCAGTTACTGGAAATAAATTGGTTGCCACTGCCATGTTTATAGTTGCTTGAAATATAATTGGGCAACCAACTCCTACGACTAGTAAAGTTCCAAAAATGGTGGTTGTTTTTCTAATGACCACAAACATTCTAAAAAATAATAAAAAATAAATAGAAACAATTAAAAAACCTCCAGCCAAGCCATATTCTTCTATAATAATCGCAAAAATAAAATCTGATGTAGATTGCGGTAAAAAGTTTTTTTGAACACTTTTACCTGGACCAACACCAATTGGACCTCCTGTTGCAATTGCAATTTTAGCTTTTTCTACTTGATACGCTTCCTTTTCATCCGGATTAGAGAAATTTTCAATTCTATTTTTCCATGTTTGTACTCTATTTGGCATTGCATCTGGAAAAGCCTTTGCGACTAACACAAAAAAGGTTAACGCAACAAGGCCAGCACCAATAATAAATGCAATGTATTTAATTGGATAACCACCTATAAATGTTACCACTAATATCATCACAAATATAATAGCAGTTGTAGAAAAGTTTGCTGGTAAAATTAGTATCAAAACTGCGGCAACTGGTAACCATAGTTGAAATAGACTTTCTTTAAATTTAATTTCTTTTTCTTTATTTCTAGATAAATATCTTGCCACATAAACCATTAATACCAAACCTGCCAATGTTGATGTTTGAAAACCAATACCAACAAAAGGAATGTTAATCCATCTACTTGCATTTGCTCCGCCAATAGTTGTTCCTTGTGTTAGCGTAAAAATCAACAAAATAATTACTATGGGCATCATAATTACAGATCCTCCAGAAAAATATCTATACGGGATTTTATGAACGCCATAAATAATACCAAAACCCATAATTAATAAAACCATATGTTTTACTAAATAGCCTAATGTAGAACCAGAACCAACAAGATACACCAAGTTTGTGCTTGCGCTATACACAGGCATAAATGACAATATTGCCAAGACCGCAAAAATTGCCCAAATGGTTTTATCTCCTTTTATATGTTTAAAAATGGTTTTCATTTTTGCTTTCTGGATACTTAAATTTTTGAATTATTTACTAAATTAATTTTTTATTTAACTTTAATTAAACCACCTAAAGATTTCTAACTGCTTCTTTAAATTGACGACCTCTATCTTCGTAATTATCAAACAAATCGAAACTTGCACATGCAGGAGACAATAAAACAACATCACCTCTTTCTGCTAATTTATGAGAGACTTTTACAGCTTCTTCTGCCCCAGCAGTTTCAACAATAATATCAACTACGTTACCAAAAGTATTTTTAATCTTATCATTATCAAGACCTAAACATACTATTGCTTTTACTTTCTCTCTAACTAAAGCCAATAAATCGTTGTAATCATTTCCTTTATCTACACCACCAACAATCCAAACCGTAGGCTTATCCATACATTCTAAAGCATAAAAAGTTGCATTTACGTTTGTAGCTTTAGAATCATTAATATATTCTACATCTCTAATTTTCGCAACATTTTCTAAACGATGTTCTGCTCCTTCAAAATCTTCCAAACTTTCCATGATGGTTTGTTTACGAACTTTTAATAATTGAGCAGCCATTGTTGCGGCCATTGCATTTTTTGTATTGTGTTTTCCTTTGATTGATAATGCTGATATTGGCATGTGAATGATATCTTTAGTAATATTGATAATTATGTTATTGTCTTTGATATACGCTCCGTATTCTAACTGTTTTTCCAGCGAAAACGGAACTAATTTTGCGCGTGTTTTATTAACTTTTAACCAATTATTTATGGCTTCATCATCTGCGTCGTAAATTAAATAATCTGATGTTGTTTGATTTTTTGTAATTCTAAATTTTGATGCTATGTATTTATTAAAATCATACTCGTATCTGTCTAAATGATCTGGCGTTATATTGGTTAAAATTGCAATGTGGCTATTAAAATTTTCAATACCGTCTAACTGAAAACTGCTTAGTTCTAATACATAATTTTTATACTGATTTTCTGCTACTTGTTGTGCAAAACTGTCTCCAATATTACCTGCAACTCCAACATTTAAACCTGCTTTTTTTAAAATGTGATGTACTAATAGTGTTGTTGTTGTTTTACCATTTGAACCTGTAATACCAATAATTTTTGCATCTGTAAATTGTGCTGCAAATTCAATTTCTGAAATAACCGGAATTCCTTTTTCTCTCAATTTTTTCACCAACTCCACTTTATCTGGAATTCCAGGACTTTTCATCACAACATCAGCATTTAATATTTTGCTTTCTGTATGTTGATTTTCCTCAAAATCGATTTCATTATTTAAAAGAACTTCTTTATATTTTTTTGAAACACTACCTTTATCAGAAACAAAAATTTTATAGCCTTTTTGTTTTCCTAAAATTGCAGTTCCTACACCACTTTCTCCTCCACCAAGAATTACAAGTCTTTTCATTTACCTTAATTTTAGCGTTACAATGGTGAACACTGCTAATAAAATTCCAATAATCCAAAAACGGACTACAATTTTACTTTCATGGTAACTCTTTTTTTGAAAATGATGATGTAAAGGCGCCATTTTAAAGATTCGTCTACCTTCGCCATATTTCTTTTTGGTGTATTTAAACCAAGAAACTTGCATGATTACTGATAAATTTTCTATTACAAATATTCCTGCTAAAATTGGTAACAATAATTCTTTACGTATAGAAATTGCAATCACAGCTATAATTCCGCCAATTGTTAAACTTCCTGTATCGCCCATAAAAACTTGAGCTGGATACGTATTGTACCACAAAAAACCAATTAATGCTCCTGCAAATGCCAGAATAAAAACTGTCATTTCACCAGAATTAGGAATGTACATTACATCTAAATAATCAGCAAAAATAATATTACCAGAAACCCATGCAAAAACAGCCAATGTAATAACAATAATTGCCGACGAACCTGCCGCTAAACCGTCAATACCATCTGTTAAATTTGCTCCGTTAGACACTCCTGTTACAATAAAAACAGTAACAAAAATGAAAAATATCCATCCATATTTCTCAAAACCTTCTCCTAAAAAATTAAAAGCTTTAGCGTAATCTAATTCGTTGTCTTTAAAAAAAGGTACCGTAGTTTTTGTTGATTTATGAGCTTCGCCGTACACTGTTTTTCTACCATCCGCTTGCGTTATTTGCTCATTTAAAGGCAATTGCTCTTTAATAGTTACTCCGTCATTAAAGTACAACATAGAACCTACAATGATTCCTAAACCCACTTGACCTAATACTTTAAACTTACCACTTAAACCGTCTTTATCTTTTTTAAATACTTTAATATAGTCATCTAAAAAACCAATAAACCCCATCCAAACAGTAGTAATTAAAAGGATTACAATATAAATATTGTCTAGTTTTGCTAATAAAATTACCGGAATTAGAGTTGCTAAAATGATGATAATTCCACCCATTGTTGGAGTACCTGTTTTCTGCTTTTGACCATCTAACCCTAAATCTCTTACAGTTTCACCAACTTGCTGATTTTGTAAAAAAATAATAATTCTTCTACCATAAATTGCGGATATCAACAAAGACAAAATAAAAGCTGCTGCGGCTCTAAATGTGATATATTGAAACACTCCTGCTCCAGGTATATGAAATTGACTATCTAAATATTCGAATATATAATACAGCATTCTTACTTATTTTTTTAGTTGATTAAAACAGTTTGTTACTTCTTCTAAATCATCAAAATGAGTACGAACTCCGTTTATTTCTTGATAATTTTCGTGTCCTTTTCCGGCAATCAATATAATATCTCCTGTTTTAGCCATTTTACAAGCGGTTTTTATTGCCTGTTTTCTATCTAAAACCGTTAATGTTTTTCTATAATTTTCTGCAGAAACACCAACTTCCATTTCATCTAAAATGGTTTGTGCATTTTCTGTTCTTGGATTGTCCGAAGTAAAAATTGCTTGATTGCTTAATTGAGCAGCAATGTGCGCCATTTTTGGTCTTTTCGTTTTATCTCTATCGCCACCGCAACCCACAACGGTAATTACTTTTTCGTTACCTGTTCTAATATCATTTATGGTTTCTAACACATTTTTTAAAGCATCTGGCGTATGCGCATAATCAATGATTGCTGTAATTCCGTCATCAGAGATTATATATTGAAAACGACCACTTACACTTTCTAACTGACTTACAATTGTTAAAATTTCTAGTTTTTCTAGACCTAACAATTCTGCTGTAGCAATAATTGCTGTTAAATTGTAAATATTAAAAACGCCAATTAATTTTGTCCAAACCTCGGTTCCATCCACAGAAATTAAAGTTCCTGATAGTTGCTTTTCTAAAATCTTAGTTTTAAAATCTGCTACGGTTTTTAAAGCATAGGTTTTCTTTCTTGCTTTTGTGTTTTGCAACATAAAGTCGCCGTTTTTATCATCGATATTTGTTAGAGCAAATGCTGTTTTTGGTAAAAAATCAAAAAATGCTTTTTTTACATTTCTGTATTCTGCAAATGTGTCGTGATAATCTAAATGATCGTGCGATAGGTTTGTAAAAATTCCACCAGCAAATGTTAATCCTTCTGTTCTTTTCTGATGAATTCCATGAGAACTCACTTCCATAAAACAATATTCAACGCCCGCCTCTAACATCATGTCTAAATACATATTGATAGTTACAGAATCTGGCGTTGTGTGTGTTGCTTTAAATTCGGTTTCATCAACCAAAATTTTAACTGTAGAAAGTAATCCAACTTTATAACCCGCTTTATGAAACAACTGGTATAAAAGTGATGCAATTGTAGTTTTACCGTTTGTACCTGTAACGCCAACAACCGCAAATTTTGTGGAAGGATTTTCGTAAAAATTAGAAGCCATAATTGCCAGAGCTACATTAGCATCTTCAACCTTAACATAGGTAATTCCTTGTTTTTTATCCAAAGGAAAATCTTCACAAATAATTGCAATTGCACCTAAGGAAATTGCTTTCTCAATATATAGATGACCATTAACTGAAACTCCTTTTTGAGCAACAAAAACATCGTTCTTTTCAATTTTTCTAGAATCGAAAACAAGCTGATGTACATCAACATCTGTGTTACCAAATACTTGATGAATTGAAACCTTATATAATATGTCTTTTAAGTTCTTCAACTTACGAAAGTTTTAAAATAATGGTTGTTCCTTTTACTAATTTTTCTCCTTTTTTTATAGACTGATAATTGACTTTACCAACTCCAGAGAATTTTACTTTTAATCCTATATTTTCTAATAAAGAAATTGCATCCATACCAGACATACCTTCTACATCTGGTACGTTTGTATACTCTTTAACGATAGCTTTGTTGTATGCTTTGTATTGGGTATCTATAGAAGCAAACTCAACTTTATCTTCTACCGTTTGGTTATCTATAGGTGTTGTTGTGTATATTTTTTGAGCAATTTCTTTAAAGATTGGTGCAGCCACAGAGTTTCCATAATACCCAGTATCTTTATTAGGGTTATGCACTACCACAATGCACGAATATTTTGGCTCATCTGCAGGAAAAAAACCAACAAAAGAAGCTACGTAATTTTTGGTTGAATAATAACCGCCTTCCCATTCGCCTTTGTCATTTTTAATTCTTGGCATGTATTTTTTTGCAGTTCCTGTTTTACCTGCCATCGAAAAATTAGGAGAATAAATGTTTGCCGCAGTACCTCTTACAACTACATTTTCCATTACTTTTCTAAGCTTCCTCAACGTTTCATCCGAAGCAATTTTAGGGTTTATAACTTCTGTTTCAAAAATTTTCTCTGTTTTATCATGTCTTCTTAATTCTTTTACAAAACGAGGTTTTACCATGATGCCGTTGTTAGCAACCGCATTATAAAACGTTAATATTTGCATCGGTGTAACAGAAATTCCATAACCCCAAGACATCCATTCTAATGAAATTTTGCTCCAATTTTTATCTTTAGGATTTGGCACATAAGGTACTCCTTCTCCTTTTATTTGAAAACCGATTGGTTTTGTGAATCCGTATTTTTCAATTTTATCATAAAATTTTTGAGGATCATCATCATAATGCTCTTTAATTATTTTTACAATACCAACATTAGACGAAACTTCAAAAACTCTTGCTGCAGAAATTTTACCATAACCGCCTCTGTGAGAATCTTCAACTTTTCTATTGTTAACATAAAAAATTCCTTTTTCTGTATCGATAACTGTAGATGTATCTATTACTTTATCATCTAAAGCAGCCATTAAACTCGCTAGCTTAAAGGTAGAACCAGGTTCATGACTTTCCCAAACCGCATAATTTCTTTTTTCAAAATACTTACCGTTTGATGATTTTCCTAAATTAGAAATTGCTCTAATTTCGCCAGTTGCAGTTTCCATAACTACCGCACAACCATGATCCGCCTCATAATATTCTAACTGACTTAGTAAAGCATGGTGCGTAATATCCTGAATATTTACATCTATAGTTGTAATAATATCATGACCATCAATTGGCTCTTTTTCATTTACATCAGAGATTGGTTTCCATTGATTTTTTGCAAACTTCTGTTTCCAACGTAAACCGTTTTCTCCTTGCATAAAATCTGCAAAAGCACCCTCAATACCAGCTTCTCCTCTAAAATCGTCATAACCAATGGTGCGTTCTGCAATTTTACCAATAGGATGCGCACGCACTGTTTTATGTTCTGCAATAAAACCACCACCATAAACCCCTAAATTAAAAATAGGAAATTCTCTAACCTTTAAATAATCGCTATAACCAACATTTCTAGCAATTAATAAATACCTGTTTTTTCTTTTCTTTGCAGTTCTTAATTTATTTTGATAATGAGAAACAGGCTTTCCAAACATTTTAGAAAGCTCTTTAGATAGCCCAACTAAATTTTTTTCAAACACATTTCCGTCTACCGCAACAACATCCATTCTTATGGTAAATTTAGACATTGATGTAGCTAGTAAATTACCATCCGCAGCGTATACATTTCCTTTATTAGCACGAATTGTATCTTGCCTAATCGTTAATTCTGTAGAAAGTTTTTTGTATTTTTCTCCTTGAACGTACTGTATATTGATTACCCTAAAAATTACGGCAAACAAAAAAAGCGTCATAAAAGCAGCTACTATGTAGAATTTGGTAAGTATGCTTTTTTTGTGAGTTGCCAATTTATTAGTCTTTATACGTTACTTTTATTTTTTTTGGAGGTGTTTCTGAAGGCTTTAATCCTCTTGCCTTTGCTTTTTCTCGTATGCTAGATTCCATTTTCATTCGCATTAAAATGGTACCTGTATCTACATATTCTGCTCTTAATTCTCTTGCTCTTTTATTTAATTCTGATATTTTAATAACCTTTTTATCAGCACTGTGTCCGCTAGAAATAATGATTAATAAAAGCGTTACAACAAAAATTAGTATTCGCCAGTTTTGAAAAGCAGAATCATCGGTTAGGAAACTTCCCCTTAAAAAATCATAAATACCTTTTTTTACTTTAGACATATAATAGCTTTAGGCTTTGAGCTTTAGACTTTAGGCTTAACTCCTAACGCTTATTGCTTGTTGCTTTTTAATGTTGCAATTCTTAATTTTGCACTTCTAGATCGGTTGTTTATTTTTATTTCTTCGGATGAAGGAACAATCAACTTTCCTACTTTCTTTAAAGGCTCGTCTGTATTCCCAAAAACATCTTTCTCAAGTTCGCCACTAAACAAACCAGAACTTATAAATCTTTTTACCAGTCTATCTTCTAAAGAGTGATAAGAAATTACACTTAACCTACCTTCATCTTTTAATAAATTAGGCATCTGAGTTAAAAATTCTTTTAAAGCTTCTAACTCTTCATTTACCTCAATTCGAACGGCTTGAAAAATTTGTGCTAAAATTTTATGCTCTTTTGCGTTTGGTAAATATTTTTTTAAGACACTTTTTAGCTGAAAACTTGTCTCGATTTTTTCTTTTGCCCTCTCTTCCACTATCGTCTTTGCAATATTTCTTGAGTTTCTTAACTCTCCATATTGAAACAATATTTCCGCTAATTTTTCTTCTGAATACGTGTTGATCACTTCTTTTGCTGATGTTTTAGACTTCTGATTCATTCTCATATCTAAATCACCATCAAAACGCGTAGAAAAACCCCTTTCTGCTTCATCAAATTGATGAGAAGAAACGCCTAAATCTGCCAAAACACCATCTACTTTTCGAACTCCGTTAAATCTTAAAAATCTAGAAATGTATCTAAAGTTCTCTGGAATTAAAACAAAACGCTCATCCTCAATAATATTTACTAAAGCATCTGGATCTTGATCAAATGCAAACAATTTTCCTTTACTTCCTAATCTTTTCAATATTTCTCTTGAATGACCTCCGCCACCAAAAGTAACATCCACATAAACGCCACCTTCTTTAATAGCCAAGGCATCTACACTTTGTTGCAATAAAACTGGATTATGATACTTCATCTTCTTCTGTATTTCCCATTACTTCTTCAGCCAAATCTGCAAAATCGACCGTTGCATCATCAATTGCCTTTTCATATTTACCCTTATCCCAAATCTCAATAATATTTACTGATGAAGACAGGACAACTTGCTTTTCAATTCCGGCAAAATCCATTAGATTTTTAGGAATTAAAATTCTACCAGTAGCATCAATATCAACAAGTTGAACACCTGCTGTAAACCTTCTGATAAAATCATTATTCTTTTTCTTAAACTTATTTAGTTTATTAATCTTCTCCATCATCAAGTTCCATTCTTGCATTGGATACAACTCTAAACAAGGCTGAAAAACAGCTCTCTTTACCACAAAACCATCTTGTAACACAGAAGACAATTGCTTTTTGAAAGTTGATGAAATCATCACCCTTCCTTTAGCATCTGCCCTACATTCATATGTACCAATTAGGTTTATCACAAAAAACTGTTTTATAGATATCAAAAATATATAAAAATTACCACTTTTTACCACATTTTACCACATTGTTAATAAGTATTAGCGATTCCGCTTATTTATACAGCTTCTAAAATTGTTAAAAACTAAGACCTGCTTATTTAGAAATGGATTTCTATGTTATAAAAAAGAACTACATTTGCGATTAGTGAAAATCAAAAAAAAAACAATGATTGATACGTTAAAAACTGAAGGTAAGTTTACATATGCAGAAGCTGGAGAGGGTCCTGCAATCATTGTTTTACATGGATTAATGGGTACTTTAAGTAATTTTGGAGGCACATTTGATCACTTTTCTAAAAATGGTTACACAGTTTTAATACCTGAATTACCCTTGTATTCTCTACCTCTTTTAGATACAAATGTTAAAAACTTAGCAAAGTTTTTAAAAGAATTTTTAGAGCATAAAAAATTAGACAAAGTAATTTTGCTAGGTAACTCTTTAGGAGGTCACATAGGTTTATATTTTACAAAACACTACCAAGAAAAAGTAACTGCATTAGTACTTACAGGAAGTTCTGGTTTGTATGAAAAAGCAATGGGCGACAGTTTTCCTAAAAGAGGAAACTATGAATACATAGAACAAAAAACCAAAGCTGTTTTTTATGATCCTGCAATAGGAACCAAAGAAATGGTAGACGATGTGTATAAAATTGTAAACGACAGAAGTTCTGTTATTAGAACTTTAGCCATTGCAAAAAGCGCTATTAGACACAATATGGCAGCCGATTTACCTAAAATGGATCAACCAACTTGTATTATTTGGGGAAGACAAGATACAGTTACACCACCTGAAGTTGCCGAAGATTTTCAAAAATTATTACCAAATTCAGATTTATTTTGGATTGATAAGTGTGGGCACGCAGCAATGATGGAACAACCAGAAGAATTTAATGCAATTCTTCATAAATGGTTTTTATCTAGAAATATATAATCATTCTCTGAAAACATTTTAAATAAACTTGCTATTATGAAAATAAGATCTGCAGACTTTGTGATGAGCAATAGCAACGTTATCAATGCTCCTAAAGAAAGATTACCAGAATACGCCTTTATAGGGCGATCAAATGTTGGTAAATCTTCTTTAATTAATATGTTAATGGAGCGTAAGGATTTAGCCAAAATCTCTGGAAAACCCGGTAAAACCCAACTTATTAATCATTTTAAAATAAATGAAGAATGGTTTTTGGTAGATTTACCTGGTTATGGTTACGCTCAAATTTCAAAAAAGAAAAGAACTATTTTTCAGTTTTTTATAGAAAACTATTTTAAAGAAAGAGAACAATTAGTTTGCACCTTTGTTTTGATTGATAGCAGACACGATCCTCAAAAAATTGATATTGAATTCATGCAGTTTTTAGGAGAAAATCAAATTCCTTTTTGTCTTGTTTTTACAAAAGCAGATAAACTTGGTAGTTCTAAATTAAACAAACAAATTACTGCTTACAAAAAAATATTACTAGATTCTTGGGAAACGTTACCAATGACTTTTTTAACCTCATCTTCTACTGGTTTAGGACGTAAAGAGTTTTTAGATTTTATTGGTAGCGTAAATGAAGATGTTGCAAAAGATTTTAAATAATCGACAATGCATTCTAACAAAGACAACTTACAAATTTTATTTGAAGACAATCATATCATTATTGTTAACAAACGTTCTGGCGATATTACCCAAGGCGATAAAACTGGCGATAAACCTTTAAGTGATGTTGTTAAAGAATATATCAAAGAGAAATACAACAAAGCTGGCAACGTATTTTTAGGTGTTGTTCATCGTTTAGATAGACCAACTTCTGGGGTTATTATTTTTGCGAGAACGTCCAAATCTTTAGAGCGATTAAACAAAATGTTGCGCGATAAAAACATTAGTAAAACGTATTGGGCAATTGTAAAAGACCATCCGAAGAAAGAAAAAGATACGTTAATTAATTACCTAAAGAAGAATCCAAAAAACAATAAATCTTCTGTGTATCCTAAAGAAATTACAGATTCTAAAAAAGCCATTTTACATTACCAGCTTCTTAAAAAATTAGACAATTATTCTTTGTTAGAAATTGATTTAGAAACGGGCAGACATCATCAAATTAGAGCGCAATTAGCATCTATAGGTTTCCCAATAAAAGGCGATTTAAAATACGGTTTTAATAGAAGTAATAAAGATGGAAGTATTCATTTACATGCCAGAAAAATCGTGTTTATACACCCAGTTACTAAAGACGAAGTTTCTGTAATTGCACCTACACCAGATGAAGTAATTTGGAACGCTTGCTAGATATTCTTATATTTAGAGAATAATTACTTTTTAAATAATGAAAGCACTAAAATACTTTTCGGTATTAATCATCCCTTTTTTAGTGTATATTTCTTTTACCAGCAAAGGTTCGCTCACTTTTCTACCTGCCTTTTTTATATTCGGATTTGTGCCTTTGTTAGAGTTTTTTATCAAACCAAATAAAGAAAACTTTAGTAAGGATCAAGAGAAAGCCGCAAAAGAAAACAAATTTTACACCTACCTTTTATATATTACTTTACCCATTCAGTTAATTTTTCTGATGTTCTTTTTTAATGCAATACAGGAAATTAATTTAACGAATTCAGAAATTTTTGGACGTATTTTCTCAATGGGAATTATGTGCGGAATTTTAGGCATTAATGTAGGTCACGAACTCGGACATAGAAAAAGTAGATTAGATCAATTTATTGGTGAGTTTTTATTGCTTACTTCTTTAGACACGCACTTTTTACCGTATCATAATGGCGGTCATCATTTTAATGTGGCAACACCCAACGATGCTGCAACTGCTAGAAAAAACGAACTTTTATATACTTTTTGGATTCGCTCTCATTTCTCCAGTTACCTGCAAGCTTGGAAACTAGAAAACAAAAGAATGAATGAAAATAGTAGAAGTTGGTTTCACTTTCAAAACAGAATGCTTGTTTACACCTTTTGCAATTTGCTGTTTTTAAGTCTGATTTTCTTTTTCTTCGGAAAAACAGTGCTCATTTATTTTATAATTGCAGCTATTATTGGCATTACTTTATTAGAAACCGTAAATTATATAGAACATTATGGTTTGCTTAGAAAAAAGAACGATCAAGAACGTTATGAGCGTGTAAAACGCAATCATTCTTGGAACTCAGACCATCAAGTTGGGCAAGTTTTACTATTCAATTTATCGCGTCATTCAGATCATCATTATAACGGATCTAAACACTATCAACTTTTAAAAACAGACCCAGAAAGTCCGCAAATGCCAACCGGTTACCCAGGAATGATGTTACTTTCATTTTTTCCTCCTTTATGGTTTTTGGTGATGAATAAGAGTCTAAAAAAAATATCATAATCCATTTATGTTGCCAAAAAAAACAGTTTCAGAAGCAATACATTATAGACGTTCCGTGAGAGTTTATGATGCAGAAAAACCAATAGATAAAAGCATTGTAAAAAAATGCATTGAGCTAGCTACCTTAGCGCCAAACAGCAGTAACATGCAGTTGTGGGAATTTTATCATATTACTTCAAAAGATATTATTGCTCAAATAGCACCTTTTTGCTTTAATCAAAATGCAGCAAGAACAGCGCAGCAACTAGTTATTTTTGTTTCGAGAAAAGATTTATGGAAAAAAAGAGCCAAAGCGAATTTAAGTTTTTTAGACACTACTTTTGGCGCAAATAACCCTAAAGAGAAACAAAGCAGTAGAGAAAAAGTAGCAAGAAATTATTACGGAAAAATCATTCCTTTTGCATATGCAGATTTCTTTGGAGTATTGGGGTTATTTAAATATTTATTGATTCTTGTTATCGGACTTTTTAAACCCATTTATAGACAAGTTAGACACAGCGATATGCGAATTGTTGCTCATAAAACTTGTGGTCTGGCTGCTGAGAACTTTATGCTTTCTATGGCTGCAGAAGGCTATGATACTTGCCCAATGGAAGGTTCTGATACCTGGCGTGTAAAAAACTTATTAGGTTTGCCTTTTGGATGCGAAATAAATATGATAGTTTCTTGCGGAATTAGAAAACCAGAAGGAGTTTACGGCGAGCGTTTTAGAATTCCGTTTGAAGAAGTTTATAAAGAGGTTTAAAATTAAAGATATTTACAAAAAAAATTATGAGAAAAATTAAAAAAGTATCAATGCTATTTGTTCTATTATTTCAATTAACTATAAATGCCCAAGAAAATTTTGAAGGTATTTTAAAGTTTAAAATTGAATTTCAGGACAAAACTGGCGAGATGACCGATGAGCAATCTAAACAGTTTGTTGGAAATAAGCAAACGTATTACATAAAAGGAAAAAAATATAAATCAGAATTAAATGGGATGCTAAAAATGACTACATACCATGAAGGAAAAGACACATACGTGG
>NZ_MSCM01000002.1:1314136-1433277 GCF_002954665.1 Polaribacter glomeratus | reverse complement strand
GAAGGAGTTTACGGCGAGCGTTTTAGAATTCCGTTTGAAGAAGTTTATAAAGAGGTTTAAAATTAAAGATATTTACAAAAAAAATTATGAGAAAAATTAAAAAAGTATCAATGCTATTTGTTCTATTATTTCAATTAACTATAAATGCCCAAGAAAATTTTGAAGGTATTTTAAAGTTTAAAATTGAATTTCAGGACAAAACTGGCGAGATGACCGATGAGCAATCTAAACAGTTTGTTGGAAATAAGCAAACGTATTACATAAAAGGAAAAAAATATAAATCAGAATTAAATGGGATGCTAAAAATGACTACATACCATGAAGGAAAAGACACCGTTTTTACTAAAATGGAAGGAATGAGTTCTTTGATGTATTCCTTAACAAGCATTGCCGAAGAGGAAGTGATTTCTTACGAATTTAGACAAACAGATAAAATAATACTTGGGTATGAATGTAAATTATTAGAGGTTAAAACAAACAAAGGTTTTCATCAATACTATTTTAATAAAGATTTAAAAGTAGACCCAGAAACGTATAAAGAACACAAATCTGGTCTTTGGGATTTTTTTACAGAAAAAACTGGAGGCGCACTTTCGATACTATCTATTACTGATATTGAAGATGTTAAAAGTTCAATTGAATTAATTTCTGTGAATAGAAAAAAATTAGATGACAGTATTTTTAAAAGACCAAATTTATTGATTGTAAAAATGCCTGAAGATTAAATAATTAACTACAAATTGTCATTAAAATAATTATAAACTTAATAACTAGTTTATAATTATTTTTTTTGACAAATCACAAATACTATAAATAAATAGTCTTTTTATTTCTTTGGCATCAAAATAAGCACATTTTTACTCCTTTCAATTTGAGTTCTATTTAGTTTCATTTTTACAAACTCACCATTTAAAAATTTCTGAGCTTGGTCTTTATAATGTTCACTAAAAATATTTCCAGATTGCCCAGTTGGTAAAATTGCCAAACTGTTTTCTACATCAGAGAAATCTACAATTCTTCTGGTTGACGGCCCAGCAGTTACTTTATAATAACCTGTACTATCTAATTTAAAAATTTGATTGTTTATAACTTCGTTACCTCCAATCGTTTCAAAAGGTCCAACATTAAAAAATTTGCGTAATAAACCACCGGCCTTACCAATTGCATGTTCATGTTCAACAGATAAAACTCTGCTCCAATGCCAATCATCCACATTTTCTCCTAATTGATTTTCTAAAAAAGCAAACGTTTCTTTAAAAGAATTTAGAATAATTTCTGCCCTTACTTCTACTTTTTTTGTGGTCGTAATATCATCCCACCAAACAGATTGCTTTCTAAGTATTTGAATTGGCAACACCTCGTCTTGCAATTGCGAATTGATAAACAACTCGAAATTATTGCCCAATTCATCTTTGTAAGTCGCTTTTAAAAATTCATATAAAAAGCGATTATAAATTGTTGCGCCAACTGAATTTTTTAAATAGGTTCCATCCCAATTTTTTAAAGTTTCAACTGCTTTTTTTTCTGAAATCGTTAATTTTGAGTTGTCTAAACTTTTTAATAAATCGTTAGCAATTTCTGTAACTGTAGACGATTTTACATCAAACATCATTTTTGCAACATCCTCTCTTGTAAAATCATCTTTTTGTTCTAATAACTCTACAATTCTTTTGGCTCTGTCCTGCGGTTGATAATAGCCAGGATATAATTTACCTCTTACATAATCTGGTTGATTATTAGCCGAATACACATAATGCCAAGGCGGATTGATGGCTTTTGGGTTTTCACTAAATGGTAAATATTCTATTACTTCATCTTTTCCAGAAGCACCATTTAAATACGTTTTGGTAGATAAACCGTCTCTTAGCTGATACAGTTTTGCAGATGCAAACCAAGCAATATTATCTTTAGCGTCCCCATACATTACATTTAATCCAGGAGCATTAATTTTTGCCACCGCTTGTTGAAAATCGTCCAAAGATTTTGCGTGAGACATTCCATAAATAATATCTAATTGTTCATTGTTTAATTGCGTATAAATCCAATTCATGGCTATTGGTCGTTCATCTTCCAAATGAGAAATTAACCCGTTCATTATTGGGCCATGTTTGGTTACTTTTACTTGAAAACTAGTATCTTTTTCGTTTTTGACACGAATTGTTTTATCAATAATTTTATAATTTTTATATCCTTCGGATGTTTTGTATTGTGCAGAATTATCAGGATTGTTTTCTTCTACGTAAAAGTTTAAATCATCATTTGCCAACATCGTTAAACCATACGCATACTCGCTATTATGACCTAATAAA
The DNA here is from genome assembly GCF_002954665.1 of Polaribacter glomeratus. GTDB lineage: Bacteria > Bacteroidota > Bacteroidia > Flavobacteriales > Flavobacteriaceae > Polaribacter > Polaribacter glomeratus. Next base: position 1,430,968 of record NZ_MSCM01000002.1, on the reverse strand, counting down.
GGAAATGGCATTAAGGCGATATTAAATCCGTAAATTTCAAAATTAGGCGTTTTTATATGATTTTGATACCAAACAGAAGGTTGTGAAAAACCAATGTGAGGATCGTTTGCAAAAATAACTTTTCCGTTTTTCGTTTTTTCTGGTGCAATTACCCACGAGTTGCTTCCTATAAAAGACGAAACAGGTAAATCATCCATAATCGCAGCGACCTTTTTAGAGATGGTTGCATTAATTTTATCAGGAATACTCGATTTAATAATCGTTAAATTCTCGCTATTTGAACCTATTAATTCATTCAAATAAGATTCTCCTAATTTCCCTTTAATTTCGGTTAATAGTGGGTCTGTTTTATGAGCAACTGCAAAACTAAAAGCCATATAACCAAATACATTATAAACGTCTTTGATCGTATATTTTTCTTTCTTTACCCCTACTAACGTAAACTCAAGAGGTGTTTTTCCGTCTTCAATAAATTGATTTATACCCTCTAAATATGCTTGCGTTAAAATATAAGGTTCTGAGCTTTTATCAAGATTATCAATGGTTTTTTCAGCAGCTTCTTCGATGCCTAATCCTGCAAAAAAGATATCTTTATCCAATAAATCTTTTCCAAAAATTTCTGATAATCTTCCCGAAGCAATTCTTCTAATTAATTCCATTTGCCACAACCTATCTTGCGCATGCAAATACCCTAGAGCTGTGTATGCGTCTTGCTGATTTTGAGCATTTATATGTGGCACACCAACTTCATCAAAATAAACTGTTACTTTTTCTGATAAATTTTTTAACTCTATTTCTCCATCGTACTTTGGATGATAGGTTTTAGAATATAACCAACCGCCAACTAGAATTAATACGAGTAAAACAATTGTAATTTTTAGTGCTTTTTTAAGGAATTTCATTCGAAAAATTTTTGATCTGGCCAAAGATACTAGATTTATATTGTATTTTTGATGTATTAATAGCTATCTCATTTATGAAAAAAATTCAAATGGTTGACTTACAAGGTCAATATCAGCAAATAAAAGAAACAGTAGATAACTCTATTCAAGAAGTTTTAAACTCATCTACTTACATTAATGGTCCATTAGTAAAAGAATTTCAAGAAGATCTAGAAAAATATTTAAATGTAAAACATGTAATTCCTTGTGCAAATGGTACAGATGCTTTGCAAATTGCAATGATGGCTTTGGGTTTAGAGCAAGGTAATGAAATCATTACTGCAGATTTTACGTTTGCAGCAACTGTAGAAGTTATTGCATTATTAAAATTAACGCCCGTTTTGGTTGATGTTGATGCAAAGACGTTTAATATTGATATTGAAGCTTTAAAAAAGGCAATTACTCCAAAAACTAAAGCGATTGTTCCTGTTCATTTATTTGGACAAGTAGCAAATATGGATGCTGTTATGGAAATTGCAAAAGAACATAATTTGTTTGTTATTGAAGACAATGCGCAAGCAATTGGTGCAGATTACACCTTTAAAAACGGAACAAAACAAAAAGCAGGAACAATAGGAAATGTAGGAACTACCTCTTTTTTCCCTTCTAAAAACTTAGGTTGTTATGGAGATGGAGGTGCAATTTTTACAAATGATGACGCACTTGCACATACCATTAGAGGTATTGTAAATCACGGAATGTACGAAAGATATTATCATGATGTGGTTGGTGTAAATTCTAGGTTAGATTCTATTCAGGCCGGAGTTTTACAAGCCAAGTTGCCTAATTTAGACGCGTATTGTGATGCTCGCAGAGATGCTGCTCGTTTTTATAATAATGCATTTGCGAACAATACAAATATTACAACACCTAAAGCAACATCGAACAATACAAAAAATTGCAATGAAATTTGTGATAGTTGCGATTGTCATGTTTTTCATCAATATACGTTGCAAATTACAAATGGTAAGCGCGATGAATTGCATAAACATTTATTAGAACTAGGAATTCCGAATGCAATTTATTACCCTGTGGCGCTGCATTCTCAAAAAGCCTATGCAGATACTAAATATAAAGAGGAAGATTTCCCCGTTACGAACGATTTAATAAAAACTGTAATTTCTTTACCGATGCATACTGAGTTAGACAAAGAACAACTTACTTTTATTACGAATACAATTACCAATTTTTTAAAATAAATTAATAGCTAACAATCCCCAAAATGAAAAAAATACTTGTAACAGGAGGCCTAGGTTTTATAGGTTCTCATACAGTTGTAGAATTGCAAAACGAAGGTTTTGAAGTAGTAATTATAGATAACTTATCTAATACAACCATGGATGTTTTAGATAAAATTACAGAAATTACTGGCATAAAACCAGCCTTTCACAAAGCTGATGTTCGGGTAAAAAGTGAAGTAAAAGCGGTATTTGATGCTCATAAAATTGACGGAATTATTCATTTTGCTGCCTTTAAAGCAGTTGGCGAAAGTATGGGGAAACCTTTAGATTATTATGAAAATAATTTAAGTTCGTTGATTTACATATTGCAAGAAATGAGAGACAGAAAATTAGATAATTTTATCTTCTCTTCTTCTTGTACCGTTTATGGCCAAGCAGATCAATTACCTGTAACAGAAAAAGCACCTGTAAAAGCGGCAGAATCTGTATATGGAAATACCAAACAAATTGGAGAAGAAATTATTAGAGATACTAGTAATGCCCACGGAATAAATTGTATTGCGTTGCGTTATTTTAATCCCATAGGAGCGCATCCATCGATAAAAATTGGAGAATTACCTTTAGGTGTTCCGCAAAATTTAATTCCGTTTATTACTCAAACCGCTGCAGGAATGCGTAAAGAATTAGCTGTTTTTGGTGATGATTACCCAACTGTAGATGGTACAGCTGTTCGTGATTATATTCATGTTGTAGATTTAGGAAAAGCGCATATTGCTGCTTTATCTAGACTTCTAAAAAAGAACAATAAAAAATCTTTTGAGTATTTTAATATTGGTACAGGAAAAGGGAGTTCTGTTTTAGAAATTATCAACACTTTTGAAAAAGTAAATAACTTAAAACTAAATTATAAAATCGTTGGAAGACGCGAAGGTGATGTTGTTGCTGCTTATGCTGATACTACAATTGCTAACAAAGAACTAAACTGGAAAACAGAAATAAATCTAGAAGAATCATTAGCATCTGCTTGGAAATGGCAACAGAAACAATCTGTTTAAGCGCTTAAATACATTTTAAAATTCATAAAAAAACCTCAAAAGCCATTTAACTTTTGAGGTTTTTAAATTAATAATGAACTATAATTTTATCCTTTTACCGGCACAGCTACTATAGTGTTTGCCCAACCTAAATACATTGTTGCATTTTCGCCTTCACCTTCAAAGACAATAGAAAAAGACTCTATAGCTTCGTCAGATTTTGATACTTTACCACTTACTCTAGCAACATCTTCTTTCATGTCATAATAATAAGCACCCCAAACATTTTTTTGGTTACTTAATATAACAGTCCAATCTCCATTAGTAGGAATTGTATACAATGTATATGTACCCGCTTTAACGGCTTTATCTCCAAAAGTTACATCTTTATAAAAAGTGATTTCTGGGGCTTCATTTGCTCCTGTTCTCCAAACTTTGTCATTTGGTGCTAACTTGTCTAAAGATCTACCTTTTAGTTGTGGTCTACCGTAAGTAATTTTAACAAGTTTGTTAGATTCTTTCCAGTTATTTGGATAAGAAGCTCCATCCATAGGACTTACATCTACTTTAGCAAATTTTTGCGCAGTAACATCTGCTGATGAAATTAAGGCAATTGTAAAAATTGCAATTGATAAAAAAGCTTTTTTCATGTATTTTAATTTTAATATTTTAATTTATTTTACTTGGTCATCAAAGTTAAAAAACCTTACAATTAATGACTACTAATATTCTGTTAAGATTTTAATGACAACCACAATCTGTGCTACAGCTCTTATCTTTTTTTTTTGGAAAAACAAATTTTTTCAATAAAAAAACAACAGCTAAAATTACTAAAACATAGGCTATAATTTCTTGCATTAGCTTAAAATTTGATAGGTTAAAAAAGAAGAAACATAGGCTAGAAAAGTCATTCCAAATAATTGTATTAAAGGCCATTTCCAACTTTTAGTTTCACGTTTTACAATGGCTAAAGTTGCCATACATTGCATTGCAAAGGCATAAAAAACCATTAAAGACATCCCAACAGGAAAATTAAAAAGTTTACCTCCTGTTGCATTTACTTCGGAAGCCATTTTTTGCTTAATGGTTGTGGTATTTTCATCATCTGCTTCTACACTATATATTGTAGCTAAAGTACCAACAAAAACCTCTCTTGCTGCAAATGATGTAATTAAAGCAATTCCTATTTTCCAATCATAACCCAAAGGTTTTATAACGGGTTCTATGGTTTTTCCTAAAATTCCGATGTAAGAGTTTTCTAATTTTTTTGATGCAATTATTTGCTGAATTTCATCTGTGTTTAATTGCTGATTGGCTATATTTTCAATAACATCCTTTTCTACATTTTTATAACTATCTCCTCCGTTTGATGCCAAAAACCACAATACAATAGACAATGCTAAAATAATTTTTCCTGCACCAAAAACAAACGCTTTCGTTTTTTCAAGTACATCAAAAAATACATTTTTTAAAGACGGTAATTTGTAATTTGGCATTTCTACCACAAAAAATGATCTAGATTCTACTTTTAATGTTTTGTGTAAAATGTAAGCCGCTATAATTGCAGATGCAAACCCCAATGCATATAAAGATAGTAACACCAATCCTTGAAGATTTAAAAATCCTAAAACTTTTTTATCCGGAATTATCAAAGCAATTAAAATTGCATAAATAGGTAATCTTGCAGAACAAGTTGTGAATGGTACAACTAAAATGGTTATTAAGCGCTCTTTCCAACTAGAAATAGTTCTTGTAGCCATAATTGCAGGAATTGCGCATGCAGTTCCAGAAATTAACGGAATTACGCTTATACCGTTCATCCCAAAGCGTCTCATAATTTTATCCATCAAAAAAACAACTCTACTCATATAACCCGTTTCCTCTAAAATGGCAATGAATAAAAATAGAATGGCAATTTGTGGGATAAAAATAATAACGCCTCCGATTCCTGGAATTATTCCTTCAGTTAATAAATCTGTTAACACTCCTTCTGGTAAACTGCTTTTTGCAAAGTCTGATATTTGTGCAAAAGTAGCATCAATAAAATCCATGGGCACAGAAGCCAAATCGAAAATAGATTGAAAAATTACAAGTAAAATTAAACTAAACAACACATAACCAAATATTCTGTGTGTAAAAATTTTATCTAATTTACCACGTAAATCTGTGGCTTTTGTTTTATCAACAATATAAGTTTTCTTTAATATTTTATTTATTTCTTGGTATCTAAAAATAGTTTCTTTGTGTTGGTATTTCTTTAACTTAAAAGTATCTTGCTTAAAAGCTAGAAGCTTCTCTTTTTCGACTTTCGTAATCGTTTCTGGAAAATTGTTTTGAGTAACCATTAACCACAATTCATACAAGGTATAATTAGAACTAATTTCTTTTAGTTTATGAAAATAATCTGGGTCAATTTTATGATTTATACCACACAAGGGCGAAGCTTTTGCCGCTACATGACAACGAATAATTGCTTCTTTTATTTCTTTAATTCCTTCGTTTTTTCTAGCACTTATTAAAATCACCTCGGTATTTAGCTCTTTTTTAAGAAGCGATAAATCAATAGAAATCCCTTTTCTATGCATTTGATCAACCATATTAATTGCCAAAACAGTAGGAATTTCTAAATCTTTAATTTGAGAAAATAGTAATAAATTTCTCTTTAAATTTTCTACATCGGCAACCACCAAAATTACATCTGGAGATTCTTTGATGTCTTTTTTAAGCAATGTTTTTAAAACAATGCTTTCATCTAAAGAAGTAGGATTTATGCTATATGTGCCTGGTAAATCTGTAATAATTGCATTTTGAGTTGCAGACAACTTACTAATTCCTTCTTTTTTATCTACCGTAACTCCGGGATAATTCCCAACTTTTTGAGTTAAACCTGTAAGTTGATTAAAAAGTGAAGTTTTACCTGTATTTGGGTTCCCGATTAAAGCAACTTTTATATCGTTTTTAGACATTTTTATTTACTCGCTTTTAAGGATTTTAATTATTTCGGCAGTTTCTTTTCTAATGGCCAAATGACTTCCGTTTACACAGATATATAATGGATCTTTTAATGGTGCAAGCTGTATTAGCTGCACCTCTGCACCAGGCAAACAGCCCATTTCTAGTAATTTTAGAGGAATAGAATCTAATGATTCTTCAGAAATATAACCTATTTCTCCGATATGTAAATCTGCAATTGTGCTCAAAATTTCTATTTATATTTACAAAGATAGGAATTTAGAATGATTCTAAACAAGTTATTTATTACTATATTCTTCTTTTAAAAGAGCCACATCTTTCTTAAGTTTTTCCATATCATTTTTTTCTGTACCATCGTAATATCCGCGGATACGTCGTTCTTTATCAACCAATACAAATTGCTCTGTATGAATAAAATCATCTTCACCGCCGTCACCGTCTTCAATAACAGCAAAGTAACTTTTTCTAGCCAGTTCATAAATATGCTTTTTAGAACCAGTTGTTACATTCCATTTTGCATCAATAACTCCTTTATTTAATGCGTATTCCTTTAAAACAGAAACACTATCTATAACAGGCGTTACCGAATGTGATAAAAACATAATATCATTATCATTTTTATAAAAATCTTGTAGTTCGCTCATATTATAAGCCATTGCAATACAAATATTTGTGCAACGTGTAAAAAAGAAATCTGCTACATAAATTTTATTTTTGTAGTTTTTTTGAGTGATGGTTTCTCCGTTCTGGTTTATCAACTCAAAATCTGCAATTCGATGATCTTTTGTAACATGCTTTATAGAAACATCTACCAAACTAGGGTTTACATCTGCAGGATTGTATATTTTTAGTTTTTTATCAACCTTAACTAAATGATAAAAAACAGGAATTGAAATTGCCGAAAAAACAAGTAAAAAAATGATTGTTAGTTTACTTTTTTTAAAAAAATTGAAGTCCATAAAACTAGTTTATTTCTGCAAATTTACGGCTTAAAAATCCTTTAAAAAAGGCAAGCAAAGTATATTTGATGCAAAATCTTTGTTAAAATAAAAATCATCTACTATTTGTACTTTTTAAACTCTCTTTAAAGACGTACATTTGCAGCTGTTTAATTTTTGATTTTAAGACTGAATGGAAATATTAATAAAAGCATCACAATTTATTTTAAGTTTATCTTTATTAATTGTTTTGCATGAATTAGGGCATTTTATCCCTGCAAAATTATTTAAAACGAGGGTAGAAAAATTCTACTTATTCTTTGATTATAAGTTTTCAATTTTCAAGAAAAAAATTGGTGATACCGTTTATGGTATTGGTTGGATTCCTTTAGGAGGTTATGTAAAAATTTCTGGAATGATCGATGAAAGCATGGATACCGAACAGATGAAATTACCACCACAACCTTGGGAATTTAGATCAAAACCAGCTTGGCAACGTTTAATTATTATGTTAGGTGGTGTTTTTGTAAATTTCATACTTGGTATTTTTATTTACATTATGCTTATGTGGTCTTATGGTGAAGAATACTTACCAAACGAAAATGTAACAGATGGCGTTTGGGTGCAAGATTCTTTAGCTATGAATATAGGCTTACAAACAGGCGATAAAATTTTAACTGTCGATGGAGAAAAAATAAGAAATTTCGCCGCTTTAACTTTAGAGTTTATTAACGGAAATAATTTTCAAATTGAAAGAAATGGTGAAGTAATTGATAAAAAGATTCCTACTGATTTTATCTCTCAATTAATGGAAAGAGGTAAAGATGCTGGGCCATTTTTATACCCACGTTATCCTTTTGCTATTGGTCAAATTTCTGAAGACTCGCCTAATCTAAATTCAGAATTAAAAACCAAAGATATTATTACAAGTATAAACGGTACTCCTTTAAAATATTATGATGAAGCCGAGGCTATTTTGTCAAACTATAAAAATCAAAAAGTTACTGCTACTGTTTTAAGAGGAAAAGAAACCAAAGAAATTAGCTTAAAAATCACTAATGAAGGCAAAATAGGTGTGGCATTTTCGGGCATCGCATTTAAAGATTTAGAGAGATTAGGCTATTATAATTTAGAGGATGTTGAGTATACTTTTTCTGAAGCAATACCTGCGGGATGGAGTAAATCTTGGAAAACGTTAACTGATTATGTAAAACAGTTAAAAAAGATTTTTAACCCAAGTACCGGCGCTTACAAAGGTTTAGGTGGTTTTATTTCTATTGGAAGTATTTTTCCTGATGAATGGAGCGCAGAATCTTTTTGGAACATTACTGCATTCTTGTCAATCATGTTAGGTTTTATGAATTTATTACCGATACCTGCTCTAGATGGTGGTCACGTAGTTTTTACGCTTTGGGAAATGATTACAGGTAAAAAACCTGGTGATAAATTTTTAGAATATGCACAAGTTATAGGTTTTATTCTATTAATAGCACTGTTACTTTTTGCAAACGGAAATGATATTTTTAGGTTATTTAAATAACCCTAAATACTTGTTAAAAGTAAACAATAATTAAAAAAATCCTCACAATTTTAAATTGTGAGGATTTTTTTTTAAACTCTTAAAGACCTATTGATTAAAGGAAACCAAGTGTATACAGTATTGCATTTGTCGCAACTGTAAGCTTTTGAGCCAGGAATTAATTTAGTAAATGGCTTTCTTTTCAATCTATGTCGCGACTCAGATTTACATTTAGGGCATGCCTTCATAGTTAATAGTTTTTGTTTGGAAGCGCCAAAGTACTAAAAATGAATTCGTTAAAAAAATAAAAAGCAATTTAGTACTAGACCATTCATTATTTAATGAAAATTCTAGTTTTCTAAATAACTTAATGCTTTTAAGTATTTCTGCAATGCGATGCAACTTAGATTTATTATTAAAACTATTAGACTAAGAGAAAACGATAATTAAAAAGCCCTTACAATATATAATTGTAAGGACTTTTTTAAACTCTTAAAGATCGATTTATTAGAGGGAACCAAGTATATACTGTGTTACACTTATCGCAACCATAAGCTTTAGCTCCCGGAACTAATTTAGTAAATGTCTTTCTTTTTAATCTGTGTCGTGACACAGATTTACATCTTGGGCACGCTTTCATATATAGATATACTAGTTAGGTAAGCGAAAGATAATCTATATGAGACTATTATATAAGTGTTTAATTACCTTCATTCTACGCTATATTAACTTAACCCAATTTATTTATAAAAAAGATCAGATAGTGTAGTTTGCAGTATTAGACCTTACTTATTAAAAAAATCCTTACAATTTTACATAGTAAGGATTTCTTTTTTAATCCTTTATAGATCTATTAATATAAGGAAACCAGGTATAGGTTGCGTTACATTTATCGCATGCATAAGATCTAGAACCTGGTATTAATTTTAAAAAGGCTTTTCTCCTCATTCTGTGCTTAGACACAGATTTACATTTAGGACAAGCTTTCATTAGTTAGTTGTTTTTAAGGTGATTACTCTTCGCGTGCAATGTACTTAAAAACAACTTGCTATAACTACCATTAAAGATTAGATGTCTAATCATTGATGGTTTAAAATACATATTTTAAAACCTCAACCTCACTACATATAGACTAGAACTAAAGATCTTCACAATATAAAATTATGAAGATCTTTGTTAAATTCTTAAAGAACGATTAAGAATAGGAAACCAAGTATACGCTGTATTGCAATCCTTGCAAGAAAACCCTTTAGAGCCTTTAAATAGTTTTATAATTGGTCTTCTTTTTAATTTTTGTTTTGAAACTGATTTACATTTTGGGCAAGCTTTCATTAATTTTAATGTTTTAAAAGAGGCCTACAATATACTTAAAACCTTTAATAGAGCACAAATAATAATATTTATTAATCAAAATAAGAATCAATTCTAAATAAATGACGCATCCTGAATAATCGATGTAAATTCTTCAAGACGCGTCATGTTGGGGGTTTTTATTAAAAGCTATAACGCAATCCAAATAAAACACTACTTGGTGGCATCGGTACAAAACCAGATTCTATATAATCCGCATTAAAAATATTGTTAGCAGTAACTGTAAAGCTAAATTTATTAATAGCTACAATTACAGATGCATCCCAAACATTATAACTAGTTCCAATAGAACGTTCTGCATATTTGTAGATAATATTTTGTGTTACATTTTTAAACAACTTACTTGTAAAACGTGTTGTAAAATGATTCTTTAATGTATTTAAAGAATACCTTGATAAATCTTTATTTTGATCTAAAATATTGTCATTTAAGTAGGTATAACCAACCGCCAATGTTTGATTAAAATCTTTTATCTTAAAATTATAAGCTGCATCAAGTTCAAAACCTTGTGTATTTACTTCTGTAATATTTGTTGCCGTAAAAACACTATTATTTGTATTTGGCCTTATATAATCTATTAAATTATTTGCATCTCTATTAAAAATAGCCACTGTAGTAGAAAAGTTAGATTTTGTATATTTTAAACCAATTTCTTGCGCAAATGCTTCTTCTGGTTCTAAATTCTCATTTCCTACCGTTACCGGATCTTTATAAAATAAATCTGTGTAGGTTGGTATTCTGTAAGTAAAACCAATATTTCCATAAGCCTTTAAATGATCAGATAAATTATAACCTACATCTATTCCTGGAAATGCGTGAAATTTAAAATCAGAAAAGTACGTTACAGCAACTCCCGGTGTAATATCTAATTTATCATTTGCTAGTTTAAAACGGTGTTCTAAAAACAAATTAGCCATAATTCTATTTCTATCACCCAAATTATTACTGCTAATAGAAACTCTAGAAATATCTACACCAAAACCTGTAATACCTAAATTAGAAGTATACGATGCATTTGTTTCTACACCCACTTTATTGGTAATGTGTAAATTTCTATAAAAACTAGGATTATCTCTTCTTAATAAAAAAATATCTTGACCACGTCTCCAATAAATTCTTGGTGTAATCTTAAATTTTTCTGATTTAAAAACTGTGGAAATTCCTAGAACACTATTCTGAGTTTCTTCATACTCATTAAAAGTAGGATTTGTTGTATAAAAATTTTCTGCTCCAAATTTTTTATCAAAAAAAGTTGCAATCAATTCTATTGGCTGCTTTTTCTTATTAAAAATTCCTTTTACAAAATAGTTGTAATTATTATAATCAGAATTTTCTCTATATCCATCCGAAGTTAGTGCACCAACATGCGCAATAATTGAGGTGTTTTCAGTTTCTTTACCAACTGTTAAAGAGTAATTTAACTGGCCAAAAGAACCTGTTTCCACATTTACTGAGGTTGATTTGTCTAACTTATTTTTAGTAACAATATTTATAGCTCCTGTAAATGCATTTTGCCCAAAAACTCTTGCTGCCGGCCCTTTAATAATCTCTATTCTTTCAATAACCTCAATTGGTAAAGCTGCATTTAAAGTATGATGCCCCGTTTGCGAATCATCCATTTTTATACCATCAATCAATAATAAAGTTTGGTCAAAACCGCCACCTCTAATATATAAATCTGCCTGGCTACCCGCAGTTCCTCTTCTTCTAATATCGACACCAGCAACTTGTTGTAACAAATCTGCTACATTTGTTGCTGCACTATTTTTTATTACTTCGGACGAAATAACAATTATAGTGCGTGAGTTTTCTTTAAAAGGCAAATCTATTCTTGAAGAAGAAATTATTACTTCTTTTAACGTGTCTCTTTTTACAGATTCAACTTGTGCTTTTGCTTGCACAACATAAAATAATAGAACAATTAGTAACGTAATTTTAATTTTCATAAATGTTGATTTAAAACGATGCAAAAGTGCTAACTTTCCGGACGATTAAACTAGTCCAGTTTTAAAATGACAGATAGTCCGGTTAATGCGCTTTTTAAACAACTCATTGATTTTAATAAATCGATGTCTCAACCTGTATATATTCAAGTTTCACAACAACTCATAAACGCTATACAACGCAGGTATTTAACCAAAGGCACTTTACTACCAGGAACCCGGGTGTTAGCTCAATTACTAAAAATCCATAGAAATACAGCTGTTGCTATTTATGACGAATTAGCTTCTCAAGGTTGGGTAGAAATTATACCAAATAAAGGCACTTTTGTTTTAGTGCCCGAACTAAAAACAGCAAAAATAAAAGCAACATCGCAAAAAACAAATCAAGCATATACCTATCCAAAAACAACAGGGTTTCCTTTTCAAGAATCATTTCATTTAGCTTCTACGGTTCAATTAACTGAGGCTAAATACACTATTAATGATGGTAAACCAGATTTACGCTTACACCCAGTTCATGAATTTACAAGGTGGTACAGTGCCGCTATGAAAAGAAAAACGGTATTAAAAAAATGGAACAGACCTAGTGAATCTTCTTATTCTTTATTTCAAAATCAGCTATGTAACTATTTAAATGCAACGAGAGGTTTTCATATAAGACCAAATAATCTCATAAGTACACGAAGTACAGAAATGAGTTTATACATTGTATCTCAGCTATTAATAAAACAAAACGATTTAGTATTAGTAGGTCATTTAAGTAATTATGCATCTAATATGATTTTTCAACAAGCAGGCGCTACTATTAAAACAATACCTATAGATGCCGATGGTTTAGATATTGATTACATTAAAAAATATTTTGTAAAAGGCAGCATTCGGTGCATCTACATATGTGCGCATAGACAATACCCAACAGCAGTAAAACTAAGCGTAAAACGTAGGTTAGAATTGTTACAACTTTCTACAGCCTACGGATTTGCAATTATTGAAGATGATTATGATTACGATTTTCAGTTTGATGGTTCTGCAATGTTGCCAATGGCAAGTGCCGATGCAAACGGAATGGTTATTTATTTAGGGAAGTTTGGGCAATCGTTATTCCCTAGTTTTCAAACAGGATTTGTAGTAGCACCAGAAAATCTAATATCGGAAGCAACAAACTATTTACAATTGCTTGACAAACAAGGCGATTTAATTCAAGAACAAATGCTATCTGAATTAATTAATGAAGGCGAAATTCATCGTCTGATGAAAAAAAACCTCATCATCTATAAAGAAAGACGCAATTGTTTATGTAAACTTCTAACCTACTATTTTTCAGAAATAGCAACATGGAATATTCCCGCTGGCGGATTGGCTATTTGGTTAGAGTTTAAACCGAATATATCCTTAATAAAACTGGCAGAAGAGGCCGAAAAAAATAATTTATTTCTCCCAAAAACAATTTTGTATCAAAATAAAAACACGTGTGCTATTCGTTTTGGCTTCGGGCATTTAAATAAAGAAGAAATGGAACCAGTGATTAAAAAATTAAAGAGCGCTTACTCCAAAATTTCGGTTACATCTATTAATAATTAGTTATACTTTTTTAGCCATAAAATTACTTTTTAAATAGTTATTTTCTATTACTAATTGTTCATTACTATTTATTTTCATCAAACTTTCATTCCTTATTTCTTGTATTTTTATACCATGTTTGCATTAATAGATTGTAATAATTTTTATGCGTCTTGTGAGCGGGTTTTTAACCCTAATTTACAAGGAAAACCAGTTGCTATTTTAAGTAATAACGATGGCTGTGTTATCTCTATGAGCGATGAAGCTAAAAAATTACAACTACCTTTTGGTGCGCCAATTTTTAAATGGGAACAATTTTGTAAAGCAAATAATATTATTGTTTTATCTTCAAATTATCCTTTGTATGGAGATATGAGTGCAAGAGTAATGAGTATTTTATCAGACTTTTCTCCAGATATTGAAGTATATTCTATAGATGAATCTTTTTTAGAATTAAAAGGTTTTGAAAATTATAATCTTACCGAATATCCAACTAGTATGAGAAGCCGTGTTTTAAAATGGACAGGCATACCAACTTGTGTAGGTATTGCACCAACAAAAGCATTGACTAAAGTTGCCAATAAAATTGCCCGTTCTAACCTAAAACAGTCTAAAGGAATTTGCATTATTGATTCTGATGAAAAAAGAATTAAAGCTTTAAAATGGACTAAAATTGGAAATGTTTGGGGAATTGGAAGTCGCCTAAAAAAACGCTTACAAGAAAAAGGATGTGAAACTGCATACGATTTTACGCAACTTTCTAGCGATTGGGTTTTAAAAAATTTCTCTATTGTAGAATGGCGTTTGCACAAAGACTTACAAGGTATTTCTAAAATTCCGTTAGGCGAAGTTTCATCAAAAAAGATGATTGCAACTACAAGAAGTTTTGAATACACATACACAGATATTGATAATATTAAAGAACGTATTTCTACGTTTACTGCAAGTTGTGCTCAAAAATTACGTGTACAGAAATCGAGCTGCCACATGCTAATTGTGCAACTTTCTAGTGACCGATATCAAAAAGATTTAGAACAATATAGCGCAAGTAAAACAGTAGTTTTTTCATATCCAACAGATTCTACTTTAACCATTTCTAATGCTGCGATAGAAGCTGTAAAAACGATTTTTAAAAGCGGCATTAAATATAAAAGAGCAGGTGTTATTGTTACTGGTTTAGTGCCAAATGATAATTTTCAACTCAATTTATTTTCGAGCGAAAACCCAAAACACAAACCTTTAATGGCTGCTATTGATAAATTAAATAGTAAATTTAAATCGGATAAAATTAAACTTGGCAATCAAGATTTAAAACGCACATGGAAAATGCGTCAAGACAGGTTATCGCCTAAATTTACAACCAATATTCATCAAATAATAACGGTAAACGCAACTAAATAAGGCCACTTTTTATGAATTCTAATTATAAAATTCTAGCTGTTTTTGACTATTCTACAGAAGCTCATGTAACAAAATCAAGATTATATGCAGAGGGTTTTAAAACAATGCTGATGGATGAAAAAACGATAGATTCAGATCCTTTAATTAGCAATGCAATTGGTGGCGTAAAATTGTTGGTTCATCAAAATGACTTTGACAAAGCTGCAGAAATCTATAATGAAATTAGAACGTATCAGAAAGACAAAAGCGGAAATGATATTTTTTGCACAAATTGCAACTCTAATAAAATTTTAATTGCGCCACTTCAAAGAAAAAATATCTTTTATATGTTATTCCCTTTTTTCGAAAAAACTAGACATCGCTGTAATGATTGTAAAACAGTATTTTAAGTTATAAAAAAATATTGAACATATACAAAAATGTTATAATTTGCAGTTAAATGAAAACATCAAAAATACTAACTTTTTTTACGCCAAAAGCTTCCACAGGAAATGGAGCAATCTTAGTTGACGTTGGCATTTCTGCTGGGTTTCCTTCGCCTGCAGACGATTTTAGAGAAACTAGAATTTCTTTGGATGATGAATTAATCAGAAATAAAGACGCTACTTTTTTTGCAAAAGTAAAAGGGCAATCTATGATTGATGCTGGTTTAGATGATAATGATTTGTTAGTAATTGACCGAAGCTTAGAACCTGCAAACAACAAAATTGCCGTTTGCTTTTTAGACGGCGAGTTTACAGTAAAACGTTTGCGTGTCGAAAAAAATGAAGTTTGGTTGCAACCAGAAAACCCTAATTATCCTATTATAAACATCACCGAAGAAAATGATTTTGTTATTTGGGGAATTGTAACAAACGTCATCAAAAAAGTTTAAAATTACCTTTTTTTAATATTTTATTATTGTTTATCGATAATTTTTATATATTTGCATCAGCAACTATTAAAAATTATTTAAAATGAAAACAGCAAAAATATTAAAAGTAATGCACATCCTTTCCTGGATTGTTTTTATTGGCTTATGTATAAAAACAGGTGCAATTTTAATCTCTTACTTTATAAGTACCGGTAGCCCCGAAGCTGCACGAAATTTGTATACAGGTTTAGATTTATCAGAATATTACAACCACAGTTTTAGACAATACACTTTTATCGTAAGTTATAAAGTGGCACTTTTTGCAACTGAAGCTTATATTGCCTTTCTAGTTACTGAATTATTAAGTTCATTAAACTTAGAGAAACCCTTTAATTTAGTAGTTCAAAAACTAATGCAAAATATAAGTTATAGCATTTTTAACTTATGGGTTCTTGCGATTCTACACAACGCTCATGTAAAATTTTTAGCAAAAAAATATGACTACTCCATGGATTTGTTCTCGAGTGATTTTATCTTTTTAGCAGGAGTAATTTTCATTTTTGCCCAAATGGTAAAAAGAGGCATTGAAATTCAATCAGAAAATGATTTAACAATATAAATTATGAGAAAATTATCTATTTTAAAAGCAACTGTAGACCTACTTTGGATCTTTTCTACACCAATAATACTTATCCTTCTTAGCTTTTCTATTGCAATATTCTTTATCGATCTTGGCGAATTTAATATTGAAATGAATTCAGTTAATTTTAATGAAAACGACATGCTATCAAAAGTATTATTTGCAATCTCTTCACTAAATTATTTATTGATTATTGCTGCCTTATACTTCTTTAGAAAAGTATTAAACTCTTTTATAAGAGTAAAAATATTTGAAGAAACAGTTAGTAAACTATTTAAAAAAATAGGAAATCTATTGATTATCTCTGGTTTTATTTCGCTAATTATATCCATAATTTCTACAATTTATTTTGAACAAAAAGTAACCTTAGAATTTAGCTTAAATCAACATTTAGTAATTATCTGTCTAGGCCTATTCTTTTTAATTTTAAGTGAAATATTCAAAATAGCTACATCAGCAAAACAAGAAAATGACTTAACAATATAACAATGGCAATCATCGTAAATTTAGATATAATGCTTGCCACTCGTAAAATGCGGAGTAAAGAATTGGCAGAAATAATAGGTATTACCTCCGCAAATTTATCCGTTTTAAAATCAGGTAAAGCAAAAGCAATTCGGTTTTCTACTTTAGAAGCAATTTGCAAAGCTTTAGATTGTCAGCCTGCAGATATTTTAGAATATCAAGAAGATTAAAAGCATCTCGATACAATTTTGCGAAAAAACAAAATCACTCGATGTGACATCAAGAATATAGAACATAAAAAAAACTCCGAACAAAATTCGGAGTTTTTAAATTAGATTCCTGTCTTTACAAAAATGATAAATTTGTTTTATTTATTCATCGGCTCGTCCATATTCATATATAATATATCAACATCTGTAGCCTCTTTACCTAATAAATATTTACTAAAATGATCTGCTCTTAACCAAAAAGAATATTCTGTCATATCACCAAAACCATGTCTTTGCCCTGGCATAATCATAAATTTAAAACGTTTATGCGCTTTAATTAATTGTTCTGCCATTCTAATTGTTCCTGCAGGATGCACGTTGTTATCCATATCTCCATGAATTAACATTAAATGCCCTTTTAAGTTTTTTGCCAGAGACTGATTGTAATCAATGTCATATTTATGAGAGATCTTCCCTTTTTCGTCAATTTCTTCTTTTACTCCGTGATGCGTTTCACTCCACCAAGAATTGTATACTCTATTATCATGATTTCCTGCGGATGAAACTGCCGCTTTAAAGAAATCTGGATACACTAACATTGCTGCTGTAGACATAAATCCACCGCCAGAATGACCGTAAATTCCTACTTTTTCAATATCGATAAACGCGTGTTTGTTAGCTAATTGTTGTGCTACATATTTTTTATCAGCCAAACCATAATCACGTAAGTTTCCGTAACCGTAATTATGATACCATTTAGATCTGTCTGGATGACCACCTCTATTTCCTAAAGTAATTACCACAAAACCAACTTGCGCCATTCTATCTAAACGATCCATTCTATAAGAAAAAGATTTGTTTACAGCTTCGGTTTGTGGTCCTGGATACACATATTCTAACAACGGATATACTTTTGTAGAATCCATATCAAAAGGCTTGTACATCACTCCGTAAATATCAGTAATTCCGTCATCTGCTTTTACTTTAAAAGGTTCTGGAAATTGATATCCTGATGCAAATAATTGCGATAAATCTGCAGTTTCTAAATCTAAAATTAATTTTCCGTTCGTATCTCTCACTTCCGATTTTGGAGTGGTATTTACTCTAGAAAAATTATTTACAAAATATTGATTCGAATCAGACATCGAAGAAGTTGTTGTAAAATCTCCTGGATCTAAAGTCTTTAATCCAGATCCCTTTAAATTAATTTTATAGGTATGCGCATAATAAGGATCTTGGTCTTTATGCACACCATTTGCAGTAAAATATAAAGTTCGGCTTTTTTCATCTAAACCTTCAAAACCTGCCACATGATAATCGCCTTCTGTAACTTGGTTTTTTAAGTTACCATCCGCATCATATAAATAAAAATGCGCCCAACCATCGCGTTCTGCCCAATGCAACATTTCTGTTTCATTGTTAAATAAAATTAAGGGCGCAGACTCTATATACGTATTAAAGCGCTCTTCAATTAACGTTCTATACTCACCTGTATTGATATCAGCAACATTAATATCTAGTTTTTTTCTATCTCTAGAAATCACACTAAAATAAATTTTTCCTTTTTTTGATAACAGCAAAGAAGGTGTAAAATCGTCATCTCTGTCAGATTGTTTTCTTGGTGCTCTAAAAACAGTTAAACTTTGCTGACGAACCGTATCTAAAGCAACTTTTGCATGCGTTTTTGTTGGAATATCAAAAATTAATAATTCTGATTTGTAATATTCTTGCTCTCCTGGCATATGATATTTATAAGTTTCTAACGTTGGTCTTTTTTTACCTGTAGAATTAATTACCCATAAATCTTTAATGTGTCTAGCATCCGATTTTTCGAACACAAACTTTTTAGAATCGTGAGACCAAGTTCCCCAAACACCTTTACGTTTGTCTTTATTTTTGTCTTTATCAACATTATCTTCTCTTGAGTCGCCACCGTAACCGTAGTTTTCTTCCCCATCTTTTGTCCATTGATTTTCTACAACAGTGCTATCTTTTTCGTTTTCAATAAACTTTTTAAAGTTTATTTTATCCATCCAATACAAATTAAATTGTTTGGAGTATAAGACGATAGAACTATCGGGAGCAATGTTTGCCCATTTTTCCCATGGTTTTTTCTCTTCTTTTTTTGTGTTGATAATTTTCAAACCATTACTACCTAATATATATTCTAAATAGTAAGTTTTTTTCTCCATTTTTGGTTTCTTCGTTTTTTCACTTTTAGTAGAAATAGAATCATTTTCTACATCTTCTTTTTCATCAACGAACTCCACTTCTTCGGTTGACTTTACTCTAAAACGAATTGCATTTTCTGCTTCATTAAATTTAAAATCAAAACGAGGTAAATGAGTTGCATCATAAGGATCTTTGGTGATTTCTGTTAACCACTTGGCCATCTTTATATTGTCAAAAAGTTCGTTTTTACTTTTTTTATCAAGATCGACCAAATAATGATTAGATCCATTAGATGTTTTGTAGGCGTACCAAAAACGGTTTCCTTTTTTTAACCAATGCGGATTTACAACTGTTGAATGCACCATTTTGGCTAGGTTTTCTGGCGAATATTTAGCAGCTTGCCTGTAGTTTGGAGTTGGTGTTTCTTGCGCAGAAATTGCCGATATCATGCATAAAAGCACAAAAAATAAAAGACTATTTTTCATTTGTAGTTATTGTTTAGTTTTAATTAGGAGCTAAAGTTCTCGAAAACAAATTATACCACAAATAATAAAGTAATTTATATTACTAGTTTAACGCTTTTTAACAATTAATTAAGATTCCGTTTCTCAACAAAGAACCTTTTTAATAGTTGCGAACATTCTTTTTCTAAAACTCCACTAACAACTTTTGTCTTTGGATGTAAGGTAGTTTTTAAATTTACAAAACCTCTTTCTAGTTCAGAGGCTCCATAAACAATTTTATCAATTTGCGCCCAATAACTTGCACCAGCGCACATTTGGCAAGGCTCTAAAGTAACATACAATACGCACTCTTTTAAATACTTACCTCCTAAAAAATCTGCTGCAGCAGTAAAAGCCTGCATTTCTGCGTGTGCAGTTACATCTGTTAAGGTTTCTGTTAAATTGTGCGCTCTCGCAATAATTTGATTTTTATGAACAATAATTGCACCCACAGGCACTTCTCCTTTATCATAAGCTGCTTCTGCTTCTTGCAACGCTTTTTTCATAAAATAACTATCGTCAAAAGGTGTTATCATACATTATATATTAATTGTGTAAATTTAAGTAATTATTTTACGATAGATTTGCATTTCTTAACAGTCGGTTTTACAGACACAAAAATGTATATTGTATTTTTGCAAAGAGATGAATAATTTGTTAGATAACATATCAAACCCATCAGATTTAAGAAAATTAAATCCTGATCAATTACCGCAATTAGCAAAAGAATTGCGTGCATTTATTATTGACATTATTGCTACAAAAGAAGGACATTTAGGCGCAAGTTTAGGCGTTATAGAACTCACAATTGCACTTCATTATTTGTTTAATACACCAAATGATTTATTGGTTTGGGATGTTGGTCATCAAGCTTACGGGCATAAAATTTTAACGGACAGAAAAGATGTTTTTCATACCAATAGACAGTTAGGCGGCATTGCTGGTTTCCCATCAATTAAAGAAAGCGAATTTGATGCTTTTGGCGTTGGGCATTCTTCTACTTCTATTTCTGCAGCATTAGGTATGGCAATTGCATCTAACTTAAAAGGAGAAACAGAAAAACATCATATTGCAGTTATTGGAGACGCTTCTATTGCAAGCGGTATGGCTTTTGAAGCGTTGAATCATGCAGGTGTTTCTGATGCTAACTTATTGATTATTTTAAATGACAATGCAATCGGTATTGATCCTTCTGTTGGCGCATTAAAAGAATATTTAACGAAGGTTAAGACGGATAAAAAATTAGCAGCTCAAAATAACATTATAAAAGCTTTAAATTTTGATTATTCTGGACCCGTTGATGGTCACAATTTACCTAAAATTTTATCCGAGTTAAAGCGATTAAAGTCAGTAAAAGGTCCAAAATTTTTACATGTAATTACTACTAAGGGTAAAGGTTTACAGCAAGCCGAAGAGGATCAAGTTACCTATCATGCGCCAGGAAAATTTGATAAAATTTCTGGAGAAAGAATTAAAAAAGAAGAGAGTTTATATACTAAATATCAAGATGTTTTTGGAAAAACAATTGTAGATTTAGCAAAACAAAATGAACGTATTGTTGGTATTACACCCGCAATGCTAACCGGAAGTTCGTTAAAATTTATGTTGCAAGAGTTCCCTAAAAGAACTTTTGATGTTGGTATTGCAGAACAACATGCAGTTACTTTAGCTGCCGGCATGGCAACGCAAGGATTAATTCCGTTTTGTAATATTTATTCAACCTTTTTACAACGTGCTTACGATCAAGTAATTCATGATGTTGCTTTGCAAAATTTACCCGTTGTTTTTTGTTTAGATAGAGCTGGTTTGGTTGGTGAGGATGGTGCTACACATCACGGTGTTTTTGATATTGCCTATTTAAGATGTATTCCTAATTTAATTATTTTTGCACCAAGAAATGAAATTGAATTACGCAATATTTTATATACCGCTCAATTAGGTTTAAAAAATCCGATTGCTATTCGCTATCCAAGAGGAAAAGGAAATATTATTGATTGGCAAAAACCTTTCGAGGCAATAGAAATAGGAAAAGGAATTTGTTTAAAAGAAGGAAACCACATTGCTGTTTTATCTGTTGGAACAATTGCTGATACTGTTTCTGAAGCAATTATTTTATCAGAAAAAAACTTAGACAAGCTCAGCCCAAATTCCTTAATTGCGCATTTTGATATGCGTTTTATAAAACCTTTGGATGAAAATTTATTGCATCAAATTTTTGAAAAATATCCAACGATCATTACCCTTGAAGACGGAACAATTAAAGGCGGATTTGGCTCTTCGATTTTAGAATTTGCATCTAAATATTTATACAAAAACAATATTAAAATTCTAGGAATTCCTGATGAATTTATAGAACACGGAAACACACTGCAACTTCAAAAAAATATTGAACTAGATGCGCTATCTCTTTCGCATCTGATAGATAGTTTTTAACACAAAAAAAGACGCTTATAGAGGCGCCTTTTTTTTTATAAAGTTAAAAAACTATTATTTTATAATAATTTTCTTAGAAGATTGTTTGTTATTCTCATCAACTAAATTTACAATATAAACTCCTGCTTTCAAATTCACTGAAACAGTCTGTTTACTTGCTGCATTAAAGTTGATATTTTTAGTATACACTTGTCTACCATTTAAATCAAATAGTATAAGTTTTGATTTCCCGGATGTGTTTCTTGCAAAAACTGTAAAATTACCACTAGAAATTGTTGGATATAGGGTAAACACTTTAACATCATTTAATACCTCATCAATAGAAGCTACAGCACCTTCAATAGATTTTATAGCCCATCCAAAAGAATTGGCTCCGGGATCTGAAACTAAACTAAACCTAATTACAACTGTTTCACCAATAGAAAACCCTTTATCTGTTAAAATTATGGTTTGAGATTTAAACAAGTTGTCGTTAACGGAAGCATTTGTTCCTTTATTATATTCATCTAACCATTCTGTAAATCTTCTTGCGTCGTACTTATCTATAGTTTTCCAAGTTTGTAAATCAGTAGATGCCTCTATAAGTACGTAATCATAAAAACTATTTAAATCACTTAGATTATCTGTATAAGGTTCTACAATTGCTACATCTTCGTAGGTGAAATTTTTATTAGCTTCCGTGATGATCAATGGTTTTTTTAGAATTGTACTGTACACTTTATTATCTTGATAAGGATGTTCTGAATTATTTAAAACTAAGCTAGAAACAGCGCCATTAACATTATCAATCTTAAAACTATTATTATAGACATAAACGTCTGATGCTTTAAATTCAGAGACTCCAATACTTTGAGATGCATTTTCAAAATCTATTACCTCAAATACATATTCTTGAATTATAGTTTGATTATTATTTGCATCATCAAATAACTGAACACCTACTTTATGAGAACCCTCTGGTAAATCTAACGTTTCATATTGATAAGCTACACCTGTACTAAAATTTTGTATAACTTCACTTTGTTCTACATCATCAATAAAAATTTTAACTCTGTTTACATCATCTGCTGTAACATTATAAGTTACCACTGTTTTTAAACTTTCAATACCTTTCTGTTTTGCAGAAAGTGTTGGTAAAGTCAAAAATGGAGCAATCTCATAAGAGTCTAACTCACTAAGTGTGGCAGACCAAATACCTCTACCATACGTTGCAATTACTACTTGATCGTTGACAATTTTCATGTCATACACAGCTGCAGGTATAAATTCTGATACTAAACTCCAGTTTGTTCCACCATTTTCTGTTTGAAAAATACCAATGTCTGTTCCAGCCCAAATTATATTTTTATCAAACGGCATTTCTAAAATACTGTGCACAGCTACATCTGGAAAACCTGTATCGGTCGATGTAGAAAAACCAGAAATATCTGTCCATGTAACCCCTAAATCTTCTGTTTTTAAAATTTTTGCTGCACCTTGTGCAGAAAATAAAGCGTAAGCTCTATTACCTTCTATATAAGAAACTCCGATACCAGAAATAGAATAATTATGAGCTCTTCTAGGATCATCAAAAGTATTCGTTTTAGAAAAGATTTGCCCATTATCTTGTGATACATGTAGTGCAAAAGTACCGTCTTCTCTCATTCTTGATCCGGCCCAAACAATATTAGGATCTGCAGGAGATACTTTTACATTTAAAGCACTACTAGAATTCGTACTAAAGTTAGCTGTAATGGGACTTAAATTCCAAGTTCCTGCAAAATCTGTAGATCGCCAAACACCACTTTTACTAATTGTAAACACTACATCTGGGTTGTTATCTGCACTAGCTAACTTTGAATAGAAAGGAGATTTTGTATTATCTCCAGAATCTGGTGTATTTGCATTACTTCCAGAAAAATTAATAAATCTATATATAACACCTGTTTGAGAGGTAGTGATAAAATTACCTGGTTTGTTATAATGCCAAAGAACTTCAAAACCATCACCACCAGAAGCTCTTACATAATTTTTATCTTTGGAAGAATTATTTCCAGTAGATCTCCAACTACCGTTATCCTGAGCTCCCGCTAAATAATTATCCTGTCCGTTTTGTTTGGCAACTCCATAAAACTGTGTACTGTTTTTACCTAGGGCTATACCTGACCAATCACCTTCTGTAGCACCTGGATCTAAGTTAGTTGAAGTACTATAAACACCTCCATCATTGGCTAAAAGGATTTTAAATTCCTGATTATTACCAAGTATGGTAAATAAGCCATGTTGATCTACATGTACTTCATCATTTATTTGATTTCTGCTATACCCAGAAGCAATTGATCTAGAAGTAAAATTGCTACCAGAAATAGTAACCTTAAATACAGCGATTCCTCCTACGTAAAAAATATCAGAATCGTATGGATGTGCCATAATAACGTTATCATACCAACCTTGCCCTGTTAATAAATTCGCAGATGCAGCAGTGCCATTAGTATTTAAGTTTGTAAAAGTTGCTCCTTTGTCTCTTGAAACATAAAAATCTGTATTTACCCCAACAGTTGCATTAGATGACCCAGTATAAACACTTAATAAAACAGTATTTGGGTCTGCAGGTGAAACTGCTGTTTCAAATCTGCTGTGATTACCATTATAATCTGATCTATTAAATACTACAACCCAATTAACACCGCCGTCTGTAGATTTTACAATTCCTAGGTTATAAACTGACCCATAAAGAATATTAAAGTCTGAAGGATCTGCATCTAAATCCTGAACTCCTCTTCCTGATGAGTTGTAACTTCTTGTCCAAGTTACACCTCCATCAGTAGTTCTATAAATACCTCTTGACGCTGCAACTAAAACATTATCTTTGTCCGCAGGATTTATAATTATTCTACCAACATCTCCAAAAGTACTCGTATTGGTTAAATGCTGCCAAGTTGCACCGCCATCTGTGGTTTTAAAAATGCCTGAACCTCCAATAGCACCTAAATTCCCAAACGGTTCTCCTGTACCAACATATAATGTGCTTGAGTCTGTTTGACTAATTTCTACTGTTGATGTTGCCAAATTAGGGATTTGAGTATCTGTGACACTTTGCCATGTAACACCTGCGTCTTGTGTTAACCAAACACCTCCACCAACAGTTCCTGCAAACCACTTGTTAGGATTTGTTGGATCTACTGCTATTCCTCTAGTTCTTCCAGGCACGTTTACAGGGCCTCTTTCTATAAAAACAGGAGTTAATGCATTTGCACTTTTTTTTGCCAAAGAAGACTTCTTCGATTTGTTATATTCTGCAACTAAATACCCTTCTTTATAAGTAGATTTTTCTGCATCTAAAGATTTTCTAATTTCTTTTTGGTAATCTGCAATGTACTCGATTCCTTTTTTATGCTCACTATTTGAATTTTTGCTTTTTTGTTTAACTTCTTTTGGTACAAGAACCTCCCCATCAGGCTTGCTGTTGCAAGAAGTTAAAAAGACTAATGAGATCGCTACATAAAAAACTGGAGAGTAAAATATCTTCATTATTAAATTTTTATAATTATAAAATCATTATTTGAGTTATTATCACTTGTACCTGAAAACTCGTCTGGCTCTTTTTCAATCATTCCAATGTAATTGAAACACTTTAAGCTTGTCATATCCAACCATTCTATCTTAGTCCCAATAAAAACACCTTCTTTCTTTTGTGTTTTTGTTTTTACATCTACCACTGTATAATAGAAGGTTGTTGGCAAATTACCGTCTATATTATAATTTAAAATTAAAAGTAAACTTTTATTTTCATTATAAATTTCTTTAGTGGTATCTGTTACTTCAACGTTTATTTTAGTTTCCTCTTTAGGATTTTTCAAATCTTTAGACTTACAATTAAAAATAAATGAAACAATAAAAATTAGAATTAAAAATTGAATATACTTCATTTTATAGATAATTTATTATGGTATATATTTGTATTAGGCATTTACTCCTACTAACATTAAAGCTAATTTTTTGTAAGAAATAAGGTAATTTATGTAAACTACACAATATTTCCCATTAATTTCTTGTGCATTCTAATTGCATAACTATCAGACATACCAGCAACATAACTACAAATCATCATAATTCTGTTGTATAAGTTTGTACTTTCTATTTGATATTCTTCTGGCAATAAATTTAAAACTAAGGCGTCATAATTAGAATCATTTCCATCAAACTTATTGTTTAGAGCAGTTACAAAGACATCTAATAAATCAGCAATAATTCTATACCCAGCAACTTCTTTTTCTACAACTTCTTTACTTTTATAGATTTTTGAAACACTAATTTTTATAATATCATTAATTTGCGCTTCGTATTTACATTTCTCTAATAAAGACTTCTCAAAAGTTCCATTTAGAATTGCTTTTTCATTCGCAAGAAAAATATCGACAGCTTCGTTAATTAAAACCCCAATTGCCAAAGCGCGCAAATAACTTACTCGATCCTTTTTACACTGTAAAGAGTGATATTTTTTGCTATCAATGGTATCTTTCACCAACTTTATCATGTATTCTAAAGCAAATTCCTCTTCAATTAAACCAAGATTAATTCCGTCTTCAAAATCGATAATAGTGTAACAAATATCGTCTGCTGCTTCTACTAAATAGGCTAAAGGATGTCTGTAAAACGAATTATTTTCAACTGATTTTTGCAACAAACCTAACTCTTTAGCAACATCTAAAAATTCAGTTTTTTCTGATTGAAAAAATCCGTATTTTTTATCAACAATATGATTTGTAGGTTTCTTTGGTAAGCTCTCTTTCGGATATTTTAAAAACGCTCCTAAAGTTGCATAACTTAAACGCAACCCTCCAGAAACACCTTCTCTAGATTCTGTAAGAATTTTAAATCCGTTTGCATTTCCTTCAAAATCAATTAGATCTTGGTATTCTTTTGCTGATAAATCGTTTTTGTATTTAACTCCTTTGCCTGATTTAAAATACTCGCCAATTGCTTTTTCTCCTGAATGCCCAAAAGGTGGATTCCCAATATCGTGTGTTACAGAAGCTGCTGCAACAATAGCACCAAAATCATTAAAAGTATAGCCTAGCTCTACTAAGTTTGGATGACGTTCTAACAAAACCTTACCAACTCTTCTGCCCAAAGTTCTACCAACTACAGAAACTTCTAAACTATGGGTTAATCGTGTGTGTACAAAATCGGTTTCTGATAACGGAATCACCTGTGTTTTGTCTTGTAAACTTCTAAATGCTGATGAAAATATAATTCTATCAAAATCTACATCGAAGCCTAAACGTGTTTCATCTTGTGCAATTCTTGGTCTTTTTTGTGTGTCGCCAAAACGTTTTAAAGAAAGTAGTTGTTCCCAGTTCATAGTATGCTAAATTTACTTGTATTGAACTTAATTTAAAAGTTCAATATTTTTTATAATGAGATTTTGAAACAAGTTCAAAATAACGAGAGTTCGAAAATACAAAAAAAGAGAAGCATTTCTACTTCTCTTTTTTTGAACTTTTATTTAAAATAGATCTTTGCGAAAACAACAAACAAAATACTCTTTATAGACAGATTGCTTCACTTTATTCGCAATGACTTTTCTATTAAGATCCACACATCAAACAATCGTCATCTGGCGCTCCGTTTTTAGAAGCATCCACCATTGATTTAAATTCTGCAGGACTCATTGGTTTTTCTTCAATTACCTCTTCTGTTTTTTCTTTAGAAACGGTAAACTGAGTTGCATTTACTGCCGATTTTGTTCTTAAATAGTACATTCCTGTTTTTAAGCCAGATTTCCATCCGTAGAAATGCATTGATGTTAATTTACCAAAATCTGGATCTTTCATAAACAAGTTTAAAGATTGAGATTGATCTATAAAATAACCTCTATGACGGGCCATATCTATAATATCTTTCATACTCAACTCCCAAACTGTTTTGTACAATTCTCTTAAATCTGCAGGAATAGATTCTATATGCTGTACAGAACCATTTGCACGCATAATGTTTTCTTTCATATCATTATCCCACAAACCTAATTGTACTAGATCTTCTAGTAAATGTTTGTTTACAACAATAAACTCTCCAGATAAAACTCTACGTGTATAAATATTAGAAGTATACGGCTCAAAAGCTTCGTTATTTCCTAAAATTTGCGAAGTAGATGCAGTTGGCATTGGCGCCATTAACAATGAGTTTCTAACTCCGTGCTTCATTACTTGCTTACGCAATTTAGCCCAATCCCAATTTCCACTTAATTCTTCATCTTTAATTCCCCACATATTGTACTGAAATTCTCCTTCAGACATTGGCGAACCTTTAAATGTAGAATAGGGTCCTTTTGCTTTAGCTAATTCCATAGAAGAAGTTACAGCTGCAAAATACATGGTTTCAAATATTTCTTGATTCAGTTTTTTAGCTTCATCACAGGTAAATGGTAAACGCAATTGAATAAAAGCATCTGCTAAACCTTGAATTCCTAAACCTACAGGTCTGTGTCTAAAATTAGAGTTTTCTGCTTCTTTTACAGGATAGTAATTCATATCAATCACTGTATCTAGATTACGAATTACTTTTTTAGTAATTTCAAATAATCTTTTATGATTGAAAAATTTCGCTCCGTTTTCTTTTTCAGAAACAAACATTGGTAATGCAATAGATGCTAAATTACAAACAGCAACTTCGTCTTTTGCTGTAAATTCCATAATTTCTGTACACAAGTTAGAAGAACGAATAGTTCCTAAATTTTTCTGATTTGTTTTGCGGTTTACAGCATCTTTATACAACATATATGGTGTTCCTGTCTCAATTTGAGATTCTAAGATTTTCTCCCATAATTCACGCGCTCTAATTGTTTTTCTACCTTTACCAGCAACTTCGTAACTTGTATATAAACGTTCAAATTCTTCGCCATACGTATCATATAAATGAGGACATTCATGAGGACACATTAACGTCCAATTTGCATCTTCTTCTACACGTTTCATAAATAAATCTGAAATCCACATTGCATAAAATAGATCTCTTGCACGCATTTCTTCTTTTCCATGATTTTTCTTTAAATCTAAAAAAGCAAAAATATCTGCATGCCAAGGCTCTAAATACATTGCAAAAGAACCTTTACGTTTTCCGCCACCTTGATCTACATAACGCGCCGTGTCATTAAATACTTTTAACATTGGCACAATTCCGTTAGATGTTCCATTAGTACCAGCAATGTAAGAACCTGTTGCTCTAATGTTATGTAAAGACAAACCAATACCGCCAGCAGATTGCGATATTTTAGCAGTTTGTTTTAACGTATCGTAAATTCCTTCAATACTATCATCTTGCATTTGCAATAAAAAACAAGAAGACATTTGTGGTTTTGGTGTACCTGCATTAAATAATGTTGGCGTTGCATGTGTAAAATATTTTTTACTCATTAACTCATAAGTTGCAATTGCTTCATCAATATCGTTTTTATGAATACCGATAGAAACACGCATTAACATATGTTGTGGACGTTCTGCAATTTGACCGTTCAATTTTAGTAAATAAGAACGTTCTAAAGTTTTAAAACCAAAATAATCGTAGTTAAAATCTCTATTGTAAATAATAGTAGAATCTAATTTCTCTGCATTGTCTTTGATTATTTTGTATACATCATCTGCCAATAATGGCGCTTTCTTTTCTGTACGTGGATTTACATAGTAATACAAATCATCCATCGTTTCGGAGAATGATTTTTTAGTGTTTTTATGTAAGTTAGAAACGGCTATTCTTGCTGCTAATTTTGCGTAATCTGGATGTGCAGTTGTCATTGTAGCGGCAGTTTCGGCTGCTAAATTATCTAATTCGGATGTGGTTACACCATCATACAAGCCCTCAATAACACGCATTGCAACTTTTACGGGTTCAACGATATCGTTTAATCCATAACACATTTTTTTAACTCTTGCAGTGATCTTATCGAACATCACTGGTTCTTGTTTGCCATCTCTTTTTAATACGTACATTGGGTTGTTGGTTTTATTTTAAACTTAATTATGATAGCCGCCAAAACATCCACATTTTGGCAGTTTATTTTTACAATTCTAATAAAAATTAGAATTTATATAGAAAATTTAGTTTCTGAGAGGGAAGTAAACTAAATTAAAAATCTGAATCGAAACTTATACTTCCTGTTCCTCCAGATTTTACACCCGCTTTTTGATACTCAGAAACTCTTTTTTCGAAGAAATTAGTTTTTCCTTCTAAAGAAATCATTTCCATAAAATCAAATGGGTTTGTTGCGTCATATTCTTTTTGACATCCAAATTCTAATAACAATCTGTCTGTAACAAATTCTAAATATTGGGTCATCAACTTAGAATTCATACCAATTAAACTTGCAGGCAAAGATTCTGTAATAAACTCACGTTCAATATTTAAAGCATCAATTAAAATTTCTCTAATACGCTCTGGAGCTACTCTATTTACAATATGATTATTATGTAAATGCACAGCAAAATCTGCATGCATTCCTTCATCCCTAGAAATTAATTCGTTAGAAAAAGTTAATCCAGGTAATAATCCTCTTTTCTTTAACCAGAAAATTGAACAAAATGCTCCTGAAAAGAAAATACCCTCAACAGCTGCAAAAGCAATTAAACGTTCTGCAAAAGAATCAGATTCTATCCATTTTAAAGCCCAATCTGCTTTTTTCTTAATTGCAGGGAAAACTTCAATAGCTCTAAACAATCTATCTTTTTCAACTTCGTCCTTAACATAGGTGTCTATTAATAAAGAATAAGTTTCAGAATGCACGTTTTCCATCATGATTTGAAATCCGTAGAAAAATTTTGCTTCAGAATATTGTACTTCATTTACAAAGTTCTCTGCTAAATTTTCGTTTACAATGCCGTCTGATGCAGCAAAAAATGCTAAAATATGTTTGATAAAATAACGCTCATCATCCGTTAACTTAGTGTTCCAATCTACAATATCAGCATGTAGATCAATTTCTTCTGCAGTCCAAAAACAGGCCTGTTGTTTTTTATACCACTCCCATAAATCATCATGTTGAATAGGAAAAATTACGAAGCGATTATCATTTGGTTGTAAAATTGGTTCTTTAAAAGACATTTATTATTGAAATTTGAGTGTTATTAAATCTTAATAAATCGCTTTGAAACGACTTCTACAAAGATGGAATTTTTTGTTCCAAAAAGAAAGCCATACTTATCCACAAAACCTATGAAGTTTTTAACAAAATGACTCTTTTTCGATTTTTTAGTGATTTTAAACTTTTTTTCAAAAAACTGTTTTACAGTGTTTTAAAATAAAAAAAACGCTTAAAGCCCTGATTGTATTGACATTCTTAAAATAGTTATCTAATAATTTTTTTATGCTTTTTTTTAAAGGCTTTATTCAAAAAAACATTGGTTGATTTTATTTATAAATAAAAAAAACAAACACTTAAAATATGTATATTTGATTATTATTAACATTTATTATTTATCAAAGTGAAAAACGGAACAGTAAAATTCTTCAATGAATCTAAAGGATTTGGATTTGTAATCGAAGATGGATCAAAAACAGAGTATTTTTTACATGTATCAGGCTTAATTGACGAAGTTAGAGAAGGCGATGCAGTAGAATTTGATCTTAAAGAAGGTAGAAAAGGTTTAAATGCAGTAGACGTTAGAGTAATCTAATATCTTAAAATTTTTTACAGAAAAAAGATCGTCTAAATTATTTTTAGACGATTTTTTTTTGCCGTATTTTTGTATAAATATTAAAGGTGATGAAAAATAGGTTTCCACAAATTGTACAAATTGCTATTATTTCTGTTTATTTAATTTTTTTGGCAGGTTCTGTTGTGAGAATGACGGGTTCTGGAATGGGCTGTCCTGATTGGCCAAAATGTTTTGGATATTACATTCCGCCAACTTCGGAAGATCAAATTACTTGGAAACCAAACACAACGTATACTAAAGGTATTATCATTATTAAAGACAAAGTTTTATTTGTTGCTGAAAAAGACCTTAAAACAGCCTCTGAATTCAACATAAATCATTGGAAAAGGTACGTAAAACATGATTATGCCACTTTTAATAAATTTCATACTTGGACAGAATATATAAATAGACTGGCAACCGTACTTTCTGGTTTTGTATTCTTGTTTTTAATCTATGCAGCATCCAAATTCTGGAAAGAAGACAAAAGAATACCGTTACTAGCCTATGCTGCTTTTTTCTTAATGTTAGTAGAAGCAGTAATGGGTAAAATGGTGGTAGATACAAATCTAAAACCTGGCTTAATAACCGTTCACATGGTTATAGGCTTGGTAATTATCGGCCTTTTATTACAGTTAAAATTCATTGTTTCTGCTAATAAAAAGGAATACAATTACAACTCATTATTCAATAAACTGTTGATTATTTCTGTCATTTTCTCTTTGATTCAAATTGCAATGGGTACGCAAGTAAGACAATTTATAGACGAACAAGTAAAACAATTTGGTTTTGAAAATAAGAATTACAGCTTAATGAATCCTAGTTTTAAATTCTATTTTCATAGATCATTTACCATTGCAATTGTACTTGTAAACTTCGGATTGTTTTACATCAATCAAATTAAAAAGCTAGGTTATAAATTGGTAAATTGGATTGTTTTCCTACTCTTTTTAGAAACCATTACTGGTATTTTAATGTATTACGCAGAATTCCCAATAGGAACGCAAGCAACACATTTATTAGCTGGAGCACTTTTATTTGGATTGCAATTTTATTTGTGGATACAGAGTAGAAAAACAGTTTTCAGTAGCAAGTAAATTAGTTGGCAGTTTTCATTAGCAGTTTCTCACGGTTACGCAAACCAAGCCAGCCTACTAATACTGATCACTGCGACTGAAAACTAAAGACTGTAAAATGATAAACGATAATTGTTGACTGAGAATTGAACACAAACCCTATGGATGCGCATTTACCCAAATTTCACCATCAGAAAAATGCTCTTTTTTCCAGATAGGAACCGTTTCTTTTAATGTGTCAATGGCAAATTCACAAGCTAAAAAGGCGGCTTTTCTATGTTTTGCAGATGCAGTGATGATTACAGGAATAGCGCCAATTTGAAGCATTCCTTCTGCATGATGAATCGCAATTTTTTTTATATCAAACTTTGATAACGCTAATTCTGCAATTTTTTGCATTTCTTTAATTGCCATTGGTTTGTAGGTAGAAAAATCTAATTGTGTCACCTCTTTTCCTTGCGTGTCGTTTCTAACAGTGCCAATAAATGCAGAAATTCCGCCACAAGAATCATCTTCTACAAAATTGTAACATGCTTGTAAATCTAATTTATCCGAAGTAATTTTAATTGAAGTTCTTTGCATTTTATGAGATTCTGAAACAAGTGCAACACTAAGACAAAAATAGGAAAACAATATTGTATTTTTGTAAAATAAAATAAAACGTCTTTAGAAAAGTTCTAAAAGCAACTAATCTGCTTCTAAGTTAACAGATTGCTTCGTAAACTCGCAATGACGAAAAATAAATACATGAAAAATATCTTTAGAGTTGTTAGTTTTTTAGAAGGAATTTCTTACTTATTATTAATGAGTTTAGGCTTGTATTACAAATATGCTTTAAACGACCCAAGTTTTGTGAAAATGTTTGGAATGCCTCACGGCGTTTTATTTATGCTGTACATTATTTTGGCAATCATGCTTAAAAAAGAAATGAATTGGAATATTAAAGATTTAGGAATCGTTTTACTGTGTTCTATTCTTCCTTTTGGAACTTTTTATATGGATTATAAATATTTAAAGAAATAGTTTTTTTTGTTGCACAGGGTCTCACAGAAAAAATAGAGATTCAGAGCATAAGTCTGTACACTAATTTCTTGCTTTCAGAAAGAATTGCATGGATTTTTTAACCGCCACTTACAGGCGGAATCACCGCGACAACATCACCTATTTTTAGAATTAAACCATCTGTTGCATATTCTTCATTTACTGCAATTGCATAGGTATTAATGTTTTCTAATTGCGTAAATTTTTGTTTTAAAACGGATTTAAAATCTTTTATGGATGTGTTTTCTTCAACGTCAATATGCAATTCTGATGCGCCAACATAATCTGTTGTAATTCCGAAAAAAAGTGTTTTTATGTTCATGAGCAACAAAGATAAAGTTTTAGTTTAATAAATTTAATCTGAATAAAAATCCGTCATTTTTAATTCCTGCATGAAACGATTTTACATAATCAACTCTTAAAAAACGCCATTTACCAAAACCAACATTGTCTAAACCTACAGAATATTCTGAATACGGATTTCTATCTGCCATGAACAAGGTTTTTGCACCACCAATTAAGTGAAAATTCAGTTTATTTAGCAACGGAATTTTACCTAAAATAGCACCTTTAAAATTATGCTCTATATGTGCTTCGGCATATTTATCATTCGTGTAAAATTTATAATATTCTAACAAACCAAAGTTATTTAACTGACTGCCTGTAATAAAAACCAACTGATTACCGTTTGTTTGTAAATTATCCATAAAAGCGATGTCTTTTTGCTTTAGAAATATCCCTCCTTTTAAATTATAGACTAATTTACCATAATTACCAGCATCTACATCTTGTGATAAGTTAGCTAGAAATAAATCAGAATTTAAATCAGAATTAGAAGCTCCAAAGATTTTTCTGTAGTTGACGTTTAAAGTTGGATACTTATTATTGCCAAGATTAAATTTAGTCTCTGGATACGACAAGTATTTCTGATTAAAGATAAAAGTTGCACCAACATTTAAAGTTGCAATTTTATGTTCTGTAAAACCCGCATTTGTAAAATCTTGCGGATCTATAGGATTATTAGAAGTATAAGGATCGGCAATACTTTGGCGTGCAAAAGAATAATTACTAGTATTAAAAAGTGGCTTTCTGTTTGCGTATTCTAAAGAAGTTGAAAGATAAACGCCGTTTTTAATTTCTTCTGAATATGCAAT
This sequence comes from Polaribacter glomeratus, assembly GCF_002954665.1. GTDB lineage: Bacteria > Bacteroidota > Bacteroidia > Flavobacteriales > Flavobacteriaceae > Polaribacter > Polaribacter glomeratus. Next base: position 1,395,893 of record NZ_MSCM01000002.1, on the reverse strand, counting down.
TTTAGCAAATTCTTTTTCGTAAATCTTCATAAAATTTTGCCTTCTTAACAAAGAACGAATCATATTATCTAACTTAGTAATTGGCGTTCTATCATTAAATTGAGCGGTTGTAACTCCGCCAGAAATAGCCAATTTAGGTTTTGTAATATTGTCCCATTTTTTGTTAAAAAAGAGAACAGGTCTTGCTCGTTCATCAGTAAAACCATAATTTACTTTTGCACCAAGATTCCACCATTTACCTGTATCATTTAGCGTTTTAAAATAACTTGCACCAACAGATGTATTAAAACCTTGCACCGTATTAAAACCAAAATCATTAATTAATCCATCATAAGAAACAGCCCATTTTTCGTACGAATTACGAAACGTATAACCCGTAATAGGCGAAAGAAAACTAAACTTATTTTGCTTTTTATTTATAGAATCTAAATACACTTTAGACTTACGTACCACTTTTATACTATCCTTAATTACATAATCTTGAACCTCTTCTGTAGTTAAAGGAACCGGTCTTAATTTGTTCCAATACACAGAGTCTTTTTCTGTTGCTTCTTTTTCAAAAGTTAAAACTTCATTTGTAAAGGTTTTCTCTGTAAAATTGGGTTTAAAATTATAGTTCGAAAATGCAGAAGAAAAACGACCGTCAAATTTAAATCCGAAGAAATCTACTTTAAAGTCGATACTCTGACTGATTAAAACCCACGCATCATTTTCATCTGAATAATTATAGTTTTGTTTTAGCTTTAAAACATCTACCACCGGAATATTAATTTGAGCACCAGTAACTGTAACATCTGCGCCATACAAAGCCCAATCATCTTCTACTATGTACAAAGAGCCATTAAAAACGCGGTCATTTTTACGTTTAGGAATGATATTTATCTTGTTGATGAGCTTGCCATTTTTATCATAAAAAGTACCTTCTAATTTGTAATTATAGTAACTAAAAGCATTTGTAGAAATTGGCGAAATTAAATCATTCCCAAACTCCACACTATTTTCGTAAAAGTTGATGTTTGCATCTTCTGCCCTATTAAAACTGATGCCGTTATCGCGCCCGCTAACTTTTGATGCAATAATATTCTCTTTAAAATCTTTTGGTTTTTTCTGATATTTAATTTCAGAAATAGTTTCAGAAAGATAAATAATTCCGCTTCTTGTAGAATCTAATCCTCCGCCAAAATCGCCCAAACTCTGACCTAAAAATTTCTCTGGAGCATCTTTAATTCGATACAAACCACGTGAGTAGAATTTGGCTGTATACTGCGCAAATTTATCAGTATTTTTATCTTTATTTGCAATTACATTTCTAATAATTACATCCGCAGGATTGTCTTTAGTTGAAATTAAAACCTCTCTTAGTTCTACGTTTTCTTCCTCTAATTTTACATTCAATTCAAAAGGAAAAGAAGAAATATCAACTTCTTTTTTTAACGTTTTATACCCTAAAAACTGAAAAAGAATAGTATGTTTTCCTTTTTTTTTCAATTCTAAAATATAATCGCCATTATCATTAGACGTTGTTCCGGTTACTGTTTTATCAAAATATACACTTACAAAAGAAAGCGGATTGTTATTTATATCTGTTATTTTTCCTTGAACTTGGGCTGTAAACGTTGCACAAATAAAAAGAAAGAAGAGAGCGGTAATTTTTTTCATGGCAGATTTTAGTTAAAAAAGCAAACTTAAAGTTTAAGTTACATAAACAGGTTTAAAATTTGTTAAACTACCTATAATATGTTTCTAACTTTAGGATGCAATAAAACTAAAATACTGTTTTTTTTCTGTTATAATAAATTATTGAAAGATTTTTAATTTTTTGTTGAATCTCTAATAACTAGCTCCGTCTCTAAAACTAATTCTTTATAATTAATGGTTTTCTTTTTCTTTCTTTCTTTAATTTCTTTGTATAATAATTTAAATGAATTTTTTCCCATCTCTAAACCTGGTTGATTTATTGTGGTTAATGATGGCGATATTATAGAAGCCATAAACCAATTGCTAAAACCAACTACACTTATATCTTCTGGTATTTTTACACCTTGCTTTATAAGTTCTGTCATTGCACCAATGGCAACTAAATCTGTATTTATAAAAATACCGTCTATGTCTTTATGGTCTTTTAAAAGTTGTGAAGCATTCTTTTTACCTTCTTCAAAACTCATTTCGCCACATTCGCAGATATATACTAATGAAGGATCGTATTCTAAATTATTATCTATTAACGCTTTCTTATACCCAAGAAACCTATCAATTGAATTTTGCGGCAATAAAGGTCCTCTAAAATGTGCAATTCGCTTACAACCAATATCAATTAAGTGCTGTGTTGCTTTATAAGCGGCTTTTCTATCATCAATAATTACTTTAGAGCATTTTACAATTTTAGCAATCTTATCGAACATTACTAAAGGTGTTTCTTGACTTATAACCTGATTTAAATGTTTAAAATCTGCTGTTTCATTGGCTAAAGAAATTAAAATACCATCTACCCTTTTACTTAACAATAAGTCTATTTGCTTTTTTTCTAATTCATACGATTCATTTGACTGAAGTATAATAACTAAGTATCCTTTTTTTTCTGCCTGAGCCACAATGCCTTTTATTACACTAGAAAAAAAGTGATGTACAATAACAGGAATAATTAAACCTATAATTTTTGATTCTTTAGTTCTTAAATTTACTGCAAAAGAATTTGGCTTGTAATTTAACATTGATGCAGTTTCTCTAACTAATTTTCTTGTTTTTTTACTTACGTCTGGATATTCTTTTAAAGCTTTAGAAACGGTGGTAATCGAAATACCCAGTTTTTCTGCAATTTGTTTTAATGTTACAAGCGCCATAATTTAAATATTTTGATAAAAAACCTCTCTAATAATAAAAAAGATTGAGCCAATATAAGAAAAATAACAAATCGAAAACGTTTTCGTTAAATCGAAAACGTTTTCGATTTAGAATATGAAAATATTATTAGCCATTAATTTAGCTTTACTCAAAATAACAATCAAATTTTATTAAATTCACAATTAAAATGAAAAGACTACAACTTATTAAAAAACTAGCTTTGCTGTGTGTATTTTTTACATCTACAGCTCTAGTTGCACAATCTACCATTTCTGGAAAGGTTACAGATCAAACTGGGCTTCTTATACCCGGCGTAAACATCATCCTTAAAGGAACTGCAAAAGGAGCCAGTTCTGATTTTGATGGGAATTATGAAATTAACAATGTAGAAAACGGAACCTATACATTGATTGCATCTTCTTTAGGATACGATACTTTTAAACAAGAAATTACAATAAACTCATCAAACATCACCTTAAATTTTGTTGTAAAAGAAAATGCACAGTCTTTAGATGAAATTATAATTACAGGAGTTGTAAATCCTAAATCTAAATTAGAATCTAGTGTTTCTATTTCTACAATTGGTATAAAACAAATTGAACAAGCTTCACCAAGAAGTACGGGTGAACTTTTTAGAAGCATACCTGGTATTCGTGCAGAATCTTCTGGTGGTGAGGGTAATGCAAACTTTAATGTTCGTGGTGTACCAGTTTCTTCTGGTGGTTCTAGATATTTACAATTACAAGAAGATGGTCTTCCAATAATGTTGTTTGGAGATACTTCTTTTGGAAATGCTGATAATTTTTTACGTATTGACTCTAATATTGGTAGAATTGAAGCAATTAGAGGAGGTTCTGCAGCTACGCAGACTTCTAACGGCCCAGCTGGTATTATTAACATGATTAGTAAAACAGGTAGCACAGAAAGTGGAGCCATAGGTGCAACTTACGGTTTAGATTTTCAAACTAGTAGATTAGATTTTGAATATGGTACTCCGTTAAGTAATGGTTTATCTTACCATATTGGTGGTTTTATGAGAGTTGGCGAAGGACCAAGAAAAATAGGTTATCAAGGTAATAAAGGTGGACAAATAAAAGCAAATATTACAAAAGATTTTAAAAACGGTTATGTTCGTACCTATTTTAAATTTTTAAATGATAGAACTGTAATGTATATGCCAATGCCAGTAAGTTTAACAGGCACAAATGAAAATCCTACTTTTGGTAATTTACCAGGATTTGATATTACTACAGACACACCTCACTCTGCTAACATACAAAACACTTATAGTGTTTATGATGGCAACCCTACACAAAACGACATGAGAGACGGTAACAACCCCGTAAGCACATCAATTGGTGCAGAATTTTCTTTTGATCTTGGGGATGATTGGAAAATTAATGGTAAGGCTAGATACTCTAATAATTCTGGACAATGGAATGCTCCATTTACAGCTAACGTAGGTACAATAGCAGAAATAGAGACTTTAGTAAGAGATGCTTCTGGAGCAACTGGTGCTTTAACGTTTCAAGATGGCTCACCTTTTAATCCTGCAAATGGTCTTGCGCAAGACATTAGATATTTTGATGTAACTATCGAAGATTTAAGTAACTTTTTTAGTGATGTAAAAATAACAAAAGCAATTAATGATAATGTTGGTGTTACCGTTGGTATGTTTTCTGCAACACAAAACACAAAAATTGGATGGCAATGGAGTTCTGCTATTTCTGAAGTAGCAGGTAATGGTGAAGCTAGATTGGGTGTTTTTGACGAATTCTCTCAAGGAGGAGCTTATTCATTTGGTCAGCCAGTTTGGGGTAACTGTTGTCAAAGAAAATACAATACAGTACACAATGTAAACTCGCCTTATGTAGGTCTTGATGCTGATATTTCTGATAAATTAAATTTTGATGGTAGTGTTCGTTTTGAAAACGTAAACGTTAACGGAACCATCAATTCTGGTCAATTAAGCAATTTAGATGCAGCTGGTAATTTAATAGGTTTTGATTACAATGGTGATGGTGTTATTAACGATTTTGAATCTACAATACCTTCAATAGCTGGTAATCCAGGACAAACTGTTAGCGATAACTATAATTTCGTTTCTTACTCTGCGGGTTTAAACTATAAATTAAATGATGGCGCTGCTGTTTTTGGAAGATTTAGTAAAGGTGCTTCTGGTAGAGCTGCAGATAGAAATACATATGGTGCAGACGGTAAAGGTGATGTACAATTTGATGAAATTTCTCAATTTGAACTTGGTTTAAAGAAAAGATTAAAAAACGGAGTTCTTAATGTTACCGCTTTTATGAGTAATACTACTGAAGGCATTAGTAATGAATTAAATAGAACTGTAGGAAATCCATTTAAAGCTTTAGGTTTAGAGGTAGAATCTGCTTTAACATTTGGAAAATTAGGTTTAAATGGTTCTGTAACTTATACAAAAGCAGAAATTGATGGTGGTGCAAATAAAGGAAATGACCCAAGAAGACAAGCTGCTTTTGTGTACAACTTAGCGCCTATGTATTCTTTTGGAACAAGTAGTCAACATCTTTTAGGTTTTACATTATTAGGTACATCTAAATCTTTTGCACAAGATGACAATACATTAGTAATGCCAGCATATGCATACTTAAATGCAATAGTTAGAGTTGGTTTAACAGAAGGTTTATCATTAAGTGTAAATGCTAATAACCTTTTTGATACCATAGGTGTTACAGAAGTAGAAGGAAATGGAAATTTAGCTGGCGGTTTAGCTGCAGCAAGAACAATTACAGGTCGTTCTACTACAATGACATTACAATATAGTTTTTAGATTGAGTATTATTATATGTTAATTTGAATTGAGAAGCAGGGTCAATGAAAACTTCATTGGCTCTGTTTTAATTATTTTTTTTATCAGAAAAAAGTAAAGAAATTATAATTTTAGGCATCATTTATTAGCATTCGAAAATACCAAATTATTAAAAAAAGCTTACGATTAACCACACATTATGAAACATCTAACCACCATCCTACTTCTTTTTTTAGCATCCTTCGCTATGAATGCTCAAAGCTTAACTAAAAAAACACAAAAACAAGAAAAAATAATCGTTTACGGCAGTGATACTTGTCACTACTGTATCGAAACAAAAGCCTATTTAAAAGAAAAAAACATACACTTTATTTATTATGACATAGACCTAAATAAAGCTAAAGAAACAGAAATGATTACAAAATTAACAAATGCTAGTATTTCTGTTGCAAGTTTAAGTTTACCAGTTATTGATTACAAAGGAGACATTTTTTTAAATAAAGGCAATTTTGAAGAATTTCTAAAAGTAATACAAACTAAAATCAAATAGCGATGAAAATACCTAAACCAAGCTTATCCTTTTGGCAAATATTTAATATGAATGTAGGATTCTTAGGAATTCAATTTAGTTTTGGTTTACAACAAACGGCAGTAAACCCAATATTTTCTTTTCTTGGAGCGCATCATGAAGACTTACCGCTGTTAAATCTAGCAGGTCCAGTTACAGGTTTAATTATTCAACCTATTATTGGTGCTATTTCAGATAAAACATGGTCTCCGCGCTGGGGAAGAAGAAAACCATTCTTTTTAATTGGTGCATTAATTGGTAGTTTGTGCTTATTTGCTTTTCCTTTTAGTCCTACTCTTTGGTTTGCAGTTGGTTTATTATGGATTCTTGATGTTGGTAACAATATGGCAATGGAACCTTACCGAGCTTTTGTTGGCGATAAATTACCTAACAAACAACTAAGTTTTGGATATCAAATGCAAAGTTTATTTGTTGGTGCAGGAATTGTTTTAGCAAATGCTTCTATATTTCTTTTTCAAGATTGGTTTGGCGATACAGAAACAGCATCCGAAGCAGTAAAATCGATTCCTAAATGGTTGTATTACTCTTTCTTTATTGGCGCAATATTATCAATTGCCACCATACTATGGTCTGTTATAAAAACACCCGAAATTCCACCATCAGCAGAAGAAATAAAGGATATTGAAAAACATAATTCGCTACCACTTAACGAACGAATAAAAACACCATTCATAGAAATTGTTCAAGCAATTAAAGACATGCCTAAGTTTATGTGGAAATTAGCTTCAGTTTATTTATTTCAATGGTATGCTCTTTTTATTTATTGGCAATTTATTTCGCCAATGTTTGAAGAAAGTATGGGCTTTAATAAATCCCAAGCATTAAGTCAGGCTGCAAAAATGAACACTACCTATAATTTATCAACCATAATTTTTGCACTAGCATTAGTGCCATTGGCTTTAAAATGGGGCGGAAAAAAAGTCTATGTTGTAAGTTTATTTTTAACAGGAACTGCGATGCTTTGCATTCCTTACATAAAAGACCCTTTAATAGTTATTTTACCTATGATTTTATTTGGTGTGGGTTGGGCTGCAATGATGGGCATTCCATATTCTATGGTTTCTAAAATTGTTCCTCAAGAAAGACGAGGCGTTTATATGGGTATTTTAAATATGATGATTGTAATTCCGATGGGAATTCAAACCGTAACATTTGGCCCAATTGTAAAAAATATTTTAAATAATAGCGCAGTAAATGCTATACTCTTAGGAGGTTTATTTTTTGTAATTGCAGGTATATTGGCTTTAAGGCTTCAGGAACCAAAACTTGACAATGAGGATGAAAATATAGCTATTACGAGCACTAATCCTCAATAATTTTATTAATTTTTTACACTTTACAAAAAATAATTTTGAATACTACTACAAAAAAAATAGATATTTTATGCGTTGGCGAAGCGCTAATAGATTTTATTGGTCAGCAATCTGGTGTTTTTATTGATAACACAAGAGATTACCACCGATACTTAGGTGGTTCTCCAACTAATGTGGCAATGAATTCATCAAGACTTGGCTTAAAGACATTAATGATAGCCTCGATAGGTAATGATGGTTTTGGAGAATATATTGTAAATAGATTTTCTGAAGTTGGTGTAAATATAGAGCACATTAAAAAAATTAATAAAAAGCCTACAAGCGTAATATTTGTTTCTAGATCAGAGAATACACCAGATTTTATCCCTTTTAGAGAAGCTGATTATTGCATTACAGAAGACCAAATACCTACAGAAATATTAAAATCTTCAAAAATTTTTCATACCACTAGTTTTGCATTAAGTAAAAAGCCAGCACAAACTACTATTCTTAAAAAAGCAGAAGAAGCATATAAATTAGGTTGTAAATTAAGTATTGACATCAACTATTCAGAAAAAATATGGCCGAATAAAACAGAAGCGCTACAAGTTATAGAATCTTACTGCAAATTTAATCCATTAATAAAAATTAGTGAAGATGATATGCTTCGTCTTTTCGGAAAAGAATTACCACATCAAGAAATTTTTGATTTTTTCCATAATAAAGGTGTAGATATTATCTGTTTAACGTTAGGCAAAGACGGTGTAAAATTATCGCAAAAAGGAGAAAAAGTAAAACAATTACCAGCAATTAGAGTAGAAAAAGTTTTAGACACAACAGGCGCCGGAGATGCTTTTTGGTCTGGGTTTTTATTTGCCTATGTAAAAGAAGAATCGATAGACCGATGCTTAGAAATTGCTCTAAATCTAGCCGCTTTAAAACTTCAAAACGTTGGTAGATTGCCAGATAATATAAATATTCTTTCTAAACTCTTATAAATATAATGGTTCAAAAAAACACAAAAAGTATTAAAAATGGAGTAATGCTAAACGCGTATCCAGATAGTATTGGCCAAACGTTAAGTGACACTATTAAAATGCTTCAGTTGCCAGAGTTCAAAGATGTTTTTTCTTTGTTTTATGTGCTCCCTACTTTTTTTAATAGTGATTTAGACAGAGGTTTTTCGGTAATTGATTATGATATAAATTCAGAATTGGTTTCTAAAAAAGACTTAGAAACTTTAGAAAAGCTAAACATTCAATTAAAATTTGATATTGTTTTAAATCACTTATCAGTAAACTCTCCGCAGTTTAAAGACATCCTTTTACATGGAGAAAATTCTAAATATAAGGAGTTTTTTATCAACTGGAATAGCTTTTGGGATGGTAATGGAAAAAAAAATGCTGATGGATTAATTATTCCTAATCAAGAATATCTGAGTAAACTATTTATGAGAAAAACTGGTTTACCTATTTTAAATGTTGGTTTTCCTGATGGTACTGAAAAACCATATTGGAATACTTTTTACCAAGAAATAAAGTACACAAAAATCACTATTGAAGATTTACCATTTAACAACATTTCATCATCAGAAAAAGAACTAATTTGTACAAAAATTAATGCATCCATAGAAAAAAAAGAAGCACTAAATACTATTGATTTTGGCAAAAATAATTCTCTAAAGAATAAAATTTTACAGATTGTAAATACCAAAAAGACATATTTAGGTCAGATGGATGTTAATGCAAAATCTGAACTCGTTTGGGAATTTTACAAAGAAACACTTGCCAAATTAAAAGGCTTTGGTTGTTCTATATTGCGGCTAGATGCCTTTGCCTATTTGCATAAAGAAATTGGCCAAACTAACTTTTTTAACAAACCCGGCACTTGGGATTATCTCGAGAAAATAAAGCAAATAGCAGATTGCAATGACTTGTTATTGTTGCCAGAAATTCATGCCGAATATGGTCTAAACTTGCATGATGAAGTTGCCAAAAAAGGCTATCAAATTTATGATTTCTTTTTACCAGGTTTAATGATTCACACCTTAGAAAAAAACTCTAATAAAGCAATCTTAAAATGGGCAAAAGAAATAATTGACAAAGGGTATAAAACTGTAAATATGTTAGGTTGCCATGACGGAATTCCTGTTTTAGACTTAAAAGGAAAAGAAGTAAACGGAACTTACAACAAAGGTTTATTAGATGATAATGAAATTGAATCTATAATGAATACCGTTATAGAACGCGGCGGAAGAGTTAAAAACTTGTATGACCCATCAGGAAATAAAATTTCTTACTATCAAGTAAATGCAACTTTTTTTAGCGCACTTGGTGAAAACGAAGCTAAATTATTATTGGCAAGAGCCATTCAGTTATTTATGCCAGGTATACCACAAGTTTGGTATTTAGATATTTTTGCAGGAAAAAATAATTACAAAGCTGCGGATGAAGGCGGAACTGGCGCACACAAAGAAATTAATAGAACAACTTTATCTATAGAAGATATTAATCAAGGGGTTAAAAAAGAGGTTGTAAAAAATCAGCTTAAATTAATGCGTTTAAGAAATACGTTAAAAGCATTTTCTGGTAATATTAGCTTTCAAGAATCCGAAGAAAACGAATTTCACATTACTTGGACAAGTAATGATTCTTTTGCTGAGCTGAAAGCCAATTTAACAACTTATTCTTTTAATATTAAGTATTCTGAAAATAATATTATCAAAGAATTGAATTTTTAAAGCCCTATTTTATTGACAAAACTCCTTAAAAGTAAGAAATAATAATTTGCTCTTTCGCTTAAAAGCATATATTTGTAAGTTACAAACAAGCAAACAAATATTATATGAGCGATTCTAGAAAAAGACACGAAGCTTTATTATACCACGCAAAACCAAAACCAGGAAAAATTGAGGTTGTACCTACAAAAAAATATGCAACGCAACACGATTTAGCATTAGCATATTCTCCTGGTGTTGCAGAACCTTGTTTAGAAATAGCAAAAGATAGAGAAAACGTTTACAAATATACTTCTAAAGGAAATTTAGTAGCTGTAATTACCAACGGAACTGCCGTTTTAGGTTTGGGTGATATTGGCCCAGAAGCATCAAAACCAGTTATGGAAGGTAAAGGATTACTTTTTAAAATCTTTGCAGATATTGATGTTTTTGACATTGAAGTTGACGCTACCGATGTTGATAAATTTGTAGAAATTGTAAAAGCAATTGCACCAACTTTTGGAGGAATTAATTTAGAAGATATCAAAGCTCCTGAAGCTTTTGAGATAGAACGCAGATTAATAGAGGAATTAAATATTCCTGTAATGCATGACGACCAACACGGAACTGCAATAATTTCTGGTGCTGCGTTAAAAAATGCTATTGAAATTACCGAAAAAGACATTTCTAAAGTTAAAATTGTAGTAAATGGCGCAGGCGCTGCTGCAATTTCTTGTACTCGTTTGTATTTAAAACTAGGTGCAACATTACAAAACATCGTAATGTGCGATAGCAAAGGTGTTATCAGAAAAGATAGAGATAATTTAACTTCTCAAAAAGCAGAATTTGCAACAGACCAAGATGTACATTCGCTTGAAGATGCTATGCAAAATGCAGATGTTTTTATAGGTCTTTCTACAGGTAATATAGTTACTCCAGAGATGTTGCTAACTATGAATAACGATCCTATTGTATTTGCAATGGCAAATCCTACTCCAGAAATAGATTATGATTTAGCTATTAAAACAAGAAAAGACATTATTATGGCAACAGGAAGATCTGATCATCCTAACCAAGTAAATAATGTATTAGGTTTTCCATTTATTTTTAGAGGTGCTTTAGATGTTAGAGCTACTAAAATTAATGAAGAAATGAAAATGGCTGCTGTACATGCTTTAGCTGATTTAGCAAAAAGATCTGTACCAGAAAAAGTAAATATTGTGTATGATGAAGTAAGCCTATCTTTTGGTAGAGAATACATCATTCCAAAACCATTTGACCCAAGACTAATTTATGAAATTCCGCCAGCAATTGCAAAGGCAGCAATGGATTCTGGTGTTGCATTAGAACCAATTACAGATTGGGAAAAGTACCGCGAAGAATTAATGGAAAGATCTGGCTCTGGAAGCAAAGAAATTAGAATGATTCATAACCGTGCTAAAAGCAATTTAAAACGAATTGTTTTTGCAGAAGCCGATCATTTAGATGTTTTAAAAGCTGCTCAAAGAGTACACGAAGAAAGACTTGGAAAAGTTATTTTATTAGGCCGAAAAGAGTTGATTCTAGAACTTAAAGAAGAAATTGGTTTTACTGCGGATGTGCCAATTTTTGATCCAAAAACAGACGAAGAAGAAGAACGTAGAAAACGTTTTGGAGAAGCATATTGGAAAAACAGACAACGTAAAGGAAGAACATTATCTGAAGCAACAAAATTAATGCGAGAGCGTACTTATTTTGGTGCAATGATGGTAAATGAAAATGAAGCAGATGCTTTTATTACAGGGTATTCTAGGCCGTATCCAAGTGTAGTGAAACCAATTTTAGAACTTATAGACAAAGAAAAAGGTGTTTCTAAAATTGCAGCGTGTAACTTAATGTTAACAAAACAAGGTCCGTTATTTTTAGCAGATACTACAATTAACATAAACCCTACTGCAAAAGATTTAATTAATACAACTTTAATGACATCTGGTTTGGTTAAAATGTTTGGAATGAAGCCAAATGTTGCCATGTTGTCTTTCTCTAACTTTGGTTCATCTAATACAGAAACCTCAAAAAAGATTAGAGAATCGGTTGCCTTTATGCACAAACATTATCCTAATTTAGTGGTAGACGGAGAATTACAAGCAGATTTTGCGCTTAATGCAGAATTATTAGCAAAAGAATTTCCTTTTTCTAAATTAAATGGTAAAAAAGTAAATGTATTAATTTTTCCTAATTTAGAATCTGCAAACATTACCTACAAGCTTTTAAAACAAGTACAAGGTGCAGAATCTATTGGACCAATGATTTTAGGATTAAGCAAAGCAGTGCACATTTTACAATTAGGATCTAGTGTAGATGAAATGGTAAATATGGCAGCTTTAGCTTGTGTGGATGCACAACAAAGAGAAAAGAATAAATAATTTTTGACGAATAGGCTCTAGACATAAGACTAAAAGTTATAGTTTATAGAGACAAGAAACAAGACTAAAGGGTAGAGAGTGCAAAAACAACCTCTACTCTATTGTCTTTTCTCTCTTTTCTAATCTCTCTTTTATGTCCTCTTTCCTCCTTTTTAAAGACCTATTTTTTGTCATTTATGTTACTGATTACAACAAACCTAAAATAAATTATTACTTTAGCCAAGAAAAAGAACTTATGATTACACAAGTTAGAGGAAGATTAGTAGAAAAAAATCCAACAGAGGTTGTTGTAGATTGCAATGGTGTTGGGTATTTATTACACATTTCTTTAAATACTTTTTCTAGTTTACCTGCGGATGAAAATGTAGTTTTATATACACATTTATCAATAAGAGAAGATGCACACACGCTTTTTGGTTTTATCAATAAAACAGAAAGAGAAATTTTTAAATTATTAATTTCGGTTTCTGGTGTTGGTCCAAGCATTGCAAGAACGATGCTTTCGTCTATGACATCCGAAGAAATACAAAATGCAATTGCATCAGAAAATGTGCCTTTAATTCAGTCTGTTAAAGGAATTGGAGTAAAAACGGCACAAAGAGTTATTGTAGATTTAAAAGATAAAATTTTAAAAACGTTTAATATTGATGAAGTTTCTGTAAGAACAAGCAATACGAACAGGGATGAAGCGTTATCTGCTTTAGAGGTTTTAGGATTTCAAAGAAAACAATCTGATAAAATTATTGCTGCTGTTTTAAAAGAAAATCCAGATGCTTCTGTAGAAAAAATTATAAAATTAGCATTAAAAAACTTATAGTAATTTGGTTAAAACATTTAAAAAAATACTTTTACTAGTGCTTTTTACTTTCGCAGTAAACGCAGCTACTTATAGTCAAACTACTCAAAGCAAAGATTCTATTGAGGTTGAAAAAGACACTTTAAAATTAAAGTATAATTTTAATCATACGCAAAGCGGAAGCCTTTTTTTAGACGATTTAGCAGAAAAGGAAGTCATATTTGACAAAGAACTAAACAGATATGTAATTATCGAAAAAATTGGTGATTATTATACAAAAACACCCATTTTCTTAACTCAAAAAGAATACCAACAATATCGTCTAAAACGAGATATGTTGCAGTATTTTAAAGATAAAGTAAGCGCAACTAATAGTAAAAAGAAAGGTTCTTTAGATGCACAAAAAGATTTATTACCTTCTTATTATGTAAACTCTAAATTTTTTGAATCTATTTTTGGTGGAAACACGGTAAAATTTACACCTACAGGAAGTTTAAACTTAAAAATTGGTTTTATTTATCAGAATACAGAAAACCCACAAATATCAGAAGAAAATAGAAGCAGTTTTACTTTTGATTTTGATCAGCAGATTAATGCAAGTTTACGTGCAAAAGTTGGTGAGCGTTTAGAGTTTATGGCAAATTATGATACACAATCTACATTCGATTTTCAAAATCAAGTAAAAATAGATTATACGCCTACAGAAGACGATATTCTTCAAGGATTAGAAGCTGGTAATGTAGAGATGCCAATTAAAAACTCTTTAATAAATGGCGCTCAAAGTTTATTTGGTGTTAAAACAAAATTAAAATTTGGGAACACAAATGTAACCGCAGTTTTCTCTCAACAAAATTCTGAAAGCAAAACGATTGTTGCACAAGCCGGTGCATCAATACAACCATTTGAGCTAAGAACTACAGATTATGATACTGATAGACACTTTTTCTTATCACAATTTTTTATTGATAATTATTCAAATTCTTTAAGAAATTATCCTTTGATAAGTAGCCAAGTAAACATTACAAGGATTGAAGTTTGGGTAACTAACAGAAATGCCAGCACAGAAGATTTTAGAAGTATTGTTGCCATAGCGGATCTTGGAGAATCTAATAATGTAAATTCTACGTATAAAAATTTAGTAGACGACAAAGGAACCGTATTAAACACTAACCCTGTTAGTATTACAGCAAACGGACAGGTATTAAATTTACCTCAAAATAATTCTAACAATATTTATGACCCAGTTGTTTTAGCCGGAATTAGAGATGTTTCTACAGTTGATAATACGCTAACAGGTACATTTCAAATGGAACAAGGAACAGATTTTTCTATCCTTGAAAATGCGAGAAGATTAAGTACAAATGAGTATAATCTAAACGCTCAATTAGGATATATTTCTTTAAATAGAAGATTAAATGACGGTGAAGTTTTAGCGGTTGCCTATGAATATACGGTAGCAGGAAGTGTAAACGGAAGTACAAAAAAATCTTTTAAAGTAGGTGAATTTTCGAATGATGGAATACAAGCTCCACAAAATTTAGCCGTAAAATTATTACGTAGTGAAATATTAACCACCAAAAGAAAAGATGTTAATGGCAACGATGAATCTTTTCCTACTTGGCGTTTAATGATGAAAAACATCTATGCTTTAGGTGCATTTCCATTAACGCAAGAAGGGTTTCGTTTCGAGATTCAATATAGAGATGATGCTACAGGTATACCCTCTAATGTATTGCAAAATGCACAAACTGCAGATGTTGCAAATACGCCTTTAATTCAGGTTTTAAGTTTAGACCAACTAGACCAAAGTCAGTTTAGAACTGCAGATGGTTTCTTTGATTATGTAGAAGGAATTACTGTAAACTCACAAAACGGATATGTTATTTTTCCTAATCCAGAGCCTTTTGGAAACGATTTAGCAAAGAAATTAACAAACTCGGCAGATGAAACTTACTTATTTAAAGAACTATATTTAAATACAAAAATTAATATTCAAAACAACTTTCAAAACAAAGATAAATATTTCTTGAAAGGATATTTTAAATCAGAAAGTGCTGGAGGCATTTCTATTGGTGCTTTTAATGTACCAAGGGGTTCTGTAAAAGTTACTGCGGGCGGAAAACAATTAGTAGAAGGTATCGATTTTGTAGTAGATTATCAATTAGGACGCGTACAAATTATAGATCCAGGTTTGCAAGCATCCGGCACACCTATAAACGTATCCACAGAAAATAATGCGGTATTTAATCAGCAAAGAAAAACCTTTATGGGTGTTGATGTTGAGCATAAATTTTCTGATGATTTTGTAGTTGGAGCAACGATTTTAAATATTAATGAAAGACCATTAACGCCAAAAGTTAATTTTGGTGCTGAACCAATTGATAATACCATGTTGGGTTTTAACATCGATTACTCTACAGAGGTCCCTTTCTTTACAAAATTGGCAAATAAATTACCTTTTGTAGATACAGATGTGCCGTCTAATTTTTCTGTAAGAGCAGATATGGCTTACTTATTACCAGGTACTCCAAGCGGAATTGATGTTGCTGGCGCTGCAACTTCTTATATAGATGATTTTGAAGCATCGCAAATACCTATTAGTTTATTATCGCCTTTAGATTGGTACGAAGCAAGTACACCCAAATTTTTTAATGGTTTTAATGGTGATTTAAGTGATTTGCCTTACAATTATAAAAGAGGAAAATTAGCGTGGTACAGTATTGATCAAATATTTTACGGTATAGGGCAAACACCACCAAGTATTGATGCCGACGAATTATCTAGAGCAGAAACAAGACAAATTAACTATAGAGAATTGTTCCCAAATGTGCAATTAGACATTACGCAAAACTCTTTGGTAAGAACGTTAGATTTAGCCTATTTTCCGCAAGAAAGAGGTTCTTATAACTTTAATACTTTAGACAGCGACGTTAATGATGACGGAACTTTTAAGAAGCCAAATGAAAATTGGGGTGGCGTTATGCGCCCGTTAAATACAAATAATTTTGACCAAGCCAATGTTGAATTCATTCAGTTTTGGATTATGGATCCGTATCAAAATTATTCTATTACAACTGCAGAAGGTTTGCCACAAGGTATAAACCCTACTGATTTAAATAATCAAGTTGGAGATTTATATATCAATTTAGGAAACATTTCTGAAGACATTTTAAAAGACAATCGTAAAATGTTCGAAAACGGTTTGCCAGAAGATGGCTTAAAAGTTAACGGTTCTAATGTTAATAGTACAATTTGGGGAGATGTACCAAGAAACCCATCTATCATCTATGCGTTTAGCGAACAAGACGCAGCAAGAACAAATCAAGATTTAGGTTTTGATGGTTTAAATGATATTGAAGAACAACAATATTTAAAAAAAATATCAGACTCTTTAAATTTAAATATTAATTTTAGTCGTTTAAATCCGAACGATATTGCATCTGATAACTTTAAATTTTTTAGAGGTGCAGATTTAGACGGTATTGATGCATCGGTACTTAAAAGATATAAAGACTATAATAATACACAAGGCAACTCGCCAACTTTAAATCAATCGCCAGAAACATACCCAACATCTTCTACAACATATCCAGATGTAGAAGACATTAACAGAGATCAAACAATGAATACTGTTGAGAGTTATTATGAGTATAAGATTTCTATGAATCATGCTGATTTAGCAAAAGGAAGAAACTATATTGTTGATGAAAAAACAACTTCTGTAACTTTAGAAAACGGAAATACACAGCAAACAAAATGGTATCAATTTAGAGTACCTATTAGAAACGGAACTTCTGTAGGCGGAATTACTGACTTTAATAGCATCCGTTTTGTAAGAATGTTTTTAACAAATTTTAAGATGCCAATAGTAGTTCGTTTTGGAGAACTAGATTTAGTGCGTGGAGATTGGAGACGTTATACAAAAACAATAGATAATCCTCAAGTAAATGACCCAAGAGATTTAAATCAATCAGAATTAGAAGGTTTTGAAGTAGGTGTTGTAAGTATTGAGCAAAACAATGGAAGCTACATTCAGCCACCAGGAATTGAAAGAGAACGTTTGCAAGGTAGTACAACTGTGCAATTACAAAATGAACAATCTGTAACTTTAAAAGTAACAAATTTAGAACCTAACAGCACAAGAGCTATCTTCAAAAATATGAGTGTAGATTTAAGACGTTTTAAAAACCTTAAAATGTTTATGCATTTACAAGGTGATGAAGGTTTTAGTGGTGTAATAAGATTAGGTACAGATTTAGATGATAATTATTATCAATTAGAAGTTCCTTTAACAGCAAGTTCTGGCGGAAACGGACAGTTAGATATTTGGCCAGAAGCAAATAATTTAGATGCTTTAATTGCAACTTTTGGTAAGGTAAAACTAGAGAGAGACGGCATTGGTGCTGCTATAAATGTGTTGTATACTTCTACTTCTCAAACAGAAGGTTTACCCTACAAAATTAGTGTAAAAGGAAATCCTACGCTAGCGCAATTAAGAACCATAATGCTTGGTTTAAAAAATAGTGGTGTTGTGGCTAAAAGTGGTGAAGTATGGTTTAATGAATTACGCTCGTCTGGTTTTGATAATAAAGCGGGTTGGGCTGCGGTAATGAATGCGGATGCTAATTTTGCTGATGTTGCAAATGTATCCCTTTCTGGAAGTGTTAGAACCATTGGTTTTGGTAATGTAGAAGACAGAGTAAATCAACGTAGTTTAGACGAAACCAAACAATATGATGTTGCAACAACCATCAACTTAGGAAAAGTTTTAACTCCAGAAAAATGGGGAATTCAATTACCAATGAGTTATAGTGTTGGTGAGCGATTTATTGATCCTAAATTTGACCCTCAATACCAAGATGTTCAATATACAGAAGCAAAAGTATTTCTTGAAAACCTACCTGCAGGTAATGATAGAGACAAGGCTTTAGAGAATATCAACAATTCTCAAGATTATACAAAAAGAACAAGCATTAGTTTTATAAATGTTAAAAAGAATAGAAATCCTAATTCTACAGAAAAGCCTAAGTTTTATGATGTAGAAAATCTAGCCGTTTCTTATTCTCATAACTCAGAATTTCATAGAGATTATAATATAGAAAAATATATTAGCGAAAATGTTAGCGCTGCTGCAGCTTATAATTTTAGCTTTAATTCAAAATCTATTGAGCTATTTAAAAACTCAGAAAGCTTTAAAAGCAACTATTGGAAATTTATCAAAGACTTAAACTTTAATCCGGTACCACAAACATTAGCCGTAAACTCTAGAATTAATAGAAGTTATAATGAGCAACAATCAAGAAATTTAGTAGAAGGATTATCGCCTCAGCCAGAATTAAAGCAACGTAGATTTTTATTTGATTGGGATTATGCAATTGGTTTCGATTTAACAAAGTCACTTCAATTAAACTTTAATGCAACTAATAGTTATATGTATGATGCGTTTGGAAACGGAGAAGATTTACAAATTTTTGATGATTTTTTTAATACAGGAAGACCAAATCATTACCATCAAAAATTAAATACAACCTATAATTTACCTTTGGATAAGTTTCCTTTTTTAAGTTTTATGAAAGCTGATTATGCATATACTGCAGATTTTGATTGGCAAGTTTCATCTCAAGATCAAACTATTGTTGAACAAATTGGTAATGTAATTCAGAATGCAAATACACACAATATAAACACCACATTTACTTTTGATAAGCTCTATAAACAAATAGGTTTTGAAAAATTATTACTTACAAAATCACAACGTAAAAACGCAAAAGATAAAAACACTGCAAGAATAAAGCCTAACAAAGATTTACCTCTTGGTAAGAAAATTTTAAAAGGTACTTGGGATGTTGTTACCTCTGTTAAACAAGGAAAAATAAGTTATGCAGAAAATAACGGGCAATATTTACAAGGTTATACAGAAGACATTGGTTTTTTGGGTGGTGCACCCACATCGTTTGCTTTTGGTAGCCAAGTTGATATTAGAAACAAAGCCCTAGAGAATAATTGGTTGGTTACTAGAGTTGATGGTGATGAGTATTTTAACAAAACTTTTAGCAGAACACAATACAACAAATTAGATTATACATTAACACTAAAACCTATTGATGATTTAAATATTGATGTAATTGGTAATAAAATTAATACAGCAGATATTTCTCAACAATTAGATTTAATAGAAGGAAGTACAACTTTTGAAGAAACACCAATTTTTGAAACGGGCAACTTTAGTACAAGTCACTCAATGCTTTCAACAGCATTTACAAGTGGTGACGTACTTTTTCAAACAATGAAAGATTATAGAGTTGGTTTATCATCAAGAATAGCTACTCAAAGCGGAATAGACGTAAATGACCCTAACACAGAATTTAATAATGACGGAACTGTAAAAGGTTTTGGCGCAAATAGCCAACAAGTATTATTACCTTCATTTATGGCTGCTTATTCTGGAAAAAACCCTGATAAGGTAAGCACAAGTTTATTTAGAAATATACCAATACCAAACTGGACTTTACGATATAACGGATTAATGAAATTTGATTGGTTTAAGAAAAATTTCTCAACATTTGTAGTATCACATGGTTACAGGTCGTCGTATACAATTTCTAGTTTTACAAATAATTTACAGTATAGTGAAGCAACTGCTTACACAGTTACAAATGCCGCGGGTAATTATGAGTCGCAAAGATTAATAGCTGCAGCCACTTTGGTTGATGAATTTTCGCCTTTAATTAAATTAGATATGAAAATGAAAAACTCATTTTCTTTAAGAGGCGAAATTAAAAAAGATAGAACCCTAACCATGAATTTTAACAATAGCACCTTAACCGATATTGTGGGAACAGAATATATTTTTGGTTTTGGTTATGTAGTTAAAGACGTTAAAATGAATACACGTTTTACAGGTAAAAAAACTACCTTAAAAGGTGATATTAATTTAAGAGCAGATGTTTCTTTAAGAGACAATTTAACACAAATTAGATATGTAGATGAAGATAATGATCAAATTAGTGGTGGTCAGAAATTATTTTCAATTAAATTTACCGCAGATTACAGATTGAATAGTAATTTAACAGCATCGTTTTATTACAATCATCAAACATCTAAATATGCTATTTCTACCACTTTTCCAAGACAGGCAATTAATGGCGGATTTAACATAATCTATAACTTAGGAGGAAATTAAAAATAATTACTAAAATTAAAAATTAAATAAAATGAATATTCCAGCTGAATTAAAATACACTAAAGATCATGAGTGGATTAAAATTGAAGGAAACATTGCAACTGTAGGAATTACAGATTTTGCTCAAGGGGAATTGGGTGATATTGTTTATGTAGATGTAGATACTTTAGAAGATACGGTAAATGAAGGAGACGTTTTTGGTTCTGTTGAAGCAGTAAAGACCGTTTCAGATTTATTTATGCCACTAACTGGTGAAGTTATTGAATTTAATGAAACATTAGAAGATGAACCAGAATTAGTAAATACAGATCCATATGGCAAAGGCTGGATGATCAAAATTGAAATTTCTGATAACTCCCAAATTGAAAACTTACTAAATGCTGAAGCGTATCAAAAACTTGTTAAAGGATAATATTTATATAATTGCGTTAATTATTAGTATTACCATTGTTTTTTTAAGTTTGCTAAAATTACCAAGTTCTAAAATAAACATAGTTAATATCGATAAAGCGTACCACAGTATCGCATATTTTGCACTTGGAATTACTTGGTTATTGGCTTTTTATAAGAAACCAGAAAAAAAATATCTAATTGTAATTTGCTGTATTATTTTTGGCATAATAATTGAAGTATTACAAAGTAAGTTAACAAACTATAGAACAGGAGATTATATAGATGCTATTGCAAACTCATGCGGAGTTCTCTTAGCTTTATTGATTTTTAATCTGTTTTCTAAAAAAAAATAGATTAATTTATGATAAGACTTGTATTTTACCCAATAATTTAATTAAATTAGCAACCTATTAAAAACTCTTTAAGAATGGAAATCAAGAAAAATCCTAAATCAAATTTAGAAAATTTCAGTAAAATATTTATGCAAATCGGTCTTGTTCTAGCCCTTTTTGTTGCTTATGCTGCTATAGAGCAGAAAACATATGACAAAACCTATGGAGACCTAGGTACTGTTAATATGAACGCAGAAATGGAAGAAGACATTCCAATTACTGAAAGAGTTGAGCCAGTGAAACCAAATACGCCACCGCCACCAACTCCAGAAAAGATTGAAATCGTTAAGGATGAAAAAGAGGTTGTAGAAACTGTAATAGAAACAACTGAAACTGATGAAACTAAAGCTGTAAAAGTTACAGAAATAGTTGAAATCGATGAAGGTGAAGAAGTTATTGAAGACGTTAGTTTCATGATCATTGAAGATGTTCCTGTTTTTCCAGGTTGTAAAGGAAGTAAAGAAGAACTAAAAGATTGTTTTAGCCAAATGGTACAAAAGCATTTTTCTAGAAAGTTTGATGCAGAATTACCAAATGAGTTAGGTTTATCTTCAGGAAGAAAAAGAGTATTTATTGGTTTTAAAATTGATAAAAACGGTAACATTGTAAATGTACAAGCTAGAGGACCACACCCAAAAATTGAAGATGAGGTTATTAAAGTAATGAAACAGTTACCTAAAATGAAGCCAGGTAGACAAAGAGGAAAGCCAGTTGGTGTAAAATATAGTATTCCATTCACATTAGTAGTGGAGTAAAAAAATACAAAATAGTTATAAAAAAGCATTTAGAATTAATTTCTAAACGCTTTTTTTATTTTATTAATTATAAAAACTTAAATATTATAATAGTAAAACATTACTATTCTCTGTTTGTCAAGAAAAACTAAAACATAAAACAACTTAATAATAAAACTCTGGTTGATAGCACTAGATGTTATATGAAGTTAAAAAAAATCAGGATAAATTAATTCTTATTGAACATTTATATTTAAACCACGCAAATTTTTACAATAGGTGTATTTAAGCAAGTTTATCCATTTAACATAACAAACTATTAATTTGTTTCAAAACCGCGAAACAACACCTTAAATCAATATATTATAAGGATTCTAAAACTTTCAATTATAAGTAGATCTAGAAACATTGTTCCTTACTAAATAAGTGTAAAAAAGTTGGACGAACATGAGGCATGATTGTATACCAACTATTTAATTTCATTTGTATAAATCTAATTTTATGACAAGGATCTGCATCCCTAGTTACAATTTTATAAAAAGTAAAGATCTATACGGAATGTTATGGAATCAATAAAGCTCATTAAAATTAAAATTTTAATGAGCTTTATTTTTTGTAAAATATGTTGTGATACTAATTATTCATTACCAAAAGCAACTTTTGATTCTGGTCTCCATTCATTAACAGAAGCTATAGAATTATTTTCATAATTAATTTCTTTTAAAGAATCTTTTGACCAGATAAACCACTTTCCTACTTTTTTACCATTGTCGTAAAAAGCTAATTGTGTTTTTTTTCCGTCAATATCAAAACGAGTCCATTCTCCAGTGATTTTTTTGTCTTTGAAAAAACCTTGAGTTTTAACAGATCCGTCTTCATAATAATAAGTCGCTTTTACTAAGTCGCCATCAACAATAAAAGTTGGTTCCTTTTCTTGCGCATATCCTATTGTAGCTAGACAAAGCATACATATTGTGATTATATTTTTCATGATGAGTATATTTAAGGTTAACGTTACTTTTACAAATATAAGACTATTATTACAATTTCAAAACAATTTGATAACATTAATTTAACATTGCGCGCGAATTAATTAAATTCTCCAAAAGAAAAATAATATTTACAATTAACTGATAGTCATTACAAATCTGCCGAATCCTAAAAAAAAGAATAAGCTCTATAGATTAGAATGTAAAAAAAACATAATCAGACAACAAATTAGTTATAAAGTTCTCGTCCTTTTATATATCCTTTATTTAAAATGTTTTTTTATACCACAAAAAAGGAATAAAGACTTTAGAATAAAAAACTAAAAAATTTACAGAGAAAACCGAAGTTTTAGCCACCAATCAAAGATTATATAAAGGTTTTTAGCCGCAGGATTAATTTGGTCTATTAATATAGTAGAGAAAAAGGTGACTTTATTCTTTCTAATTTGTGTATGTATTGCAGGTATTGATGATACCTATTCAACAAAGAAAAAGAGTATTTTATTTATTCAGGCAATTCCTGCAATAGTTTCTATAATAACACTAATGTTACTTTAACAAAAATTTACTTGTTTAATGCAGTCCTTTTTAAATATTCTATTATTTTTACCAAATAAAATTATAAAATGGAAGAGTATATAGAAGCTTTAAAGGGTTTATTATTAGAATATACACCAAGTGTAATAACCGCAATTATTATCTTAATAGTTGGTTTATTTCTAATAGGTATCGTTATTAAATCATCAAAAAAAATAATGGCAAATAGAGGTGTTGATGTTACACTTCAAAAATTTTTAGGTAATCTTGGTAGCTGGATTTTAAAAATATTGTTATTTATCACTGTTATTTCTCAATTAGGTATTGCTACAACTTCATTTGCAGCAATTATAGCTGCTGCTGGTTTAGCAATTGGTTTAGCGCTACAAGGTTCATTAGCTAATTTTGCAGGTGGGGTTTTAATAATGATATTTAAACCAATTAAAATTGGTGATTTTATTGAAGCACAAGGTCAAACTGGTACTGTAAAAGAAATTGAAATTTTTACAACAAAACTAAATACAACGGACAATAAGGAAGTTATAATTCCTAATGGCTCACTTTCTAACGGCAATATTGTTAATTATAGTACCGAAGCAACCCGTCGTGTAGATTTCAACTTTGGAGTTGGTTATGATTCTGATATTAAAAAAACAAAAAATATACTTTTTGGTATTCTAAATTCTCATCCATTAGTTTTAAAAGAGCCTGCCATCGCAGTGAATTTATCAGAATTAGGAGACAGTTCTATTAACTTCTTTACGCGTGGTTGGGTTAAAAAAGAAGATTATTGGACTGTTAAGTTTGAAGTAATGGAACAAGTTAAAGAAGCTCTTGATGCAGCAGGAATTGAAATTCCGTATCCACACAGAGTAAATATTAATAAAAATGAATAAGGATTAAAAAGTAGGTTTCTTTTTTTTCTCAGGAATTACCACAAAGTCTTTTAAATAAAACGGTTCAAAATAAGCGACACTTTCCGTGTCGTTTTTTTGGTATTTATCATAAGATAAAAGCGCCATCTCTTTTGCTGATGGAAATTTAGCATCCACAAATACAGCGTTTTTATGTGTTATGATTTCTTTACATTTATGAGCTCCATCACCCAGAAAATAAACTTTATTAATTTTTAAGTATTCAAAAAAAGAATTTTCGTTAATAATATCCGCTTTAATTTCTCTTACTTTCTGGTTCTTTTCATCAAAAACAGCAGCATAAACTTCTAACCTTCGTGCATCTATCATTGGTACAATAAAACCTTCTTCAATTGAAATTGAAAAAGATAAAGAAGTTAAAGTATCAATTGAAATTAATGGTTTATCAAAAGCAAAACAAAGTCCTTTTGCGGCAGAAACCCCTATTCGTAAGCCTGTATAAGAACCAGGTCCTTTACTTACTGCTACAGCATCAATTTGATTTGTAGTAATATTCGCTTCTTTTAAGATAGCTACAATAAACGGATGTAAAACTTCTGCATGAGAATAATTGCCATTATTCAATTCTTTAATTGCTATAATTTTGCCCTTATCAGCAATACTTACAGAGCAATTTTTTGTAGCTGTTTCTATGTTTAATATGATGCCCAAAATCTAATTTTTTTTTGCAAAGATAAATTAAAAAGAAAACCTCACTATGTTTAGTGAGGTTTAGATCGTATATTTTAAAAGCTGTTATTCTATGACTAAATCTCCAGAATAAAATTGTAATACTTTCGTTTTAAAAACATAATCGTATTTAGAACGAATCAATGCACCTTGAGCACTTACCAAACGCGTTCTTACTTGATCAAAATCAAACTGTGTCATTGCCCCAAAATTATAACGCTCTTGTGCATTTTTAAATGCTTCGTTTTGTGCATCTAAAGATATTGTTGCTGCCTCGTATGTTTTTAAAGCGGTTTTAACATCTAAAAAAGATTGCTCAATAGTTTGTTTTAAAGCTAGTTTTTCGCTCTCTAATCTTATTTCAAAAATTTCTTTATTAATTACAGATTGCGCAACTCTATTTTTTGTTTGAAAACGGTTAAAAATAGGAATATTTAAAGATAAGGCAACTTGATAATTTAAATTATTTTTAAATAGTTGGTTGGGAAACCTGTTATCCCTTTCAAATAATTGTCCATTAATTACAGTAGATATAAAATCTGGTTGGCCTAAAACTGTATTATAAAAAGAACTTGCACCAAAAGAATAAGATAAAGTTGGCAGAAAAGCACCTTTAGATAGCTCGATATTAAAATCAGCGTTATCAATTGCTAATTTTGCCCTTGCAATTTCTGGCATTGTTTGTAAAGATCTATCGTAAACTGATGTTGAACTTTTATAAAATAAATCTGATGAAGGAGTGCCAACATCTAAAGGTGAAATATCAAATAAAGTAACATTAACTTGTAGTAATTGTGCTAAATTTAACAATGCCAAATCCACAGCATTTTCTTGTGCAATTACAGATTGTAAGTTTGTGGCTGCGGTAGATTGTGTATTTAGTAAATCTCCTTTAGGAATTACACCTGAATTGAACCTACTTTCTGCTGCCTCTATTTGAGTTTTACTTATTTGATATTGAACATTAGCAACATTTAAATTTTCTTTTGCAAAAAGAATATTTAAATATCCATTTACAACTAATAAAGAAATATCATTTTCAATTTTTTGTAAATCTAATAAACCAGACTGAACACCTAATTGAGCTTGTTTATAAGTATTTGTGTTTCTAAATCCGTTAAAAATTATACCTCCACCATTTAATCCTAGAGATAAAACATATCTTTCTGCTGAGCTATTTGTATTATCAGCCCCTGTTGTTAAACCAAAACTCATAGAGTTACCTAAATTACTTCCAAGATTAGGTAAAAAATTTCCTTTGGCAATATCTACGTCTTTTTTAGCTAGTTCGAGACTAAGTCTATTTTGTTGTATAGAAATATTCTTTTTTAAAGCCTCATCTACACACTCTTTTAAAGTCCATTTTTTTTGTGAAAATGTAGCTATAGAAAGAAAAAAAGCTACCAATACAATGAGTTTAGTTTTCAAAACGTATTTATTTTTGATTGTTTATGTTTATAGTGCACTTAAAGAAATATTTCTTGTAGTATTACAAATAAGACGACCAAAAGTAAATTATGTTACATAAATTTACTCTTATTAGAATGTTAATTTTTAGCTTGATTTTTTTTGTATCTGTATAAAGCAAAAAACAACCCTCCAATTAATAAGTATGGAAAAACCATTAAGTAAGAAATTCCGTTGTTAACACCCTCCGCTAGCGGTACATCACCACTTTCAACAACCGCTTTGCACATGGCACATTGCGAGTAAGATGATTTTAAAGTGAAAATCATCAATAAAATATAACTAACTATTATTTTTTTAGACATAATAAGGAGAAATCATTAGATAAACTATTACACCAGTAACGGCAACATATAACCAAATAGGAAACGTAATTTTTGCTATCTTTTTATGATTTTCAAAGTTACCTAATTTAGCTCTTAAAAAAGTTGTTAAAACAAAAGGGATTACAATTATGGACAATACAATGTGCGTAATTAGAATAAAATAATATATATATTTTATAGTGCCTTCTCCTCCAAATTTTGTAGAATCAGAAGTCATGTGATACGCAATATACATTAACAAAAAAATTACCGAACAAAAAATCGCAGATGTGTTAAATTGTTCATGTAATTTTTTATTTCCTTTTTTTATAGCAATTACCGCCGCAATTAAAAGAATTGCAGTTAAACCATTTATGGAAGCATAAATTGGTGGTAAAAAAGTAAGAGGGGCTACATTATAACCTAGATCTCTTAAATTAACACCAAATAAAGCTGCAACTGCAACTGGAATCACAATTGATAAAGCTGTAATAATTTTTCTATATTTTCTCTCTTGTGCTAGATTATTCATTTAACAACAATTTAATATCTTCTTTTAACTCTTTTATCTGGTCTGGAAAAGTTTGCTCTTGTAAAGCCCTATAAAACATAATTGGGTTGCCAAACTCATCTCTTCTAGAGCGGATGTTACCTTCTTTATCTACTAAAGCGAACAAACCCGAATGTTCAAAACCTGCATGATCTGCATCGCCTTTACCTGCATAAAGTTTAAATCCTTGATTTGATAAAGCGTAAACAATTTCTTCTGATTTACCTGTTAGCAAATGCCAATTTTTATGAGTAATTCCGTTCGCCTTAGCATATTCTTTTAAAATCTCTGGAGTATCAATTTCTGGAGTAATAGATATAGAGGCAATTCCGAATTCTGGATTCCCGAAAAACGCATCCTGAATTGTTAGCATTTTCTGATTCATTAACGGGCAAATTGACGGACAAGTAGAAAAGAAAAACTCAACAACATATACCTTACCTTTGTATGTTTTGTTTGTAATAGTTTGTCCAACTTGGTCTATAAACTCAAAATCTGGCACTTTATTAAAAGTATGCAAACCGGTATCTTTAAAACGATCTACCACCTTTGGCACGGTGTAAATACCAAACAATAATATGATAAAAGCAATACCTATATAAGAATATTTTTTACTCATAATCCTACTTCTTTTCTATCTGCTTTGTTCTTGTTTCTTTCTTTAAAAGCCGCATAATACTCGTAATACAATACTTTTAAATCGTCTTTTAATTTACCATTTAAAACAGAAACCGAATTCATATTGTAACCAAAAAGCTTTCCATCTTTACTATCTTCATCATTTAGCCTTCCTCTTAAGTTAACATCTTTATCAATTAAAAAAGCATTAGGAGTCGCTAGATCGACAAGAGGAATAGCACAAGAAAAACTTGTATAGAAGGTTTCTATTTCTTCTTTGGAACTCGCCATAAAAACCCATTTTTGCATATCAGTAAAGGCACCTATTTCTTCTTTAAGCCTCTCTACTTCTACCTCTTTTCCGTTTGGATAAATTGCTAAAATTTGAAACTGTTTATACTCTATGAACTTCTTGTATATCTTTTCATTTAAATTAAATAGACCAGATCTATTTGTATTTACATCATTTCCTAAAAAACAGACAATTGTTACATTATCTTTTAGTTTAACCGTCTTAGTTGCATCAATTTCTGATACATCAATAATGTTGGGTGTAACGATAGGTAGTTTTGTAAAATTATTTTCGCCTAAGGAAAGAAGTAAAAAACAAATTAAAGGAAAAATAAAAAGTAAAAATAAAACTACTCTTTTTTTTGTAAAGAATTTCATTGTATCTTATTATATAACAAATTAATATTGGTATTAAATAAACCGGAAGTACCTACAAACAAAAAGCAATACGATTGTATTTATGTCTTTTTTAAAACTTTAACCACAATATCTAGCATATAATAAGAGGTGGTTAAAACCACCTCTTATTATATTTTTAATTACCATTTTACAAGTGGTGCTAATGTACTGTGCAGATAACCGCCTTCTATTAGAAATAGTGTTACTAAATAACAGACTAGAAAAACTGCAGTCCATACTGCGGCACGTCTAAACCATTTTTTTTCACCTTCCATGTGCATAAAGGTCCATGTAATATAGTAAGCTTTAAATAATGTAAGTATAATAAAAATCCAGTTTAACGGACTTGTACCAAGAATACTTGTTAAATGTAAAATTTCTGGTTTTACAATTCCTAAATAAACTTCAATAATTGTAACTACAGATAGTAAACCAAATACCATCCATATTCTTTTTACATTAGATTCGTGTGCGTGTGCCATCTTTTGCTATTTTTTATAATTAAACTAAGTAGAAGAAAGTAAATACAAATACCCAAACTAAATCTACAAAGTGCCAGTATAATCCTACTTTCTCTACCATCTCGTAATGCCCCTTCTTCTCATAAGTACCAAGAACGACATTAAAGAAAATGATAATATTTAATACTATTCCAGAAAATACGTGAAAACCGTGAAAACCTGTAATAAAGAAAAAGAAATTTGCGAAAATTGTATTTCCATATTCATTTGCTGATAAATTTGCGCCTTCAACAACCCTCTGGCCATTTGCCAATTCAGCCAAACCTTTTTCTCTAGATAAAATATATTTCTTTTTTTTATCCATATCAATTTTCTCTATTCTTATTTGCACAGAAGGGTCTGCTTTGTAAGAAGCTGTAATTTGAGCTAATGAATACTTTGGAACTTCATCACCGCTAACAAACCATAAACCGTTCTTTTTAGTATGAGTTACTCTTTCATCCATTCTACTACCAACAACAAAATCTGATAATGCTATTTGCTTACCATCTTTTACAAATTGTAAAACTTTACCATTAGTCGTTTTTACGGCTCCATAAGATCCATTAATAAAGGTGTTCCATTCCCATGCTTGAGAACCAACAAATATCAAACCTCCAATAATTGTAGCAAACATATACCAAGCTACTTTACTTTTTTGCATTTTATGACCAGCATCTACAGCCATTACCATTGTAACTGACGAAAATATCAATATAAATGTCATAAAAGCCACATAATACATTGGATAAATACCGTGTATAAATGGTACGTGTGTAAAAACTTCATCGGCTATTGGCCATGAATCGATAAATTTAAAACGTGTTAAACCGTAAGCCGCTAAAAAACCCGAAAAGGTTAAAGCATCTGAAACGATAAAAAACCACATCATCATTTTACCATAACTAGCGCCAAATGGTCTAACTCCACCACCATCCCAAGTGTTTTTCCCGTCTGAAGGTATAGCAATATTTGCTTCCATAAATATTCTCTGTTAATTAATTCTTAATTAGATTGTAAAAATAACTATTTTTCATCACTTAATAAAAGAGAAAAAGAAAAATAGGTAAATCCATAATAGATCTACAAAGTGCCAGAAGATTGCACCTAGTTCAAAACCAAGCATATCGTCTGATTTGTATTTGTATTTAAAATGATTATAAATAACAACCAATAGCACAACGACTCCTGCAAACAGATGTAAAACGTGCATAAATGTGATGCCAATTATAAAAGAGGTTGATACCGTACTTTCTGGACCTGTAAAAAATAACCCAATACTTTTAAGCTGATTAAAGCCAACATACTGCTGCCAAATAAAACCAATTCCTAAAAGAAAAGTTACAACTAACAAACTTAATGATAGTTGTCTTTTATTTTGTTTTAAAAATCTTTGTGATAAAAATAATGTAATACTACTTACTACGATTAAAATTGTACTTATGTAAAATGATTGAGGCAAATCAAAAGAAACCCAATCATCTCGTTTCATACTAATTACATATGCACTTGTTAATCCTGCAAAAAACATTACCATGCTAATCATAGAAATCCATAACATTGGTTTTGCAGATTTCTTTTTTGCTACTATTAACTCTTGTTGTAAAACTTGTTCTCCTATCATCCTTTCTAATGTAAAAATTTATCTACTACATATATAATTTGCACAACAGTAATATACAAAACACTAGATAACATCAGTTTTCTTGCATCTGTATTCTTTTCTGATTTATGCAATTGAACTGCATAATATAACATTATAATTCCTAACAAAGCAACAATTACCGCTGTCGCTGGATAAATGTAAAAATTTCCTGACACTTTTAATACGGGAGCTATTGAAACCAATATCATAATAAAAGTGTAAAAAATAATCTGTTTTACAGCTCCTTTATCCTTGGTGTTCATAGGCAACATATTAAACCCTGCTTTTTTATATTCTTCAAATTGTAACCAACCAATTGCCCAAAAATGTGGAAATTGCCAGAAAAACTGAATCATGAATAAAAATCCTGCTTCAATACCAAAATGATCTGTAGCGGCAACCCAACCTAACATGAAAGGTATTGCACCAGGAATTGCACCTACAAAAACGGCTAACGGTGTAACCGACTTTAAAGGTGTATAAGCACATGTATATAAGAAAATTGAAATTGCGCCAAACAAAGCAGTCTTTGGATTGATGCTATATAGAATTGAAATTCCTAAAATAGTAAACAAAATAGCGATTGCCATTGCAAAATTAACAGACATTCTATTAGTAGGCAAAGGTCTGTTTTGTGTACGAAGCATAATCGCATCTGTATCTTTCTCTATAATTTGATTAAATGCGTTAGACGCACCTACCATAAAGAAACCACCTAAAGCTAATAATAGAAGTGTTGTATAATTAATTATATCTACTGCCAACAAATAACCTGCAACCGAAGAAAAAACTACACTTAAAGACAAACCAACTTTTGTGAGTTGTTTTAAGTCTGAAAGGAGTGTATTCATTGATGTTTTTGTCTCTGATATCGCTACTGAATCCATTATTAGTTTAATCTTTTGCAAAGATATTTTATAAATATCAATTTACCATAGAAATTTTGAGGTTTTGTTTGTTAAAATTAAAAAACCCACTCAATAAATTGAGTGGGAAAATTGCTATGAAAAAGAAAAAGTGTGGCTTTCTTCAAAACCACGGTCAAATATAAATAATTATAATTTATTAAAACAAAATTTAATTGTATATTTTTTATAATTTTCACATTAATCCATTTTTTCTATTCTTTTATTCAGGAAACCATAAATAATGATTAGAATTCTAAGAAATATCTATTTCTCAACTTCATATCTTATTAGCTTTCTATTATTTGGGATTAATAAATTTTGTGTTTTGTCAAAATAATAAATACTATCAAAAATTAAATCTTTAAAAGATTTATCCTTTTTATTTAAAAAAAGAGAATCATTCTTAATATAATAGGTTCCTTTTTTAGTACAAACTTCATTTTTTAAGGCTTGTTTAACTTCAAAAGTTTTATCAGTAAATAGAATTACCCTAGAGGTTACCTCGGCTCCTACTTCGTTTTTAAAAGATATTTGCTGATTTTTGAACAAAAATTTTCCTTGATACTTTATACCTATAAACAAAGAAACAGAAAAAATAAAAACGATCAATAGCGGCACAAAGTTAAATCGTAATTTTTTGATAGATAAATTGTATAAATCATAAAAAGTAATTACTAAAAAAGCAATAACAAATACAATTGTAAGCCCAGTAATTATTAACAAATTAGCAACACCAAAACAATAATCACCCAAGTAAATTATATTTAAAAAGGGTAAAAGCGCAAACACAAAAAGCACTAAATGTATTTTTTTAAACTTCATTAGATTCCTTTTCTATTTTCCTTTTGATTAATAAATCTGCGATTGTTGGATTATTTGGACAGCTTTTTATTTGCAAAAATGCATCACCATTTTTCACGAAACCCGTTTGCAATACTTTAAAATAAACACCGCAAAAAGTAGTATTCCAAAATTGCTTTACAATTTTCATATTGTTAAAACGAATTCCTAATTTATAACAAGGACTCCTTTGCAAGGTTGCTTCTAAAATTGTTTCGCCAACTTTAAAAGTATCGCCCACATGAATTTTAGTTTCATCAAGAGCGTCAATCGTTAAATTTTCTCCAAACATTCCTAAGCTCCATGTTAACTCTGGGTACAAAGGTTTCCAAAAATCGTAATGTTTTAAAGAATATCCATAAATAGCTTGCTCAACTCCTCCATGATTTTCACGATCGCAAATTGCATCCCCTTTAACTTCTTCAACATCTAGGAAAATTGGAATATCAACAGGAAATTTAAAAATACCCGTTGTCAACTTTTCATTCATGTAAACAATTTCCTTTCGTTCGCCAATATTTGTAGATACAATTTTCATACAGTTATTTTTTAGAAAATTTAGCCAACGCATTTTTAGTGAATTCTGATAAAACCAATTCACCCGAAATTGCAGCTCTTTCGGCTAATAAATCGTCCCAATTTTGGGTGTTTTCCCATAAAACCTTTTTCATTTCCGCTAAAGCGGATGGATTATAAGACGCTAATTTTGATGCAAATATTTCTACTTCTTCGTCTAATTCTCTAATCGTTTCAAAAACTTTAGCATACAACCCTTTTTCTTTTGCCCAATAAGCATTTTTCCAATTGGTAGCATCTAAAGTTAATTCTGATAAACCTGCAACCCCTATTTTACGTTTTACCGCCGGCTCAATTACAAAAGGACCAATACCAATTGTAAATTCTGATAATTTAATGGCAGCATTTTCTGTTGCCAACACATAATCGCAAGCAGCAGCTAAACCAACTCCGCCTCCAACAGTTTTTCCTTGAACTCTACCAATAATAAGTTTACCACAAGTTCTCATGGCGTTTATTACGTTTGCAAAACCAGTAAAGAATTTTTTACCTTCTTCTAAATTTGAAATAGCAACTAATTCATCAAAAGAAGCACCTGCGCAAAATGCTTTTTCACCTTCGGATTTTAAAATGATTACAGAAATAACATCGTTTTTTGAAATTGAATTCAGCTCTTTTGTAAGTCTTTCTAACAATTCACTCGGAAAAGAGTTACTTGCAAGATGCCCAAATTCTATAGTTGCGATATTGTTTTGAAAGCTGGTGTATAAACTTCCGTTTTGTCTAGTAGTTGTCATTAAATTCAAGTTTGCTCAAAAGTAGCTTTTTATTGACAGAAAATAGATCTAAAATTTTGAAGTTATGCAGAATAAAAAAAGTCATTACACATTTTGTAATGACTTTCATTTTTTATATAAAATTGATTTCTTATTTGTACTTCAATTTCATAATCACCAAAAACAAAGATGATATTGCTGTAATTGAATTTGCTAAAATCATTGGTAAACTTTTTAAATGAATTCCGTAAATTAACCATAAAACAATCCCAACAAAAAAGGTTGTGTACATGGTTAAAGAAAGCCCAGAGGTATCTTTTGTTTTATAGGTTTTAAAAACTTGCGGTAAAAACGATGCTGTTGTTATAAACGCAGCAACTAAACCTATAACTTCGTAAAAATCAATCACTATTTTTTCTTTTTTTTTTGGATGCTTTGTAAAATTTATCGATACAATTATCTTAAAATCGAACATCACACAACCTGACAATTCCTATTATTAGTTTTTTTAAAAACATACTGTCACATCGAGTAAATTTTATTTTTTATCAAATTTGTATCGAGATGTTTTTTAATATCTAGATTTCTAAATCGTCTAAAAAGGCGCTTTTCGAAACGACAATTAGTATATAATTTAGTTTTCATAGATTCATACTTTCATATAAATACCTTTTTCAAAAGTTCTCGATACAATCCCGCCCAAAAGCAGAATCAATCGAACTGACAAAATCTCAATATTACAAACTACTCAAACAAGCTAATAGCAAACGCACACTGCGTGTGCTAACTTACAATGTTTACAATTTTACCCGGAACAATAATTACTTTTTTAGGAGCTTTACCTTCTAACTGCGCAATTGTCTTTTCGTTTTCTAAAACTGCCTTTTCTATTTCTTCTTTTGATAAATCTAACGGAAGTTCTAACGTAAAACGCATTTTTCCGTTAAAAGAAATAGGATAATTTTTAGCACTTTCTACCAAATGTTTTGCATCAAAAACAGGAAAGTCGACTGTTGAAATTGATTCTTTATTTCCTAACTGACTCCATAATTCTTCAGAAATATGAGGCGCATAAGGCGACAATAAAACCAATAATGGTTCTAGAATTTCACGTTTGTTACAGTTTAAAGCAGTTAAACCATTTACAGCAATCATAAAGGTAGAAACTGAAGTGTTAAAAGAGAAATTCTCGATATCTTCTTCTACTTTTTTAATTGTTTTGTGTAAAACTTTTAATTCTTCTGATGTTGCTTTTTCTTCAGAAACTTCAAAAACTTCTTCGTTGTAATATAGCTTCCATAATTTCTTCAAGAAAGAAGAAACTCCAGAAATACCTGCCGTATTCCAAGGTTTTGCTTGCTCTAAAGGACCTAAAAACATTTCAAATAATCTTAAGCTGTCTGCGCCATATTGCGTTACAATATCATCTGGGTTTACAACATTGTATTTAGACTTAGACATTTTTTCTACTTCACGAGAAACTTCGAAAGCGCCATCTTCTTCTGTAATAAATTCTGCATCTTTAAATTCTGCTCTCCAATTTTTAAAAGCTTCAAGATCTAATTCATCCGAAGAATTTACAAAAGAAACATCCGCATGAATTGAGCGTACTTTTAAAACTTCTTTATTCCATAAAATAGATTTAAACCCTAGTTTTTTAGCAAGTTCTAAAAGAGTTCCGTATAAATTCTTCACTTTTACAACATCCGCCTCCGCTACGTGATATTTTTCTATAATTTCATCATCACTTATTGTAGGTTTATTCCAGAAATCATAATAAAGAATCCTGTTTTTATTGATAACATCAATAACTGATTTACTAAAAAGTATTTTGGTATCCGTAGTACTACTTAAATCGTCATCTTCAGCGATAAAACTACCTTCAAAAATAGACACGAAAGCAGATGTTCCTAAAATCATTCCTTGGTTAATCAGTTTTTTTGCAAACTCATCAACAGGCACTACTCCTTTATCAAACAAGAATTTTTGCCAAAAACGTGCGTATAATAAATGGCCCGTTGCATGTTCAGAACCTCCAATATATAAATCTACTTCTTTCCAATAGTCTAAAGATTCTTTGCTTGCAAATTCAGTTGCATTTGTAGCATCCATATATCTATTAAAATACCAAGAACTTCCTGCCCAACCTGGCATTGTGTTCAATTCTAAAGGAAAAACTGTTTTATTTTTTAGCTTTTCGTTAGAAACCACTTTCTTATTACGAGAATCCCAAGCCCATTCTGTTGCGTTTCCTAAAGGTGGTTTTCCATCTTCGGTTGGCAAATATTTTTCAACTTCTGGCAACACGATTGGCAAGTGTTTTTCGTCAATCATTTGTGGCATTCCGTCTTTATAATAAACAGGAAAGGGTTCGCCCCAATAACGTTGTCTGCTAAAAACGGCATCACGCAAACGGTAATTTATTTTTCCGTAACCAAAACCACGTTTTTCCATTTCAAAAATGGCTAATTTTAATGCTTTCTTATATTTTAATCCTGATAAAAAGTCTGAATTTGCAATTTTCGTTCCGTCTTTATCTGCATGTGCTGCTTCCGAAATATCGACTCCTTCAAAAATATTCGGAATCGGAATATTAAAGTGTTTTGCAAAGTCATAATCACGTTGATCACCACAAGGAACCGCCATAACTGCACCTGTTCCGTAGTTTGCTAACACGTAATCTCCAATCCAAATTTGTACTTTCTCACCAGAAAAAGGATGAATTGCATACGCACCCGTAAACGCACCAGAAATGGTTTTTACATCTGCCATTCTATCACGCTCAGAACGTTTTGCCGTTGCTGTAATATAACTTTGAACGTCTGCTTTTTGAGCATCTGTAGTAATTTTTGCAACCAACTCGTGCTCTGGAGCTAAGGTCATAAAACTTACTCCGAAAATAGTATCTGGTCTTGTTGTAAAAACATCTATTTTGTAAGCAGATTGCTTCGTTTCACTCGCAATGACGTTCTGATTACTTTCTAACTTTTCAATTGGTTTTGAAAACTGAATTGTATTGTTTATTTTAGAAACAACCGCCAACACGTTATCAATAACTTCTTGATTGGTAAAACGAACAAAATTGAAACCTTCACTTGTAAAAAATTCAGCTCTTGCAGCTTCATCTTCTTTACCAGAAAACTCAACAATTATATTTTTTGCTAAACACACATAATCCACTAAAAATGTACCAATTGTATATTTTTTTCTGAATTTTGCCGCGCCTTTTTTATTTTTTAGTTCATCCCAAAGAATCGCTTCTGCTTTTGATAAATTTAAACGCAATACTTTTAAAGCCTCTAATTCTTTGTATGATAATTTTACTTCGGATGTTGATTTTATAGCGCCTGAATCTACTTTAAAAGTAACCATTGCGCCCTGACTTCTGCCAATCCAGTTTCTTTGAGATTCTTTTAATGGTTGTGGCCAATCGATTGTTTCTAAACCGTCTAACAAACGTTGCGCGTAGGCAGAAATTCGCATCGACCATTGTGTCATTTTTTTTCTGACAACAGGATAACCACCACGTTCGGAAACGCCGTTTACAATTTCATCATTTGCTAAAACAGTTCCTAACTCAGCACACCAGTTTACTTCTGTATCCGATAAAAAAGTTAATCGATATTGTAATAAAATTTCTTCTTGTTCTTTGGTTGAAAATGCATTCCATTCATCCGAAGAAAAAGAAGCAATTTCTTCATCACAAACGGCATTTACCGTTGCATTTCCTTCCTTTTTAAAAACAGAAATTAACGCAGCAACATCTTCTGCTTTGTCTGTATCTTTATTGTACCAAGAATTGAATAGTTGGATAAAAATCCACTGTGTCCACTTATAATATTCAGGACTAGAAGTACGTACTTCTCTACTCCAATCAAAAGAAAAACCAATTTGATCTAATTGTCTTCTGTATGTTTTAATATTTTCTTCGGTTGTTTTTGCTGGATGTTGCCCCGTTTGAATTGCATATTGTTCTGCTGGCAAACCAAAAGAATCATAACCTTGCGGATGCAACACATTAAAACCTTTATGACGCTTGTAACGTGCATAAATATCACTTGCAATATATCCTAAAGGATGGCCAACATGCAAACCTGCTCCTGACGGATAAGGAAACATATCTAACACATAATATTTAGGTTTCTCTAATTGCCCTTCAACATTGCTCAAGACAGGATTACTAGCTTTAAAAGTTTGGTTTTTTGCCCAAAATTCTTGCCATTTCTTTTCTATATCTAAGTGATTGTATTGCATCTATTTTCTTTTTAAGAAGCTGCAAATTTACGTTTATTCTTGGAAACAGTAAATTGGAAATCTGAATAAAAAACAAGAAATTAACGGTTTAAATTATTTTTAAATTTAATTTAACAAAATAGAACGCAATTCTCCTTTTCATTTTAGTAACTTTCATTGTCAAAATTCAACTCAAATGAAAAAAATAGTATTTACTTTTTTACTTGCAGCTACTTTTATTGGTTGCAAAAATTCATCCGAAGAAAAAACGCAAGGAGAAACTCAAGAATTAAGCATCAACTACAAGAAAATAAAACTAGACAATGGTTTAGAGGTTGTTTTTCATGTGGACAAATCCGATCCTGTGGTTGCTGTAGAATTAATGGTTCATGTTGGTTCTGCTAGAGAAATTGAAGGCAGAACTGGTTTTGCACATTTATTTGAACACTTATTATTCTTAGAATCAGAAAATTTAGGAAAAGGAGGTTTAGATAAAATGAGCGCAAGAATTGGTGGTTCTGGTGCAAATGGCTCTACTTCTAGAGACCGAACAAACTACCTACAAACGGTGCCAAAAGATGGTTTAGAAAAAATGATTTGGGCAGAAGCCGATAAGTTAGGTTGGTTTATAAACACGGTTACAGACGAAGTTTTAGCCAAAGAAAAGCAAGTTGTTAAAAACGAAAAAAGACAAAGTTATGACAACAGACCTTATGGACATAACCAATATGTGATTGATAAAAACCTATATCCAAAAGAGCATCCTTATAATTGGCAGGTAATTGGTTCTTTAGAAGATTTGCAAAATGCCACTTTAGAAGATGTAAAAACATTTTTTAAAAAATGGTATGTTCCAAATAATTCTACTTTAGTTTTATCTGGTGATATTGATATTGCCCAAGCTACAAAATGGGTGCACAAATATTTTGATGAAATTCCTAGAGGAACAGAAGAAATTCCTGCGCTTGTAAAAAGAGCCGGAAAAGTAGACGAAACCAAGTCTTTCTATTATGAAGATAATTTTGCCAGAGTGCCGCAATTAACAATGGCTTGGCCAACGGTAGCCTCTTATCATCCAGATTCTTATCCGTTAGAGGTTTTAACTGAATATTTATCTAGCGGTAAATCTGCTCCATTAAATGAAGTTTTAGTAGATGATTTAAAACTAACTTCTTACACAGCAATGTATAATTACAGTTCTGAATTGGCAGGACAAACACAACTTTTAGTAAGAGCTTTTGATGGCATACAATTAGACGCAATAAAAGCCGGAATTGAAAAAGCGTTTGCAAAATTTGAAGCAGAAGGAATCTCAGAAAAAGATTTAAACCGAATAAAAGCGGGTCAAGAAACTAATTTTTACAGCAGTTTATCGAGCGTTTTAGGTAAAGGAACTGGTTTGGCTTCTTACAATACGTATACAGGAAATCCTGGTTTTGTAACCGAAGATTTAAAAAACACCATCGCTGTAACCAAAGAAGATGTACTACGTGTCTATAACAAATACATCAAAAATAAAAATTATATAGCCACTAGTTTTGTGCCTAAAAACTCGGCTGATTTAGCTTTAAAAGGTGCTGTTTTAGCGGATGTTGTAGAAGAAGTAATTGTAACCGGAGCTGAGGAAAAATTTGATCCAAAAATTGCAGCAACCTACGAAAAAACTCCTTCAACTTTTGATAGAAGTATCGAACCTCCTTATGGAGAAACACCTTCTTTAGCGGTTCCTAAAGTATATGAAAGTAGTTTAGAGAATGGTTTAAAGATATTCGGAATTGAAAGCAACGAAGTGCCACTTGTACGTTTTAATATTACTATTGATGGTGGTCAGTTACTAGAATCTTTTGATAAATTAGGCGTTGCCAATTTAACTGCAGGTCTTTTAAATAAAGGAACAAAAACTAAAACGGTTAAAGAATTACAAGAAGCGATTCAAGAATTAGGCGCTTCTATCAATATTTATGCTGATACAGAAAACATTACTTTAAGCGGAACCACTTTAGCTAAAAACTACACTAAAACATTAACTTTAGCGCAAGAAATGCTTTTAGAACCAAGATTTGATGAAACAGAATTCAGCCTTTTAAAAAATGCAACAATTGCAAATTTACGTCAACAAGAAGGAAATCCAAATGCTGTAGCACAAAATGCGTATAATGAGTTGATTTACGGAAAAGATAATATCCGTTCTAAAAATACTTTAGGAACTTTAACATCCGTAGAAAAAATAACGATTGAAGATCTTAAAGCATTTTACAAAAATTATATTTCTCCTTCTGTTGCCAAAATGTTGGTTGTTGGAGACATATCAAAAGAAAAAGTAGTTGCCTCTTTAGAAAGCATCAACAAAAACTGGGTGGCTAAAGAAGTTAAAATCCCTGTGTATAAAACGCCCGATGCTCCAACAAAACCTGTCGTTTATTTTTATGACATCCCGAATGCAAAACAATCTGTTTTACAATTTGGTGCGCCTGCTTTGGCTGCAACGGATAAAGATTATTATGCGGCTTCTGTGATGAATTATATTTTAGGTGGTGGTAGTTTTGCTTCTAGGCTAACGCAAGAATTACGCGAAGGAAAAGGATATACCTACGGCATTCGTTCTGGTTTTTCTGGCACAAAAGCAAAAGGAGATTTTAATATTTCTAGTGGCGTAAGAAGCAATGTAACCTTAGAATCTGCACAAGCTGTAAAGAAAATTTTAGAAGACTATCCAAACACTTTTTCTGATAAAGATTTAGAAACTACCAAAAGCTTCTTAATTAAAAGCAACGCGAGAGCTTTTGAAACTGATTACGCAAAATTAAGAATGTTATCTAATATAAGTGACTATGGTTTAAAAGCGGATTATGTAAAAGACCAAGAAAACACCGTGAATACGATGACCAAAGAGCGAATTAAAGAATTAGCTAACAAATATGTGAATCCTAATAAAATGATTTGGTTGGTTGTTGGTGATGCAGAAACGCAACTAGAACGAATGGAAGAGTTAGGCTATGGAGAGCCTGTTTTATTGAATGAGAGACAGAAAAAAATAAAGAAATAAGAAGAATTATTTAGGTAAAAAAAAGGCTTTCAGAACATTTTGGAAGCCTTTTTTTTTATAATTTAAGAACCCTTACAAACACTGTTTGTAATCAGAACTTTTTTTATATAAAGTTGTTTGTAATTCTCCATCTCTGTAAAATTCCACAATATTAGTATCGCAAGAAACTTTTAGTTCATAGGTATAAACGTTGCCAAAGTTAAAATCTATTGTTAAAAAACCTCCTGTAATCGTATATTCTTCAGTTCCAGGAATTGGTTCTGCAGGAAATACACCAGCTACTCCGTAATGAGTAAAACGTTTTCCGTTTTTAAAAGTATGCATAACATTT
The DNA here is from genome assembly GCF_002954665.1 of Polaribacter glomeratus. Lineage (GTDB taxonomy): Bacteria > Bacteroidota > Bacteroidia > Flavobacteriales > Flavobacteriaceae > Polaribacter > Polaribacter glomeratus. The sequence goes on along the minus strand of NZ_MSCM01000002.1, from coordinate 1,354,203 downwards.
GTTTCAAAACCGCTTAATAACCATTCACTGCTTTCAAGAAGTTGTGTTTTATTTTGAATAGTAAGTTCTGCTGTTAATTGTTGGCCTAAATCTTCAGTTGAATCGTTACAACTTGCAAACCCTATTGCAATAATTAGAAAGATAAAAGCTGATAATTTGTTGATGATACTTTTCATGATAATTGATTTTTTGTATTTCTGTTTTTGTTTCCACAAATAAACTACAATTCAACTGCTTACAAAGACAAAACCTTATTGAACGGGAAAATTCGACTCTAAAAAGGAAAAAAAGCCTTCATTGAAACGAATTAAAACATGTATTTTGTTCAATCTACATTAATTATAGAAAGGTCTCAATTTCAAATTGAAACTTTTTTAGTTTTATAAATAAAGATGCTTTATCCATCAATTTGAAGAAATAACAAGCAAAAAAAAGAGTTTAATTCTTTATGTTATCAATAAAATCGCTTCTTCTATTTCTAGAAATTGGAAGTTTGTGATTGTTTGTTAAAACAACATACCCTTCATTTAAATACTTTTCTATGTGATTTAAATTAATTAAATACGATTTGTGTATTAAATAAAAATCTTGATTGCTCAATAATTTAACAAAATGACCAATACTATAAGAACTTAAAATAGTTTTTAAATTTAAAAAATGAATTTTTGTATATCCTTCTGTTCCTTCACAAAAAATAATATTACTTATTTCTACAAACTCTAAACCATCGTGTGTAGGAACTACAATTTTCTTTTTCTGAAAAGTTTGTACTCCCAAATTTTGAATTAATAATTTGTTTTTTGATAAAGCAGATTTGTCTTCAATATTTTGAGCTGCTTTAATTACAGTGGCTATTAAACTTTGATTATCAACAGGTTTTAATAAATACCCAATAGCACAATAATTAATTGCATCTATGGCATACTCATCAAAAGCAGTAACAAAAATAACTTCAAATTGTGGGTTCGAAAATTTTGTAAGCATATCAAAACCACTCATTTGCGGCATAGCAATATCTAAAAAAACTAGCTGAGGCTTTTTTCTTTCTATCAAAGCAATCGCTTCATTTGGATCTTGCGTTTCGCCAATAATTACAATATTTGAACAAAATCTTTCAATCTTATTTTTAAGAATTGCAAGTGCTTTTGGCTCATCGTCTACTAAAACAGCTGTTATAGTCATAAATACTTTTGTTTAAAAGAAATGTTTACTTCTGTACCTTCTCCTCTATTTGTTTCTGATAAATCTTCTATAGAATACGTTACTTCCCAATTTTTACTTTTTTGCAATAAAGACAAACGTTCTTGCAATACAATAGTTGAGGACGATTGATAATTTTTAACTGAATTCTTATAAAATTCTTTTGCTTTTTTAATTCCAATTCCGTCATCTTTAATAGTAACCATATACGTATTACTGTCTATTAATTTAAAATCTACAGTAACCAAGCCGTTTCCTTTTTTATGAAACAACCCATGATTTACTGCATTTTCTACTATTGGCTGTAATAACATAGAAGGAATTTGCAGCTCTTCTTTATCTATTTTTTCATCAACATTTATACAATAAGAGAGCTTGTCTTCGAAACGTAATTTTTCTATCTGCAAATAATTTTCTAGCAGCGTAACCTCTTCTTCAATAGTTAAGGTTTGTTTGCGAGAATATTCAAAAAATAAACGCACTAATTTCGAGAATTTTACCAAATAATCTTCAGACAATTCTACTTCATTTCTTTGGATAAAATATTGAATTGCATTTAATGAATTATGCACAAAATGTGGATTCATTTGGCTGCGTAATGATTGCAATTCTAAACCAGCCATTTTTCTATCTAATTCTGCTTTTGCTGCTATTTTTTTCTGAATTCTATTTTTAATCAACAACATAAAAAGACCTAAAAATGAAAAAATTAAAACACTAAAAATACTTTTTGAAAATGTAGTCTGCCACCAAGTAGGAATAACGTTTAAATATATTTTTTTTATATTCTTATTAAAATGTTGATCGGTTGCTTTTACTTCGAGTGTGTAAAATTCTGGTGATAAATTAGAGAAATTTAATGTTTTTGTTTTTGTGCTTGTCCAGTTTTTTTGTGACGGTAGTAATCGATATTGATATGTTATATACTCTTGATTCACAAAATCTTGTAAAGCAAAGGTTATAGAGATATTATCTCGTTCTTCGCTTTTATAATTTAAAGTATCTTTTTTGATTTAAAAGAAAGTCGAGGCTGCTGTTTATAAATAGAATTATTGATATTTATTTTTGCTAAACCGGCATCCGAAGCAGCAAACAAAGTATCATTTTCTATATAAATATCATTTGTATTATTTTGTACTAAACCATCTGTATCATAAAAAGAATTTGTTAGTTTAGAGTTTTGTAAATCAGCATTATTCAGTGTAATTTGATGCACTCCTTTTTGTGTTGCAATCCATAAATTATTTTCTTTTTTTAAAATTTTTTGAATGCTAAATCCATCAGTATTTTTTAAATGGATTACTTCTTTTTCATCATATAAATACACACCTCTTCCATCTGTACCTATTATTAAAAAATTGTTAATAGAAGTTATACTACAAATAGATACATGAAGTAAATCGTTTTTTATTTTGGGCTTTATTAAGGTTTCGTTTTCGAGTTTGTTTAAACCATCACTGCCTGCAACATACAATTCGTCTTTAAAAACCTTCGCTAATAATAATCCTGATTTATTAGTAATTACTTTGGCACCTTTTAACTGATTTTCACTTTTTAATAATCTTGAAGTTGTTACTATATAATTTGCACCTTTATAAGAAGTGATATCTTTAAAACTACTAATAAAATAATTAGCGCTATTATCATTTAAATAATTAGTGTTTTTTATTTTAAATTCCTCAAAATTTGATTTTTTTATTGAATAAGAAAAATCGTTTACAATGAAAAAATTTTTATTTGCAAGCGAATCTTTCTTAATTTGATAAATTGCATTATCTTTTTTTGTAAACTTATGAATAAGCATAAATTCATTTGTAAGTTTATCAAACTTATAAAATCCTTTTTCATTAATACCTAAATAAAGACGACCATCAATACTATTTATTTTTTGAATTTTATTGTTTTTCTGGTAATATTTAGTTTGTAATTGGGGGTTAGGCAATAAGGATACTCCATTCATAAAATCAATAAGCCAAATATTTCCTCTACTATCTTTGTAACTAGCCCTGCTTAAATGGTCTAAAAAAGAGTAGGCTTTTTTTAGCTTTAAGTTATAATCAAAAACCATTAAGTGACCTGGAATACTAACCTGAAACTCGTTTTTTAAACTTTTTGTTCTAACATACATAGCATTTTCTACACCTACCATTTCTTTAAATGATTTATAAGTAGCTTTATAGTTGTTACAGTCTATAAATAAGATTCCTTTTTCCATTTCAAAAAAAGCAATTTAATGATACATTAACCCTCTTTTCTGCTGATTGTTTGCATTAAATGACACTGGTAAATTTATTGGAATTTCTCTTATAAATTTTAGAGAATTATTATAGATTAATACTTTTGTTTTATTGATTAAAAAATACTCTTTAGTTTCTGGATTTAATAATAATGGCATTGAATTAACAATATTAAAACCATTTTTTTGTTGAATTTTATTTAATTTATTTACAATTGAAGGGAAAAGATCCTTGTTAAATTCTGCAGCTATAATATTGGTTTCATTAATGGTTCTTAAACCTATAGAAGAATCAAAAAACCATAAACTATCTTTTGTTTTATAGGTGAAAAGTGGTGATAGTATTTCTTTTTGTTTTGTACTAAATTTATAAATACTATCGTTTTTTATATAACCTTGGTAACTACTTTTGGAGTAATACCAAAGTCTGCCTTTTAAATCGGTTTCTAGCCTCCAAGTATCATTATTAGGTAAACCGTCTTTTATAGTAAAAATTTTAAAAGCTTCGCCATCGTATTTTACCAAACCTCTATTGGTAGCAAACCACATAAAACCATTTTCATCTTCTTCAATATCATAAATATGATTTGATGGCAACCCTTGTTTTACCCTATATTGCAAAGGTTCTTGTGCATAACAATTGACACAAAAGATAAAAACAAGAAATTTGATTATTTTTCTCACCATTCTTAAAGATACGTTTTAATTAAAAAACCACAGAAAATTTCTGTGGCTTTTAGCAATGTTCTCTTTTTCATTAAATAATTCTTTTCAAAAATAGCATTTGAATTTGGTCCTTGAAACTAGTAATCTATAAAGTGTTGTTTTAACTCGATGATTGGTTGTTTTTACTTTACTATATGAAAATTATACGCTTATATCATCATCTAAATTATATGTATGTGTGTTATTAACATTTAGAAATAGAATCTTCAGATTTATTTCGACAATTACAGGCTGTGAGAATACTCATTATTACTATTAAAATATTTTTTTTGCGTTTTTAAATTATTTATAAAACCATAGCTTATTGATCTCTTGTTACATCAATTATAATAAATAGTGTATGCTGTACGTTTAAATTATCATAATATGTACCGCTAATTGTAGCTTCTATTTGCTCTCCTTCCAAACCAAAAGCTGTAACTGAATAAACTAAGTTATTACCAGCATTACCATCATCAACATCTAAACCAAAAACACTAATAAAATTACTTTCAGGTGCTTGAATTGCACCAGAACTTGGAACGACTGGTGTAACTCCTAAAACAGGAAAAAGGTTAGTTATCATAAATGTATTAGAACTATTATCTTCTGCCGTTAATCTAAAATAGTTTGGAGAACCTGTACTTGCTGGTAATAATATTAATTTGGCCTCAATGTTATTATTAAAATCAACAATAGTATTATCTATTTTCATTTCTATTCTCTCTGTCAATACAATTGTATTATTTTGACATGAATACATTGTTACGAGTGCAACAAGTACTATTATTTTTAGTACCCTCATTGTTTAATTATTTTTTTAGTTAACATACCTCTGTCTGTAAAGATTTTTAAAACATAAACTCCTTTAGAAAATCTTGTAAAATCTAATGTATTTTGGGTTACTTCTTTTATTAATTTACCTGTTAATGAATATACTTTAACTTTTTGTAATTGTAAATTACTACTTAGTTCTAAGGTTAAAAAATCTCCTACAGGATTTGGGAACAAAAACACATTTGCTTCTAAATCTAGATCATCAACAGCTAAAACTGTAGATCTACAAATTTCTTCATTGGCAACAAAGGTGTTTTTGTCATCTTTTGTCCAAGTTAATAAATAACCTGCATCTACGTCATCTACCAAAATACAGCTTAGGTTTGGCGTATTTGAGGAATCGAATGCTGTAATAGTTGCATTGTTTCCATTTTGGATGCTTACCGTTATTAAATTTGGATTATTAAATAATTTAACTACTTTTAGATTAACAAGACTGTTTAAATCAATTACCTCAAAATTATTATTGCTTAAAATTAAAGTTTCTAATGCCATTGCTGATGTTTTTGCAATGGTTTTTGTAACTCCTGATGTTTTTGCAATTACGCTAAATGTTGAGTTTGTTAACGGACTTAAATCTGTAATTCCGTTTCCAGAAACATCTAAGGTTATAATACCTGTAAATGCCTGTAAACCTTCTACGCCTGTAATACCTGAACCGCTTAAATCTAAAGTTCCTGCATAAGCTGCCGCTTCAGCCAATGATATACTTCCATTATTATCTGCATCTAAACCAGAAACTGCTAATAATGCTGTTGTGGTTGTTGGGTTTGTTTGTACAGTCCATACTGTGAAACAATCTGCATTAAAAACGTGTTGAATATCTTTAACCCAACCAAATATACCATTTGCTAGTGTTGAAGCGTCTGCGTAAATACACGTTAATGCCGAATTTCCTGTTGAGTCAAATGTTGCAAATCCTGTATTATTTCCATTAGCAATATTTAACGTTGATAACTGATTATAACTACAGTAGAATATATTTAAAAGAGCATTTGAACTTACATCTAAATCTGTAATTTGATTACTTTGAAGATAAAGACTTGTCAATGCAGTATTTGAACTTACATTTAAAGTGGTTAATAAATTTGATGAACTTGATAAAGTTTCTAATGCAACATTACTACTAACATCAATTGATGAAATTAGGTTATTATCAATGATCAATCCAATTAATGATGTATTTAAAGTTACATCTAAATTTGATATTTGATTGTAACCACAAGTTAAAAACTGTAATAGGGTATTAGAACTTACATCTAAAGTGGTAATTTGATTGCTATCGCAAATAAGTTTTTCTAATTGACTGTTTAAACTTACATCTAAAGTGGTTAATAAATTTCCACTTACACTTAATATTTCTAAAGCAGTAAAATCTTCTATTCCTGTCATATCAGCAATTGATAAATTAGCAACTTGCAAGTTTGTAACTGTATTTATGCTGTTTGTAAAAACATAGTTATCATTTGCAATACCATTTCCCATACTAATAGGAGATCCTAGGGCAACGACAGTTCCTAATGCATCATGCGTTTCTAAATAAGCTTCTAAATTATCATCTGGCACATAGGTTAATGGACAACTTGCACTAAACATTTGTTGACTGTCTTTAAACCAACCTGATAAACCAATTGGCGGTGTTGAAGCATCCGCAGTTATACAAGTTAAATTTGAATTTCCTATGGAATAAAACACTTCGATTGCTACATTATTACCATTTGCAATATTTAAAGTTGTAAGCTGATTAAAACTACAGTACAAAACTGATAACAAATTATTTACACTTACATCTAAAGCGGTTATTGCGTTCCTTTGAATCCCTAAAGATGTTAATAAAGGATTTAAACTTACATCTAAAGCGGTTAACATATTGTTGTCACAAGATAATTGAGTTAATTCTGTATTTAACGAAACATCTAACGCACTTAATTGATTATTACCGCAAAACAAGGTAGCTAATAATGGATTGGAATTTACATCTAAAACACTAATTTGATTAAAAGAACAATACAAAAATTCTAGGTTTAGATTTGAACCAACATTTAAAGTTGTTATATTATTTGATTCACAATATAGAGCTCTTAAAAGTGTATTTAAACTTAAATCAATTGTAGTTATATTATTGTTTGAATAATTTAAATCTAACAATGCTAAATTACTACTTACGTTTAAAACGGAAACGTTATTATTATTTAATGACAAAAACTGTAATGCAGTAAAATCTTGAATTCCTGTCATGTTAGTAATTAGTCCTGCTACGTTTGGCAAATTTGCATTATTTAAAGGATCTGAAATATTTAAAGAAATAACACCACTTATATTTGCCGTTAATACCTGTCCATCAATAATATCATCGTACCCTAAATCTATTAAAGCTTGTTCAAAGTTTGCGTCTGGTATTATTGTTTGAGCATTAATTGTGAAGCTGCAGAAAGCTAATACGGTTAATAAAAATAATTTTGTTTTCATAATTCATTTTTTTTGAGTTCATAATACCAAAAATGATCACATTTCTACTCTATTAAAAGAGTGATTTTATGAATGGTAGACTTCATTCGATTATCTGCAATCAGAGTTCTATAAAAGAGAAAAGACCTTTAACAAATTGTAAAGGCCTTATTTATTCGCTTAAATTTTTATTACGGATACTTTGTTGCAGTAAAAGTTTTTGCAGGATTTGCTCCCCAAGTAAAGGTGCCACTCATTGTTGTATTATTTACAGAAGTTCCTGTATAAATATAGCTTGTTGCTGCTGAATCTCCTGTCATGTTATACGTAACAACAGCGCCTTCTACAGACCAAGTACCTAATGTTGTATATACTCCAGGATAATCTGGCTCATCCCATTTTGTAGTTGCATTTGCAAAAAAATCTACATCACCAGGATAATTTGAATTAGAGACGTTATAATTCAATAAAAATGCCCATTTAGTGTCGTCTAACTTCCAAGAATTAAACATTTCTTGGTTTCCATAAGTCGTTCCAACTGCATTTATAGCGTATGCTCGTACATAGTACGTTCCACCGTTCTGACCAAGACCAATAATGTTGCTTGCAAAAACATTTGTACTAGCAGCAATTACATTATCTAAAATAGTTGGATTCTGACTTGTGCTCCAACAAATACCTCTACTGGTAATTATTTCACCTCCATCATCAGTAACATCTCCGCCACTAGTTGCGGTTGTATAGGTAATTTCTGTTGTAATATTTGTCATAACAACAGGTGCTGTGTTAGCGGTTGTACTTTCTGAGCAACTATTTAAAATAACTACAAAAAATAACAATAATCCAATTTTAATATAATTTTTCATAAATTCTGATTCTACTATTTACCAAACAAAATTAATTGAGAATATAGGTATTGTAAACGTACACTTGATAAACTGTCGTTATGAATCCATAAAGTGCTCATCTTATTTGATAAACAGAAAAAGACCATCTTTTAAAGGATGGTCTTTTTCTAAATTATAGTCATTTATATCTTTACTCAGCCATAACTGCTCCACTTGCAGTAACACTTCTATCAATTTTACGCATTAAACCTTGTAACACTTTACCGGGTCCAACTTCTATAAATTCAGTTGCTCCTCCCGCAATCATTGCTTGTATCGATTGCGTCCATTTTACAGGCGCCGTTAATTGTAGCATTAAGTTTTTCTTTATTTCATCAGGATTTGTAACAGCACTCGCAGTTACATTTTGATACACTGCACACGTAGGTTTGCTAAATGTAGTTGCTTCAATTGCAGCAGCTAACTCTTCTCTTGCTGGCTCCATCATTGGCGAGTGAAACGCCCCGCCTACAGGCAATATTACTGCCATTTTTGCGCCTTTTTCTTTTAATATTTCACAGGCTTTTTCTACCGCTTCAATTTCTCCAGAAATCACTAATTGACCCGGACAATTGTAATTTGCAGCAACAACAACTCCATCAATTGCAGTACAAACCTCTTCAACCAAGTTATCTTCTAAACCAATAATTGCAGCCATTGTGGATGGTGCAATTTCACAAGCTTTTTGCATTGCCAAAGCACGTTTAGAAACTAATTTTAATCCGTCTTCAAAAGATAAAACACCGTTTGCAACTAAAGCAGAAAGTTCTCCTAAAGAATGACCCGCAACCATTTCTGGTTGAAAAGAATCACCTAAAACTTTGGCTAAAATTACAGAATGTAAAAAAATTGCTGGCTGTGTAACCTTCGTTTCTTTTAACTGTTCTGCGGTTCCTTCAAACATAATATCTGTAATATGAAACCCTAAAATTGTGTTTGCTTTTTCAAAATATTCTTGCGCTAATGAAGACTTTTCGTATAAATCCAATCCCATTCCTGTAAATTGCGCTCCTTGCCCCGGAAAAATATATGCTTTCATTTTTTATTGTTTAATTGTTGATTTTTATAACTGTATAATCGAACGCTAAAATAATGATTTTTATTTGAAGCTAATCCCGCTTGTAGTTTATATTGAGCGAAGTCTAAATGCACTCGCTTTTTTGTAAATACAAAAAGAGCTCAAACAAGAGCCTTTCTTGAGCGCTGTCGAAAGGCTTCAATCAGGGCTAGAACTATCTAATAATTTATTAAAACTTTAAAACAAAAAGAATATTTAGTAAATTCGCTTAATGACAAAAAAAGACAAACAAGTAGCAGATAGTATCTTTTTAATTTTAGCTGCTTTATTTATCTCTTCATTGGTTGCCTCTAACTTAATTTTTCAAAAATTCTTTTATTGGGAACCTTTTGGTTGGTATCGTTTTGAAATCTCTGTAGGCATTTTACCTTACCCAATTACCTTTTTAATTACTGATATTTTATCAGAAATTTATGGAAAAAAGAAAGCAAATCAAGTAGTTATTGCCGGAATATTCGCTTCCTTTTTCTCGATGATTATTATTTTAATGGCAGATTTTGTACCGGCAATTGATAATTCGCCTATAGATAATAGCACTTTTCATCAAGTTTTTGGTTTGTCTCCTTTAGCTGTTTTTGCATCGATGATGGCATATTTATTTGCACAGTTTATAGATATCAGAATTTTTCACTTCTGGAAAAATCTTACCAATGGGAAACATTTATGGCTTCGTAATAATTTCTCAACCTTTGCATCGCAATTTATAGATACGATTACCGTAATTTTTCTGCTATGTACTTTTAAAATTTTACCTTGGCATCTTTTTTCAACCTTATTAATAGGTGGTTTTCTTTTTAAAGTACTTGTTGCAGTTCTAGACACACCTCTTTTATATGGAGCCGTTTATCTTTTTAGAAAAAGATTCAACTTAAAAATAAATGAAGAAATTTTAGACTAAATTTTGTAATCAATCAAAAAAAGTTTCGTCTATAAAATTAGAAATCCAAACAAATGAAAAAACTCCTTATCTTTTTTGTTGTTTTTAGCCTTCATCAAACAAAAGCACAAACATCAATTTTTAATGATTTACTACAAAAGCATGTTTCTAAAAACGGAATTGTAGATTACAAGTCATTCAAAAAAGACGAAAATAAGTTAGATACTTTCTTATTCTATTTAGAAAAAACTTCGCTTGAAAAAAATTGGTCTACAAATAAACAAAAAGCCTTTTGGATAAATGCTTACAACGCATATACAATTAAAATTATCTTAGAAAATTACCCACTAAAATCCATCATGGATATTAAACAAAATGGAAATTCGGCTTGGAAAATTCCGTTTGCAAAAGTTGGTGGTAAAACCTATACGCTAGATTATATAGAACACGAAATTTTACGTAAAACGTTGTTCGACCCAAGAATTCATGTGGGTGTAAATTGCGCTTCTGGTTCTTGTCCTAAGTTATCAAATACAGCATTTACTGAAAAAAATATAGAATCAGAATTATCTCGATTAATGAAAGACTTTATTAACGATGCATCAAGAAATAAAATTTCGAAAGATAAAATTGAAATTTCATCACTTTTTGATTGGTTTAAAGACGATTTTACCAAAAATGGTTCAATTATCGATTATATAAATTCATACACTAAAATTCAAATAAGTTCGGATGCAAAAATTAGTTATCTAATATATAACTGGACTTTGAACAGCAAATAAATTAGTATATTTCGCTTTTAAAAAGAAAAAAACACATGTCAAAATCATATTACGATGCTGCCGATTTAAGAAAATTCGGAAAAATAACAGAATGGAGTGAAGAACTTGGAAACAAGTTTTTTGATTATTACGGAAAAGTTTTTGAAGAAGGCGCTTTAACAGCTCGCGAAAAATCTTTAATTGCCCTGGCCGTTGCGCATACAGAACAATGTCCTTATTGTATCGATGCGTATACAAAAGATGGTTTGCAACGCGGAATTACCAAAGAACAAATGATGGAAGCAATTCATGTTGGTGCAGCAATTAAAAGTGGCGCAACTTTGGTTCATGGCGTTCAAATGATGAATAAGGTAGACAAGTTAGAAATGTAAGCAGTGAACCAATTCTGTTTTTTACAGAATTGTGAGAATCGCTTATCCTGAGAAACGAAGGATCTCATCAGCAATAACTAAATGAATCGCTTATCCCGTTTTCCGCGGGATCTATACCTTAAACTTTTGAACTAGCCTTTCGGCAAAATTTTAGAAATCGCTTAACTTGAGTTTAAAAAAGAATCTTTCAATTAGAAATTCATATACTTTTTAAGTTATCAAAAAATCACTGCAACAAGCTTAGTGTGACACTAGTTCGTTTAAATTGAATTTTGTTAATTATAAAACCAAACCACAACCAATTACGTAAGTATTAATAAACATAAAACATAAAGTTTACGGAATCAGTTGGCAGAAAAACCTGCTCAAACTGAATACTGAAACTGCCTACTTAAAACTAAAATATGGCAACTAAATCATTAAAAGCAAGAAATAACGACATTGCAAATACGTCTCGTCAAATGGAAATTCTTTCTGAAGGAATTTTCGCAAACGGAGAGCTACCCACTTTTGCTGCTAAAATTAAAGAAACCAATCAGTTTCCTTTACGTCCTAAGAAATTAGAAATTTTACAGATCAATTTAGGATATATGTGCAATCAAGTTTGTTCGCATTGTCACGTAGATGCTGGCCCAGACAGAAAAGAAATCATGACCTTAGAAACCATGAATCAATGTTTGGAAGTCATCAAAAAAACAGAAGCTCATACCTTAGATTTAACAGGTGGTGCACCAGAAATGAATCCTAATTTTAGATGGTTTGTAGAAGAAGCATCCAAAGCCGGAATTAAAGATTTTATTGTGCGTTCTAACCTAACCATTATTAGAGCTAATAAAAAATACCACGATTTACCTGAATTTTTCAAAAAACACAAAGTACATGTGGTTTCGTCTATGCCCCATTGGACACGTGGAAAAACAGATAAACAACGTGGTGATGGTGTTTTTGATAAATCGATCAAAGCTTTGCAAATGCTAAATGAAATTGGTTACGGATTAGAAGGTTCTGATTTAAAACTAGATTTAGTGTATAATCCTTCGGGCGCATTTTTACCTGGAGATCAAATGGCGTTAGAAAATGATTTTAAAAAGGCGTTAAAAAATGATTTTGAAATCGATTTTCATAGCTTATTTGCAATTACAAATTTACCAATTAGTCGTTTTTTAGATTATTTAATCGCATCAGAAAACTATGAAGATTATATGATTTCATTGGTGGATGCATACAATCCTGCAGCAGTAGCAAATGTAATGTGTACCAATACAATTTCTGTAAGTTGGGATGGCTGGTTGTATGACTGCGATTTTAATCAAATGTTAAATTTAAAAGTTGCCAGTAAAGTAAAACACATTGCCGATTATAATGAAGAATTGTTGCAAGACAGAAATATTATTATCAATCAACATTGTTATGGTTGTACTGCGGGCTCAGGAAGCAGCTGTCAAGGAGTTGTAGCTTAAAAAAACATTGTAAGGGTTTTAAAACCTTTGTCAAAATAAAAATGAAAAATAAAACTGCCGTATTAATATTTGCAAATTCTGCTGAAAAAGAAGCCGAAAGAAAATCATTTCTTTCAGCCGAAGTTTTTTCGGCATTAAATGAGCAGATAATTAAAACGGTAAAAAAATCAGGAATTGAATATTTTCATATTTCGGATAAACAACAAATTGGAAACTCATTTGGCGAACGTTTTTTAAATGCAATTGAAACTATTTTTGATAAAAATTTTAACAATGTAATTACAATTGGTAATGACACTCCACATTTAAAAACACACCATTTAGTTGATACATTAAAACAATTAGAAAAAAAAGATTTTGTTTTAGGTCCTTCTAAAGATGGTGGCTTTTATTTAATGGGAATTAAAAAAGAACATTTTAATAGAGAAACCTTTTTAAAATCTCCTTGGCAAACCAATCATTTACACAACTATTTTTCTTCGATAGCATCCGCTCAAAATTTACAGCTTCATTTTTTAGAGCCGCTGCATGATATTGATTCTAAAGAAGATATAAAATTAATAATTCAAAGTTTTAATACAATAACGAACTCCATATTAAAACTATTACAAAAATTATTTTATGCGATTAAAAAACCTTTTTTTGAAGCGCAATCTATTTTATTAAAAACTTCATTTGCTCAAAATCTAAATAAAGGTTCTCCTGTTATTTAGTCTATTTACTTTATAAAAACACTTTTTATGCCACAAGGAGAGTACTTCTTGTGAAACAAATCAATTTTATTTTACACACAAATCATTTTAAATGAAACACATTTCTATGTGGATTTTGTTGCTTTTTACGGGCATCAGTTTTTCACAAATAAAAATATCAGGTACTATTACCGATAAAAATACTGGCGATAAAATTCCTTCTGTAAGTATTTCTACATCCACAAAAAATGGCACTACTTCTGATTTAAACGGAACTTATAGTATTGAGGTTTCCGATAAAAACCAATTTTTAACTTTTACCTATTTAGGATATAAAACTCAAAAAGTATCCACAGACAATAAAACAACTATCGATATTCAATTAGTAGCAGAAGAAACTAGTTTAAATGAAATTGTAGTTACTGCTTTGGGAATTAACAGAAAAACCAAAGAGCTGGGTTATGTGGTTCAAGAATTAAAATCCGAAGAACTTACCGAAGTAAAAACACCTAATTTTTTGGATAATTTATCAGGAAAATTAGCAGGTGTAACCATTTCACAAGGCGCAACTGGCGTTGGTTCTTCTTCTAAAATAACCATTCGTGGCGAAGCCTCTTTCTCTAATAACAATCCGCTTTTTATAGTAGATGGAACACCAATAAACAACAATACTGTTTTTAATTTTACCAATGAAGCAGCGGCTGGTTTTCAAGAAATAGATTTTGGTAACGGCGCAATGGAAGTAAACCCAGACGACATAGAGTCTGTAACGGTTTTAAAAGGACCAAGTGCTGCTGCTTTGTATGGCACACGTGCTTCTAACGGAGTTATTGTGATAAAAACCAAAGACGGACGAAAAAAGAAAGGTTTGGGAATTAGCATCAACTCATCGCTTTCTTTTGAAAGTGCTTTTCGTTTGCCCGATTTTCAAAACGAATATGGACAAGGAAATTCTGGTCAATTTGAATATGTAGATGGTTTAGGTGGCGGAAAAAATGATAATATTACCTATTCTTGGGGACCAAGATTAGACGCAGGAAACTTGATTGCGCAATTTGATTCTCCGGTAACTTTACCAGACGGAACCACTGTTCGTGGTGGAGATACCTCTTTATATAATGGAGCTACAATTACACCTACATTGTTTAAATCGAACCCTAATAATCTAAAAGATTTTTATCAAACAGGTGTTACCAGCATTAACAATATTTCGATCACAGATAGTTTTGACCGCGGTTCTTACCGATTGTCTGTTACAGATTTAGACAGCGAATCGATCATTCCTGGTGTAAATTTAGACAGAAAAACAGCCGCTTTTAAGATGAATTTTAATCCGACGGAAAAGACAAAAATAACCTCTTCTATTAATTATGTAAATTCTAGCAGCGATAATAGACCCGCAAATGGTTATGGAAGTGAAAACGCAAATTATTCTTTAGTTGCCTGGGGACCAAGATCTTTAGATATTAATAGTTTAAGAGATTATTGGCAACCGGGTTTAGAAGGCGTGCAACAATATTCTTTTAACTATACTTTTTTTGACAATCCTTTCTTTATTTTACATGAAAACACCAACTCATTTAATAGAGATCGTGTTTTTGGGAATATTGCAATCAATCATAAATTTACAGATAACTTGAGCGTTTCTTTGCGTTCTGGAATGGATTATTCATCAGAAAAAAGAAAATTTAAACGTAATTTTAGTTCTAACCGTTTTAAAAACGGAGCCTATGCAGAACATGATGTTTTTTACAGAGAAGTAAACACCGATTTCTTAGTGAACTACTCAAATAATTTTGGCGATTTTTCTTTTGATGCATCAGTAGGCGGAAATAGATTAGACCAAAATGCGTCTACAAAACAATTACAAACGACCAATTTAGCACAACCTGGCATTTTTAGTTTAAACAACGCTGCTTCGCCAATTGAAGCTTTTCAGTTTGATTCTAAAAAGAGAATTAATTCTTTATACGGAATTGCAAAATTAGGCTACAAAAACTATTTATATTTAGATATTACAGGAAGAAATGATTGGTCTAGCGCATTGGCTACGCCGTTTTCTATAGACGGAACGTCTTTCTTTTATCCGTCGGTTTCTTCGAGTTTTATTCTATCAAACTATACAAAATTACCAGAAAGCATTTCGTTTGCAAAATTAAGAGCAAGTGTTGCGCAGGTTGGTAATGACACAAATCCGTATCAAACATCTGGTGCTTTTGTATCTCAAACAACGTTTAACGGACAAGCAACTTTTAGCAATCAAGACTTTATTCCGAATGCAAGTTTAAAACCAGAACTTACCACTTCGTATGAATTTGGTGCAGATATACGTTTCTTTAAAGACCGTTTAAACATCGATTTTACCTATTATAATGCAACGACTAAAGATCAAATTATTTCATTACCAATTGCAATTTCGTCTGGCTATAACCAACAAGTTATTAATGGCGGAAAAGTAAATACAACGGGTGTTGAAATTATTTTAAGCGGAAACCCAATAAAAACGACTGATTTTAAATGGAATACTACTTTTAATTTTGCCACGAACAAATCTGTCATTAAAGATTTACCGCAAGATGAAGGACGTTTAACCTTGGCATACAGCAGAATTTACAATAGCGCAAACCAAACGGTTTGGTTTCAAGTTGAAGAAGGCGGACGAATTGGAGATTTATACGGAACAGGATATCAAAAAAATGAAGACGGACAATTTCTTTTAGATGACAATGGCCGTTTTATCGCCAATAATAATTTGATTAAAATTGGGAATTACAATCCTGATTTTACCTTAGGATGGAACAACAGTTTCTCTTACAAAGACTGGACTGCAAGTTTCTTGTTCGATTGGAGACAAGGCGGAGAAATTGTTTCTAGAACCCGTGCTTTAGGAAACGTTGGTGGGCAATTAGCCGAAACTGCAAATAGACCAACAGATGGTATTATTGCGCAAGGAGTAAATATAAATACAGGGCAACCAAATACCGTTGCTGTTTCTGCAGAAAGTTATTACAGACAATTTTATGATAGAAATCATGAAGAAAATAATGTATATGATGCTTCTTATTTAAAATTACGTCAGTTTTCAATTGGCTACACCTTAAATCTTAACGAAGGCTTTTTAGGTTTGGCGGATACTTCTACAATGAGTTTTTCTTTTATCGGAAATAACTTATTTGTGATTACAGAAAATCCGCATTTTGATCCAGAACAATTAGCGGTTCAAGGAAACGGTTTTGTAAGCGGTGTAGAAGACATGAGTTATGCTTCAAGTAGAAGTTTAGGGTTTAAAGTAGGGTTTAATTTCTAGTTCTCACGAAAGTGGGAATATCAATAAAAATAAAAAATGAAAAAAATTATATATACAATCGCAATTTTTGCATTTACTTTTGCAAGCTGCACCAAGGATTTTGAAGAAATTAACACAAATCCGAATGCACCCGTTTCTGTGCAACCTAGCTTATTATTAAGACAAGTTATTTATGACTTTGGCGAAAACATGAGTTTTGAGGGTTTTGTTGCTGGCGATTTATTAGCACAACATAGAACAGCTTTAGATTTTAATTTATTTGATCGCCACGATTTAAAAAGTCCGCAATTAGGAGGTAATCCTTGGCCAATTTTTTACACCAATTTGCGTGACAATGAAATTATTTTAAAACAAGCCAAAGAAACTCCTGCTTTTAAAGTTTATGAAGGTCCTGCTTATATTTTAAAAGCATATATGGCTGCTGGTTTAACAGATTTATTTGGTGATGTTCCTTATTTTGAAGCTTTCAACGGTATTGAAGGAACCGTAACGCCTGCGTATGATTTACAGCAGGATATTTATCAAAATGAAAACGGAGTTTTAGACAACTTAGACAAAGGAATTGCAGCAATAAATGCGTACGCTGGTTCGATACCTTTAGAAGGAGATATTTTATACAACGGAAATTTAGATGCTTGGGTAAAATTTGCAAACTCTTTAAAGATTAAATATTTAATCAGAATTTCTGGTAAAGTGAATGTTTCGGCACAATTGCAAGCAATATTTACAAGCGGAAATTACATCAAAAATAATGCTGAAAATGCCATTTTTGATTTTACAAATTCAGAACCAAATAGTTTTAGACTCGCACAATTAAGAGTTGGAGATTTTAATAATTTTGTACTTTCTAAAACGATGGAAGAAGTTCTAACGGATTTAAATGATATTAGAATTAGTACTTTTTTTAGACCCTTTTCAAATTCAACTTCTAATCAATTTAATGGTTTGATAAACGGTATAAATTCATCTACAACGTCAATTGCTTTATCAGAATATTCATTGTCTGGCGCCATTTTTAGAGAAGACACCTCTACCCTAGACGCTAATTTTATAACGGCATGGGAAACTAATTTTTTACTTGCAGAAGCTGCTGAAAAAGGTTTTATAACTACCAATGCAGAAACGCTATACAGTACCGCAGTTGCCCAAGCTTTTGAATATTGGAACACAAATTTACCGGTTACTTATTTAGCAACAAAAGCAAATTATAATGCTATAGGAACATCGCATTTACAACAGATTATTACTCAAAAATGGATTGCCTCTGTACTTAATGGCTATGAAGGTTGGATAGAATTTAGAAGAACAGGTTTTCCTGCTTTAAAAAATGTTTCAGCAAGTTTAAATAACGGGAAAATTCCTGTAAGAATGCCGTATCCAGCGGAGGCTGCATCTTTAAATTCAGAAAATTATAAAATAGCAGAAACAGCAACAAACGGAAATAGTCTGGATGTAAAAGTTTGGTGGAACAAATAATATGGATGTAATTAATTGGCAATGGGCGTTGATAATAGTATCGAGTTTAATCTTGTTCTTTTTATCTCCGTTTGCAAAAACAACAGATCAGTTTTTTAAAGCGGTTCACAAAAAAAAGGCGCCAAATACTTTAGTGCTAACTGGGAGTTTAATTATTTCTTGGATTTTTGCAAAAAGTATTACAAACGCAGCAAACCTTGGCCTTAGTTTTGGGTTAGTTGGTGGCGTTGCGTATGCCGGTTATTACTTTTCTTTTGCCGTTGCCGGAATTATTATTTATCAACTAAGAACCAAAGGAGGTTTTAAAAGCATTCACGAATTTCTAATTTCTAAATTCGGAAAAAAAGCGATGGCAATTTTTTCTATTTTGATCGCTTTTCGTCTTTTTAATGAAGTATGGAGTAACACCATGGTTATTGGTAGTTATTTTGGAAACCAAGGCAGTGCCTCTTACTATTGGGCAATAATTTTGTTTACGGTTTTAACTTTGGCTTATGCCATAAAAGGCGGTTTAAGTAGTTCTATATTTACAGATGTAATTCAAATGGTCTTATTTTCTGTTTTATTGCTCATCATTTTAGGAACTATTTTTTCTACGGATGATTTTTCATCAGAACAAATAATAACATCAGGAACTTGGAGTTTCGAATTGGGTTTAAATCTCTTTTTTGCCGCAATAATTCAATCATTTAGTTACCCTTTTCACGATCCTGTTTTAACAGACAGAGGTTTTATTTCATCGCCTAAAGTAACAAAAAAAAGTTTTTTATGGGCAAGTGTTTTGGGTGCAATTTGTATTGTATTATTTAGTTTAATTGGTGTGTACGCGCAAACAAAAGGAATGTCTGGCCAAGCAGCCGTAGAGGTTGGTAAAGCATTTGGCGTTGTTATTTTATTAGTTATTAATTTTATAATGATTACCTCGGCAGCGTCTACTTTAGACTCTACCTTCTCCTCTTTTTCTAAATTATTAGCAATCGATTTAAATGTAGGTTCCTCTATTTCCTTTGGAAGAATTACCATGGTTATTGTTGCCGTTTTAGGAACAATTCCCGTATTTTTAAATGCTGAAATATTATCTGCAACTACCATTTCTGGAACAATGGTGATTGGTTTAACGCCCATTTTTATTTTTTGGCAAGTAAAAGTGCCAAAAATTAGTTTTTATTTGAGTGTTTTCTGCGGATTGATATTCGGTTTTTTTCTAATTTTTGATGTTTTTCCAGAAGCATTAATTTTTACAAAAGGAAAGTATGCCTCTTTATTATGGGTAAATATTTGGGGAATTAGTAGTTGTATCATTTTATATTTTATTCCGAAATGGATCAAAAAATAGCACATTTAGGCAAAATAACTGGCAAAACACTTCTTTTTGGTGGTGTTTACAGTAATTTACAAGCAGTAGAAGCTTTAAAGCAAATTGCAGAAAAAGAACATATTGCACCAGAAAACTGTATTTGTACAGGCGATATTGTTGGCTATTGCGCACAACCAGAAGAAACGGTGCAGTTGTTTAAATTGTGGGGCGCAAAAAGTATTGTTGGTAATGTAGAAATTCAGTTAAGAGAAAATGCAGATGATTGTGGCTGCGATTTTAGAGAAGGTTCTAGATGCGACGGTTTTTCGCTGCTTTGGTATCCTTTTGCACAAAGTAAATTATCAGAAAGTTCTTTAGATTTTCTAAAAACATTGCCAAATAATATCAATTTTAAATATGCTGATAAAGAAGTAAGTGTTGTTCATGGTTCGTATTTTAATGTATCAGAATTTATATTTAAATCGACCGATTGGGCAATTAAAAAACCAAATTTTGAAGCTACAAATTCTGATGTAATCATCGCTGGTCATTGCGGTTTGCCTTTTCATCATCAAGAAGAAAATAAACTTTGGTTAAACCCTGGCGTTATCGGAATGCCTGCAAATGACGGAAGTCCGGATGTTTGGTATGCAATTCTTGAAGACTCGAATGATTTGTTTAACTTTACACATCACACATTAAAGTACAATTACAAATTAACAAGCAAGTTGATGCAAAACGGATTGTTACCAGAAGAATACTCGCGAACCATTGTTACCGGAATTTGGGATAATACAGAAATTTTACCACCATTTGAAAGTGGCTTACAAGGATTCGGAATTCAACTTTAATAAAACATTTAAAACAATAGATATGAGCTATTTAGAAACTACACATAACGTATATAGAGAAGCTGCTTTAACACCAGATGTTGGTCTTTGCTGTACTACAAATCCTATTTGGGAATTACCAGGGTTAAAAATTCCAAGAATTATGCAAGAAATGAACTACGGCTGCGGTTCTACAGTTCATGCACGTGATTTAACCAACAATCCTAAAATGTTATATGTTGGCGTTGGTGGTGGTATGGAATTGTTACAATTTGCTTATTTCAACAGAAATAAAGGTGGCGTTATTGGTTTAGATGTTGTGGATGAAATGTTAGAAGCTTCTCAAAAAAACTTTAAAATTGCCGAAGAACAAAATGATTGGTTTAAAAGCGAGTTTGTAGATTTACGAAAAGGAGATGCGATGGATTTACCTGTGGATGATAACTCTATTGATGTTGCTGCTCAAAATTGCTTGTTTAATATTTTTAAGTCGGATGATTTAAAGAAAGCAATTGCAGAAATGTATCGGGTTTTAAAACCTCTCGGAAAGTTAGTAATGAGCGACCCAACGTGTGAGCAAGAAATGAATGAAGAATTGCGCAATGATGATCGTTTGCGCGCTTTGTGTTTAAGCGGAAGCTTATCAATTGCAAATTACGTAAAAGCGTTGACCGATGCCGGTTTTGGAACGATTGAAATTAGAGCGAGAAAACCATATCGTATTTTAGACCCGAAGAGCTATCCAACAGACGAATTAATTTATATAGAATCTATCGAAGTTGCCGCAATAAAAGATCCGATGCCAGAAGATGGTCCTTGCATTTTTACTGGAAAAGCAGCTATTTATTATGGTGAAGATGCTTTTTTTGATGACGGAAAAGGACATACTTTATTAAAAAATCAACCTTTAGCTATTTGTGATAAAACTGCTGCTGCATTAGAAAGTTTAGGCAGAGATGACATTTTCTTTTCTGCGTCTACTTTTCATTATGATGGTGGTGGATGTTGCTAGTTTTTTAAAAAACGTCATTGCGAGGCACGAAGCAACCTGCTTACAACTTAAGAATTTTCAAACATAGAACTACAAAAATATACGAATGAAAAAAATAGTACTACTTTTTCTTTTAATAAGTTCATCCACTTTTGGTCAGCAAAAATTAGATAAACTACTAAATAAATGGAACAACAAAAATGTTCCTTATATGTCTGTAGAAACATTAGCAATGCCAGAAACGAATGCTATTTTGCTAGATGCTCGAGAAGAAAATGAATTTAAAGTAAGTCATATTAAAGAGGCTATTTTTGTTGGTTACGATGATTTTAAAATTAACGAAACTCTAAAAAAATTACCCGAAGATAAAA
Source organism: Polaribacter glomeratus (assembly GCF_002954665.1). Lineage (GTDB taxonomy): Bacteria > Bacteroidota > Bacteroidia > Flavobacteriales > Flavobacteriaceae > Polaribacter > Polaribacter glomeratus. Next base: position 1,332,358 of record NZ_MSCM01000002.1, on the reverse strand, counting down.
ATACTAAAATTGTGGTGTATTGCTCTTTGGGTATTCGTTCAGAAAAAATTGCAGACAAACTCATTAGAGAAGGTTATACGAATGTTTATAATCTATATGGCGGAATTTTTGAATGGAAAAATGCCGATTTTCAGGTAATTGACACCTTAGGAAACGCTACAGAAAAAGTACATACCTTTAATGAAAACTGGAGTAAATGGTTAAAGAAAGGTGAAAAAGTGTATTAGTGAAAAAAGTTTTCAGTTGTTAGTTGTTAGTTGTTAGTTGTTTAAAGTTTTTAAAAAATGAATTCAAATAGTAAAAATTTACTTTTAATATTTACAAGAAATCCCGAATTAGGAAAAGCAAAAACACGTTTAGCAAAAACGGTGGGTGATGAAACTGCTTTAGAAATCTATAAATTTTTATTAGAAAAAACACGAGAGGTTTCATCTAAAGTTACAGCTGATAAAGCGGTCTATTATTCCGTAAAAGTCAGATCTAACGATATTTGGGATGAAAATAGTTGTCAGAAACACCAACAAGTTGGAGAAGATTTAGGAATTAGAATGCTACATGCTTTTAAAAACGGATTTGATGCTGGATACCAAAAAGTACTAATTATTGGAAGTGATTTGTACGATTTAACATCAGAAATTATTGAAAATGCATTTATAGAATTAGATACTAACGATGTTGTTATCGGGCCTGCAGAAGATGGTGGTTACTATTTATTAGGGATGAATTCTTTGCATACAGCTGTTTTTAAAAATAAAGAATGGGGAACTTCATCTGTTAGAAAAGAAACTTTGGAAGATTTAAAAGATAAAAAAGTACATTTGTTGCAAGAACTAAATGATGTGGATGTTTTTGAAGATATTGAACACCATCCTGCTTTTCAACAATTTTTAAACTAATGAAAAAACAACAATTACAAGAAACTATCAATTTTTTAAAATCCGAAGGAATTACGCAACCAGAAATAGGGATTGTGCTAGGAACAGGTTTAGGAAAATTAGTGCAAGAAATTTCGATTGAAAAAGAAATTGCCTATGCCGACATTCCCAATTTCCCTGTGGCAACGGTAGAATTCCATTCTGGGAAATTAATTTACGGAGAATTATCAGGAAAAAAAGTATTGGTAATGGCTGGTAGATTTCATTTATATGAAGGATACAATGCCTGGGAAGTTACCTACGGAATTAGAACGATGCATGGTTTAGGGATTAAAAATTTATTGATTTCGAACGCTGCAGGCGCCATTAATTTATCCTATAAAAAAGGAGATTTAATGCTAATTGACGACCATATTAACTTACAAGGAAGTTCGCCTTTGGCTTTTAAAGGAGCCAATGATTTTGGTAACATTTTTGCTGATTTATTAGAACCGTATTCGAGAGAAATCAATCAAAAATTAAAAACCATCGCTAAAGAACAGAACATTCTTTTACATGAAGGTGTTTACACAAGTGTTTTAGGACCTCAACTAGAAACAAGAGCAGAATACAGAATGCTACAGATTTTAGAAACCGATGCTGTTGGTATGAGTACGGTGCCCGAAGTTATTGTTGCCAAACAACTCAATTTGCATTGTGCTGCTATTTCTGTTTTAACGGATGAATGTGATCCTAAAAATTTACAATCTGTAAATATTGCAGAAATTATTGCCATTGCGGGTAAAGCTGAACCTAAAATGATTACACTTTTTAAAGAGGTAATTAAGGTGTTGTAATTTGGATATTTTTTTTAGAGAATATTTCTTTTTTATCATATATTTATAGGCTAGCAAACTGTTTGATACACGAATATCTTTCCTTACTTTATAAAAATACTACATCTTTTACAAAAATATACTAGTATATTTGACACGATATACTAGTACTTTTTCAAAACCCACCTTGACCCGCAACAAAATACACCTTGACCGGATATAAGTTGCAGCCAGACGCGAGATAAAGTTGCACCTTGATGAAATATCAGAAACTATTGCCATTGCGGGTAAAGCTGAACCTAAAATGATTACACTTTTTAAAGAGGTAATTAAGGTGTTATAATTTAGAAAGACCCTTCAGGTTTTAAAAAACTGAAGGATCTTTATTTGAAAATTAGATGTGTAGTATACCATCTTAAAAGAGCAAAAACATATAACTTCAAAAAAACATTCTCTTTTCTTCTTTTTCGTTGCTTAGCTTAACTCTAAGCTTGTTTCTACTTTTTTAGAATGCACATTTACTTTTTATCTTTCGTCTAGCGCATTTTAATCCAAAAAAAAGGAGTAGCTTTCCGAAGTTATAAAATTGAATACGAATACTTTACACTTCCCTAAATTAAAATAAAAATACATACGTTACTGTTTAACGTAAAAGCTTTTAACATCAAAAGATAATAGTAACCAAAAAGCATCTATTATAAGGTTGCTTCTATTTTATTGGTCGTTATTAATAAAAACGGGTAAGCCGAAAACCGAAATAGAGTAGGCAACTATTTTAAAAATACATTTATGAACCTAACCAAGACCTTTTTAAGCAAATTATTTGCTTTACTACTTTTATCATCAATAATTAGCTGTAAAAATAAAGTTGTGCATGAACCAACTACAGAACATATTGCTTTAGAAATTGCCGAAAAACAATTAAATGAAAATTTAAAAATGTATGAAACTGTCTGGGATGACATACTTAACAACCGAGAAATTGACAAAATAAATGAGACAAATTTTGATCCTGATATTAAGATGATTTCTGCGACAGAAAATATAGTGGGAATTAAAGATTTTAAAGCGTATTATCAAAATTATTTAACTGGATTTTCTAATATTGAATTCACCATTGTGGATGTTTTTGGCCAAGGTGATAAAATTGTTAAACATTGGATTTTTAAAGGAACGCATACAGGAGAATTTTTCGGAATCCCTGCTTCGGGAAAAGATGTTGATATTGATGGTGTAACACTTGTTAAAATGAAAGATGGTAAAATAGCACAAGAACAAGACTTTATGGATAATTTATCTTTTTATCAGCAATTAGGTTTAATTCCGGTTGAATAATTAATTACTCACCAAAACATTATCAACTAAAACTTTATATTCTTTGCTTTTAACTCACGTTTTTTTCATTTATAAAACATTTTTCCCTAAACATTACTATTGGTTTTAATGAATTCTATTTGAGAAGTAAGTTCCATAAAAAAATAGCAATACTATCAAAAATTTACGAATGCCAACTTTACATCAAATAAATTCTAACCTAAAAAACTTTAAAATGAAAAAAATAATTCTAACCCTATTAACTGTAACTTTATTCGTATTAACATCTTGCAATACCAACAAAGTAGCAACACTAACCGACCAAGACAAAACAATAATAAAAACGGAAGTGCAAGCTGTGCTTAAACAAATTGTTGAAAGTAGTGAAGCTAGAAATTTTGAAAAAGCAACAGAACCTTACGCAGATATTCCTGAGTTTATTGCTATTAGTAATGGAGTAATTACTGGTTATGCCGATTTTATCAAATCTAATAAAGATTTTTTTGATGCATTAGACCATCAAAAATATACTGAAACCGACTTGATGTTTACATTTATTGATAAAAAAAATGTCATTTTAACCTATGGAGGATCTGCACTTGTTACAATGAAAAATCTGCAACAAATAAAAGTAGATCCATTTGCTGCAACATTAGTTTTTACAAAAATTGATGATTCTTGGAAAGTAATCTACTCTAGTGAAACTGCAATATTTATTCCGATAGTCGAAGATTCAACGATAATTAAATAACTATTTGATCTTTAATACACTTACAAAAAACTGCAATTTATGCTGTTTAAAATTAGGTCAAACTTGCTAACAAAATGATAAAATTCTTTAGAAAAATTCGCCAAAAGTTGTTGATTGAAAATAAATTCAATAAATACTTGCTATATGCATTTGGTGAAATATTTCTTGTAGTGATTGGTATTTTGATTGCTTTGCAAATAGGTATATGGACTAAAGCAAGACAAACGGACAAACTAGAACTAAAAATACAAAAAGAAATAAAAGGAAATCTAAAAAATGATCTAAACGTACTTCAACTTGTAATTCAAGTAATGCAAGAAGTAGACACTGCTTGCACTTTCTTAAAAACATCAATAGAACATAAGAAAAATCTTTCAAAAGGTTTTCTAAAAAATGCGGCTCTATTGAGAATTACTCCGCATTTTGATCCAAATAAAAGCGGCTATGATTTATTGGTTTCAAAAGGTATTGAGATTATATCGAATGATAGTTTAAGAAACGCCATTTCTACAAATTATGAAAGATTATATCCTTATTACAGAAGATATGAAGACGAGCGTCTTTTGTTTCACACAAATCATAGTGGGTCTAGATTGATAGAATATTTTAATTTAGAGTTTAGTAGAGATTTTGATTTCCATATTAAAGCACACATTACCTCTAAAGACTATGAAAGAATGCTTGCTGATGCGTCATTTTATAAATTATTATCCGCAATTAAATGCGAAAACAAGGCGGTTATAGATAGAGCTATGAGAGTAGAAAAGAGTATTATATCGCTTATTGCATTTCTTGAAAATGAAATTGCTACAACAAAATAAGAGAACCAAACTAAAATAAATTATGAAAAAATTATATATCGTTTTCTTTCTGTGCTTCGGCCTTTTTACAACGAATGCACAACACAATACGGATATTACTATCGGTAAAATTGACAGTTTAAATTCTAAAATAGTAGACGAACAACGAAAAATATGGATTCATGTTCCAGAAGAGAATTCTGATGGCATATATCAAAAGAAAAAATACCCTGTTGTTTATCTGTTAGATGGAGATGACCATTTTTCTTCAATAGTTGGAATGATTCAGCGAATGAGTTCTGAATCTGGAGGTGCTAATTGCCCTCAAATGATTGTGGTTGGAATCCCGAATACCAATAGATGGCGAGATTTAACACCTACAAAAGCAAAACTAGAGCTGCCTCTTATAGATAGTGTCATGGTTGCAAATTCTGGCGGAGGAGAAAATTTTATGTCTTTTATTGAGAAAGAATTAATTCCGTATATCGACTCAAAGTATCCTACAGACCCATATCGCATGTTTATTGGCCATTCTCTTGGCGGGCTAACTGTTATGAATACATTGATAAACAAACCTAATTTATTTAATGCTTATGTTGCAATTGATCCTTCTATGTCCTGGGATGATACTAAATTACTACAAACCATTAAGAAAACAGTACTAGATAAAAAGTACAGTAATAAAAGGCTCTTTTTAGGAATTGCCAATACTATGACTGCAGGCATGGATACCATAAGTGTTAAAAAAGATACCTCCGAAGATTCAAGACATATACGAGCTATTTTAGAACTTGAAATGCATCTTAAAAATGACACTCAAAAACGCCTGTCTTTTAAATCGAAATACTATAAAGAAGATGATCATGGAAGCGTAACATTAATTGCAGGTTATGATGCAATGCGCGCTATTTTTGACTTCTATCAATTTAAATTTAAGTTGGAATATTACGACAATCCTGAAAGTGATTTTGCAACCAAAGTTGAAAGTCACTACAAACAATTATCAAAAGAGTTTGGAAGAGAAATAAAACCAGATGAAGACTATTTGAACACTTGGGGATATCGGTTTTTAAATATGAAACAATTTAAAAAGTCAGAACAATTTTTTAAGCTTTACGTAAAAAGTTACCCTCAAAGTTATAATGCTTATGATTCACTAGGAGATTTTTATGTGGCGATAGAGAATAAAGATCTAGCAATCGAAAATTATAAGAAATCTGTTTCTTTGGATAAAGACGCTTCTTCTAAAGACAAATTAAAAAAACTCGAAGAGAAATAATAACTAGTTTTAAGTGCATTTACTTTTAGTATAATTAACCAATAAACCAATGTTAAAATTCTTTAGGCGTATGCGCCAAAACGTGCTTATGGAAAAACTGCCTGCCGGTAAGGCTGGTAAAACTGGAAAATATTTTAAATATGCAATTGGAGAAATTATTTTAGTAGTAATTGGAATCCTAATTGCATTGCAAGTAAATAACTGGAACATCGAAAGAACGGATAAAGACAGAGAAGCGAAGTATCTCTCTACCATTGTTCTTGACCTAAAGAAAGATCTAGTAAGATTAGACTACCTAATTAACTTTAGAAAAAACAGAGTTCTTGGAGACCAAAAATTGATACAACAAATAAATGGTGAACCAATTAATAACGTAACTAACTTAGCAAAAAATGTGGTCAATAGCTTAATGGAAGAAAATTTTTCTGCAAACAATACCACCTTTTTAGAGCTGTCCAATTCTGGGAATCTTAATCTAATCTCAAATGATGCTATAAAGTTGCTTTTACTTGAGTTGGAAGAACTTTATAAAACAAACAATTTAAACATAGCGCACGAAACTTTTGACTATCGTGAGTATATTTCTAAACCTGCATCCAAACACTTAGATATAGAAAAACTTTTTCCTGTATTTATAGGCCAAAAAACAGTTGAAGAACAGAAAATAACCATCGATAGTTTCAACTCATTATTAAAAAGTAAAGAATACAAAAATGGCTTATTCATCATGACTATTATGTCTAGTTCCTATATAGCATCCTATGAAAAAATGAAATCAAAATCAGAAACCATCATAAAATTGATCCAATTTAAAAAATAACAAGCGTTGCATAAAATTAATTACCTAGTAAAAATCTACGGATGAGAATGCTAACAGGTTTTAAATTCGGAGATAGTTTCTTAACCTAACACAAATAAGTAGCAATACCTAAACCAAACCTAAAATTATGAAACATGTAATAACATCAATAGTACTGATATTGCTACTCGTAATGAGTTGCACAAATAAAAAAACAGCTCTTATTAATACTGATAAAAGCAGTTATTTCGATTACTCTAAGAGTGACGACCAAACTACAGGCGGTATTAAAATGATTCCTATCGTAACGCCAAAAGGCACTTTTAATGTCTATACAAAACGGATGGGAAACAATCCTAAAATGCGCGTTTTGCTTCTTCACGGTGGTCCTGGCGGAACGCATGAGGAATTTGGAAATTTTGACGGCTATTTGCCCAATGAAGAAATTGAGTACATCTACTACGATCAATTAGATTCTTATTACAGTGATAAACCAAACGATTCTACCCTTTGGACAACGGCGCATTTTGTGGAGGAAGTTGAACAAATAAGAAAGGCTTTAAACCTTAATAAAGATAACTTTTATCTGCTTGGTCAATCTTGGGGCGGAATTTTAGCGATGGAATATGCCTTAAAATATCAGGATAATTTAAAAGGACTCATCATTTCAAATATGATGGCAAGTGCACCAGCATATACAAAATATGCCAATGAAGTTTTAGGGCAACAAATGGATCCTGCTATTCTAAAAGAAATTATGAATCTGGAAGCAAATAACGATTTTGATAATCCAAGATATAGCGAGCTTTTAATGAATAATTATTATACAGAACATATTTTAAGAAAGCCTGTCGAACAATGGCCAAAATCAATAAACTTACTTTTTGAACATCTCAATCCAAATATTTACGTCTATATGCAGGGTCATAGTGAGTTTGGAATGACTGGTAATGCGACCTTAAAAAATTGGGATGTTTCTAGTAGACTCAAAGAAATTAAAACACCCACTTTAATGCTCGGAGCAAAATATGATACAATGGATCCAAAATACATGTCATGGATGGCTACAGAGGTACAAAACGGCAGAAGCGTAACCACAAACGGAAGCCATCTTTCCCAATTTGACGACCCAGAAACTTACTTCCCTGCATTGATAAAATTTATCAAAGATGTAGATACGGATCAATTTAAATAATCCAAAAAGAATATAAAAGTTCGCTTCTAATCAAGTGAATTTATTCATAAGAAAACAAAAATTATACGTTTAAATACTAAAAGCAAGTATCCTCTTTAAAAAAGAGCTAAAAAACAAAATATATGAGAAAAGTCTTAAAATTTATTGGTATCGTAGTAGGTGTCCTTTTACTGATTGGTGTAACAGGTTATTTCGTTTGGTTCCATAATTCAGAAAAACATGTGCTAAAACTTCAAGCTTCCCTGGTTTATAGCCCAGATAAAAGCAGTGGTTTTTTAATTACCAATGCAAATATTATTGATGTTGAAGCTGGTATCGTTCTTAAAAATCAACATCTAATCATAGAGAACGGTGTTTTTAAGCAGATTTTTGAAGGTCAAATTTCTGATAGTCTAAAAGCAAGTTATAAAATTGTAGACGCAAAAAATAGATACCTGATGCCCGGGATGATTGATATGCACACCCATTTAAATAGCGGCGGATTAATACCTCCAGAAGAATCTACCCGACCAATGGCATTAGAGCAATTTGCAAGATACGGTGTGAGTACGATTTTTACGTTAGGCGGCCACGGATTTAATCAAGAGGTTACCGCAGAACTTATACAAAAACAACAAAAGCATCAAATCGTAGCCCCGATGATTTTAGCAACTGGAAGTATACTAACGGCACCAGGTGGTTATCCAATTCCATTTGTATCTGGTATGACGGGCCTACCAGAAGATCAAATAGATCTTCATGAACAAGGCATATTTACAATTACAGATGAAACTGATTTGGATGCAATGTTTTCTAAAAAGAAAAAACTTGGCCTCAACGGCGTTAAAGTAATGGTAGAATCTGGTTTAGGTGGTGCTTCAGAAGAACCACGATTATCAAATGAATTGACAAAAAAAATCGTTCAAAAAGCATCAGAATACAACCTACCTGTTTTTGCTCACATTACGCGTAAAGCTGATTTGCAAGACGCTGTAAACACCGGCGCAAATGTTATTGTTCATACCCCAGAAGATCAGTTACTAACAAGTGCTGATCCTATCTTAGAAAAAATGATTCAAGATTCGATTGCCTATACACCAACGCTTTCTGTGGCATATATATTTCAATATGTTGGCTCTGCAGAAATTTTAGAAGATCCTTTTATGCAGCAATACAGTTCTGCAAAAACTAATCGCAGCCTAGAAAACTGGTTCGTTAGACAAATGATGGTTCGCAGTTACAATCTTGATCCAGATTTGCATAAAGAAAATATTCTTAAAAATTTTACGACAATGTACAAAGCGGGTGTTACTATACTCATGGGTTCAGATGCAGGGAACCCTTCAATAATTCCTGGTTATAGTGCGCACAAAGAATTAATATTTATGTCTGAAGCGGGCATGACCAATGCAGAAGTTCTTCGTTCTGCAACTATTGCGCCTGCTAAATTTTTAAAAATGGAAGATACAATTGGAAGTATTAAAGAAGGCAAAATTGCCAGTTTCTTGATGCTAGACAAAAACCCGTTAGATGCTATAAAAAATTCGCAAACCATCTATAAAGTAATGCTCGAAGGGTATTGGATTGAATAACTCGTTAAAACATGCTATCAAATTTATTGTTTGCTCTTGCCTTCTTTCAAAAAATATACGGATTAAAAGCTAATTCGTTTTATTTTAGTAATTTAGAGCTTACTCAACAAAAACCATTTAAAGTCAATTCTTTACATGAACTAACCAAATTATTATGAAAAAAATACTCACACTTTTTTTTGCTTTTATTAGCTTCTATTCTTACAGTCAAATTAACGCGAAGCTTTTGCGCTATGTCGATGTTTCTCAAACTCAAATTTGTTTCGTTTATGGCGGTGATATTTGGGTACTGGATAAAAACGGAGGCGTTGCAACCCAACTAACCAATTCCCCAGGCGAAGAATCCTATCCAAAATTTTCTCCAAATGGCGAAGAAATAGCATTTACTGCCAGTTACAGAGGAAATCCTGATGTATATGTAATGAACATCAAAGGAGGTGTTCCAAAAAGAATTACCTATGGCTCACATTCAGATCGAATGGTTGAATGGCATCCTAATGGTGAAAAAATTCTTTTCGCCTCTCGTCGCGAAACAGGGATTCCGTCAGGTCGTGTAAACCAACTTTTTTTAATTTCAAAAAACGGAGGAATGCCCGAGAAATTAGCGATTCCCTATGGTGAAATAGCTTCTTTTTCTGCTGATGGAAAACAGTTGGCATACATTACCAAGATTACAGAAACGTATCCGTTTAAAAGATATCGTGGTGGTTTAACATCCGATGTTATCTTATTTAATTTAGAAAACAACACTGCTAAAAACATCACGAATAACACAGCAAACGACGGCAAACCTGCTTGGGCTGGCGATAAAATTTACTTCTTATCAGATCGTGCAGATGATATGCGTTTAAATGTGTGGAGTTATGACACAAAAAACGAAGCCATTAAGCAAGTTACCCAATTTAAAGATTTTGACATCACCTATTTATCCGCAGGACCCTCAAATCTTGTGTTTGAAGTTGGTGGCACATTGCACCTTATGGATCTTGCTACCGAACAGTCCAAAGAAATAAAAGTATCCGTAGTTAGTGATTTAACCTTAGAAATGTCTAAACGAGTTAATGTTCAGAGAAACATTAACAATGCAACAGTGTCTCCTGGCGCAAAACGTATAGTTTTTGAGGCTCGTGGAGAGTTGTTTAATGTACCTGTAAAAGATGGTTTTGTGCATAATATTACAGCAAGTTCGGGTGCTTTCGACCGCAGTCCATCTTGGTCTCCAAACGGCGACCATTTAGCGTATTGGAGTGATGCTTCTGGAGAGAATGAAATTTACATCCAAGCAATGCGCGAAGAAAAAGCGCCAAGAAAAATTACCTCTCGAAATAAAGGATATGGCTATGCGCTTTACTGGTCTCCAGATAGCAACAAGCTCGCCTTTATCGACGAAAAAAATGATATTAGCATTGTCGATGTGGCTTCAGGCAAAATAGAAATTGCAGATAATTATATGTGGAATTATGGTCACGGTAGCCGCAATGGATACGCTATCAACTGGTCGCACGATTCAAATTATCTAACCTACGCTATTGGTATGGAAAATTCGAACGAAGCTATTTTTATCTATGATATAAATAGTAAAGAATCAAAACAGGTAACCAGCGGTTTTTATAACGACAGTGATCCTGTTTTTAGCAAAGATGGCAAGTACCTTTTCTTTCTTACCAATAGAAATTTTGATGCTGCTTATAGTGCCTTAGGTGATGGAACTTGGATTTATCCAAACGCAACGCAATTGGCAGCAATTAGTTTAAGTGATGCTTCGCCTTATATTTTACAAGCAAAAAATGATGCTTTAGAAGCTGAAAAGAAAGAAGAACTTTCAGAAAACAAAGAGAAGTCTAAGAAAGCCAAACCAGAGAGCCAACCGATTAAAATTGATTGGAACGGACTCGAAAACAGACTTGTTATTTTACCAATTAAACCAGGTAATTTAGGAGAACTAATGGCCTTCGACGGTAAAGTTACCTACATGCGCTACCCAAATACAGGATCGGATGGAGGCGACCCTGCATTGCTATTTTATGACCTAAAAGACCGCGAAGAGAAATCGATTATATCAAAAGTTCGCAACGTAATTCAAACAGCCGATGGCGCATCACTTTTAGTGCAAGTCGGTGCACAATTTGCAATTGTTAAACCAGAGCCAGATCAAAAAATTAAGGATGCAATACCTACAGATGGTTTAGTAATGGAACTTCATCCGAAGGAAGAATGGCGACAAATATTTAAGGATACTTGGAGAAGATACCGTGATTTCTTTTATGATGAAGAAATGCAACAGGTAGACTGGCAAGCAATGCGAACGCGTTATGGTGCTCTTATCGAAGACGCAAGATCTCGTTGGGATATTTCTTATCTACAATCGAACATGTTGGCAGAATTAAGTGCAGGACATACTTATACTCGTGGCGGCGATAATGAAACTGTAGACTACGTTAGCACAGGTTATTTAGGGATTGATTGGGGCATGGATTCTAAAGGTTATAGAATAAAAAGAATTGTAAAACCCGCAGCTTGGGATGCAGAAAACAGGTCGCCTTTTGACAGACCAGGTGTTGATGTTTCTGAGGGTGATTATATCCATTCTGTAAACGGTGTGGCGTTGCCCTTAGACAAAGAACCGTTTGCAGCCTTTGAAGGTTTAAATGGTAAAACAGTTGTTTTAAAAATAAGTAAGACAGGTAAATTAAGCGATGCAAAAGACATCGTTGTTACTTGTTTAACAGAAAATGAAGAAGAAAATATTCGCTATTTAAATTGGATTGAAACCAACCGATTACTCGTCGAAAAACTTTCTGACGGCAAACTAGGTTATGTATACATGACAGATACTTCGCCAAGAGGACAGCTAGATCTTGTAAAAATGTACTATGGGCAACTAGACAAAGAAGGGTTTATTATTGATGAACGCTTTAACGGTGGTGGCCAATTGGCAGACAGGTTCCTTGAATTGCTAACAAGACCCGTTATTTATAATTTGTATTGGAGACATGGCAAAACAACTACCCAACCTGCAAAAACGAATACAGGACCGATGGGAATGTTAATTAACGGTTGGGCAGGTTCTGGTGGCGACGGCCTTCCTTGGGCGTTTAGAGAGCTTGATGCTGGCCCAATTGTGGGTGAACGAACCATTGGTATTTTAGTTGGCCCAGCAACGGGGCATCAGTTAATTGATGGCGGAGGTATAACAGTTCCTGGTGCTAGATTGTATTACAACTCGGGCAAATGGTTTGACGAAGGTGTGGGTGTTAAGCCAGATTTTACTGTTTGGGACGACCCAAACTTATTACTAAAAGGACGTGATCCTCAAATGGAAAAGGTAGTGCTTGAGGTGCTAAAGTTAGTTAAAACAAACCCAAAAACGAGCACGCCAACACCTGCCAAAGAAGATCGTACTGCAGAAGGATTGCGTAAAAATTAACATACATAAATAGTAAAGTAGGCAAGTATAGAAACATGAATAATAGCTTCTTCTTGCCTACTCTATAATCATCACAAATTTTCGATGATATAATACACCCAACAAAGCGGCATAGAAAGACTTTTTATGGCTACTTATATTGGTGGAATAAATATCTTAGAGCTAGAAATTCCGTCTTTGAAATGAGACCAAATAATTTTGACCTATTAAAAAAGGCAAGTGAATTTAAAAATTTCCTAGCTTTTTTCAACAGCAACTTCCGGGTCGTTTAGATTAAACTACAGTTACAATATATTAAAGCAGACTAAAGATTTACTTACCAACATAGAAAAAAAAATCGCTAGGCTCGAAAATTAAACCGCCCTTTAAATCTTAAAAAAATAACTTACAAAACTAAATACCAAGAAGTCTTAAATGAAAACGTTCGTATTATATAATTTTTTAGTAACCTTGCACAACTCACTAGTTTTGAAGGTTCGGATATCATTGCCAAATTTTATAAGCGTAATTGAATAATGTAAACCAACTTCTTAGAAATCCCGATGATAAAAAAAACTCATTTTAATGGTTATAGGTTCAACACACACTACTTATTTTAATTTTTTTATTGAAAATAGTCCTAAATATTTCTTGGTAAACGTATCTAATTAGACAACCTTTGCAGTAATACAGTAAGCACCACAATTCTAATAAATTTAAATGACCAACGAACAAACTGCAATACGAACCACTTATTTTAGTATTATTGGCAATACTATTTTAGCGATTGTAAAAGGGCTTGCAGGCTTTTTTGGTAATTCGTACGCACTAATTGCAGACGCTATTGAATCTACCACAGATATTTTTGCTTCCTTTTTAGTTTTACTAGGTTTTAAATATGCAAAAAGACCTGCGGATGAAAATCATCCTTACGGACATGGCAAAATTGAGCCTTTAATTACTTTTGGTGTTGTTGTTTTTTTGGTAGTTTCTGCCACAATAATTGCTTATAAGAGTATTCTAAACATTCAAACACCACATAAAATTCCAAAATCTTGGACTTTAATTGTGTTGGGCATCATTATCATATGGAAAGAAATCTCCTATCAAATTGTAATTAAAAAAAGTAGACAAATAAATAGTTCTTCGCTTAAAGCGGATGCTTGGCATCATAGAAGTGATGCAATAACTTCGGTAATGGCATTTATTGGTATTTCGATAGCAATTATTTTTGGTAAAGGATATGAAACTGCAGATGACTGGGCTGCTTTGTTAGCTGCTGGTTTTATTCTTTATAATAGTTACTTAATTTTAAGACCTGCTTTAGGCGAAGTTATGGACGAGCAATTGTATGACGATCTTATTCTTGAAATTAGAGCAAAATCAATCGAAGTACAAGGTGTTTTAGGAACCGAAAAATGTTTTATCAGAAAATCTGGAATGAAATTCCACGTAGATTTGCATGTAATTGTAAATAGTGAAATATCTGTAAAAATAGGGCACGATATTGCGCACACATTAAAAGATTATTTAAGATCAGAAATTAAAAATTTAGGACACGTGCTCATTCATATTGAACCGCACAATTAAAAAGGAAAATACTTGTAGCTCTAAAGCATCTTGCATCAACCTTGCCCTAGCGCAGAGGTATATTACTCTTAATGAATGACTTTTTGCCCTTACCCAATTATATTTTACCATAATTAAATCATTTTTGATAGTATTTATAGACCTAGCGCAACCACATATTGCCCTTAATGAATGACTTTTTATCCTTGATGAATGATATTATTACGAAAAGCAGCCACTTCTCACCCTTGATGAATCACATTTGATTGATTTTAACTCATTTTACGCTGGTTTGCATTCAAAATAAATATTTTGCATAAAATTTCATCAAAATATAAACAGCCTATTTATAAATACAACATTTTGTGGGGAGATTAAAAATAATTCTTGCGTACACACTTTAATCGTATACAAAAATGCTCCAAATCGCCACAACAAATTACCGCAACCTAACAAGTGCAAAAAGATGTTTCTTGTGGTATTGATACAGCACAAAAAACGGACATTTATCTACCTAAAGACGCTAAATCTTTTGGCAAGCAGAATTACACAATTGTATTTTTAAACGGCGGTGGTTATTATATAAGTGATAAAAGCGAAGAAGAAAGATATATTGAGCTTTATTTAAAAAAAGGAGTAAATGTTGTAAATCTTAATTACCGATTAAAAAAAGGAATTCCGATTGTAACAACCGACCTAACTGGATGTGTTACTATAGAGACCAAAAAGCTTTCACAGCCCAAGTGAAGCGGAATTAAAAGATGCATATCTAAAAATATTTACTTTTTTAGGTAATTTATAGAAGGAATGTCATTATTACCCGATAAAAGACTCAAGACCACTCCGCTTTAGAACAAAGACCCAATACTTAACTTTAACTATTTGACAAATAGCTATAACTAAAAATAAAATTATTTTAAAAAAGCAAGTTTTAATTTAGAAAATCTTCTTATATCTTATTTTAAGAGGATTCACCAAACTATAACTATTTTAATTGAGCACAAAGAAAGAATATATATGAGGTTTAATTTAAATGAGATGATAAAATGTAATCTTAAGATTGCAATCCATTCTTTTAAACAAATTAAAATAAGAGCACTTTAAAAATATATAAAATTGTACCTAAAAAAGATCCTTAATTTATTTCCACTTTGAGTTATTTACAAGCGTAGCTTTATTCTTGAACAAAAGATTTAAAATGCAGAAATAACAATCTATAAACTAACAGTAAATTAAATTGTTTATGGAGACTATCTGTAAAATGAAATAGAAAAAGCGGTAATATAGGGCTATTACCGCTTTTTCTGTTTAAAATATACCATCCTTAAAAGTAAAAATTAGGGAGCAAATAAGAAACTGATACTTACAGTATAATGATTATTAATAGAATAATGATAATTGCAGTAGCAGATATATAGATTCCGTTTCCTGATGATCTTACATTAGATTTAAGTGCACGAGTCTCTACACGAAGTTCCTTTTTCTCAGCACGATTAAGATTGGATTTATCCATCTCTTTTATTTCTTCTAGGCGATTAAGCATCACCTGAATTTCTGCAGGAATCTCTGTAGGCGTTGTTGTTTTTGGATTTTTATCAGCAGCACTGATTGTTGTAAAAGTACTTAATGAGATCATCATTATTAGTGCATAAAGTCTTGTTTTTTTCATTTTAGGGCTTTTTAAATTGATAAAATATTTGTTGTAAAGGTACAAGATAATCCTTCTCAAAATATTACACAATTTTTTTTTAAACTTACATAATTCACAGATGAGAATAAAAATAGTGTAGTTCTTGCCTTTTTTACATTAATATTCTACCTGTTTTTTTGATAGTTAATTCCTATTCTTACTCTAAGTAGCTTTTATTTAGTAAATTAGAGGTTGAAAGTTTATAAATACATAGGTCTTCATTAACACCAACAACTACCCAATGATGAAATTCTTTAAAAGTGCTAGATACCAACTTATGGATAAAAACAGAAAGTATATAAGGTATGCTATTGGCGAAACTTTTCTGGTAGTAATCGGAATTTTAATCGCAGTTCAAATTAATAACTGGAATGAAGACAGAACTATCCGAAACCTTGAAAAAACCTATCTAGAAAACATAAAACTAGATCTTAACTTAAATCGAACGTCTCTCGAAGCCTTTGTTATTGATAGGGAGAACTCTATAAAGTCAACCGATAGTATTCTGGACTATTTTAATAAAAGAAAGGAGTTAGATGTGGTTGCTTTTAATAGGCATAGTTTAAATATTATGGTTTGGCTTCCATTTGAGCAGCATGACAATACGTACCAAGAATTATTGAACTCAGGTAATTTTTCTATCCTAACAAACAAAGACGTACAAGATCATTTACAGAATATGCAAAGCAAATTCAAGAAAGTTGCTTTTATAGAGAACGAAATGCAACAAGACTTTGAAAGTTATCTATATGATCCTTTCTTTACCACGGTCGACTTAGAGACTTCCTTAAAAAGTTTAAATGAAACCTCTGTTAAGCTTGATGTAAATCAAGTAAACGCCCTACTCAATAATCAGACATATAAAAACGGATTTATTCTTTCTGCTTTTAACAGCAGTACCTTAACCAAAGAGTATTCCGAAATGATTAAAACAACCGATGCGCTCATAGTAATAATTGATAAAGAATTGCAAAAAGACGAATAGGAAGTGATCGAAGTGCATGCTAAATTTAGCACGGGTTCTTAGGCACCTTTGTAAAAGTAAGCTGAATCTTTGTTTTTTACATTGGAATGTATTAAAAACTTAAAAGACCGTTATCAGAAAGCAATAATATGTTATTTAATTAGTTTTGAATATCCTCCAAACCCCATGTATCTAAACCTCTTAAAATAGTTTCAAGAGATTTACCTCTTTCGGTTAATTTATATTCCACTTTTGGCGGAACCACAGGAAATACTTTTCTTGATATCAATCCATATTTCTCTAATTCTCTAACCGTTTGTGTAAACATTTTATTTGAAATACCTTCAATCTGCTTTTGTAATATCCCTGAGCGTAAATTGCCTTCTAAAAGATGAAATAAAACTAAAGGTTTCCATTTTGTACCTATTAAATTCATCGTGTAATTTAAAGGACAAATACTTTCTTTATTCAATTTTATATTTTTAAAGTTTTAATAATCATCAATTTACTCGTCTGGGTAACTATGCTACTTTTTAGTAAGATATTGCTTACAAAGTAAATATAGATTAATTTTGTAGGCTAAATTACATTTTATGACAGCAATTAAAAATTATCCTAAATCATTTTCGCATATTGGTATTACAGTTCCAGATATCAAAAAGGCCGTAAAATTCTATTCAGAAGTTATGGGTTGGTATATTATTATGGAACCTGCTACCGTTAAAAAAGAAACCGAAACAGCTATAGGCCAAATGTGTATTGATGTTTTTGGAAGCGATTGGACTGAATTTGAAATTGCTCATTTAGCAACATCAGATGGAATTGGAATTGAATTATTTTCTTTTCCTCATGGCATTAAAGAAGCTCCAGAATTTAACCCTTTTAATACTGGCCTTTTTCATTTCTGTATTCAAGACCCAAACATTGAAGAGCTTATTGATAAAATTATAGCTTATGGCGGAAAACAAAGAATGCCAATTAGAGAATATTACCCAAAAGACAAGCCCTTTAAGATGTGTTATGTAGAAGATCCTTTCGGAATCGTTTTTGAAATATACACACATAGTTATGAGTTAACATATTCATCAGGAGCTTATTCAAAATAAATAATAGTTCTAATTAGAAAATTAAGAAATAGATTGAATTTCGTCGATACATGATTGTGCTTTGAAAAGCTTCCATTTATATAAAAAG
>NZ_MSCM01000002.1:1119717-1311605 GCF_002954665.1 Polaribacter glomeratus | reverse complement strand
ATGTACCGTTCTTTCTACTTCTACTGCTTCATTACCATTTGCATCTGTTACATTATACGTAACGATGTATGAACCTATAGTACCTGCAATAACAGCACTATCATCAATAACAATCGTTCCTGTTAACGTAGTATTGTCGTCATAATTATCTGTTGCAGCTGCATTTAACTCTGTATACGCATCTTCTACCTCTAATACTTGTGGGTTTGCTCCTGTTAATGTAATTTCTGGTATTGTTATATCATTAACCGTTATTGAAAACTCACTAGTTAATGTCTCATTACCTGATCCATCGGTTGCAGTTATCGTAAAAGTATACGTAGTACCAGCTACTGCAGCAGCATCTAAAGTAATTATACCATCTACATCAATACCTACTCCAGTTCCTGTAATAGACCAAGTTACATCTTCATCTGCAGAAACAGAGCCTAAAGCTGTAAGACCTTCATTTATATCTGCAACTATAGCAGTTGTTGTAATTACTGGATCTGTTGCGTCATTTATCGTAATGGTAAATGTTTTTGAACTTCCTGGACAACCTTGGGTTTGACTAATAAAATTACCTCCTTCAGAGACAGGAAGTGATCCAACAGTAATAGTACCAACGACAGCCTCAGTTTTTGTATTGATGACAACTACACCATTCCCGCGATTGTTCACATATAATTTAGCACCATCTGGAGTTAAAGAAAGTCCATAAGGACTTGCAACAGAAATATTTTTAGTAACTCTATTAGTTGCTGTATTGATAACAGATACAAAATTACCTTGTGAATTTGCGACATACAATGTCTTACCATCTGGACTCATGCAATTAGAACCAGGGTATAAGCCTCCTACACCTATAGTGGTTATTACTGTATTTGTTGCCGTATTAATTACAGAAACTGATTTTGACTGCGCATTGGTCACATAAACGGTGCTACCATCTGGGGTAATTGATAAGTGTGCAGGAGATACTTGACAAGGTATATTGGCCAATAAGTTGTAATTTATAGTTTCATAAACAACGACCTTAAAATCGCTGGTATTAGCAATATATAATTTACTACCATCAGGTGATGTTATAATTCCTTGGGCATAGCCACTGGATGGCAAAGTAATTGTTCTTGTAACCAAGTTTGTTGCAGTACTGATAATGGCAACTTTGTTAATATTATAACACACATAAAGCGTGCTACCATCTGGACTAACAGTAGATGAAGTAGGATTTGTAAGCGCAATAGTTGCTGTTACCGTGTTTGTTGCTGTACTGATTACAGATATATTGTTTGACTGCTTGTTTACAACATATACTGCACTTCCATTTGGATTTGCAGCTACATTAGATGGTAGAGTACCTACAGGTATAGTGGTAATTACTACATCACTTAAAGTATTAATTACACTAACATCATTGGATTGAAAGTTTGCGATATATGCATATGCTGCATCTTTGGGTGTTACTGTTATAGTAGCAACTATTGGCCCTCCAGTTGTATTGGCAGCCATAAATGATGGAATAGATCCTGTTCCGCTTGAAGCAAGTCCTATACCTGGTTGAGAATTCGTCCAAGTATACCCTTGAGCAGTTCCAGAAAAAGAAATTGCATCAATACTAGTGCCCGAATCTGCTAAAATATTTTCGGGTTGGTCAACTGTAACTAAAGGCTTAACTATAAGTTCTACGTTTTCAGATGTATCAGTAAGAGTGCCTGAAGTAACTGTTCTTCTATACCAAGTGGTTTGCGTTAAACCAGCTGGTGAATAATTATTTGTATTGTTTGTGCCGCTTGCTGGAGTAAATTCATTTATTAAACCTGTAGTTGAGCTTTCCCACAAATAAGTATAATTAGAACCGTCGCCACCTTCGGCAACACTGCCTGTTAAAATAGCAAAATCATCTCCTGCACAAACTGTTTGATTTTCTGAAATTATATTGTTGTTAATTGGTTCTTGTCTATTTACTGTTAATGAATACGTTTTAGTAGAAGCATCTTCCGCTGTTACTATAATTGTAATTGTATTTAAACCATCACTTAAAGCTAAAGCATCCGATGCTGCGCCAGAATTTACTGTTGTTCCGTTTACTGTGATTGTTGCATTTGCATCTGCTGTTGTTGGGGTAACTGTAATACTTGTTGTTGCATTACTAACATCTGCTGTTGTATATTCTAATGTACTTGTTGCAAATATTGGATTTAACGCGCCAGCTGTGGTTGTTAAGGCAGAAAGGTTGGCATTGTTAGATAAAGGAGATACAGGATTGTTTCTTGTTACTGAAACTGAACTCGAAGCGAAATTAGTAATAACAACATCTGTTTTTCCGTCTCCATCCATATCGCCAAGGACTATACCGTTAGGATAGGTATTCCCTGAAAAAATTGTAGCAGCATCAAAAGATAAACTGCCAATAGTACTTGTATTTCTGCGAACTGAAGCATTAGAATAAGTATTATGACTTTGTACAAAATCTGGCTTACCATCTCCATCTATATCGCCTATCTCAAAAAAACCATTATGAGGAAGATCTAATCTAGTATCAAAAGAAAAGCTTCCTGATACGCTAGTATTTCTAAAAATACTAGGGTTTGCGATTAAATCTAGCTTTCCGTCGCCATCCATATCCGCTAATTTCACTGGAGTAGAACGACTGGTGGTCACAATAAGAACCTGAGGTTCAAAGGATATACTACCAGATGTTGTTGTATTGCGTAATAATGAGACTTTATCAAGATTTGAAGCAGTAACCGCAATATCTGGTTTACCATCTCCATCAATATCTCCTACTGCCAAATTATAAGTACCATTACTTGAACCAAAAGTAATTTCAGGACCAAAACTTACAACGCCGAGTGAACTTGTGTTTTTTTGTATACCGACTAGATTTTGTCTACCCAATGCATATACAATATCTAACTTTCCATCACTGTCTATATCACTTAGCTCAACCCAATAAGTCATACCATTTGGACTACTAGAGGCACTAAGAACGTCGACACGATTTCCAAAACTAACATTGCCAAGAGTACTTGTATTAAGATATATACTAACTCCGCTGCCATAATGGCTAGATGCAGCAATATCTAGTTTACCGTCACCATCAATATCTCCTATGGCTACATTTCTTGGTTGCCCAGAAACTGATATGTCTATTTTATCGGCAAAACTAATAGTACCTGGGTTACCTGTATTTCGTAATATAGATAATGTGTTGGCATTAAAATTACAAACGATCAGATCCGGTTTACCGTCGCCATCTATATCTCCAATAGAAACACCACCTGGTTGAGTACCAACAGAAAAACCTAATGAATTATCAAAATCATTTGAGGTGATATTTTCGTTATTGGGTGTAAATGTTGGATTAAAATGGATTCTACTATAAACTGCCAATATAGTTTCTGTATTTAACACAGTAATAGGCGCATACGTTGCACCAGAAGGCACAGTAACTGTTAAGCTGGTCGCTGTTGCAGCGCTAACTACTGCGCTAGTCGCCCCAAAAAATACAATATTATTTGCGGGTGTTGTATTAAAGTTCGTTCCTGTTATGGTAAGCGTTTCTCCTACATCTCCTGATAAGGGACTAAATGAGGTGATTGTTGCTGGTGCATCTACCAATACTGAGTTAGATGATGCTACACTGTTCAAGGTTAATGTTGCATTGTTTGCTGCTGCTCTCCGAATAAAGCTACTGAATTCTGAATCCTGAATAAAAAACGAAAGTTCTTCACTCTCAACTTTACTAGAAAATGCAGTTACACGATTATTTTCAATTGATTTTTTGATAACAGTAAAAATATCATTCTCATAGAAGAATGAATCATTATTACTAAACGTTGCGGTAATTGCAAACAAGAAGCTTACAAGAATAAGTGTAATTTTTTTAAACATAGGTTTGGTTAAGTTTTATAACATTATTAATATCTGTAGATAATTCTACTTTTCAGCGGTGAGGAACGCTCCAATAAAAATGTTTAGGGCCAATCTTATGTTTAAGTAAAAAAACGTAAAGATAATTGCGCAAATATACATTAATTACTTAATTTAAGTATTTTTATTATCAATTAAACCCAAATACTTTATAAAGAATGTTAAAACCTGTTTTTTAATGCTCATAAATAATAGCACATTTTCTAATAAAAGAATAAAAATTGCAACAATTTAAATTCTATTTTTTCTCTTTTAAGATAAACAAAAAAGCTGTCTTAATTTATGAGACGATTTCCTATGCATAGGTTAAGGTCTAGCGCCAGATCATATTAGTATTAATGAAACATTAACAAGTAGTAATTTAGTAAATAAAAAAAACTAGAATACATACTCTGTTTTTCTTTGTGATAATCTTTTGATAAATATTATTTTTTTCACAAACGATCGGCGTACTCCAAATATTTAAAATGGATATTTAAACTTTTAACCCAAGTAATTACGTACTCATAACTTTAAAAATAGCGATAGTCTTCGTAACTTTGCATGTATTATGAACAAATACCTAGACATCATAAAAAACTCTTACACTGGTTATTGGAACTACATCCAAAAATCTGTATTGATGGAGCTTAATTGGGAAAATTATTTCTACGGATTAATCCTAATTTCGTTGGTTGTTTGGGGTTTAGAAATGCTGTTTCCATGGCGCAAAAATCAAGCTATTTTTAGAAAAGATTTTTGGCTAGATATCTTTTACATGTTCTTCAACTTCTTTTTATTAAACCTAATTGTACTTATTGCTTTGTCAAATACAGCGGCACAATTGTTTAATGACGTTTTAGGAGTTATAAATATATCAATTGCTGATTTTCAATTAGTAGAAATCAACGCGCTGCCTTTTTGGGCTAGAATTTTAATCTTTTTTGTGGTGGTAGATTTTGTGCAATGGTGCACTCATAGATTGTTACATCAATTCGAGTTTCTTTGGAATTTTCACAAAGTACATCACTCTGTAAAACAAATGGGTTTTGCTGCTCATTTGCGTTATCATTGGATGGAACCAGTAATTTACAGTTCTATAAAATACATTCCGTTGGCAATTATTGGTGGCTTTTCTGCACAAGATGTTGCACTAGTTCATTTCTTTAATATTACCATTGGGCATTTAAATCACGCAAATATTAATTGGGATTATGGTTTTTTAAAATATGTTTTAAACAACCCAAAAATGCATATTTGGCATCATGCAAAAGAGTTGCCAAAAGAAAGAAGCAATGGTGTTAATTTTGCCATTACTTTAAGCATTTGGGATTATCTTTTTAAAACAAATTACATTCCGTATTCTGGTAGAGATATCGAATTAGGTTTTGACGGTGATGAACATTTTCCGAAAAATTTCATCGAACAAGAATTTTATCCTTTAGAAAAAAAATAAAATTACTTATTACGACCTCTTTCATCAGGATATAAACTTGGTAAACTATCGCTTTGAACAAAAGCTTTTGTATCAATATTTATTCCGGTTACTTTTCCTTTAAAAGCAGCACCAGTATCAATATTCCAAACGTTGGCAATATTCATTGGCCAAGGTTCATTGTAATTTGTTGTTGGTGTATGACCAATATATATTTCTTTATAGTGTAATAATCTCTTCGGATAAAACATAGAGACTTTTTGAATACTTGTATCCATTACCAAAAGCATTTCCCACAAAGATCTATCTAAATAAAAAAGTTCTTGAAATTTTTCATGTTCAACGCCATGAACAGAAGTAAAACCTGCATGCAGAAACAATCTATTTTGATTGTCTAAATAATATAATGGCAAGTTTTCTAAAAAAAGTAGATGCTGTTGTCTTTTTTCATCAGCAAAACCGTCATAACTATCCATTGTTTCTTTACCGCCGTGCATGTACCAAGAAGGGTGCACAACACCAGTTTTTAACCAATTTTGACACCAAAAATCATGGTTTCCTTTAATAATAATGCAATTAAATTTCTCTGAAAGATTGATTAAAAAATCGATGACTTGTGCAGATTCGCTCCAACCATCTACATAATCGCCCATAAAAATAAGTGTATCTTCTTCTTTAATTTCTAGCTTATTTAAAACCTGAAGTAAGGCTTTTAATCCGCCATGAATGTCGCCAATTGCAAAAGTGCTCATGTAATTTTTTTTGTAAAATTAACTATTTATCAAAAAAAAGAAAAGGATTTTGGATTAAAATTAGATTAAAAATCAATCTTGACCGATAAGCAATGACAAGACTGCTATCGATTCTAGCGCCAAGAACCAAAACTTGACTGCAATTAACCATGAACTGTAAATAAAAGGAAAAAATCTCTTTTTTATTGTCTTAAAACGAATTCTAAAAAAATAAGCTGCTCTTTAAAAAAAAACTCTTTATTTCAGAAGTATCTATAAAACTAAACTATTTTTAATAATACAATAATAATTAAAAATATTGCCCAATACCAAAAACCAAGCCTCCTCTTGAATCATTTTGATTATTATTTACCCTAAAACCATAATCGATTCTAAAAGTAGCATTGTATATTTTTTTACTAATAAAGCGCAGCCCAAAACCAGAATACATGTGCAAGTTTTCACTTTTTAAAAAGTCATTAATTTCGCCTCCAGGATTTCTCCAAGCGCCAAAATCTGTAAACAGATTTGTTTGTATTGTTAGCCAATTTTTATCGTAAATTGTGTGTCTGTATTCTGTGTTCCAAACAATGCTTCCTGTTCCTCTATCAACCAAAATACCAACACCTCGCAGGTTCACGTTGTTATCTAAAGCAAAAGGTGCAAAAGGTGTGTTTTCATTTGATGATAAACCAAAACGCATTCTATTTGCCCAATTTCCCTTTTCGCCAATTCTTTTGTAATAGAAAAAATCATTCCAAAAAATATAAAAATCATTCTGATAATCATTTTCTGTAAGCACGTATTGTGCGTACAAGACGCTTTTAAATCCGCATACATATTGATACAAATAATCTAAATCGTCAAACGTATAAACGAGTTTAAAAAGTGTTTTATTGAGATTTAAAGCTTGTGGAATTTCTGGATCTGTAAAGCCAGATAAATATTGATACTTTTCTTTAAAAAGGTTGAACCCGAATTGAATTTGATTTTCAAAATTAATTTGATGCACGCCTAAAACTTCAAAAGAAATATTATTGTACACATAATTTGCGCTCTTATCTTTAAAATACAAGGGCTCTTCGCTCTTCCAGTTTTGATGATTTATTTTTAACCCCCATTTTCTAGAAAACAGATTTGGAGCACTAAAATTAATGGCGTACGAATCAAATCGGTTGTTTTGATAAAATCCGCCGAAGGCAATATTTCTTCCTAAGAAATTATAATCGTACAACCCTAATTTATACGCAAACTGTTTGTTTGTAGTTGTCCAGAAATTAATATCTGGAGTAATCGTTAAGTTTTCTTCAACAGTAATTAAAACGTTGTAATAATTATCATAGTTATGAGAAATTTGGTAGTATGCATGACTAATTGCTGGTAATCTTTTTAACTGAATTATGTCTTTCTCTAAAATCGTTGAATCTAAAGTAGTATTTATTTTGGTGCTTAAAAAGTTTCTTAAAAATGAAATTTTTGTTTTTTTCGCTCCTTTAATTTCAACTTCTAAAACTTTTTTTTCTTGCGAAAAAACAGCCGAAATCAATGTAAAAAAAAGCAAAAAAAGTAGCCAATGTTTAAATTTCATTTTTGTGCAACAACTAATTTTAGTGTGTTCGATTTATCAAATAAGATTCAGCCTTAGAACCTTAAATTATAAACAAAAAATTAAATTTTAAATGTCATAATTGGTAATGCCAAATGATTTGAAATATCTTCAGAAATACTACCCGCAAAAATATGAGACAAGCCTTTTCTACCATGCGTACTTAGCACAATTAAGTCTGAGCCAACTGCGTTTGAAAAACTTAAAATTCCGTTTTCGATAGATTTTGCACAAACAAAATTAACATTTATTAATCTGTCTGTATTTCCTTCTGCTTTCATTAAAAAATTGTTTGCTAAAGCATCCATTTCTGGAGTAGTTTTAAATTTTTCATTGGGTAGATTCACATACAACAGATGCTTTTTTGCGTTTAAAAACGCTAAAGAAGCTAACATTCTATTAAATGCTGGTATGGATTCTTCAGAGAAATCAGTTGCAAAAACGATATCAGAAAAATCTACATCTAACAAATCGTTTTTAATTACCAAGACTGGCAAATCAGAATATCTAATAACTTTTTCTGTATTAGAACCCATAAAGAATTCCTTTAAACCACTAGCGCCGTGAGATCCCATAATAACTAAATCTGCACTTACTTCTTTTGCAATGGCATTTATTTCGCTAAAAACTTTGTAATGTTTAATAATAGGGATAACCTTAACCCCTTTTAAATAGTCTTTTTGCAAAAACTTTTTAAACCGAACCTCTGCTAATTTTAAAAAGAAAACTGCTTTTTCTTGACTAAAGTCTGCGCTTTGAGACAAGTTAACTTCTTGAATATCTAACATATGCAAAGCATAAATTTCTATGTCTACTTTTTTTGATAAAAGTGCTGCAGCTTTTAATGCATATTCAGAATGGTTAGAGAAATCTATAGGTACTATTATTTTTTTCATCATAAAATTTTTAGAGGTTGTAACACAAAGTTACTTATAATTCACTTTTTAATTTACAACATTTATCATATTTAAAAAAGTTATTGTTTGTATAATCTTCTAAGTGTTTCTTCTGCTGGTTTGTTTTGTGGCGTAAATCTGTTGTTGTTTCCGCCACCAACTTCTTGGTGTTTGTGAAACCATTTCCAGGCAAAACCACCAGCAAACCAATCTTCTTTCCAAAATTGATTATGTATAGCTTGCAAGCCATTTACTTGTGCTTGTAAATTAATAGTACCTTCTATATTATCTACAAACCAAGGTTTTTTTGCATTATAATCAACACTTCTATACCCAAATTCTGTAAATAAAATTGGTTTATTATATTGTTTCTGAATTCTTATAATTTCTTGTTTATGAGGTTTCCAGCCAATTTCTAACTCTTGCACAGTTGGTGTTTTTTTATCACTTAAAGGAAAATATGCATCAATACCAATAAAATCGATTTCATTCCAAAAAGGCACTCTTTTATACTCATCCCAATTTGCGGCATAGGTTAGTTTTCCTTTATACACTTTTCTAATTTCTTTAATTAGGCTTTGCCAATATTGAGGCCTTTGCATCACAAATTTTTCTAGTTCTGTTCCTATACAAAACATATCTGCACTTATTTCTTGGGCTGCTTTTGCGTATGTTAAAATAAATGCTGAATACGAATCTTCTAGAATTTTCCATTGCTCATCAGAATGCATTTCTATTAAACCTGTAAACTCTCCTCGCCAAACCCAAATTTGAGGTTTCACCATAATTTTTACATCATTCTTTTGAAACTCTTTTGCATATTGCAACAAGCCATTTTTTGTTTCGCCAAACCACTGTCTGTCTGTATTGTGTGTAATTTTAGGCGATGCCAATTCTTTTATAAAACCAAAAGGCATCAATGCAACATAATTACTTTGAACCTTTAAAACAGGGTTCGTGTGTGTAGTATCAATTTTATCTCTTGACGCCACAAAACTTAGTCCGTTAATCTTTTTGGTTTGACTTTTACAAGATATTTGTAAAAAGATGAGTGCTAAAAAAAGAAATTTCGTTGTTTTCATAAATCTCTTTAAAAATACTAATTTTAATTAAAACAAAGCTCTTAAGCCAATGTTAAAACTTTGTCCTAAACCGGTATCATTTCCTCTTACAAACTTACTATATAAAACCTCTAAATTTAAGGTGGTATTTAGCTGGTATTTTCCTCCAAAACCTACGGATGTAAAGTCTTGATTAAAATCACCTATTCTTTGATAATGTTGTACAAATCCTAAAACAGTTGTTTTATCACTTGGAAAATAACTCATAAAAATACCCGGCGCTAACACAAAAGTTTTGTTTGCAAAACTAGCTTCATCACCAAAATTATACTCTGTATTTAATTCTGTAAATAACTGCCATTTTCCGCTTGGATACGTGTAATCATAGAAAAAACGATTTTGAAATGTAAGTGCAGTTTGATCTAAAAAAACTCCGTTTACATCTATTTCATCAGCAATTAAGGGAATATGGAACGCACTTTGAACAGAAAAATTACCAACCTTTGATATTGGTTGCCATTTTAAAGCGGGTGCAAAAGAGGATACTCCATTTCTTGAACTAGTATCATCAGCAAAATTAAAAACAGTTGTTGCACTTTTACCATTTATTACATTTGTTCTGTATTCTAATAATAAACCAATATTTAGGCGGTTGTTGTCAGAAATACCTGTAAAAATATCTACGGTTGATGTAAAAAAGGTTGCTCTTGCTTTATCCGCTTTAACACCGTTATAATTACCTTTCGTTTCTGTATATAGATTGTTAAAAAACTTAATATCCCACTGACCTTTGTTTAATAATTTTGATGGCGTATACGTTTGTATGTTACTTTTTACACTATCATCTTGTTGAGCAACAGCATTAAAACTGACAAATATCATTGCAATACAGGTACTCTTTAAAAATCTATTTTTCATTTTTCTGATAGTTTTGTAGCTTTACTATTATTCTATTTTATGTCTTTAGAACCTCTAAATACTTACAATTTTTTAAAATGTTTTTCTATTTATAACTATTCTAAATTAGTTTTCGCTATTAAGGTCTTAACTTTAACATCGACTTAAAGCAGAAATCAATCAATTATGGAGCATGTTGTTATTATTGGAAATGGAATTGCAGGAATTACCGCTGCAAGACATATCAGAAAAAATTCTGACAAAAAAATTACAGTAGTTTCGGCAGAATCTAAATTCTTTTTTTCTAGAACTGCGCTTATGTATGTGTACATGGGGCATCAAAAATTTGAACATACGCAACCTTATGAAAATTGGTTTTGGAAAAAAAATCGCATCGATCTAAAAGAAGGTTTGGTAGAAAATATAAATACTGATCAAAAAAAATTAATTTTTAAAGATACTTCTACAATTTCTTATGACCGATTAATTATTGCCACAGGTTCTAAACCTAATAAATTTGGATGGAAAGGTCAAGATTTAGAAGGTGTTATGGGCATGTATCACAAACAAGATTTAGAAAACTTAGAAAAACATGCGCCTAATAATATCGTTTGCAAAAGAGCGGTAATTGTTGGTGGCGGATTAATAGGAATTGAATTGGCAGAAATGCTAGTAAGCAGAAAAATTCCGGTTACTTTTTTGGTTCGAGAAGATAGTTTTTGGAACGGGGTTTTACCTGCTCAAGAATCAGAAATGATTAATAAACATATTTTAGAACATCATATAGATTTACGTTTAAGCACCAATTTAAAAGAAATTAAAGCGGATAAAAACAGTAAAGTAACTTCGGTAATTATAGAAGAAACTGGCGAAGAAATTGAATGTAATGTTGTTGGCTTAACTGCTGGTGTTACGCCAAATATCGATTTTATAAAAGGTTCAAAAATTGACATAAAAAAAGGTGTTTTAGTAAATCGCTTTTTAGAAACTAATATTGCTGATGTTTATGCAATTGGCGATTGTGCCGAACAACACGAAGCAATTGGGCAACGAAGAACTATTGAAGCAGTTTGGTATACAGGTAGAATGATGGGAGAAACGGTTGCGCAAACAATTTGCGACAATAAAACCGAATACAAACCAGGTCATTGGTTTAATTCGGCTAAATTTTTAGACATAGAATACCAAACCTATGGTTGGGTTTTTAGTGAACGAAATAAGCAGGAAAATGAAACTTATTTTCAATGGCAGCATCCAAAAGAAAATAAATGCATTACAATTTCTTATAATGCAAACTCTCGACAATTTTTAGGAATTAATACCTTCGGGATTCGAATGCGCCATGAAATTTTTGATAAATGGTTATCCAAAAATAAAACGATTGAACATGTTTTAGAATATTTAGCGGATGCTAATTTTGATCCTGAATTTTACAAACTGCATGAAGCAGAAATTGTGGCGAAATTCAATCAAGAAAACAATACAAACATCCAATTAAAAAAGAAAAGTTGGAAACGGATTTTTAGTATTTAAGAATCATTAGATAGAAAAAAATTAACCAAATTAATTTATCATAAAACTAATATATTATTGTGAAATTTATAAAAAACATAGGTTTAGTTGTCTTTATTATTGGATTAACAATCTTTACGACATCCATTTTTACAGGTTCATTTAACTTAACGCAAAAAGAATTAAATTCTTATATCTCTGATAAGGGCTATAAAAGTGATGTTTTAAAAGAAGCCCTTTCTAAAGCAATTGTTACCTCTAATAACATTAATATTTTTGAATTTTCGAGCAAAGTAACCGCAGCTTTTGAAACCTCAAATAATTATTATGATGCACAAATTGCAAAATATAGCGCAGAAAAAAACTGGGCTAAAAAAAGTGAACAATACGAATATAAAATCTTTGGAAAACCTCACAGTTTAAGTTACGAATTAGCTAAAAAATCAGGCAAAGGATTCATTAAAGAGAACCCTGGTCTCGTTTGGTTTTTAACTTTTGGACTAGGTATTATCGGTGCTTTATTATTTATTCTTCCGAATCTTATTTTGTTAGGAAAACCAGGTATAAAAAACGACGGAATTTACCACGAATCGGCTACAAATCGTGGTTGGATAGCTTGGTTAGTGCTTGTTTATTTAGTTACTTTTTATTTAGTGCTTTATTTTAGACCAGATTATTTGGTAAACTGGACGTTTATTTTTGATCCAATTAGCAACTTTTTAAATGGCGGCGATGCAAGCCAATGGTTTGTTTATGGCTTTTTATACTGTACAATTATGTTGGTAATGGGTACCAGAATGTACATTAAGTATAGACATAATAAATATCAAATTGTAAGAACAACTTCTGTTTTATTCTTTCAAATTGTATTTGCTTTTTTAATTCCAGAAATAATGACCAGTTTAAATATGCCTGGTTACGATTTTAAAAGTGCCTTTCCTTTAGACTATGATTTTTTCTTTGAATGGAATATAGAAAGTCTTAAAAATAGTGGCGGAATTGGAATCTTTATTTTAGTCTGGGGGATTGTTTTAACCCTGGTAATTGTACCAGTAATGGTATATTTCTTTGGTAAAAGATGGTATTGTTCTTGGGTTTGTGGTTGTGGTGGTTTGGCAGAAACTTTAGGCGATCCTTACAGACAAAACTCAGACAAAACATTAAAATCCTGGAAACTAGAACGATGGTTAATTCATGCTGTTTTAGCATTTTCTTTACTGATGACTGCCGTTACTTTGTATTGTTATTTTTCTGGAACACAGTCTTTTTTAGGCATTAAATCTCAATGGATAAAAGACACCTACAGTTTCTTAATTGGCGCTTGGTTTGCAGGTGTAATTGGTACCGGATTTTACCCTATTTTTGGCAACCGTGTTTGGTGTAGATTTGGCTGCCCTTTAGCGGCTTATTTAGGATTTGTTCAGCGTTTTAAATCGCGTTTTAGAATTACAACAAATGGTGGTCAATGTATTTCTTGCGGAAATTGTTCTACGTATTGTGAGCAAGGAATTGATGTAAGAGCATACGCGCAAAAGGGCGAAAACATTGTGCGTTCTAGTTGTGTTGGCTGCGGAATTTGTTCGGCAGTTTGCCCAAGAGGTGTTCTAAAATTAGAAAATGGACCAGAAGATGGTAGAATTAATCCTACAGAAATTTTGTTAGGAAATGATGTTGATTTAATGTCATTAATTAATAA
This sequence comes from Polaribacter glomeratus, assembly GCF_002954665.1. GTDB lineage: Bacteria > Bacteroidota > Bacteroidia > Flavobacteriales > Flavobacteriaceae > Polaribacter > Polaribacter glomeratus. Next base: position 1,297,877 of record NZ_MSCM01000002.1, on the reverse strand, counting down.
AAAATAGGTTTTCAGTGATCAATTATCAATTATTGCGAAAAATAAAATGAAATATTTCTTTACACTATATATTATACTATCAACCTTTGGTTTTTCTAATCAGAAGAAATATCAAAAAGAATACTATTCAAACGGACAAATAGAAAAAGAAGGTTGGACATTCAATAGCTCTAAGGTTGATTATTGGAAATTTTACTACGAAAACGGGAGCCTAAAAAAAGAAGGTCTTTTTAAAGATAATTTAGAAACAAAATATTGGTATTTTTACAGCGAAAATGCGGGTAAAGAAAAACAAGGGCATTTTAAATTTGGAAAAAAATATGGTTGGTGGTTATTTTATGATAAAAACGGGAACATTCATCATAAATGTCAATTGCAAAACAATCAAAAAAACGGGTATTGTTTGGTATATCTAGAAGGTAAATTGATAAAAGCTTCTAAATATAAAGACGGAAAAAAGTTAAATGAATGGAGAGATTTTTCATCCTTTAAAAAAGAAAATACCCTTAGCGATTTACAATAAATGAAACCAATTATAAAAGTTATTATTCCTGCTTATAATGAGCAGGATTCTATTGCCAAAGTTATTAATGACATCCCAGAAATTGTAGACGAAATAATAGTTGTCAGTAATAATTCTTCGGATAATACAGAAATAAATGCTAAAAATGCAGGTGCAACCGTTTTAAAAGAACAAAGGAAAGGATATGGTTATGCCTGTTTAAAAGGAATGGATTATATTTCAAAACAAGAAATAAAACCAGAAATTATTGTATTTTTAGACGGTGATTATTCTGATTATCCAGAACAATTAACCGAAATTATAGCTCCAATTATAAATGATAATATTGATTTTGTAATTGGTGCTCGTGTAAAAGAATTAAGAGAAAAGGGTTCTATGACCCCACAACAAGTTTTTGGAAATTGGCTGGCAACCTCTTTAATGAAACTATTGTTTAGAGCAAAGTTCACAGATTTAGGCCCTTTTAGAGCTATAAAGTATGGTAAACTGTTAGCGTTAAATATGCAAGACAAAACTTATGGATGGACAGTAGAGATGCAATTAAAGGCTTTAAAGCAAAAATTAACATATACAGAAATTTTTATGAAATACAGAAACAGAATTGGTGTTTCTAAAGTGTCAGGTACAATAAAAGGTACTATATTTGCAGGAATTAAAATTTTAGGTTGGATTTTTAAATACAGTTTTAAATAATGTTTTTAGAATATTTTATTATCGTCATTTACACCATTTCGTTGTTGCTCATTTTTATGTACGCAGTAGCGCAATTAAATTTACTTTTTAACTATTTAAAGTATAAAAACAAAGAAGATAACTCAGTCAAATTCGATTTCACGAATTCAGAAGAGATTCCTTACGTAACTATACAATTGCCCGTTTACAACGAGTTGTATGTTATGAAAAGGTTGCTAAAAAACATAGCCAAAATAAATTATCCTATTGATAAACTAGAAATTCAAGTCTTAGACGATTCTACGGATGAATCTGTAGAAATGACGGCTAAACATATTAAAAAAGTACAAGAATTAGGTATTGATATTCAGCATATTAGACGAACTAACAGACAAGGTTACAAAGCCGGAGCTTTAAAAGAAGGTTTAAAAACTGCAAAAGGAGAATTTATCGCCATTTTTGATGCAGATTTTTTACCCAAACCTAATTGGTTGTATGAAACTGTTCCTTATTTTAAGGATCCACAAATAGGTGTTGTTCAAACAAGATGGAGTCATATCAACAGAAATTACTCTACACTAACAAAAATTCAAGCATTTATGCTAGATGCACATTTTACCTTAGAACAAGTAGGTAGAAATAGTCAAGGCCATTTTATTAATTTTAATGGAACTGCAGGTGTTTGGCGTAAAGAATGTATTTATGACGCTGGTAACTGGGAAGGTGATACACTTACAGAAGATATCGATTTAAGCTACAGAGCACAACTTAAAAATTGGAAATTCAAATACCTAGAAAAAGTTGAAACTCCTGCCGAACTACCAGTGGTTATTAGTGCTGCTAGAACGCAGCAATTTAGATGGAATAAAGGTGGAGCTGAAAATTTTCAAAAAATGGCAAAACGTATTATTACCAGTAAAAACATTTCTGTTAAAACAAAAATTCACGGTTTATTACACTTGCTAAACAGCTCTATGTTTATCTGCATATTTTTAGTAGCTGTTTTAAGCATACCAATGTTGTACATTAAAAACGAATATGCACATTTAAAAAATTATTTTTATGTGATGAGCTTTTTTGTACTTAGTTCATTAATATTTTTTGTTTGTTATTGGTACATGTACAAAAATATTTATGGCAAAGGATTTAAAAATTTCTTTAGATATATATTTGCTTTTTTCACCTTCTTTTCTGTGGCAATGGGCTTTTCACTACACAATACTATAGCGGTTTTAGAAGGTCATTTTGGTAAAAAGAGTGAGTTTGTTAGAACTCCGAAATTTAATATCATAACGCTAAAAGATGGCTGGAAAAACAACAAATACATCAAGAAAAAACCATCTATTCACGTAATTTTAGAAGGATTATTAGCTCTATATTTTGTTTTTGGAATGTATAGCGCTTTTGTGGTAGGCGATCAAGGTGGTGATTTTGGACTATTTCCTTTTCACTTTATGCTTTTTGTTGGGTTTGGTTACGTATTTTTTAAATCGATTTTTTCAAAAGCATAATGTCTTTTTTTATAAAAAATAAAAATGTGCTACTAACTTTAATTAGCACAATTCTTTATTTTTTATTTGCCTATTTTTTAGAAAGAACAGAATTTTATAAACTCACATTTTTGTGGGTTTTTCTTTTTGGTTGTTTTTACTTTCTGATAAAGCAAAACAATCTATCTTTTACTAGTTTAGCGGCTATTTCTATTCTTTTTAGATTGATTTTTTTATTTTCAATACCTAATCTATCACAAGATTTTTATAGATTTATATGGGATGGAAGGATGATTTTAAAAGGATTTAATCCATATTTATTTGTACCAGAAGTATTTATTCAACAAGAATTTTATCCAATTTCTCAGGCTTCAGAATTGTATCAAGGCATGGGCGAACTAAACGGAAGCCATTTCTCTAACTATCCACCTTTAAACCAATTGTGCTTTTTAATTGCTGCATTATTTTCTAGCAAAAGTATCTTTGGATCAGTAATTGTTTTAAGGTTGCTAATTATTTTTGCTGATATAGGAATATTATATTTTGGGAAAAAACTTTTGGAAACTTTAAACCTACCAATTAAAAATATTTTTTGGTATGCATTAAATCCCTTTGTAATCATAGAGTTAACTGGTAATCTACATTTTGAACCGGTAATGATTTTCTTTTTAATTTGGGCACTGTACAAATTACAACAACAAAAATGGGTTTTAGCAGCAATTTTAATTGCCTGTTCTATTTCTGTAAAATTAATTCCGTTGTTATTTCTTCCTTTATTTTATCAATGGTTCGTAAAAACGAATATTAGTACAAACAAAATGAAGCAATCTGCTTCTGAAAAAGACATAATTTGGAAGTTTACTCAACTAAAAAAAAGGATTCCCCGCTTATCCGAATTAAGTAAATTATTTTTATTTTACAGTATAGTTCTATCAACAACATTATTATTTTTTCTTCCTTTTTACGCATCAGAATTAATTGCAAACTATACAAATTCCGTAAGTTTATGGTTTAAAGATTTTGAGTTTAACGCAAGTTTCTATTACCTTTTTAGAGAAATTGGCTACCTTTTTAGAGGCTATAATGAAATTGCAATTCTTGGAAAAATATTACCAATTTTAACTATTCTTTTTTTAATTGTAATTAGTTTATTTAGAAAGAATAAAACAATGATTCAGTTAATAACTGCTCTTTTATTTGGCTTGTGTTTTTACTACTTTACAGCAACTACAATTCATCCTTGGTATTTAGCAACTCCTATAATTTTATCGGTTTTTACCAAGTATAAATTTCCAATCGTTTGGAGCTTAGTAGTTATTTTAAGTTATCAAGGATATTCTAATCCTACATGGAAAGAAAATTTGTGGATTGTTGCAATTGAATATAGTATCGTGTTTTCCTTTTTAATTTATGAAATAAAAAATATAAACGTTAAAAAGCTTACAATTTAATAATTTATTAAAAAATGAGTGAGTATATTTTTATATATTAGTGGTTAATTTTGTTTCTATGGGAAAGCTTACGATAAAAGATATTGCAAAAGAATTTAATGTTTCTATTTCTACTGTTTCTAAAGCACTGAATGACAGCTATGAAATTAGCGAAGCTACCAAATCTAAAATTCAAAAATACGCCAAAGAACATAATTACAAGCCTAACTTTAATGCACTAAGTTTAAAAAACAGAAGTACTAAAACTATCGGAATTATCATTCCTACCATGTTAAAATATTTCTTTGCACAAGTGTTTAAAGGGATAGAAAAAACAGCTTTAGAAAGAGGTTATAAAGTAATTGCATGCATCTCTAATGAATCGTATACTAAAGAAGTTGAGATTATAGAAATGCTTTCTAATGGCAGTATCGATGGTTTTATTGTTTCATTAGCCAAAGAAACCGAATTAAAAGAAAATTATAAGCACTTACAAGAAGCTATCGATAATGGTACACCAGTAGTAATGTTTGATAGGGTTGCACAAACTCTTGCTTGTGACAAAGTAATTACTGATGATTTTAATGGCGCACAAAACACGGTTGAAACTTTATATAAAAGTGGTCATAAAAACATTGCTTTTGTTTCTACTATGAGTGATTTTCATATTGGGAAGCAACGCTTTTTGGGATACAAAAAAGGATTAGAAAATGTTGGTTTATCATACAATGACAATTTAGTGATTAATATTTTTGAAAGAGATTACAAAAAATATGAAGCTATTTTAATTCCTTTTTTACAAAATAATAAAATCGACAGCATTATTACAACAGGAGAATCTGCGGCAGTTGCTGCCATGAAAGCAGGCTTAAAAGTAGGTCTTGTAATACCTAAAGATTTATCTGTAATTGCGTTCTCTAACGGAATTTTAGCAAGACATTCAAGCCCTAAAATGACAACAATTAGTCAGCATGGTGAGCAAATGGGAGAAACCGCTGCTAAAATCTTAATTGATAAATTAGAAAAAAAACATACAGAAATTGTTACTAAAGTGATAAAGACTGATTTAGTAATTCGAGATTCTACAAGATAAAAATGATTGATTTTTCTAAAGTAAAATTAGTAGTTTCTGATATGGACGGAACGTTACTAAACTCAAAAGGTAAAGTGAGTCCACAATTTTTTACCCTTTTTAAAGAACTACAAAAACACAACATTCATTTTTGTGCAGCAAGTGGCAGACAACATAATAGTATTGTTGATAAATTAGCAGCCATAAAAAATGATATTCATGTAATTGCAGAAAATGGTGCAATTGCTAAAAAAGGTGAAGAAATTCTTTTAATAAATTCTTTAGCATCCCAAAAAATTACGAATATTATTCCTCTTTTAAGAAATATTAAAGATGCAAACATAGTTTTGTGTTCGCAAAATTCTGCGTTTATAGAAAGTAGAGATGAGCGTTTTATTTCTTTATTTCAAGAATATTATCACAGTTTTGAAGTAGTTGATGACTTAATGGAAATTGCAAAAACAACGACTGTTTTAAAAATTGCAATTTATCATTTTGATTCATCCGAAGCTTTTATTTATCCCGTAATACAACATTTAAAAAACGATTATCTTTTAAAAATATCTGGTCAAAACTGGTTAGATATTTCTGATGAAAAAGCCAATAAAGGAAACGCTTTAAGAGAAGTTCAAAGACGATTAAATGTTACCAAAGAAGAAACGATGGTTTTTGGCGATTATCATAATGACATCGAAATGTTGCAAGAAGCCAACTTTAGTTTTGCTATGAAAAATGCTCATAAAGACATTAAAGAATTGGCAAATTATGAAACAGAAAGCAATGATAATTTTGGAGTTGAGGCTGTTTTAGAAGAGCTTATTCAAAGTAAATAGTTGTTTCGCTTAATAGTAATTTCGCAAAGATTCGCAGAGGTTTTTTTTGCAAAGATCCACAGAGAAAAAACATTGATTTGTATTTATATCCCGCAAATTTGTAAAGATTTACGCGGAAAAATTATTTTTCCTATGTTGCTATTTGGTTAGAAATAAAATTAAAATTCATGGGCGTATAATTTTCATAATGTTTTAATTTTGCTTCTGTGAATCTCTGCGAAAAAACCCTGTGTTACTTTGTGGAATATTCACGCAAAAAAATTATTTCTACACCTCAATTGAAACCACCAAACCTTCATTACTTCTCACATTAAAAACAGTTTCATCTTCAAAAATTAAATACTGTCCTTTTATACCAACTAATTTACCGGTATAACTTGGCGTTTTAATTAAGTTTAAACTTTTTGGTTTATCTGGATATTTTAAAACAGGAAAGTTGATATGAGTTTCCGTATTATTTTCAATAAAATACTGTTTTGCTTCATCAGGAATGTATTGTTTTAGCTTTTCTCTCCACTCTAACAAATTTTCATCTTCAATATCATTCTTAAGCATTTTACGCCAATTAGTTTTATCACCAACATAATTTTTTAAAGCAACTTCTGTAATTCCTGCTAAATAACGGTTTGGCACCTCAACAATTTCGATCGCTTCGTGCGCTCCTTGATCAATCCATCTTGTTGGTATTTGCCCTTTTCTAGTTACACCAACTTTTACATTGCTAGAATTTGCTAAATACACAATATGTGGCTGTAATTGTACAGACTTTTCATAGGCCAAATCTCTGTCTTCAACATCTAAATGTGCAGTACTTAATTCTGGTCTCATGATCCAATCTGCAGCATTCGGTATCTCAAAAAAGCAGTTTTTACAAAAACCTTGTCTATAAATTTTCTTTTCTAAGTGACAATTTAAACATTCGTAAGTAACAAAACTAATCGTTACCTCCCTGTTTAACAATTGATTAATATTCAAAAAATCAGATTTCATGTCTAAATAATACTGAATTTCCTCTAAATTTTCAGTTTTCATTTTTTTTAGCACTCCTTGATATTTCATAACCAATTTTTAGTATTTTTAGCTTCGAACAAACTTACGTAAAAAACATAACTTACTTTATGCCTTTTCCTATTGTAAATTCTATAATTTCTTGGTTTTTAAAAAAACGAGTACATCAAATAGAACTATTTGTAAAATATCCTTTTGATGTACAAGAAGAACTTTTATTAAAACTTGTTTCAGCTGCAAAAAACACTGAATTTGGAAAAGAGCACAATTTTTCGTCCATACAAAAATATAGAGAATTCAGGAAAAATGTTCCTATTCAAAAATACGAAAGCATAGAGCCTTTAATTGAACGTTGTAGAAAAGGAGAGCAAAATTTGTTTTGGCCAACACATATAAAATGGTTTGCAAAATCTAGCGGAACGACCAACGCAAAAAGTAAATTTATTCCTGTTAGTGATGAGGCTTTAGAGTATTGCCACATGAAAGCTGGTAAAGACATGTTGTGTTTGTACATCAATAACAACGAGGAAACACAATTATTTACTGGTAAAGGCTTAAAATTAGGCGGGAGCTCGGCTATTTACGAAGACAACAATTCTTACTTTGGCGATTTGTCTGCTATTATTACAGAAAATTTGCCTTTTTGGGCAGATTACAGTTCTGCTCCTAGTCAAGAAGTTGCTTTAATGGCCGAATGGGAAACCAAAATGGAAGCCATAATTGATGAAACTATCAATGAAGATATTACCAGTTTGGTTGGTGTGCCAAGTTGGATGTTGGTGCTTTTAAACAGGGTTTTAGAGAGAACAGGTAAAAATAATATTACAGAAGTTTGGCCTAATTTAGAAGTATACTTTCATGGTGGTGTAAACTTTAATCCATACAGAGAACAGTATAAGAAACTGATTCCGAAAGCAGATTTTAAATATTATGAAATCTATAATGCATCCGAAGGATTTTTTGCAATTCAGGATAGAAATGATTCTAAAGAATTATTACTGATGTTAGATTACGGTATTTTCTATGAATTTATTCCGATGTCAAAGTATCAAGGAGAAAGCTCTAAAACAATTCCTTTATCAAAAGTAAAAACAGGAGTTGATTATGCCTTAATTATCACTACAAATAGTGGATTGTGGCGTTATTTAATAGGTGATACAATTCGGTTTACTTCATTATTACCATTTAGAATTCAGATTACAGGTAGAACAAAACATTTTATAAATGTATTTGGCGAAGAGTTAAATATTGAAAATGTTGAAGATGCTTTAAAATTAGCTTGCGAAAAAACAGGTGCTCTAATTACAGATTATACGGTTGGTCCTATTTTTATGAAAGATAAAAAAAGTGGTGGTCATGAATGGATAATTGAATTTAACCAAACACCAGAAAACATGAACTATTTTACAGAATTACTAGACAATGCACTAAAGTCTATCAATTCTGATTACGAAGCAAAACGTTACAACTCGTTAACACTTGCAATGCCAAAAATTCATGTTGCAAAAGGTGGTTTATTTTACGATTGGTTAAAGAATAAAGGAAAACTTGGCGGCCAACACAAAGTACCAAGATTATCTAATTCTAGAGAGTTTGTAGAAGAATTGTTAGCGTTATAAAACTAAATTTTACGCTCTACAACATAATCAATCATCATCATTAAAGAATTTTTATATGGCGATTCTGGGTAGTTTTCTAAAATAGCTAAAGCCTTATTTTTATAATTGTACATTTTATTTGTAGTGTACGCTATACCGCCATTTTCTTTTACAAAAGCAATGACTTCTTTTACACGTTTTTTGTCTTTATTGTGTTTTTTAATAGAGTTAATAATCCAACTTTTTTCTTTAGATGTACAGGTGTTTAAAGTGTGTATTAAAGGCAATGTCATTTTTTGTTCTTTAATATCAATCCCAGTAGGTTTACCAATTTTTTCATCTGTATAATCAAACAAATCGTCTTTTATCTGAAAAGCAATACCTATGTATTCTCCAAATTTTCGCATTTGCTGAATTGTATCTTGATTTGCACCAACAGAGGCCGCTCCAATTCCGCAGCATGCAGCAACTAAAGTGGCTGTTTTTTGACGAATAATATCAAAGTAAATATCTTCTGTAATGTCTAACTTTCTTGCTTTTTCTATTTGTAATAATTCGCCTTCACTCATTTCACGAACTGCAATAGAAATTAATTTTAACAAATCGAAATCTTCATTATCAATCGATAATAATAATCCTTTAGACAATAAAAAATCGCCTACTAAAACTGCAATTTTATTTTTCCAGAGTGCATTAATAGAGAAAAAACCTCTACGTCTGTTGCTGTCATCAACAACATCATCGTGTACTAAAGTTGCTGTATGAATTAATTCTACTACAGATGCGCCTCTATACGTTCGTTCATCAAAACCACCATCAGAAACCATTTTTGCTACTAAAAAAACAAACATTGGTCGCATTTGTTTTCCTTTTCTTCGAACAATATAATACGTAATTCTGTTTAAAAGCGGAACTTTAGAGAGCATCGAGTCTTTGAACTTTTTTTCAAAAAGTTCCATCTCTTTTTTAATAGGAAGTTTAATAAGTTCTACTGGCTTCATTTATGTTGCAAAAATACTAAATATAACTAAAACCTTACCCATTCTAGGAACTCGTAAAGTCTAAAAATTTGTTAAGTTTTATTCGCCAATTGTCCGCACGCAGCGTCAATATCTTTACCTCTACTTTTTCTTACGTTTACAGTAATATCATTCATTTCTAAATTAGAAATATAATTATTTATAGCTGATGAACTTGCTTGCTGAAATTCGCCATCATCAATAGGGTTGTATTCTATTAAATTAACTTTACAAGGCACCGCTTTACAAAAATCTACCAATGCAATGATGTCTTCTCTTTTATCATTAATCCCTTCCCAAACAATATATTCGTAAGTAATTGCTCGTTTTGTTTTTTCGTACCAATATTCTAAAGACTCTTTTAAATCTTTTAAAGGAAAATTCGTATTAAAAGGCATTATAGAGGTTCTAACCTCATCTATAGCTGAATGTAAGGAAACTGCTAAATGGAATTTAACGTCTTCATCTGCCATCATTTTTATCATTTTTGGCACACCAGAAGTAGAAACAGTTATTCTTTTTGACGACATGTTTAAGCCTTCTGGAGAAGTAATCATTTCGATGGATTTCAGCACGTTTTTATAGTTCATTAAGGGCTCGCCCATTCCCATAAAAACAATATTTGTTAATTTACGATTGTGATATAATCTACTTTGTTTGTCTATAATTACCACCTGATCGTAAATTTCATCCGGATTTAGATTACGCATCCTTTTTAAACGAGAAGTTGCACAAAACTTACAATCTAAACTACAACCTACTTGACTAGAAACACACGCTGTTGTTCTTTTTTTGGTTGGAATTAAAACGGATTCTACTACAAAACCATCGTGTAATTTAATGCCGTTTTTGATCGTACCATCTGCACTTTTTTGCATAGAATCTACCTTAATATGATTGATTACAAAATTTGCTTCTAACATTTCTCTGGTTTCTTTAGAAATGTTGGTCATGTCTTCGAAAGTATGCAAAGACTTGCTCCAAAGCCATTCATAAACTTGATTTCCACGAAAAGATTTATCGCCATTTTCTACAAAAAAATCGCGTAATTGTTCTTTAGTTAAGGCTCTAATGTCTTTCTTGTTATCCAAAATATTACTTTAAAGTTTTAAAAAATTGAAGATTTATTTCTACAAAAATACGCATATAATTTGAGCTTATGAGTGTCTTTTATAAGTACCTCTGCGTTAGCGATTGTAATGAAAATCCTTTTGTGAGGTACAAACAAAAGATTGTAATGGAAAGCGCGCCCTTTTTAGGGAACGCCCAAAACAAAAAAAAACTGACAATTATAAACTGTCAGTTTTTAAATTTTAAATAGTAAAGTTACCTATATAATTAGCATTGCATCTCCATATGTAGAGAATTTATAACCTTCTTTAATGGCAACTTTGTAAGCATCCATTAAAAAATCGTATCCTGCAAATGCAGCAGACATCATCATTAATGTAGATTTTGGTGGATGAAAATTTGTAATCATGCTGTTTGCGATGCTAAAATCATACGGAGGAAAAACAAATTTATTTGTCCATCCTTCATACGCATTTAATTCTTGTTTAGAAGAAACTGATGATTCAACCGTTCTCATTACCGTTGTACCAACTGCACAAATTCTTCTTTTATCAATTTTTGCTTGGTTAATTTTTGTAACGGCTGCGGCAGGAATCACAATTTGCTCAGAATCTACTTTGTGTTTCGATAAATCTTCTACTTCTACAGCACTAAAAGTTCCTAAACCAACATGTAATGTCATCTCTGCAAAATCAATTCCTTTAATTTCTAATCGCTTTAATAAGTGTTTAGAAAAATGCAAACCAGCGGTTGGTGCAGCAACTGCGCCTTCATGTTTTGCATAAATTGTTTGATAACGTTCGTCATCTATTGGTTCTACTTCTCTATTAAGCGTTTTTGGCAAAGGAGTTTGCCCTAATTCTAGTAATTTTTCTCTAAAAGCTTCGTAACTTCCGTCGTATAAAAAACGTAAAGTTCTACCTCTAGATGTAGTGTTGTCTATAACTTCTGCAACTAAACTATCGTCATCTCCAAAAAATAATTTGTTTCCGATTCTAATTTTTCTTGCCGGATCTACCAAAACATCCCACAATCTATTTTCTGCATTTAGTTCTCTAAGTAAGAAAACCTCAATTCTTGCGCCAGTTTTTTCTTTGTTTCCAAACATTCTTGCAGGGAAAACTTTTGTATTGTTTAACATCATTACGTCACCTTCTTCAAAGTAATCAATAACGTCTTTAAACATTTTATGTTCTATAGTTTGGTCTTTTCTATTTAACACCATTAAACGAGATTCATCTCTATGTTCTGCAGGATATACTGCATACAATTCTTCTGGCAATTCAAAATCAAATTGTGATAATTTCATATGTATATTTAGCTATAAAAGAGGCAAATATACGATATCGGAATAGGCGTTGTCAAGTGTTTGGCACTTTATATTTATAGTTTATCTATTTTAATGCCAATTTGTTGCATATCATCCCAAAATTTTTGGTATGATTTGGTAACAACCTCCGCATTTAAAATTTTGATAGGAACTCTTAAAGCCAAAGGTGCAAAAGCCATCGCCATTCTATGATCATTGTAGGTTTTTATAGCAATATTTTTAATAATTGCGGATGATTTATCTAAATGCAAACTTACATCTGTTACAGAAATCGTAGCTCCTAATTTTGTTAACTCGTCATTTAAAGCAATTAATCTGTCTGTTTCTTTAATTTTTAGCGTGTGTAAACCAGTTAAATTACAAGCAACACCTTCTGCAAAACAAGTTACAGCAATGGTTTGTGCAATATCTGGCGCATTTTTTAAATCGATTTCTAAAATTTCTTTAGTACTTGCTTTTACTTTTTTTAGGCTAATGGAATTCTCGCTAAAAGTAGTTTCTACTCCAAAGTGCTCATAGATTTCTGCCAAACAAGAATCGCCTTGTAAACTTTCTTTTTTATAGGCTGATAAATTAATTTCTGAACCAACATCCGCCAAAGCAATAATTGAATAAAAATAACTTGCCGAGCTCCAATCGGATTCTACAACAACCGTTTGTTTTTGTATTTCTTTCTTCGGATAAACCTTTATGGTATTCCCTTCAAAAGAATTCTTAATTTCTAATTGCGTTAACAAACTCAACGTCATATTTATATAAGGTACAGAAGTAATTTTACCAATCAATTCTATTTCTAATCCATTTTCTAGTTTAGAGGCAATCAGCAATAATGAAGATATATATTGACTACTTACATTCCCGTTAATTTGAACTTTTTCTGTAGTAATTTTTGTTCCTTGAATTCTAATTGGCGGATACCCAACTTTGTCTTGGTAACTAATAGTTGCACCTAAATCTTTTAGTGCATTTACCAAGATTTCTATAGGTCTATTTTGCATTCTTTCAGAACCTGTTAAAACAGTTTCTCTACCTTCATTTGCAGCAAAATAGGATGTTAAAAAACGCATTGCTGTACCTGCATGACCAATATCTACAATTTCATCGCTTGTAGAAAGTGCGTGTTGCATGTGCACAGAATCATCTGAATCTGATAAGTTTTCGATAACAATTTCTGGAAATAGTTTTTGTAAAATCAGCAATCTATTCGATTCGCTTTTAGAACCAGAAATGGTAATATTTTCGTTTATTCTTTTATCCGCTAAAACATTTAACAATATGTCCATTCTAAAACCTAATTTTAATTCTTATTTTTAACCTCCAAACTTACAACGAACCAACATGAAAAAAATTCTTTTACTGGTAATTTGCATTTTTTTATCTGCGAATGTCAAAGTTACTGCACAAAAAAAACTTACCAAAGTTTCTGACGAATATTTTAGTGCTGTAAAATGGCGAAATATTGGTCCTTTTAGAGGCGGAAGAAGTGCCACTGTAACTGGCGTTGCTAATAAAACTAACTTATTTTATATGGGTTCTACCGGTGGTGGAGTCTGGAAAACTACCGATGCTGGTAATACTTGGCAGAATATTTCTGATGACTTTTTTGGCGGTTCTGTGGGTGCCGTTGCCGTTTCTGAAGCTGACAATAATGTAATTTATGTTGGAATGGGAGAAAAAACAGTTCGTGGAAATGTTTCGTCTGGCGACGGAATTTGGAAATCTGAAAATGCGGGTAAAACATGGAAACATATGGGTTTAAAAACCTCAAGACATATTCCTAGAATGAGAATTCATCCAAAAAATGCGGATATTGTTTTTGCAGCAGTTTTAGGAGATTTATACAAACCACCTCAAGAAAGAGGTGTTTATAAGTCTGTTGACGGTGGAGAAAATTGGAAAAAAGTGTTGTTTTCTGATGAAAATTCTGGCGCAATAGATTTAATTATCGATCCTAACAACCCAAGAATTTTATACGCTACCACTTGGGATGTTAGAAGAACTCCGTACAGTTTATCTTCTGGTGGAAAAGGCTCTGCAATGTGGAAAAGTATAGACGAAGGTGAAACTTGGACCAATATTTCTAAAAACAAAGGGTTACCAAATGGCATTTGGGGAATAAGCGGTGTAACCGTTTCGCCCGTAAATTCTGATATCATTTGGGCTATAATTGAAAACGAAAAAGGTGGTGTTTACAAATCTACGGATGCTGGAAAAACTTGGACACTTATTAATTCTGAAAGAAAATTACGTCAAAGAGCTTGGTATTACACACGTATTTATGCAGACACGCAAGACCAAGATATTTTTTATGTTTTAAATGTAAATTACCACAAATCTACGGATGGCGGAAAAACGTATAAAACGTATAATGCACCACATGGAGATCATCATGATTTATGGATTGCGCCAGAAGACAACCAAAGAATGATTATTGGTGATGATGGTGGTGCTCAAGTTTCTTTTGATGCAGGCGAAAATTGGAGTACAATGAACAATCAACCAACTTCGCAGTTTTATAGAGTTGCTACAGACAATCATTTTCCGTACAGAATTTTAGCGGCGCAACAAGACAATTCTACCATTCGGATTTCTCATAGAACTTCTGGAAGTTATATTACAAATTCTGATTGGCAAGAAACTGCCGGTGGCGAAAGTGCTCATATTGCTGTAGATCCATTAAACGATGAGATTGTTTATGGAGGTAGTTATGGTGGATTATTAACTAGGATGAATCACAAAACAAATGAAACTCGTGCCATAAACGTTTGGCCGGACGACCCGATGGGCCACGGTGCAGAAGATTTTAAATATCGTTTTCAGTGGAATTTTCCAATTTTCTTTTCACCAAATAATAAAAAGAAATTATATGCGGCTTCTAATCATTTGCATATTACAGAAAACGAGGGGCAATCTTGGGCAGTTATTAGTCCGGATTTAACAAGAAACGACCCAAAAACATTAGGTCCTTCTGGCGGCCCTATTACAAAGGACAACACAGGTGTTGAATATTACGGAACTATTTTTGCCGCAACAGAATCTGCTCTAGAACCTGGTTTAATTTGGACGGGTTCTGATGATGGATTGGTGCATATCAGCAAAAATAATGGTACCACTTGGGACAATGTAACGCCTAAAAACATGCCAGAATGGATGATGATTAATTGTATTGAGGTAAATCCGTTTACAAAAGGTAGCGCATATATTGTTGGTACAAAATACAAAACGGGCGATTACAAACCCTATATTTACAGAACAGAAAATTATGGTAAAACTTGGACAGAAATTACAAACGGAATTGCAAATGAAGACTTTACACGTGCGTTAAGAGCAGATCTAAAGAGAAAAGGGTTGTTATATGCGGGTACAGAAAGAGGTATGTATGTTTCTTTTGATGACGGTGAAAACTGGCAAAATTTTCAGCAAAACTTACCAATTGTTCCAATTACGGATTTAGCTATTAAAAACGATAATTTAATTGCGGCAACACAAGGTCGTTCACTTTGGATTATTGACGATTTAACGCCTTTACATCAGCTAAACGAAGCAACTTTAAAGAAAGAAATAGTTCTATACAAACCAAAAGATGCGTATAATCTATCTGGCGGAAACGGAAAAACTTCTAAAACTGCAGGAACAAATCATGCAGGCGGAGTTGCTGTAAATTATTTTATCAAAAAAGTAAGTGAAAAGGATTCTATTTCAATTTCGTTCTTTGATTTAAATGGTGTTCTTATCAAAAAATATGCTTCAAAACCTGACAAAGAAAAAGAGGAAGAAGAGTTAAAATTAGAAGACGGAAACAATATTTTTAATTGGGACATGACGTATCCTGGGGCAGAAAAAGTAGAAGAAATGATTTTATGGTGGGCGTCTTTAGACGGGCCAATGGCTTTACCTGGCAATTATAAAGTTGAATTGGCAGTTAACGGAAAGAAAGAAACTCAACTTTTCACTATCATAAAAAACCCTATTTCTGAGGCTTCTGAAAGTGAAATGAAAGCACAGTTTGATTTCATAAATGACATCAACACTAAGATGACAGAGATTCATAAAGGCTTAAAAAATATACAAAAAGTAAAAAGTCAGGTGGATGTTTTAAAGAAAGCGATTAAAGACAAAGAAACTCATAAAGCATTATTAGATTTTGCCGATACTTTGCTTAAAGACATGACAAAAATTGAGGAAACTTTATATCAAACAAAATCTAAAAGTGGGCAAGACCCTTTAAATTTCCCTATTCGATTAAACAATAAATTAGCACATTTAAATTCGCTTACAAGTATTGGCAACTTCGCTCCTACTCAACAAGCAATTGATTTTAAAAGCGAGATTGTTGCAGAAATTGATATTGAATTAAAGAAATTGTATTCGTTATTTGACAATAGCGTAAAAGAACTGAATCAAAAAGTAAAAGAAAGTACCATTGATTTGATTCAAATAGACTAGATAAAGATGGGTTATTTGCACAGGTAAATTTTTCAATTATATAAAAAATGATTTTTTTTCCTTCTTAAAGTTGGATTAGAATCATTTTTTTTTGGTGCTTTTTTAAAAAAAAAAGCTATAAAATTCTATTTCCAAAATCTTAAAAAAAACATAAAGTTTTTAACTTTAAATTTATACTCATAGATAAATATCAGCGAACTAAAACGATCACTTAAATACCTAACTAATTACAGATAAATGAATTAAAAATAATCTCCAGCTTAATTACTTTAGTTTTTTCTGTGTATTAGAATCTTTACTTTCCAAATCACAGAAATAAATATTCCATGGAATATACTTTTATTGTTTAAGTTTTATTACTTTTGTCTCAACAAAAAAACAAGAAGTCTGAATATGTCGAAAAAAGACTATAAGATAGAAGTAGACACAATTTAATAATTCAATTATGAAGAAAATTTTATTTTTAATGCTAAGTATCAGTTTATTTATGGTTAGTTGTAACAGCAACGATGATACTGAATCAAAAATGTTAGTAGAATCTTTTACTGTTAGTTTAGATAATGCCAATTCTATACCAATGGTAATGGGCAGAGCAGAAACAGGAACAATTGAAATGAATCTATATGATGACAATTCATTAATGTTTACATTAACAGTAAATAACCTTTCTACCACAGATGCTTTAGTTGCAGCTCATGTGCATACAGGAGACGTTGTTTCTACAGGAGGCGTTGCTATTACCTTAGTTGATGGAACAAACATTGCTTTTTCTGGAAACAAAGCTTCAGGAACATTACAATTAACTGCAGAACAAACTGCTACTTTAAAAGGTAGCGATGTATATGTAAATGTACACTCAACTCAAAGCCCTGCTGGACTTTTAAGAGGTCAAATAGATGTAACTGTAGACAATGCTTATAACGTAATGTTATCGCCTGCAAATGAAATTCCTGCGGTAACGGGAAGAAATGAAACAGGAACTGCTTATGTTAGACTTGTAGGTACAAAAATGTTTTACAAAGTTGTTGTAAACAATTTAGACCCTACGGATGCAATTGCTGCTGGTCATATTCATAGCGGAGCTTCAACTGTAAATGGTGGAGTTTTATTGAACTTAGAAATGACAAACAATGCTCAATTAAACATTACTAAAAGTTTAACCCTAAGTGCAGAAAACGTAACGAAAGTTAATACTGATGCATTATATGTAAACATCCATTCTACAAAGGTAGCTTCTGGTTTATTACGTGGTCAAATTAGATAATAAAATTTCACAGGTATAAAAAATCCATCGCCAAAAGCGATGGATTTTTACTTTAAAAGAACCTTAAAAGTATCTTTATCTATTCTTCTATGAGCGCTATTCTCTTACTTATAATTTAAATCTAGTTTTTATTTAGTTTTCTAGTTTTTGATAAAGATCACAGGCATTTTTTTGTTAATTACATGGTCCATTTAATTGGTTACGTATCTAAACAGGTGCTTTACTTCATTTTTTTATTAGTTACATACAAGGCATAAAAAGCACTAAAAAATAATTTAAAACCAAAGAAATCTTCCCATTTGCCGTCATTGAAGTTAACTTGAGCAACAGCTGCAAAATCGCCTGCAAAAATTTCTCTCCAACTATTCATCAGCAAAGAAATTAGGGTAACAATTATAAAAAAAGGAACCGCCACTTTTACAAAGTTTTGCCAAAAAAGTTTGGTCTGTAATCTTGCAAAAACAATCTTTGCCCCTGCTGTAAAATTTTGAATAAAACTCATTATTTTAATTTTTGGTTATTTTGATGGCGATCGTGATCGCGTTTTGTTTTAATATCTAATTTTTTTTCAAAAGCATCTTGTAAATTAATTCCGGTTTGATTTGCCAAACACAAAACAACAAACACAACATCTGCCAATTCTTCTCCTAAATCTTTATTTTTATCCGATTCTTTTTCACTTTGCTCGCCATAACGTCTTGCAATAATTCGGGCAACTTCACCAACCTCTTCTGTTAATTGTGCCATATTTGTTAACTCGTTAAAATAACGAACTCCATGGTTTTTAATCCAATCATCTACTTGTATTTGCGCATTTTCTATGTTCATTATTCTCTTATTAAGGTATTGAAAATTTAAAAAAATCAAAGATAAAGTATCTTAATTTAATGGGTTTGATTCTCAATTTTAAAATAAAAATTATCCAGCATAAAATGGCATCAAAAAGAAATAACTAAGTGACAAAAAAACAAATATTTTATTCAAAAACTATTCGTTTATTACTATTTTTATTTTCAATATGAATCAGCTACCAAAAATTATTATTTAAAAAAATACAATTTCATTAAATATTAATTTATATTTACAGGTAGTACGTTTTAAAAATATATAACGAGTACTCATTTTATATAGTAAATATTATAATTTTAGTTTAAATCCAAATCCCCCTTGAAAATTGGTAAAAAACAAATACAAAGTACTAGTTATATTTTTTATTTTGATCATTATCTGTAATCAGGTACTAATTAATAATGCTATTTCGCAACAAGGTAATGATGTAGAAACTATAAATATTGCGGGTAAACAGAGAATGTATAGCCAGCAGATTACTAAAATAGCGTTCTATTCTAATAAAATAAGAAACACTTCTTCTTACATTGAAAACATTGAAGCTTTAAAAAAAATAATGCACCGTTTTAAAAAAGCGGATACTTACCTAAAGCAAAAAAACAAAACAACCTACAATAATGAATCTATAAATATTCTTTTTGAAAAAAATATTCTTTATTTTAATGAAATCATTAATTCCTTCAACAATTTAGCAGAAAACCCAGAAAATGAAGTATTTTTTAATCGCTTTATAGCAACAGTTAAAAAAAACGAAGCACCTTTTTTAACAACTATGGATGCTATCGTAAATGAATATCAAAAAATTTCTGAAGATCGATTAAACTTTTTAAAAAAGATGGAATACTTTTTTATCACGTTTACCTCTTTTTCACTTCTAGGTATCGTCTTTTTTATGTTTTTACCAATTTTTAGAAAAAACAAAGAACTTACATCCTTAAATTCAAATTTAGAGCGATTTAAACAAACAATAAAACAAAAAGAAGAAGCTACAAAAAGAGTTGAGGAAATTTTAGACAGAACAAACTCTGTAGCAAGAATTGGTACTTGGGAAGTAGATTTTATAAATCAAAAAGTTTTATGGAGTAAAGTTACCAAAGAAATTCATGACACAGATATAACCTTTATTCCGTCTATAGCAACTGGCATTGACTTCTACAAAGAGGGTTATAGTAGAGATAAAATTACAACTGTAATCGAAAATTCGATTACAAACAATACTTCTTGGGACGAAGAACTACAAATAGTTACTACAAAAGGAAAAACTATTTGGGTAAGAGCAATAGGTAAACCTGAATTTAAAGATGATAAGTGTGTGCGTTTGTACGGAACTTTCCAAGACATTAATACGGTTAAAATAGCACAAATTGAATTAAATAAAGTGAATGAAGAGCTGAATGCTATTTTTGACTCGGGTACTATTTCAATTATAAGAACAGATATAAATGGATTAATTACCTATTTTAATGAAGGTGCAGAATTATTATTAGGATATAAAAGTAAAGAATTAATTAATAAAGAAACTCCTATTATATTTCACGACAAAGAAGAAGTTTTAGAAAGAGGTGAAGAACTTTCTAAAGAATTTAAAGAAGAAATTAAAGGCTTTGATGTATTTACTAAATTAACAAAAGAAAACAGAAAAGAATCTAGCAAATGGAAATATATTAGAAAAAACGGAACCTTCTTATATGTACAACTAAGTATCAATGCCGTAAAGGATAGCTTTGGTACTATTATCGCTTTTATTTGGGTTGGTACAGATATTACAGAAGTTACGGAACAGAACAACCAATTGGCAAATTTTGCGCAAATAGCCTCACATAATTTAAGAGCACCTATTAGTAATTTAAATTCATTACTAGATTTATATGATATTTCTGAGACACAAGAAGAAAAAGATTTTACGTTCGATAAATTTAGAACCGTAATTGATCATTTATCTGAAACGCTGCATACTTTAATAGAAGCAATTAAAATAAGAGCAAAAACAGAGTCTGAAATAGAAGTTAAACCATTGTATTTTAAAGAAATGCTTCAGAAAATAGATGAAAGTTTATCCAAAGATATTAGCAAACTAAATGGCATAATAACTTCGGATTTTTCTGCTATTGATACCATAAACTACAACGAACCTTATTTAGAAAATATTATTAGTAACCTAATTAGTAATTCTTTGCGCTATTCATCGCCAGAAAGAACACCAAAAATAGAATTTAAAACAACCTTAAAAGAAGGTAAAGTTCAACTATTAGTTACAGATAACGGCCTTGGTATAGACTTAAAAAAACACGCACATAGGCTTTTTGGACTTAATCAAGTTTTTCATAGACACAAAGATTCGCAAGGTGTTGGTTTGTATATTATAAAAAATCAAATTGAATCTTTAAAAGGTACTATTTCTTGCATTAGTGAAGTAGATAAAGGAACCACCTTTGTAATAACATTTTAAAATAAAATTATGCTACAAAATCAAAGTATCTGTATTATAGACGATGATGAAGTTTATAAATTCTTTATGCAAAGGATATTAAAAATAAAGAAACTAACAGAAAATATAATTACTTTTCCTGATGGTGAAGAAGCTTATAATTTTATAAATGAAAACAAGCAAAACCCAGAAAAACTGCCAGATCTTATTTTTTTAGATATTAATATGCCCATTATGAATGGGTTTCAGTTTATGGAAGAATACACAAAATTGGCACCCCAAATTGCCAAAAAGATAATCATTTATATGGTTACTTCGTCAATTGACCCTGTAGATTTAGAACGATCAAAAAACTTTAAGGAAATTTCAGATTTTGTAACAAAACCAATAACCGCAGAAGTTTTACAAAAAATTGTCGATTCTTTAAAAGTGTAAATTATTATAGTTTTTGGTTGTTTTATTAAAGCATTGTAATTTTATATTTAAATAAAATTGCTTCTTAAAAATAAGTTAAGATTCATTTTTAGACTAATTATCAAACACAAGATTATTATCATAAACTTCTGTTTTTAGAGTAATTAAAAACTAAAACAATCATGACAACCTCATTAACTTTTTATTGTAAAGTAAGGTATAGGTTAATTATAGTCCGTTTTTATTTGATTTTTAAATCTATCATTTACCTATTATTGTAGCTATTTTAATTTTAAAAGACTAAATTTAAGACAGCCTTTTTAGAAGTTTCTTTTAATGCCTTTGATTGCTATATCGAGCTAAAAAGGCTACCCTTTAAAAAACTTTATCAATTAAAAAATAGATGAATGTAGTTTCTTATACGAGTAATCTGTTCAAAATATTTTAAAATAATTCATCCTGTTTTCTAAAAAACAGCAGAAAACCTATGTTATTAATTAAATTTAAAGTGACTTTTTATTAAAAACACAGTCAAACAATTGTAACTAATTTTTAAACCCTTGAAAAATAAAAATGCGTTCCACGATTTAACAGACGAGGAGCTTGTGCAACAAATAAATGAAACTAAAAATGACTTACTCTTTGGAGTTTTGTACGAGAGATACTCGAACATCGTTTATAATAAATGTTATGGTTTTACAAAAACAAATGCAGAAGCTAAAGATTTGGCGCAAGACGTTTTTGTAAAATTGTATCAAAAATCATCAACTTTTCAAGGTAAATCAAAATTCTCTACATGGATGTATTCCTTAACTTATAATATGTGTGTAGATTATGTAAATAAAAATGTGATAAAAACAGTTAGTTCTAATGAGATGGAACTTGAAGACTTGAATGCTTTTCAAGAAGAAACAGAAGATTATTCTCTTTTTCAAATGAGAGAAAATTTACTAAAGCTTGCATTAGAGATTATAGCACCAGAAGATAAAATGATACTATTATTAAAATACCAAGACGATTTTTCTATAAAAGATATTATGGATATTTTAGAAATTAACGAAAGTGCTGTAAAGATGAGGCTTAAAAGAGCAAAAGCAAGAATAATAATAGCCTACAATAATTTAAAAGACTAAGTAATGGAAGAACAGAACCCATTTAAAAAAATTGCACATCCGCCTCAAGAAACGCCAAGCGATTTTAAAGTAAAAGTCATGTCTGAGATTGCAAGAATAAAATTGTTTCAAGAAGTGGCAAATTTGTTTATGTTCAATTATCCAAAAGCAGCGAAGACCTTTTTTGAAAAAAAGAAGAAAGAATAATCAATAAATTTAAAAGTAACAAAAATGGAAACAATTAGTGATATTAAAAATTTAACAATGACGTCGTTAAACCAAATGGCGCATAACATTGCAGAAGCTGCACCAAAAGTGCTTTTTGCAATATTAATATTAATGATTGGTTGGATACTTACAAAATTAGTAACCTTTCTTTTAAAACGAGCTTTAAAGTTTTCTAAGGTTGATAAATTAACAGAAGTCATCAACGAAAAAAATTTATTTGGCAAAACAGATTTAAAATTTAATGTTACTTCTGTAATTGTTGGTTTTGTAAAATGGGTGCTTTTTTTAGTTTTTTTAATTATAGCTTCAGATATAATGAACTGGGAGATTGTATCTATAGAAATAGGTAAATTATTAAGTTATTTACCTAAATTATTTAGCGCAATTACCTTATTTATGATTGGTTTATACATTGCTAATTTTATCAAAAAAACAATTAAAGGTTTGTTTGAATCTTTTGATTTACAAGGAGGTTCAATTATTAGCAGCTTCGTGTTTTATATAATTATTGTTACAATTACAGTTACGGCAATGAATCAAGCTGGTGTTAACACAGACTTAATTACAAACAATCTTACATTAATTTTAGGCGGCTTATTAACAACTGTTGTAATTGGGTTTGGTTTAGGCTCTAAAGACATTATTAACAGTTTACTTTTTTCATTTTACTCTAAACGCAATTTCGAAATAGGACAATTAATTACTATTGGCGATATCTCTGGTAAAATTATTTCTATAGATAATATTTGCTTAAGTGTTCAAGTTTCAAATGGCGATGAAATTGTAATACCTATTAAGGAGGTTGTTAGCAAAATAGTAATAAAGAAAAAAGAAAAAAATACTAATTAAAAAGGATTTTCTAAAGCGTTTAGTTTAAATTTTATCAATTATAATTAAAACAAATACTTTTAAAGTACGAGAAAAATAAGATCACAAATAATAATAATAATAATAATAATCACTTTTTTAACATAAAATTTAAACAATGAAAACAATAACAATAGCAGTATTACTATTACTTTCTGTAACAATAACTGCACAGAAAAAACAAAAAATTAAAGGAAATAAAGATGTAGTTGAAGTTTACAAAGACTTAGACAGCTACACAGAATTAGAGGTAACAGATGGATTAGAAGTATCCTTAATGCAAACAAACTCTGAAGGGTATCGTTTAAAAACAGACTCGAATTTAGCAGAAGTTATTCGTTTTGAGGTTTTTAACGGAAAATTAAAAATCTCAACAACCAGCAATATTGTATCAAGCAAAAAATTAGAAATTTATGTAACCTTTTTATCACTTAATAAAGTTACTATTGGTCAAAATGCTAAAATTAAAGGTCAAAATAATTTAAAATTAGAGGATGTAGAATTGATAAGTTTAGATGGTTCTGATTTTGATTTAGATATTAAATCGAATAATTTAAGGCTACAAATGAATGGTAACGCTAAGGGAGATTTAAAATTAAATAGTAAAGAAACTACTATGACTTTAAACGACAACGCTAATTTAAAAGGAAGTATTTCTACAGATAATTTTAATTTAGCATTGAACAAACGATCAGATATGAGTATTAAAGGTAGCAGCGACAATTTAAACCTTGTTACTACAGGTTCTTCGGATATTGATGCAAGAAAATTAAAGACTACGAGTGCAGTTATTAATGCTTCCGATTCTTCCAAAATACGTGTAAATGCAAGCAAAGATTTAAATATCTATGCAAAAGGTAAAAGTGATATTTATGTTTATGGAAACCCAGAAATTAAAGTTGAAGGTTTAAACGATAAATCGCAAATTATAAAAAAGTAATTCTATGAAGTTTAAAACTGTATTGGCAATTGTATTTGCTACCGTTATCGTAATATTTTCAATACAAAATGTTGAAGTTACCGATGTTAAGTTTTTATTCTGGAAATTAACAATGTCTAGAGTACTTATTATACTTGGTAGTTTTGCGATTGGAGTAATTGTTGGTATTTTGGCATCTATAAAGAAACCTGTAACAAAAAAGATTGGCAATTAAGTTTACTTAATTTTTTATACAAAAAGACCTAAACTTACATCAAGTTTAGGTCTTTTTGCTTTATGAGCCACCTTTAAAAGAACAATAAATAGTTGCTAAAATCTAGTGAAAATAGTTTGTAAAACAAATTAATAACTTTAAATTTCGCTAAATTCATCCAAAGAAAGAAGGCTAAAAAATTAAATAATTTCGTAGCCTTCTTTTAAATTAAATATGTGTCGATTATTATCTAACTATTATAGAAATTTCAACTCTTCTTGCTTTATCAGCTTTTGCATTGTAATCTATACCGTGGTATTCTGTTAAAATTCTTAATGGATTAACACCTTTTAAAATCAATGCTTTTTTCACAGATTCTGTTCGCATCATTGATAAATTTTCGTTGTACAACGCTGCACCTTTATTACTAGCAAATCCTTTGACAACGAGATCTATATTATTATTTTTAGTAAGAATTTCATTTAATTCATCAATTATTTTAGTGCTTTGGTCGTTTAAAACTTTAGAGTTATTAGAAAAATAAATGTCTTTAGTAAATCCTTTGTATTTATTTATTAAATTTTTATCCACAACAGGTTGTGCAACTTCTTTTAAAGCTAATTCTTTCTTTAATTCTTCAATTCTGTTTTCTAAAGTCTTAAAATCTTTAGTATAATCTGCCTCTTTAAAGTTTTTAACTAAAACAGTAAGGCTATCTAATTGTTTTTTTAGCGCTAAATTTTCTTTGTTTTCAGTTGGTATTTGCTCCTTAATAATTGTTGACACTGGCACTATCTCTGCCTTGGTTACAGCTGGCACTATTTTTGTTTTAGTTACCACTGGCATTATTTCTGTTTTAGTAATAAGTTGAGTTGATGGCACAATAACAGTAAGGTCACTTTTGGTTTTAATTGCCAATTGACTGATAAGATCTCTAAGCTGATTGATGTCTTGCTTAATGCTATTTAGTTCTCTTTGATTTAAACTATTCGTATTATTAATTGCTGCTGAACTCGAGATTGTGCTGTTTTTAGCAGTTTCATACTCTTTTATTTGCGCTTCTAATAAAACAATTTGCTTTTTTAAATACGCTACTTCTAAAATGCTTTTATCTAAAGTGCTAATTTTGGTGTTTGCTGTATTAGCTTTATTTGAAGAAACGCTAGTTGTATAGTTTTTTTTGAGTTCTCTCAATGTATTCGCTAAAGAGATAATATCATCTTCACTCATCACAATTAAACTTTCAGAATTATCTACCTCTACTTGTTGTGCGTTAGTTGTAATTCCCGATAGTGATAAAAAAAGCAATAATAGAATTGTAAGGTGGTTATTAGTTTTCAATTTTCTTGTGTTTTATAGTTACTTAATTATTTGACTGTAAAAAGACTTAAAAGTCACTTTATAAAATATTTTTCAAAAATATAACTTTATTAAGTGACTTATTTAAAAAGTTACAGTCATATAAGAGTAACTATACAAATTATTTAATCGATGAAAACAAAATATGTAATGTATGCTCTCTTTTTAAGTTTATTGATGGCTTGTGGAGAACAAAAATCAAAATCAAATAGTCTTGAAGAATTAAAAAGCAAGCAACAAACTACTGAAACGGTAAAAGTAGAAGTTGTTTCTTATAAAGATTCGATAAGCAATATAAGCGATAAATTAAGCGATTTAAAAAACACTCAGTTATCAGCAAAACAAAAATTAGCAATACTTAATAGAAAAAAAGATTCAGTTTCTAAGTTATTAACAGAAGTTAAAAAATCTTTAGAACAAGTAAATGCTAAGAAAATTGCACCAGGCATTGAAGGTGTTAATTCTAAATTAGCAGAACTTAAAGGGCAAAGAGAAAATGCCTCTGAACAACTAGTATTGCAAGAAAAAGAAACGGTATTAGCTGAAAAGAAAATTGGTTTATTAAACGAAGAAAAAACTGTTTATGACGCGCAACACAGTGCTTTGTGGTCTAAAGGTGCTGCACCAGAAGATTTTAAAGTAGTAGATTCACTTTTAGCTGGTATAAATGGAAAAATAAGAGAACAAACTTTAAAAGTTAAAACCTTAAAAACTACTATTGCAGATGTAAAAGATCAAGTAACATCTATTGATGAGCAACGTAAATCTCTTGGTAATAAAATTAGAAATAATTACACTGCTAAACAAATATTTGACGAGTACGCTAAAGAAGAACAAGGCAGGTTAATGGATCAACTTAAAGTAATAGCCTCAAACTTAGAAACAAACTCAAAAGAAAGCGATTCAATTAACGGTCAAATTCAATATTACTCTGGTAATAAAAATAATTTTGAAACAAAACAATATAATAAGCAAGAGTTAGCAGCTTTAAATATTAGAGAAAGTATTGAAGCAAACGCAGCGTTAGAAAAGCAAAAAACTGATTTAGAAAACGCTAAAAAAGATAAAATGAAGAATACGGCTCTTATTGTTGTAGGACTTATCGCTTTAATTCTTGTGCTATTTTATTTTGTAGGAAAAATGAGAAAATCAAAAAAACAACAATCATAAGAAATTAAGATATAAAAAATTTAGAAAATGAGTACAGAAAATAATAGTACAGAAAATAAAATTATAGAGATTAGTGCCACAGAAACTAGTTCGTCTGAAAATAAAAACACAGAAAAAGAAAGCACTACTAAGCCAAAAAAAGGTTTTTTTAAAAACCTTATAGATAATGTTACAGAAAATGTAATGGAAGGTGCGTCTTATGTAGGTGAAAAAGTGGCTGTTGCAGGTGGTAAAGTTGCAGAAACATCAGCAAAGGCTTATGTAGCTGGTTCAGAGTTAGTTTCTGAAACATCAGATAAAATACACGATTATACAGAAAAGCAAACATTACTTAAAGAAGAAGCAAAGCTGCAAAAACGTCAAATACAACTTAAACACAGTTTTGGTGTTATTTCATTTGATCATTATTTAGAAAACGGCACTTTACACAAACCTTTTTTAACCTCTAGTAACATTGTAGAAATTGTTGAAGAATTTGAAGCAAACAAAAACCGATTATCAGCTATTTTAAAAGAACTTGAAGAATTAGAAAACCACTAAAATGAAATATATAATTATATTTATTTACTTAGCAGTTAATGTTCTACTATTCATTTTTAATATAGATTTGTTTACAACATTTCTTGATTTTGATTTAGGGTTTGGCATAATTTCTACACTGCCTTTAGTAATACTTCAAGTTTTTGGGTTTATTATTCTAGGTGTCTATATGATTTGGGACAAGATGAAAGATTTAAAAAGAGAAGTACTTATTACCAAATTGCAAAAACAAATTATTGAGCTCCAAAAAAATGCTGAAATACAGCAACTTAAAAATGAAGCCAAAAATATTGTAAAAGCTGATGAAAAAATTAATATTTTAGCGGCCGAATTTTAAAAAACAAGAACATCGTTTTTTAAATAGCTAATTTATTAATAATGAACAGCATGAATAAAATTTAAAAAAAAATAATTAATGATGAAAACAAGACAAATAACAATAACACTTTTATTTCTAACCATTTTAGTTAGTAAGGCGCAAGTTAAAGACATCAGTTTTACGCTATCTCCTGCTGCTGAGTATACTTGGTGGGACAATAAAGCTGGTTTTGAAGATAACCTCTTTGTAGGTGGTAAGCTAGGTTTTGGATTTGGAGAATTTGTAGAACTTAGAGCAATTTATTTACAATCTTTAGATTTAAAAACAAATTTTAAAGATTTTGGTATTGCAGGTTATGACGATGCATTGTTTAATTCACAAAATGTTACTGTAACACGTTGGGGTGGAGAATTTAAAGCTAATTTTGGCACAAAAGGCATTAGACCTTATCTTACTCTTGGTGCTGGTGTTCAAAACATTAACCCAGAAAACTCTGGAGACTTTGAACAAGTTTATGGCTCATTAGGTTTAGGAACTAAGTTTAAATTATCTGACCGTATTGTATTCTCTTTAGAAGCAAAAAATACTACTTATAGATTTAATTCTGGTATGCATCTTTTATCAGACGGTAATAAAACAGATTTTGGTGTTACCGATGCTGATTTTGAGAATGAAAGATTAACAAACTGGTCTTTACAAGGTTCTTTACAATTTTACCTAGGCGGTAGAAGACCTGGAATTTTATCAGAATTAGACGAAGCTTATTTACAAAGATTTAAAGGTGGCTTTAAAGGTTTACAATGGGTTATTGAACCTGGTTTAGCGTATACAGATTTTGATAGTAGCTCGTTATTTAGAGACACTTATTGGTTAGGAGGTTTTGCTGGTTTAGATTTAAATGAATATATAGGAATTCGCGCATTTTATTTTCAAGCAACACAGAATGAAAATATTTCTACAGATTTTGATAAAATGGCAATGTATGGTGGTGAATTTAGAGCACGCCTAAACGACGGTAATGGTGTTACACCTTTCTTAATTTTGGGTGGTGGTTATTTATCTCCTGGTAGTGATTATATGCCAATGGCAAATGCAGATGGTAGTTTTTCTGTACTTGAAGGTGGTGAATTTGCAACAGGTGGTTTAGGACTTAACATCCCTTTGGGAAAACATGTTTTAATTAGTGGTGGCGCTAGAGCGATGATTACTTCGGGTGAAAATGTTGCTGACATTGTTAATACAGATGATATACAAACTCATATTTTCTACAACGCAGGACTTAAATTTACTTTAGGTGCAAAATCTAAAGCTCCTAACACCGTTTACAGAGAAAATTTAGATAGAGAAATATCTGTGCAACAAACTATAAGTAGCAACAAGATTGCGCAATTAAAGCAAGATTATCAATCTAAGATTCAAGTTCTAGAAAACGATCTAAAAGAAGCTTACAAAGCTAAAGATGTTGATAAAGCCGTTCAAATATTAGAAGAAAAGAAACAAGTTACCAAGTCTCTTGGAGAAGTTGAAGCTGTAGAAGAAGTGCAACAACAAAAAGAAGCTAAAGTTATGGCTACTACTTCAACTAAAACTTCGGAAAAAGAAGCTGTAAAAAAAGTTGAAAATACAGTAGAAAAGTCTAGACTTATTCAAATGAGTCCAGAACAATTTGAAACTCTTATTCAACGTATTATAAACAATCTTGACGAATCTACTACTTCTTTAAAGAAAAAAGACACCATTACACCTTCAAAGGTTAATGAATCAATTAAAGATGAGAAAATAGAACAGTTAAATAAACGTGTTGAAGTACTTGAAAAACTATTATTAGAACTTAATGCAAAACAAGCTCAAGGAACTACAAAATTAGATAATAACACTTCTAATGATGTAAATGAAAAACAACAAGTTGATAAAATGAATGGTGTTATTCTTGATAAAATTGATGTATTAAACAAAAAAATAGACACAAATAAAAATCAAACCGTACTTGTAGAACCTACAATAGAGACAGAAAGAGAAGTAACTATTAATACTTTTGCTAATGAATCTTTATTAGTATACAATAGCTTTTCTACAATGGTAGGCTTTAATTACGGCGGCGCATCAACAGCTAATTTTGGTGTTCGATTGCATTACGACGTTATAAAAACAAAAATAGAATTTATGCCAGAATTATATCTAGGTTTTGGAGAGTCTAGTACTTGGGCATTATCTGGTAACTTTGTACATCCTATTTCAATTGGTAGCGATAAGTATAAACCTTACGCTGGAGCAGGTCTAGGTTTTGGAAATTTAGTTAATGGAGCTACTGGCTTTTATAATATGATTATAGGTACAAAATTACCAGTACTTCATAAAAACTTATATATAGACTACACAATGCGTAACTCTTTTAAATACAACCAAATAGCAATTGGCTACAACTTAAAATTCTAATAAATAGTAAACAATAGAAATTAAACAATTATGAAAAAAATAATTTTATTATCAGCAAGTATTTTAGTGTTAATCTTTTCATGTTCTAAGGATGACGATGGCCCAATGGGTGGTGGTTCTGCTGATTTGATTGGTACTTGGAATTTAGATTATTATGTTCAAGATGGTAAACTAACAGAAGAAATAATTTGTGATGAATTAGTAGAATATATATTTTCTGCGAATAGAACATATAAAGTAACTACATTTTCTGGATCATCTACTACAAATTGTGCTACTGCAGTGCAAATAAATGGTACTTGGGAAAACATTGGAAATAATGACTACAAGCTTACCCCTAATGGCGGAACTGCTGGACCGGATTTAAATATTACTTTTCAAGATAATTTTAGAAAATTTTCTTCTGAGATTAGCGCTTCAAGAACAGAAGTGTTTTCAAAGAAATAGTTTAAAATAAAATGAAGAAAAAAGAATTAGAATTAAATAATAATTTTTCTAATTTATATCCGCAAAAACCTAAAAGCACTTCATTATACAAATACAAAGTTCATAAACTTTAAATAAATAAAAGGGCTTAGAAGCCCTTTTATTTATTTAAAAACAAAACTATTTTAAACTAAGATGGTCTCGTGTGTAAAAAGCAATTAACAACTACAAGTTTAATCGTTCTTTTAAAAAATAATTAATCCCTAAAATTAAAACCATGTCAAAAATTATATCGGTTCGCTTACTTTCTATTCCAGAAGTAATTGTTGTTAATGATACTGTTAATGATTTAACTGTTGTTGTAGAATTAGAGTTTCATGACTTAGATATTTCTCTTCAGATGGAGTACTATATACATGCTTTTATCTACGATATTCACGGTGAAGAAGATGAGCCTTTAATTTTACCTAATTGGGACGAAAGTAAAGTAATACCTATTTCATTAGATAGAAAAGATGAATATCTTGGGGTATCTTCTCAAAAAGTTTTAGTCGTTAAAAAGAACGAAACAATACAATTACCAATGCAGTTACAATTAGGGAAACTATCAAAAATGAGTTCTCATTTTTCTAAAAAACTAAAAGTATTTGCTACAATTACACCTGCAATTGGAAGAGCAT
This sequence comes from Polaribacter glomeratus, assembly GCF_002954665.1. Classification (GTDB taxonomy): domain Bacteria; phylum Bacteroidota; class Bacteroidia; order Flavobacteriales; family Flavobacteriaceae; genus Polaribacter; species Polaribacter glomeratus. The sequence goes on along the minus strand of NZ_MSCM01000002.1, from coordinate 1,266,160 downwards.
CAAAATGGTCTGAACCATTTAAATCTAAAATTGAATTTTAAAAGATAGCCTTTCTAACTTATTTGGTAAAACAAAAACTACAGTATTTCTATTTAAAGTAGTTTTAAAAAATAGTTTGGTTATACTCTTAAAAATGAATTAACTTAAAAGTATCAATCTTATTTGGCTTTAGTAGAATTAATTAAATAATTTAAATTTTACTATTTTTTCTGTGACATCTTTATTATATTGTGTTAGCACTTTAAAATACACTAACCTTTAGTATACTATTTTAAAAAATCTTGATTACAAATTCTTACAATAATTAATTATATGAACTTAGAAACTGCTTCTAATATTAATAAAAATATTTTATCTAAATTTGAAGGAGTTCTTAATTTATATAACGAAAAACTTAAGGTTACTAAAGACCGTTTAGCGCTTAAATCACTCATTAGTATAGAGTTTAACAATCTTGTTAATTGTTTTATAAAGCTAGGAAATGAGGTTACAGAATATGATTCTGAATCACAAATATATCTAGTAAACTATATTTTAGCCGAAGACTTTAAGACCGTAACAATTTTACACAGAGATGTATTTTTAGAATTAAATAAAGTTTCTATTTATAAGCAAGAAAATCGTCTAGATGATGAACAAATTTCTGAACACTTTCAAGAATCCAAAACTATTTTAGAAACTAAACTAATTGATTTTAAAGAACTTTTTACTCCTAAAAAAGTAAAATTAGGGGACGAGAAAAGTGTTTTAAAAAAAATAGCGAGTACAATCTCGTTACAAAAAAATCCGTGGGAAGTTTATACTTCTCAATACGAAACAATTTTAAGTCAACTTAAAAATATAGATACCCAAAAAGTAATAGCTTTTATTTCTATTACAACCTTTTATGAGCTAAAAAAGGTTGTAGCCGATTTAACAAATGACCACGATATGTTGGTAAGTAAGGTAAGTAATAATGTAAACCTTATATCAAAAAACACCAAAGATAATAAAGATTATAACTTAGTACTTTCTTATGTTGAAGAGCAATTAACACAGCAATCACTTACAGAAAATAAACAATATAATTTCTCTGACAGTGTAAATAATTACATTAATCAATTGCAAAAAATTGAAATGCCAATAAACACTGTAGATGGTTTATTAACAATTAGAGAGGTTGATCTAAAAAAAAGTACTCAAAAATGGTTTGATTATCAAATACTGCCAAAATTCATGGACTTAATTGGATTAGAAACAAATCTAATTAACAAATACAATCTTAACCTTCTTAATTTAAAAAATAGCTTACAACATTCTAAAGAAAGACAAGAAGAAACTAAATTCAACACAATTTTAAACACCTTGTCTCATTTAGAAAACGAGATTTGTGATATTAAAGCAAAAAGTAAAATTATATCAAATACCCTAAAAGAAGATGTAAAAAACGAGTTGCTTATTAGTAATTTTATTGCTGGAAAACCATTTTTAGAGGTTACTTTAAATTCTTCTCTAAATGTTGAAAGTATTACTGTTTTAAAAAAAATTAAGGAAAACATTCAAAAAGGGGCTTCATATTTTAATTCACAATATAAGAAATCGCTTCAATACGAGTCTTTAACCAATTTAGAGCTGTCTATACAATGTATTGCGCACAGAATGTTACAAGACGAAAGTGCACATTATGATTCTTTGTTTCTAAATAAAAAGTTTATTGGAGATTTATTTCTTGTGCCTAGAAAAAATCAAGATTACAAACTAAGGCTTATACTTGATCATTGGAAACAAGGGTTTAATAAATCGGTTTTAGTTACTGGTGATCGATTAAGTGGTAGAAGTACGTTTATAGAATACTCTGCCAATAAATTTTTTGGAAATGATATTGTAACGTTATTACCAAATAGTAATGCAACTATTGACGGCCGTAAGTTTAAAACAACGAATAATTTAAAAGAGGCATTAAGTTATGTTAAAAATAATAATATAAAAAGTACAAAGCCTATTATTATAATTGATGACTTAGAGTTATGGAGAGATGACAAACACAGCCTACTTAGTAATATTAGAGCTTTATTAAACTTTATAGAAACAGAATCTGATAATGCTTTTGTTATGGCATCTACAACACAAATGATGGTGAAACATTTAGACAATAGGTTAAGCTTCTCTAATGCTTTTAGCCACGTTATGAATCTTAATGAGGCAGATGAAAATGAAATAGTAAATGCTATTCTTTTACGTCATGGTGCTGCACATAGAGATATTGTTTCTAAAAATTTAGAAATCATTTCTAACAATAAGCTTCGCATACTTGCTCTAAAACTTAGCAAACAAAACAACTATAATTTTGGTAATACACTTCAATCTTGGACTTTTAACACTTCGGTTGAAGAGAATCAAACAGTATTATATGAAGAATCAGATCATGAGTTTCTAGATTTTTTTACATCCGAAGAAATTATTATACTCAAACAAGCACTCGTATTTACTTTTATTTCTGAATATGGTATTAAAAACGTAACAACAACTTCTTTTGATACAGGTTTTAAATCTGCTTTAAGGCGATTAATGAATGTAAAAATACTGGTTAGACATATTAATGGTTACTTATTTATAAACCCTGTTGTGGTAAATGATATTACAAAAATTATAACTGCTAAAATTAACTTATAATATGGAAACTACTATTACCTGGTTTAAATTCTTTACAATAATAGCAATCTTAATAGGTATCTATATTTTTTTAATACTAGTGCTACGAATTTTACCACATGTATTTAAAAGAAAATCAATACTAAACAAATCTAATTTAATTACAAATAAAGTTATAGAAATTTACAAACCTGTTGCTATACTTACACTTCTTTTAAGCTTTGTAAGTATTAACTATAAAGTTCATGGTGTTCTATTTTTACTATTTCTAATTATTAGCTTTTTACATATTAAGCGATATTTATATGGTGTTTTATTCAAAATAAATCCGCTTGTAAATATCGGTTCTACAATTTCTACTGGTAAATATAAAGGCGACATAAGTAAGTTTATGTTTTTTGGAGTGGTAATAAATGAAGAAGTTGGCAATCGTTTTATTAATTACTCTTATGTAGACGAAAATGGTTTTAGTATTTACCAAAACGACAGTGCTTCGGTTAGAAGAACAATATATATTTATGACCAAGAGAAAACAACGCCAGTTCTAGATCTTCTTTTCGAAAATCCTATTATAGATTACAACAACAAACCAATCTTAAAAAAAATACCAAACCAAAAAATACATCAACTTCAAATTGCGCTAGAAAGTGGGGCTAAAATGGAATCATTGATCGCTTATTTAAATCAACACAACGTAACAACTAGCTTGACTAAAAATTAAAATTTATGGAAATTTTATCATCATACAACCTTATTATCGAGGTTTCATTAATTATTATTATTTCTTTTATTTTTAACGGAATTTCAAAGAAAACAAATATACCTGCAGTTCTTATGCTTATTATACTAGGCGTTGGTCTGCAATACGCATTAAACTACTTTACATCAGATAGTTTAAACTTTTTACCGATACTAGAAGTTTTAGGGATTGTTGGTTTAATAATGATTGTTTTAGAAGCGGCCTTAGAACTAGAATTAAAGCGCGAAAAACTAATGCCTATTTTAAAATCGATGGCAATTGCATTAATTGGTTTAATTAGCTCTGCTTGGGTAGCTGCTTTAATTTTATATAATTTTATACCAGACATGACAATGCAGTCTGCTTGGCTCTACGCAACACCTTTATCAATACTTTCTAGTGCTATTATTATACCAAGTGTTAGTGTTTTAAATGTTACCAAAAAAGAATTTCATATTTACGAAAGCACATTTTCTGATATTATGGGAATTATGATGTTTTACTTCTTAATCGGTAAATTAAATCCTGCAGAAGATTCTGGTGTTATTGGTTTTACAGGAAACATATTACTTACTATTGTTATTTCTTTAATAGCTAGTTATGCCATTATTATTATTTTTCAAAAAATTAAAAGCCAGGCAAAATTATTTTTATTAATAGCTGTGCTGTTACTATTATATGCACTTGGTAAAAAAATGCATTTATCGTCACTTATTATAATTCTAATTTTTGGTTTAGTAATCGCTAATATGAAACTATTTTTTGCCGGAAAGCTAGCAAAATTTCTTGATTTTAAAGAAGCTCATAAAATCTACCACGAATTGCACATTATTACACTAGAAACCGCCTTTGTTGTAAGAACATTCTTCTTTGTTATATTTGGCTTAACAATTGCCATCACATCACTTTTCAATTTAAATGTTGCCTTAATTAGTCTTTTAATTATTGCATCTATTTATATTATAAGATTTATTTTACTTAGAATTTTTATTGGTAGTGATATTTTACCTCAATTATTTATTGCACCACGTGGGTTAATAACCGTTTTACTTTTTTATGCAATTCCTAAAGAAGCAGAAATTGCCTCTTTTGAACCTGGTATTCTTTTATTTGTAATTATTGGCACAAGCCTTATTATGACAGGTGCTATGATTTTTGATATGAAAAGAAGCTCTAAATCTACAAAATTAGCAAACTCTAAACAAGTTGGTAGTATAAAATGGAAAGCACCTTCTATAGACCAAACCGAATTATAAGATATATATATAGTGGCTTTTCTAGTATTTTAAAATACTTTTTTGCTCTAGAACTTTACTAGCTAAAGCTGATAAAAACTAAGTTTTTTAGTATTATCGTTAAAAACATAAATATGGAAAATATAGAACAACTTTATGCAAATCCTTTATTTAGTAGAATATTAACGATTATTTTTGGCCTTGTCATAATTTGGTTTAGTATCAGATTAATTCAAAAAAAACTCTTTAATAAAATTAATGATATTGATAATAGATACAAAGCCAAAAAGATTGGAAGCTTTGTAGGCTATTTTTTTACAATCATTTTAATAGGAATTACTTTTAGCGATAAACTTGGTGGTTTTACAGTAGCATTAGGTGTTGCAGGTGCAGGAATTGCTTTTGCCTTGCAAGAAGTAATTGCATCTTTTGCGGGTTGGCTTACAATTATGTTTGGCGGTTTTTATAAAACTGGAGACAGAGTACAATTAGGCGGAATTAAAGGTGATGTAATGGATATTGGCGTTTTAAGAACAACAATTATGGAAACTGGCCAATGGGTTGATGGCGATTTATACAACGGCCGAATTGTGTTAGTTGCCAATAGTTTTGTGTATAAAGAACCCGTTTTTAATTACAGTGGCGACTTTCCTTTTTTATGGGATGAAATAAAAGTACCTGTTCAGTTTGGAAGTAATTATAAAAAAGCAACTGAAATTTTAGAAAATTGTGGCAAAGAAATTGTTGGTAATTTAACAGAGAAATCTAAAGAAGAATGGGCTGTTTTACAACAAAAATATAAATTAGAAGACGCCCAAACAGCACCTATGGTATCTTTAATTGCCAATGATAATTGGATTGAATTTACATTGCGATATGTTGTAAGTTATAAAAAACGAAGAGCTACAAAGACAGCTTTATTCACAAGTATTTTAGAAAAAATAGAGGGTTCTAATGGCGAAGTAAAATTTGCATCTGCAACTTTTCAATTAGTAGAAGCGCCTGAATTTAAAGTAAATGTAAAACAAGTTTAATTTCCTATTCCCAAATCACAAAGTATCAAAATAATTTAATTTGCTTCTAAACTAAAAAAAAAAGCTACAAGAAATGTTTATCGAAATTTAGCGATTTTTGAAATTGAATTTATTTATAGAATTTTCACACAAACTAAATTCAAAATTAGATAAAACTGAATACAATAACAACCAAAAAATAAAACACGAATTTGCAAAGAGCTTGTATAGAAAAATTACTACTTTTAACCCAAATAAAAGTGTATTGCTTTTTTGCAGAATTCTGAATTTCAGTAGTCAGTTCATTGTTATCAGAAACGCAACTTTCCACAACGCACCCGTGCTGAAAAAAAAATTAAACTAAAAATAGTAATTGACCTCAATCCTAGCTTAATGGAACTTTATAAGTGCATTGGCAAAATAAATTGATATATTATGGAAGAATTAGCCTTTGATGAAAAATATGCGCAAATTTATTTGAATAAAGATGATAAGTATTTAAAAATAGTTTGGGTGGGTTTTTCGAAAAGCGAATATTACAGAAAAGCATTAAATTTTGGTTTAAAGCTAGTGTTCGATAATAACCTTGAAGGATGGTTTGCAAATGTTCTAGACATGAAAATAGTTACACAGAGAGATCAGGATTGGACAAACGATGTATGGTTTCCAGAAATGGTTAAATCGAAACTCACAAAAATGGCTATTCTTACTTCAAAGCATGTAGCTAACCAAATTACGGTAAACAGTATATTAACGAAAGCCACTGAAATGATTCCGTTTGATACAATGAATTTTAACAACGAAGCCAAAGGCATGAAATGGATGTTGTCTAGAGACTAAAATAGAAATATAAATGTTCTTTTTGATTGGATAATACTAAAATTTTAGTCAACAATAAATAACCGCGTTTAAAACATGTATTTATTTAAATCGTTAACAAAATCCATAAAATTAACCTAAAAACCCACAAACTTCTTCATAAAAATCCTTCGGATTTTCTGCATGCAACCAATGACCCGCATTTGAAATTTCTACAACTTTGTTGTTAGAGAAATAATTATCAATAATTATTTGTTCTGATAAAATGATATAACCAGATTTCTCTCCTTTTAAAAATAAGGTTGGTTTTTTAAAAATTAAACCTACAGGCAAAGGTTTACCAACTTCAAAATTATTTTCTGTTAACGATTGTAAATTAAATCTAAAATCTAATTGTCCTTTTTCTTTCCAATAGACGTTTTTCATCAAAAATTGACGAACACCAAGTTCTGGAATATAGTTAGCAAGTTGTTCATCAACTAAATTTCTAGAAGTATGAATTGCAAAATCAATCGAGTTTAAACCTGCTAAAATAGCGTTATGATGTGGCTGATATTCTTTAGGCGAAATATCAACAATAATTAATTTATCAACCAAATTAGGATACGTTACAGCAAATAACATCGCTGTTTTTCCGCCCATAGAATGCCCAATTAAATAAATTTTTTCTAATTGATGATGTTGAATATACGTATACAAATCAGCTACTAAGACTTCATAATTAAATTCATCTGCATGAAAACTTCTTCCGTGGTTTCTTTGGTCAATTAAATGAACTTGAAAATCATCAGCAAACAGGTTTCCCAGCGTTTTCCAGTTATCACTTGCACCAAAATAACCATGTAAAATTAATAACGGAAAACCTTCTCCTTGAATAATTGAATGTAATATTGGGTTTTTTGACATTTTTGTTCTTATAATTATTACACAGCATTTAAACAAGAAAACGAAAGAGATTCGCAGAGTTACTGTGAACTACTACTGCAAACTGAAACTAAAAACTGCTTACTAAATATTACTTCAATCGATGCAAATACATACTTACAACATTCTCTAAACCTAAATACAAACTTTCAGTAATTAGTGCATGACCAATTGAAACTTCGGCCAAATTAGGGATATTTTCTTTAAAGAATTTAATATTATCTAAACTTAAATCATGACCAGCATTAATTCCTAATCCTAATTTATGCGCTAAAATTGCTGCATCCGTGTAAGGTTTTATCGCATTTTTATTCCCTTTATCAAACTCGCTTGCAAAATATTCTGTGTACAATTCAATTCTATCAGCACCAGTTTGTGCAGCAGCTTCGATCAACTTTGCATCCGTATCAATAAAAATAGAAGTTCTAATTCCGTTTTTTTGAAACTCAGCAATTACTTCTTTCAAAAAAGCCTGATGTTTAATGGTGTCCCAACCAGCATTTGATGTGATTGCATTTACCGCATCTGGCACTAAAGTAACCTGCGTTGGTTTTACTTCTAACACCAAATCCATAAAAGATTTAACAGGATTACCCTCAATATTAAACTCGGTTTTAACCATTAGTTTTAAATCTCTAGCATCTTGATATCGAATATGACGCTCATCTGGTCTTGGGTGAATGGTAATTCCGTTTGCACCAAACTCTTCAATATCCGCAGCAACTTTTAATAAATTAGGCACATTACCGCCTCTAGAATTGCGTAAAGTTGCAATTTTATTAATATTTACGCTTAACTTTGTCATTGTATAAAATTAGACTGCAAAGATACCTCATTAAATCATTTTATCCTATATTCGTAGAGAATGAACACAAACGATTACATATTAAAAGACATTACAGCACTTCGTTTAAACGACAGTGTAAAAAATGCACAAAATCTATTTAAAAACTTTCCAATAACCCATTTTCCAGTAGTTGAAAATGACATCTTACTAGGCTCTTTTGCAGAGGATGACGCACAAACTATAGAAAACAAAGAAGATGTTTTAGAAAATTATAGTTATCTATTTAATTCTTTTTTTGCTGAAGAAAAAGCAACAGTTTTAGAATTGATAAAAATTTTTGCTGATAATAATGCATCGATTGTTCCGGTTTTAAATGCTGATAAAAATTACATTGGCTATTATGATTTGAATGATGTTTTAGAAGTTTTTTCTTCAAGTCCTTTTATGCTCGAACAAAGTGAAACTTTAGTTGTAGAAAAATTAGAAAATGATTATTCTATGAGTGAAGTTACTCAAATTGTAGAAACGAACGGTGGTAAAATTTTAGGAATCTATATTTCTGATAGAAAAGATGGTTCTGTACAAATAACGTTAAAAGTAGTATCCAACGAACTCAATGAAATGATGCATACTTTTAGAAGATATAATTACGAAATTATTTCTACGCACGAAAATGATATGTATCTAGAAGATTTAAAAAATAGATCTGAATATTTGCAAAAATACTTAGAAATGTAACCACCTTAGCTGATTATATTAAAACTTAGTTCTAGTGTTTTTTAAAGACAATTAATAAGTATGAAGAAAGTTGCAATTTACGGTCAATCCTATTCAATTTCAGCAGAGAAAGAAATTCAGATTTTATTGGATGTTCTTCTTGAAAATAATATAACCTGCTTAATTGAAAAGCAGTTTTATAAATTATTAGTAGAAGGCAATGTTTTAGAGAAAAAATACCCAACTTTTTCTCATTTTTCTGATTTAAACACCTCTTTTGATGCCTTTTTTACTTTAGGTGGCGATGGCACTATATTAAGAGCAGTAACATATATAAGAGACTTAGGGATTCCTATTTTAGGAATTAACACTGGTCGATTAGGGTTCTTAGCAACCATCAACAAAAACAACATAAAAGAAAGTGTTGAACAAATTTTAAAAGGTGAATTCTCAATTCAAGAAAGAACGCTACTTTCAATAAAAACGGTGCCAGAATTAGCGCCATTTAAAGAACTTAATTTTGCCTTAAACGAAGTTACAATTGCAAGAAAAAACACTACATCTATGATTGGTGTTAGAACTTGCTTAAATAAGGAATATTTAACAAATTACTGGGCAGATGGTTTAATAATTGCTACACCAACAGGCTCTACGGGCTACTCTTTAAGTTGTAATGGTCCTGTAATTTCACCTGGTTCAAAAAATGTAGTCATTACTCCTATTGCACCTCATAATTTAAATGCAAGATCTATGGTAATTTCTGATGAAACTAGTATTCAACTTACTATAGATTCTAGAGAAAAAGACTTTTTAATCTCGCTAGATTCTAGAATTACATCAGTGCCAAAAAACACAAAAGTGTATATAGAAAAAGCTAATTTTACCATTAAAAGTATTACACCCAGCAATCAATCATTTTTAAAGACTTTAAGAAGTAAATTATTGTGGGGAGAAGACACCAGAAACGAAACCAATCTTTAACAAACTAATTACAATAAAACATCAAAATAGTTGTTATTCAAAAAAGACCGATTATTAACTCTTTAAAGCAAATTGAAATACATATATTTGCACGCTATTTTTTGGGATGAAGAACTATATTTTATTACTAATTTTTATGAGCTTTACGGGTATCTCGTTGGCACAAGTGTATGAAATAGGAATTTCTGTTGGGGGCGCTAATTATGTTGGAGATATAGGCAGGACCACTTATATATATCCTAATAAAGTTGCAGGAGCTGCGTTTTTTAAGTACAATAAAAATCCAAGAATGGCATTAAGAGCAACCTATAGTTATTTACCAATTAGTGCAAATGATTTAGATGCAGACACAGATTTTAGACGAGATAGGGGTTTAAGTTTTAACAATACAATAAACGAGTTGGCAGTAGGTTTAGAATTTAATTTTTACGAATATGATTTATCATCACCTGGTAAAACGTGGACACCTTATATTCTTCTAGAATTAGCAGCTTTTAATTATAAATACATAGCTTCCGAACCACAACCAGATCAATATGAATACAATTCGAAAAATTCATTTTCTGTTCCGTTTGGTGTAGGATTTAAATCTAAATTAGCTGGTTCTTTTGCTTTTGCATTAGAAACAAAATTTAGATATACTTTTGAAGATGATTTAGATTATAATAATGAAAAGATAGCGAAACTAAATTTTGGTGGCACCGGCAATGATTGGTATATGTTTACTGGCTTTTCATTAATTTATACTTTTGGACGACCAGCTTGTTACACAAACGGACTATAATATATGGATAAAAAACTACGCATCGATTTACTAAGAGTACCAAAACACGTTGCCATTATTATGGATGGTAATGGTCGTTGGGCTAAAGGTAAAGGAATGAGTAGAATTTTTGGCCATAAAAATGCGCTAACAGCTGTAAGAGAATCTATAGAAACTGCTGCTGATATTGGTGTTGAGGCCATAACTCTTTATGCATTTTCTACAGAAAACTGGAGTCGTCCTAAGATGGAGGTAGATGCGTTAATGAAACTACTAATTAAGTCTCTCAAAAAAGAACTTCCCACATTTCAAAAAAACGAGGTACAAGTTAATGCAATAGGGAATATTGATAGTTTACCAGATAATGCCCAAAAAACATTAGCAGAGGTTCGCGAACTAACAAAAAAAAATACCAGAATCATTTTAACTTTAGCATTAAGTTATGGTTCTAGAGAAGAAATTGTTAAAGCAATCAAAAACATATCTAAAAAAGTTGTTAATAAAGAGCTTGATTTAGAAAATATTGATGAAAATACTATAAATAACCATTTATATACATTTAATTTGCCCAACGTTGATTTAATGATAAGAACTAGTGGAGAACAACGCATTAGTAATTTCTTATTATGGCAAATGGCATATGCCGAATTGTATTTTACAGATATACTTTGGCCAGATTTTAGACAAGAACATTTTTATGATGCAATCATAGAATATCAGAACAGAGAAAGACGATTTGGAAAAACAAGCGAACAACTTACAGAATAAAGTTTACATGAAATTATTTTCTGCAACATTAGTGCTTTTTGCACTTTTTTTTAATTTTAGTGCTACAGCACAAACAAAAAAAGACAGTTTATCGATTGTAAAAAAAGATACTACTCTTAACAGTAATGTCTCCTTCGAAAAAGGAAAAGAATATATTTTGGGCGGAATCACCGTTACAGGGCTGAAAAAATTTAGCGAAGAAACTGTAAAAGTTTTTACAGGTTTACGTGATGGTCAAACTATAAAACTGCCAGGTGACAAACTTACAAGTGCTATCAAAAAATTATACGAAAGCAAACAGTTTAGTAATGTAGATGTTTATTTAGCAAAAATAGATGGCCAGACTGTATATGTGCAGTTTGATGTACAAGAACTACCACAACTAAACAACGTAAAAATTATTGGTATAAAAAAAGCGAAAGCTAAAGAACTTATAAAAGATGCTGAATTAAAAACTGGAGCAATGCTTACAGATAATTTAATTGTAACTACCAAAAACTACATCACCAAAAAATATACAGACAAAGGGTTTCTAAAAACAAAAGTTAACCTCGATGTAAAAAATGACACTTCAGACATTAACACTGTTAACATGAAAGTGTTCATAGATAAAGGTTCTAAAATTAAAATTAAAGATATTCTTTTTTCTGGTAATAAAAAACTATCAAATAAGGCACTTAGAAAAGTGATGTCTAACACCAAAAGAAAGTTTTTTGGCCGTTTTTGGAAAGGATCTAAATATATTGAAGAAGAATATCAAGAAGATTTAGAAAGTATCTTAGACAAGTATAGCCGATTAGGTTTTAGAGATGCTCGAATTTTAAAGGATGAAGTTTCTTGGAATGATGACAATACAATTAACATCAATATTGATTTAGAAGAAGGAAGACAATACAGGTTTGCTGATATTTTATTTGTTGGAAATAAAGAATACACAGACGATCAATTAAGACAAGTTTTAAGGATCGATAAAGGTGATGTTTACAACGGTGCAGTTTTAAAAGAGCGTGTAAAAGGAGATGGAAAACCAACATCTGACGATTTATCTACCCTATATCAAGACAACGGTTTTTTATTCTCTCAAGTAAACGCAGTTGAAACAAGAGTGCAAAACGACTCTATAACTGTAGAAATTAGAATTAGAGAAGACGAAAAAGCCCGTATTAGAAAAGTTACAGTTTCTGGAAATGATAAAACAAACGATCATGTAATATTTAGAGAGTTAAGAGTAAAACCAGGAGATTTATTTAGTAGAAGCGCAATTATAAGATCTATTAGAGAAATTGGTCAATTAGGTTTCTTTGATCAGAATGTAACCCCAGATGTAGTGCCTGATTATCAAAATAAAACTGCAGATATAGATTTTACGGTTGTAGAAAAAGGTGGTAGTCAAATTGAATTGCAAGGTGGTTATGGTGGTGGATCTTTTATAGGTACCTTAGGTTTATCTTTTAATAATTTTTCTATCAGAAATATTTTTAATGGAGAGGCTTACAAACCATTGCCCATGGGAGATGGTCAAAGCTTAGCATTACGTTTACAAACGAGTAGAACTTTTAATACCTATAGTTTTTCATTTACAGAACCTTGGTTAGGTGGTAGAAAACCAAAATCATTGTCATTTTCTGTTTACTCTTCAAGCCAATATCAGTTTAATTTTCAAACTGGAGACGTAGATAAAAATCAAAGTTTAGGTATTATTGGAGCATCGGTTGGTTTAGGACAACGTTTAAATTGGCCAGATGATTACTTTCAGTTATCTCAAACTATAAGCTACCAAAGTTTTAATTTAAACAACTACGGGTTTAGAGTAGGGACAAATATTTTAAATAATGGTACCTTAAACAACCTATCTTACAGTGCTGTTTTTAGCAGAAACTCTGCAGGTCCTAGTTTAATTTTCCCTACATATGGTTCAGAGTTTTCTTTTGCAGTAAAGGCTACATTACCATATTCATTGTTTAGTGATAAAGATTATGCTAATTTAGAAACTCAAGAAAAATATAAATGGTTAGAATACTATAAATTTACCGCAAAAGGAAAATGGTATACTGCTTTTACAGATAAATTGGTATTAATGACAAATGCCGAAATGGGATATTTAGGGTTTTATAATTCTGAATTAGGTCAAAATCCATTTGAAAGATATTTTGTTGGAGGTGATGGTATTGCTCAGTTTCAATTAGACGGTAGAGAAACGGTTGGTTTAAGAGGTTATGAAAACAATAGATTATCATCTGCAGAAGGTGGTACAATATTTAATAAATTTCAATTAGAGTTAAGATATTCTATTACAGATTCTCCTTCTGCATCAATTTATACCTTAGGTTTTTTAGAAGGTGGTAACTCTTATGACAATTTTGAATCATTTAATCCGTTTGAAATAAAACGTTCAGCAGGATTAGGTGTAAGAATATTTATGCCTGCATTTGGTTTATTAGGTATAGATTTCGCGCATGGTTTCGATCCTTTACCAGGATTTACAGAAAAATCTGGTTGGCAAACACATTTTATTATCGGAAGACAATTCTAGAAAAACTTTGCATTTGTAATGTCAACGTTTTTTTGGCACGGTTTTTTCTAATACACTATACAGATGAAAAAAATATTTTTATTAGTCGTTCTTTTATTTACTGCAACAACTTTTTGGTCGCAAAGAAGTCAAATTATAGCTTACATAGACATGGAGTATATTCTAGAAAATGTTCCAGAATACATGCAAGCTCAAAATACTTTAGATGCTAAAGTAGCTAAATGGAAAAATAATTTAGACAAACAAGCACGTCATATAGAAGTTTTAAAATCTGACTTGGCAAATGAAAAGGCAATTTTAACAAAAGATTTAATTGAAGAAAAAGAAGAAGAAATTGAAATAAAACAGGTTGAGTTAAGGAGATTAGAGTCTCTTTATTTTGGCCCAAATGGTGACATGTTTTTAGTAAGAAAACAATTGGTAAAGCCAATTCAAGATCAAGTTTATAATGCGATACAAAGCATTGCAGCAAGGAAAAAATATGATTTTGTATTTGATAAATCTAGCGAGTTGGTTATGCTATATTCAAATAAAAAATACGATATTAGCGAACTTGTTTTATCAACGATAGACAGAACTAGATTGTCTGAGGAAAAGAAGGAAATGATGAATAAAAAGACAGAAGTTCCTAATAAAGATTTAACAGAAAAACAAAAAGAACTAATAGAATTAAAAGAAGAGGCAAAAGATAAAAAAGTAGAAGCTATTGAAAAAAGGGTAGCAGATAACATAGCAAAAAAAGAAGCTATTGCAGAAAAAAGAGCCGCTCTAATTAAAAAGAGAGAAGAACAAAGAAAGATATTAAGAGAAAAAAAAGAAGCGCTAAGAAAACAGAGGGAAGAAGATAAAAAAGAAAATAATTAAATCAAAAAAGGAATAATAATTAAATTAAAACAAGAATGAAAAATTTAAAAACGTTACTATTAATTGCTGTGTTTACTTTGGGTTTAGGTGGTGTTGCAAATGCACAAAAGACGGGTCATATTGACTTTGAAAAATTAGTAGCTGAAATGCCTCAAACAAAAAAATTAAAGCAGGATATCGAAAAGCTTGGTAAAACTTACCAAGATGAAATTGAAGGAATGGCAAAGAAATTAGATGCCAAAATGAAAAAGTATACTGCTGAACAAAATGCTCAGACTCAAGAAATTAATGAAACTAGAGCTCAAGAAGTTCAACAAGAGAGAGCTAGATATGAACAATTGAGACAAACTGCTTATCAAGAAATGCAAAAAAAGCAAGCAGAAGGATTAGAACCTATTATCGAAAAGGCTCAAAAAGCTATTGAAGAGGTTGCAGCTGCTAAAGGTATTTTATACGTTTTAGATGCATCAGTTGGTAAAGGTTTATTAGTTTCTAAAGGAGATGACCTATTTGGAGCAGTAAAAACAAAATTAGGTTTCTAAGAAATCAATAATTAATTAAGATTAAAAACCTACTTTTTAAAGTAGGTTTTTTTATTTTTACAATATGATGAAATCAAACAACCTAGCTATTGGTATTTTTGACTCTGGAGTTGGTGGTACATCAATTTGGAGTGAGATTAGGACACTTTTACCAAATGAAAATACTATTTATCTTTCTGATAGTAAAAATGCTCCTTATGGTGAAAAAAGTAAACAAGAGATTATCGATTTATCTGTAAAAAACACCAATTTTCTATTAAACCAAAATTGTAAATTAATTGTTATTGCATGTAATACAGCTACCACAAACGCTATAAAAATACTAAGAGAAAATTATAAGGTTCCTATTGTTGGTATTGAACCCGCAATTAGACCTGCAGCACTAAAAACTAAAACAAATATAATTGGAATACTTGCCACGAAAGGTACTTTAAATAGCGAGTTATTTGAAATAACTTCTAGCGTAATAAGACAAACAATAACCATCAAAGAAACAGTTGGCACAGGTTTAGTCGAATTAATAGAAAGTGGAGATATTAATTCACTAAAAATAAAAAATTTATTAACATCTTATATAGAACCTATGCTAGAAGAACACGTAGATTGCTTGGTTCTTGGTTGCACTCATTATCCTTATTTAATGCCTATTATTAGAGAAATTGTTGGCGATAAAATACAAATAATAGATTCTGGGGAAGCTGTTGCAAGACAAACAAAAGCTATATTGGATAAGTATCAACTTTTTAATACCGAAACAAAAGGAGGTACATCACAATTCTATATCAATAAAAATAAATCTGTTTTAGAAATGCTTCTTCCTAAAAACAATGATTTTATATCGATAGACGAAACAAACTTTTAGAACCCTCCAAAAGCAGAATTAATATTTGGACAAGCTGCCGCTCTTGGCTCTTTCGTCCATAAATTTATACCTACAGAAACTTGATGAAAACCAGAAGTTGTTAAAACTGTCTCATTCATTTGATTTGTGTATGTATAAGAAAACATTAGATTATCATAATTTAAACCTATAATTGGTGATATAAATTGAGCATTTTCAATACCGTTAGCGTCAAAGTTTTTTCTATAAGATAGTGCTGCCCAAAGTTGAGTATTAGAAATATTTTTATACGCTTTAATATTAAAATCGGCAATTCTTTCTCCTGTTCCTTCTCTAAACTGCAACATTACAGACGGCTCTAATTGAATAGCAAGATCTTCTCCAAAATAATATCCTGTAGAAAAGATATAATTTTTTAAATCTAAAGGTTCCTGAACATTCAAATTATTCTTAGCTGTTAACAATAAGTTTTTAACTGTAAAATATGACGAAAACCCACCTAAGTGATACGCCATGCTAAAATCTGCATTATAATAACTTGTACTCTCTATAATTGCTGCAATTGCTCTATCGCCTGTAAATGTTCTTTGATCTGATTGATTTTGTACAAACGTAAAAGCCAATCCAAAAGAAAGTTGATTAAATATAGTACCATTACTCATAGGTAGGTGATAAGAATAAGCACCTTGTAACCCTTTTTGAGAATGAAAACCGTTTTTATCATTGAATAAGACAAAACCATAACCTGCATTAGAATCTTCGCTTAATCTTGTATGAAAACTCATTGTTTGTAAAGCTGGCGCGTTAGGGATACCCGCCCATTGTTGTCTTGCCGTAAAACGAAGCTTACTAGAATTACCGATACCCGCAGCCGATGGATGCACTAAAAACACATTATCAGAAAGATAATCTTGGTAGATAGGTAACGTTTCTTGAGAATTACTTTTTATTGAAAAAAGAGAGAAAATTAATAAACAAAATATATAGTGGAGTAACTTCATTAAAAGCCAGATTATTTTTAGTTACCAAATATATCGATTTTATAAGAATAAATACTTTTTAACTTACAGTTTTAACATAATATAGCGTGTAAAAAATACTGTTTTAATAAGTATCTAGAATAACCCAAAATAATTTATAATTATGAATCGAATTTATTTAGAATATAATAAAGTTCTAATATTCATTAACTAATGAATAAAATGATAATGATTTATAACGAATGCAACTATCTATATAGATGAACTACTATATTTTTATTAGCTTCGCTAATAATAGTTTTTGCTAATTAATTGAATGTCAATATATTTTATATAATTGTAAAATTTATCTCATTAATAGGATAGTTAATTTTTCTTGCTGCTAAGTAAGGAAAAATATGGATAAATAATCATAAGAGATTTTTGAAGGAGAAATAATATTTCTAAAAGTATGTAACGGATGTAATGTTTAAAATAAAAAAGGGGTAATTCATAAGAATTACCCCTTTTTTAAAAATTTCCTTTATGATTAATTACCAGATCCTTTGGATGCAGAATAACTAATTTTAAGAGCATTTACATCTCTTAATTTTAATCTAATATCAGTAATTGTTCCAACATTTGATTCTTTATCAGCTTTAATTGATGTTGTCATAAAAGGAACCTCTGCTTCAGATACTTTAGTTCTTGCATTAATAATAAATGCAGGCACTTGATCTGCTGAGGCAATCTTATCGTTTAATTGAATTTTATTAAAACCAACTCCGTCTCTGTTAGGATCCTTAGATTTACCAACATAAATAGTACATACCAAACTTTTATGTTCTAACTTTTTAACTTCAGAAGCACTTGGTAATCTTGGGTTTTCAATTCTTAAGTCTGTCTCTCTCATTGTTGTTGTTACCATGAAAAAGAATAATAACATAAAAACGATATCCGGCAACGCAGCAGTATTAACAGCTGGCATTCCTTTTTTCTTCTTTCTAAATTTAGACATATGTTATAATTTAATATTAATTATGATGTTGGCTCTGCATCAGAAATGATTTGAGGATAGCATGTTTTGATATCTTCCACTTTTTTCTTTAAAGCTTCATTTGTTTTGTCAGCATCATAAGCTTCTTCAAGCGCATCAAATGACATACCATAACGTTTCTTAGATAATCTATTTCTAAGATCTGTATATGCTCTTAAAAGCTCATTTTGAACCTGAATATAAGTACCATATTCTGTACCTCTATCACTTTGAACAGATATAATTGCTTTATTTGGATGATCTGATGAAGACTCGCTTCTTTCACCTTCGCAATAATCACAAGATTTACCTGGAGAACCATCTTCACCTGCAGTTCCTACTCCACCACCATTATCAATAAAAGCGATAGCGGCATCTTTCAGATCCTTTACGTCCATTCTTAAATCTTCAACCAATAATTCATTGTTTCTGTTTATAAGAACTACAAATATATTTTTTTCCTTAATAATAGGTGGTACATAATCTGCTGGCGGCTTTTCTGATAACTTCTTAGAGACACCTGAATCTACATTCATTGTCGTTGTTACTAAGAAGAAAATTAATAACAGAAAAGCAATGTCTGCCATAGAACCTGCGTTAATTTCTGGATTTTCTCTTCTTGCCATATTTTTATGATTTTATTAATCCTTTTATTAAATCAAAAACAAAGAATATACTAGCAATACCACCTAAAATGATACTGTACCAAATTCCTGCTCCTACCCAATGATTAATTGATGAACCTGCTTCGCCTCCTGGTTGAACTTTCCCTGCTGCATCGTAAATTACATTACTATCAGATAAGAAATAAGCAACAGCTAAAAGAACTCCTAATACTGCTAATCCTCCTAAAGTTTTCTTTAGGTTTTCTGGGTTTCTAACTAAACTCCATAAAGCGAGTCCAATTGTAATTACAACAGCTGCAATACATAACCAATAAGAGAAAGACACAAGTGGACTTACTAAACTATTTTGTAAATCTACACTCTCTACTATTGCTTGAGAATCTTCCATAAGAACTCTTATGAAAAGAACACCCCCAATAAGCGCTATGGCAGCAATTAAAATATTTAAAATTTTATTACTTTTCATATTGAGTTTTATTTTTTATACTTTACTAATAAATCTATCAAAGAGATAGAAGCATCTTCCATACTGTTTACAATGCTATCGATTTTTGCAACGATATAATTATAAAAAATTTGAAGAATGATAGCTACAACAAGTCCAAATACTGTTGTTAATAATGCAATTTTAATACCACCAGCAACAACTGCAGGAGAAATGTCATTTGCGACAGCAATGTCATTAAAGGCTCCAATCATACCAATTACAGTACCCATGAAACCAAGCATTGGTGCTAATGCGATAAATAAAGAAATCCAAGAAACATTTTTCTCTAGCTGCCCCATTTGAACACCACCATAAGAAACAACTGCTTTTTCAGCTTCTTCAACCCCTTCGTCTAGTCTATCTAAACCTTGGTAAAAAATAGATGCTACAGGACCTTTTGTATTTCTACAAACTTCTTTTGCTGCTTCTACACCACCAGAACTTAGGGCGTCATCTACATTTGCTAATAATTTTTTGGTATTTGTAGTTGCCATGTTCAAATAAATAATTCTTTCAATGGCTATAGCTAATCCTAAGATTAATGCTACTAATACAATTCCCATGAATCCTGGGCCACCGTCTATAAAGTTTTGCTTTAAGATTTGGTGAAATGTTTTTGCTTCTGTTGCCGCTTCTTGAGCGAAAGTTGATTGAATAGCTCCAAAAAACATAAATCCTGTTACAGATAAGGCATTTACTACTTTTTTCATCTCTGTTATAAATTAATTTTAATAGTTAACGGGTTAAAGATATAATTTTCATCTCAAATACAGAAAAAATTGGATACTAAATATTTTTAAAATTTAGGTATCTCGACTCTTTCGTATACGAGACTGCCAAGTAACAAAAAATGTTATGCATAAAAAAATTTATTTTGTGCAATTTGTGTTTTTTTAGCATTTTTATTAAAGAAATCTTTCTTTTTTAATAAATCGATTGAATTTAGGCACTTCATTTATCTGAAATTTCTCCTCTTAAAGATTTTTCGTAATAAAAGGTAAATGTATCCAAGGTGAGGTTTTCGTTTAATAAATACATCAATTTTGCTATTGCAGACTCTGTTGTAATATCTTTTCCGCTTACAACACCTATTTGTTTTAATGCAACACTCGTTTCATAATGACCCTGAATTACATTTCCACCAGAACATTGCGTAACATTAATAATTCTAATATTTTTAGCAATCGCGTCTTTTAATAAGTTTAGGAACCAAATTTCGTCTGGCGCATTGCCAGATCCATACGTTTCTAAGATAACGCCTTTTAAATCTTTAGTATTTAAAATACTTTTTACAACCTTTTC
The DNA here is from genome assembly GCF_002954665.1 of Polaribacter glomeratus. GTDB lineage: Bacteria > Bacteroidota > Bacteroidia > Flavobacteriales > Flavobacteriaceae > Polaribacter > Polaribacter glomeratus. The sequence goes on along the minus strand of NZ_MSCM01000002.1, from coordinate 1,245,593 downwards.
TGTAATCCCTGGAAACAATTTTAAGATTAAAATGTCTGTTACTAGTTTTTTTCTGATGATTAATTTCTTTTTTTCGGCAGATGGTTTATAAATATAATGCTCACTAAAGTTTAAATGAACGCCACTTTCTGCCAGAGGCGGATAATTCATAGAAGCAAAAGCTTCAAATTGTTCTGCATTAATTTTTGTGGTTCTGTTTGCTCTGTATAACTTGTATTCGAAATACAAACAAACTTCAGAAATAATAGGTTTATTGTCTTTTCTGGCGCTTGCAATTTCTATCGATGTAATTAAATTTTCTTTTGCGTCCGTTCTTAAATCTCCAATTGGTAGCTGAGATCCTGTAAAAATTATTGGTTTATGAAGGTTTTCAATCATAAAACTTATCGCAGAAGATGTATATGACATCGTATCTGAACCTGTTAAAATTACAAATCCATCAAAATCGTCATAATTAGCTTCAATAATTTCTACAATATCTTTATAATATTGCGTATTCATGTTGGATGAATCAATAGGAATATCAAAAGAAACACTTTTTATGACACAATTTAACTGCTCTAGCTCAGGTATTTTTTCTAAAATTCGACTAAAATCAAATGCTTTTAATGCATTTGTTTTATAATCTTTGATCATTCCAATAGTTCCGCCTGTGTAAACGATGAATATGTTTGGTTTTTTTGACATTTTGGCATTTTTTTTAATCCAAATTAAAAATGGAATACTTTATGTTGTAAATTTATCGAACAAAAATGAACTAAAATTTTTAAAACAGTATATATTATGATAGGATTTTATATTTTAATAGGTGTGATCTCTTTATTAAGTTGGTTAGTGAGCAATACACTTAAGAAGAAATTTAAAAAATATTCTGAAATTCAGCTACGAAACGGAATGAGTGGCGCCGAAATTGCTGAAAAAATGTTGGCAGATCATGGCATTTATGACGTAAAAGTAATTTCTACTCCTGGTAGATTAACAGATCATTACAATCCTGCTGATAAAACAGTAAATTTAAGTGAATCTGTTTTTAACCAAAGAAATGCTGCTTCTGCAGCAGTTGCCGCTCATGAATGTGGTCATGCTGTGCAACACGCAAAAGCATATGAATGGCTAACAATGCGTTCTAAATTAGTACCAATTGTAAGCCTTACTTCAAACCTTTCACAATGGATGGTTTTTGGTGGTCTTATATTAGGAGCCGGTGCAGGACAAACGGGGATTGGCTTTATGATTGCGGTTGCTGGTTTAATTTTCATGGCATTAGGCACAATTTTTAGCTTTATCACTTTGCCTGTAGAATATGACGCAAGCAACAGAGCTTTGGCTTGGTTAAAAAGTAAAAATATGGTTTCGCAAGAAGAGTTAGCAGGCTCTACGGATGCTTTAAAATGGGCTGCAAGAACGTATTTAGTTGCTGCCTTGGGTTCTTTAGCAATGCTTTTATATTGGGGCTTACAAGTTTTAGGCGGAAGAGACTAGTCTAAAGAACGCCTTTTGTAGCTTAACTCTAATTAAAATTAAAAAATACTCTTGATAAATTTCAAGAGTATTTTTTTTGTGATAATTTTTGAGAATAGTAATTTCTGTTATATATTTAAAAAGTGTAAAGTGTTTTCAAAACCTTATCCTTCCTAAAAAGTTTGCTGGGATTCATGTTTTTATCATAATAAAAAAAGGTAACAGATTAAGCTCAGTTTAAAACAACAATTTTTTTCCTGTCAATTTGAGTGAATTTTAAAAAATTAAGAAATTATATCTAGAACAGATGAAAAAGAACTTCATGGTTCGCAAAAGGTAAATTCAAATAAAAAACCTTTCTGATTTCTCAAAAGGGTTTCTGTCTTATTTCTTAACTCTAAAAGTCTTGGTTCTTTTTCTAGTCATTCAACTTTAAAATTGCCATGAATGCTTCTTGCGGAATTTCTACATTACCCACTTGACGCATTCTCTTTTTACCCTTTTTCTGCTTTTCTAATAGCTTACGTTTACGAGAAATATCTCCTCCATAACATTTTGCTGTTACATCTTTACGCAACGCTTTTGTAGTTTCTCTTGCAATAATTTTTGCTCCAATTGCGGCTTGGATAGGAATATCAAACTGTTGTCTTGGTATTAATTGCTTTAATTTATCTACAATTTTTTTACCAATCGTAAAGGCATTATCTGCATGTAAAAGAGCAGAAAGCGCATCTACAGGCTGTGCATTTAATAAAATATCTACTCTTACCAACTTAGATTCTCTCATACCAATTGGATGATAATCAAAAGAAGCGTATCCTTTAGAAACTGTTTTTAAACGATCATAAAAATCGAATACAATTTCTGCCAAAGGCATTTCAAAAGCAAGTTCAACTCTTTCTGTTGTTAAGTATGTTTGATTTGTAATTTGTCCACGTTTTTCGATACACAAACTCATAACTTGACCAATAAAATCTGATTTTGTTATAATAGTAGCTTTAATAAAAGGCTCTTCTACTCTATCTAATCTCGATGGATCTGGTAAATCTGTTGGATTATTTAGAATGATAATTTCCTCCGGATTTTTCTTTGTATACGCGTGGTAAGAAACGTTTGGTACCGTTGTAATAACGGTCATATTAAACTCACGTTCTAAACGTTCTTGGATAATTTCCATGTGCAACATTCCTAAGAAACCACATCGAAAGCCAAAACCTAATGCGGCAGAACTTTCTGGAACAAAAACCAAAGAAGCGTCATTTAATTGTAGCTTTTCCATTGAAAAACGCAATTCTTCAAAATCTTCTGTGTCTACAGGATAAATACCTGCAAAAACCATTGGTTTCACATCTTCAAAACCATCAATTCTTTCTGTAGTTGGGTTTGCAGCATCTGTAATTGTATCACCAACTTTTACTTCTTTTGCCGTTTTAATTCCTGTAATTAAATAACCAACATCGCCCGTTTTTACAGATTTTTTTACAACTTGGGTCAGTTTTAACGTTCCAACTTCATCTGCAAAATAATTTTTGCCGGTTGACATGAATTTAATTTGTTGTCCTTTTTTAATTTCTCCGTTTAAAACTCTAAAATAAGTTTCTATACCTCTATAAGAATTGTAAACTGAATCAAAAATTAAAGCCTGCAATGGCGCATCTGGGTCACCTTTTGGAGCAGGAATTTTATTAATAATTGCTTCCAAAATATTTTCAACACCAAAACCAGTTTTTCCACTTGCATGGATTACATCTTCTGGGTTACATCCTAATAAATCTACAATATCATCTGTAACTTCTTCAGGATTTGCTGATGGTAAATCTACTTTATTTAAAACCGGAATAATCTCTAAATCATTCTCTAAAGCCAAGTATAAATTAGAAATTGTTTGCGCTTGAATACTTTGTGCAGCATCTACAATTAATAAAGCACCTTCACAGGCTGCAATAGAACGAGAAACTTCGTAAGAAAAATCTACGTGTCCTGGAGTGTCAATTAAGTTTAAAATATATTGTTCACCATTGTGGGTATAATCCATTTGAATGGCGTGCGATTTTATGGTAATACCACGTTCTCGCTCTAAATCCATACTATCTAATAACTGCTCTTTTTTTTCACGATCAGTTACAGTGCCCGTAAAATCTAACAATCTATCTGCTAACGTACTTTTACCATGATCAATATGTGCGATAATGCAAAAGTTTCTAATATTCTTCATTTGTTAAATTTGATTTCTAAAATGTTTGCAAATATAAGCTAATTAAAAAGCAGAAGCAATAAAACATTTTTGCAAAATATTCAAATTTATAGAACTAAAAAACAAAGCTTAATATTGTAAAATTGTATTTCTAAACAAAGACTTTTTATTTAAATAACAACCCGTATAAAGTAAATAATCACTATTTTTAATACTTAATTCAACATCATGAAAATGAAAATTTTATTTATAGTTTTAGGAGTAGTCGCTGTACTTTTTATCTTATTTCAACTCTATTTTGTAATCAGTCAAAAAAATATTGAGAAGTATCCGTATAAAGTGGTTAAAAGTTATGGTGATTTCGAAGTTAGAAATTACGAAGCATCACTTTTTACATCTGTAAAGCTTTCAAACAAAACCTATAAAGAAACTTCTAGCCAAGGATTTTCAATTTTAGCAGGTTATATTTTTGGAGGAAATAATAAAAATGAAAAGATAGCCATGACATCGCCAGTTGCAATGACAATTGATGATGCAACTACAATGATGTTCTTAGTGCCAAAAAAATATACAAAAGAAAGTTTACCAAAGCCAGACGATGGTAATATTGAATTTACAGAAATGCCTGCCAAAAAGATTGCAGCAATTACATTTAGTGGTTGGGCAAATGACGATAAAATAAAGGGTTACAAAGAAAAATTAATTGCTGCTCTAAACAAAAATGGAATAAAATATACTAACAGCTTTTACTTTTTAGGATACAATGCACCCTTCGAATTGCTAAATAGAAAAAATGAAGTTATTGTAGAATTAAAGTAATTAATGACCGCTATCTAATTCTGCTATCGCAACTTTAAATTCGTCTCTATTAATGGTGTCGTCTCCAGATTTATCATAACCTTTTATCATTTCGCCAGCAACAACTCCTCTCAATAGCATGCTAACACCAGCATCTTTTAAGAGCGTTTTAATTTCGTCTCTGTTTAAACGACCATCTTTGTCTTTATCGAAATAAATAAAAGCTTCTTCTGGCGATTTAAATTTTTGGTTGATTAAAATATGAATGTCTTTTAAAATATTTTCTTTTGCGCCCATTGTATTGATTTTTAGATTTCTTTTATTTAATAAAGTTGATTTTAAATTACGGAGATCAAATATGTTAAAAAATATGTTACTTACTTTTTTATTCCTGATTCTTTAATTGCTTGCTGAAATTCTTCCCAACTTACGGTATTATCTTTATTTTGATCAAAACTTTTCATCATAAACTCGGCAACCAAACCCCTTATTAAAACACTAACATTGGCTTCTTTTAATAAGTTTTTAAAATCAGATTTTGTTAACAAACCGTCTTTATCACTGTCATAATGCATAAAAGCTTGTTGCGGAGTTTCAAATTTGCTTCGCATTAAGACCTCTATATTTTCTAATATTTTTTCTCTAGTCCACGCCATCTTAATCTTGCCACTCTGCTATAAATAAATTTGTATCACGGCCTCCTCCATTATTTCTGTTTGATGAAAAAACCAATTTTTTTCCGTCATTAGAAAATACAGGAAAAGCATCAAAAGTTTCTCCGTGCGTAACTCTTTCTAAATTTTTTCCGTCTAAATCTATCATGTATAAGTTGAAAGGAAAACCTCTTTCTGCTTCAAAATTAGAAGAAAATAAAATCTTTTTTCCTGATGGATGAAAAAACGGACTCCAATTTGCGTTTCCTAAATCTGTTAATTGACGAAGTTCAGAACCATCCGCATTACAAATATACAATTCCATTTCTGTTGGTTCCACCAGGCCTTCTGCTAATAAATCTTTGTATGCTTTTATGGCTTCTTTCGTTTTTGGTCTCGAAGAACGAAATATGATTTTTGTACCATCCGGAGAGAAAAAAGCACCACCATCATAGCCAAGTTCATCTGTTATTTGTTTAACATCCGTTCCATCGATATTCATAGTGTATAATTCTAAGTCGCCACTTCTAGTGGATGTAAAAACAATTTTATCGCCTTTAGGAGAAACCGTAGGTTCTGCATCATACCCTTTTTCATTGGTTAATTGTTTTACTATATTTCCTTTTAAATCTGCCACAAAAATGTCGAAACTATCATACACAGGCCAAATATATTTTCCGTTTTTACGCAAAGGCACATCCGGACATTCTTTATCAACTAAATGTGTAGAGGCGTAAATGATGTGTTTGTTATCTGGTAAAAAGTACGCACAAGTAGTACGACCTAAACCTGTTGAAATCATTGGTGGTTTTGAGTCTTTAAAAGTTTCATCAACATTCATTAAAAACATTTGGTCGCAATTGACACCCCAATTTTTATTATTAGACTGAAATACCAGTTGCTTATCATCAAAACTCCAATAAGCTTCTGCATTATCTCCTCCAAAAGTAATTTGTTTCAAGGTTTTAAAATGAATTTCCTCTGGATAAATTAAACTATCTTTTATTTTTACATTTTCATCAGTATTTACAACTTCTGTCTCTTTTTTGTTGTTTTTACAAGCAGTTATTGATGCGGCTATCAACAGTAAAAAAAGTATTTTAAATTTCATTTTTTATAGATTTCAGTAAGTGATAATATTTCTTTAATTTTACAAAAATAATATTTATCATCATGAGAAACACCCTATTTCTAATTTTTTTATCTCTTTTTATATCCTGTAAAGAATCTATAAATCAAGAAACTAGAATTAAAGAAGACGTAACTTTTTTAGCTTCGGATGCGCTAGAAGGAAGACAAACAGGCACAAAAGGCGAAAAAGAAGCTGCCAGTTATATTGTAAAAAGATTTACAGAACTTGGGTTAGCGCCAAAAGGAACCGTAGATTATTTGCAACCTTTTACCTTTAAGCCAAAAACAAATCCGCATGACGAAGTAAAGTTTGATGTAAACGGAGATGGTACAATTACTGGAAATAATGTAATTGGTTTTATAGATAATAAAGCAGAAAACACCGTAATTATTGGTGCTCATTTTGATCATTTAGGTTTTGGCGGCGAAGGTTCTTTATACAGAGACTCTATTAAAGCGATTCATAATGGTGCTGATGATAATGCATCTGGAGTTGCTATTTTGCTAAATTTAGCGGCAAAAATGAAAGGCAAAAACATCAAAAATAATTATCTTTTTATGGCTTTTTCTGGTGAAGAAATGGGTTTATTAGGCTCTAATTATTTTGTGAAAAACCCTACAATCGATACTAAAAAAGTATCCTATATGATTAACATGGATATGGTGGGTCGTTTAAAAAAAGATTCTGCGTTAGCGGTTTACGGCACAGGAACTTCGCCTATATTTAAACAAACTTTAAAATCTCATAACGAAAAGTTTAAATTAATTCAGCAAGAATCTGGCGTTGGACCAAGCGATCACACAAGTTTTTATTTAAATGACATTCCTGTTTTACACTTTTTTACTGGGCAACATGAAGATTATCATAAACCTGGGGATGATTCTGAAAAATTGAATTATGAAGGTATGGAAACCATCAGCAGTTATATTTTTAACATCATTACTGATTTAGATAATAACGGAAAATTACCTTTTAGAAAAACAAAAAATGAAAGTGAAGAAACGCCACGATTTAAAGTTGGTTTGGGTGTAATTCCTGATTATATGTTTGACGGAAAAGGAATGCGTATTGATGGAATATCCGAAGACAAACCAGCACAAAAAGCAGGTTTACAAAAAGGTGATATTGTTATACAACTAGGCGACAGCACTGTTGTTGATATGATGAGCTATATGCGCGCTTTGTCAGTTTTTAAAGAAGGTGATAAAAGCAAAGTGGTTGTAAAAAGAGGAACTGAGGAAGTTGAAAAGGAAATTAATTTTTAAACATATATAATTCTTAAAAAAATCTTTCGAAATGGCAATTTGTCTATAAAAGTTCGTATCGCGAATTGTCAGTTCGAGTGATTCCGATTTTTCATCGGAATTGTATCGAGAATAGTTCAAATATTAAACTTCATGTTCAAAACAAAACAAGATTTTATCAATAAAATACATTTAGTATTCTCTGTTCTAATTGTTGTTCCTGTTTCTTTAGTTTACGGATTTAAACCTGATGCTCAATTTGACATTCATTTAAATACCATTGACGAACATAATTTCTTTAAAGCGATTATGGGTTTGTATTTAGGCTTTTCTATTCTTTGGATCTTAGGTGTTTTTAAAAATCAATACTTAAAAACAGCGATTCAAACAAATATAATTTTTATGTTAGGTTTAGGTTTTGGGCGAATACTAAGTTTTTATATCGACGGAACTCCTACTTTTGGGTATCAATTTGGAACTTTTGCAGAATTATTTTTAGGATGCTACGGAATTTGGGTTCTAACAAATAAAAACACTAATTTTGCAGAAAAATAATCAGTTTTGGTAAAAATAGGCAACATAGAACTTCCAGATTTTCCACTTTTGTTAGCACCAATGGAAGATGTTTCAGATCCTCCGTTTAGGGCTTTATGTAAAGAAAATGGTGCAGACGTTGTGTACACAGAATTTATTTCTTCTGAAGGTTTGATTAGAGATGCTGCAAAAAGCATCATGAAATTAGACATTTACGAAAAAGAACGTCCTGTAGGAATTCAGATTTTTGGCGCTAATTTAGAATCGATGCTACAGACTATTGAAATTGTAGAAAAATCGAATCCAGATATTATTGACATCAACTTTGGTTGCCCTGTAAAAAAAGTAGTTTCCAAAGGTGCCGGAGCAGGTATTTTAAAAGACATCGATTTAATGGTTTCTCTAACAGAAGCCATGGTTAAACATACAAATTTACCAATTACTGTAAAAACACGTTTGGGCTGGGATCATGATTCTATTAGGATTGTAGAAGTTGCCGAACGCTTGCAAGATGTAGGTTGTGCTGCAATTTCTATTCATGGTAGAACCCGCGCACAAATGTATAAAGGTAATGCAGATTGGAAACCAATTGCAGCAGTAAAAAATAATCAAAGAATGCATATTCCTGTTTTTGGAAACGGCGATGTTACGACCCCAGAAAAAGCGATGGAAATGCGCGATAAATATGGTTTAGACGGCGCTATGATTGGCAGAGCTTCTATTGGTTATCCTTGGTTTTTTAATGAAGTAAAGCATTTTTTTGAAACCGGAGAACACTTAGAAAAGCCTACAATTGCTCAAAGAACAGAAATGGCGAGAAGACATTTACAAATGGCAATTGATTGGAAAGGTGAACATTTAGGCGTTGTAGAAACAAGAAGACATTATACTAATTACTTTAAAGGAATTCCACATTTTAAAGAATATAGAACAAAAATGGTCACTTCTGATGATGCAAAGGATGTATTTGCTGCTTTTGATGAAGTAGAAAAAATGTTTGAAAATATGATTATTCCCCAAATCTATTAATTTTTCAATCAATCTTTATTTTTTTGAATTTCATCGATAGTCTTTTGATTTTTAGCTAAATAAACTCAAGAAACTCAATTAATATTGTAAATTTAAATAGTTATTAGAACCGTTCTAATTAATTTAGACTTTTTAATAGTGAAGATTAAATGAAACATAAAGTAAATCTCGATCGCAAAGTATAGAGATCACTAAAAAGAAACATTCTAATCATAAATAACAAATAATTAATCTAGCTAGATTTAATTTTTTAAGCCTTTTACTGATTAAACACTTAACTTGTAAATTAAAGTTGTAATTAATTTTCAAGCTTACAGTATTTGCTATTTCTTACAATTATCGTTCTATAAACTCTTTTGATATTCTACTACTTGCAATTTTAGCGGCTATAAACCCTAAAATAGTAATGGTTGCAATGACTATAAATAAGTTAGTAAACTTAAATTCTACTGGATAAGCCAAGTTTTCTGTAATCATAAATAGTTCATACTTTTTTTGAACAAAAACTAAAATAATTCCTAAAATCAATCCTATGATCATTCCAAAAAAAGTGAGCAGAAATCCCTGAAGTACAAATATTCTTTTAATCTCTTTTACGCTTGCTCCTAAACTAAATAAAGTTTTTAGATTGTCTTTTTTATCAATAATCATCATAATTATTGTGCCAATTACATTAAACAATGCAATAATTACAATTAATGTAAAAATGAGGTACGAAACAAAATTTTCGGTATTGATTACCTTATAAAAAACCTCATTTAATTGCTCTTTGGTTTGCACTTTATAATCGTTTCCTAATTTTTCTTGAAGTTCAGTTGCGATATCATCTGAGTTTTCACTATCGATTAATTTTAATTCTAACCCCGTAATTTGATTTTCTTTAAAATTTAGTAAATCTTTTGCTTGTGATAACGTTACAAAGACAAATTTGCTTTCAAACTCTTCTGTACCAGTATATAAACCAACAATTTGAACTTCCGTTTTATAAAATGCGTTGGTAGGATTTATAAACCCTGTTCCTGGTTTTGGTACCAAGATTTGTAATTGTTCGCCAAAACTTCGTACGCCAAGAGATAACTTTATGGCGATTGTTCTACCAATTACTGCTGTATTTATATACGTTGTATCTAACCAGATACCTTGGCTTAAAACGGAATCTATTTGTGTAATTTTTGGGTAATTATCTTCAACCCCTTTTATATAAGCAATTTCACTTTTGTCATTGTATTCTAAAAAAACTCGTTCTTCAATAACTTTAGAACTTGCTGCTATAGATTGATTCCTATTTAGAATTTGCTGCACATCATCCGTAATTATAAAAGATTTACCTTTTACGGATGTAATTTTAATATCTGGATCGGATGAGTCTAACAAACTATAACTAAAAGTTCGCAAACCAGAAAAACCAGAAAGAATAATAAAAAGTGCTAGTGATCCTACAATTACTCCAAATGACGCTATAATAGTAACAATGTTTATCGCATTATTACTAGTCTTGGTAAATAAATATCTTTTGGCTATGTATAGAGAAAAACCCAATTAAATTGCTGGAATTTATTGTTTTCTACGTCTTGGTAAAACTTCTGGATTTTTAATAGGATCTTCGTCTCCTCCTTTTAAAGAATTATCAATTTTCTCTATATAGTCGAGAGTATCATCACCAAAAAATAGTAATTCTGGCATTCTACGCAATTGATTTTTGGTTCTTTTTGCCATTTCATGACGAATTAAAACCGTGTTAGAAACTACACCTTTTATAATGTCGTCTCTTTTAATTGATGGAAAAACGCTTAAATATACTTTTGCTACTCCTAAATCTGAAGTAACATGTACTTTAGAAACAGAAATAATAACACCTTTCATACCATCTTGCGCTGCTTTCTGCAACACATCTACCAAATCTTTTTGCAGAACACCTGCAATTTTTCTTTGTCTGTTAGTTTCTTCCATTCTGCAAATTTACGACATTTTTAGAGAGTGTAAATTTTATTTTTTATGGCATATGTAACCATCCCAACTCTATTTTTTACATTTAATTTACAAAACAAACTATTTCTATAATTATCAATTGTTTTAGGGCTTAAACACATTTGATCGGCAATTTCTTTGTAGGTTAATTCTGTGCAAGAAAGTTTTAAGAATTGACGTTCTTTATCAGTGATATCAATTTCTTTAACTTCGTTTCCCGACAGGGAATTCATTAATATGGTGGTCACGCTTTTTGTGTGATAAAATCCGTTTTCGGCAATTTCAATTAACGCTTTTTCTAAAACGTCTTTTTCTGTATCTTTTAACAAATAACCAGCGACACCCGCTTTTAACATTTTTAAGATGGTGAACTCTTCATCCTCTACAGAAAGCGCCAATACATTAACTTTTGAGTGGTTTTTACTAATCCATTCAGTCGTTTCTACACCATTCATAATTGGCATATTTATGTCCATTAAAACAATATTAGGTATATTTTCTTGATGAGAAAATTTATCGACTAATTCTTGTCCATTTTTGCATGTGTACAATACAACAAACTTGTTAAATGTGTTTACCATTGCTTGAATTGCTTGCGATAATAATGTGTGATCATCAACAATAACTACTGTAAATTGTTTCATAATTTATACTGTATTTCTAACGATGTTCCTTTCCCTTTTTCTGATTCAAAATTAATTTCTGCGCCAATTAATTCGGTTCTTTTCTTAATATTTATCAAACCAATTCCGCTATTATTACTATCCGAAGAAAAACCAATTCCGTCATCTACGGCTGTAATATAAAGGATTTCATTTTTATAATTTAAAATAACTTTTAAAGTTGATGCCCTTGAGTGCTTGATGGTATTTGAGAAAAATTCTTGCAAAATTCTAAAGATAATAATACTATGTTTTTTATCAATCTTTATTTCATCACCCAAAATAGTTAAGTTAGCATTTATAAAATTTAAACGGTTAAAACGATCTATTTCTAATTGAATAGCTTCTTTTAATTCGATATTATTAATAGCCTCTGGATTAATTAATTTTGACAAAGAACGTACTTCTGCCAATCCTCGGGTAATAGTTTCAGAGACCTCTTTAATGTTTTCTTTAGTAGCGCTCTGCAATTGAATTTTTGCTAATGTTAATAGTTGACCAATATTGTCGTGCAATTCCCAACTGATATTTCTTAAAGTTTCTTCTCTTATTTCAATTTGAGTTTCTGTTAATTCTTTTTCAAACCTTTGTTCCGCCTTTTTTCTCTCCTCTACTAAAGAGTTTTTCTTTTTTTGGAAAACAGTAAACAAAACGATTAGTGCTATCACTGTAAAAAGCACTAATAAAGTTGAAACTATTAAAACTAATCCTCCGTTTTCTTGCATGTAACTAAGCCATAAATAAAACACAAATGAAATACAATAATAAGAGAATAAAGTATAGGAAACATTATTCTCGAATTAAAAAGGTCGGAATATACTAATGTAAAAAATGGTATTGATGTTAAATAAAATAATAAAAATCCAACAGAAACCCAAAAAGGCAACAATTTCTTGTAATTTAAAATTTTATCAGAATTTAATAATTCTCTAAAATAAAGAATTACAAGGACTGTATTTACAATACCTTCAATAACCACAGTGTAATTCTGTAGTTTGATAAAATAAAAGCTTAAAAAATAAATTAGATTAAAAAAAAATGCTAAGTAGAAAAGAATGTTTTTTGAAACTTTTTCTTTGACTAAATTATAATAAATAAGGGCTACTAAATTAAATTCGAAAAAAGTAAATACATTTAATATTTTAAATCCATCATTAAAAAATTCAAACCAATCATCTTTAGGGATTTTTTGAGAGGCTAAGTTTTCAAAGACAACGATTGCCACTAAATAAAAAACGAAGTATTTGTAAAATTGATACTCTTTATATTTTGTAAAAAATAGTAAGGATATAATTAAAGAAGCGTATTCGAAATAGCCATAAAAATCTTCTAACATAATTTTTAATAAGGAGGATAAATATTACCTCTATTTAAAGCTGAACTATTATCATTAGCTATAATATTAAAAGAAAATATAGCTGCCCTATTTACACTTCTTGTAGTTACATCTGCATATTTATCTAAAATACTTTTCATAGAAACGGGTTTCTTAACATCAGACTCTAATGGTTCGTATGCAATATTTTTTTTGTCTCCAATATTTGTTGTTGGTGCTAAAATAAAACAAACTCTATTTTGATATTCTTTTATTTTATAATCTGATGGGTATGCAGAAGTAAAAATTCTAATTCCTGTTAAATCAATTTCTTTTTCTTTAGATAATCTTTCAATATACGCGATATACTGTTTAATTTCAGACAAACTATAAAATTGAGAAATAGTCTCTACACTATCTTTTCCTTCGGATTTCTTTGAGATATACTCGTTTAAAACTACTCTTTGCCCATTATCATATTCTTTAAACATGCTAGCCATTTCTGGATATGTGATAGCTTGTGACGGTCTTTCACTATTTTGAGTCTCTTTCAATTCTTTTTCATGATTACAATCACTTTTGCAAGAAATAAAAAATAGTGATGCTGTAAAAAGTAGTATAAACTTGGTGATTTTAGTTTTCATAAATTGAGTCTTATATTAATTATCTACTAAAATACAACATAAACTATGACACAAATTTTTCTGGGACTAAAAAAGGGGTTTTCCCCTTAAAAATAAAGGGGTTTTTCCTTATTCAATTATTGATTAATTTTAACGAATTTTGAAGTATTATTTGAATAAAAAAATTATTGAATTCGTTAGGGAAAATTGCTAAAAAAACATCTTTTTAATAAAAGATGTTTTTTTTTGCACTAATATAAATGCAAAAAAAATCTCAAAATAGATATCTATTTTGAGATTTTTTATAATATAATACATTGTGTTAATCCGCTAAAATAATAGCCTTATTATCTTTTAACTCTAAAGTTCCAGATTTAATGGCGAGTGTTAGAATTTTATCATCATCAATATGAGGTTCTAAATGTCCACTAATGATATCTATCTGTAAGTGTTCTAATGTATGCACATGAATTTTAACAGTTCCTTCTTTTAAGATAGAGACCACTGGAGCATGATTCTTTAACATTTGAAATTCACCATCAATACCAGGTACAGAGAATGAATCAACTTTTGATGAAAACAAAATAGCTTCGGGTGTTACAATTTCTAAAAACATATATTTATAGTTTTTAGTTGTTAGTTGTTAGTATAAACCGCCAACCTACAACTGTTTAAGCTTCTGCTAACATTTTTTCACCTGCGTCAATTGCATCTTGAATTGAACCTCTCAAGTTAAATGCTGCCTCTGGATATTTATCTAATTCCCCGTCCATAATCATATTAAATCCTTTAATAGTGTCTTTAATATCAACTAAAACCCCTGGTATACCAGTAAATTGTTCAGCAACATGGAAGGGTTGAGATAAGAAACGTTGTACACGTCTTGCTCTATGAACTACTAATTTATCTTCTTCAGATAATTCTTCCATTCCTAAAATCGCAATAATATCTTGTAATTCTTTATAACGTTGTAAAATTTCTTTTACTGCTGTTGCTGTATTGTAATGCTCATCACCTAAAATAGCAGCAGACATAATTCTAGAAGTAGAGTCTAAAGGATCTACTGCAGGATAAATACCTAATTCAGCAATTTTACGAGACAATACTGTTGTAGCATCTAAATGCGCAAATGTTGTTGCTGGTGCAGGATCTGTTAAATCATCTGCAGGTACATAAACTGCTTGTACAGATGTTATAGACCCTTTTTTAGTTGATGTAATACGCTCTTGCATAGCACCCATTTCTGTTGCTAAAGTTGGTTGATAACCTACCGCTGAGGGCATACGACCTAAAAGCGCAGATACTTCTGAACCAGCTTGTGTAAATCTAAATATATTATCAACAAAGAAAAGTACATCTTTACCTTGAGCTTCACCAGCTCCATCTCTAAAATATTCAGCTATTGTTAAACCTGATAACGCAACTCTTGCACGAGCTCCTGGTGGCTCATTCATCTGTCCAAAAACGAAAGTAGCTTTAGAAGCTTTCATTCCTTCTTTATCTACTTTAGATAAATCCCATCCACCTGCTTCCATCGAATGCATAAAGTCATCACCGTATTTTATAATACCAGACTCTAACATTTCACGAAGTAAATCATTTCCTTCACGAGTTCTTTCTCCAACACCTGCAAACACAGATAAACCACCATGTCCTTTTGCAATATTGTTGATTAACTCTTGAATTAATACAGTTTTACCTACACCTGCTCCACCAAATAAACCAATTTTACCACCTTTTGCATAAGGCTCAATTAAATCGATAACTTTGATACCAGTAAATAAAACCTCTGTAGATACAGACAAGTCTTCAAACTTAGGTGCAGATCTATGAATTGGTAATCCATCTTTTCCTTCTTTAGGTAAATTACCTAAACCGTCAATTGCATCTCCGGTTACATTAAACAATCGGCCATATATATCATTCCCAATTGGCATTTGAATTGGACTACCAGTAGCAATAACCTCTGCTCCTCTTTGTAACCCATCCGTAGCATCCATTGAAATTGTTCTAACAGTATCTTCACCAATGTGTTGTTGTACTTCTAAAACTAAAATAGAACCATCCGCTTTTTTAATCTCTAATGAATCATAAATTTTTGGAAGTTCGTTGTTTTCAGTATTGAATTCAACGTCAATAACTGGCCCAATTATTTGAGAAACTTTACCTTTAGCTGTAGACATTTTGTAACTAATTAAATTATTATTTTTTATAAGGATTTTACCCTTTCATTTTCAGGTTGCAAAGATACTTTTTTTGTTTTTAATTAAAAAGAATTTCCAATTAAAAAAACAGTTATAACAATAAAACTCTGCTCAAATTGAGCAGAGTTTTATATAATTATAAGTAAGTTTTAATTATTTATCAGATAATTTAATAACTACTCTTCTGTTTTTACTTCTTCCTGCTGCAGTGTTATTATTTTCTGCTGGATTGTTTTCTCCAAAACCTGCAACTTCTAATCTACTAGCATCAAAACCTTTTTTAACTAAATAAGCTTTAACAGATTCTGCTCTTCTTTCAGATAAGTATTGATTATATTTATCAGCACCTACGTTATCAGCATATCCTTCTACTACAAAAATTACGTTTTCAACAGGGCTAATTAAATCATACACTTTATCTAATTTTGCTGCTGCTACTTTAGTAACGTTAGCTCTATCTGTTGCGAATAAAATAGAATATTGAGATAAAGCTTCCATTTGACTTGCAGACATTGCATCTTCAGGACATCCATTGTTAGAAGCTGGTCCAGCTTCATCTACACATTTATCGTCTTTATCTAAAACACCGTCACCGTCAGTATCTGGCCAAGGGCATCCGTTATTTGCAGATGGTCCTGCAACATTAGGACATTTATCATCTTTATCAACTACACCATCACCATCAGTATCTGGACAACCTTTATTTGCTTTTGTTCCTTTTTCATTAGGACACATATCATCTTTGTCTGCAACACCATCACCGTCAGCATCAGGACAACCGTTCATAGCTGCTAAACCAGCAACATTAGGACAAGCATCGTCAGAATCTTTGATTCCGTCGCCATCAGCATCAGGACAACCATTAAATTCAACTAAACCTGCAACTTCAGGACAAGCATCGTCTTTGTCATAAACTCCGTCACCATCAGTATCTTTTCCTCCAAATTTAATAACTAAACCTAAAGAAGTTTGGTAATGAGCTCTAACTTGATCAGAAAAACCTTTTTTAGTACCTGTTTGAAAATTTAAACCTAAATTCTCACTAAACCAAGTATTAAATCCAACACCAATATTTAACATTCCTTCTGAATTTGAATCAACCGACACAAAATCTCCACCTAGATAAACGAAAGGATCAAACCATTTAGTGTCTCCTATTAAATTATTTATATCATATTTTACGATAGCTCCTAAAGAATAGTAAAGAAAATCTGAATCATCCTCTACTCTAAGATGTGTAATCTTGTTTAAAGAACCCGCTAATTGTAAAGAAAACCCTTTGTCTAGGTATTTTTCAGCAGTTATTCTAGAAATAGTTGGTAGAAAATTCCAATCTTTATTACCAAGTAAATCCTTCATTTGATCTCCAAAATCAGAACCATTGTAGAAGTCTACAATATTAGCCCCAAAGCCCACAGCCCAGGGATTGTTTGCATCTTGTGCATTTACATTGCTAGTTAAAGCAAGAGTAAACAAAGCTATCACAGCTATTTTTAATTGTTTCATTATCAAATTTTTTAAATTAAAAGTTCATTATTATTATGTGCAAAAGTAAGTTCTTAAAAGTTATTAACAAAGACAAACATACAAAATATTCATAAAACTACAAGTTTTTATTAATTCTAAATAACTTTCAATTCTTTTCCTATCTTTTTAAAAGCCGCAATAGCTTTGTCTAAATGTTCTTTTGTATGAGCAGCTGATAATTGTACTCTAATTCTAGCTTTTTCTTTAGGAACTACTGGAAAAAAGAAACCTATTACATAAATACCTTCATCTAACAACTTATTAGCCATGGTTTGTGAAAGCTTTGCATCATACAACATCACAGGAACAATGGCTGCATCTGCCCCAACTAAATCAAAACCGGCTTTTTCCATTTCTGTCCTAAAATAATTTGTATTCCATTCTAGTTTATCTCGTAAAGTAGTGTCGTCAGAAATTAAATCAAACACCTTTAAAGAGGCTCCAACAATTGCCGGCGCCAAAGAATTCGAGAATAAATAAGGTCTTGAGCGTTGGCGTAAAATTTCAATAATTTCTTTTTTACCTGTTGTATAACCACCCATCGCGCCACCTAAAGCTTTTCCTAAAGTTCCGGTAACAATATCAACTCGATCCATTACGTTTTTAAGCTCTACTGTACCACGACCTGTTTTACCAATAAAACCGGTTGCGTGACATTCATCAACCATCACCATAGCGTCATATTTATCTGCTAAATCACAAATCTCATCTAACTTCGCAACAATACCATCCATAGAAAAAACACCATCAGTAACGATAATCTTAAAACGATGATTTTGTTTATTGGCTTCAATTAACTGTTCTTCTAAGGAACTCATGTCATTATTATTGTAACGATAACGAGCCGCTTTACACAAACGAACACCGTCTATAATAGAAGCGTGATTTAAACTGTCAGAAATTATGGCGTCTTCATTAGATAATAAAGGTTCAAAAACACCACCATTTGCATCGAACGCTGCTGCGTATAATATAGTGTCTTCCGTTCTATAAAAACTAGCAATCTTTTGCTCTAACTTTTTATGAATATCTTGAGTACCACAAATAAAACGAACAGACGAGACACCAAAACCATGTGTATCCATTGTATCTTTTGCTGCCTGAATTACTGCTGGATGATTTGATAGGCCTAAATAATTATTTGCACAAAAGTTAATTACTTCTTGGCCAGTAGAAATTTTAATCACCGCATCTTGTGCAGACGTGATAATTCTTTCTGACTTATATAAACCTGCGTCTTTTAGTTCTTGAATTTCTTTATTTAAAGTATCCTTAATTTTACCGTACATTTATTATTGATTTAAGAAGTACAAAGTTACAAAGTTTATTTTTTCTGACTATACTTCAACAACATCAATTTCATCATTCATATAAATTAATATCTTTTTATTAATTTTAAAATTCATCGATTTTAAAACTCTTTCGTATTTTAATAACTGCTGATGATGTTCTTTTGATGGATTCCCTGTCTTATAATCGATAATTACAACTTCCTTATTATCAGTAAAAACTAATCTATCCGGAATTATAACTTGATTATCCACATCTACAATTTCTCTCTCATTATATATAATGACATCTTTTGAAAAATAGTTTTCTAATTTTGGATGCGTTACAACCGCATTTATTGTCTTTCTTATAATTAAAGATTGCGCTTTATCAATAAATCCTTGCTGTTGATATTGCTCAACAACTTTATCAACATCATTTTTAGCACTTATCTTCGCCAACATTTCATGAAATAAGTTTCCGAAATTAATAGCTTCTCCTTGGGTTGTATCCCATAATTTTGAAGCACTTGCTAACAAAACTACATTATGTTCTTGCCACGGAGTAGAAATAAATTTCTGATGCACTTCCGTTTGTGAAATTTCTTGCTTTCTTGCACTAACTCGCATCTCATTACCAAACGAATATTCTAAAACATCCTCATCCCAACGGTTATTCTTACTTAAATAATTGATAAAAACACCTGAATAAAAATTAGTATTTTCTTCTCCTTTTGCAGATATTTTCTTTTCTGTAATTACATGCAACTGCTCTACAGCTCTTGTTAAAGCAACATATAATAAATTAAAGTTATCTAATTCTAACTCTTCTCTTTGCTGATTATAGATTTCTAAACCTCTGCTATTTACTTCGCTTAGACTTTTACTAAAATCGACCAATAATTCTTTGAAATTGTCATAATTTTCTGGCAATTCATCCAACCAAACTTTCGGATTTATTTGCCTGTAAACATCTACATCACAAGGAAAAATAACCACAGGAAACTCTAATCCTTTCGATTTATGAATCGTCATAATCTGAACCGCATTTGCACTTTCTGGCGCAACAATACTTAATTTTTCTTTTTTGATTTCCCAAAACTCTAAAAACGCACCAATATCTGTAGACTTTCTTTGCTGCTCTAAAACCACATCTAAGAAAAATTGCACATACGCATCCGAAGAATTTACCAAGTTAAAACCTCTAATAATTTCTTCTATTTTCTCGTAAAAAGGCAGTTGATGAAACGTTGAAATCTCAAAAGAAACGCCGTAATTTTTTAAGGATTCTAAAATAGTTACATTATCAGATTTTGCAAACTCTTTAAAGAAAACATGTTTTGGCTTTTCTACCTGTAAATGTTGATGTAAAAAATACAGCATTTCAAAACGTGTTTCTTCGTCATTTGGGTTTTGTAAAACTTTTAAAACATCAATAATAAAGCAAACTTTTACACTGTTTTGTATCAGTAATGTTTCTGATGAAATAATGTCAACGCCATTTTCTGATAAATAATTGGCAACTGCTACTCCGTCTTTTTTCGTACGTGTTAAAACACAAATTTCATTTAAAGAAAAACGATCTTTTATCTGATTAATTTTCTCTAAAACTTTCTTCGGATATTTTACTTTGTTTGCATCCTTATCCTCTTCTTTATCTAAAAAAGTAAGGGAGACAAATCCGCCTTTTTTACTGTTTTCAAATTGTTTATTTCCTTCTAAAAAAAGGTTTTTATAGGATTCATTTTGAAGAAAATTTGAAGTATGCTGAAAGAACGAATTATTAAAATTAATAACCTCAGAATAGCTTCTAAAATTAGTTTCTAAATTCTTTATTTCTTTTGGAATGTGAAAAGGGTTTTTAGCATCAGTACCTAGGGCAATGAACTGTTCTGCTTTTCCGCCTCGCCATCTGTAAATTGCTTGTTTACCATCGCCAACCAACAGTAAATTACCGTTTTCTTGCGCTAATGTATTATCAATTAAGGGAATTAAATTTTGCCATTGCAACACCGAAGTATCTTGCATTTCGTCAATAAAATAATGCTGAAAACGCTGCCCAATTCTTTCATAAATAAAGGGCGCAGGTTGTTCTTTTATATTATCAGAAATTAGTTGATTAAATTCTGCATTTAATCTGATATTATTCTCCTCCTTAATTTGCTCTAATTCTAGGTTGATATTGTTTAAAACCGCTAACGGAATAATATTCTTTAACGCCAATTTATTCATTAAAAACTGACTAAAAATATCTTTTGCTTTTTTATATAAATTGATGATTTCTGGAACAACATTTTCTATGGATGAAGCGATTACTTCTGATGTTGATTTTGAATAGTATTGATTATTTTCAATCGCCTTTTCGATAGTTTCTCCTCGTTTTAGAAAATCGATTTTCACAGAAACTACACTCAAATCTGAAAAGAATTTAGGAATCGTTCCGCGCATAAAATCTTTATGCTCTAAACCATGGTTTTCAATTAACTCTAAACATTCTACTCCAATGTTTTTTAACGCTTCTTTTAATTCTTTTTGATGTGTAAAAAGTTTCGATTTTAAGTTCGTAAAATCTTCTAATTGTTTATCCGCTAAAACTCTAAAATGCTTAATGTCATCTTCATTTAAAAGTACTTTTGCAAATTCATTTAAATCTCTAGAAATATCCCAAGATTTATCATCATCTGTTTTATCTAAAGAATAATCTATTAATAATTTTGTGAGTTTTTTATCGGTTCCTATTTTAGAAATTAACACATCTACGGCTTCATTTAAAAGAGAAATTGCATCCATTTCAACTTCAAAATTAAGCGGCAAGCCTAAATCGTACGCAAAACTTTTAATGATTTTATGCGTAAAACTATCAATCGTAGTAATTGAAAAAGCCGAATAATTTTGCAGAATTACTTCTAAAATCTTTTTACTACGAGCTTGAATTGTAGCTTTATCAATTGTAATTTCTTGCTGAATAATTTTAAGTAAATCATTTTCTTTTCCGTCTGCAAAATCTTCTAAATTAGAAAGTACGCGGTCTTTCATTTCACCAGCAGCTTTGTTGGTAAACGTAATTGCCAATACTTTCTGAAACGTAAAAATATCCTCAGAATTCAATAAAACTTTTAAGTATTCTTTTACAAGTGTAAATGTTTTTCCACTTCCGGCAGAAGCATTGTAAACTTCGAAAGTTGCTGGTTTTTGCACAATTTTATTTTTACTGCAAAATACAAAAAGCCAAACAACATTTGTTTGGCTTTTACAGTTATTTTATATCTTTTAAAAAATAATTCTCCAAATTTGTGCCACTAAAAAAGTAACTATAAATCCTGCAATTACAGGTAAAATAGATGCCACAACGGTCCATTTTAAGCTTTTTGTTTCTTGATAAATGGTATAAATTGTTGTGCTACAAGGGTTGTGCAACAAACTAAACAACATCACATTTATAGCTGTTAAGAGCGTCCATCCGCCAGCTTTTAAAATATCCGCAGTTGCGGAAACCGAATCTAACTCAAACATTACGCCAGAGCCAGAACCTGCAGAAATGCCTGTTACCATTACCGTTAACATTAATATTGTAGGAATTACAATTTCATTTGCCGGAATTGCAACAATATAAGCCAATAAAATAACCCCGTTTAAACCTAGAATAAATCCAAATCCATCCATAGAATGCACTAAATATGCTGCGATGCTTTCATCACCTAAAGTAATGTTACATATAAGCCAAATAACGGCTCCTGCAGGTGCAGCAAATACAATTGCACGCCATAAAACGATTAAAGTTCTATCAATTAATGAGGTATAAATTGTTTTCCAAAAAACCGGAGTTCTATAAGGCGGCAGTTCTAAATTAAAGGTAGATACCTCTCCTTTTAAAACTGTTTTTGACAAAGCCCATGAAAAGAAAAACATAAAAAAGATACCTAAAACAGCGATTCCAACAACTGCAGCTAAAGACGCTATACTTGAATACGATTCTGGAACAACAGCACCAATAAAGATAGTTGCTAATAATATTTGCGTTGGCCAACGACCGTTACACAAAGAAAAATTATTAGTAATAATAGCAATTAATCGTTCTCTTGGGCTGTCGATTATACGTGTGGCAACAACGCCTGCAGCATTGCACCCAAAACCCATACTCATTGTTAATGCTTGCTTACCGTGAGCTCCAGATTTTTTAAAAAGTGAATCCATGTTAAAAGCAACTCTTGGTAAATATCCAAAATCTTCTAACAATGTAAATAATGGAAAAAATATTGCCATTGGTGGCAACATTACTGCAATTACCCAGGCAACCGCTAAATAAACACCATCAACTAAAAACCCAGACAACCACCAAGGAAAGCCAATAGCAGCAGTACTTTCTTTTAAAAATGGATGTACAATATCTAACAATAAACTTGACAACATTGCCGATGGATAATTTGCACCAATTATAGTTAACCAAAGAACGAAACCAAGTAAAAATAGCATTAATGGAAAACCCCAAATCTTACTCGTTACGATGTTGTCTATTTTTGCATCAATGCCTAAAGTGCCCTTTTGCGAATTTTGTACCACGGTTTTCTTTACAATTTTAGCCGCGTCTGCATAAATAGCTTCTGTAAGATCATCATGAAAATCATCTCCAATTTGCCAGCGCAATTCATTAGATAAGGCAATAATTTTATCAAATTCTTCTAGTTCTTTCATTTTTATTAGCTAAAATCGCCCGTTTTTAAAGCCTCAATAATATGTGTATCTCCCTCTAAAACCCGAAAAGCTAACCATCGGCTGTTAGAGACTGTTGGATATTGATTTTGAATAGCGGTGCTTAATTTCTTAATCGCTTGCTCTAATTGCGGCGGAATATTTTTAATTTTATGTGGTTTACAGATAATTTTACCCAAAGCAACATCACTAATTGTGGCAATTAACTCCGGAATTCCTTCTTTAGATCGCGCACTTGTTGCTACCACTGGAATACCAAGTTCTTTAGATAAACTTCTAGTATCTATTTGGATGTTATTTTTTTGAGCTTCATCCATTAAATTTAAACACAAAACTGCATTCGATGTAATTTCTAAAATTTGCAAGGTTAAATTTAAGTTTCGCTCTAATCTACTCGCATCCACAACGATTATAGTTACGTTTGGTTTTCCAAAAAGGATAAAGTTTCTGGCTACTTCTTCATCTTCCGATCGAGACATTAAAGAATAGGTTCCCGGCAAATCGATGAGCTTAAATTTTTTCTGCTGATATTCAAAAGCTCCTTCGGCACGCGTAACTGTTTTTCCTGGCCAATTGCCAGTATGCTGTCTTAAACCTGTTAAAGCGTTAAAAACAGTGCTTTTTCCAGTATTCGGATTTCCTGCCAACGCAATCACAAAATCCACATTTGTAATATCGACTCCTAATTTTTTCACGTTTTCTAAACTATGATGAGCACAGGTTTCGCAAGCCGATTTAGGTGTTGTTTTCATTGCCGATATTTTTAGTGATTAAAATTTTTTCTGATTGATCTTTTCTTAATGCTATCGAAGTTCCTTTTATTAAAAATGCAGTTGGGTCGTTTAACGGATTTACTAAATTTATACGCACCTCTGCTCCTTTTACAAAACCTAAATCTAGCAATCTACGCCTGTTTTCTCCTCGGCTTTCTTTAGAAATTCCGATAATTGTTGCAGTTTCATTTATCTTTAAATTAGACAAGCGACTATTATTTACATCTAGAATATTTTCTGGATCTAATTCTTGAACTGTAATATTTTTTGCGACTACTGGTGTTAATTTAAATACAACTCCTTCCGCCTCAAATACAACAATTTGCTCATTGCTTTCAATAACTTTTATTTGAGAATGTAAATGTATTTTTTGCGCTAATATCTCTTTATAAATAGCAGCTGGCTCATCTTCGATATGAATTATTTTTCCGATACTATGAACGGGTAGCCGTGACAAATCGGTTCCTTTTTTTTGAACAATTTTTCCCGATTTTGTAGGAATTGGATCTCCATGTGGATCAAATTTTGGATTGCCTAATAATTTTGCTAATTGATCTAGCTCTTCATCAGATAATTCGTGTTCTTTTTGTTCTGCCCTATCGTGCCATTCTTTTTTATGAAAACCTGTTTTTTCTGATAAATATTTTTCCCATAATCTGTGCGCTCGTATAATTCTTAATGCATATTCTTCCCCTTCATCCGTTAATTGAACAAAATGAGACTCTTTGGCTATTAATTGTTTTGAGAGCATTTTTAACAAGCAACTTTCAATTAACCCGTGAGAATATTCCAATTGCTCAATAATATCAGCTTCTGTAAATCTATCATTGTGATATAATAATTTTAAAATATCTTCAACAGCTGTTTTTTTTGTTGCATTTTTCGTCTTTAAATAAGTGAAATAAACCCCATTTCTAGTATTAAAAACAAGCACTAGTAACACTACTAGAACAAAGAATACTGAAAGATAAATTATTGGATTGTATGAATTCATCGTTTCTTAACAAATAAATTAGTAGCAATTTTTTGTGATATTGATAACTTTTTATCATTAATTAGAATAGATACCGAATCATCAAAATCTTCTTTTTCTAACACTGTAATTTGTTTTCCTAAAGTGATTCCTTTTTTATCTAAAAATTGCAAAAATTCTGATGATGAATCAATGACACCAACACAAATTCCGCTTTCATTTTTAGCTAAAGTAGAAAGTAAGCTTTTTTCTATCGTCTTTAAATTTCCTTTATCGTCGGGAATTGGATCGCCATGCGGATCATGCGTTGGAAAACCTAAAAAAGAATCTAATTCTTGAATCAATTTCTGAGATTTTATATGCTCTAATTGTTCTGCCACATCATGTACTTCATCCCAAGAGAAATTTAATTTTTCCACTAAAAAAACTTCCCACAATCGGTGCTTTCGCACAATGTTTGCGGCGGTTTTTTTACCGAATACAGTTAAAGTAACACCTTGGTATTTTTTATAAATGATTAGTTCTTTTTCTGATAATTTCTGAACCATATCCGTTACAGAAGAAGCCTTGGTTTCTAGTTTTTTTGCAATAGCATTTGTAGTAACCCCTTTACTAGAAACTATTTCTAAATGATAAATTGCTTTTAAATAATTTTCTTCTGATTGACTAAACATTTCTTTAATTATACCACAAAGATACAATATTTTGATTTAATTAAAACAATATTTAGTCAAGACTAAAAATTATTTTATATTTGCATAAAATAAATACTCAATGAAACTAAAAAAATTCATTTTATTCATACTATTCCTAAGTTCAGTTGCTGTTTTTTCTCAAAATAGTTCTATTTCTGGAAAAATTTCTAGTGATTCTGAGGCTTTACCCTATGTAAATATTTATTTAAAGAAAACTAAATTTGGTGTTTCTTCTGATGAAAACGGTTTATACAATCTAAAAAACATTCCTAAAGGAAATTACACTCTTATAATTAGCAGCATTGGCTATCAAACAAAATCAATAAAAATAACTATTGATACGAATCAAAAGTTAACTAGAAATTTTTCTTTATCCGAAGACAATTCTTTGGATGAAATAGTAATTTCTGGAACTTTAAGGCCAGTATCAAAAACAAATAGCCCTGTTCCTGTAGAAGTCTATAGCGAAACTTTTTTTAGAAAAAATCCGACGCCTTCTATCTTCGAGTCTTTACAAAATGTGAACGGGGTTCGTCCGCAATTAAATTGTAGTGTTTGCAACACAGGAGACATTCATATTAATGGTTTAGAAGGACCTTACACCTTTGTTTTAATTGACGGAATGCCTATTGTAAGCGGCCTTTCTACAGTTTATGGGTTAACGGGAATTCCGCAAGCATTGATAGAAAGAGTAGAAATTGTGAAAGGACCAGCTTCTACTTTATACGGTTCGGAAGCAGTTGGTGGTATTATAAATGTTATCACTAAAAAACCTACAAATGCACCATTATTATCTACAGATACATTTGTAAGTTCTTGGGGAGAAGTAAATTTAGATGTTGGTTTGCGTTATAATGCATCAGAAAAGGTGCAAGGTTTATTAGGTGTTAATTATTTCAATTATCAAAATAGAATTGATAACAATAATGACAATTTTACCGATATGACGTTACAAAATAGAATATCAATCTTTAATAAAGTAAATATCGCTAGAAAAAGTAATAAAGTTTTTACCATAGCAGGACGTTATGTATATGAAGATCGTTGGGGAGGAGAAATGGATTGGGAAAGAGAGTTTAGAGGAGGAAACCAAATTTATGGAGAAAGTATCTACACAAACCGATGGGAAACTTTTGGAACCTACGAATTGCCAACTACAGAAAATTTAAGTTTTCAATTTAGTGCAAATGGGCATTATCAAGATTCTTTTTATGGAGAAACTTCGTATGATGCAGAACAGTTAATTGGTTTTGGTCAGTTAGTTTACAACAAACAGTTAGGCGAAAAACATGATTTATTATTAGGTGCAGCCTATCGTTATACTTTTTATGATGATAATACTTTTGCTACTTTAAATGAAAATGGTATTGAAAACAGCCCTTCAATAATTCATTTACCAGGCGTTTTTGTACAAGATGAAGTAAGTTTGACCGATCGAAAAAAAATACTTTTAGGCGTACGATGGGATCACAATAGTGTGCATGGAAATATCTTTTCGCCAAGAATAAATTATAAATGGAATTCTAAGGATAAATCTAATATTGTAAGACTGAGTGCTGGTAACGGATTTAGAGTTGCTAATGTTTTTACAGAAGATCATGCTGCTTTAACAGGCGCAAGAACCGTAGAGTTTGACGGGGAATTAAATCCTGAAACATCTTGGAATGTAAACGTTAATTATGTGAAGAAAATAAATACAGAAAATTCTTTTATCACTTTAGATGCAAGTGCTTTTTATACCTACTTCAATAATAGAATCTTACCTGATTACGAAACCGATCCTAATAAAATTATCTATGCTAATTTAGAAGGATTTTCTGTTTCGCAAGGAATTTCTTTAAATGCAGATTTTCTATTCACAAACGGATTAGCGATAAACGCCGGGGCCACTTTAATGGAAGTTTCTGTAACCGAAAATGAGGTGAAAAGAACACAATTACTAACCGAAAGTTTTAGCGGAGTTTGGTCTATTTCTTATAAATTTAATAGTGATTTTACACTAGATTACACAGGAAACCTATACGGTCCAATGCGTTTGCCTTTATTAGGTGAAAATGATCCAAGAGATGAATATTCTCCTTGGTTTAGCATTCAAAATATTCAATTAAGCAAGAAATTTAGCAACAGTTGGGAAGTTTATGGTGGCGTTAAAAACCTATTAAATTTTACGCCCGCAGCAAATAGTATCAATAATGCAGATATGCCTTTTAGTGATGCTTTTGACCCGAGTTACGTATACGCATCTAACCAAGGAATAAGAGCTTTTGCCGGAGTTCGTTATACTCTTTTTTAAATACTACTGTACCAATTATGAATTTTACAAAAAAAATTATTTTTCTTTTTATTTTCTTCGGATGTTTTACAATCTGTGCGCAAATAAATACAGAAAAAGAAGTTTTAAAAATTCTTAGTTTTGAGGAAGTTGAAAAGTTACAGCAACAAAAACCAAAACCGATACTTATTTTTCTTTACACAGATTGGTGTAAAATTTGTTTTGGGATGAAGAAAACAACATTTAAAAATCAGGAAATAATTCGACTTTTAAATGATGAATTTTATCTTATTTATTTAAACGGAGAGCATAAAAGCAACATCAATTTTATAGGAAAAACCTTTGTTTACAAACCTTCTGGAACTAAAACGGGAATACATGAATTGGCAAAAGAATTAGCCTCGATTGATGGAAAAATAAATTATCCAACAACAACAATTTTAAATTCAGGTTTTGAAATTGATGTACAAGTAAATGGGTACATCAACAGTGATAAAATGAATGCTATTTTAAAAAAATATTTGAAATTAAACCGCTAAAATTTAGTGTTTTCTATCCCACAATCTCATATTCATATTTCTTGGCTTAAAACTATAAACCAACCCAATTGATGAATAAAAATGAGAAAACTGAGTGGTAAATCTAGTTTCCGAAAATCGATACATCAATTGAAAGTTAACACCATAACTAGGTAAAAACCAAAATGTATTACCAACTCCAAAATTTAATGTAGGTGTAAGCTGTTGAGCAGTTATAAGACTTCCTCCTAGCATAACATAAGGCACAACATTGTCGTAAGAAGCGCCAAAATCGTATCGCAAAGAACCATCTAATGTGGTATATTTTTGAGTATCTAAAGCGGAAGTAGCATAAGAGCCAACCATCGTTAAATTATTAAAAAGATATCTAGAGATAGTAAGTCTTGGCGTTTGATTTATAAAGGCACCACCGATTGCTTTTTTATCTTGCTCAAAATACAAAGCAGAAGCTGCACTTACTCCAAAAGTCCATTTATTTGTATCGTTTTGTGCTTTCGTAACCAAAGTAGACACAAAAAAAAGCAAAAAAACCAGTGAAAATTTTAATTTCATTTTTATGGGGTTTTGTTAATGAGATAACTTCCTAACAAACAAATATATTGTATTCTTTAATAAAATAAAGTTCAATTTGGCTTTTTATGCAATTACATAGTACATTTGCATAAAATATTTTACGTTGAGTACCCAGAACATTGTAAATAAATACCAAAAATCTGCGAATGTTTCGCAGTTAATTAAAGCACTTCAACAAGACAGAAACCATTTTCAAATAACGAATTTGGTTGGGTCTTCATTGTCTTTTGTAATTTCTGAAGCTTTTAAAAAATCAGAAAAACCTTATCTTTTAATATTTAATGATAAAGAAGAAGCTGCCTATTATTTAAATGATTTAGAACAATTATTGGGAGAAAAAAATGTGCTTTTTTACCCAGGATCTTACAGAAGACCTTATCAAATAGAAGAAACAGACAATGCAAACGTTCTTTTACGTTCAGAAGTTTTAAACAGAATTAATTCCCGTAAAAAACCTGCCATCATTGTTACCTATCCTACTGCATTATTTGAAAAAGTAGTTACCAAAAAAGAACTTGAAAAAAATACTTTAAAAGTTGCTGTTGGCGAGAATTTATCGCTTGATTTTGTAAACGAAATTTTGTTCGAATACAAATTTACGCGTGTAGATTTTGTAACAGAACCCGGCGATTTCTCTGTAAGAGGAGGAATTATTGATGTATTTTCTTTTTCTAATGACGAACCTTACAGAGTAGAATTTTTTGGCGATGAAATAGATAGTATTAGAACTTTTGATGTAGAAACACAACTGTCTAAAGAGAAACTCAAAAAAATCTCTATCATGCCAAATGTAGAGAATAAAACTTTACAAGAAAGCAGAGAAAGTTTTCTAAAATACATCTCATCAGAAACTGTTATTTTTGCAAAAAACATCGATTTAATCTCCGGAAAACTAGATAAATTTTACACAAAAGCAGAAGAAGCTTTTGCAGAAATATCCAAAGAAATTAAACACGCAAAACCAGAAGAATTATTTTGTGATGGTAATTTCATCAAAAATCAATTACAGCATTTTTCTTTGGTAAATTTTGAAGGATCTAAATCTGATGAAAAATTAGAAATTGCTTTTAAAACAAAACCTCAACCGCCATTTAGCAAACAATTTAATTTATTGATTGATGATTTAAATGAGCATCACAAAGCAGGTTTTACCAATTATATTTTCTGCGCAAACGATCAACAAGCAAAACGTTTTCATGATATTTTTGATGACGCAGAACAAGAAGTTCATTACGAAACACTCGTTTTTCCTTTATACCAAGGTTTTGTAGATATTGAGCAAAAATTAGTTTGTTACACAGATCATGAGATCTTTGAACGCTATCATAAATTCCGATTAAAAAATGGCTACGCAAAAAAGCAAGCCATCACTTTACAAGAATTAAACAAACTTGAAATTGGCGATTATGTTACACACATGGATCACGGAATTGGAAAATTCGGTGGTTTACAAAAAATTGATGTGCAAGGCAAAAAGCAAGAAGCCATTAAGTTGGTTTATGGCGAAAGAGACATTTTATATGTAAGTATTCATTCGCTTCACAAAATTTCTAAATTTAATGGAAAAGATGGTAAAGCGCCTAAAATATACAAATTAGGTTCTGGTGCTTGGAAAAAAATTAAACAAAAAACAAAAGCGAGAGTCAAGCATATTGCGTTTAATTTAATTCAGTTATACGCCAAACGAAAACTTGAAAAAGGGTTTGCTTTTGGTCCAGATACTCATATTCAGCACGAACTAGAAGGTAGTTTCATGTATGAAGATACCCCAGATCAATTTACCGCTACGCAGGATGTGAAAAATGATATGGAAAAAGAACAACCTATGGATCGATTGGTTTGTGGCGATGTTGGTTTTGGTAAAACAGAAGTTGCCGTAAGAGCTGCTTTTAAGGCTGTTGATAATGGTAAACAAGTAGCAATTTTAGTGCCTACAACAATTTTAGCCTTTCAACATTATAAAACATTTACAGAACGTTTAAAAGATTTTCCAATCAAAATTGATTATTTAAACCGTTTTAGAACTGCAAAACAAAAATCGGAGGCAATTAATGGTGTAAATGACGGAAGTGTAGATATTATTATTGGGACACATCAACTTACCAATAAAAAATTACAGTTTAAAGATTTAGGATTGTTAATCATTGACGAAGAGCAAAAATTTGGTGTTGCTGTAAAAGATAAATTAAAAACATTAAAAGAAAATGTTGATACATTAACGTTAACAGCAACTCCGATTCCTAGAACGTTACAATTTAGTTTAATGGCTGCAAGAGACTTATCCGTTATAAAAACGCCGCCACCAAACAGACATCCAATAGAAAGTAATGTAATTCGTTTTTCTGAAGAAACAATTCGTGATGCTATTTCTTATGAAATTTCTAGAGGCGGACAGGTTTTCTTTATTCACAACAGAATAGAAAACATAAAGGAAGTTGCTGGTTTAATTCAGCGACTAGTCCCTTCCGCAAAAGTTGGTATTGGGCACGGACAAATGGAAGGCAAAAAACTAGAGGGTTTAATGCTTGGTTTTATGAATAATGAATTTGATGTTTTGGTTTCTACAACAATCGTAGAAAGCGGTTTGGATGTACCAAATGCAAACACCATTTTCATAAACAATGCGAATAATTTTGGATTGTCTGATTTACACCAAATGCGTGGTAGAGTTGGTCGTTCTAACAAGAAGGCGTTCTGTTATTTTATAACTCCGGCTTTTCATATGATGACGGATGATGCAAGAAAACGTATCGAAGCATTGGTTCTATTTTCTGATTTAGGAAGCGGAATAAACATTGCCATGAAGGATTTAGAAATTCGTGGTGCAGGAGATTTATTAGGGGGCGAACAAAGTGGCTTTATAAATGACATTGGGTTTGATACGTATCAAAAAATATTGCAAGAAGCTATTGAAGAACTAAAAGAAAATGAGTTTAAAGAGCTGTACCCAACAGATACTTTAAAACCAAAAGAATACGTAAAAGAGGTAACTATCGATACTGATTTCGAAATCTTATTTCCTGATAATTATGTGAATTCAATTACAGAAAGATTGAGTTTGTACAGCAAATTATCCAATTTAGAAACAGAAGAAGAATTACTAGTTTTTGAGACTGAAATTATAGATCGATTTGGGAAAATCCCTAAACAGGTTGAAGATTTATTAGATTCCGTTAGAATAAAATGGTTGGCAAAAGAACTTGGTTTAGAGAAAGTTATTCTAAAACAAAAAAGAATGATGGGTTATTTTGTTGCCAATCAACAAAGTGAATTTTACCATACAGAAGCATTTTCAAGAATGTTAAAATATGTGCAGCAAAATGGTAAAAGCTGCGTAATGAAAGAGAAAGAAACTAAAAACGGATTGCGTTTATTAATTACTTTTATTAAGATTGATACTGTAAAAATAGCTTTATCAATATTGAAAAAAATATAAAATGGCTTCATTATTTGGGCATGCATTTATCGCTATGGCTTTAGGAAAAAGTTTTTCTAGAAACCAGCGAACTTGGAAATTAATTTTAATTGCAATTGTTTGTGCAATAATACCGGATGCAGATGTTATTGGGTTTCAGTTTGGCATTCCTTACAATAGTTTTTGGGGACATCGAGGCTTTTCTCATTCGTTTCTTTTTGCATTATTGTTTAGTATTTTAGTGACCGCTATTTTTTATAGAAAACAATTTTTTAGTAAAAAAGGGTTTTTCTTACTATTATTTTTCTTTTTAAGTGTAGCTTCACACTCAGTTTTAGACGCTTTAACAAATGGTGGATATGGAGTAGCCTTTTTTTCTCCCTTTGACAATACTCGTTATTTTTTCCCTTTTACACCTATAAAAGTTTCACCAATTGGTATTTTACGGTTTTTTAGTGAACGAGGTGTTCAAGTTATTCGCAGTGAAATTGTTTGGATTGGAATTCCTGGATTTATTTACATGATTATTGCTTTTCTTGTACGAAAAAAAAGAAATAAAATTTAATGGAGAACTCACATAATAAAAATTTATCCCTTTTACTTTTAGCAACACTTTTTATAAGTACATCTGGCGTTTTAGGAAAATACATTGCATTGCCCGCAGAAGTTATAATTTTGTGTAGAGCAAGTTTTGCAACTGTTTTTATTTATATTTTTTGCAAAATTAAAAAGGTCGATTTAAAAATAAAATCTAAAAAAGATTTTTACTCATTTGTAATCAGCAGCTTTTTTATGGGCGCACATTGGATTACTTATTTTATTGCTTTAAAATTATCGAACGTGGCTTTAGGAATGCTTTCTTTATTTACTTTCCCTGTAATTACAGCGCTACTAGAACCTTTTTTCTCAAAGCAAAAGTTAAACCCGATTCATGTTTTTCTTGCTGCCTTGGTCTTAATTGGTGTGTACATTCTTGTGCCCGATTTATCTTTAGAAAACGACCAGTTAAAAGGAATTTTATTCGGGATTTTATCTGCTTTTTGTTATTCTTTTAGAAATCTTACGATAAAAAAACATGTAAAAAATTACAACGGCAGCATGTTAATGTTGTATCAAATGATCATTGTTTCTGTGTTATTAATTCCGGTTTTATTTTTTAGCGATTTCTCGAATTTTGAAAGTCAGTTGCCTCTTTTAGTATTAGTTGCACTGTTAACTACTGCAATTGGCCACACTATGATGGTAAATTCTTTAAAACATTTTTCTGTGACAACCGCAAGTATTATAGGAAGCATTCAGCCAATATTCGGAATTGTAATGGCTTACTTTTTTGTAAATGAAATACCTAGTTTTAACACGTATATTGGTGGTTCTTTAATTTTGTTGACTGTTGTTATTGAGAGTATTCGAAGTAAAAAGTAAATTTAAATTCTTTTCGAAATTTTATTGAAGGACAAAAAATGTACTATCAAAAGCATTAAAAAAATATTTATTTTAGAAATAACTATAAGCTGGCAAACAAGTATAGCCCTGATTGAAACGGCATCCTTTTTTATTTTTCATAAAAAAGATATAGTAAAAAGCAGGAAATAGCTTCAAAAAATAATTGTTTTAAAATTACAATTTCTGATTCTGTAATAAAAAAATTAGCCACTAAAACAAATCTTTATTACTGATATTTAAATAATTACGTTTAACAAAAGCTAAAATAGTTTCTAGAATTTCGCCCATATTTTGGCAGTCTTTAAACTTAACATCACCAACATATTTTACAAGTTGTTTTTTTAGAAGCGCCACATTTTCTGGAAAAGAAATGGTGTCTGCTTTCATACATTTTATTAAACGGGTAGTTCTTCTTGGTGCGGTTAACATTCTTTTTGCCATAAAAGAGCGTTCTTCTATTTTATACTGTCTAATAGAATCGTTTTGTAATTTTTTACCCACCATTTCTATCATCTTAAAGTTCTCTTTCATAAACTGTAAGTTGTAAACTTTTAAGTTTCCTTCAAAAGATTGCTGATCGAAATCTATGGCTCTAATTTTATAAATAATATGGTCAAAATCGTGCGTTGGTGTAATTACATAATTGTAAGAACGCATATCGCCCAGCAAACGTATTAGACAACGTTCTTTAAATTTTACAAACTCTTTGGCAATTTGAGCTTTTTCTAGTTCTGTACATTTTGGTAAAATATCTCTAATAAAATCGTCGCCAGGAATCCCTGCAATATGTTCTTCTATTAGGGTGTCTTTATACACTAAAAAGTTCATGTTGTGCGGCGATAAAATATGCTCTAATTCTAAACCGTAAATACGCGATGCATCTGCTTTTTTTACATAGAAATATGTAAAATTATCATTTAATATATTTCTAATTTTTATTCTAAATGGTTTTGAATTACCGAATGTACAGTAGTCAATTGCATCTACGTTTAAAAACGGAATGCTCTCAACATTACCATCGGAATGGAGTCTTGCATAAATTTCTTTTAAACTTCGGTCAATTTCTTCTCTATCGTATTGAGAATAATAGGTTCGTACCCAAAGTGTGTCTTCGTCATTCTTGTCATAGACAGTAACTGAGCCTTGAAAACGCAATAAATCATCATAATAAAGAGAGCTTTTAATATTTCTATTGTATTTCTCTAAATAATCATGAAGCATCTCATTTACTGGAAATGTGGGCTTTTTCTTGGACATCAATTTTTTATCTACTGCCATTTTCTTTATTGAATTTTATCAAAAGTAATGAATCTGTTTAGATTATTTCGAACATTTTACCTGGTAAAGGATTTATAATTCCTTTTAACTCCATTTGTAATAAAGTTGATGACAACTGAAACAGCGGAATATTACAATCTATAGCAATA
This sequence comes from Polaribacter glomeratus, assembly GCF_002954665.1. Lineage (GTDB taxonomy): Bacteria > Bacteroidota > Bacteroidia > Flavobacteriales > Flavobacteriaceae > Polaribacter > Polaribacter glomeratus. Next base: position 1,210,161 of record NZ_MSCM01000002.1, on the reverse strand, counting down.
ACATCTAATAATTGTTTCCCTTCTTTTAAGAGGTAGTCATAAATAATTTGTTCACCTGCATTTAACTCGATAAATAATTGTTTCTGAATTGCTTTTTTAGGTTTTTCTGATAAATCCCAATTGAGCATTTTTATAATATCTTTTGATGATGTTAGTAAATGTGCTTGGTTGCTTTTGATTAAATTATTACAGCCTTTGCTATACACGTCAGTTACTCTACCTGGCAGCGCAAAAACATCTCTATTGTATGAGTTAGCGATATCTGCGGTAACTAAAGAGCCTCCTTTTTCTGCACTTTCTATTACAATTGTTGCTTTAGAAATACCCGCAACAATGCGGTTTCTTTTTAAAAAATTTTCTCTTAAAGGGTCTTCTTCGTGCCAAAACTCGGTTAAAAAACCGCCATTTTCATTTACTTCGTTAATATATTTTTTATGCACTTTTGGATAAATTTGTTCAAAGCCGTGCGCCAAAACTGCAATAGTTTGCAACTTATGTTTTACTGCCGCTTTATGTGCACAAATATCAACACCATATGCAAAACCGCTAACAATTATAGGATTAAATTCTGCAAGATCTTCTATTAATTTATTGCAAAAATCACGCCCGTAAGAACTCATATTTCTAGTACCAACTATCGAAATAATTTTATTGTTATTTAAATTGATATTTCCATCTTTGAATAACAATATTGGACTATCAATACAATTTAGCAGGTTTTTAGGATACGCATCCTCTAAAAAATAAGAATAGGCAATTTTATTGTTTTGGATGTAAGCAAGCTCTTGTTCTGCAAGTTCTATGTTTTTCTTATCAAATAAATGCGCTATTGTATGGCTACCTATACCGTTAATATTTAGTAAACTAGTTGATTTTTCCTTAAATATTTGTTCAACATCGCCTACTTTAACGATAAGTTTTTTAGCTAAAACATCACCAATAGCTCTACTTTTTTGCAATCTTAGAATTGCAAGTAATTTTTCTTCTTTCAATATTTAACAATTTGAGTACCAATATATAAAATAATTGTTGATAAAATTTACGAGAATCCGTTTTACAAAACACCAAAAAATCTATATTTGTAGATATGAATTTAGCCAACTACATCAACGACTTATTATATAGATACAATTGTATTATTATTCCAAATTTTGGGGGTTTTGTTACCAATAAAATTGGCGCAAAAATAGATGAGGATTCTCATACAATATATCCACCAAAAAAACAGATAACTTTTAATAGTCATCTTAAAGAGAATGATGGTTTATTGGCTAATTATATTGCTACATCAGAAAACATTTCTTTTGAAAAAGCTTCTAAAGCTATAGATTTAGCAGTTATTGAATGGAAAAATAAATTACAAACCACACCTTTACAAATTGGTTCTGTTGGTGTTTTAACACTAAATGAAAGAGACCAAATTATTTTTGAACCTAATAAAACCGTTAATTACTTAACAGCTTCTTTTGGGTTATCGGCTATTGAGTCTGCATCTCTAAAAAGATATCAAGAACAAGTAAAACCTTTAATTCCTGTTATACACACAACTGCTAAAAAAGAGATTCCTGCGTTTATAAAATATGCTGCCACTGCTGCTATTTTGTTAACACTAAGCTTTGTTGGTAACAATATTTATCAACATAACAAACAACAAACTATTTTAGCAAATCAAGAAAATGTAATTGAGAAAAAAATACAATCTGCAACTTTTGTAATTGCAAACCCTTTACCAACTATAGAATTAAATGTTGTAAAAGAAATAGAAATTGTTAAACCTTTTCATATTGTAGCAGGCGCTTTCCAGGTTGCGAAAAATGCAGAGAAAAAAGTAAATCAATTAAAAGAACTAGGCTATAATGCTAAAATTATTGGCGTTAATAAATGGGGATTAACAGAGGTTTCTTTTGATAGTTTTACGGATAGAAATGAAGCAATTAATAGTTTGTACAAAATACAAAAAACTGTTTCTGCAGACGCTTGGTTATTGACAAAATAGTAAGTATTATTTAAGGGCTATCCCTATCTTTGCAGAAATTTTTAAATGGAAGCAAAAACACCTGAAGAATCGTTAACAATTCTAACTGATTTAGTTTTACCCGGAGACACAAATTATTTAGACAATCTTTTTGGAGGAGAATTATTGGCAAGAATGGACAGAGCTTGCAGTATTGCAGCTAGACGTCATTCTAATAGAATTGTAGTTACCGCTTCTGTAAACCATGTTGCTTTTAACAAATCTGTGCCTGTTGGTAGCGTATTAACCATAGAGGCTAAAGTTTCTAGAGCGTTTAAATCATCAATGGAAATTTATGTGGATGTTTGGATAGAAGACAGACAATCTGGCCAAAGAACAAAAGTAAATGAAGGTATTTATACTTTTGTTGCTGTCGATGAGACTGGTAAACCAGTTTTAATACCTCAAATTAACCCAGAAACAGCTCTAGAGATAGAACGTTTTGAAGGTGCTTTAAGACGTAAACAATTAAGCTTAATTTTAGCCGGCAAACTAAAACCTAACGAAGCAACTGCTTTAAAGGCTTTGTTTAACTAATAATAAAAAGAATGGAATTTTTAAATCAATATAAAATTATAGAATCTCTTATTGTTTTTATTCTAGCTTTTATACTGCGCTTATTAATTACAAAATCGCTTGGTAAAATTCAATTAAAATTTGGTTTTCAAAAAGCCAGAATTATCTTAACTAATAAAATAATTACCATACTTATTTACATAACTTTAATTGTGATTACTGCTTTTATTTGGGGAGTTGATGAAAAACAATTACTAATTTACATTTCATCATTTTTAACCATACTAGGAATTGCTTTTTTTGCGCAATGGTCAATTTTATCAAACATTACGGCGGGTCTTATTTTATTTGTAAACTATCCTGTAAAAATTGGTGACAGAATTACAATTCTAGAAAAAGACTATAATATTAGTGGCGAAATTAGAGACATTGGTGCTTTTTTTATCACACTAAAAACTGCTAAAAATGAATTTATTACAGTTCCTAATTCTATAATTCTTCAAAAAAACATCAAATACTATCAGCAAGAAGAATAACCTTGAAAATATTTAGATCTTTAAAAGCCTAAACTCTTTACAAAATAGTATCAAAAACAAGCAAAAAACAGTTAACGAGATAACATCCAAGCAGCAGGATTTAAACGTGTTGTATTCTTAAAAAGCACAAAAACTAAGGTTGTTTTCTCCGTTACTTTGTCTGTAAATATTTTACCTATATTTTGACCCGTTACAATTCTATCTCCTTTTTTAACAAATGTGTTTTCTAGATTATTATAAGATGTAATATAATTACCGTGTCTTATCAATACATTTTTAGTACCTCCAGAGCCTAACAGAATATTTAAAACCTCGCCACTAAAAATAGCTTCAGCATTACTGCCTTTGCTTGTAACAATGTGCAAACCTGTACCGTTTATAGATATTCCTGGAAAAGTTGGATGTGGTTGTTCTCCAAACTTCCTAACCACTAAACCCTCTCTAACTGGCCAAGGTAACCTGCCTTTATTTTGCTCAAATTCGGCTGCTAAAGCTTTTGCTTCTGGCGTTAAAATAAACTCGTTTTCGGAAGTTGAAATGGGCACAGCTACATTATTCTTTTTAGCATTTGCTAGCGCCAATCTATTTGCTCTATCAATTTCTTCCTTTATAATTTTATCAATTTTTGCAGCAACTCTTTTGTCTTCTTTTATGTTATTTTGCAATTCTTTTTTATACTTTCCTTCTTTTCTTTTAATCTCTGTAATTAGTATTTCTTGCTTGCCTTTATCTTTTTCAATTTCTTCCTTCTCGTTTGTTTCCGATAAAATTAAAGTATCTTTTACTTTTTTCTGAACCAATAAAGAATCTTTTAATCCTTTTATAATCGTTGTTTGAACAATAATTTCTTCTCCTTGTTTTTTTCTAAAAGAAGTATATTGTTTCATATATTCTAACCGTTTGTAAGCTTGATAAAAGTTTTGCGAAGACAGCAAAAACATCGTTCTACTTTGTTGCGATTTACTTTTGTAAGATTTAAAAATCATATCGCCATAATCGGCCTTTAAATCTGTAAGTTTTTTATTTAGTTTATTTATTTTTTTTTGGGTTGCTACAATCTCTCTAGACAGAAGTTTTGCTTCTAAATTAATAGTTGCAATAAGTTTATTTCTAGCATCAATTTTTAGATTGATATCTCTTAAATCTTCTAAGGCATTTTTTTCTTTTTTCTTTTCATTAAAAAGCATTGTATTTAGTTGTGCAATAACTGTTTTATATTTTATGCGCTGATTTTCTAACTCGTTTCTAGTTTGACTAAAAACAATACTATTCATCATAAAAACTGATAAAAAAACGAAATAAAAAGTACGAGTATTCATTAAAATTCTAAACGTTTGTAATTATTAGGAATATCATAACTCATTTTTAAATTGGTATTAAATTCAACCGATTTATAAATAATATCAATCTCTGTAAATGAATCTACTGTTTTTGCTTTGATATTTACTTCGGATGGAAAAATAACATTTTCTATTAAATTATATGAAGGATATTTTACATCTAATCGTAAATCTTTATCAACATTAACGATAGTTTGTTCGTCTAATTTAAAATGCGACGGATTAATTGTAAAGAAAATATGAAACAATTCTGCTTGTTTTTCTGGTGATAAAATATACCTATTATTTACAATTTGTAATTCTTGATCTTGCTCTTTTACATTAAGTAATGATTGTCCTAAAAATAGATTTTGTAATTGCTCAAAGTTAATTTCTACACCCAATAGCTGTTTAATCATCGAGAAATCTCCTTCAAAATAATTTTTAGCAAAAGGCGAATAGTAACTTACAGTTGTTGGTGTAATTTTCGCTTTAAAAACAGTAATAAATTTAGTACCTTTTAACCAAATTACCTTGTCTTTTTCAATCATTAAATTAACAGAAAAACTTTGATCAATTTTACCATTATTAAAATTTACTTTTAATTTGGCATCCAACGTTTTTTTATCAAAATTAGCTGCAATATGTTTTTTTGCTACTTTTTTTGCAGAAATCTCTTTTGCAATTGCATTGGCATCAATCATATTTTTTTTTGTTTTGCAAGAGGTTAAAACAAGGGTAATTAGTAAAATATATTTTAAAAACTTCATTTTTTATTTTTTGAGATTTTTAGCTTTTTGCAGGTATTTCATTTCTTCTTTATCATTCCCTAAACCTTTATAGGCTCTTGCTATTTCTAAATAAAAAGCTGCTTCCATTTTATCTTCTATAACAAAATCAATACCACTTTGTAATATTGATAACGCGTTTTTATAATTTTTGGTATCATTTAAAGCTTTTCCGTTTACAAGATATACAGACGCTTGTGCAGGAAAAAGGGCAATTCCTTCTTTACTAAATTTTAATAAATCAACTTGGTTTCCGTTAGATTGTTTTAAAATTTCTACTAATATTTTATATGATTTATCAGTTTTAAACTGATTAATTAAACTATCTAAATCTTTTGACTCCATTTCTTTAACCAGGTCTCCTTCCTTTTCATCTGCCTCTTCTTCAAGATCGATACTAACTGGAAGTTTTTTAATCGAATACTCTTTTCTACTTTCTAAATTAGCTCTTAGCTTTTTTAAATAGGATGATAAAACATTCTCTTTTTCTAATATATCCATTAAAGAAATTGCTTCTTTAATTTGACCATTAAAAACATACAATCTTGCTAGAAATTCTCTTTCTTTAGGATTGATGACAACTATCTTTTGTTGCGCTTTAATGGCTTCTGCGTATTTGTTATCCTTTATATAAATCTGCACCAAATGAGTTAACATCCAAGTATTCATCGGCTCTTTCACTAAAGCTCTTTCTATATATTCTTTAGCTAATAAGGTGTTATTTAAAAATAAGTAATTTTTAGAAAACTCAAAAAAGACAGCAATATCGTTTGATAAAATTTGATTGCAGCTTTCTAAATTTTCAATTGCTTTTTGATAGTTTCCAATCGATTTTTCTGACAAGGCTCTAAAAAAGAATTGCTGAAACTTTAACTCAGTTTCTTCGGTTGTGTCTACTTTATCTGGAATGCTATCTTGCGCTACACTATCCATTGAAAAAAGAAAAACAAAAAACGAAAAAAGAGCCAATTTAAAATAGTTAAACTGCCTCTCTTTTTTATATTCTATGTTCTTTTCTCTTTGTATCACTTATGTTAATTCTGTATAATCGCCAATGCTTACCGAAGAGTATTTTGCATTATATGTTGCATAATTACCTATCATAGCATTGTTTAAGTTTGCGTTTGAAATTGTTACATTAGTTTGTATTAGAGAGTTTACAATAGTAGAATTCGTTACAACACTATTTTCACCAATAGAAACGTATGGGCCAATTTTAGTATCTGTTAACACCACATTTTTACCAACATAACAAGGTTGAATTATTTGTGAGTTATTTAAAACGACATCCGAAGAAACCAAATTTTTACCTGCAGCATATTCAAAACCTAAAGTTTGTTTATTTGTGTCTACCGTTGGGTCTTTCTTACCACAATCCATCCAAGCACTAACCGTTCCTGGAATAAATTTTGCTCCTTGTTGTTTTAAAGATTCTAAAACATTGGTTAATTGATATTCATTATTTTCTTTTAAATCATTATCGATCAAATATTGAATTTCTTCTAATAGTTTTTCACCACTTTTAAAATAATAAATTCCGATAATCGCTAGATCAGAAACAAAATCTTTGGGCTTTTCTATAAAATCGGTAATAAAACCGTCTTGTACCTTTACAACACCAAATGCGCTAGGATTATCAACCTTACTTACCCAAATTGCGCCATCAGCATTTACATCCAACGTAAAATCTGCTTTAAATAAAGTATCCGCATAGGCAACAACACAAGGTCCGCTTAGAGATTCTTTGGCCATATAAATTGCATGTGCCGTTCCTAAAGCTTCATCTTGTATGTAAACAGAACCTTTTGCACCTAATTCTTTTGCTATTTTTAATAATTTTTCTTCAGTATCAGTTGGAAAACCTTTTGCAACTGAACCAATTACAAAAGCAATTTCATCAATCTTTTCATCAATCACAGAAGCAATATCTTCTACCAAACGCTGTACAATTGGTTTGCCTGCAATAACTGTTAAAGGCTTTGGTACCGTAAGGGTGTGTGGTCTTAAACGAGATCCAATTCCTGCCATTGGCACTATAATTTTCATATACTATTTTTTTCAATTAAGTACCCGCAAGATAGTATTAATTAAGAGATTCTAAAAATAGTTTGATGACAAAAACAGGGCTTTTTTGTTGTGTGATAACTGTTTAAAAAATGATTTTTTTAAATCCTTAAAATTAGCGGTTGATTTTGTTTCTTTGCAAAAAATATTACTTGTGAATTATCTTTCGGTAGAAAACATTTCTAAATCTTATGGTGAACGCGTTTTATTTCAAGACATTTCTTTTGGAATAAATAAAGACCAAAAAGTTGCCTTTGTTGCTAAAAACGGAACAGGGAAAACATCAATCCTTAATATTATTGCAGGTTTGGATGTCCCCGACTCCGGACAAATTGTAACTAGAAAAGATGTTTCTATTGCTTATTTAGCGCAAAACGATGTTTTAAATCCAGATTTAACCATCGAAGAAACTATTTTTGCTACGGATAATATTATCCTTTCTGTTATCAATAAATACGAAAAAGCATTAAAAAACCTTGATGATACAGAAGCATATCAAAATGCTTTTGAGTTGATGGAACAATACAATGCGTGGGATTTTGAAACACAATACACGCAAATTTTATCTAAATTAAAGTTAGATGATTTATCACTAAAAATTTCTACACTTTCTGGAGGACAAAAAAAACGTTTGTCTTTAGCAATCGTTTTAATTAGCAAACCCGATTTTTTAATTTTGGATGAGCCTACAAATCACTTAGATTTAGAAATGATTGAGTGGCTAGAATCCTTTTTTGCAAAGGAGAAAATAACCCTTTTTATGGTTACGCACGACCGTTATTTTTTAGAACGTGTTTGTAATGAGATTTTAGAATTGGATGAAGGTAAAATCTACAAATACAAAGGTAATTATTCGTATTATTTAGAAAAAAGAGAAGAAAGAATTCAGTTAGAGCAAGTTACTACAGACAAAGCAAAAAACCTTTTTAAAAAGGAATTAGATTGGATGCGTAGACAGCCAAAAGCAAGAACTACAAAATCGAAATCTAGAATTGATGATTTTTATCAGATAAAAGAAAAAGCAAGTCAGCGAAGATTAGACCATAAAGTTCAGTTAGAGATAAATATGGAACGTTTAGGAAGCAAAGTTTTAGAGCTTCATAAATTGTTTAAATCTTATGGCGACAAAAAGATTTTAGACGGCTTTGACTATATCTTTAAACGGGGAGAACGCATCGGAATTATTGGTAAAAACGGAACGGGTAAATCGTCTTTCTTAAATATTATTACACAACAAAATGAAGTTGATGGCGGTAAAGTTGTAGTTGGAGAAACTGTTAAATTTGGATATTACACACAATCTGGAATCAACATTAAAGAAGGTCAAAAAGTAATTGAAGTTGTTAAAGAGTTTGGTGAATTTATCCCTTTAACAAAAGGAAGAAAAATTTCTGCTTCGCAACTTTTAGAACGCTTTTTGTTTGATAAAAAGAAACAATACGATTTTGTTGAAAAACTTTCTGGTGGAGAACAAAAACGTTTGTATTTATGTGCCGTTTTAATCCAGAATCCTAACTTTTTAATTTTAGATGAGCCAACAAACGATTTAGATGTTGTAACCCTAAATGTGTTAGAAAATTTCTTACTAGATTATCCTGGAAACTTATTGGTAGTATCGCATGACAGATACTTTATGGATAAAATTGTAGATGCTTTATTCGTTTTTAGAGGAGAAGGAATTGTAGAGAATTTTCCTGGAAATTATTCTGATTTTAGAGCCTATGATAGTTCTGATTCTGATGAAACTATTGATGAAAAACCAGTAGAAATAGTAGTTGAAAAAACGGAGAAAAAAGTAACCAAAAATACCTTAACTTTTAATGAAAAAAGAGAGTTTGGTGCTTTAGAAGTAGAAATTGAAAGACTTCAGAAAAGGAAAGCTACGATTGAAAATCAGTTTTTAAATGTAGAAATTGCTGCTGATAACATTTCAAAAAAATCGGAAGAGTTACAAGAAATTATCACTACAATTGAACAAAAAGAAGAGCGCTGGTTTGAGCTTTCTATGAAACAGGAAGATTAAAATTATTACACAGAGATTCTCAGAGCAAATAATAAAATTAAAATCTTTGCGAATCTCAGTGATTTTTTTCTGTGAAATTCGAACTAATAAAGACTAAACTCGAATAATATTTTCGTCTTTTAGTAAAGCTTCATTATTAAAACGCAATAAAATTTGCGCAACAGCAATGGTGTCTTTTTCGCAATAGGTAACAATTCTATCAATATTTTTTTCTTTGTAATAAACGCCTGCAACTTCACTACCTTCAATATCATCTTTTGGCGAAGGAATCCCTAAAATAGACGTTAGTAACTTTAGTGATGTATAGTGTTTGTAGTCGCCAAATTTCCATAGTTCAAGCGTGTCTAAATGCGGAATTTCCCATGGTTTTTTACCAAACAAATTTAGTTTGCTAGGCAATTCTATTTGATGCACAATCATTCTTCTAGCAATAAAAGGAAAATCGAATTCCTTACCATTATGAGCGCATAATACATTTGCTGTTTTTGCAAAATGTTTATTTAATAATGCTTTAAAATCAATTAACAGTTGGTTCTCATTATCACCAAAAAAAGAGGTAATTCTTAATTGTTTTATTTCTTTTACATCTACAAAATAACCCACAGAAATACAGATTATTTTCCCGAACTCAGCCCAAATGCCTGCGCGTTCATAAAACTGTTCTGGAGTAGTTTCTTCTTTTCGCTGGTACTGCGTTTTCTTCTCAAAAAGTTCTTGAGTTGTTTTAGAAAGCAAACTCCAGTTCTCTTCTTGAGGAACAGTTTCTATGTCTAAAAAAAGGATGTCATTTAAGTTATTGGTAAGATTCATAGCAACAAGTTTTTCTTTTTCAAGCTAAAGATACAAAAATAAAAAAAGCTCCAAACATAAATTTGGAGCTTTTAAAACAAGAACCTTTATAGTTCTTAAAATTTTATCTAATAACTAATTTTTTAGTTGCTGTTTTGCCATCTTCAGTTACTTTTAAAATGTAAATTCCAGATGAAATTGCAGAAACATCTACATTCGATTTTACTCCAGAAAAACTTGAAGACAATACTTTTTTACCTAAAACATTATAAATAGTAATTGTTTTTTTACTAGAACTCTTGCTAGTAATTGTAAATGTATTGTTTGTAATTGGGTTTGGATATGTTGTGAAACCTTCTATTGCATTATCTTTTACTGAAGCTACAGTATTATTTACAAAAGAAATATCATCCCAATAAGTAACTGCCCCAGAATAGGTTCTTAATTCAAAATAAAACTGGGTTGCTCCTGCTGGCGCAGTAACAGTAGCCTCATATTTAGACCAAGCCCCTGAGTTATTATCTAAGTAACCATTATCTGGACCTCTTAAAGCACCATCTGTGGCAGCATCTGTTACAGAAGCAGTAGAGGAATCTTGCCAATACGACCAAATACGTGAATCAGTTGCATCGTTTTCTACCACTTTATACCAAATTGTTATAGTATAACTGTTACCAGCGACTATCCCTGTGATAGTTTGCCCTAAGTCTTTGGTTCCGCCAACATGTTTAGCTGAAAATGAACCACCATGTATTTCTGTAGATTCCTTGGTTATTTCTTCAACTTTGGTCCAATCAGTTGGAGCTGTATCTGAATCCCAATTTTCTAAACCTCCATTTAACAACATCTCTTGACCAAAAGAAACTGACGTTAAACAAAGTGTAATCAATAAAGTAAAAATGTAATTTTTTTTCATGTGTGATTTGATTTAAGAATTAGCAGTAAATATAGGAAATATTTGTTTTTTATTCTGATTATAAGTACATTAATTAATTGTTAACAAAGTAAAACTAACTAGCTTTTATTTAAAATATCTCAATGTTATGTAAAAGTAAATTAAAAAAGCCTAGATTAAATGATTGTTAAGAACGTGTCTTTCTATTAGAATTATCTGTATTTTTGATATTCAACACTCAAAAAGATTATGAATAAAAGCGACATTAAAATTTTATTAGTTGATGATGAACCAGACATTCTAGAAATAGTTGGGTACAATCTTAAGAATGAAGGTTATCAAGTTTTTACTGCCGAAAACGGGGTACAAGCTATTAAGGTTGCTAAAAAGAATATTCCCCATTTAATTTTATTGGATATTATGATGCCCGAAATGGACGGAATAGAAGCTTGTGAAAAAATTAGAAAAATAAAATCACTAGAAAACGTAATTATATCTTTTTTAACTGCAAGAGGAGAAGATTACTCTCAAGTTGCAGGTTTTGAGGCTGGTGCAGACGACTATATTACAAAACCTATTAAACCTAAAGTTTTAGTAAGCAAAGTAAAATCTTTACTACGCAGGTTAAAAACCGAAGAAGAAAGTGAAGAAACTTTTAAAATTGGTGATATTGTTATCGACAGAGATGAATATGTTGTATACAAAGCAGGAAACAAAATTGCGCTTCCAAGAAAAGAATTCGAACTATTTTCTTTGCTAACTTCAAAACCAGGAAAGGTTTTTAAAAGAGAAGTTATTTTAGATACTGTTTGGGGAAATGAGGTTGTTGTTGGTGGCAGAACAATTGATGTACATATTAGAAAACTTCGTGAAAAAATTGGTGACGACCATTTTAAAACAGTAAAAGGTGTTGGGTATAAATTTGTTTTAGAAGGCGAAGACTAATTAATAAACTTTGAAATTAAAAAAAACATATTCGTATGCATTTTGGTCGGCAGTGTATTTAACATTGCTCTCTGTAATAATAGCTGCCATTTCCTACTTTTTAATCAGTAAACATCTAGGGATTTTTACAATTATAATTTCTATTATTTTTCTTTTTCTGATTTCTTTTTTTATAATTCAATACAGAGCGGAACATTTTATTTATAGACGTCTAAAAAAAATATATGAAGATGTTTCATTCTTAAACGTAAAAGATCTTAAAAGAGAAAGTGCAACCACAGATGTTGAAATACTTTCTAAAAAAATGGAAAAATTTGTTGAAGGTAAACGACTCGAAATAAAAAACTTAACAGAAATAGATTCTTTTAGACGCGATTTTTTAGGCAATGTTGCACACGAACTAAAGACGCCTCTTTTTACTGTGCAAGGCTATATTTTAACTTTATTAGAAGGCGCAGTTAACGACAAACAAATACGTATGAAGTATTTAGACAGAGCCAATAAAGGTGTAGAAAGATTGGTTGCTGTTATCAAGGATTTAGATATGATTACCAAGTTAGAAAACGATGGTCTGAATATAAATTTTGAAGTATTTAATCTTCTTGAACTGATTCAGAATGTATTTGATTTGTTTGAAATGAAGGCTAAAAAAAGAAATATTACACTTCAATTTGATAAAGTTTATGAGTTTCCAGTTTTTGTAAAAGCTGATGTTGAAAAAATAGAACAAGTACTTATCAACCTTGTTGTTAACTCTATAAAATACGGAAAACCTAACGGCACAACTATTATTGGAGTAGAAAGTTATACAAATCAAAAATTTATTGTGAAGGTAATAGATAACGGAGAAGGTATTAAAAAAATACATCTTCCACGTTTATTCGAACGCTTTTATAGAGTTGACCAAAGTAGGTCTCGAGAACAAGGTGGTTCTGGATTGGGCCTTTCGATAGTTAAACATATTATAGAAGCGCACGACGAAAAAATCTTGCTAAAAAGTACGTATGGTAAAGGTTCAGAGTTTTCATTTACTCTTGAAAAAGCAAGGTAATTTTACAATTTAGACTAAATCAAAACCAATATCTTTTCTGTAGTTCATCTTATCAAAATGAATTTTGTGAATGCTTCTATAACTTTTAGCTAAAGCTTCTTCTATAGAGTCTCCAAGAGAAGTTACTGCCATTACTCTACCTCCGCTGGTTACTACTTTATTGTCTTTGATAGTTGTTCCTGCATGAAAAACGATAGATTCATCAACAGTATCAAGACCAATAATTTCTTTGTTTTTTTGATATGCTTCTGGATATCCACCAGAAACCAACATTACGGTTGTTGCTATTTTATCGCTTACAGCAAAAGATTTTTCATTTAAAGTTTGATTCGCTACACCTTCAAACAACTCAAATAAATCTGATTCTATTCTTGGTAATACAACTTCTGTTTCTGGATCACCCATTCTTACATTGTATTCAACCACAGAAGGATTTCCGTTATCATTCATTAATCCAATAAAAATAAAACCTCTATAATCAATTCCGTCTTTTTGTAAACCTTCTATTGTAGGTTTTACAACCAATTCTTCCACTTTATGTAAAAAAGCTTCATCGGCAAAAGGTACAGGAGAAATTGCACCCATTCCGCCGGTATTTAAACCAGCATCTCCTTCACCAATTCTCTTATAATCTTTTGCTGATGGTAAGATTTTATAGTTTATCCCATCAGTTAACACAAAAACAGATAATTCAATTCCTTTTAAAAATTCTTCGATAACTACGGTAGATGATGCTTCACCAAATTTCTGATTAGCAACCATTTCTTTTAATTCGGATTTTGCTTCATCCAAAGAATTCAAAATTAACACACCTTTTCCTGCCGCTAAACCATCTGCTTTTAAAACAAAAGGAGGTTCTAATGTTTCTAAAAAAGCAAAACCATCTGTTAAATTATCTTTTGTAAATGATTGATATCTCGCTGTAGGAATTCCATGTTTTTGCATGAATTGTTTTGAGAAATCTTTTGAGCCTTCCAACAAAGCACCATCTTTTTTAGGACCAATTACAGGAATGTTTTTCAACTCAACATCCGCTAAGAAAAAATCGTGAACTCCTTCTACTAAAGGTACTTCTGGCCCAACAACAACCATTTTAATGTCGTTTTCTAAAACAGCATTTTTAATCACTTTAAAATCAGAAATATTTATATCGATGTTGGTTGCAATTTTATGGGTTCCTGCATTACCTGGAGCTACAAAAATTTGATTAATTTTCTTGCTTTCTAATAATTTTAAAGTAAAAGCATGTTCTCTGCCTCCAGAACCTAAAATAAGTACATTCATGTTTGTTGTGTTGTTGTGGATGCAAATATATTTTAAATTCTTTGGATACTCAATTTATAAGGAAAGTCAATTTTAAGTTTTAATTAAAAACCCCATTTAATATGCTTTATCTTCTTTAATAAAAACATTGAAAAAAGTTTGGGCAATTATTTTAATATCTAAAAAAAAAGACCAATTTTCGATATAAAAAATATCCAACCTTACTCGGTTATTTATATCAGATTTTTTAATTACTTCGCCTCTATAGCCACTAATTTGAGCTAATCCTGTAATACCAGGTTTTACAGAGTTTCTAAGTAAATAATTATCAACTTCATTTATATATTTTTTGGTATGAAGATTCATATGAGGTCTAGGGCCAACAATACTCATATCTCCAAGTAAAACATTAAAAAATTGAGGAAACTCGTCTAAACTTGATTTTCTTAAAAATGCACCAACTTTTGTTATTCTGGTGTCATTTTTTGATGCCGAAACTTTATCAGCATTGTTATTAACTTTCATAGATCTTAATTTATAACATAAAAATTGAGTTCCGTTTATTCCTTCTCTTCTTTGTTTAAAAAATAAAGGTCCTTTAGAATCTATTCTTATAACAATCCATAAAATAGGCAACATCCAAGTTAAAATAAATACGCAAATAAAAGCAGAACAAATGATATCTAATATTCTTTTTATAATATGCGTTTCAATTTTTTCAAAAGGGAGTCGTTTTGGTTTTAATATAGGCACTGTTCCTAAATATTCTAAAACAAAATCTTTACGATAAATTGCATTATTCTCTGGCATTAATATTAATTCTAAATCTTTTTCTTCAGCAAATTTTCTGATTTTAACTAACAAATTTGGGCTGATCTCTGATGGATCGCAGTACATCTCATCAATTTCATGTTCTTCAATATATTTAAAACCAGATTTTAAATGTCCTAAATAATCTTCTGAATCGTAAATTTTAGATGAGAAGAAACCAATATATCTGTAACCAAAATGATTTTTAAGTTGAAATAAATTCTCTAGTTTTTTTGCTGAATTAAATTCTCCGAAATAAACAACATTTCGATGATTATTTCCTTCAGCCCGATACCTTTTTCTCATAAAATAAATAAAAAATTTCAAAAAAGGAATGATTAATGAAATTATTCCAAAAAATAAAAACTGGTTTTTTATACTTTCACCTTCCATAAAAAGACTAAAAAAACTTAAGTATGCAAGTAAAAAAACAAAGAATTGAGAAACAATTAGAGATAATAAAACATTAACTTGTGTGTATCTGTGCACTTTATAATAGCCTGTATAAAGGGAAATTACTACCCAAGAAATAGAAATATAAGTAAGAAAAGTAAAGTTTAAATATATCTTATCAAATAATATATAAACAATTACATTAATTACTAATAAATCAATTAAGATTATTAATACTCTTATTAATATGGATTTTTTATGTTTCAAATTTAATATTTTTTCCTTTTTTTAATAACTCTAAAATTATAATTAATTAAACATAACACTTTGCGGCAAAGAAATGTGACTAATATATAGGCTACTAATATGATGATTATATAATGTAATAAAAAATAATCTTTAAAAATAATTCTAAAAATTAGAGAAAATCATAAAAATTAAAAACCCCATTTTAAAAAATATTTAATAGCTGATGAAGTATGACGTAAAAATAAATTTAAATCTTTTGCAGAGCCTTGTTTTAAAACATGATAAATTACTTCTTGTGGATAATACAACTTCTTCTTACCCAATTGGTCTATTTTTCTGCAAATATCTACATCTTCCATGTATAAGAAGTAACGTTCATCAAATCCCTCTAATGCGACAAAATCGGCTGTTTTGTATAACTGAAAACAACCTGTAAGATATTCTGCAAAAAATGCACTTGTTAAATTTCTATCTTTATATTGGCCTCTTGAAATTGTAGGATTAAATAATGACATGAAAACTGGAAACCTCCTAACTATTAATTCTAATAAAAGTGGATATCTTCTACAAGAATATTGATGTTCTCCATTGGGAAATAAAACTTTAGGAGCAATCATTGATAAATTGTCATCTTTATTTAATTGTAAAATTAAATTTGGAATCACAGTTTTCTCAAAATTAACATCCGGATTTAATATTAGATGAAAATTAGAGTTATTTTTAATTCTGTCAATAACGATATTATGCCCTGCTCCAAAACCGATATTTTTACCAATTGCAATATATTCTATTTCTTTCTGCTTAAAAAGATGTTGAAAAAGTTTACTTTTAGTATTATCAACTAAGTAAAGTTTCTTTTTTAATGGCACACTTAAAAAAGCATTTATAGTGCTTGTAAGTTCTTCTAAGTTTTCATTATATAGCACTATAGATGCTGATATATCTAGTTTCTCTTTCATGAATCAATATGACTTTTTATCTCTTTTAAAGTCATTCAAATTAATTTTAACATAATCAAATAAGATTATTAATAGTCTAATTAAAACTGAATGTTTATTTTATAAATTAATTTCACTTCTAAACGATTTTTTAAAACTTTCTACTGAAAATTTTAGAGAATGTTGCCTAATATAGCTTGGGTTAAATTTAATACTTTCAAAATTAAGAACTGCTTCTTCTAAACTAGATGTGGTTTGCTCATTAAAAAATACTCCTGTTTTATTTTCTACAACAGTATCTATCGCTCCGCCTGCCCTGAAAGCAATAACAGGAGTTCCACAAACTTGTGGTTCCAACAGTGCAATTCCAAAATCTTCTTTTCCACAGAAAACAAAAGCTTTTGCTTTCTTTAAAAATTCTTTAGATTCTTCGGGGAATAAATATCCTTTAAACTCTATATTACTTTTTGCCCTAGCCTTTAACTCTTTAAATAAAGTACCACTGCCTATAATAACCAATCTTTTTCCGTTATTATTAAATACATCTATTAAAATATCATATCTTTTATAAGGTTCTAAGCGCCCAACTGAAACATAAAAATCATCCTTTTCCTCATGATATTCAAAATCAACAATATTAACTGGAGGATTAATAGTTATTATTTTTCTGTTATATTTTTCTGTTGACCAATTTGAAACAAAATCTGATACCGCAAAAATAATAGTTGGTTTTTTAGACATTCTAATATCAAACCTTCTTAGCGGGGGTATAATAAAAGTTGCAATTTTCCTAATTCCTCTAAAATACAAGTCTTTTTCTTCCCAAACATATTTTAAATTTCTAGCTACAATATACGAAACATGTGTACTGCTTTTTTTAAAACTTATTCCTTTAACTACAGAATGAGAAACACTTATAATAAGTGCATTTTCTTCTTTTACTTTTAATTTTTTAAGTGCGAAAGGAAATAAAGGTAATAAAAATCTAAAATACTTACCAAAATATTGAAGTATCGATGTTTCAACTTCAATTTCATTACCAAAAATTCTTTTTAAGTTATCTTCAGACATTATATTAACAAGTGTATAAACTTTGTCAAACTTAAATTCTTCATGTAAATACTTTGCCACTTTTTCAGCACCACCATAAACATCTAGCCAATCGATAACAAGTATTGTTTTTCTATTTTTCATTTTTTTTTAAAACTATTTTGTGAAATAAAGGGATAATAATACCAAATAAAAATACCCCTAATTGTCTATGGAATAAATTTTCGAAGGTAAAAAATAAAATAAATGATAAAAGTATAAATATTGCATTAAAACTTTCATTAAAAGTATAAGCTAAAGACATTAAAAGTAACAAAAAGAGACTTAAACCAATGATACCTCCATCTAAAAAAACATCAAAAAACTGGTTATGCGTATTAAACTGTGTTTCTATAAAATAATCTCTTTTAGATACATTATCAATACTTACTTTATAACAATTATTTAGTTCTTCTTGGGTAGAATTTCGATTATTATACCCAAAATACATATTAAAATTACTATTTTTTACTTGATCAAAAAAACAAGTCCAAATAACAAATCTAGGCTCTTGATTCTTTACTACTTTTAGGGTTTCACTATAACTATTTTCTATATGCAACCTATTTTTTAAATTTTTATTCAAAGTAAACGCACCACTTAATAAAACAAAAATGGCAAAAAAACCTACAATAGACCTTGTTAGAGAAAACTTAAAATAATTTATAAATCTTATGATTAAATAAATAATTAACAAGAATAAAGACAATCTTGCAACTATAACATACATAAAAAATGCAATTATAAACGCAATGACGATAAAAACAATCTTTTCGTTTTTTAATTTAATTTTAGGCAATAAAACATCTATTAAAATAATTGATAATAAACACATAAAACCAAAATAAGGCCTATGAATTAATAAAAGTTCATGTACCTCTGCAGTGTTACCAAATGGCAATGTTTTAAACTCAAAATAAAAATTAAAAACTTTTAATAAAGAAACAATTACCCCAACAAACAAACCAAATACATAGCCTTTTATAACTATAGAAATATTTTTAATATTATACATTAAAACACTTAATGCTAAAACTATTCCTAAATACTTATAGATCCCAAAATTATCTACTAAAGCATTAAAAAAGAGCGCTTTTATTAAAATATAAAAAACAAAAAGAAATACAAATTTCAAATACCATGTAGTGATAATAATTTTATCTTTCTTAAATAGAAAAACTAAGAAAAGAACAAATAACAATATATTAGGAATTGCCATTGACAAAGACAATGAAAATAATAATATTGAAAAAACAATATCAAATATATGATCAATTCTTTTGGCTATCATTTTTTTAAAACACTTTTTAATTTAATTAAAATTTTTAGTGGCACAATATAAAGCAGAATACTCCTAAAAAGACCATAAATTGGATAAAAACCTACATAAAAATTTTTAAGTATTAATTTGATTCTATTTTCGGCTTGTTTTTTTCTTTGAAGTGTTGAAATACCATTCGGATTAATTTCGCATCTCACTAATACTTGATTAATATTTGCTACTTTACATTTATTTATAACATTAAAAAAAAACGCATAATCTTCTGCTGCTTTATAATCAACAGGATAAAGACCTGTAATTTCTAACATGCTATTTCTAAACATTATGGTTGGATGTATGTGCATTGCATTGATAAACATTTTTTTTCTAATTTGCTTATCTTTTTCTGGCACATTTAAAGTGTACAATAAATTTCCTTTAGTGTCTAAAAAATCTACATTTGTTCCTACTAAAGAAATATCTTGATGTAATTCTAAATAAGTTTCTTGAATTTTAAATCGATCTTTTACACAAATATCTCCACAATCTAATCTGGCAGTGTACTTATATTTGTTTTTTGTACTAAAATTTAAACCTTTATTCAAAGCTATTTCTATTCCACTATTTTCTTTTAAATATTCAAAAAAAACAACTCCATTTCCTATAAATGATGCTCTTATTTTAGTTTCATCAATATCCAAATTGCTACCATCATCTACAATAAGTACATCTAAATTTTCGTTCTTATCTATAGATGACAATGAAGCATATAATCCATCTATATTCTTGTAATGCGGAATTAAAAGAATTATATTATTCCTGTTCATTTGCTGTTTTTTTCTGTTGTACTTGTAATATTAGCAAGGCTAGACAAATCCAAAAACCAAATACTCTAAAGCTATCAAATTGTAACCAATTTATTAAAAAACCTATAAAAGACACTAACAATACAATTGGTATAATTTTTTCAATATATTTTCTGCTTGTAATTAGTTTTTTACACTGATAAAAAATTAAAAAAATAAAAGAAAGAAAAATTAAAAAACCTATGATTCCTGTTTCTGCCAATAATCTTGTAAACATATTAAAGCCTGGCGGAAAAGATTTATCACTTTCATTTAAATAATACTCCTTAAACTCATAATTATTGTGCGTAGCCCATTTTGGATACTTATCTTTTGCATGATAGGCTTGTTGCCCAAAACCAACACCAACGATAGGGTTTTCCGCAAAAATTAATAAGGATGTGTATTGAATACCAAATCTTGATCTATTAGAGATACTGCTGAATAGGTTTTTTTGAAAATTTAAGGTACTTACTTTAAGCTCTATAGCCTCTGCAACTTTTTTACCATTAAAAATAAAAAGCAATATAATTAACGTACTAAATAAAATAAAAAATCGCTGAATAACTTTTTGAAATTTTTTATTGATAGAAAATGCAACCAAAATAAAAATAAAAAATTGAAATAATATTACTATTAGTGCAGTTCTTGATCCTGAGAAAAAAGTAAGCAAAAAGACAATTATTGTTGGTAAGAATTTTTTAATACCAACAGCTGTTAAAACATAGCTAAACATCCATGCTCCAACCGTAATTAAATAAATAGCTAAAAATGGTGGTTCATAAGAAACTGAAGATATCCTTTTAAAAATATAATCTAACTGGGTTTCTGTAAATGGAAAATAATCAAATAGAGAAAACACACCTTTTAAAAATGAAAAGTTAAAAACTAAAATTAAAATCTCAAATAAAGAATAAACAGCAACAAAGATTAATGAGTATAGAAAAATCTTTCTTAACTGAAAAAATATTAATTTAAGTTTAAAATCACTAAAAATATTATACGAAGTAATAAATAAAATTAAAGCAATAAATAGTGATATCATTTGCCTTATAAATCGATTAAAGCCTGATGTTTGTTTTAAATAATTATCATAAACATTTGCACTATTTAACAAAGTAGAAACAAACAACCATCCAACAAAAAGAATTAAAAAGTGAATGAAAATATTTTTTTGAGGAATAATAATTTTACCCTTAAACAATACATCTAATAATAGTGAAAAAAAGGAAAATAAAAAAAAAACAATTGCTCCATCCTTTCTATATTCTCCTAAAAAAGCAATTCCAACATAAGAATTAAAAGGAATAAAGAAAACTCCTAAAAAGAAAAGAAACCTATATGTTTGTTTTAGACTAATTCTCATCTTTATTATTTCTTAAAACTAGAAACGAAATAATTGCTGCTCCAAGATTTATTATTAATTGAGATAAAAAAGTAGAAAAAGCAGCTACTAACATTCCGTATTTTTCAATAAAAAAATAATTAATAATTATATTACATAATATAGCCAAGAATCCTAAAGAAAACAAGTGTTTATATTTTCTATACGCAATTAAAAAAGAAAAAGGAAGTGTTACATAGGTGATAAAAGAACCTAACATTAAAATATTAGTATTCCAAAATGAACTTTTATACTCAAGATAAACATAATTTGTAACAAACCAATTAAATACCAATGTAGCTAAAAATATTACAGAAGAAAACAGCAGTACCTTTCTAAAACTTTTTTGCACAAATAATAAATAATTGTTTTCTTTTGCTATTTCTATCTGTTTTATATTTAATACTGTAAAAATTGGCACTACTAACATTAATGAAATATTATAAATTTTAAGCGAAAAAGAATAAATTCCTAAATCCTCTTCAGTTAAAAAAGCATCTACAAAATAAGAATCTATAAAAGACAACAAAGGAATTAAAGCGGAATAAAAGATTAAAAATTTAGATTGAAACGTTAATTTCTTTAAAATCTGAAAATTTAGATTAAACTCAATTTCTTCTTTTTTCACAAATAAAATAGCGAGAATAACCATTGCGACAAGTGAAACAACAAAATTAAACTCTAATAATTCTATGTAATTATTTGATGTTATAACATAAAAGAAAAAAACTGTTGAACAAAAAAGGCTTAACTGTCTAACAATATCTACTATTCCATATTGATAATACCTTTCTTTTATATTTAGGTAAGACTTTAATATCGCAGAAATAAAATATGTTGCACTAAAACAGATAAACAAATAAAAATGTAAATTTTTATAAAAAAAATTCACCAATAAGAAGAAAAAAGGAATGAGAATTAAACTTAAAAAAAAAACAGCAAAATTGTATTTCTTGTAGTCAAAAACCTTTGAATCTACAAGATAAGCAGATAAAAAAGGGTCAATAATTATTGCTACTAAATTTAACAAAAGATATAAATAACTATATTCCCCAAAATCTTTTACGCTAAGAAACAAAAGTACTAATGCAATATTTGCTAACCCTAAAGACTTTACTATAATATGGGATGTGAAAATTTTAGCAATATTTTTAAACATAAAATAAAACTTTAAAATTCAACAAAGTTGAATTTAATATTACATCGCCTATTACAAATTCACTTTTCAATTGATAAATTCTTTAAATGTTTTTAATTTCTTATCTTTTTCAGATAAAATAATTTCATCTTTTTTAAGTTTCCAATCTATATTTAATTCCAAATCATTGTACAAAACTCCATCTTCTGAATCTTTATTGTAATAATTATCACATTTATAATTTACAATTGTATTTTCTTCTAAAACAGAAAAGCCGTGTAAAAAACCTCTAGGAATAAATAATTGAATGTTATTTTTAGATGATAATTCTAAAGAAAAACTTTTTCCAAAAGTATTAGAATTAGGTCTAACATCTACAATTACATCTAGTATCTTACCACTAATTACTCTTACCAATTTAGCTTGACTATTTTTTCCTGTTTGTAAATGTAAACCTCTAATAGCGCCGTATTTTGATATCGATTCATTCTCTAAAACAAAATCAATATCTTTACTTACCGCTTTATTAAATTCATTTTTATTATAATTTAGCAAAAAACTGCCTCTATTATCATTTATCAATTTAGGCTCTATTATAAAACAATCTATAAACGGGGTTTCTTTTACTATCATTTAATTTCTAATATATTAGTGCCATAACCACTTTTTAAAAGTGGTTTTGCAAGATTATACATCTGCTGTTTAGTAATAAAGCCAGATCTATAAGCAGACTCTTCTAAAGAACCGATTTTTAACCCTTGTCGCTGTTCTATCGCTTGTACAAATTGACCAGCCTGCATTAAAGAATCAAAAGTACCCGTATCTAACCAAGCAATTCCCCTGTCTAAAACTGTTACTTCAAGTTTCCCTTTTTCTAAATAAACCTTATTTATATCTGTTATTTCTAATTCTCCTCTTTTACTTGGTTTTATCTGTTTCGCTATTTCCACTACAGTATTATCATAAAAATAAATACCAGGTACTGCGTAATTAGATTTTGGTTTTAAAGGTTTTTCTTCAATAGAAATTGCTTTAAAATTTTCATCAAACTCAACAACTCCATAGCGCTCTGGATCTGTAACATGGTATGCATAAACAACACCTCCATCTGGCTTATTATTCGCCCTTAATAAACTAGGCAATCCCGATCCATAAAAAATATTATCTCCTAAAATTAGCGCAATATTATCCTTAGCTATAAAATCTTCGCCTATTAAAAAGGCTTCTGCTAATCCATTTGGTTTTTCTTGCACTTTATATTGAAAACTACACCCATATTTTTTTCCATCACCTAATAATCTTTCAAAAAGTGGCAAGTCTTGAGGTGTCGAAATAATTAATATTTCTCTTATTCCTGACAATATTAAAACAGAAATAGGATAATAAATCATTGGTTTATCATACACAGGCATTAATTGCTTGCTTACGGCTAAAGTTAATGGATGTAATCTAGTACCTGATCCTCCTGCTAAAACGATTCCTTTCATTATTTATTGTATTTTTCTAAATACCACTTAATAGTTTTAAGAATTCCAGATTCAAAATTTTCTTGGGCTTTCCAACCTAGTTCTTCTTCTATTTTTGTTGCATCAATAGCGTATCTAAAATCGTGTCCTGGCCTGTCTTTTACAAAACTGATTTGTTCTTTATACGATATTTCTTTAGGCTTTTCTTGATCTAAAATTTCGCAGATCATAGTTGCAATATTTAAATTATTGCGCTCATTTTTACCACCAATATTGTACGTTTCTCCCGATTTTCCGTGGCTATAAGCAAGCTCAATTCCTACACAATGATCTAAAACATACAACCAGTCTCTAATGTTTTTTCCGTCACCATAAATAGGAATATTTTCTCCATTAACCGCCTTTCTTATAATAGTAGGTATTAATTTTTCGTCATGTTGTTTTGGCCCATAATTGTTAGAACAATTTGTCGTAACAACATTTAAACCATACGTATGAAAATAACTTCTTACTAAGAAATCTGATGATGCTTTTGATGCGCTATAAGGGCTATTAGGAGCATAAGGCGTTTGCTCTGTAAACAAACCAGTTTTACCTAAAGTACCATAGACCTCATCAGTTGAAATATGTAAAAACCTTGAGTTTTCAAAACCTTTTTTAAATTTAAAAGGAGATTCCGTCCAATAATTCTTTGCTACATCTAATAAATTAAAAGTTCCAAAAACATTCGTTTTAATGAACGATTCTGGATTTTTAATAGAATTATCTACATGCGATTCTGCTGCAAAATGAATTACACCTGTAAAATTATGAGTCTTAAAAAGCTGTTCTACCAATTTTCTATCACAAATATCTCCTTTTACAAA
Organism: Polaribacter glomeratus; assembly: GCF_002954665.1. Lineage (GTDB taxonomy): Bacteria > Bacteroidota > Bacteroidia > Flavobacteriales > Flavobacteriaceae > Polaribacter > Polaribacter glomeratus. The sequence goes on along the minus strand of NZ_MSCM01000002.1, from coordinate 1,185,519 downwards.
AATATACCTATCGAAACTTTCTACTTCTTTTAAATTGGATAAATCTCCTGCATAGGTTAATAAATCTAAATTAACAATAGTTAAATCTTTGTTATTCTCTAAGAAATAGGGTATAAAATTTGAACCTATAAAACCTGCTCCTCCAGTTATAAGAACTGTTTGCATCTTTTTTATTTTTTATAGTTTGCTAAAAATGAATTCAACTTAATTAAAAGCAGAAAAACAATCATGAACCCTGCACCAAGAAAACCTAGTAAAAACCCTTTATTTTTGGTTACTCCTTTTATTTCATAACCAATTGGCTGAAAGTTAGAAATGACATTTATAACTTCGTATTTCTGAGATTTTTCTTTAGCAATTTTCTTTAAATCAGCATTGATTTTTCTGTTGGTTTCAAACAACTCTAATTCTTTTGTAGTGTTTTTTTCGCCACCTACATCGATACTTGTACCTGTAGTTAATTTCTTTGCTTCTTCTAACATTACCTGCATATACACCTTTCGTAAAGAATCTATTTGCGTTAGATTTTCACGATACAAAGAATCTGTTCTATTTAGATTTTCGTTGTTTAGAACTTTTAATCTATTAAAGTATTTATTATTGACTACAGATGAAATAATAACATCATCTAATTTGTCAAAAACATTGTTTTTTTCTGCAATAACCGTTACTTTGTGAACCTTATAATCAAAATCTGTGAAAGCAGCTTTAAAATCTTTGTATTCATAACTTTTAATCGTTAACGTATCTACCACTAAAATTAAATCATCATAAGCACTTATAATATCACTATCTATTCTAATGGGTTCTATATAAAATTTCTTAAGTGATGCTGCATCCTCTTCAGCTAAATTAAACGTTTTTTGCAGTATTGCTACATCTTTTTGTTTTACTAAATCATTATAATAATTTATAGTATTGTACAATTGTCTTGCACTTTTAAAATTTGGTTCTAGAAGTAAATCAGAACCATATTTAGAAGGTGTTGTAGTTTCCAAAAAGACACCAGCAGCTACACCAATAACTGCTGCAACACCTATTTTTATACTATTTTCTTTTAAAAAAATTAAACTAGAGATAACTGCATGAAAAAGCCCTTTAAAAATATTTCCTATAAAATTAAAAAAATTAGAAAAACCTTTTCCAATAATTACAAATAAAGATCCTAAATCTACTTCTTCTTCGTTGCTCTTTTGATTTGTTGACATTATTTTAAGTTGGTTGTAAAAATCAATAATTAATTAAAAAATTTGCTCTAATATTCTTTGTGTAATCGCATACGTTGGTGTTACACCTGTCATTCCTAATCCTCCAGAAGCTAATGTTGCACCTGTTTCTAAAGGATTATCAGAGGCATAATATGCATATCGCACTTTTACATTTTCTGATATATTTCCTCTAATTCTAGACGCAGATTGTATTGCTTTTTGATAATGTGCTCCTTCCATTTCTAGACCTATTACATTCCAAGTAGAATCATGAAAAAACTTTAAAAGATCTTTATTTTGCAGTGATGTTCCTAAAACAGAAACCATCGAGCCATCAAAAGCTTTTACTCCAAAACCTTCTAAATCTTCTTTAGATAGCTCATTTTTAAACGGATAATTATCTGCTGTTCCTTCAAAAATATGTGCATCAGGAATCATAATATCTCCTTTACCACCTTCTAAAATACCTGCTTTACCCATAATTGAAACCGACTTCACATCCAAGAAAATCTTCTCATCATCAGCATTATAAGGCTTCAATAATTCATCCATCGTTTCATATGCTTGCTCTCCAAACGCATAATCCATTACTATAATTACGGCATGTTCTTTTATTGAGTGCTCTTTTTTAAACGACGAAACATCAAAGTTTATTTTATCAGTATCTATTATTTGTACATTAATATTTGTTCCAGATGTATCTTCGATATAAATTAAGCCGTTATCAGAGGCGTAATTTTTCACTCTTTTCTGTAATCGTTTGCTATCCACATTACTTAATAATTGGTATAATTCAAAACCTTTAAGGTTTTTTGCTTCTTCTGGCAAAGCTCCTTTTGCATAGATTGAATTTAACACACTGTGCATATTTGCACTAATTATATGTATCGGTCTTTTTATAAGATCGTGTTTTTTTAAGGTGCTTTTTATTTCATTTGCCCAAATTTCCCCATAAATATGGTGTCCAATTTCTTCAATTAAAACAGAGCTAAACGTTATAGTTCTTTTCTTATCTTCATAAACTTCTTTTATGGCTAATTTTCCTAACCAATAAATTAGATTAAAAAATTTATGTGGGTTTTTCTCTGAGCTAAAAGTTTTGTAAATTCTAGAAACTTCACTGTAAGTTCTACCTAAAATATTCCCTAAATGGACTATTAAAACTTCTTTCTCTTTATCCGATATTGGCTTTTTATTTAAAACAATATCTTCTAAATGTTTCCATTCTCTTATAAAATCTTCACCTTCATTCAAAGAAACTCTTGCCTGAATTTTATGCGATTCTATAAACAAAAAAGTTAAATGCGTAAGAATATCATAGATTTCAGAGCGTCCTCGAGTAATCTCTATATTCATTTGATCCTTATCTATTCGATAACAATTTCTTCTTCTTTTTGGCGGAATGATTGCTTCAAAATGCGAGTTTTTATACCCTTCATCCGCTGTTAAATTTATAAATTGGCATTCTTCAATTCCTTCTGGAAGCCTTTCTATTACATAGACTAATCCATTTAATTCTATTCTATCTTCTGCAATAGAACCATAAATTTCTGGTCTTAATTGTAAGAGTGATTTTCGCAAAGTTTCTCCTGAAACTCCCATTGGTTTATAAAAGCCTCTACTAAACAAATGACGCATAGAAATGTATAATTTTTCTATAGCATTGGTAGATTCCTGGGCTCTTGTTCTTTCTATATTTTTAGTTTCTAACATGTGTAATTTTGAGGTGTAAATATAAAATTATTTCCCTGATAAAACCTGTTTGTATTTATCTTGGTTTTTAAGCAATTTAACAGCTTCTTTTATGGTTGCATCATTTTTTAAATGGTGCTGATAAACACCTTCTTTGTAATAATATTTTTCTAGAATTTCTTCTTCTAAAAGCACTCGTAAAATATCTTCATTTTTAGATATTTGCGCTATTTTATCTTCAAATAATTTTTCTTTTATTTTCTGATATTCCTTAGAAATTCCGTTATTTTCTGCGGATAAAAAAGCAGTTTCAAACAAACGTTCTTGCTTGGTAACAAAAGTGGTGTCTAAAACTAAATAGTTTGTAAAATTCTTAAAATCAGTATTTGAAAACTGATAATTTTCTACTGTTGCTATTTTTGGGTTTTTATAAAAATAATCAATTGCAAAATTAAAAATAGCTTTCGAGTCTACTAAAACTTCCGTAGCTTCTGTTTTGTTTGATGTTTCTAGCACTACATCTGGCAAAACACCACCACCATCAAACACTTCTCTTCCGTTTTCAGTTTTAAAAACATTAATTCCTTTATCAGAAAACTTAGGCACTTTACCCGTTTTATCATCTCTATTTGTATAATCTAACTCTTGAATACATCTTCCGCTTGGCGTGTAATATTTAGAAATAGTCAATTTTAATTGCGTTCCGTATGTTAAGGTTCTATAGCGCTGCACTAAGCCTTTGCCAAAAGAACGTTGCCCCATAATTACGGCTCTGTCATAATCTTGCAAAGAACCACTTACAATTTCGGATGCAGATGCAGAGCGACCATTTACCAAAACTACTACCGGAATTTCTAAATCTAAAGGATCATTTGTTGTTTTATAAGTATTGCTCCATTTTTTAATCTTCGCTTTTGTGGTAACAATTACTTTTCCTTTCGGGATAAAAAAGTTTGATATATTAATGGCTTCTTGAAGCGAACCTCCTGGGTTTGATCGTAAATCAAAAACCAATTTGGTCATCCCTTTTTTCTTTAATTCTCTATATGCTTTTTTTACTTCGGATGACGCTTTTTCATTAAACTGTGTTAATGAAATATACCCTGTTTCTGGGTCAATCATTTCATAAAAAGGCACCGGATTAATTTCTACCTGTTCTCGTATTACTTCCTTTTTAATAATTTTTCCTTGACGCTCAATTTCTATAGCTATTTTTGTATCTGGAGTTCCTTTTAAAAACATAGAAAGCTGCTCTCTTTCCATATTTTTTAATGCTTGCCCATCGGCAGAAACAATTACATCACCTGCTTTTAAACCTGCTTTATCTGCAGCATATCCTTTGTAAACTTCGTTAATTTGAATTCCGTTTTTAGTATAATAAACACCAATACCTATACCTGCATATTCTCCTTCTCGTCTAATTTTTGCATCTTCTACATCTTGCTCGTTGTAAAAATTAGTATACGGGTCTAACTCTTTTAAAGTATTTTTAATGGCTTTGTTTGTAAATTCAGCAGGGTTTATTTCATCTACATAATACATATTTAATTCCTTAAAAAGTGTATTATAAATTTCTATCTGCTTGGCAACTTCAAAAAATTTAGACTGAAATGAAAATGATAAAAAAATAGCGCCAGCTACTAAACCTGCAAGTATTCCCTTTTTTGTATTAAATTTTTTCATTTGATTTATTTTTTACTTCTTCAATAAATAAGGTTAATAATTTATTCATTTTAGAAAAAAGTTCTTCATAAGGCATTTCTTCTCTGCCAATATAAGAGATCATAAAAACATAAGGATTCTCTAGATTATCGTACACAATTGCTTTTTGCAATCGATACGTTTCGCGCATTAATCTCTTTAACCGATTTCTGTCAGGCGCTTTTTTAAAGTTCCTTTTAGCTACAGAAACTCCCGCTTGTGCAGGAAAATTAGACGTATGTGCTGTTTGCAAATACATCATTCGTAACGGAAACGCTTTTACAGAATTGCCTTCTTCGTACAAACGTCCAATCAACTTTCTGCTTTTTAAGCGCTCTTGCTTTCCTAAGGTAAACTTCATCAATACAAACTTAAATCAAATCAATAACTTTTTAGCCGTTTATGAGTAGGAACTTTAAAAAATTGCGTATTTTTAATAAAATTTATTTCTTTTTTTTAACAAAAAAATGTTATCAAACGATACAATAATTAATAAATTTGTTGAAAATTACACATTATTAAAAGTTGTAACTTTTAAAGCCATCATTTTAAACAGACTAACTATATGAAACCTGATTTATTTCAAGCCCCAGATTATTATAATTTAGACGATTTATTAACCGAAGAACACAAATTAATTCGTGAAGCTGCCCGAGATTGGGTAAAACGCGATGTTTCTCCAATAATTGAAGAATATGCTCAAAAAGCAGAATTTCCAAAACAAATTATTGGTGGTTTAGCAGAAATTGGTGCATTCGGACCTTATATTCCAGAAGAATATGGTGGCGCTGGTTTAGACCAAATTTCTTATGGCTTGATTATGCAAGAAATTGAGCGTGGAGATTCTGGAGTTCGTTCTACAGCTTCTGTGCAATCGTCTTTAGTAATGTACCCTATTTATACCTACGGAAATGAAGCACAACGTAAAAAATATTTACCAAAATTAGCTTCTGGCGAATGGATGGGTTGCTTTGGATTAACAGAACCAAATCACGGGTCAAATCCTTCAGGAATGGAAACGAAGTTTAAAGATATGGGAGATCATTATCTTTTAAACGGAGCAAAAATGTGGATTTCGAACGCACCTTTTGCACAAGTTGCGGTTGTTTGGGCTAAAAATGAAGAAGGAAGAATTCATGGGTTAATTGTAGAACGCGGAATGGAAGGTTTTTCTACACCAGAAACTCATAATAAATGGTCTTTACGTGCTTCATCAACAGGTGAACTTATTTTTGATAACGTAAAAGTGCCAAAAGAAAATTTATTGCCAAACAAATCTGGGTTAGGTGCGCCATTAGGATGTTTAGATTCAGCTCGTTATGGAATAGCTTGGGGCGCAATTGGTGCTGCAATGGATTGTTATGATACGGCTTTACGTTACTCTAAAGAACGTGAGCAGTTTGGAAAACCAATTGGTCAATTTCAATTACAACAGAAAAAATTAGCAGAAATGATTACCGAAATCACAAAAGCGCAATTGTTAGCCTGGAGATTAGGTGTTCTTAAAAATAATGGAAAAGCTACGTCTGCACAAATTTCTATGGCAAAACGTAATAATGTAGATATGGCAATACATATTGCTAGAGAAGCAAGACAAATGTTAGGCGGAATGGGAATTACCGGCGAGTATTCTATTATGCGCCACATGATGAATTTAGAAAGTGTAATTACCTACGAAGGTACACACGATATTCATTTGCTAATTACTGGTTTTGACGTAACAGGCTTAAACGCTTTTAAATAAAAATGTGAAAAATAGCTTCTATTTCATACTCCTCTTTTTAATTTTTTCATGCGGAAACATGTCAGAATTTGAAGAGGAGTTTGACAGTGAAGTTATCATTACTTTTAAAGACAGCATCATTGATACATCTAATCTAGATAGTATTAATCGCAACAATTTTAAAATATTAGCCCTTGGCGATAGCTACACAATAGGCCAAAGTGTTTGTGAAAAATGTAGATTTCCTGCACAATTAGTAGACTCACTTTTAAAAAAAACAACGAACAAAAGTACGTTTGATTTAAAAATAGTTGCTAAAACAGGTTGGACTACTTCAAACCTGATAAAAGCCATAGATTCAGAAAACCTTACTTCGGATTATAATTTTGTTACGCTCTTAATTGGTGTAAATAATCAATATCAAAATAGGCCTTTTAGCTTTTATGAACAAGAGTTTCCTTTATTAGTAAATAGTGCTATCTCATTTGTAAATGGCAATTCAAAAAAACTAGTTGTTCTATCAATTCCAGATTATGCTTTTACTCCTTTTGGTAACGGAAACACTTCTATTTCTGATGGCGTAAAAAAATACAATGATTTTGCTAAATCTTATTGTAATCAAAAAAACATCACCTTTTTAAACATTACAGATATTACCCAACAAGGTTTAATAAATTCGCTTTTAGTTGCAAATGATGGTTTACACCCATCTAAAGAAGCATATTCTAAATTTGTAGAAAGACTTTTACCTCTTGCTATCGAAAAAATAATGTTAAAATAAAAAAAGGCTTCTTTAAATTAATCAGAAAATATTTTATTGATTTAATTACATTCTTTATTTTCGCTTGTTATGACAAAAGAGGAACAAAACCAAACAAAACTAAAATTCAAATTAAAACATTTACCAAACTTATTAATAGTTAGTGCAAAATCTTGGTTTAATGACAACCCCTTTAATAAAGCAGCAATTATTGCCTATTATGCAATTTTGTCTTTGCCCGCTTTAATAATCATTATTTTTAATATTGTAGGTTCTATTTGGGGACGAGAAATTGTTGAAGGCCAAATTTTAAACCAAATTTCTAGCGCTATTGGTACAGAAACAGCAGAAACTATAAGAGGAATGATGCTTAATGAAGGTAATGAAAAAACCTCACTATTTTCTACAATTATAGGAATTGCAACTTTACTTTATGGATCTACAGGAGTTTTCTTTCAATTACAAAATGTTTTAGACAATATCTGGGAAGCAAAACCAAGATTTAAAAATGGTGTTTTAGAAACCGTTTTTGGAAGATTAAAAAGCTTTGGTTTTATTCTAGTTATTGTTTTTTTGTTATTAATAAGTCTTGTTCTTACTTCGTTACTAAGCACTTTTGCAGAAAATTTAAAACATATTATTTCTGATGAACTAGTCAGTTTTATATTTACGTTTGATGTTGTAATTTCTATAGCAATTATCTATTTTGTTTTTGCTGCCATGTTTAGAATATTACCAAATAAAGAGGTTCCTTGGAAAGCTGTTAGAGTTGGTGCTTTGCTAACTTCTATTCTTTTTGTAATTGGTAAATACTTATTGGCAATTTACTTTAACGAATTAGAACCAGGTTCTACTTACGGCGCTGCAGGTTCTATGATTTTAATAATGTTATGGGTTTCTTATACCAGTTTAATTCTTTTTTATGGCGCTCATTTTACAAAAGCTTATTCCCAAAAATATCTTTTACATCAACCTGAAAAAATTATTAAATAAAAAATTTTCTTTACAATTGTCTTTAAAAGATATCTTGCCAAATAAAAATAACTAAATTTTACAAAAAAAAATGCCTTCTAAAAGGCAAAGTAGGTTCGTTAAATATCTCACAAAGTTCTGTTAAAAGGTAGGTAATGTTTCTTTATTAGTTAAATCTTTGCAAAAATGGTTTAACGTTCTGTTAAATTCAACATACTAATAATGAAGAAAATTTTATTTTTAACATGCTTATTTATGAGCACAGTTGCTTTTTCACAAATAAAAAAAGTTACCATAAAAGGGATTATTAAATCCGAAGAAGATAAAGAACTTCTTGAATCTGCAACTGTTCATATAGAAAGACTTAAAGATAGTAGTATTGTTTCTTATACAATTTCTGATCAAAAAGGTGCTTTTAACCTCATTGGAGAAACATCCGATTCTAAAATGAAATTGGTAGTTTCTTTTATCGGTTTTACACCCTACACAAAAATAATTGATGTTAAAAATCAAGATATTGGGACTTTATTTTTAAAAAATGCAAATGCTTTAGACGGAATCGTTATAAAATCTAGTGCACCAATAACCATTAAAAAAGATACTTTAGAGTTTAATGTAAAATCATTTAAAACAAAAGCAGATGCTAATGTTGAAGATTTACTTAAAAAACTACCTGGTGTAGAAGTAGATTTAGAGGGTAACATAACCGTAAATGGTAAATCTGTGAATAAAATTCTCGTAAACGGAAAACCTTTTTTTGGAAATGACCCAACAATTACCACTAGAAATTTGACGAAAGAAATTATTGAGAAAATTCAAATTACAGATACAAAAACAAATGCTCAAGCTTTTTCAGGAGAAGATTCTGACGGTGAAAATAAAACCATAAATCTTACTATAAAAAAAGAAAACAACAAAGGTTACTTTGGTAAAACAGCAGCAGGTATTGGCACAAATGATAGGTATGAGTATGCAGGAATGATTACTCGCTTTAAAGAAAGTGAACGAATTGGTATTTTAGCAGGGGGTAATAATATTAATTCACCCGGATTTAGTTTTGGTAATCAACGCCTACAATTTGGCGGAAATAGTAGAAGTTTTGGTGGCGGTCAAGGTATTGTAACTTCAGATAATTACGGAGCAAATTATATAAATTCCTTCGGGAAAATATTTGAAGTTTCTGGAGATTATTTTTACAAACAGAGTTCTTCGGATAATAAATCTACTTCTAATAGAGAAACTTTTTTATCAGACGGAACAAGCTTTTTTAGAAGTTCTGAAAACAGTTCTTTAAACGATAGTTATAGTCATGATGCAAGTGTAGATTTTGAAATCGAAATTGATAGTACCTTTAGAATTGATATTGAAACTGATTTTAATAAAAACTTAAACACAAACAGGTTTAATAGCCAATCTGAAACCTTAAACAATAGTAAAACCTTAACAAATAATTCTAAAATTGCATCCATAGCAGATTCAGACAGAGAAAGATTTGACAATGAGGTTAACATAACTAAAAAATTTGGTAGTAAAGGATCTTTTGTAAGAGTTGAATTAACAGCAAATTTAACAAAGGCTTTAACCGATGATTTTGTAAAATCGGAAACTACTATTTTTGGATCTAATCCAGATCAAATCATTAGAGATCAATATTCAGACGGAAGCTCTAATATTACAGAACTTGCAAGTCAAGTAACGTATCGCTTTCCAATTATCTCTAATAAATTATTTTTAGATGCAGATTATACCGTCGGAAACACAAAAACAACAAATAAAAGAAGTACGTTCGATTTTGACCAAACCACAAACGATTATACCAGTTTTAGCAATCTTTTAAGTACCGATTTTAAATACTCAGACAAAGTAAGCAGACCGGGCGTAGAAATAGAATTTAAAAATGATAGATGGTCTGCGTCAACAGAACTTGCCTTTAATAATAGAACGCTCGAAAATAGAGATTATTTAAGACCCGAAACAAACTTAGTAAGAGAATTTAATAATTTAGAATATGGTTTTAGTGTTCGATTTCGAAAAGAAAGAACAACTGGTTATAGGCTGAGTTATGATTTTAGAAATGCAACCCCAAGTTTAAATCAATTACAACCTTTTAGAGATGAATCAAATCCTCTAAATATTATTACCGGTAATCCTGCATTATCACCGTCTAAAATACAAAGTATTCGATTTGGTGTATCTAACTTTAATTGGCAAAACAGAACAGGTTTCTGGTCTTATGGAAATATTTCTTTTACAGATGATCGAGTTGTTGCAAACACAATTATCAATCCAAATACATTAATTAGAGAAACTAGTTATGCAAACGTAGATGGATTTGTGAGTATAAGAGGTGGCGGAAGTTATAGTTCTACAAAAAAATGGGAAGATTTTGGAAGCTTAAAAACAGAATTTAGAGTTTTTGGTGACTACAATAAAAATATTAACTTTAATAATGGCATACAATATTCTAGTAAAATAACATCAATTTCTCCAAATATTGGTTTCGATTTTTCTTGGGATAAAATACTAACAATAAGACCTTCTTACACGGTCTCTTTCAGTAAAAACACTTATGATATTGAGAGTTTTAGCAATAGAAATTTTACAAATCATGATGTAACAGTAGCAACGTCAACCAATTTTTTAAAGAAAATTGAATGGTTGAACGATGTAAATTATAATTACAACCCAAATATTGCCGCTGGTTTTCAAAGAAGTGCGTGGTTTTGGAACACTACGTTACGTTATTCTATTCTAAAGGATAATGGTGCAATAAGTTTAAGAATTTATGATATTTTAGATCAAAACACAAATGCTAGAAGAATCGCTACAGAAGATTATATTCAAGATTCTTCGAGTACGGTTTTAAATCAATATGCCATGTTAAGTTTTACGTGGAAATTTAATAGCTTAGGAAATGCTGGTTCAAAATTTGAGCCTAAAAGTAGAAGCTGGCACAATTAAAAAAATATTTACATATAAAAAAAGGTTGATAAATTAATTTTATCAACCTTTTTCATTTTATCAGGGGACGCTATTTTTTTACTCCTAATTTTAATAAAATTACCTCTAATAAGCACCATTTTGTAAATGCAGACTGAATTAAATTTACACCAATAAATACGGTAAACCACATCCAGTTTTCGTTTACATACAACGTAAGCACTAAACTTAACAAAACCATTACTCCTACGATCACTCTAAAATATTTGTTTAACATTTTTTATTGATTTTTTAATTTATATAAATTTTTCTACCGGAACAACAATCGCTTTTATAGGATTATTCGTTTCCAAATTACTATTAAATTCTTTTATAATACTAAACAGTTTATCAATATGATCCTCATTTGTAAAGGAAAAAAACATACTAGATTCTGTACCATTTTTCTGTCCTGAAAACCAATTAGAAGCCATTAATAATGGAGCTATATTTTTATATCCATCAATATCTAAACTGCTAAAATTTTCAATATTTGCTTTTTTAAAAATGTTTAAAACATCTTTTTGAAACTCTTCTACTGCTGTAACTATTACTAATTTCATGTTTTTTGTTTTTTTCACTCCCGAGGATTGCGCTGATGATCACAAATTTTTTACATTCTCTTTCTGCGGATATCCCTGAAATCGGCGGAAATACTATCAATCTTATTTATAATTTTTCTTTTCAATCATATAATATACTAATGGCACAACCAATAAAGTTAATACTGTAGAAACAATCGTTCCTCCCATTAACGAGATTGCCAATCCTTGAAAAATTGGATCAAATAAAATCACAAATGCGCCAATAACAACCGTTCCTGCTGTCAATAAAATCGGAGTTGTTCTTACTGCTCCAGCTTCAATTACAGCTTGTTTTAAAGGGACTCCTTCTGCTAGTCTTAAGTTGATGAAATCTATCAACAGAACAGAGTTTCGCACCATAATTCCGGCTAAAGCAATCATACCAATAAATGAAGTTGCTGTAAAAAATGCGCCCATAATCCAATGGCCTAAAATAATTCCTATCAACGATAAAGGTATCGCAACCATCATTACAATTGGTGCTTTAAAGTTTTGAAACCATCCAACAATTAAAATATAAATCAAAATAATTGCGCCTAAAAATGCGATTCCTAAATCTCTAAAAACTTCTAAAGTAATTTGCCATTCTCCATCCCACTTCACAGTATAATCATCTTCAAAATCTGGCTGACCTAGATACATTTCGTTTAATTTATAGCCTTCAGGAAGTTTAATTTCTTTTAATTTTTCTTCCATTCCTAAAATTGCATACGCCGGACTCTCTAATTCGCCCGCCATATCTGCCATTACATACACAACCCGTTTTTGGTTTTTACGATAAATACTTTTGGCAGCAATGGTTTCTTTAATTTCAACCAAATCTGCAATAGGAATCATAGTTCCTTGTTTCGATTTTACTTTTAGTTGCGAAATATCAGAAATGGTAGACTTCTCTTTTTCATCCAAAGTTAAAACCAAACCAATTTGTTCAACAGCATTTTCATCATACAAATTTGTAATTGGGCTGTTTGATAATGCCATATTCATGGTATACGCAATTTGCTGAGGCGCAACACCATACAACATTGCTTTTTCTTTATTTATTTCAAACTGATATTCTGTTTGAGCTGCTTCAACCATCCAATCGATATCTACAACATCATTTGTATTGTGTAAAATATTTTTAACGCCATTTGCAATTTTAATTTGCTCTTTATAATCTGGCCCGTAAACTTCTGCAACAATTGTTGATAAAACTGGCGGTCCTGGCGGCACTTCTACCAACTTTACATTGGCATTATATTTCGCTGCTATCCTCTGAATTTCTGGTCTTAACAATCTTGCAATATCATGACTCTGAATAGTTCGTTTTCCTTTATCAATCAAATTTACTTGAATATCTGCCATATTACTTCCGCCACGTAAATCGTAATGACGTACCAAACCGTTAAAAGTAATTGGTGCAGAAGTACCAATATAATTTTGATAATTTACCACTTCTGGTCTTGTAGCTAAATACTGCGCAATTTCTTGGGTAACAACTCCGGTTCTTTCTAAAGTAGTTCCTTCTGGCATATCAATTACAATCTGAAACTCGTTTTTATTATCAAAAGGCAACATTTTTACGGCAACCGATTTCGTAAAAAACAAAACCATTGTAGCCATCAACACCATAAATGTTCCTCCTAAAAACAACCATCTTTTTGTTCTATTTTCGATTAATGGACGCTCAAATTTATCATAGATTCTGTAGATAAAAGTTTCTTCTAAAGGTTTTTCAACTTTCTCAACGGCTCCTTTTTTATCTTTTTCTCTTAAGAAAATATATCCTAAATAGGGAGTAATTGTTAAAGCCACAAACAATGATAAAATCATAGCGATCGATGCTCCAATTGGCATTGGCGCCATATAAGGCCCCATTAATCCAGATACAAAAGCCATTGGTAAAACAGAAGCAATTACTGTAAATGTTGCTAAGATTGTTGGATTCCCAACTTCATTTATCGCATATAAAGCAGCTTGTTTAAATGGTAAACGCTTCATTTTAAAATGCCTGTGCATATTTTCTGCAATAATAATGGAGTCATCAACTACAATTCCCGTAACAAAAACCAACGCAAAAAGTGTAATTCTGTTTAGCGTATAATCTAGCATATAATAACTTAACAAAGTCAAAGCAAACGTAATTGGCACAGATAAAAACACGACCAATCCACCACGCCAACCCATTGCCAACATTACAACCAAGGTAACTGCAAAGATAGACCCAATAAGGTGCCACAATAATTCTGATACTTTATGAGAAGCTGTTTCTCCGTAATTTCTGGTGATTTCTACATGAACATCATCCGGAATTAAAGTTGTTCTTAAATGTGCTACTTTGTCTAAAATTACTTCTGCAATTTTCATTGCGTCTGCGCCTTTTCTCTTCGCTACAGAAATAGTAACTGCCGCATATTCCGATTTATATTCAGCTGCTTTTTCACTTCCTTCTCCAAATCCCAAGGAAACATAATTTTGAGGAATTTCTGGTCCGTCAATAATTTTTGCAATTTGTTTTAAATAAATTGGACGGTTTTGCTGCACTCCCACAACCAAATTTTCTACATCAGCAGCAGACGCTAAAAATTTACCTGTTTGCACCAAAAATTCTGTGTCATTTTTAGTAAAACTACCCGAACTTAATTGGGTATTATTGGCCTTAATCATTTCTGAAACAGACAAAAAGTCCAAACCACTTTCAGCCAATTTATCTTTGTCTAAAACCACTCTTAATTGACGGCTTCTTCCACCAATTTTGTGTGTAATCGAAACATCATTTACTTTCTTAATTTCGTTTTCTAATTCTTGCGAAATTTGACTCAATTGATAATCGTCATATTGCTCGCTCCACAACGTTAAACCCAACATTGGCACATCATCAATAGCACGTGTTTTTACCAACGGAAACGTTACTCCTTGTGGCATTTCATCCATGTGTTTATTAATTTCGTTGTACAATTTTACAAACGAGCGCTCAATATCTTCGCCCACATAAAACTGCACAATTACCATCGCTTTTTCGTTCATTGAAGTAGAATATACATACTCAACTCCTTTAATGTTCGAAATTAATTTCTCTAAAGGTTTTACCACTCTAGACTCCACTTCTGTAGGGCTTGCTCCTGGATACCCTACAAAAATATCTGCCATGGGCACATCAATTTGTGGCTCTTCTTCTCTAGGAATTAAAAACGAAGCGTACACACCAACAACCATAAATACGACCATTAATAATACGGTCAATTTTGAGCCGATAAAGACTTTTGCAATTTTCCCTGCTAAACCTTCTTTCATATTTTTATATTTTTTGGGCGTTTTAACAGGCTATCCGTTTCAATCTTTTTTTGCCATAAATGGCAGCAAAAAAAGGATTTCCACTTCTATCCTTAACGCGATAATTCTTGACTATTATTTTATTTTACTGATAACTAAAACTGCCAACTGATAATTGAAAACTGATTATTGACTACTGAACACGAACCTTTACTCCGTTAAATAACTTTCCATCCGCAGAAATTATATACGATTCATCGGCATTTAAACCCGATAAAACCTCTACTTGATTGCCATAAGTTCTTCCTAAACGCAACCAACGTAAGAGTGCCGTATTACTTTCACTTACTGTGTAAACGCCAGATAATTGACCATTTGTAATAATTGCTTCCATCGGAATTAATATACTTTCTGAGCTATTTTTTTTATCAACCGGGAACTGAACGGTTGTAAACATCCCAGATAAAATAGAAGCATCCGTTTTTTCTAAATTGATTTTCACTAAGTATTGACCACCTGTGTTTTTAGCAGATGTGCTAACTTCTTCAACTTTTCCTTGTAAAGATTTGTTTATAGATTTTACCAAAACGGTAACTTCTGTTCCTGTGTTAATTTGAGAAATTTCTGTTTCTGGCACCATTGCAATCACCTCAAAATCTCCAGGAGTTTCGACACTTATTAAAGACATTCCAGGGTTTGCCATATCGCCAACTTCAATATTTTTACTCGTAATTACGCCACTAAAAGGAGCCGTAATATTCGCGTATTTAAACTGAGCATTAATTTCGTTTTTCATCTGATTTGCAGACTCCAATCCTGCTTTTGCTATTTGATAATTCGCAGTCATATCATCCATTTCTTTTTGAGTAATACTATTACTTTCAAATAAATTTTTAAAACGATTGTAATTTTTTTCAGCATTATTAAAAGCAGTTTTAGCCTGTGTAATTCCTGCGTTTATTTGACCTTTTTTAGCTTGTAAATCAGTATTGTTTATAGAAATTAACAACTGACCTTTTGTTACTTTATCACCCACATTTACGTTTGCTTTGGTAACAAAACCCGTCATTCTTGTGCTTAAATCTGCACTGTTTACTGCTTTAATTTTTCCGCTTACAGATAAAAACTGACCTTTATTATTCAAGGCCACTTTGCTAAGATTTACTTGAATTACTGGTGAATTGTCTGTAATTACTTTTTTCTTATCCGAAGAACAACTTGTTATAAAGAGTGCTGCTGAAATTATTGAAATTAGGTAGATATATTTTTTCATTTGTTTTGTTTTTATTTTTATTGACTGCATACTGCCACTGTTCACTGCCAACTATTTCTAGTTTTTGGTTAAAAATTCTAAATAGGTTTGTGTATAATTATATTCGAAAATAGTTTGATAATATTCCAATTGTTTTTGTGCAAACTGTGTTTCTGCGACCAATAAATCGGATGTTTTTTCTAAACCTTCTTTAAATCTATTTTTTCTGATTCTTAAAGATTCTTTAGACTGTTTAACCGCTAAACCTGTTAATTCTAATCTATTTCTAGCATCGATTAATTGACGCTTTACTTTGTTTAATTCTAAGTTACTTTTAGAAACATATTGATTGTATTCCAATTTAGATTGCTCAAACTCCGCTTTACTTTTTTGAGCTTTACCAAAACGTTTAGAGCCTTGAAAAATATCCCAACTTAACTGAGCACCAATTAAATAACCATTTGCATCGCCTTGAAATACTTTGTTATCATATATTTCATAGCTTCCAAAAGCGTTTAAACGTGGTAAAAAAGTCATTTTATCAGCTTTATTCATTTCTTCATACGCATTTGATGCCAATTGCATTGCCTTAATATCTGCTCTATTTTCAGAAATAATTTTTTCATCCATATTAAAAGGGGCAATCGTTAAATCTTCTAACGGTTCATAAACCACAAACTCTTTATCATTCATTAAAAAGGACAAATAATTGGATGCATTTTGCAAGTTACTTTTCGAAGTTTGTAATTGGTTTTTAACTTCGGTAATTCGTACATCCACATTTAAAATATCTGCTTGTTGCAAATAGCCTTGTTCAAAGTTATTGGTTGCTATTTTTTTATTTGCTTCCGCAGCTTCTAAAGCGAACTCTAAAACCTCTACCGCTTTATATGCTAGCTGTAATTGCATAAATGATTTTTCAACTTCAAACGTTAAATAATCTGCAGTTCTATTAGCTTGCAAAGACATTGCTTCCATTTTAGTTTTTGCTGCTTTTCGCTGATAAAAGCCATCTAAATTGATTAAAGGTTGCTGAATTTCGATCTTGGTTGCAAAGTTTCGTGTCGTTGTTGGATCGTTTAATAAAGCAGGATTAAAATCATTCTGAGTTAAAATTTCTTGATTTAATTTAGACCCAAAAGCCATTAACGGATTTGTAGTAGAAATACCTGTATAACTTGCAGAAATATTTGGTAAAAACACCGCATTTGTTTGATTATAATCTGCCTTTGCTTTGTTAAATTCTTGTTCAGAAATTTTAATAGCAATATTATTTTCTGATACTTTTAATAACAGCGCTGCCTTTGTAATTGGCACTGTTTCTTGCGCTTGTAAAAACAAGGTTCCTAAAAAGAAGTAAAGTATGGATATTGTGTTTTTCATGTATTTATTCTATTAACTAGCACAAAAGTACGTGTAGAATAAATGGTGGTCTGTAACTTATGTTACATGTAAAAAAAAAAATGAGCGCAAAAAAACCATTTTCTTATATGTTTAAGAGATACAGGCTTAAAATTACTGTTTTTGAAAAACGGTTAATTCGATAAATAAAAGGTTTTAGTTCGTTTTTTTATAACTCCAAATAGCCAAACCATTCATAACAATAGCATAAAATAGTGTTTTTAATAGTAATGGAAGAATATCCATAAAGCCAGAACCTTTTAGCATTACCATTCGCATTACTTGTACAAAGTATTTTATAGGATTGAATTCCGTAATTATCTGCGCCCATTTTGGCATACTTTCAATTGGTGTAAACAAACCACTCATCAAAATAAAAATAACGGTAAAAAACCAAGCAATAAACATTGCTTGTTGTTGTGTGTCTGTAAAGTTTGAAATAAATAATCCTATTCCTAAAATTACTAAAATATAAATAGATGTGTATAGATACATGAGTGGCAAACTACCTATAATAGGTATGTTAAAAATAAGTTTTGCAATAGTTAACCCAACAGTTAGCAAGCCCAATCCAATTACCCAAAACGGAAAAAGTTTACCAATTATAAACTGACTTTTTTTAATTGGTGTTACATTAATTTGCTCTAACGTGCCAATTTCTTTTTCACGAACAATGTTCATTCCTGAAAGAAAAAGTGTAATCATCGTTACTAATAAAACCAATATTCCCGGAACCATAAAGGTTTTGTAGTTCAATGTTTCATTATACCAAAAGGAAGGAATCGTTACAATATTTATAGGTTGAATTTTAGGAGAACCCGAAGATTGTATTAAATCTACCAATAGATTCTTGTTAAAATTTTGAATAATTTGTGTTACATATACATTTTCTACACCAGCTGCCGCCCCATCAATCGCATTTATAGTAACGCCTAAATTGTTGTGTTTTTCTTTTTGTAAATCGCGTTCAAAATAAGCTGGAATTTCTAAAACAACATCAACTTCTCCATTTAACATCGCTTGACTTGCTAATTTCTCTGAAGGAAAATCTGTGTGAACATTAAAATAGGTTGACGCACTAAATTTTTCTATTAATTCTCTAGATGTTGATGAGTGATCATGATCTACATACCCGAACTTTATGTTTTTTACATCGAAGGTTGCGGCGTTAGATAAAATTATCAACTGAATTAAAGGCAAAACAAAAATAATTGGTAGCATGCCTTTATTTCTAAAAATTTGCTTGAACTCTTTTTGTATGATGTATAAAATTGTTTTCATATTTATTTTTAGATTAAAGAGAGTAGAACAGAAAAAAAAGAGCGTTTAACAATCTCTTTTTCTTACCTCTATTTTCTATTGTCCGTTTTTATTCCAATCTAATTTTATATTTCTTAACGCTTAACCCAATAAAAAACACTGCCATTCCTAATAAAATCAACGTTTCTTTCCATACATATTGCAATCCTACACCTTTTAACATAATCCCTTTTATAATGATGATAAACCATTTTGCAGGAATAATATTACTGATTATTTGCAATGGTAAAGGCATACTTGTAATAGGAAAAATAAATCCTGATAATAATATAACTGGCAGCATTAATCCCATTAAAGAAATCATCATTGCGGTTTGCTGCGTTGCAGAAATGGTTGATATTAAAATACCTAAAGCCAAAGCAGTAATTATAAATAAGACACTTTCCATACCTAATAAAAACAGACTTCCTTGCACTGGCATTTTAAATATAAAAATGCTCAAAACAATAATAACAATCGCATTAATTATGGATAGAAAAATATAAGGAAACACTTTACCAACAATAACTTGAATTGGTTTTAATGGCGATACTAATAAAATTTCCATCGTTCCTAATTCTTTTTCTCTCGTAATTGAGATAGAGGTCATCATTGCAGAAACTAACATCAAAATGATCGTCATAACTCCCGGAACAAACATATACACGCTTTTTAATTCCGGATTGTACACCATATGTGTTTGTGGCACAATCTGATATACTTGTACACTACTTTTATTTTGTTCTTTTAAATAATTTTGAAGAATAGCATTTACATAATTACTAATCGTATTCGCTGTATTTGGATCTGTAGCATCTGTAATAACTTGAATATTTGCATAATTTTCTTTGATGAGGTTTTCACTAAAACCTTTTTCAAAGTTTAAAACTGCTTTTACTTTTCCTTTTTTAAATACAGCTTCAATATCAGACTCTTTTTCTATAAATTGATGAATGCTAAAATATTTTGAAGAAGCCATCTTGTTGATGATTTCTTTTGTTGTTGCATCTTTTGAATGATCCAAAATAGCAATGTCTACATTGTTTATTTCGTTGGTAATGGCAAAACCAAACAACAAAATTTGGGCAATTGGCATCCCAAAGAGAATAAACAATGAGCGTCTATCTCTAAAGATATGGTAGAATTCCTTTTTTATAAAGCCTATAAATCTTTTCATTTACCTTAAATTATTACACTGAGCCTCGCAGAAAACACACTGAGTTTCAAGGAGTTTTTGAATACTGAAAACTGTGACTGAAAACTAATTTTCAACCTCGCGCTAATTTTAAAAACACATCATTCATAGTATCCACTTTAAACTGTTCTTTCAATTTTTTTGGCGTGTCTAAAGCTTCTATTTTTCCGTTTACCATAATCGAAACACGATCGCAATATTCTGCCTCGTCCATATAATGTGTGGTTACAAAAACAGTGATTCCTTGATGTGATGCTTTGTAAATAAGCTCCCAAAACTGGCGCCTTGTAATTGGATCTACACCACCCGTTGGTTCATCTAAAAACACAATTTTTGGATCATGAATTAAAGAAACCGAGAACGATAATTTTTGTTTCCAACCTAATGGCAAAGAACCTACTAACTTATTTGCTACATTTTCTAAACCTAATTCTTTAATTAAAATAGCTGCCTTTTCCTTTATTCTTTTTCTTGATAAACCGTAAATTCCACCAAAAAAAGTGATATTTTCTTTCACCGTTAAATCGTCATACAAAGCAAACTTCTGACTCATATAACCAATATTTTTTTTGATGTCTTCAGCATTCGTAAACACATCAAAACCTGCTACAGTTGCTTTTCCAGAAGTCGGATTAGAAATACCAATCAACATTTTCATCGCGGTTGTTTTTCCTGCACCATTAGCTCCTAAAAAGCCAAATATTTCTCCTTTTTCAACATCAAATGTAATGGCATTTACAGCTGTAAAATCTCCAAACACTTTGGTTAATTCTTTTACTTGTATAACTTTGTTTGTGTTCATAATTTATATTTTGCCTCATCGAGTGCAGTCGAGATGTCTTAGTAATTGTCGATTGCGATCAAACTGACATCTATTTTGCTAATTCCATAAAAGTATCTTCAATCGTTGCTACCGTTTTTTCTATGGTAATATTAGATAGTTTTTTAGACTCTAAATACACTTTCAATTCAGCTGGATTAAAATCTGATCTACGATCGGTATAATGCACAAATTCGCCAAAAGGATACACGCTATGATTGTATTCGTAGGCTTTTAAACTATTTACTAATTGATACATATTATTTGCACTTACGTTATAAATTGGCTTCAAATAGTGTTTTACAATGGCTGCTGGCGTATCAATTTCCAGAATTTTTCCGCCTTGAATTAAGGCAATTCGGTCACACAAAGCAGCTTCATCCATATAGGGCGTAGAAACCAAAATGGTAATTCCTTTTTGTTGCAAACGCTTTAGCATTTCCCAAAATTCTTTTCTAGAAACTGGATCAACTCCTGTTGTTGGTTCATCTAAAAACAACACTTTTGGTTTGTGAATTAACGCACAACACAACGCTAATTTTTGCTTCATTCCACCAGATAGTTTCCCTGCTCTACGATTTTTAAAAGGTTCAATTTGAATATAAATATCTTTTATTAAATCGTAATTTTCCTCGATAGTTGTTCCAAAAATAGTAGCAAAAAAATCTAAGTTTTCTTCAACTGTTAAATCTTGATACAATGAAAACTTACCAGGCATATAACCAACATTTTTTCGAATGCTTTTATAATCCGTAATTACATCAAAACCAGCAACACTAGCAACACCTTCATTGGCAATTAAAAGTGTGGTTAAAATTCTAAATAATGTGGTTTTCCCCGCGCCATCAGGACCAATTAAGCCAAATAATTCACCAGATTTTACTTCAAAAGAAATATTTTTTAAAGCATTTACTTTTTTGTAGGATTTCGATATATTCGCTATTTTAATACTCATTTTTTAGTTGTTATCCACATTTCTGCAGGCATCCCAATTTTTAAACTTCCATCGTTTAAAACATCAACTTTAACAGCGTAGACTAGCGCAACTCGTTCTTCTTTGGTTTGAATAATTTTAGGAGTAAACTCAGCTTCCGAAGCTACCCAACTCACAACTCCTTTATAAGATTTCATAGCATCTGCATCATCAATTTTAATGTTAACTTCTTGCCCAATTTTAATGTTTGATAATTGCGTTTCACTAATATAAACACGCAATTGCATTGTGCTTAAATCTGCAATTTTATACAACGGTTTTCCAAAAGTCGTAATTTCATTTGGCGCTGCATATTTGGTTAACACGGTTCCGTTTACAGGATTGATAATTTTACTTTTTTGAATTTGATCTGCAATTTGTGCTAACTGAACATCAATGCTTTTTAGCTCATTAACAACAGGTGCATTCATGATTTCAACACTTGTAATTTGACTTTTAATAACATTCATTTCACCAACAACATCGTCTAATTGTTTTTGTGTGCTAGCATTATCTTTTATTAAGTTTTCTATTCTAGCTTTGCTGATTTGAGCAGTTTTTAATTTTGAATTTAACACAGTTATTTGAGATAAAACTCCTTTCGATTTTGAGCTAACGACCGCTTTCGAAACCACAAGTTGCTCATACTTTAAAGCGAGTTGTATCGTATCTATAAAACCAATAAATTGATCTTTTTTAAGTTGATCGCCTTCATCAAGAGCAAACTGCATTAGTTTTCCGTTATTTTCTGCTGAAATAGTTATTTCTGTTGCTTCAAAATTCCCATAACCATCAGCTTTATCATTTTTGTTTCCACAGGAAAAGATGCTTACTGTTATGATGCTTACTGCTAATATGTACTTGTATTTTTTCATCTTTTATGTTTTTTTTGCTCCCGAGGATTTTTATTTTATTCTTTTTTCTGCGGATACCTTCAAAATCTGCGGGAATAACTTTTACTCTCCTTTTATCGTATTATAATTCGCTTTTGCTAATTGTATTTGAATCTGATGTTTTAACATAGTATTTTCTGCTTCAAACAAATTGGTAAATTCGGTAATATATGCGGATGCTGTAACAACTCCGTTTTTAAGTTGAGCATCTAGTGTTTTCAATACTTTTTTTCGAAGCTCAATAATAGCTTCATCAGAATTTATAAATGCTGATATTTTTTCTATTTCCTTTTGCTGCTTGTTTAGTTCTATGTTGGTATTTAGTTTAAAAATTTCAGTCTCATTTTCAATAATATCTTTATTTATTGCAACAGCTTCTTGTTGTTTTTTGTTAGAGTTCCAATCAAAAACATTCCAATGTAATTTAAGCCCAAGTGTATAAAATGTTTGAAAAGAATTATCCAACATATTTAACCCAGGATTACCATAACCACCAGTTGCAAAACCATTTAATTGTGGGGAGTTTTGTTTAGAAATAAGCATTTCATAATTTTTTATTTCCTCTTTTTTTAGTTGAAATAATTCTAATTCAGGTCTATTAATCTCGTTTTGTAATTGAGTTTGAATTAGCGGTTTTTCAAAAATTATATCACTGAGTAAAGTTTGACCAACTAAACTAGAAAGGGTTTCAATTAAAGATGATTTTGCACTTTCTACCTCGATAAATTGTTGCTTAATTTTTAATAATTCGGCTTCTAAAACACTATCCGAAGAAGGTAATAAGACTCCGTTTTTAACGCCAGATTGCACTTCTTTTAATTTTATTTCTAGAAGATTTTTTTTAGCCTCTATCAATTTATAATTTTCTTGTACTAGAAGAATTGAAAAATAAAGTTGATTAATTTGGGTTTTTAATTGGTAAATAGTAGCGTCAACCTGTTTTTGTTTTGTTTTTAATTGCCCCGATTTCACTTTTAAAGTAGCATCCGTTAAACCACCATTGTAAATAAGTTGATTTACGGAAAATGTTGCACGATATTGATCGTTATTTAAAGGTTCTATCGTAGAATTGGGAATGGGAATTTGAATTACTTCTGATAAATAAGTTGCCTGCGCATCCAAATGAATTTGGGGCAATTTCGAATTCAAAATAATTTCCTTATCCAGCTGATTTTGTTGCGCTAATAACTGATGTTGTTTTACCAAAGGATAGTTAATTTCCACCAAACTATAACACTCATTAAGGGTTAAACGTTGTTGCGAGAAAGCAGAAAAGCTTATCATTACTATTAAAATGAATCGTATTTTTTTCATCTTATATTTTTATTGAACTAATTATAAAATCGGCAACTTCCGTTTTACGATTTTCTATTATTTGCTTAAATCCCTCATCATCAGCAGCTATTAAACCCTGAATTAATGGTTTCGCTATAAAAGGAAAAACATTTAACGCCAAAATATTAATGAATAATTGTTGCGCACTTATTTTTTTGATGAGACCTTTTTCAACCTCAACATCCACTTGTTTTTTAAATTTTTCAAGATTTGGAAATGCGCTATTTTCTTTCATTTTTAAAATAAAATCAGGATTTCTATTGAGTTCTTGAATGATGAAATTTGGCAAATAAGGGTGCTTGGCTATAAACGCAATATAATTTGAGGTAAAACTTTTTACCTTCTCTTCTATAGATGAATCATCGTTTAAAACAGCATTTAGTTGAGGTGCTAATAATGAAAATGCATTTTTAAAAACTGCTTCAAAAAGCAATTGTTTACTTCTATAATAATAGTGAAGCATCGCTTTGTTGATGCCAGCTTCATTTGCAATTTCTTGCATACGAGCACCATCCATCCCTTTTGTTTGAAAAATGGACTTTGCAGCTTCTAAAATTATAATTTCAGTATTTTCGTTTTTGTTATTTTTCATATTTAACTAAGTAGTTTAACTAAGTGGTTAGCAAATGTACAAAAAAATTCAATTGCTTTTAAAAGAAACAAAAATAATCTTATAAAATAGAAATTAAAATTTTAAACAACTCTATTTTAACGCTTTAAAAACTTCACAAACAATTCCATTTCTTGTCTGTTATGAAATGAATTGTACGATTTTTCAAAAATATCTAAACTAAAATAAGGTTGAAAATAAGCAAGATACTCTTTTTTTGAACCACCAAAAGGTGGATGATCTTCGTTTAGTTTTGCATCGAAAAGCAACCCAACTAATTTTCCTTTTTCAATTAATAAGTCATTCATTTTTGAGGCATATGTTGCTCGTAAATTGGGATCTATCGCACAGAAAAAAGTTTGCTCTATGATTAAATC
Source organism: Polaribacter glomeratus (assembly GCF_002954665.1). Classification (GTDB taxonomy): domain Bacteria; phylum Bacteroidota; class Bacteroidia; order Flavobacteriales; family Flavobacteriaceae; genus Polaribacter; species Polaribacter glomeratus. The sequence goes on along the minus strand of NZ_MSCM01000002.1, from coordinate 1,160,490 downwards.
AAACTTCATTTCTAAATCAAAAAAATCGGCTTGTATTAATTGCCCTGTTGGAAAATTAGGAACTCTTTTTTTAATATTTTCGATAGCCGTTTTAGAAATATCTACAACGTACACATTTGTAAAACCTTTGTTAAAAAGATATTCTGCTTCGTAAGAATTACCTCCACCAGGAATTAGAATTTTTAGTTCTTTGTTAGATAATTGATCAAAATAGGTTTTTAAAGGTGGCGAAACTTCACCTAAATCCCAGCCTGTTTTGTGTGTGTTGTATTTATTCTCCCAAAAAAATTCGTTTAAAAGCATTGCTAATAATTTTTAGTACTTCAAAAATATAAAATAATCTAATTCTTGTTTGTAACAAATATCACAGAAAATAAGACAATAACCAAATGGTAGCTTTTTTTATCACTTTTAAAAAGTATTCTAAGTTAGTTCTGCTCGTTAAAATTGTATAAATTGATTGATACCAAACTTTGCAAATTAGTTCCTTTTGCAATCCACGAAAATCTTAAAGGTTAATTTAAATATTTCACTTTTAAAATTGCTAATAAATAACGTAGTTTGCATCGAAAAACATAGAATATTTTAAAAAATGGATTCATTAACTCAAATTATTTTAGGTGCTGCAGTTGGAGAAGCTGTTCTTGGAAGAAAAATTGGTAATAAAGCCATGCTTTATGGTGCTATTGCAGGAACTATTCCTGATTTAGATATTATCTCTTCTTATTTTACAGATACAGTTTCTGCGCTAGAAATTCATAGAGGCTTTACACATTCTATTTTTTTTTCTGCCCTTTTTGCACCCATCATTGGTTGGCTTGTTTCTAAGTACGAGAAGTATAAAAGTTTTAAAAATTGGACTTGGTTGTTTTTTTGGTGTTTGGTAACTCATCCTATTTTAGATGCGCACACTACTTGGGGAACACAATTGTTTTGGCCGCTAGATTATAGGCTTGCTTTTAGAACTATTTTTGTTATAGACCCTCTTTATACAGTGCCATTTTTAACGTTTTTACTACTAGCTTTATTTCAAAAACGAACAGCCCCAAAAAGACGATTTTATAATAATGTAGGCTTAATAATTAGCAGTAGTTATTTATTATTAACCTTTGGATTAAAAGCAATGGCGTATAATCAATTTGAAATGGCACTAAAAAAACAGCAAATTGATTATGTAGAACTTGAAACAAAACCGTCGCCTTTTAATACCGTATTATGGTCTGCAAATGTCTCTACAAAAGAGCAATATTTAATTGGTTATTATTCTTTTTTTGATGAAAACCCGATTCAATTTGAAGCCTATCCCAAAAATCATGAACTTTTAGGAGATTTAATTCATAAAGAAAAGGTGCAACAAATGATTCGCGTTTCTAAAGGTTGGTATAGCATTACAGAAGAAAAAGATCGTTTGTATTATAATGATTTACGATTCGGATTGTTAAGTTTACAACCAAAGGCCCAAAACTTTGTATTTAAATATGAGATTAAAGTTGATGATTTAGGACAAGTAACCTTTGTAGAAACTGTTAAGAACCGTGAAGATGCTAAGCAACTTTTAAAAGATCTTTGGATGCGAATAAAAGGGAATTAACAACAAAAAGATGTTATTATTTATAAAAAAGCTTGCTAAACTCATCAAAAAAAATTGATAAAACAGCAGTAGTTCACTGTCAATAAACTATTTATTGCTATTCATCAATTTGATTAAAGCTGCTTTTTGTATCACTCCAGATTCTCTCCAAAGTTGCTTTCCGTTCTTAAATAAAATTAACGTTGGTACACCTCTAACTTGATATTTAGCTGCTAAAGATTGGTTTTTGTCAACATCAATTTTAATAATTGACACTTTATCACCAAGAACCTCTTTTACTTCTTTTAAAATCGGACTCATCATTTTACAAGGTCCGCACCATTCAGCAAAAAAGTCTACTAATACTGGTTTATCTTGCTGTATGATTTCTGAAAATTTGCTCATGCCTAAGAATATTTTATTTATTAAATGTGATACTCCAAATTCCTCTAACTTGATTTTCGCTATAACCAGTTGCTAAATCATTTGGATACAATTTATTTATTTGTGCCAAAGTAAGCGGTTTAATATCTAACGCTGGTTTGCCATGACATTGCAAACACATACTATTTGTTTTGATAGGATAATAGAATTTTACGTTCTCATCCGATGTTACAACGATTGGGTCTGATTCTTTATTTACTGCTGCGTCTTCTTTAAAAATACGGATGTACGCATTTTCTTTAGAATTTGCTAAATTTTCAGGATTTCTAGGTTTATCAGAAACCCTTTTTATAGTTGCATTATGCACAACACTCATGCTATCTGTTAAAAGATATGCTTTTATATTGCAAAATTTAAGCGCAGCTAAAGTACCATCTTTTTGAATTTTGCCCATTAAATTTTTACCCAGTTCTGCTTTTGTTGATAAAGCATAATTTAATCCTTTTTCTGAATAGGATTGAGTTTTGATACTAGTTCCTTGCTGATTTTTTTTCTTACCATGCTGCATTCCGTTTCCGTTTTGCATTCCATTTCCCTCTCCTTTTCCTTTTCCTTTTCCTTTATTGTAATGATCTTCAAACCACTCTGGTTGTTCTATCTCAAAATCAAACATATACGCTGCAATTTGCTGAATCGTTTCTTCAGGAAAAGCTTGTTTTGGCATGAGTCCGAAACGTTTTACAGCACCATACATTTTTGCGTTTTCTTTTGTAGGATTTTTAATCCAATCTTGCATCGATTTTACAAAAGCTGCTTTTGTTGTATTCTCTTTTATGTAATGCTTTTTAATTGCAATCATTGGTGGTGCAATTCTATTTTCTTGAGCTGCAGTAGGACTGTGACAAACATAACAGTTTGTCTGCATTAATTTTTTACCTGCGTGATCTTGTGCATTTAAAACTGTTTCTTTAGCAGCATAAGATGGCTTTTGAGCATCTTTACAACTAAATAAAAAAGCAAATACGATTAAAAGAGTAAGTAGTTTCATCTTTTTTTTTACAAAAATAAGATCTGTTTAGTTGGTATACGGTAACTTATGTTACAGTTCTAAAACTTTAATACTATTTCTAAAAAGCTGAATTTTGCTTTCATTTTCAAGCTTTTTTAAAAGTCTAGAAACAACAACTCTAGAAGTATGTAAATCTTCCGAAATTTGTTTGTGAGTTACTTGTAAAACATCGCTATGTGTTACCATTGCTTTGTCTTTTAGGTATTTAAAAAGGCGTTCATCCATTTTTAAGAAAGCAATTGTATCTACGGCTTCTAAAAGTTCATCCATTCTGTTATGATAACTTTGTAAAATATAAGATTGCCAAGTTTTATAAGTACCTAACCATTCTGCCATTTTTTCTTTTGGCAACATCATTATTTCTACATCTGTTTCTGCAACTGCTCTAATTTTGCTTTTAGTTTGGCCCATGCAACAAGAAAGTGTCATGGCGCAAGTGTCTCCTTTTTCTAGATAATACAATACCAATTCATCACCATTTTCATCTTCTCGTAAAATTTTGATGGCTCCGTTAAGTAATAATGGCATTGTTTTGATGTAATCTCCTATTTCAATTATTGTTGTATCAGCAACAAACTCTTTGTAAATACCTATTTGTTTTATTTCGTCGATAAGAGTATCTTCAAATAAATATCCAAAATTTAGAGCAAACTGATTCATTAAGAGTGTTTTTATTATTAGAATAATTTCTATAAAATTAAGCAAAGAAAGTCTAATAAGAAAATGAATCTAACTTTTGATTGATGAGATAATTAATTTTTAGGCTTATCACTATTCATCAAAAGAAAAACAGCTACAACTAAGCCTATAACCACCAAAACAAAAATACCAATCATTATTGTGCCATTGGTCCAAGAAACTAAGGGTAAATTTAAGTAATTCATCATTTTCTGTTTTTAAATCACAAAATTAATAACTCGTGTTTTTATAAAATATGATAAAAATCATACACTAACTTTTTTACATTCAAGTGTGCATAAAGAAAATTTTTATGTAGCTATAAATTATTGTTCTTGTTATATCTAAAAAGCGCAAACGCCACAAACAATCCTATAATTCCCAAAACAAAAAAACCTTTTAGTATGGTTGTTGTAGTCCAAGAAATTAAAAAAACACATAAAAGATTCATAAAAATTCATTTAATGCCGCAAATTAATAATTACCGCTATTTTAAAATATGATAAAAGTCATATATTAAAAGGTAACATTTAAAATATCCCCACTTAATTGCAGCAATTGTAATTCAATTAATTTGGCATCAAATATTGCATTATTTAAAGCTGTTTTTGCATTTATAAAATTAATTTGAGCCTGTCTAAATTCTATAGATGTTACTTGCCCCAATTTATAACGCTCTTCTGTTCTATCAAAATTGTTTTGTGCAGTTGACACATTTTTATCTTGAGCGCCAATTATAAAAAGCTGATTATTATAATTTTCCCAAGTATTTTTTAAAGTATTGTTAATGGTGGTTTTCTGCTGCTCTAATAAAATTTGCTGATTATCTAACACAATTTTAGCATTGGCAATTCTTGTTTTTGTGGTTCCACCATCAAATAAATTCCAAGATAAACTTAAACCGGTATTTAATCCGTTAGAAGTTGCACCTGCTAAGAATGAAGTTACAGGGTTTTCACTTTTGTTCCAACCATAAGAAGTATTTAAATCTAAGGTTGGTAAATAATTTGCTTTATTAATTTTGATGTTAAACTCGCTAATTGCTACATTTTGCTCATTTTGTTTTAAGAGCGAATTGTTAGCTAAGGTCTTTTGTTGTACATCTTCAAAATTCATAATTTTAGCAAAATCAACATCTGTTTCAACAACATAATTTACTTCTTTATCAATGCCTAAAATAATATTTAAACCACGTTTTACATTATTTAATTGCTGTTTAGCTGTAATTAGTAAAATACTATCATTATTAACATCAACCTCTGCGTTTAGCATTTCTAATTTGGTAGATTGTCCATAATCATATTGATATTTTGCTCTAAGTAAACGTCTTTTAGAAATACTTAACGCTTCGGATAAATTATTTGCATTTTCTGATAAACGTGCTATTTGAAAATAGCTTGTAAACAACTGCAAATAGGTGTTTTCAATGGTTTCTCTAGCTTGTAATTCTGACAAGTTATACGTTTCTTTTAATTGCTGATAATTGTATTTTCGACCTAAACCATCAAAAATTGTATAGTTCACATTTAATGATGCGTTATAAGATTTTGTTACTGCACCTTCTATACTTCTAGACGCACCGTCTTGAAAAGTAACATCTTGGTTATCTCTTCGATAATTAGCACCCGATGAAACAGCCGCAGTTGGTAAAAAACCAGAGTTAAAAATACTGGTATTATTTTTAGCCACCTCTAAATTATTATTGGCAATTTTAATTCCGAAGTTATTTTCTAGAGTAATTTTAAGCGCTTCTTTTTTAGTGAGTATTTCTTGCGAAAAAACTTGTAAACTTGCTACTATAAATAGGATTAAAATAGGTGTTTTTTTAAATTTCATTTTCATCAAATTTAGATTCTATAATTGCTCTTTCTACCTCTTCTTTACTAACTTTTTTATTTGTTTTTAGCCACTTAATGTTAACTTTTATAGAATTTGAAACAGATAATAGTAATGGCAACATTACTAAAGTTAATATAGTAGCAATTCCAATACCATAAGAAATAGAAATTGCCATCGGTTTTAAAAATTGTGCTTGTCTACTTTTTTCTAATAATAGCGGTGCTAAGCCTGCAATAGTAGTTAATGAAGTTAAGAAAATTGCTCTAAAACGAGATTGACCAGACATTATTAAGGCATCGTCAAACGTTATTCCTTCTTTTAAATAACTATTAAATTTACCAATCAAAACCAAGCCATCATTAACCATAATACCTATTAAGGCAATAATTCCTAAAAAGGATAAAATACCAATTGGAAAATCGTGAAAAAAGTGACCCCAAACAATACCAATCATGCTAAAAGGAATCATTATCATTAATAATATTGGCTGACTGTACGAACGAAATGTAAACGCAATTACAATATAAATTAATAATAAAATAATTGGACCAACTACAAATAAAGAATCCGTTGTTTTATTTGCTTCTCTATTTTGACCTTCGTACAAAGGAGAAACTGTTGGATATTTAGACAAGATTTCCGGCATTATTCGAGTTTTAATATCTTCTAAAATATCGGTTGCACTTGTCTTTAAATCTTTTAAATCTGCCGTAATTTGAATTTCTCTTTTTCCTTCTAAGTGGTTAATTGCAATATCACCTCTTGCAATGGTGTAATTTGCTATTTCAGAAAATGCAACTCTATTTCCAGAAGGGGTTAAAATACGCATATCATCTAAATCTTTAATAGAAGATCTGTCTGCTTTATCATAACGCACCCATACTTTTATTTCATCTTGTCCTCTTTGAAAGCGTTGTGCCTGAAAACCAAAAAAACCAAACCGTATTTGCGCCATGATACTTTGTAAATTTAAACCCAATAAATACGCATTATCTTTTAGACTAATTTTAACTTCTTTAATTCCTGCCGGATCATTGTCTGTAATATCTTTTAAAAGGGCATTATTTTCAAACTCTTGTTTTAACTCTTCTTTAGCAGCTTTTAACTCTTTAATATTGTTTCCTAATAAAGAAACCGCAACAGGACTTCCGCCAAAATTACCACCAGAACCAAAAACCAAACTTTCAATTCCATAAATTTTACCTACTTTTTCGCTAATAGTATTGGTTATTTCTGGTGACGAAAAATCTCTAGCTTCGCCTGGCAAAAGATTTACAGTTAGCGTTGCATTTGCACTTCCTGGACCAACTCTTTTTATTATATTCTCTACTACCTGTATATTTCCTGTTTGCTTTTCTGTATACTCTTTATTGGTTAACCATACTTTTTGTTCAATAAAAGAAATAATAGAATCTGTAATTTGCTCATTTGTACCTTGTGGCATTTTTAATGAAATCTGCACAGTATCACTTGCAATTCTTGGAAAAAAGGCAGTTTTTACAATCCCTCCTTCAATTGCCATAAAACTAAAAATTACAATTGCAATGGGTACACAAAATGAAAAAACTTTGTTTTTAAGAGAAAACTTTAAAAATGGCACATAATAATTGTCTCTAAATTTTACCAAGCCTTTATCTGCAACTTCGTTTATCTTATTAAAAAAAGCATTTAGCTTATTTGTCTTCTTTTGTTCTCCTTTTTCTAAACGTTTTCTGTCTAGTGCTTTAGAATGGGCAATGTGCGCTGGCAAAATAAGAAGCGCTTCTATTAAAGAAACGGCTAAAGTTAAAATTACAATTAAAGAAACTTCCCCAAAGAAACTTCCAATTCTACCGTCTACAAAGAAAAAAGTAGAGAAGGCTATAATGGTGGTTAAAATTGCAGAAATAATTGGCGGAATAACTTCTAAAGTTCCATCGATAGCTGCATTAATTTTAGACTTTCCTAAATCGTAATAATGATGGTAAATGTTCTCTCCAATTACAATTCCATCATCCACCAAAATACCGATAACGATAATCATTCCAAAGAGTGAGAGTACATTAATAGTAACGCTAAATTGTGCTGCAAAAATAAACATCCCAAGAAAAGCTACTGGCAACCCAAAAGCAACCCAAATTGCCAACCTAAAGTTTAAAAATAAAGCTAAAAAGAGCAGAACTAAAAGGATACCAAAAATACCGTTTTCTACTAATAATTTTGTTCTTCCGTTTAAAGAAACAGAAGCATCGCTAGAGATATTTAAAGTTACATTTTGTTCTTGTTGATTAAATTTATGAATGTAATCTTTAATTTTTTCTGCGGTTGATAGCAGGTCTTCGTTATTTGTATTGCTTACAGTAATATCTATTGCAAGGTTGCCATTGTAAAACAATCTATCTGGATTTTCTGACCACACATCACCAACATTTGCAATATCTTTTAAACGAATTATTGTACCGTTTTGCTCGGTTCTTACAATTAAATTTTGCAACTCTACGCCATAATAAGAGCGGTTGCTGGCTCTTATTAAATAGTCTTCATCTACAGTTTTAATATTACCGCCCGTGATTAAAATATTTGAATTTCTAACCGCATCTGCAACTTCTGTAAAAGATAAATTATAGGCAATTAAATCATTTTCGCGAACAGAAATTTCGATTTCTTCGTCAGGGAAACCAGAAACGGTAACTTGTGAAATTCCATCAATACCACGAATATCATTTTCTATGTTTCTAGCATATTGTTTTAACGATTTTAAAGAAACATTTTCGCCACTAACGGTAAAACTAATAGTAGGTCTTATACTTTCTACTTTGGCAATAACAGGAGGTTCCATTCCCGAAGGAAAAGAAGGAACTCTATCTACAGCATTTTTTACATCGGATAGAACAACGTCAATATTTTTTCCTTTTTCTACTTCTATATTCACAGAAGCTGCATTTTCACTAGAAACAGATGTTACCCTTTCTACACCAACGATCCCTTTTAAATTATCTTCTATTTTTAGTATTACGCCTTCTTCCATTTCTGCAGGAGAAGCACCAGGATATACCAAACTAATTTTAATTAATTGCGAGTCTACTAATGGAAAATAAGAAGATTTCATACTAAAAACACCTATAGTTCCGAAAATAATAAATGCAAGAATCATTACATTTACGGCAACTGGGTATTTTATAAAATAAGTAATGATTTTTTTCATAGCTTATTTGTTAATTTTTACAATCATACCGTCAATAGCTCCTGGTAAAATTTGCGTTAAAATTTTATCATTATTTTTTAATCCTTTTATAACAATTGTTTCTGCGCCAAAATAAACCGTATTTACTGGTAAAAGCGTTAAAAGACTATCGTTTTTAACAATATAAACAGCCTGATTATTAACCAATAATTTTCTTGAAATTTCAATAGCATCAGATTCTGATTTTGCAACCAAATTTGCCTCTAAAAACATTCCTTCTTTTAAATCTTCGTGTTTTACATCAATAAACACTTTTATAGTTTGCGAAACTTGGTCAACTTTACCATTTACACGCACTACTGTACCTGTGTAATTTTTAGATTTATTTAAAGTTGAAAGCATTACTGAATTACCCACTTTTAATAAATCTGCAAATTCTGAATTTATAGAAACTTCAATTTCGTACACATCGGTATTTATAAATTCTCCCAATTTTTGTCCTGAACGAACCAAAGTTCCCGAAGTAACTAAAACCTCTGTTAAAACTCCAGAAAAAGGCGCTTTAATATTGTGCTTAGATAATCTAACTTCTAAATTTTTAACAGCATAATAGGCCGTTAAAATGCCACGTCCAGAAATAAAATATTTTTCTTTATCCGATGAAAATACTGGCAGTTTTGGTGTAACTTTATTAATATCAAAACTTTGTAAATAACTTTGCCATTTATTAAATTCTGATGAAAAATCTAAACGTATATCTGGTAAAATAGAAGTAACTAAATTAAATAAATTGCTTTTTTGGGATTGCAAACCAGCCGTAAACTCATCACTACTTATACTTAATAAAGTTTCTCCTTTACTGTATTTTTCGCCTGGTTTAAACGACTTATTTGATGATTGAAGAATGCCCTGAACTTCCGAAAAAATTTCAATTTTGTTTTTAGCAACTAAAACTCCGTTAGCAGACAACATAATAGGAATCTCTTTATTCTCGACATTTTCAACAAAAACAGTTTTAATAGTTTTGCTAAATATTGGTTTTGGTTTTTGATTTTTATCGATAAAATAATTTCCTAACAAAATTGCACCCACAACCAAAGCTACACCAAGAACAGATAATATAATATTTCTCATAATTAATTAGTTACACTTTCTTTAGTAAGAAAAAAAAGAAAGTTCGTCTTCTTGCAAAGATACTTTTTTAGTTAGGCAGGCAAATTATAGATGAATAGCAACTTTGTTAAAGAAATGTTATAATTGCTAATTTTTTGACTAAAATTTTTCTACTCATTTTTTTTTACCATCTTTATACCTTTAATATAATTTGAATGTATGTTGGTTTCTTTACACGAAGTTATATTAGAGAAAACGACAGCATACAAAACAACAATTTTAGAAACTTTAACTCTCTTTATAAACTACTATTGAATTTCTGCTCAAATACAAATAACGCTTTATTCTTTTCTTCAGTGGATGAAATTTCTGATGAAATCTGGCGCAATCTTGATTGTGAAAACAACGTTTATTTTCATCCAAGTTTTTTGAAAGCAATTGAAAAAAATCATCCAAAAATTATTTTTTCTTACATTGTTTTAGTGGATAAAGATAAAAACCCAATTGCATTTTCTTCCATTCAAATTGTTGATTTTAATATTGATGCGATCAAAAATGATATCGAAATTTTAATACGAAAAGTAAAGAGTATTGGCCGTAAACTTCATATTATTCCTAATAACAAACCCTTAAAGTTATTAATTTGTGGCAACACATTTGTTAGCGGAGAACATGGTGTTTTCATCAAACAAGATCAAGATAAGAAAGTGCTAATTAAAGAACTAGCAAAAGCAATTTTACATTTTGTAAATGCTGATAAAAAACTAAAAATTGATGCTTTTTTATTGAAGGATTTTAGAAACGAATCGCTATTAATTACCGATGAATTAAAGGATTTTAATTATCATCCTTTTTCTGTAGAACCAAACATGGTTTTATCTTTGGATACAAACTGGCAAAATTTTGATGATTATTTAGCATCCATGAAAACCAAGTTTAGAGTAAAAGCGCGTAAAGCTTATAAACAAAGCGCAGCGATTAAAATTGAAGATGTTACCCAAGAAAAGGTAGCAAATCAATTACCAGAAATGACTGCTTTGTATAAAAAAGTAGCTTCGAATGCCGATTTTAATTTGGGCGATTTTAATCTAGAAACGTATACAAGCCTCAAAGAAAACTTTGGCGAAAACTATATTTTAAAAACCTATTGGCTAAACGATAAAATTGTTGGTTTTATATCCGGAATTATCAATCAAAATTCTTTAGACGCACATTTTGTTGGCATCGATTACAACCTAAATAGAACGTATGCAATTTATCAAAGAATGCTGTACGATTATATAGAAATTGCCATCAGTAAAAAATTAAAAACTATTAATTTTGGCAGAACTGCTAGCGAAATTAAAAGTTCTGTTGGTGCAGAACCACGAGATTTAACGATGTATTTTCGTCACAAAAAAAGCATCACAAACAGAATTTTAAAGCTATTTTTGCAGCGTATACAACCTACACCTTTTCAACAAAAATTTCCGTTTAAAAACGAAAACAATCCCCATGAAAAATAGCAAAGAACTAATAGCTCTTTTAAATTTAAAGCAAATTAATAACAATACTTTTTCTGGCGAAAGTGTAACAATTGGCAGTCCTAATGTTTTTGGCGGTCAAGTTTTAGCACAAGCGGTTAATGCTGCCTATAGAACTATATCAGAAAATCGTTTTTTACATTCGTTGCATTCTTACTTTTTAGAAGCTGGCGATTTAACAATTGCAATAGACTACCATGTAGAAGAAATTAGAGATGGTGGTAGTTTTTCTACGAGAAGAGTTACAGCTAAACAAAATGAAAAAACAATTTTTATTTTAGCGGCTTCTTTTCATAGAAAAGAAGATGGTTTTGAACATCAAACAGCAATGAATAACAGCATAAAGCAACCAGAAGAATTATTAAGCTGGGAAGATATGGTTGCTAAATTTGGAGATTTCTTACCAAAACGTATCAAACATTTTTTAAGTATAGAACGTCCAATAGATTTTAAACCGGTTCGAGTTCCTAATCCTTTAGAACCAGAAAATTTACCAGCAAAAGAAGAAATTTGGTTTAAATTAAAAGGTGAAATTCCTGCGATGGATTTACGTTTAAAACATCAAATATTAACCTATATTTCTGATTATAATGTACTAAACGCTGCGTTTAACCCAAATGCAAAAGAACATAATTTTGGCAATACTCAAACTGCAAGTTTAGACCATTCTATGTGGTTTTTTAGAGATTTTGATTTTAATGATTGGATGTTGTTTTCTGCTGAATCACCTAATACTTTTGGAGCAAGAGGTTTAAGTAGAGGGAATATTTACACCAGAAAAGGCGAATTAATTGCTTCTTTTGCGCAAGAAGGATTAATGAGACCGAAGAAAAAGTAAGCAGTAAGCAGTAAGCAGTAAGCAGTAAGCAAAATTAAAAAAAATTAAATAGTATGGATTCTGTTATATATGTTTTAACCACCAATGGTTTATTATTTTTATTGAGTATTATTTTTTGGAAATTCCCGCCAAAAAAAATCAATAGAATATATGGTTACAGAACTTTTAAAGCAATGCTAAATGAAGAAATTTGGGTCTTTGCAAACACCACATTTAATAAAAATTTTCTTATTTATGCAGGTATCTCATTTTTAGCCGCTTTAATTTTAGCCACCATTTCTGTGCAAGAATTAACTTGGCAGCCAATGATTTTAGTAATGTTATCGCTTTTAGTAAGTGTTATAAAAACAGAAAGAGCTTTATCAGATAATTTTACAGAAGAAGGTAAAAGACTAAAATAATTTAGAAATTAGCCACAAAAGAAAGCGATAAATTTCTACCTGGAGAAGAAACTCCGGAAGCAAACTCAATATAATGTTCATCTAAAAGATTGTCTAATCTTGCTTGTACAGAAAAATTTTGAGTCACAGAGTAACGCCCATTTACACCAAAAGTAATCCAACTTGGTGTACCAAAATAAATATCTTTATCAGTCGTAGCATTTGCATCAACAACCGGTGTTAAGTCATGGTTATCTATACCTTCGGTAAAATTAAAATCTGCAATATCTTTTTTACTATTAAACCTTAAAGCAGCACCAACCTCTATTTTATCTTTTGTATAGTTGATTTCAAACTGACCAAACAAAGGCGGAATGGAAGACATCGGTTCTTCTGTATCGTAGGTTCTTCCTTTTGTGTAAGTTATAAACCCAGATGTGTTAAACGTATTCGACAGTTTGCCCAAATAACTAATTGTATACCCTGTTATATACGCATTACCTCTGTTCTGATTGGCTACTGCATTGCCATATTCGCCATCAAATAAAACTTGATCACTTCCGTTCATGGTAAAGTGATCTCTAATGATATAATTGTCTAATAATGTATAAAACACATTAGCTCCCAAACGGAATTTTCTATGATTAAAATATTTTTGAATTCCGATTTCAGCATTATACGCAAACTCAGGTTTTACATCTATATTTGGCACTGTTACTTCTCCGCTTTTTTCACGAACTCGACCAACATCATCAATATTTGGAGATCTAAACCCAGAAGATAAAACACTATTTAACTGCCAATTTCTGCTAGGCTTATAAACGTATCCCAATGTTGCCGTAACCGCAGAGTTATTAGAACTAATTTCTGTTTGTGGCAACTGTATAAATGTTTGATCAATCCAAATGGCATGTAAATTTGTATTTGTAAATCTAATACCAGAATTTAAAGTTGATTTCGAGTTAATATCTTGTCTATAATCTACATAAAATGCAGAACTTAGGTATTCACTTCCTCCGTCTGGATAGCGTGATTCTACCTTAAAATCATTCGAAAAACCATTAATTTCTCCGTTTACAATATTTAAAGTTTTACCATACGAATTTGAGGAAACTTCGTTGTACGCAAACTCAAACCCATACGATAAGGTTCTTGTTTCATCTTCTGTTAAAGGCACAGAAAAATCGCCATTTACACTAAAAACGTCTACATTTTCTTCTCTATAAGAACGATCTAAACTGCCAAATTTTCTTTGAATTCTACTTTCTTGTAAATTCTGGTAAGCAACAATTAATGTTCCTCTTTCTAACCAATTTTTAGAAGGGTTAATATCTAGTTGAGATGAAATTAAGAGTCTTTTTTGAGGACCGTAATACCATTCTGCAAACTTTAAAGAAGATGCATCCGTTAAACTTTTTAACTCTGTTAATCGGTCAAATCTCTGTATATCTGAAGATGTAGAGTATTGTAGATTAATTTTTAAGTCGGTATTTTTAGACAGTGGCACAAAAAATTTCTGTAACACATCTGTTTGATTATAACCTGTATTTCTTAAAAAATTTGGGTTTTCATTTTTCGTCGGATTTTCGTTGTAATTGCCATTTACATTCTCTGAATAGTAAAATACTTTCCCCCAATCAGAAAAACCGTGGTTTCTATTTTTACCCGCTTTTAAATCGCCAAAATCTGAATATGAAATACTTGTAAAAGATGCCCAATTACTAAAACTTACTTCTGCAGAAACATTGGTTGTTATTTCTTGATTTACTGTTGAAAATCTAGAAAAAAACTGACTAGAAACTTTATCTTCTTCGGATAATTTAGGCGTTTTTGTATAATAATGAATTACGCCACCTAAAGCATCAGATCCATATATTACAGAAGACGGCCCAAAAACAACCTCTGTTTTATCTAATAAATTTGGTGCAATGGTAATTGAACTCTGCAAATGCCCTTTTCTGTAAATTGCATTATTCATCCTAACACCATCAACTACCAACAAAACCCTGTTAGATTCCATACCGCGAATTACCGGACTTCCTCCTCCAAATTGCGATTTTTGAACTTTAATTCCGGGAATCGTTGCTAATAAATCCGCAGAAGTTTGAGCAGATATTTTTTGAATATCTTTAGATGTAAGCACTGCTATTTGTTCTGCAATTCTTTTTGTTTTTTCTTCTCTCTTAAAAACAGATATTACAATTTCATCCAATTCTTCTGATTGTTTGGTTAAGTAAATTGTAAAATTTTGCTTCTTTAAATTTGATTTTTTTATACTACGAATTGAGTAAGATAAATGAGAAATTAAAATTATTTCATCATCTTTGAAAGACGAAACATCAGCTAAACCATAATCGTTAGTGGTTAAACTAATAGTTTTATCCTTGTTGTAAATAGTAACGTTATTTACTTTTTTACCAGTTTTTTTATCTAAAACTTTTATTTCTTGAGCAAATGTTAAGCTGCTAAAAAAAACCACAAATACTAAAACGATATACTTCATCATCAACTAAAAACGATTTCTAAGACTTGTAAAGATTTAGGGTTTCTAAAACTGTCTAAATGTAATTTAAAATACTGTATAATTACCCGTAAAACCAGCTGTCTTTCTTCTTTGCTGTAAGTAACATTTTCTAGTGTATCAAAAATGATGCCTAACAGCTTTTTAAATTGATAAAAATCATTTTTTGATATTACATTTTTTTCATGAATTTGATCAGAAAACATCCCTTCTAATAAATCAAAACCTTTTTTATTTTTGTCGGTTGTATCTGGGTAAAAACCTAAAAAACCAGTTAAATTTAACAAAAATAGTAAATGAAAATTCGCAACTCTATCATGCACATCTAGCCAGATAAATGCAGTTTCTAAATATTCGTAGAGCGCTAAATTCTGCTCTTCTTCTTGTATAGAATTAGACAATACTTCGGATAAAAAAAGCGCAACAGATTGCTTTACAATATCTGTATGAAAGGTTTTATACGGGTGTATTACTTGTACTTCCTTTATAGAATTTAAAGTGTTTTTTGAGTTATGATTGGCAACAATTTTTAATTGTGTTAAGGGCTGAAAGTACGCTGCTTTTAAACCAGCTTTTTTGGGCTTTAAAACACCTCTTACTAAATAGGTTTTAATACCTTCTTCTTGCGTGTAGCATTTTACAATTAAGCTTGTATCACCGTATTTTAAAGAACTTAAAATAATGGCTTTTGTAGTTACAACTGCCATTAATTTACAATTGCAATTTTGGTAGTTGTTGTTTCAGACGCATCATCATTTACTAAAAGAACAATATAAATACCAGAAGCGACTTTTTTACCCGCTAGGTTCTTTTTGTTCCAAACCACTTTACCTCCTTGTAATTCTTGGCCTTCTACAACGTTGGTTTCGTAGACTAAATTACCTGCAACATCTAGTATTTTTACATTGGTTCCTTTTGGTAAATGCGTTCCATTTCTGCCATCAATAGTTATAGTTTCATGGTTTTTTAACGCTGGGTTTGGGTATGCATACACATCGCCTAAAACCTCACCAAAAGCTGCAACTTTACTATTATAAGCCACAATCCCTTTTTCTGTAGCAAAATACACTTTACCATTTGAAGTATCGGTTCTAATTTTTAAAATTCTATTAGATGGTAAAGGAGAATTTACTTTACTAAAATTAGCAATTGTTTTTTGCCCTGAAGGATTTGTATATAACGCGCCACCACTATCTGTTCCAAACCATTTATTATCTGCGCCATCAATGGTAATAGAATTTACTCTTTGATCTCCTAACAAGCGCTCTCCTACTCCGTTTTCTTCAATAATTACAGGTTCTGCATTTAAAACATCTGCCTCAAAGATTCCTGCGGCATTTCTAAACACAACCATGCCAGATCTTGTACCTAACCAAACTCTATTACTTTTATCAACAGCTACGGTTAATACATCTGTATCTGGTAAATTACCAAGATTTGGAGTTGCAACCAATGCTCTTTTTCTATTGCCATTTTCATTAAAAACAAAAACACCATTTCTTCTGGTTCCCATCCAAACATTATTACTTCTATCAATCGCTATTTCACTTAAACCAAATTGCGTATTCGTTTTTAAAGAACTGGTGTTAAATTTAGTCCATTGACCAGCTGTAGATAGTTTCTTAAGTTCACTATCTCTATGAATGTTAGATACCCATAAATTACCTTGATTATCAAAAGCAGATCCACTTATTCTTAAAGTTACTCTATTTGGTTGTGTGGGTTCTAAATCTTCTAATCCGCTATTTAAATGATTGTAAAAAGTTTTAATTTCATCATTTTCTACCACCAATAAACCACCTGTAGAAACACTATTAATAGCGCCTGTATCTCCAAAAGAGCTTATATATACTTTGTTTTCTGCATTTGGATCAATTGAAATATAGTTTAAATCTATTACAGGAAAATTAGGATTGAACTTAGTATTTATCCAATTTTTACCATTAAAATGACTAAAACCTTGTCTTTTTAAAATAGGTGTATATGTACCATCATAACCGCCATAAACTACCCAAAGATTGTTGTCTTTTACAGCTATTGAAAAAATATCGTTAGACAAAGGTCCTTCGGGATGAATCTCTTGATAAACATTTACTTGTGCCAAACTGGTTTTTAAAATTCCGAATTCTTTAGTTGCTAGATAGATTGTATTATTCTCAAAAAAAGCATTTAATAAGGTAAAATCAAATTCTAAATTTGAGACAAATTCAACGACTTGATTTTCTGATAAATTTAAAACAATCGCTTTTTTATTTAAAGCAATCGTTACGTTAGTACTCGACGATTTCAAACCAATAATAGTTTCAAAAAAATCTCTAACCAGCGTTAAGGTACCATTTGTAAGTTTCAATAATTTTGTGCCTTCGGTAATATATAGCTGATTATTAAAAAAAGAAATACTAGTAAAATCACGACCAATAAACTGTTGCTGCCAATTCTTAAAATCTATTAGAAGTTTACTGGTAACCGATGCGTTAAAAATTCCGTCTTCGGTAGCTGCATAAATTTTTCCATCAAAAATCATGGTTTGATGAATCAACAAAGAAGTTGAGCCGTTGCCGATAAAAAAAGTGTCTCCGAATTCTAATTTTTCAATATCATATTCTACAATTGCAAAAGGTGTAGCTAAGTATAAAGTATTGCCAAACTCAGAAATATGATTAATACTTTTTTCACCTGTTTGACTAAAATTTACAATATCCGAAGAAATTGTAACATTTTCATTTTCGTCAATTACCTCAACTAATCCGTTTTGATAGCCAATAACCAATCTTTTAAAAGCAGTGCTGTAATGAATTGAAGACGAAGTTTCACCAGACAAACCTTTTATAGACGAAAGCTTTTTAGTTTCTAAAGTATTTTCATTAAAGGTAAAAATAGCATTATCTACTAAAGCGTAAATAGTTGCATCTACTTTTACAAAATCCTTTACGTTGTTATATGAGTAGAAATCTTCCCAAGAACCGCTGTAATCTACTTGAGAAAAAATAGAGAACGAACTTGCTAAAAAAAGCAGAAAGATTAATTTATTCATGTTTTTGTGTATAAAAAATCAAAGATATTTAATTATAGTTCAATAACGATAAAAACAAGTACATTAGTACAAAAATGCATCCATTTATATGAGTTTAGAAATTGAAAGAAAATTTTTAGTAAAAAACACAGATTTTAAAACAGCATCTTATCAGAAAAAATTGGTAAAACAAGGCTATTTAAATTCTGATAAAAGTAGAACCGTACGAGTTCGAATTGCAGATGATAAAGGTTTTATAACAATTAAAGGAAAATCGAATACAGCAGGTACAACACGTTTTGAGTGGGAAAAAGAAATTAATATTTTAGAAGCCGAACAACTACTTTTATTGTGCGAACCTTCAATTATTGATAAAACACGGTTTTATATAAAAAGCGAACACCATATTTTTGAAGTTGATGAGTTTTATAGTGATAACCAAGGTTTAATTGTTGCAGAAATTGAGTTAAATTCTGAAAACGAAGAATTTAAAAAACCTTCTTGGTTGGGCAAAGAGGTTACAGGAACTGCAAAATATTACAATTCTAGTTTAAGTAAAAATCCTTTTAAAAATTGGTAATTTCTAAAGATTATAAATCGCTATAAAATGACTAAGACTTCCCAACAAGACAAAAACGTGAAAAATAACATGATTAAAAGGCATCTTTTTAACAGAATACAAAACAGCACCTATTGAGTAAAATACACCGCCCGCAATTAAGAACTGAAAGCCTTCTGTAGTTAAATTATTCATTAGTGGTTTTATAAAAAACAACACCTGCCAACCCATTAACAAATACATTGCAGTAGAAATTTTATCAAATCTACCGGTAAAAAAGAGTTTTAAAATAACGCCTGTTACTGCAAAAAACCAAACAAACAGAAACATATACCAACCCAAATTAGAATCTAAACCTACCAAACAAAAAGGAGAATAAGTGCCAGCAATAAGTATGTAAATTGCAGAATGGTCAAAGATATTTAGTCTTCTTCTTTTCTTAGGATTTTTTGCTGCGTGATAAAAAGTAGAGGCTGCATACAAAATGATTAAACTTAAACCATAAATAATAAAACTTGCTGGATTCCAAAAACCATCAAATTCAAAAGATTTAAGTAGTAAAAACGGAAAAGCAATGACGCCTAAAACCAATCCAAAAGCATGCGTAATTACATTCCATTTTTCTTCAATTACACTATAACGGTGATTTAAATTCTCGCTCATTGTTGGGTCTATTTGTATCGTTCATATATTTTTCATCACTCAATAAATCATCTTCCATCATCTTAAAAACCTGCTCTTTCAAGTTTTGCATAGCATCCATTTCTAGGTCTTTAGTTTCTATAAACGCATGTTGATGGATTCTAAAAACACCCGGACTTCCTTTAAAAAAATCCCAAGAAAACAAGCGTTTACAATCGTAGTAAATCTGCGGTACAATTGGCATATTAAACTCTATAGCCAAACTAAAAGCTCCATTTTTAAAAGGTGCTAAAACAATATTTTCTGTGGGCACTAATCCCTCAGGAAAAATAGCCATGCTTATACCGTTTTGCAATCTTTTTTTAGCAGATTCGTACACTTTCTTTCTGCTTTCAGGATTGTTTCTATCTACTAAAATAACAATTCTTTTGTAGAAAAACCCAAAAACAGGTATTTTAACTAACTCATGCTTTCCTACAAAAACAATTGGGTTTTTACTTAAAGCAATTAACACAAAAGCGTCCATTAATGAAGCATGATTAGGGCAAAACATATAACTTTTGTGAATATCTGTATCTTGATCATTTTGTACTTGCAATCTAAAACCCATTGCAAGTAATAAAAATTTTGCCCAAACTCTAATCAACTTCCAAAAAGTAGGATAATATTCTTCTTTAGCAGACAGTATAAATAAAAACGGAGATAATAAAATTAGGGTTCCTAGTATTAAAACGTAAAACCATATTCGCCAGATAAAAAGAAAAGGTAATTTTAGGTACTTCACAAAAACAATTAAAGGTTAAACTTTATTTAAAGTAAGCTGCAAAAATAGTAATATTCTTTTGTTTATTGATTTTCTTAAACAAAACCTTATTTTTACACTCGCAGAGCTTTTAAGTATTTATCTCTTGCGTACATAGATCTAAAAATATACAATTTAATGTCTAGAATTTTAACTGGAGTACAAAGTACAGGAACACCACATTTAGGGAACTTATTAGGTGCTATTTTACCGGCAATAGAGATGGCAAACGACCCTAAAAACGAAGCTTTTTTATTTATTGCTGATATGCATTCTTTAACTCAAATTAAAGACGGAAAGCAATTAAGAGAAAATACTTATAGCACTGCTGCAACGTGGTTAGCTTGTGGTTTAGATATCAATAAAACTGTTTTTTATAGACAAAGTGATATTCCTCAGGTAACCGAATTATCGTGGTATTTAAGCTGCTTTTTCCCGTATCAACGGTTAACATTAGCGCATAGTTTTAAAGACAAAGCAGATCGATTAGAAGATGTAAATTCTGGTTTATTCTCTTACCCAATGTTAATGGCAGCCGATATTTTGTTGTATGATGCAGAAATTGTGCCTGTTGGTAAAGACCAATTACAACATTTAGAAATGGCGCGAGATGTAGCAAACCGGTTTAATCATATTGTTGGCGAAACCTTAGTTGCTCCTGATGCAAAAATACAAGAGCACACAGAATTAGTTCCTGGAACGGATGGTGGAAAAATGAGTAAATCTAGAGATAACATTATTAATATTTTTTTAGCGGATAAAAAACTAAGAAAACAAATAATGGGAATTAAAACGGATAGCACTCCTTTAGAAGAACCTAAAAACCCTGATACAGATAATGTTTTTGCACTTTATAAATTATTAGCTTCGGATGCGCAAATTGCTGTAATGAGAGCAAATTACAAAGGGGGTAATTATGGGTACGGTCATGCAAAACAAGCACTCTATGAATTAATTGTAGAGAAATTTGCAACCATTAGAGAACGTTATACTCATTTTATGGAAAACAAAAATGAAATTGATGATGCACTTAAAATCGGTGCAACCAAAGCGACACTTGTAGCAAATGATGTTCTAAAAAGAGTGAGAGCTAAAATTGGGTATTAAAAAATGAATAAATTCATAAAAAAAATGCCGCCAAAAGCGGCATTTTTTTATTTTAAAATATAAGATTACATTCCGAATTGACAGACTAAACCGCCCATAATAGCTAGCGTTACAATCCAATATCCAGCATTAATCGCTATATATTTTAAGCTCTTTCTCTCAAACATTGCTATGATTGCAATTACTGGTAACGCTAAAAATAACCCAGATAATATTCCATGAAGCGCTCCATGTTTAAAGGTTCTAAAACGATCACCGTAATTTAACAAGAAATCTTGAAAATAAGTAAATGCTTCTCCTGTACTTTCTGCAAAACCAGGTTCTCCTGCTAAACTAGAATACACACCCATTTGATGAATCGTTGCTGGCAATAAAAACATTGCTATAAACAAACTAAATACATAACTTAAAGTTAAAGTTAGCACCCTATTTTGACCTGCTAAAGATTCTTTAGTAAAACCTAATTCTTTCATCCAAGCATTCCCAAATAAAGGACCGTACCAGACAAAACCGATTACTAACGGCACTAAGGCCGCTAAAAAAAAGATGTAAAAATTCATTTCCATGATATAATTGTTTTTGGTTGATTCTCAAATATATGAAATACGTTTTTGACTTTAAGCTTGTTACAAAAAAAAAGTCTAAAACTTATCGTTTTAGACTTTATCTATTTTTAGTTTAAATTAAACTATTGAATCTTCATCGATTTTGCAATTGCTTCTAACTCAAAAATAAAAGCTCTTTTATTAACAGAAGGTGCATACGTAAATCCTTCGAAAATAATTAATCTGTTATTTTTTTTATCAATAATGGTATAATTTAAAAATGGCCCTGCCATAAAATCGTTTTTCACTTCCCATTTTCCACGAGTTTCATAGGCTTTTTTTCCATCAATCGTAGCATCAAAAGTAAAAGGTGTGTAAGCTTCTTCGGTAATCATGTGCTGTGTTTCTGCATCTGTACCAGGAATGTATTTTTCGCCAATACTATCTCTAACTGCCACAATATTGTCTGCCACTTTAGTTTCATCACCCAAAGGAATTGAATATACTAAAATATTATTACTTCCGGTTTTTGCAATTCCGCTTGTTAAATGATTTCTTAGCCACAAAAATTCTCCTGTATCATCGACCGTATTAAACTTTGTAGGTATGGTTAAAGAAATACCTAATTTTTGAAGGGTTTTATAATGGGTATTGTCTTGCTTATCTTTTTCGAAAATACTTTGTGTAAATTTTATATCCGCTTCTAAAAAAACACTTTTAATTTCATTTTTATGTTTTTGTAAAAGTTTTATAATACTTTGATCATCTTTTGCCTGCACATAAACTATAGTTTGTGGTTGTGCATACACGTTATTTTTTATAGAAAAACCTTCGTTATCACTTTCCGAAATAATTAAAATATTTCTACTTGCTTTCATCATGGTACTAAAACCACCAGGTGCAACTTGAGAAATATCTAAAATAGGTTCTGGCTGCGGCAAGCCAACCATTAATTCACCAAAAGAATTACGAACTTCTTTACCCACATCGCCGGTCCAGTCGCTGATTTTAGCAACCACCATTACTTTGTTTAATTTACCAATAGACTCTTTTAATATAAACTTATCATTACCAACGCAAGCCGATAATAAAATTGTGAGTACTAGAATAGAAAGTATTTTTTTCATGAGTTTAGCTTTTATAGATTTTTAGTTTGGTTCCAGGTTTTAAACTCTTAGCACTCCAAATATTGTTCCACTTTTTAATTTCATTGATAGAAACATTTTTAAATTTTTTAGAGATCGTCCAAAGTGAGTCTCCTTTTTTAACGGTGTACACATCATAGCTTCCTTTTTCTGTTGCTGATGATCCTTTTTTACTAGATGTTTCTGCCTGAGATGAAACACCTTGTTTTGAAAATATAGTAAGTCGTTGTCCTATTTTTAAATTACTGGTTTTTAAAGTATTCCATCGTTTTAAATCGCTAACTCTTACTCCAAACTTATCAGCAATCTTACCTAGAAAATCACCATTTCTTACGCGATATCTGGTGCTCTTGCCCATTTCAGAATACTTAAGCATCGGTTTATCCCTAGAGGCTTCATCTGCTGCTGCTAATGCATAAATCTCTTCTTCTTTTTCTAAAAATTCGATAATTTTAGCTTTAGGCAATCGAACTGCATAATTATGGTCTTTTATAAAAGGTATAATGTCTAGTTTATAAACAGGATTTAGAAATGAAATTACATTTTCTTCAACATTTAGTATTTCTCTAATATGGTCAAAGCCAATAGTTTTTTTAACACGAATTGTGTCTGTTTCAAAACTATAAAACTGCGGAAGTTCTGAATGAATATTATGTTCTTCTGCATACTCAAAAATATACATCGTGGCATAAAAAGCAGGAACATAACTTGCCGTTTCCTTGGGCAAATAAGGTCTAATATTCCAATAATTTTTATTTCCGCCAGATCGTTGTATTGCTTTAGATACGTTTCCTGGTCCAGAATTGTAAGCGGCCAAAGCCAAATCCCAATCACCAAATATTTTATACAACTGACTTAAATATTTGCAAGCTGCTATGGTAGATTTTACAGGATCTTGGCGTTCATCTACATAAGATGTAACGTTTAAATCGAACTGTTTTCCTGTTCCGTACATAAATTGCCAGAGACCAGCCGCGCCCGATCTCGATTTTATCTCAGGGTGCAATGCCGATTCTATAATAGCTAAATACTTCATTTCTAAAGGAATATCATACTCATCTAAATATTGCTCAAAAATGGGAAAGTAATATTTTGCTCTCGCCAATAACTGCGGAAAATATTTTCTTCTAGAAGATAAATAACTATTAATTACCTTTTCTAACCCAGGATTGTATGCTAAATTAAAAGGTGTTTTTTCATTTAATAATAATAAACGTTGTTTTAATAAATCGGTTGTTAAGGTTGGTGCAGCACTAGCTACAATATCCTTATCATCGATAACGTATTCTAAACTATCAACGAGAGCCGAATTAAATTTTTCATCAATCAATAAACTATCCATCTCAATTAAATCTTCGCTAGAAAATAAGTCTGACTCAATAACTTTTGGCGTGCTAATCGTTTTAGTATTTTTCGATTTAATAGGCCATAAAGTATCTCTAATTGGCTCAAGAATTGTTCCTTTTGGTTTTTGAGAAAAGATAGAAAGGCTAAAAAGGAGTAAAAATATAAACTTGTTCATAAATTATAGATCTAGTTCTAATGCTATGGGGCAATGGTCTGAATGTTTGGCTTCGGATAAAATATAAGCTCTTGAAATTTTATCCTTTAAAGGTTTGGATACCATGGCGTAATCTAAACGCCAACCTTTGTTATTGGCTCTAGAGTTGGCTCTATAACTCCACCAAGAATATTCTTGTGCCTCCGGATTTACATACCTAAAACTATCTATAAATCCGTTATTAATAAAAGTACCCATCCAAGTTCTTTCTTCGGGTAAAAATCCAGAAACTCCCTTCATTTTTGGATTGTGAATGTCAATTTCTTCGTGGCAGATATTATAATCTCCACAGATAACTAAATTCGGAATTTCTTGTTTTAAATTATGAATGTATTCTTGAAATTCATTCATATAATTGAATTTAAAATCGAGCCTTTCATCGTTTGTTCCAGACGGTAAATACAAACTCATAACAGAAACAGCATCGCTATCTGCGGTGGCAGAAAAATCTACACGTAAATTTCTACCCTCAAAATCCATCGATTCCATTCCTGTTCCGTATTCAACATGATTTGGTTTTTCTTTACAAAAAATAGCTACAGAAGAATATCCTTTTTTTTGGGCAGAAAACCAATAATGGTAAGGATATCCTGCATTTTCAAATTCAGATAAGTCTAGTTGTTCTTTGTGTGCTTTTGTTTCTTGTAAGCAAATTATATCTGGGTTTGCAGCTTGTAACCAATCTAAAAAGCCCTTTTTTAAGGCGGCTCTAATTCCGTTTACATTGTAGGATATTATTTTCATTTAGTTCATCTTTACATTTTTCCAAAAGGGAGAAAACTTATTTTTACTATTGATTTTTAGTTCTCGACTCCGCCCAAACAGACAGAGCTATACCTAAAGACGTTAAACATCCATTTCCGGAATTTCTCCTTCAACGATTAAAGTACCTTCTGTAGCATTTTGAATTTCTTCTACAGAAACTCCTGGCGCTCTTTCTAACAAATGAAAAGCGTTATTTTTAACTTCTAAAACTGCTAAATTAGTAACCACTTTTGTTACGCAACCAACACCTGTTAAAGGCAATGAACATCGTTTTAAAATTTTAGATTCTCCTGCTTTATTTGTGTGCATCATTGCAACAATAATATTTTCTGCGGATGCCACTAAATCCATTGCACCGCCCATACCCTTTACCATTTTTCCGGGAATTTTCCAGTTGGCAATATCGCCATTTTCTGAAACTTCCATTGCACCAAGAATTGTTAAATGAACGTGTTTACCACGAATCATCGCAAAACTCATTGAAGAATCAAAAAAACTAGCACCAGGCATTGTGGTTATCGTTTGCTTCCCTGCATTAATAATATCTGCATCTTCTTCACCTTCAAACGGGAAAGGGCCCATTCCAAGAACACCATTTTCTGATTGAAACTCTACCTCTATATCATTTCTAACATAATTAGCAACCAAAGTCGGTATTCCGATTCCTAAATTCACGTAAAAACCATCTTGAACTTCTTGTGCAATTCGTTTTGCAATACCGTTTTTATCTAAAGCCATAACTATTGTTTTTGTCTTACAGTTCGTTGTTCTATTCTCTTTTCGTACTCTTTTCCTTGAAAAATGCGCTGTACAAATATTCCTGGCACATGAACATTGTTAGGATCTAACTCACCAACAGGCACTAATTCTTCTACTTCTGCCACAGTAATGGTAGCTGCACCACACATATTAGGGTTAAAATTTCTAGAAGTTCCTTTAAAAACCAAATTTCCTGCAGCATCACCTTTCCAAGCTTTTACAAAAGCAAAATCTGCTTTAAACGCGGGTTCTAACACATACATTTTTCCGTCAAAATCTCTTGTTTCTTTGCCTTCTGCCACTTCTGTTCCGTAGCCTGCAGGCGTGTAAAATGCTGGAAACCCTGCTTGTGCAGCTCTACATTTTTCTGCTAAAGTACCTTGCGGCGTTAATTCTACTTCTAATTCTCCTGACAACATTTGACGCTCAAACTCATCATTTTCGCCCACATACGAAGAAATCATTTTTTTAATTTGCTTATTTTGCAGCAATAACCCCAAACCAAAGTCGTCTACACCAGCATTATTAGAAATACAAGTAACCTCTCTAATATCTAATTTTACCAATTCAGAAATTGCGTTTTCAGGAATACCGCATAAACCAAAACCACCTAACATAAAAGTCATTCCGTTTTTTACGCCTACTAAAGCTTCTTGAACATTCGTTACTTTTTTGTTTATCATGTTTTAATTTTTTGTGATTGATTGATTGATTGATTGATTGATGAAATACTGAATTACTAAAACAAATTTAAACTCGATTAAAAATCTGTATCACCGCCAGTATTTGTGTTTTTTTCTTGTTCTGTTTTACCTCTACAATCTAAATTAATGGTTAAATCTTCTGGTTTTACAAAATCTTCTTTACTGATGTTTAGCGTTTTATCTGCATAACATTTTCTCATAAACAAAGCCCAAGTAGGCAACGCCATCGTTGCACCCTGACCTTTTGATATACCTGCAAAATGCACTGCTCTATCTTCACCACCTGTCCAAACACCTGTTGTTAAATTGGGTACAATTCCCATAAACCAACCGTCGGATTGATTTTGTGTTGTCCCTGTTTTACCAGCAATAGGATTTGTAAATAAATAAGGAAAACCTGTAACTGCATCACCACCAGATGACCAAGTTGAACGCAATCTAATACCAGAACCAGATTCTGTTACCCCTTTTAATAAGTCTAAAATTACATAGGCCGATTCTTCACTTAAAACCTCTTGCGTTTGTGGTGTAAAATCTTTTAAAACCGTTCCGTTTTTGTCCTCAATTCTTGTAATAATCATTGGTCTAACGCGTAAACCTTTATTTGCAAATGTACTGTAAGCACTTACCATTTCTAATAATGATAATTCTACAGCACCTAATGCTAATGATGGATTTGCAGGAATCTCTGTTTCAATGCCTGCTGCTTTTGCCAAACGAACCACATTTTCTGGTGTTACTTTGTCTATTAAATTTGCAGAAATCACATTCACAGAAGTAGCCAATGCATCCTTTAAAGTAATCATTCCTCCATATTTTCCGTCAGAATTTTCTGGCATCCAATCTTTAGAAACTCCATATTTTCCTTTCGGAATTGTATATGGCGTATTTGGTAATTCATCACAAGGAGATAACCTTAATTGATTAATTGCTGTTGCGTATACAAATGGTTTAAATGTAGAACCTACTTGTCTTTTTTGCTGAGCAACGGCATCATATTTAAAATGTTTATTATCAATACCACCAACCCACGCTTTTATATGACCGCTTTGTGGTTCTATGGATAATAATCCAGAACGTAAAAAGAATTTATAGTATTTAATCGAATCCATAGGAGACATAATAGTGTCTTTATCTCCTTTCCAAGAAAACACACTCATTTCTGTTTTTGTCTTAAAAATTTTATCAATTTCTTTAGATGAAACTCCTGCTGCTCTTAAACGTCTATATCTTTCTGAACTTTTCTTTGCTCTTTCGTAACTTCTTTCAATTTCATCAGTATCTAAATCGTAAAAAGGCGCTGTCTTGTTTCTTTTTTGTTCAACAAAAAAATACTTTTGTAAATTAGCCATATGCTCACTTACAGCCTCTTCGGCATATTTTTGCATTCTTGAATCTATAGTTACATAGATTTTTAATCCATCACTAAAAATATCATATTGCTCACCATTTGGCTTCGGATTTTCTTGCACCCAAGTTCGCATCATTTTTTGTAAATGCGCTCTAAAATAAGTTGCCAAACCAACATCATGTCTTTCTGGAGTGTAGTTTATATTTAGTGGTAATTTTTGTAATTCAACTTTTTTGTCTTCCGTGATAAAATCATTTTTAGACAACTGTAGTAAAACAACATTTCTTCGTTGTTTTACTAGTTCTGCTCTTCGTAAAGGATTAAAATAGGATGAATTTTTTAACATCCCAATTAACATGGCAGACTCGTTTAATTCTAGGTCTATTGGCTCTTTACCAAAATAAATTCTTGCTGCAGAACGAATACCAACTGCTTGATTTAAAAAATCGTATTTATTTAAATACATGGCAATAATTTCTTGCTTTGTATATTGTTTTTCTAACTTTGTTGCAACGACCCATTCTTTTACTTTTTGCAATACTCTTTTAACTTTATTTCTAGATTTTTCGCCGGTAAATAACATTCTTGCTAGCTGCTGCGTTATTGTACTTGCACCGCCACTTCCTGGTTTTAAAACAGCCCTAGTTAAACCCCTAAAATCGATTCCAGAATGCTCATAAAAACGTTCGTCTTCTGTAGCAATTAGTGCATTTACTAAGTTATCTGGTAACTCATTAAACTTTATGGGAGTTCGGTTTTCTTTTGCATATTTACCAATGGTTACGCCATCTGCAGAAATTACTTCTGTTGCAAGGTTTGATTCTGGGTTTTCTAAGTCTTTAAACGTTGGTAACGTTCCTAAAAAGCCCCAAGATGCAAACAAAAAAGTAAATATAATAATTGTGAATCCGCCAAGGGTAATGCCCCAGAACCATAGTACATACTTTTTAAAACTTGTTTTTTCTTTTTTACTCATCTCATTTTATTTTTTCGATACTTAAACCAACATCTTGCACACCCTCTAAAAACGGAATTACATTTACCGCTCCGTTTTTACGCATTGCATGACGTATGTTTAGCAAATACTTTCCTGATTTAGGAAAAACTTTCTGCTCTTTGTAATATAATTTATTCTCTTTAATTTCTGCAAACCCTTTTCCTAAAAATGCACCCGTTTCATCGGTCATTTCATATTGTAAGGTATCTACAATTTTATTGCCGTTAGGAAAATTTAACTCTGTAATTACATACAAATTACTAAAAGGATATGCATTTGTATTTCTAATATTAATAAACAAATCTTTTGGTAAAATTGTGTCTACAACATCAAACTCAAAAGAAATGTTTTTATTGGCTTGCCAAGAAGAACTTGATACTGATTTGTATTGGGTAAACTCAATTTTATCATTACAAGAAACAAGGAAAAGAAATAGGATTAAGAACCCAAAACCTCTATTTTTCTTGGGAATTCTCTCCATTTTTAGGTTTATTATTTTTTCTATTTCTATTGTTTTTTCTTGGTTTATTTGGACTAGTACCTTCTACTTTTGGTTGATTTGACTGTTTTGACGGGTCTGCAACTTTTGGATGTACTTCCGTTTTTGATTTTACTTCACCTTTTGGTTTTGCAGCAGGTCTTGGCTTTCTAGGCTGAGGCCTCTTTTGTACAATATCTTTTGATGTATTTGCATCCTCTGCAACAGGTCTAGGTTTTCTTTTCTGTGGTTTCTTTTTAACCACATCTTGGGTAGCATTTGCATCCGAAGAAACTGGTCTTGGCTTTCTATTCGGATTTGGTTTTCTGTTTTGCGAAGGCTTGTTTGTGTTTTCTCTTGGAGCGTTTGCCACAGCAGCAACTGGCTTTTTATTCCTGTTATTTTTTCTGCGTTTGCTAGATTTAGGAACATCAAAACGTGTTAAACTATCTTGCCCAACTGCATCCTCAAAACTTACTGCTTTAGGAATTTCTATTTCAGACTCGTACTCTTCTAAAGAAATAGATTTTTCGTTCTTTTTATTTAATTCTATAATTTCCTGAACCTGGTCTAATGTTAATCTAAACCATTTAAAACGTTCTTCTTTATAAGTATACCAAAGATGCTTTTTAAAGATATCCATCTTAATAAAAATAGCTTCTCCTTTTTCGGTTTTTAAAACCAGTTCTTGTTTTGGAAATGATTTTAAAGCATCTAAATAACTATCCAACTCAAAGTTTAAACAGCATTTAAGCTTACCACATTGACCCGCTAATTTTAAAGGATTTAAAGATAATTGTTGGTAACGTGCCGCAGAAGTTGATACTTTTCTAAAGTCTGTTAACCAAGTAGAACAACATAATTCTCTACCACAAGAACCAATACCACCTAATCTTGCAGCTTCTTGTCTTGCGCCAACTTGTTTCATTTCTACACGAATAGAAAATGCACTTGCCAAATCTCTAATTAATTGTCTAAAATCGACTCTTGTTTCTGCCGTATAATAAAAAGTAGCTTTGTTACCATCTCCTTGATATTCTACATCAGAAAGTTTCATTTGCAAACCTAATCTTCCAAGAATCTCTCTTCCTCTTCTTTGTGTTTCTTCTTCTTTATCTCTGGATGCTTGCCAAATATCGATGTCTTTTTGAGACGCTTTTCTGTAAATTTTCTTAACATCTTCATGATCTTCGGTAATATTGCGCTTTTTCATTTGCACTTTCACCAATTCACCGCCTAAAGAAACGGTACCAACATCATGTCCTGGAGAACTTTCTACGGCAACAACATCGCCCATAGAAATGGTTAAATTCTCTGTATTTTTAAAGAAATGTTTTCTCCCGTTTTTAAAACGGACTTCATAAATATTAAAACGTTCTTCTCCACTTGGTAAGGTCATGTTAGAAAGCCAGTCAAAAACAGCTAGTTTTTCACTACCACTTCCACAAGTTCCTGTACCACAATTTCCATTACTCTTGCAACCTTTTGGTACTCCATTTTCTGTTGTACCACAACTTCCACATGCCATGTACTTATATATTATTAGTTGTTGGTTTTGATTAATAGTTACTAGTAATACATCACTAGAAACTTGCACCAAAAAACGAACTACTATTTGGATTTATAATTGATTATCAGATTGATAGAAAAACACAATCTCATAAAGTCTAATCAGTAAATATATGAAATCTTATTGAGAGGCAAAATTTAATTTTTTCACAAAAAAAAACCTCTAAACTGAGGTCTTTAAGTAGTAAATAAATGTGCTATTGCTTAAACTTCAAAACTTCACTTCTCCCTTTTTTAAAGATTTGATTGCTGTTTCCTTTACCTTTTCTTAATTCTTTTTGTTCTTCAAAAGACAATTGAATTACTTCTTGGCAATCTGTAGAACAAGTGTTTTCCATTTTTTCTGAACATGCATCACATTGAATAAACAATAAATGACAGCCTTCGTTTGCACAATTGGTATGCGTATCGCATGCTTTGCCACATTGATGACAATTAGAGAGTACATCGTCTGTAATTTTTTCTGCTCTTCTGTGATCAAAAACAAAGTTTTTACCAATAAATTTATTTTCGACACCTTCTTCGTTTACTTGACGCGTGTATTCTATAATGCCGCCTTCTAATTGAAAAACATTTTTAAAACCTTTGTGTTTGTAATACGCAGATGCTTTTTCGCAACGAATGCCACCAGTACAATACATCAATAAATTTTTATCCTCTTTATTATCTTTCAAATCTTCTTCAATAGTATCTAAAGAATCTCTAAAAGTATCTACATCCGGAGTAATAGCGCCTTCAAAATGACCAATTTCGCTTTCATAATGGTTGCGCATATCTACACAAATAGTATCCGGATTTGCTAACATGTCATTAAACTCCTTGGCGTTTAAATGAACGCCTTTATTGGTAACATCAAAAGTTTCGTCTTGTAAACCATCAGCAACAATTTTGTCTCTAACTTTTACTTTAAGTTTTAAAAACGACTTATTATTGTGCTCTATCGCTACATTTAATCGAATATCTTTTAGAAAAGAAATGGTATCAAGTTGATTTTTTAACGCATAAAAATTTTCTGATGGTACAGAAAGCTGCGCATTGATGCCTTCATAAGAAACATAAATTCTACCCAAAACATCTAATGGATTCCATTCTAAGAACAACTTGTTTCTAAATAATTTTGGATTTTCTATCTTGTAATATTGATAAAAAGAAATGGTGATGCGGTCTTTGCCAGCTTCATCAATTAATGCAGCGCGTTCTATGGCGCTTAACTTATTGTACAGTTGCATGCTATACTTTTTAGGTTTAACGATTTGATTTATTGATTACAAAGTTAGTTTTTTTTGACACAGATTTAATAGATTTTTCTGATAATTACTAGCAAAGACGAAAAGCTAGCAAACAAGTCTAGCCCTGATTGGAGCATTTGTTTGAGCTCTTTTTTGCTTTTTCAGCAAAAAAAGCGAGTGCGGAAAGCAGGAAATAGCTTCAAAAAAGTTTAATTCTAAACATCAAAAAAAAAATTGCTGAAATTTTAAACTTTGACTTATTTATAACATCTTAAGTAATTTATTTCGGTTCTTTTTTTAGCATCTTTGCACTTTAAATACATTTATAATGAAAATAGCTGTAGTTGGTGCAACCGGAATGGTAGGCACAGTAATGTTAAAAGTATTAGAAGAACGTAATTTACCGATAACAGAATTAATACCTGTTGCATCTGAAAGATCTGCTGGTAAAAAATTATCTTATAAAGGTAAAGACTATACCATTGTAACTTTAGAAGACGCTGTAAAAATGAAGCCAGATATTGCTTTATTTTCTGCGGGTGGTGATACCTCTTTAGAATGGGCACCTAAATTTGCGGAAGTTGGTACAACGGTTATTGATAATTCATCGGCTTGGAGAATGGATCCTACTAAAAAACTGGTTGTTCCAGAAATTAATGGTGATGTGTTAACTGCGGATGACAAAATTATTGCAAATCCTAATTGTTCTACAATTCAGTTAGTAATGGCTTTAGCGCCGTTACATGCTAAATATAAAATGAAACGTGTGGTAATTTCTACCTACCAATCTGTTTCTGGAACGGGTGTAAAAGCGGTTCAACAATTAGAGAATGAAGAGGCTGGTATTGATGGCGAAATGGCATATCATTATAAAATAGGACGAAATGCAATTCCGCATTGTGATGTTTTTTTAGAAAACGGATACACAAAAGAGGAAATGAAATTGGTAAAAGAACCAAAGAAGATTTTACGTGACGATTCTTTTTCAGTTACTGCAACTGCGGTTAGAATCCCTACTGCTGGCGGACATTCTGAAGCTGTAAATGTTCAGTTTTTAAATGATTTTGACATTACAGAAGTTCGTAAAATTTTAAGCGAAACTCCGGGAATTATTGTGCAAGATGATTTGGCAAACAATATTTATCCGATGCCAATAAATGCGCATGATAAGGACGAAGTTTTTGTTGGTAGAATTAGAAGGGACGAATCTCAAGAAAATACCTTAAATTTGTGGATTGTTGCTGATAACCTTCGTAAAGGAGCAGCAACCAACACAGTTCAAATAGCCGAATATTTAATAGAAAATAATTTGGTGTAAAACATTTTTTAATGGCAACATTTTACAAAGTAAGCATACAAGAAGTAAAACAAGAAACCGCAGGTGCGGTTTCTGTTTTGTTTAACATACCTCCACATTTAAAATCAGAATTTAATTTTACTGCGGGGCAATATATAACAATACAACAAGAAATTAGAGGCGAAGAAATTAGACGCGCATATTCTATTTGTTCAACTCCAAAAAGTGGTGAAATTAGAGTCGCTATAAAAGCAGTTGAAAAAGGAGTGTTTTCTGTCTACGCAACTTCTCATTTTAAAGTTGGTGATGAAATTGAAATTTCGATTCCCGAAGGACGATTTTTATTAAATCCAGAAGCTAACAAAAACTATATCGCTTTTGCTGCTGGCTCTGGAATTACGCCAATTTTATCGATGGTAACAGCCGTTTTAGAAAGTGAACCAACATCAAACTTTACGTTGGTTTATGGTAACAAAACTGTTGCCGATACTATTTTTTACACGCAATTAAACGCGCTAAAAGAATCTTTTTCTGGCAGATTTAAATTGCATTATATCTTTAGTAGAGAGGATGTGAAAAATGATTTAAGAGGCAGAATTGACGGAAACGTGACCAACTATTTTGTAAAAAACATGTACAAAGAAACTACTTTTGATGCTGCATTTTTATGCGGCCCAGAAAAAATGATTCAAGAAGTTTCTAAAGCATTAAAAAACAACAAAATTGCTAAGGAAAACATTCATTTCGAATTGTTTACAGTTTCTGTAGATGAAGGTGCTGCATCTGCAATTAAAGAAGGAACCACAGAAATTAAAGTTCTTTTAGATGATGAAGAAACTACTTTTACAATGCAACAAACAGACAACATTTTAGCGGCAAGTTTGCGTAATGATTTAGATGCGCCTTACTCTTGTCAAGGTGGTGTTTGTAGTTCTTGTTTGGCTAAAGTTACAGAAGGAAAAGCAGTAATGGTTAAAAATTCTATTTTAACGGATAGTGAAGTTGAAGAAGGATTAATTCTAACCTGCCAGGCGTACCCAACAACATCAAAAATAACAATTGATTTTGATGATGTTTAAAAACTTATAATTATTTAATTAAACCTTATTTAAACTAAGGTTTAATAGCGTTTATAAAATAGAATTTGTTAAAAAGGATGGTTTTTCCATCCTTTCTTTTTATCCTTCAATTAAAAAATAGTATTTTTAGGCAATGGATATTTACGATTTTAAAAATGCTATTCTTATTGGGTTTTTCATGGCTTTTATGATTGGCCCAGTTTTTTTTATGCTCATACAAACTAGTATTTTAAAAGGCGCTAAAGCTGCCATTACGTTCGATTTAGGTGTAATTTTAGGTGACATCTCTTTTATCTTAATTGCCTATTATGGAAGCAGATCTTTGTTAGAGAAAATTAAAGACGATCCAAGATTATTTTTTATTGGTGGTTTGGTGATGATTATTTACGGAGTTATTACGTATCTAGATAAACAGAGTAAAAAAGAAAGTTTAGCCACCACAAAAGACATTGTAGTTCCTAGTGTTAAAAATAACTACTTAAAATTATTTTTAAAAGGATACTTTTTAAACTTTATAAATATTGGAGTTTTGGCTTTTTGGCTAGGAACCGTTTTACTCGTTGGGCCTGCTTTACATATGGATCAACAAGCCATCTTTAGTTATTTTGCAGTAATTATTTTAGCCTATTTTGTTACTGATTTAGGTAAAATATTCTTGGCAAAACAACTAAAAGATAAAATGACACCAAACTTAACCTTCAGAGTAAAAAGAATTATGGGAGTAATTTTAATGGTTTGTGGTGTGTTTTTAATCTTAAAAGGATTTATCCCAAATGAAAGAATTAATGAATTTATTCAATAAAAAAAGCCTTTCAAATTTAAAATTTGAAAGGCTGAATATTATTTAAAATTTGTTTTTATTTCACTTCAAAAATATTGTTACCATCGTTTACATCTGCCATTAATTTAGAAGTATCAATAGCTACCGATTTAACTGTTTTTGCAGCTTTAAATGAATATGTTGGATATGCCCAACCCCAATCTTTAAGAAGCGTAGCCGTTGTTGGTTTGCTACCTCTCATCATTTCTAAAGGAATGTTATAACTTTGTTTTGTATCATCTGTGTAGGTAACTTCTACATCAATTGGCATTGGCATTTGCCCAATTCTTTCTAGTGTAATTTCACTTCCTTCAACCGATTTAATTCCATAATCTATGGTATGTGTAGTTTGTGTCCATTCGTTTAAATACCAACCTAAATCAATACCAGAAACCTTTTCCATACTCCGTTTTATATCATTTGGCGTTGGATGTTTAAAACTAAAATCAATAAAATACTTTTTGATTCCTTTGGCAACATTTTCTTTACCAATAACATATTCTAGTTGCGATAAGAAAATGTTTCCTTTAGAATAACTCGCTGTGCTATATGCCCAATTTGTATCATATCTGTCTGCATGAGTAGCTAATGACTCTTCATAGCCTTTTGCAACAATATTTTTATAGCCTCTGTAAGACCCTTCGTGTGGGTTTTCTTTACCTTCTTTTAAAATTTCATTTGCTGCTTTGTTTGAAATGTAAGAAGTAAAACCTTCATCCATCCAAGGATGTAAACTTTCGTTGGATGCCAATAAAAACTGAAACCATGTGTGCGCCATTTCATGAGCCGTTACGCCAAATAAACTACCATAACTTCTTTGACCTGTAATTAAAGTAGACATTGCATACTCCATACCACCATCGCCACCTTGCATTACCGAATATTGCTTGTATGGATATTGCCCAACATGTTCGCTGTAATATTTCATTAATTCAGCAGTTTTTGGCTGCAACTCTTTCCAGTATTCTAAATATTTTTCATCTAACGTTTTCTTGTAATAGAAGTGTAAATCAATACCGTTATCCATTTTAAAAATGTCATGAATATAAGCTGGGTCTGCTGCCCACATAAAATCGTGAACTCTAGGTGCTTTAAAATGCCACGTTAATTTATCGCCTTTTGGCAATTTTAATTCTTTGCTTTTATCTTCATAACCTTGACCAATTTCTTGCGGATTTTGTAAATATCCTGTTCCACCAACCACGAAACTTTTATCAATATGAAGTGTTACATCAAAATTACCCCAAACTCCTTGAAATTCTCTTGCAATGTAAGGTGGCGTTTGCCATCCTTGAAAATCATATTCTGCCATTTTAGGATACCATTGCGCCATAGAAAGTGCTATGCCTTCGCTGCTGTTTCTACCAGATCTACGAATTTGAACAGGAACTTGTGCATCAAAATCCATGTTAAAAGTTACCCTTTCGCCAGATTTTATTGGTTTATTTAAAGTAACTTCTAAAATGGTACCTACAGTTTCAAAAGTAACTGCTGTACCGTTTTGTTGTAATGTATTAACTTTTATATATCCAATTTCATTTGGCTTTAATTTGCTAATTCTATCTTTAACTCTGCCATCTGGGTCTGCAATATTTAAAGAGCGAACGTCCATTTGAGAACCTGGCTGAAAGGCATTAAAATACAAATGATAAAAAACTTTAGTTAATTCATCTGGTGAATTATTTGTGTAGACTAACTTTTGTTTTCCTTTGTATTGATACTTATTTACATCCATGTCAATATCCATCGTGTAATCTACATGCTGTTGCCAATACGTAGGTATTACTGTTGAATCATTTTGCATGTAGGTTACTTTTTTGGTCTCGCTACAAGAAACAAATACCACAAAAGAAAAAATTATTGATAAAAAAAATTTCATATAAGATTGTTTTTTTAGTTGATTACTTACCATTTACCATTTTGTCTGCCATTAATAAGGCATTGTATGCATTTACAACTCTACCAGAAACTGATAACTCTGTAAAAGGAACTAAATCTCCAGTAGGGTTTTCTCTACTTTGTGAACCTGGCTTAATAACATCAAAAGTAATTAATGTTCCAGAATTCATTAATATATGTTTTACTTGACTTGCTGTTAATTTTGGATAATAAGAACGCACTAATGCTGCAACACCAGCAGTTGAAGGAGCTGCCATTGAAGTTCCGCTAAACTTCTGATACTCATTTTCTGGAGTTGTAGAATAAATTTGAACTCCTGGTGCAAAAACATCCACATTTATTTTACCGTAATTAGAAAAATTAGCTGGTAAATTTTCGTTGTAATATTCGCTCATTGCACCAATTGTGATCACATTATCTGAAATTTCAGTTTTTAAATCTTTAGAATCATTTGGGTACGTTAGTTCTTCGTCAATATTTTCACCATCATTTCCTGCTGCGTTTACAATTAAAACATCTTTAGAAGCTGCATATTTTATAGCATCCCAAACCCATTCTTTCTTAGGCGAATATCCTTTACCAAAACTAGTGTTTAAAACTTTTGCGCCATTATCAACTGCATAACGAATTGCTAAAGCAACATCTTTATCATATTCATCGCCGTCTGGAACCGCTCTTACTGCCATAATTTTTACATTATTTGCAACGCCGTTCATACCTTTTTCATTGTTTCTAACAGCTCCAATAATTCCAGAAACATGAGATCCATGTGCTTCCTTTTTTATTGAATTACCTACTTTATTATCACCATATATAGTAATTTGCATGGTGTTTTCATCATCACCTAAAGCAATTCTGTAATTATTTTGGGCTGCAGTAGCACTTAACACACCATCTGCAGTTTCTACAAGACCTGTAAGTTCATCAATAGCTTGTTGCAAAGAACTTAATCCAAAACTATACATCTGGCCAGCAACTGCAACACTTTGCGCAATGGTCTCTTCTGTTGATGTAATTGCTAAAACATCCTCTTTAGTATATTCGTTTTTATTTAAATGTGTTTTTATGGTTTTATCTGCGTTTGAAACCGCAGCTAACATCTGGCCATATCTTTCTTTATTCATTTCTGCTTCCTTAACCTTGATATCAAAAGCAGCTTTTGCTCTTTCTGCTGTTGCTGCATCTACGATTGACGGATTTGCAATAATACGACTCAACTCAGAATTTTCTTTATAGATTGATCCCAAAAAATTCCATCCGTTGATGTCGTCAATAAAACCATTTTTATCATCATCAATTCCGTTTCCCGCAATTTCTTTTGGATTAATCCAAGCATTATCGCTTAAATCCTCGTGTGTTAAATCTGTTCCAGAATCAATAACACCAACAATAATTTGTTGTCCTTTTTTTCCTGTTAAAAAAACGTATGCTTTCTCTACACTCATGCCCGGAATCGAGTCTTTTAACAAATCTAAATGCTGCCAATTTTGACTTTCATCATCTGTTAAAGGCATTTGTTTTGCGGCTGCAGAAATAGCGATTGTAGATCCTGTTGGAACAGAAATATTTGCAATAGATTTACAACCTGTAAATACTAAAACTGCCAACGCAGTATATAAAAATTGTTTCGTATTTTTCATTTTAATTAATTAAATATATCAGTAAATTTATGTGTTTCGTTTAATCGTACTCCTTTTTCTGTATGTTTTACCGTGCAAATTTCGTTATGCGCATCATGCTCTAAAAACAGGTAATAATTGTTGTCTGCAGCTTCTTTTAAAAAAGCTGCTTTTTCGTTGATTGTAAGCAAAGGCCTTGTATCGTATCCCATAACATAAGGCAACGGAATATGACCTATTGTTGGTAACAAGTCTGCCATAAAAACCAAAGTTTTATCTTGATATTCTATTTTTGGCAACATTTGTTTTTCGGTGTGCCCATCCATAAACAAAACATCAAAACCAACTTGATCTTTAGCGTTTCTATGGATAAAGTTTAACTGTCCGTTTTCTTTTATAGGATTTATATTTTCTTTTAAAAAGGATGCTTTTTCTCTAGGATTTGGTTCTGTTGCCCATTTCCAATGGTTATCATTAGACCAAACTTTTGCATTTTTAAATGCAGGAATAAGCATATCATTTTTATCTCTTTGGATAACCCCTCCGCAATGATCAAAATGCAAATGTGTTAAAAAAACATCTGTAATATCATCTC
This sequence comes from Polaribacter glomeratus, assembly GCF_002954665.1. Lineage (GTDB taxonomy): Bacteria > Bacteroidota > Bacteroidia > Flavobacteriales > Flavobacteriaceae > Polaribacter > Polaribacter glomeratus. The sequence goes on along the minus strand of NZ_MSCM01000002.1, from coordinate 1,120,877 downwards.
TATGAAAACCAAGTTTGATAAGTGAAACATCCAAAGAAAAACCACCAAACAAATAATAAAAACTAAAGAATTTATCAGATTGCTTTTCGCCCAAACCTGTATCTACTAAAATTAACCGATTACCATCCTCAATAAGCAAGCAGCGCATCGTCATTTCTATCAAATTATTCGAATCTGCAGGATTTGTTTTTTGCCAAATTGACTTTGGCACAACACCAAACATAGCGCCTCCATCTAATTTAAAATTGCCAGTTTCTATTGGGTATATCTTCATCTTAAGAGTTTAAATCATTCATAATTATTTATAAAAATAATCAATTAATCATGCATGACCACATCAAACCTAAATAGATTTGAATATTTACAAAGATGGATAAAAAAAGATGTTTTTTTGTTAAGAAAAATCTAAAGGTTTTAAGGTATACAACTTTAAAGCAGTTATTTGGTAATAGTATCAGAAATTGTCTAAGTGAACCTTTTAATTTAATAGCTTTTAAGAGTAAATCAAAAGATAAATGTTACTAAATAAAGATTATTAAAGAGAAAGATTGCTAGGTTATTTAATAAGTGATTTTTATGACGGAAAATCGCAAAAAAAAAGGAACAACCAACATAATGTAGATACACAAGAGTTTTATATTTTGTGCTATTGTTAAGTTAAAAAAACTTAATAAGACACCTACTAGAACAGATTTTAATTCACAAAATTATGATGTTTTACTGAGTATAAATAAGAACTAATTTGCTATTGAAATAGCTTTATTATGTAAAGACTTAATAAATAGTAGTTTTCTTAGAAACAAATAAAATATCAAAATAAATATTAGATAACGAACTCAGCTCATTTAGATAAAAATATTTAAAAAAACCCGAAAAAATTATTTCAAAATTATTTTGTAAAACTATTTTTAGGATGGTATAAAATTCTAGTATCTGAAAATATTAATATTTTAACAAGAAATTATTTTTTGGCTTACAAACGATTCTCAATAATGCTTTGTACTACTTCCGGATTTAAAAGGGTGCTTGTATCTCCTAAATTATCCATTTCATTGCACGCAATTTTACGTAAAATACGACGCATAATTTTTCCTGATCTCGTTTTTGGCAGTCCTTCCGAAAACTGAATTTTATCTAATTTTGCAATCGGACCAATATGT
>NZ_MSCM01000002.1:1118304-1119016 GCF_002954665.1 Polaribacter glomeratus | reverse complement strand
GGATAAATCGTAGGTATCTACCAATTCAGTTCCTTGTTTTGCGAGCGCTCTAATTGCAGTTGGCGCTGTATAAAACTGATTTACTTTATGTTTTTCGATAATATTCCAAAAGCGTCCAAAATCTGGATAACTTGGTACGCCTTCAAAAAGTACAGTGGTCGCTCCGTTTGCTAAAGGGCCGTATACAATGTACGAATGCCCGGTAATCCAGCCAATATCCGCAGTACACCAATACACATCATTTTCTTTATATTGAAATGCATTTTTAAAAGTGTACGCTGTATACACCATATAACCAGCGGTTGTATGCACCATTCCTTTTGGCAATCCTGTTGAGCCTGATGTATATAAAATAAATAATGGATCTTCTGCATCCATCACTTCTGCTTCACATTTTGTTGAGGCAGCATCTAACAAAGGTTGCAACCATTTGTCACGACCTTCTTTCATATAAATATCTGAATTGATTCTTTTTGCGACCAATACATGTTCTACTCCAGGACAACTTTCTAATGCTTCATCTACAATTCCTTTTAAATCAATTGTTTTTGCACCTCTATAAGAACCATCCGAAGTAATGACCATTTTACAATCTGAATCATTTATTCTAGTTGATAATGCAGTTGCTGAAAACCCTGCAAAAACAACGGAATGGATTGCGCCAATTCGGGCACAGGCTAAAGTTGCAATTGCCAATTCTGGAATCATGGGT
>NZ_MSCM01000002.1:1114206-1116671 GCF_002954665.1 Polaribacter glomeratus | reverse complement strand
AAAAATAATTTGTTTGCTAACGTTGTATTACTTTTTCAAATACGAATTTATAGATCTAAAAATACTAGTGCTCTGTTGCTTCTCCAACACCACTTGGTATTCTTATATTTTCTACAATTTCTTGAACTTCTTCTGGTGTTTCTGGTGTAAACTTCATCACCACTATAGAGACTACAAAATTTAAAATCATGGCAACTGAACCAAACCCTTCTGGAGAAATGCCAAACCACCAATCTGTTTTTTCACCGCCACCAAACCAGCCAAACTTAAATTTGGTCATGTAAAACAACATCACTAAAATACCAACTACCATCCCTGCAACTGCACCTTCTTTGTTCATTTTTTTATAAAAAATACCCAAAATAATTGCTGGAAAAAAGGAAGCTGCTGCCAAACCAAATGCCAAAGCTACGGTGGCAGCTACAAATCCTGGAGGATTAATTCCGAAATAGCCTGCAACACAAACTGCTACTGTTGCTGCTAAACGTGCTGCTATTAATTCGCCTTTCTCTGAAATATCTGGATTGATCATTTTTTTGATTAAATCATGCGAAACAGAGGCAGAAATAACCAATAACAAACCTGCTGCTGTAGATAAAGCTGCTGCTAATGCACCTGCAGCCACTAAAGCAATAACCCAATCGGGTAAATTTGCGATTTCTGGATTTGCTAATACCATAATATCGTTGTCAATAACTAATTCGTTGGTTTTTTCATCAGCCAAATACTGAATCAAACCATCATTGTTTTTATCTGTAAAGCTTAACAAACCTGTAGATTCCCATTTTTTAAACCATTCTGGCATTGATGCATATGGTTGATTAGAAACCGTTTCTATCATATTTGTTCTAGCAAATACTGCAACTGCTGGCGCAGCAGTAAATAAAAGAGCAATTAGCAACAAAGCCAATCCTGCCGATTTACGGGCATCTTTCACTTTTTTAACTGTAAAAAACCGAACAATAACATGTGGTAAACCTGCTGTGCCCACCATTAAAGCTAATGTTATTGCAAAAACATCTACCATAGATTTTGTTCCTTCTGTATATTCGGCAAAACCAAGATCGGTACTTAAACCGTCTAGCTTGTCTAATAAATAGGTTCCTGAACCATCAGCAAGTGTGCTTCCAAATCCCAATTGCGGAATTGGGTTTCCGGTCATTTGAATAGAAATAAAAATAGCTGGCACCATAAACGCAAAGATTAAGACACAGTATTGTGCTACTTGTGTGTAAGTGATTCCTTTCATTCCGCCTAAAACAGCATAAAATAAAACGATCACCATCCCTATAATTACCCCTGTATTAATATCTACTTCTAAAAAACGAGAAAACACCAAACCAACGCCTCTCATTTGACCTGCAACGTAAGTAAACGAAACTAAAAGAGCACAAACAACACCCACTAAACGTGCTGTATTTGAATAATAACGATCTCCAATAAAATCTGGTACCGTAAATTTTCCAAACTTTCGTAAATATGGCGCTAATAAAAGCGCTAATAAAACGTAACCGCCAGTCCAGCCCATTAAATAAACGGCACCGTCATAACCTGCAAAAGAAATAATTCCTGCCATAGAAATAAAGGAAGCAGCACTCATCCAGTCTGCTGCTGTTGCCATTCCGTTCGCTAAAGGAGAAACGCCTCCTCCTGCGACATAAAATTCTTTTGTAGAGCCAGCTCTTGTGTAAATGGCAATACCTATATATATGGCAAAAGTGATTCCAACGATGATGTAGGTCCAATTTTGAACGCCTAATCCATCAATAAAAAGTAAATTATTCATCATAGCCATATTTTTTATCTAATTTATTCATCAGTCGAACATACACGAATATGAGTATTACAAACACATACATGGCGCCTTGTTGGGCAAACCAGAATCCTAATTTAAATCCTCCAATTTTTATTTCATTTAGAGCATCTTTCAATAAAATTCCAGCGCAAAAAGACACCATAAACCATATAGTAAGAAGGATGAGAAGATATCTTATATTTTCTTTCCAATAGGCTTTTGCTTTTGTTTTGTTTGTCATAAGTTTAGTTTTTCCAAATAATTGTGTTTACAAAACTAATGTATAAAGAGCTATTAAAAGTCCATAAAAAGTGATTAAATAGTTCTTAATTAGTATTAAAGCAATGTTAATCTCTAACTAATGTTATTGTTTACTTAAATAAAAATATCATTGACTGTTGTATTTGCTAAATTTATCCTAAAAAAATTAAAGCGGTCTATTTAAAAATAAAGTGACTGTCTTATTAAGCTTAATAAAAGAGAATTTTTAAGCAGTTATATAATCACTATCGCACTTCCTTCCAAACAAGTTCATGCATCATTATCCTCCCTTTTTTGTATTTTATTTCTGATTACCTTGAACAAAAGCTAAATCTTTGCAAGAGAGAAAAAACACAATAAGAAAATCAATACCGATTTCGTATATGGTTTTCAATGTTATATTTATAAT
>NZ_MSCM01000002.1:344766-1112937 GCF_002954665.1 Polaribacter glomeratus | reverse complement strand
ATTTATAATTAAGTACAAAGAACCATTACTTGCTAAAAAAACCTGGTATTCTAATTATTTACATAGACGGCCTTTAGCCATAACTGAAAAGCTACAGTGCAGACTATAATAATTTGCCAAACGTAAACACCTTAATGAATCGGAAGTTTCTTTTTATAAAAATTTTGTAAATGCTCCAAGTTTTGATACCTACCAACACACTCTGCCAACAAGCTAATATAGGTCGACATTGAACCAAACACTATAATTACCTATAAATAACACAAAGGTCGGTAATAGGTCCGAACATGCCATAATATATCAAAAAAAGGGGTTATAGAAAGGTTTTGATTGGGAGAGTATCTTATTATACTGAAAAAAGGATAGGCAAGGATTAAAGTGATAATACCAAAAACACATGTTTTAAGACGAAAACCATCCTCTTTTCGGATTTTACAATTCACTTAATAATGTAATTTAGCATCATAATTTAATAAATATTTAACATAAATACTTAATATGAAACAAAAAGCAATAAACAGAAAACCTATGCAAAGTTTTACGTTGTTATTATTATTGGTGTTTTTTAGTTTTACCGGAGCTAATTTAAATGCCCAACAGGTTTCAGGTACTGTTGTAGATACTTCAGGAACACCATTGCCGGGAATTACTGTAGTAGAGAAGGGAACATCCAATGGAACAAGTACCGATTTTAATGGTAAATATACTTTAGATCTCAAAAACGGAAAAGATATACTAGTTTTTTCTTCTTTGGGCTTTGAAAAAACAGAGTTAACAATTGGCAACAAAAAAGTTATTAATGTTACCCTTCAAGACTCTAACGAATCCTTAGATGAGATTGTAATTATTGGGTATGCGCCAGTTAAAAGAGAAAAAATATTAGGTTCTGTAGCTACTGTAAGCGCAGAGCAGATAGAGAAATCAACTCCTATTCAGGCTTTTGACGCCATTCAAGGTAAAGTATCTGGGGTTCAAATAAGAACGAACAATGGTCCAGGGCAAGGTTTTGATGTTCAAATTAGAGGTATTTCTTCTCTGGGTGGTAGTACAAATCCTTTGTATGTTGTTAATGGACAGCAGTTAGATAATATTGACAATATTGATCCTGCTGATATCAAAACCTTAGATATATTAAAAGATGCAGCAAGTACTTCTCTTTATGGTGCTAGAGGAGCAAATGGTGTTGTGTTAATTACTACAAAAACAGGTAAATCTGGTGAACTTACATTAGATATTTCAAATATTACAAGTATTTCATCATTAGTCGGTGATTTGCGTGTGGCTAATGCTGACGATAGACTTTTTTACGAGGGTACAAGAAGTGGGGCAGGAAATCTTCACCCTTGGCAAAGGGATTCTTTAAGTACATTATTTAGAAATTCTTACGATTTACAAAAATTAATGACAAGACCTGCAGTAAGAAAACAAACAAACTTAGCGCTGAGTGGTGGTTCTGAAAAAGCTCGATTTTATTGGAATACTGGTTTTTTAAATGAGGATGGAATTGTACGAAGTAGTGGATATAAGAGAGTAAATACAAACCTTAGACTAGATCTTAAACCTAAAGAATGGTTAGACATAGCTACTAACGTAAATTTATCCTTCGAAGATAGAAATGGTGTAAATGAGAACGAAGCTTTGGGTTCTATTGTAGATCGTATTCCATTTTTTCCTTTATACCAACCAAATGGAGAATATACTAGACGAATTAATGGTCAACGAAATCCTTTGGCTGAGGCTGATTTTGGAGTAAACAGCAGAAAAACATATAGGGCTACAATTTTTAATGATCTTAACTTCAAGTTAATCAAAAATCTTACGTTTAGAACCATGGTTGGAGCTTCTTTTAGAGTGGATAAAATTTTAGATTTCACACCACTTATTTTGCAAAACCCAAATGGTGATGCGTTTCCTTCTGGAAGAGAAAGAATACCACTTTCTTATGGAATTCAGCAAGATAATGTGTTAAGTTATGTAAATTCATGGAACGACCATAGCTTAGTTGTTACTGCCGCATCGCAAGTGATAAGAGAAGTTGATGAAGGTTCTGATTTTTCGGCTAATGAATTTGTAAATGACCGCGTACAGACTTTTAACAATACAGCACCAGAAGTTATTACTTCTAATTCTCAAAACAGTAGAGAAGGTATGTTTTCATTAGTAAGCACCGTTGCATACGATTATAAAAGCAAATATTTAATAGGAGGTTCTATTAGAAGAGATGGTTCTTCTAAATTTGCGGCAAACAATAAATTTGCTTATTTCCCTTCTGCATCTGCAGGTTGGAATATTGCTAAGGAAAATTTCCTGAAAGATAATAAAGTTATTAATCGATTAACGTTAAAAGCAGCTTGGGGTATTGTAGGTAATGAAGATGGTTTAGGGAGATATGAATCTTTTAGTTCATTAAGACCAGGAAGTACTTATAATGGAGAGGCAGGTATTGCACCAGCGCGTTTAGGAAATCCTGATTTAAAATGGGAGACGACTACTTCTACTGATTTAGGTCTAAACTTGGTGATGCTTGATAACAGACTTGAGTTTGATGTAACTTTTTGGCAAAAAGAAACTACAGACCTTTTAGCCTCTGTACCCTTGCCCGAAGAAACGGGTTTTGGTTCTGTACGCCGAAATATTGGTAATGTAGAAAATAAAGGTTTTGATCTAAACATAAATGCTACCATTATTAAAACGGAAGATTTTACGTGGTCAAGTAATTTTAATATTGGATATCTTGAAAATAAAGTTACAAAATTAGCAGGAGGAACCGAGTTTCAAGCAGGTAGAACTCTTATAGAAGAAGGGCAACCGATAGGTAATTTCTTTGGCTATAAAAACTTAGGAGTATACCAGTACAATGAATCAAATGCATATACCGATAATGGAGTGAGATTGATGCCCGTTGTAGAAAACAACAGAGTTGTTTATGCAGATTTCACAAACTCACAGGGTGTAATAGTTAATAGACCCGTTTATACATTAAATGGTCAAACATATACCGGTGATGCTGTTAATAGACATAGAGCTGCAAATGTAGTGTCTAGAGGAGGAGATATTATATGGCAAGATCTTCCAGATGCAGATGGTAATTATAATTTTGTAATTAATGATTTTGATAGACAAATTTTAGGAAACGGTCTTGCCAATGTTTTTGGAGGTTTTTCGCATGATATTAAATACAAAGATTTTGGTCTAAGTTTTCAGTTTGACTATAGCTTAAACCATGATATTTATGCTCGATGGGATCAAGAAAGAAACGATACCAATTCAATTGGAGAGACACCAGGTCCAGAACGTATCTATGGCCAATGGTTAAGACAAGGAGATATTACTGTATACCCACGTTTATCGCGTTTAGCTCAAAATAATGTGTTTGGTAGCAATCCACAAAGTTTTTTTGTTACGGATGGTAGTTATATAAAGATGAGATACATTCGTCTTAATTATAGTCTACCAAAAGAATTAATTACAAAAATAAAAGGAGTTCAAAATATTTCTTTAAATTTTGCTGTAAATAATGTGTTAACATGGACAAACTATAATGGGTATAACCCAGAGTTTGGCTCAAGAGGTGATGCATTAACACCAAATGAAGACAATTTGAGATTTCCAAACGATCGTGAATTTATATTAGGACTAAGAGTGCAATTAAAATAAAAAAACAGGTAAAATGAAAAATTATAAAAAACTTATAAAACAAGTAAAACTTGCTTCTAGCATGCTTATGTTGCTTTTGGTGGGCTATTCTTGTGATGACATTACAGAAGAAAATCCGATAAGTGAAATAGGGGTGTCGCAATTTTGGTTAAATAATGATGATGCCAATGCAGGCGTTGTTGCTATTTATGATGCCCTACAAGGTACTTATAGATCCTCGCATCTTCAATGGGGAGAATTTAGGGCAGATAATTTCCAAGCATTTAGTACTTCAACTTCATTAACCAATGCTTCTTATCCATTAAATGATGTATTTGGGGGAGACAGATCTTTGAGATGGAACGATCTATACGGTGCTATTTATAGAGCCAATTCAGCCATAGAGAATATACCAAACATCTCTGGTGCCAACCCTAACTTGTTAGCAGAAGCACTAGCCATAAGAGCAAAATTGTATTTTGATGCTGTTAGAGTTTGGGGCGATGTGCCATTTATTACAGAAACGGCTATAGATATAACAGATGCGGCAAGACCAGCTACCAACCCAATGACCATAATGGATGAGTTGATTATTCCAGATATGATAAAAGCAGAAGGTCTTTTTACCGTTTTATCTAGAGAATTCAGATTTTCTTTAGCTAGTGTTTATTGCTTGCAAGCAGAAGTATATATGTGGCGTAAAGAGTTTGATAAAGCAAAGATTGCTTTAGACAAATTAGTTAATCTAGGAGAACACAGTCTAGTTACTACCACAGAAGCATATTTTAATTTATTTGCAAACGACCAAGGTAGGCTAGGTAAAATTCAGAAAGGCACAGAACTAATTATGTCTATCCGTTATGATTTAATAGATACAGATAGATCTGGTATTTTTAATTTCTTTCATGGTGGGATACAGGAATTCGCTATATCTGAGGATGCTGACCTAAAATGGAGAGAAAAGTTTCCGATAGATTCTTTAGGATGGGTTAATAAATATCCAAATACACCACCTGTTGCAACAAGAACGCTTAACCTAGTAGATGCTAACGGTGCCATAAGAGATTCTATAATACCAGTCTATGGAGACTGGAGGTATTATATGATTCGTGAAGGAGGAGTTGATTTAGGACCAAGACCTGGAAGAGCTATGTTTACCAAGTGGGGTAAAGATATTTCTTATGATAGAAGTCAAGATGATACAGATGTTAATTTATACCGCTATGCAGATATGCTTTTAATGCTAGCTGAAGCAGAAAATCAATTAGACAATGCCATTAGCATAGCAAGGTCTTTAGAAATCGTAAATCAGCTAAGAACTGCAAGAAAACTGCCTCCTGTGAATATATTTGAGTTTGGCGGAACCAAAGAATTAAGAGAGTCTTTCTTATTAGATGAAAGACGTTTCGAGTTATTTGGAGAAGGAAAAAGATGGTGGGATTTACGCAGAACAGATAAAGCAATAGAAATTCTAAATCCTATATTATTATTAAAAGTTGGTGGAGTACAGATAACCCAAAATCGTTTACTTTTTCCAATATTTAATGATCATTTAATAGAAAATCCGCTTTTAAAGCAAAACCTTGGTTATGAATAAAAAACACACAAAGATGAAAACAATAAATAAAATGAAAATTTTTCGGATAGTAGTGGTACTTTTTACCGCCTCAATTTTTTTAGGTTGTGAACTTGGTTTGCAAGAAGAGTTTGAATTTAAACCAGAGTTAACAATCACAGATTCTTTTAAAGATATTACCGCATGGGACTTTATGAATAACTTTGGCTTAGATTCTTTGAGGGATGTGCAGACAGGTGAGTTAGTTTTAGACCCTGTGACTAGAGCGCGTCAAATAGATGGTGATAGTTTTGATTATATGTTAGCTGCAATTAAAAAAGCAGGGTTAGAGGATTTGTATCAGCAGAAAGCTACTACAAATAGAACCTATTTTTTACTTAACAACAGGGCCTTTTTGCAAGGTAGAAGTATTTTACGAACTGTTACAGGAAGTAACAGTACTATCATTTTTGAAGGATTTGTTGGTGGTATTCCCATCCTTAGAGAAGGTACAGCAGAAGAAATTATGGAAAATGTAGACACGCCTGCGGAAATGGAGAAATTAAAAACAATACTTATGTATCATATAGTTACAGAATACGTTGCCCAGAGACCTACCCTATTTTTATTTGGAGAATGGTATGTATACCAAACTTTAATACCAGGACAAGATGGTTTAATTGGACTTATGAGAGATGAGATTGATTTCATAAATATAAATGGTAGAAAAAGAAATCCACAATATAGCCCATCACCAATGCCAGCATCTGCACAAGTATGGGATGCTCAAGTTTATAACCATAATTATATCTTTTCAAATGGTATTGGGCATCATTTAAGTGAACCAGTGAGAAATAAACCTTATTAGAAAGTAAATATTGTAGCTGTTTTTTAAAATTTATATAGCTATTAAATTTAAATTGATTTAGAGAGTCCCGTATAAACAGTTTATTATACGGGACTTTTTTTTGCTATATTAACAAAAAAGTTGACTTTGAGAAAATAAGACAAAGTAGAAATTATAAATATGCATATTTTAACCAATTAGATGTTTTGTAAAAACACAACAAAGAAATATTGTCTATTATGGTTAGATAAAAAAAAGTTCAAAGCATTAAAACAAAACGATCGTAAAAAAATCAACACAAATGGTGCGTTTACTTCATAAAAAAAGAGCTATTTCATGTGGAATATGAGCACATAAACCGTCTAAGAAAGTATACCCTAATAGTCCTTGTGCTTGGAAAACAGCAAAAAGAAAAATATACATTGTAATGAATAATACAAAGTATTATCATTTAATTTCACCTAATACTTCAACAAACAATACTATCCCTTCTGGTTTAGCATAACACCCAACAATTACAGCAGCAACACCAGTAAAAGCGATTACTTTAAGTAATGGTGATAATTTAACATCAAATGCGGCTGTAAAAAGTTCTGTAAATTATAAAAGAAGTTTAGTACATACTGTTGGTAATTTAAATTGACCATACTTGCTATCTTCTACAGTTTTAGGTAAAATTTATAATGACACATTCGTAAAGGATAATACAATGGCTTTAGCAGCAACAACTAATAAAGGTATTGCATTTTAAAAAAGAAGCAAATAATACAACTTGCTATTATATAGCATCAGGTAGTTTTGATAATGCTGAAAGTGGTCAAGGATATTTAGTAAAAGTAGATGCTGATGTTTCTTTTACGAGAACTTTAAACACTGCTTATTTTATATTCTCGACAGATAGAACTTCGCTTGCAGTGAAATGATTGCGAGATTTTTTAGTGAAAGGCCTTTATAAAATAGCGAAGATGGCCATATAAAATGCTAACTTCTGGCTTTAAAACTATTATAATCTGCATCTAAATAATAAAAAAAATTCTTATTTAACACCTAAATACTACTACCTTGAATGTATTATGCAATAGATTACAAAAACGATTGTAGTAAGCAAAAATTATTTACTCATAACGAACTTTGAATGATATTTAGATCACTCATTTAAATGTAAATAAAGACCAAAAAAATTAATAGTAATAAGAATGATTTAAATAGTTGTGAAAGAAAGACTAATTTTTTGTTTTTAGGAATAACTTTTAAAGATTAAATTTTAGACAACACTTTTCTCAAATTTCTTATTTAAATCATTGTTGTCCAATTAAAATTATTCTGAATTTAGTAACATCAATAAAGATTGGGTTTAACGTCATTTTTAAATAGTAGTTTAAATTTGAAGTTGCCTTTAGAAAGACAAATAAATACAATTTTTATTTTAAAAAAACCTATTGTTCAGTTAGTTATAATTAAATCTTATCTCTTGTTTATAAAAGTAACTTGTGTTAAACTAGTTTCAGGAAACAATATTTGTTCTTTTAGGGACAATAGTGTACTTAAATACAATTTTGTACGAAACCCACCATGTTTATGGATTTTTACACCCTTTAAAAGCTTTATATTGAGCAAACTAAGTGATAATAGTATTGCTTTATTAACTTTTTTAAATTTATTATTATGAAAAAATCATTACATGTTTTTTTATTATTTTTTTCAATCATGGCTTTTAGTCAAGCAACTTTGCCGGCTTATGAAGGTTTTGATTATACCACTCCGGGCAAATTATTTACAATTAATGCAAATCAAGGTCAAGGAAACTGGACGATAAGCGATGTGACTTTTGCTCCAAATGTTGATATTATAGCCTCTCCAACTTGGAATGTTGGTGGTGAAGCAACAACAGGAAATGCAATGGCTTATTCAGGTCCTGGAGAATCGCCGATTTATTCATATACTCCAGAAGAGGGTCAAACGACTGTTTACGTTTCTTTTTTATTAAGAGTTACAGCTTTGGCTGACACTAATTTATCTACGTTTTTAACTACGTTAAAATCTCCATTCGAAAATCGTTTTAATGCAATTGTTTGGTATAAGAAGAATCCAGCCGAAGGCGCTACAGGATATGTTCTTGGTATAAATTTAGGCCGTGGTTCTGGTGACGTTTTTTATGACACAAAAGATTTTCAAGTAGGCAGTGATGTTCTTGTTGTTATTAAAAAAGTAGAAGGAGGCGCAGTTAGTTTGTTTTTAAACCCAGATTTAGGCACAGAGCCATCAGCACCAACAGTAGAAGATCCTACGGTTAGAGATTATGCTTTTGGTCAAATATTTTTTAGACGCGATGCTAATGACAGAACTCCTTCGATGATTATAGATGAGTTAAGAGTTGGAAAAGAATGGGCAGACGTAGTGAAATCTGAGGTATTAAGTGCTTCTACTGAAGCAGTAGTTGAAATAGGTATTTATCCAAACCCAGTATCTAATGGTACACTATTTATCAATTCTAAGACAAATACATCGCTTGAAATCTATTCTGTTTTGGGTAAAAAAGTATTAGAAAAAAGCAGTGTGTCTAAATCAGTAGATGTTTCGCATTTAGCAAAAGGATGTTATATCTTAAAGATAAAAAACGAAAATAATGCTGTTCAAACTAAAAAATTAATGATTCAATAATTATTTAAAATAAATTGTAACCTTATTTATAAGAAAAAGACTGGCGTTTGCTAGTCTTTTTTTTTTAAAAGCTAATGTTTAATTTTACACCGTAACGCTGTCAATGCTCTAGAAGGTTACCGTTAAAATCTAATTTAGCACAAAAACCAACCTATTTTAGGACTTTAATACCCGTTAAAAATCATAACTTGCTTACTAGTAATAATAGTGTTACTTAATTAACTTTTTTAAATTAACAATTATGAAAAAATCATTACATGTGTTTTTATTATTTTTTTCAATCATGGCTTTTGGTCAGGTGACTTTGCCAGCTAAAGAGCAATTTGATTTTACTCTTGGCAGAGGATTAACAGAACAAGCAAATTGGTCTCGATCTGGAGGAACTAATAATCCAACTGATATTATGGTAGTAGAATCTCCAAATTGGACAATACCAAATACAAATGCACCAAGACACAATGCGGTTAAACTATTTGGTACTGGATTAAATGCGCAGTACGAATTTGTAAGGCCAGATGGGGCTCCACCAATTTACGCTTCTTTTATGATGAAAGTAACAAATATGGATAATATTACTGGTGAGGGTAACTCTTTTGCCTCATTAGCCTTAAATAACTCATCAGGTACTTTAACCAGAAACTGTAGTGTTTTTATAAGACAACATTTTACTGGAACTGGCTACAACTTAGGTATCTCTCAAGGGTCTAATGGAGGCGATGTATGGAGTGAAGAAGTTTATTCTTTAAATGAGGAGGTGCTTATTGTAATCAAAAAAGAGAGCGTAACTCCAAGTTTGAGATTTGCGAGTATATTTATAAATCCAGATCTTACAGCTGCGGAACCAGCAGCAACAATAATAACTGGTGATAGATTCGGAACACCAGATAGATTTCTACTTGATCAAAATAGAGGTGATTTGCCAACTATAGTTATAGATGAACTTAGAATTGCAGTGAATTGGAATGATGTAACTTTAAGTGCGCCTTCTAATGTAGAAGAAGCTAACATTGCTATTTATCCAAATCCAGTATCTAATGGAACTCTATTTGTAAACGCTACTTCGAATGTATCGCTAGAAATTTATTCTGTATTAGGTAAAAAAGTATTAACAAAAAGCAATATATCTAAATCAGTAGATGTTTCTAACCTAGCTAAAGGTTGTTATATTTTAAAGATAAAAGATGAAAACAATGCTGTACAAACTAAAAAATTAATCATTCATTAATTGTTTTAGCTAAAGTTGTTTATAAAAAAAGAAAAGACTAGCGTTCGCTAGTCTTTTCTTTTTTTACACCTAGTTAATTAATTTATAATGTTTTTACCTTTTTTAACTTAGATTTATTTTCAATAAATCTTTTTGTATCAGGTAGTAAACAGTATTTAAAAAGTAACTTTCTATTTTGTTGTGGAATGTTAATTAACAACTTACCGCCCCAATAAATCGTTTCTTTGCTGCTTGCCTAATGTACAGGTAAAGTTTACTTATCTTTTATGGAAAAAATACAGGAACTAAGGCTGTGAAAATAGTTTTGTAATTCAATCCATGTTGCTCCATATTTTAAAAACTATTAATGAAGCAAAGAACACTTGAAAAGCGATTATAATAAAGTGCTAAAGCGCGCAACACGGTATGTTGCTATTAAAGAAAGTTTAGAACGTCACAATAAAATAAAAATCATCAAATTAATACTTATTTTAAGATATTGTGGTTATAGATTAGGGTTTTTAGATACCCTGTTATAAATTTTTTATAGAAATTTTCATGCTGTTTTTATTAGAATATGGCAAAGTATAAATTCAACGTTAAGTTTACCGAAGTATTTCTGATTGTATTTATAAATTTGATAATTAAGTAATTGGTATTATAACACATGCTTTGGTTTTTTATGAATGCCTACAATTCTATAAATTAAATATTATGCTTTTAATTTTACCAAATACATAAAAAATGAGATATTTAAAAAATACAAAAATACTAGTCATCTTATGCACTCTAATTGTAAGTTGTAAAAGTGCTAGGAGTATTACGAATGTAGAAAAAGTAGCACCCGCTAGAGCAGCACTAGAAACTATTGAAAAAAATTTAGATATTTATGTACTTATAGGTCAATCTAATATGGCGGGTAGAGCAAAAATTGAATTACAAGATAAAGATACTTTAGACGGTGTATTTTTATACACAGGAATAGCACCAAAAATCTGGGAAAAAGCTGCAGCGCCTTTAAATAAATATTCATCTATTCGAAAAACAATCGAGTTGCAAAAATTTAATTTAGGCTATACATTTGGTCGTGACATGGCAAAAATGGCTAAAAATGAAATAGGCTTGGTGGTTAATGCAAAAGGAGGAACTAGTATTGATCTATGGATGCCAAATTCTTTTTTTTATAATGAAATTGTTAGTCGAACAAAGAACGCTTTACAATATGGCGAATTAAAAGGCATTATTTGGCATCAAGGAGAATCTGATACAGCTAATTACGAGACATATTTAGTAAAACTTATACACCTTATTAAAGCTTTACGATCGGATTTTGGTGTTCCTAATTTACCTTTTATTGCTGGTCAACTTTCAGGAGATAAAATATCTCGAAATAATTTTAATAAAATGATATTAGAGTTGCCAACTAAAATTAAAAATACGGCAGTTGTTCAATCAGATAACACGAGCACTATAGATGGTACTCATTTTGATACATCGAGTCAACGTTTACTAGGCGAAAGATATGCCCTAAAAATGAAAAAATTGATAAAATAAAACGACAGTTTCAAATAATTATTTATAGGACGGACAACAATAATAAGATTACCTATATTAATTGCATTATCCTTTTTTAATAGTATAATTTTAAATGCACAGTAATATGTACAAGAAAAAACCAATTACTTTTAACCTAGAAAAACCATTGATTTTTCCGAAAGTCAGTTTTCGAAATCTATAAATGTCATAAATATTAAGAAAGGATTTCCTAGAAAAAGTAATAATGATGGCAAATGGTTACAAGTAAACGCTGGGAATTGGACCAGTGGATTTCCCCAGGAAGTTTGTGATATTTATATTCATTAACAGGAAAAAAAATAAGGTTATAATTTGTAAATACATCTCAAACATTAACAGTTCGTTTTTCCCTACTGTAGGCCTCTTAAAATCTTGGGATAGCGGTGAACTTCATATAACTATTATTGATAATAATAATAATAATATGATGAATCTTAAAATGCTGAAGCAGCTTCAATGAACAGTGGAACTAAGAAAACAGCTAAAGTTGCTATAAGCCACGCAGATCACTACTACCTGAAAGCTTTGGTAAGACTTAAAAAGCTAAACATTAGAACGTAAAATAATTAATTCTACTTAAAAATCATGTGTTAATAATGGGGCTAATTATAGCAAATGATTCTTATAACCACAAAAAAGTAAGCTTTACATTACAACATACTTCATTAATGTGTTCTTATTTTGAAATAGTACGCACTGTCACGTTCTAAAACAGGTAGCATTCATTTTAAGATTGACAGCTTTTTGCCAACTATTGTTGAACTTTGGAGGCTGTTGTATAAAATATCGAAAGGTTCACTACAAAGTGCTTACTAAAAGTTTATTATCACGACTCAAAGTCTTTTAGATTTGACGTTCTAGAATCGCATTTTCTAAAACCAACGAAACGATTACGAAAAACCTGTTAAGTACGATTATTACTATGCAAAATTCCACATTCTTTACATTTTGAATCACTGCTTGACTAACTGTTTTCCCCAACGAATTACATCAATACTAAAACAACCCAAACATCGCTTTTTTCTTGCCCTTTTTTTTAGGTAAAGAAAAAAGTTATATGAAACACGTTTCATATAACTTATATTACAACAAATAAAATAGAAGCATTCTAAGGTATTTATTAACTACTTATGACTATTATATCTTTTTTAATATAATTTACAATAAAAAACACTACATAAATACTAATATAATTTTAGTTAAATGTAGTGTTTATATTTTTTTGAGCTCGTAATTAATACTAGCTAAAATTATTTCAATGCTGTATGTATTAATTTATTTTCTGTTAAAGCAATACTGTACAGATTTCTATTTTTTAATAATTTTTTTATTAGTTATATTTCCAAGACTATCTTCTAATTGAAGAATATAAAGCCCTTTAGAAAGTGATCTTAAGTCTAAACTTAAACTAGTTCCTCCTTTGGTTGATTTTGGATTATTCAACATTACTTTACCCAACAAACTATAAACTGTTGCATTTTTAATACTAGTATTACTAGAAATAAAAATCTCTGCCGAAGCTGGGTTTGGATACACTTTAAAATCGCTAGTTACCACATCATCAACTGATAATTGATTATTTATTACCAACTCTGGACGATTTTCTAAAGAGAAAGTATTCATAGAATAATATGAGTTTTCATTGGTTCCAGTAGATGCAACAACTAAACTTATAATACCATCTGAAATTTTTTGTGCATTGACCTGTGTAGTTATATCAAATTCTATCCATTCTCCAACATTTGGCACTTCTTTGGTGTCTATTGGAGCACCTGATGGTGCTGGTGCACCATTCCCAATTATTAAATCATCTTCCCAATTATCATTTGCAGCTAATAAAATCATATTGCTGATGACAGCAGTACTTTTGGATTTAACTTTTAAACGCAACTTAGCAGAACTAATTGTTTGTGTAATATTCGATAAATGAAATTTAAAATAACCTCTCTTTTGTTGATTGGTAAGTTCTGTAATAAGTATATCATCACCTCTACCGTTATTGATCGTTCTATCATCTGCCAAAGGACCTAAAGTAATAAAAGCATCCTCATCTTCCGGTTTAGTAATAGGGTTGCCTAATTCTCCATTACCTCTCCACTCAGACAACATTGTATAAATATCTCCTGCTTTTTGCTCTGGAATTGCAATATTATCTAGAGCTTGAGTGCCCAAACGATCTTCTAATTGTTGTAAATAAATACTTCTTGGAGTAGTAACAGGTTGGTTTCTTAGCTCTATAAAACCATTTCCATAATGTCCTCCACCAGCACCACCACTGACATTACCAATTCCCCAGTTTCTAGATCCAATAGGGCTTTCTACTGTTATACCACTTTTATAAGAAGCCAGATTCCAAAACATCGTTTGAGCACCAGCCCAACCATGACCTGTACCTGACCATCCTCTATTTCTAACGGCCATTTGACCTCCTCTTATATTGTCAAATAATGTACCTGTTGCCCATCTGTGGTGAGGTCCTATATCACTATATGTATCTGCAGCATAGCTATCTACGTAAGCATTAGGACCTGTAACTGCCGATCCCATAGCGTAATCATGTCTACCTTCATTTGTATAACATCTTATAAACAAATTACCCGTTCCGCTATTAATGGTAAATCCATATCTTCTACCTCCTGTAATTACAGATTTATAATCGATGCAAGCAGTGTCTTCTATAGTAGTAAAATTTGCCCCATTAATTCTTACAGCGGCATACCCAAAATACTGAGCGGTTACTTTTTTAACCCAAGAATTTTCAGTTTTATTAATGTCAATTGCTGACCAGCCATGCAATTCATCCGTAGCAGTTTTAAAATAAGATTCGATTCTTAAATTCTCAACTCCAATATTCTCGGCTCTACCATCAGCAGTAGCCTTTGAAACTGTACCACCACCATATTTAGTTTCCATAACATCGATTATTGGTAAATCTATGGTAAGTGTATTTCCTGAAATAGCTGTAATAATACGTTGATGTTTTAATGTGTAATAGCTAGTTGTCCAGCCATTACATGACCCAGCTGGGCGCCCTTTACACAAAGTTGCTTCATCCATCCCTAACTCATTAATCCAAGTTTGATTTACAGTTCTTTTTATAGATATAATATCTCCAACCGAAAAACCAGAACCATCTACAACGTTAAAACTATTGGTTCCAACGGGTACATAAGCATCCGAAATACGCACATCAGTGCCAGAAACCTCATCCAAGTCCCTTGCTGACGGATTACCTAAAGTAAGAAAGTTATGGTTATACTTTGCTGCTGCATAAAGCACAGTACCATTTCTACCTTGCCCTTCTCCTCTTAGTACGATACCACTTTTTTGGATATTCAATCTACCGTTAACTAGGTAGTTACCCGCCTTTAATAAAATAGTTCCTCGAAACCCATTAGCATCTAGTTCTGTGCTCTCTAAGGCATCTATTGCGCTTTGTATCTGAAATCTATTATCACCATCTAGTGCATTTAATGTTGTAACAACTGGCACATCTGGCAAAGCAACACCACCTTTCATGTAACCAGCATAAGAAAAATCTGGTATTACATTTACTGCGTTAGTTTGTCCTTCATTGGCATAAGGAACGTATGTTAACTTCCCAGCGTCCATATAAACAAGACTACTAGTATTTACTTGTGCATTTATCGAAGTTGTAGACAAGAAAAACAAGCCAACAACTGCACATAATTTAAGAATTAAGTATTGTTTCATATTTATCATTTTATATTTATTTACTCAAATTAAAAGTTATTATTCTAACCAATTGTCTGTTCTAAAAGGAGAAATAGGTAGTTTTCCAAGGCTATATAATGATCCTTTAATACAATCTTGAAATCCATACCTAACAGCTACTGGTTCTTGAACATTTTCACTGTAAACAGTAAGTGTCTGTTTAGCATCAATAATTACTTTTGCAGGATAAAAAACCCCGTCACTAGCTGCAATTGTAAAACCATTAATTTCTTTGCCGTAACTTGATAAACCTGAATTTATATCTAATCCAAAATCAAAAGAAATTATAATTTTATTTTTTTCTACTTCCATAGATTTATAAACGGGACTCTTAAACCATATACCTGTATAACCATATTGTTTTGCAAGAGCCCAATAAGATAATCTGTTAGCAATAGTTTCTTTTTCTGCTGGATGAATATCAGTGCAGTTTCCTACATCTGAGGTTACTACTAAACCAGAGTTTGGTATTTCTTCGGATGCCTTTAATTGTGCTTCTCGAATAAGTGCTACCTTAAATTTTGACGATTTACTACGTTTTTCGTAAGCATAAGGTGCTATTTGCACAAAATAAAATGGCAAAGTAGTATCTGCCCATTGATTTCTCCAAGATTTAACTAAAGTGTTCATGTAATTTTTATACAATTCTGGCTTTTCTTGATCACGATTAGATTCACCTTGATACCAAAGAAACCCTTTTATTTTAAAGTCTTTAAATGGGTGAATCATGCCATTAAAAATCTGAGAAGGAGTTCTTCTTTTGTACGGCTTGTCTTCAAGTACTTTTGAAATTTTAATATCGTCATATTCTAACAGAATCTCCTGAGGCATCCAAGCTTCTATTTTTGTTCCTCCCCATGCAGATGAAATAATACCAATAGGGACTTTAATTTTTTCCTGTATATTTTTAGCAAATATATAACCAATAGCACTAAATTCTTTAACCGAGACTGCATTCGCCTCTTCCCAAATGCCAATCACATCAGTATCTGGTTTTAATGTACCTTTTCTTTCTGTATCAAAAAGTCTGATGTTTGGATTTTTAGAATCTAGAAGAAACTGGTTTGAATTGTTTATGGGCGAATTGTTAACTCCTTTCATAGGCATTTCCATGTTAGACTGCCCAGAACAAAACCACACTTCACCCACTAAAATATTAGTATAATGTAAAAAACTTGTCCCTTTTATTTTTAGGTCTTGTTTTAAAAAAGATCCTGCTTGTGTTTCAAATTCAATTCTCCAAGTACCATCTAGGTTTGTTATGGTAGATTTGTCTACGCCCCAACTAGTTTCTAATTTTACTGTAGACTCCGGTTTATCTTCTCCCCAAATAGCTACAGTATTATTTTGTTGCAATACCATATTGTTTCCAAAAAAAGCAGGAGTAGTGGTTTGTGCACAAATAAAACCCGACACAAAAAATAAAATAAAGGCTAAATTTCTCAATTGATGTTAATTTTGAATTTGTTGTTTTGTCAAAAATAAGACTAACAATTGATTTCAAAATCTTAAAAGTAGTATGTAAAAATTTATCTTTCTATTTTAAATACTAGTTTACCGATTTTACATATCGCGTCTCATCATAGAGAGATCTGTCGTTTAAGATCAAAATTATGAGTTTATAAATTCGAAAACTTATTAGCATATTGAGTAGGAGTTATTCCGTACTTTTCTTTAAAACACATACTAAAGTACTTTGGCTTATTAAATCCTACTTTATAACACACATCAGAAACATTCATTTTATGACTCTCTAATAATTTTGCCGCAGCTTTTAATCGTACTTCAAAAATAAATTTGCTTGGGGTTAAATTAGTCCACGTTTTAATTTTTGTAAATAATATAGACCTACTCACGCCTAATTCTGAAGAGAAATAAGCAACATCGAAATCTTGGTTAGAAATATTTTTTTCTACAATTTCAAAGGCCTTTTTAAGAAGTTCTTCGTCTAAAGGAGTAATTTCAATATCGCTTGGAATTAAGGTATTTTCGCTGAAAAATTTTTGCTTCAATACTTCTTTCGATTTTAATAAATTTTTTATTCTTAGTTTAAATTCTTTTATGTTAAAAGGTTTGCTAATATAATCATCTGCTCCACTCTCTAAACCTTCAAACTTATAAATCAATGAGGTTCTTGAGGTTAATAATATTACAGGAATATGACTAGTTAATTCATTATTTTTAATCAAAGAGCACAATTCTGTACCTACCATTTCTGGCATAATTACATCACTAATTATTAAGTCTGGAAAGTGTTTTAATGCTATTTTCAACGCTACTTTTCCGTTTTCTGCAACAAGTACATTATAGTCTTCTTTTAATAGGTTTTTTAAAAAAGAGCGTAATTTGTTGTTGTCTTCAACTAAAAGGATGGTATTTTTATTGCCGTCTGTTAAAAGATCTTTCAAATCTTCTTTTGGTGCATCATATTCGTTAATAAGCTGATCTTCATATTGAGAAACATCGTCACTAATTATAAAGTCTTTTAAAATTTCATTTCCTGAAAGGTGTGCCCTTCCTAATGGCAATAAAACATTAAAAGCGACTCCTAAACCTATATTATTTTTAACACTAATGTTTCCTTTATGAAGATTTACTATGTTTTTAGCAATAGATAACCCAATGCCAGTTCCTTTATTATAATTTTTTTGAGAATTACTGTCTAAAGGTATTTCAAAAAAGCGCTCAAAAACCTTGTCTATATATTTTTCTGAAATACCTGCACCAGTATCTTCAAGTTTAATACTAACTTCATTTTCTCCCTTTGTAATTTCTAAAGAAATATGCCCACCTTGAGGAGTATATCTAAAAGCATTCGAAATTAAATTATAAAATACTTGTTCCAATTTAGATCGATCGTAGTACACTAAAATCTCTTCATGACTTGTTTTAAAAGTATAGGTGTATTTACCATTTTTTGCAAATTCAGTAAAAGCTAAAAACAACTCTTTTAAAAATTTTACAGCATTACCTTCTGCTGCTTGCAGTTCTAATTGATTGGTTTCTAGCTTTCTAAAATCCATTAACCTATTAATGAGTTGTAATAAATTATTTGCACTACTTTCAATAGTTAACAACTTCTTGTATAGGATATTACTACCACGAAAATCTGATAAAATTTGTTGTAAAGGCCCTAAAATTAAGGTTAAAGGTGTTCTAAAATCATGTGCAATATTAGTAAATAGTTGCAGCTTTGCTTGATGTATTTCTTTGGTTTTTTCTGATTTAATAGATTCTAATTGAAGTTGATTTTTTAATTTCTCCTTAGATTTCATAATCCAAATTAAACCATAAATTGATATTCCAATTAATAATGCGTATAGCATATATGCCCAATAGCTTTTCCAAGGCGCTGGTTTAACAATAACTTTTATACGTGTTGGTGTTGTATTCCAAATACCATTATTATTTGCTCCTTTTACTTCAAACACATAGGTTCCTGCATTTTGAATGGTGTAAGAAGCCTCTGTTTTTTTTGTTGTAATCCACTGTTTTTCTAAACCGAGTAAACGATATGAATATTGATTATTATCGGAGTTAATGAAATTGGGTATTGAAAAATTAATAGAAAAATTTGCTTCGTCATAACGCAAGGTTACTGGTTCTGTGTAAGCGTTACTCTCTCTCAAAACATTAGTGTCTCCTTTTGATTCTAAAGTGTTATGTTGAATTTTAAAATCTGTTAGTAATACTTGTGGTGCATAGTCATTAATACTAATTTTACTTGTATTAAAGAAAGTAACACCAGACAAACCTCCAAAATAAAATTCTGAATCTCCTACTTTTAAACTAGAATTATTATAAAATTCACCATTTTCTATCCCATCATTTTGATTGTAAAGCGTAATTGCTTTTGTGTCGAAATTAAATTTAATCAATCCTTGACTTGTACCCATCCAAAGATTATGCAAATCATCTTCTAGAATACTTTGAATTCCAGAAATGTGTTTGTTATTTAAAACTATTTTAACATGTTCAAAATTATTACCTTCCAATTTAAAAAGTCCTTTATCTTTTGTACCCACCCAAATAGTTTGGTTTGTGTCTTCAAATACAGACAAAATATCGTCACCATAACCTAATTTAGCATCATAAAAAAAGCTTGTGATTTTTCCATTAGCATCTAATTTTTTGAGTCCTCTTGTGGTTCCAGACCAAACGTTCTTTTTAGAGTCTATTAGAATTGAACGAATATAGTTACCAGATATCGGGTTACTAGCAGTTCCATCAAACTTATA
The DNA here is from genome assembly GCF_002954665.1 of Polaribacter glomeratus. Taxonomy (GTDB): domain Bacteria; phylum Bacteroidota; class Bacteroidia; order Flavobacteriales; family Flavobacteriaceae; genus Polaribacter; species Polaribacter glomeratus. Next base: position 1,093,486 of record NZ_MSCM01000002.1, on the reverse strand, counting down.
TATTTCGTGCTTTTGGGTATTCAAATTATACCTTAACAAACCTTTACCAAAAGTCCCCAACCATATATTGTTATCGGTATCTTGCTTTATGGCATTCACTGTTGTGGTTTCTAAATATTCCCTTAGTTTCTTTGAAATAATATTCCTATCAAATTTTTGAGAAGCGATATTAAAAACAGCAACACCACTAGAAAATTTCCCTATCCAAAGATTTTGATTCTTCGAGACTAATAATGACATAATATTATCGCCCTTTAAGTCCTTATAATTTTCATCTTTAATATACGTGTAGCGATCACTAACTGTATCGTACACATTTAAACCACCACCATCAGTGCCAAAGAAAACAATATTCTCAAACTGTGCTATTGCACTTACTAAATTGTTACTCAATCCTTTGTTAGAAGGCTTTTTAGTAATATTTAAGAAATTTACATTTGCTTTGTCCCAAATATTTACACCTCCATAGAAAGTGCCAATCCAAATAGTTCCTTTTTTATCTTTAAATAAAGATCTTACAAAATTATTACTTAGACTTTTTGTGTCATTGATGTCATGTTCTAATATGGTTGTCTGTTTGCTTTTATTAATAATTTGAATTCCATTATACGTGCTCACCCATAATTGTCCTTGATCGTCAAATACTAATTGTTTTCTAAACGAATTGATATATTTTAAATCTTTTAAGGTAACATACACGCCCACACTTTCTGATACAGGGTTATACTCTAGAATATTTTTATTTTGAGTTGCAATAAATAATTTATTATTTGAAGACATAATCATATCTTCAATAAGCAGATTTTCACTGTTTTTAATTACTTTAAATTTAAAGTCGTCATTTTCTCTGCCGATTAACTTATTTAATCCTAAAGCGGACCCTATAAAAATTGTACCTTCTTGTGTTTCAATAATAGAGGTAATTTGATTGTTAGAAAGGCTATTTACAGTATCATTTTTAACAACATTCTTAAAGGAGTCTGTTGCTTTATTGTAGATAGAAATCCCTAAAGAAGTACCTACCCAAATCTCTCCATTAGAGATTAATTTTATTGTAAGAATTTTATTATTGCTTAAAGAAGTGTTATTATCAATAGTATGCAGATATCTCTTAAAAGTGTTGGTCTTTGGGTTATATCGGTTAAGGCCACTATGTGTTCCAATCCACATAAAACCATCTTGGTCTTCTATTATAGAAAGAATACTATTATTACTAATAGATTCTGGGTTATCAACTTCATTTCTATAAATGGTAAACGTAGTACCATCATACTTATTTAAACCGTCTGTGGTACCAATCCAAATTTGCCCTAATTTATCTTGACTAAATACAATAGCAGAACTTTGAGAAAGTCCATCTGAATTTGATAATTTTTGAAAAATATAGTCTCTTGATTGTGAGAAACTAGTGTTAAAAAAAAATATGAATAAAATAATTAAACTATAAATATTTCGCATAAAAAATGTAATATATAACCGTTAATTAGAGGAATACCGTTTCTAAAAAGTTATTTAAACCTTTCCTTTTTGCTGAAAAAAACTGCTTTTTAGTTCATTTTTTTACTTTTTATTCATCAGCAGCTGGTCTGTTTAAGTAAAAAAAGCCATAGAGTATTCTAAAAAAGTGTAATTTCTGGTTAAAGATAAAAAGTTCAAATCACTTCAATATCAAAAATTTGTATTTTTAATATAATTTCTTTCTCAGATGCAATTTACAAAAAAAAATACAGGAGAATAAACTTAAATTTAAAAATAACATTTGCTTTGGTTTCTAAATTTTATAGAGGTCATTCTTTTATGTTTGTCTAAATTGATTTAAAAAATAAACTTAATAACTACTTATAGACTTGAAAGTTAATAAATAGTTTTTAAAAGAATTATTTAACAACTATTCAATCATGTTAACTATTTTTTTTAGCCTAACTAAAGCTTCTAAATAGTAATAATCAGCATAATTTAAATTAACATTTACTTCTGAGTTTCTAGGATAATTACCAACACTATGAAGTAGTAAACATTGATAGTTACCTTCTTTTGCTAAATACGCATCTGATGAAAGTTCATTTAAAAGTTTAACTACCCAATTATAGTATTTTATATTGTTAGTATGTTCGTAAAGTTCTAAAAAGGCCGATGCTATTATTGCCCCTGCTGATGCATCTCTTTCTCTTACAGGAATCATTGGAGCATCAAAATCCCAGTATGGAACAACATCTTCTGGAAACCTGCTAATACATAAATCTGCTGTTTTTATAGATGCTTCTAGATATTTTTTATCTCCAGTTTGTTTATACATCATAGAATAACCGTAAATAGCCCAGCTTTGTCCGCGTGCCCACATAGTTTTATCATTATAACCTTGATATGTTCTTTTATTAATAACCGCCCCTGTTGCTGGGTCGTAAACAACTCCGTGATAAGAAGCTCCGTTTTCCATAAAATGATGTTTTAGAGTTGTATTTGCGTGGCTTAAAGCAACGTCTGCCATTTCTTTTGTTCCGTTATTTTTTGATGCCCACATCAACATCTCCAAATTCATCATATTATCAATTATTGTAATATGATTTGTGCCTCTATCCCATGATTTTATAGTACCTACATTTGGGTAAAATCTACTGGTTAATGTTTTGGATGTGTTTAAAATGATATCTTTATAGCTATTGTTTTTTGTTAAACGATACCCATTTCCAAAACTACAAAACACCATAAAACCAGTATCATGGTGACCAGAAAACGTTTGAAGCGAAGACAACGGCGCTGTCCACTTTTCTGCTTCCTTTTGCCATTTCTTATTCTCTGTTAACTCATATAAATACCAAAGACTTCCTGCAAAAAAACCACTTGTCCAATTTTTAGCATTCACTTGGGTCCATGTGCCATCAATATGACTTTCTCTAGGAAACCCTTTTTTAATATCTAATGAGTTTGTAGCTTTTAGAAACTGCATTTCAGCAAAACCTATTGTTTCTGCTAAATTAAAAGTAATTTGTTCTTTCTTTTCAACTTCTATCTGTGCGCTTACCATAATAATATTAGAAAAGCAAAGTGCAATTATTAGCTGTATTCTGATCATTTTTTCTATTTGTGATTTGTTTAAATATTTATTTTTTGAATTTACTATTTTAAATTATTTAACTTTTTTGAAATTTAAGTTTACAATCGTATTTAAACAGTTAAGCTGCATACCTTACGTATTTACAAGTTGCTTAATAACAGTTATTTAAATTTAAATCTATTATTTCTGTCAGACGACAATTATCTTATATAGTAAAAATTTGGGGATAGGGTTCCTTTTTTGAATCATTATAAAATAATTATGACAAACAGAGCATTGATTTAAAAAACCGTGTAAATAATTAATAATCCTAAAAATATAATTAACATAAACAGGAAAACTTCAATAAATTTAGATTTGAATCTATTATTGCTCATATAAATCAAATTTAACTTTAAAATATTAGTTAAAAATTTAAAAAAGGGTAGCTAAAAATCCGAATAGTTATAGAACTCAGTTTTGTAAATCTCAAAAGTGGAGTGTAAAATTTGAAGTTTTAGAATTTAAAAAAATCATTTTTTATCAGAATATTGAATTCAACAACAAGTTAAATTGTTAATTTTTAGTGTTTTGTATACTAATAAATTCTGTGAAACTTATATAATAAGAATAAAAGAACGAAGAAATTTTTAAAAATATATTTAAAATTAACAGACAACCTATCAGTTTTTGAAAATTTTCAAAATCTTAAACACATTAAAAACTAAATGTGAATTTCTAATATTAATTTTTTGTAATGTATTCAAAAAAATGTTTTAATCATTTTTTAAAGCATGGTCTATAGATATATTTTGACCAGACCAAATTTTCTTTTGTGTCCAAGGTTCATAAGGAGTATTCCAAAATGAATCTTGTGTTGGTAAGCCTAAAACCAAAAAAACTTCTGAACACAAATATAAACTTCCTGTAGAAATATAACTTTCTCCTAAGTTTGGTTGCGCTCCATAAAACCCAATTTGTAACCAACCATTTTCATCAAACGTTCCTTTAGCATTTAATTGATTTTCTATGAGTAAATGCAAAGCAGAGCGAACTTGAGCTGGCTTAATTTCTTCTGGTAATTCTTTAAAAAGAGCTATTTGTGATAATAATTGAAATGCCCCAAAGCGATATGCAATGGATCTACCAATTGGAGGATATGTGCCATCCGGAGAAATTAATCGTTCTTGAATGCTAGCATACCTTTTGGCTCGTTTTAAAACTTTATTATAATCTTCTATGTGACCCTTATTTTTTTTAATCATTGTTTTTAAAATATCTAACAGCATCGGTTGAATCACAAAACTATTATAATAATCCCATCGAAAATAGTTTCCGTCTCCATACATACCGTCTCCTAAATACCATGCTTCATGTTTCTTTAACCCATAGTCTAAGCGCTTTCTATCGGCACTGGCATCAAACTTAAGTAGGGCTGCTTCAACCATACCTGAAAAAAGTAGCCAATTATTATCATGAGGTTTTATAACTCGGGTAGCTTTTAATGCTTTTATTACGTTTGCTTTTGTCTTGGCATCTAAAGGTTCCCATAATTGGTTTGGTGCTCTAATTAATGCTTGTGCAAAAAATGCAGCATCTACTAATGGTTGCTTATCAGTAGTAAAATTCATAAAATCTGCAGCTTCTGGATTCGTGGCATTATGAATACATTTTTGAGCCAAATTGATGTATTTTGCACGTAATTTCCCTTCATCTGTTTCATCTGGCCCCAACTCTAACCATGGTGCCATTCCAGAAAGTAGCCTCCCAAAAGCCTCTAAATACATAACATGTTTTAAATTTCTTTTACTATTTGGATTCGCTTCTGGTAATTGTTTTTTCAACTCATTTTTGCTTAACGCCATTAAAACAGGATCTCCAATTTTTAGTAATGAAGTCACGAAAAATTCACGTACTTCTTTTGGCGCATATTTATATAATTCTTGTTTTTGAGCATAAAAGTTTTGGATTGTTAAAAATAAAAAGACGAAACTAAATAAGGTGTTTTTTAAAATTCTCATAATTATTATGGTTGATTTTTAAATTTTATATACTACAAACCTATTAGCCTTTACTCTAACTAATTTCTTCCAAAACCATTTTATATTTGAAATGGTATTACTTCTTTTTAAAAAAATCTGTTCCCCATTTTTCCCGTAATTCTAAAGATAATTGGGTAACCAATTTTTTATACTTTGGTTTTTCAGCTAAATTATCTAGTTCTAAAGCATCTGTTTTGTGGTTAAACAACATGCGTTCATAAGCAACACCATTTTTGTCTGTCCATTCTGTGTAAAACAAATCGCCTTTTATTAAAGTTACACCATCTTTAAACTTACTAACTGCCCAATTTTTCTCACTTTTTTCTCCATTTATAATAGGCACAAAACTTTTTCCTTCTACAGTATTTGGTATTTTTAGTCCAGTTAGATCACACAAAGTTGGATAAATATCTATAAATTCTGTTATGTCATTTGACATTTCACCTTTCGTTCTTCCAGGAACTTTTATGAGTAAAGGTGCTCTTAACGCAGTTTCAAAATTAACATGTTTAGACCACATTTTGTGATCTCCAAGATTCCAACCATGATCTCCCCACAAAACTACAATGGTATTTTCTGCCAAACCTGTTTTTTCCAATTCATCTAAAACTAGGCCAATTTGCGCATCTGCATAACTTACAGCGGCGTAATACCCGTGAATTAATTCTTTTGCCAAGGCTTCTGGTAAATCTCCATCTTTAGGAATATTTTCATAATTGCGTAATTCTCCAAAATTGTGATATGCTGTTTTTGGAATCGATTTTGGTCGTAAATAACTTGCTGGCAATTCAATACTTTTTCTGTCATATAAATCCCAATATTTCTTTGGTGCACAAAAAGGTAAATGTGGTTTTACAACGCCCATAGTTAAGAAAAATGGCTCTTTAGATGTTTTTAATTTTTGTAAATCACGAATAACTTTTAACGCCAATTTGCCATCAACATAGACAGAGTCGTGCACATCTGCCGATTCAAAAGGCAAACCACGAAAGGTGTTTTTACGTATTTCTTGACTTTCTTGTAGCGCGTAACTCCATAATTCGTCTGCTTTCCAAATTTCATTCCAAGCTGTGACATCGTCATTTTCATAATGGTATATTTTACCATTTGAAATAGTTTTATAACCGTTTTGTTTTAATAACATTGGAAGCGAAACTGCAGTTGGATAGTCTTTATCTTTGGTAGTTGAATAACCTAAAAACCGATTTCGAGTAGGTCTAGTTCCCGTCAGCAAACTAGCTCTAGAAGCACCACAAACAGGAATATTACAGTATGCACGATTAAAGACTAAACTACTTGCGGCCAGTTTATCTAAATTTGGAGATTTTATATGATTTGCTCCGTAAAAATTTAATTCTGGGCGTAAATCATCAACTGCAATAAATAGGATATTTGGTTTCACATCTACCTTAACTTCTTGCTTTGCAACTATTCCTTTGCACGAAACAAAAAAAGATACTAAAATTAATACTACAATTGATTTCATATTTTATTTGTCTGCTTTTATAACTTTACCACTAGTTCTTTCTTTTTGTTCCGTAAAATAAGGTTGATAGTCATAATTTGATTTTTCATCCCACTGCACATTTACCTTTGGCAAATATTCTTTTAACTTAGTTATAGTTTCTTTATACTTAGAATTGTTTGCGATGTTAGTCCATTCATTCGGATCTGTTTTATGATCATACAATTCTTCTGTGCCGTCTTCATAACGAATGTATCGAAATTCATCTACTTTTATAGAATGGTTGTTCATCCCATACGTAGTAATCGCTTTGGTATCTTTTAGAATTTCATTATTAGTCATCATTGATACTAAACTTATTCCTTCATTTCTAGTATATGCTGGCAAACCACATAATTCTAAAAGTGTTGGATATATTGAAAGCATTTCAACAGGTTGGTCAATTTTTTTCCCTTTTGGTAAATTGGGTGCTGCAAAGATTAAAGGTGCGTTTGTTGCCGTTTCCCATAATGCATGTTTGGCAAATGTGCCTTTTTCTCCCATACGATATCCATGATCTGACCATAAAACAATAACAGTATTGTCTTTATATGCACTACTTTCTAATGCATCTAAAACACGACCTAATTCGTAATCTACAAAACTTATACAAGCCAAATACGCTTGAATAATTTTTTTCCATTCGCCCGATTCTTTTGCCCATTCTGTAGAAGGCATCATTGGTAAATCATTTATTTGAAGGCCGATTGACGGAACATCATTTAAATCATCAGCTTGATAAGGTGGTACAGAAATACTATCTAAAGGATGTAAATCAAACCATTTTTGAGGAACATAAAAGGGCACGTGAGGTCTTAAAAAACCCAACGCCATAAAGAAAGGCTGGTCGTATTTTTTTTGCAAACGTTCTAGTACCCAATTTGCAGATTCATGATCTGGCATTAACGAGTCTTTTTCTGGAAAAGCGCCCCAATCTGTACTTGTTTTTCCGAATTTCTCCTTCCTTTCTTTAGAAGTGCCATAACCATCCCATGCAAACCTTTCTTTGGGATAAGGACCAAAACCACTTTCACGACCACCAGATTCATTAAATACATTTTTTGGTGCATGTGTGTGAAATATTTTCCCTGTTCCCATAGTATAATACCCATTCTGTTGAAAATACTCTGGAAGAAATGCAATATCTTTTGTAGCCTGGTTTTCTGGTCTTCGGATATCATCATCATTTGTCATGCCATAAATACCTGTGGTAGAAGGTCGTAAGCCTGTCATAATTGATGCTCTTGATGGTCCACACAAAGGTGCTTGACAATGTGCATCGGTAAAAACAACTCCTTTAGCCGCTAATCTATCGAAATTTGGAGTTTTGGTATTCGAAAATGCATTTATGGCACCAATCCAACTATTTAAATCATCCACAGAAATAAATAACACATTGGGTTTCTCTTTTTCTGGCGCTTGAACTACTTCCTTTTTTATATTTGTTCCACAAGAAATTACTAAACAGAACATAACAAGAATAAGGCCTAAATTTATAAAAGAGTCTAATATGTTTTTCTTCATAATACACATTGTAAAAATTAATTTAATTATTTTGTAAAAGCTTTTATTTTTTAGTTTAAAAGCAATCAACAAACTATTTAGTAAATAAAGCTGTTTCTTTTTGAAGCCATTCTTCTAATGCAATTGTCCAATCTACGCCCGTTTTCTTAAAATTTAAACCAAAACCATGACCCCCTTTTTGCAATTCGACATATTTATGGTTTACACCGTACTTTTTTAAACTAGCACTATACAATTCACTATTTTGAGGCACTACACCTGTATCATCTTTTGCATGTACGATAAAAGTTGGAGGCGTATTTTTACTAACTTGATGTTCTTGTGAGTAATAATTTAATAAAGATTTATTTTCCTGTTTACTCCCTAAAAGGTTTTTAACTGAACCTTTATGAACAAATGGTGAATCGAAAGTAATAACTGGATATATTAAAATAGAAACTGCATGATTTAATTCTTCTGGCTTTACATCTGGGGCTAAAATAACATCTGTTAAATTGGCTAATGAAGCAGCTAAATGCCCACCTGCTGAAGATCCAATAACTGCTATTTTATTTTCATTTACAGACCAATTCGTAGAATTTTGATGCATAATTGACAGTGCTTTTTGAGCATCACAAAGGGGAACTTTTTCTTGTGAATTAACAATACGAGCATCTGGCAATCTGTACTTTAAAATAGCAACAACATTAAAACCCATTTTAAGAAAGTGTTTTGCATTGCCTTCTCCATGATTCTTACCAACGACCACTCTAGCATATCCTCCACCTGGAATAATTAATAAAGAGGCTCCATTCTTTTTTAAGCTATCATTTTTGAAAATATAAAGTTCCGGTTTAGAAATTTGACTATAGCGCATTCCTTCTTCTCCCAGAATTTCTTCCAAAACAATATTCTCTTTATTAAACGGCACATTTCCATCTTTATATAGCGGAATAACTTCTTTACTGTAATTTTGCGAAAAACAACAAATACTAAAAAAAAGAAATATTACTTTTAACTGCTTCATTAAACTTGTTTTTTTTAAAATAATAAATACTAAAAATTTACTTAATTACCAATTTATTATTGTAGCTTTTTTGATTTTCCCCAATCACCTTGATAATATATATTCCCGCTTTAAAACTACCGTTATTAACTATTTGTATTCTTTTTGAAGCAGTTGTTTTTTTATAGATTGTTTTACCTAAAAGATTATAAATTGTAACGTTTGCTTTCCCTATTTCACTAATATCAATAGTAAAACTATCTTTAGTTGGGTTTGGATATACTTTAATACCAATTGGATTGATAACAACATTTTTTGTACTTAAAGTAGTTGATTCTGCTATCCATTTAGTTCTTTCATCTTGTGTAGTAGTCCATTCAATTAAATCATTTGTTTGATGCACTAAAAATCGATCACCCGTTTTTGTTTTAAAACGATACGTTCCATCAGATTCATAAATAACGGTCCATTGTTTATCTGAATCTTCTCTTGGGGCAGTAAATATTGTATTGATAATTTCTCCCTCTGGACTTGCAGCAGCTCTTAAAATACCTCTATCTGTTTTACTTTCTATATTGTAATAATCTCCGGCTTTTACAATTTCCCATTCCTTATCTATACCTTCGCTAGAGTCACTAGCAATGACGTCTGCACCTTCAGAGTCAAGATATTTACCAGTAACTGCATTTTTAAATCGATAAATAGCTCCCGTTAAATCTGTATAATCCTTCAAAGCAACATTTACAGAAACGATTGTTGAGGCTACTGTTTCGTTATTATTATTGTGTGCAATTGCTTGAACTGTATAAGTACCAGCCTTATCTGGTGTCCAATTTAAGATATAAGGTGCTACTGTTGCTTCACCAAATAATACGTTATCAATTAAAAACTCTACTTTGGTAATACTTCCATTTTCGTCTGTAGCATTGGCAAATAATCGAATTTCTTCGTCTGTTTTGTAGGTATTATTATCTAAAGGTGAATTCAGCGTTATTCTGAAAGCGTCCTTAACAATCCCTAAATCTATAATTTGTAAATATAAAGGTTGCGCACTACCCGTTTTATTTTCCATCAGATAATAATAGATTTTATCATCAGCAATATAAACCACACCGTGATCGAATGTTTTTCCTGAAGTTGCTTCGTACACTCTAGTAAAATTATTTGTCCCACCTGCACTTTTGTCAACAAATACTCTACCTCCTTCTAATCCAACAACATAAATATCATTACCAGAGGTGTAAATTGATTCTGCTCCAGTAAAATCTTCAGATGTAATAAAATCCGCTGCTCCTGCTGGTTTATAGGTATGTAGATATTTTACTACTCCAAATTGAAGATCTCTAACTCTACTTATCATGTGCACATCACCTTGGTCTGTTACTGTCCAATCAAAACCATTTACGATACTTATTTTATCTGTTTGTGTCGTTTCTACATAATCTCCAGGCTCCATCACTTTTGTTATATCCGCATCAACTAAAGGCAAATTAAAAGATTCTCCTTTATGATTTTTCCATTGATCTAAGCCATCTTGATTATCCGAATAGGCATAATAAACGCCATTTTGATATAAATACTTATCTGTTAGATTCGCTCTTCTTTGAAAACCAACTCTAATTTTACCATTTACATATTTCATGTTGCCGTACAATCCCCAGTTAACGTCTCCACCATTATTTTTGGCATTTAAAATATTAAATTGTGCAAAGCTAGACCAAGAGGAAGTACTCGCATTGTATTTAGAAAATTTATAAGCACCATTATTATTGCCTCCTGCTCGCATGTACATAAATAAATCTCCACTGTCATTCAAAAAAAATTGCGGATAGGTTAATGCTGCAAAATTATTGTAATCTTCTCCACCATTTAAGCTTAAATGCTTGTAGCCACCTGTTGTATTTTGCACAAATTTATCTAATGTAAATTCATTATCAGGTAAAGATGCTACCTCTTTTAATGAATAAGAATATCTAAAATAATCGTTACTTAAACTTCCATCTGATGGCAATGTGTTACTATAGGCATGCATGTCATACAGTAAATGAATTGTCCCATCTAAAGGACTTATTGCAACAGCTATAGTATTGTGAGATTCGCCAATCCACCATTTGTTTTGATAGCCTGTGTGTCTGTGTGGAAACTCAATATCTACAATGACCCCAGTTTCTTTATTAAGGCGACTTAACATTACATGACGGTCTGTTTTATCTCCTTTATACCAAGTAAGAAATACATATTTACCATAGGTTTTTACGCAGTCTCCATGTGCAGAAATATTTCTACCAAAAAAATAGTTGTAAGGTGCGCTGTTACCATTATTTGTGGCAGAAGCTCCAACTTTAGAGCCGTTAAAGTGCAACCCAAAATCTGTTATTTTAACTTCGCTCTCTAAAGTTGCTTGTGCATTAAAAGAAATAGTAGTTACTAAAAAGATTAATAACAATAAGTTTGATTGGTGCTTTTTTATCATTGATTTTTGAATTTAAAATGAACACAAGAATTATGAGTTTAATACTTTCAAAATATTTTCAAAGCAATTTAAGTCATTATCAATTCACAAAAGTCCTAAATAAGGATGGTTTTTATTTTAAGCTTATATCTCTTATTGAAATAGCAAAAATTAAGAAATTAAAACAATAGAGGTGGTATGGTTCTAATAAGACTTGTGGCAAATAAAACACCTTTTTGATCACTCTAGAAACAGGAGAATTATCTTGATTTACTTCCATAATATCTGCAATAAAACGCCCCTATTTTTTACAATTTTATTCTTAGCTAGCTCCTGAGAAACTTGATCTACTTATACTTTTTGAAAAGCAAAAAGAAAATTAGTTTTTCTTCAAAAAAATAGAATATTAAAGTACTATATTCTCTTTTAATTCTGGCTAAAGTTAACTGTATCGCTTTTTGTAAACCTCTTTTTGCCTCTAAGCGCTTGGCAAGTAAGCGTAAGTGTTTTAAATTTATATGTTGTGTTTATTATTCTGACTTACACTTGAAAATAATCTACTTTTGATTAAAAACACTTCAAATAAAGTCTTAAATAAAAAATTAGTTCCAATTATCAGTTCTAAAAGATGATACAGGAAGTCCTGAAATACTAAATAAGCTTCCCTCCAAGCAATCTTCAAAACCATACCTCACGGCTTTAGGCATAACTACCTCTTTACTGTAAATCGTAAGTGTTTGGTTTTTGTTGATTTTAACTTTGGCAGGGTAAAACTTTTTATCTGCCCCAGCTATTTGAAAACTTTTTATTGTTTTGTTTGAATCAAAAAACCAGTGCTCTTTATTATTACTAAAAAATTCAAAATTGAGAATAATTTTATCTGATTTAGTTTTCATAGATTTATATTCCGGACTTCTATAATCTATTCCACTTATATTATACTGATTTGCCAACGCCCAATTTGCTAAACGGTTTGCTATTATTTCTTTTTCTGGAGGATGAATATCATCACATTTACCAACATCGGTGGTTACAACCAAGCCTGTATTTATCATTTCATTGGCAGTTTGTAATTGTGCTTCCCTAATTAAATCAGGATAAATTAGTACCGTTTTTCTTAATTTATTGTAGGCATACGGCGCAATTTGAACTACATAAAAAGGAAGTTTCTCTTTACCCCATTGGGCTCTCCATGAGTTTATTAAAGTATGTAAATACGCTTTATATGGTTTTGGATTGTTTCGGCTAGTTTCACCTTGATACCATAGAAAACCTTTTACTGTATAATTTTGAAAAGGATAAATCATGGCGTTGTATAGCAATGACGGTAATTTTTGTTTGTTTCTTTCTGTTGGTAAAACTTCAGGATGTTTAATATCTGTGTATTTTAATAGGCTATCTTTTGGTATCCAAGGCTCAATTCGGGTACCTCCCCATGAAGACTCTATAATACCAATAGGAACATTGAGGTTATCTAATATTTTTTTACTAAACATATAACCTATAGCACTAAACTCGGCTGCTGAAACTTTAGTAGATTCTTCCCAAACACCGTTAACATTAGTTTGTGGTAACAAACTTGCGCTTTTATTGTTATTAAATAATCTAATACTAGTATTATTAGCCGCATTAAGGTAAGCTTCAGAATTATTTACTACAGATTTATTAAAACCTTTAAGTGGCATCTCCATGTTTGATTGACCTGAACAAAACCAAACTTCGCCAATTAACACATTATTTATGGTTACGTTTGTACTACCATTAATTACTAAAGTGTGTGTGTCAAATGAAGCCTTATTCGTTTTTAGTGTAGCTTTCCAAGTGCCATCTTCTGCTGTTTTAGTATAGCTTTGTTCTCCCCAACTTGCCTTAATTTCAATAGAAACTCCAGGATTATCTTGCCCCCATATAGCAACCTGTTCTTGTTGTTGCAAAACCATATTGTCTCCAAAAAAAGCTGGTAATTTTGTTTGTGAAAAACATGACGTACTAATTAGTAATAAAAATATTTTTAAAATACGAACCATATTATTTACTAATTTTTAAGTTATTAAATTGTGTTTGTAACTGTTTGTTTTATTTTATTGTTTGCACTAACGCCTTTGATATCCTTGTAACCTTTGGCTAGTATTTTTTTTACAATACAAATATATCTCTGCATTTAAAGAATCTATGGCATTTTTAGAATTGGTATTAAATGTTGTTGCTATTATCACTGCATCAATTGTTTTGTCATCCAAGAGTTGTCGATAATCTAAAAATCCTTTAGGTTTTAAGTTAAAATCCGTTTCGCTATTGTAAATTATTTTACAGTAAGATAAGTCCCTTTAAAACTTTGATTTAGCACCACGACTTCCAAAGGTTGATCTTTAGTTGTTCTTTTAACTTCAATAGAAGCTTTTCCATTGGCCATTTCAATAACCTCACTACCCGTTGGTGTACCTTGACTAATTAAAGCTTCACCTCCATTTAAGCATTGGAAATATACACGCTCCTCATAATCTAAACAACGTAAACCATTTTTATCAATAGCAGTTGCTGTTATTAAATAATTACCATTTTTAAGTATGACATGTGATAACTTTAAATCAATGGCTTTTAAATTCTTGGTAAATCTATAGTTTATACTTAGCTCATCTTTTACTTCTTTACCGTCTTTTGTTTTTCCTACAGATACCAATTTGTTTTCGCCTTCATTAAAATTAAGTGTCCAATTCAAACCAGAAGCTGGAAACGATTTTATATCGCGTTTTTTAACACCTAAACTTGCTCCATTAAGAAATAATTCAACTTCAGGACAATTACTATATACACTTATATCTCTAGATGTATCTTTTGGACCTTCGCGTTCTGTCCAAGTATGAGATTCTATATAAGTAAAGGGATTGTTACTCCAATAGCTTTTAAAAACATAAAAGGCATCTTTAGGAATTCCGTTTCTATCAACTAATCCTTTCTGATTCATGTAAGGTATCGCATTTTCTGGACGCAGTGGTGTGCCAAAATCTTTAAAAGCCCATTGCACATTTCCAACAAAAGAGGAGTCGTTTTCTGAAATTCGCAAATGCCAGTCAAATAAATCAACTATGTAATTCTCACTCCAATCGCCAATTTGAGCAATATTTTCAAGGTCGGTTTGCACAATAGCTTCTTCCCAACCATCAGACTGTATTTTACCTTCGCCAGTAATAGGATTTTCTGAATGCCTACCTACATGACTAGATCCGCCATATTCAGCATGTAAAAAATGAGGATATTCAACCTTATATTGATCGATTGCTTTTTGATAACTTTTATAGCTTCCAGAATACCAACCCGACCAGATTGATGGCGAAAACACATCAACAATATCTGCTCCTTCATAATATTTTCTGATGGCTGTTTTTCTTGACGGGTCTAACGCATGCGCATAATCATTTAACTCCTTTAAATAAGTGTTTATATTTTCTCTATTATCACCGTTTTCAAAATCTGGCAACCAATACACCTCATTACCCAATGACCAAATAATAACACTTGGATGATTATAATTCTGATCAATAATTTCTTTTAACATATTTTTCGTGTTGGTTTTCCAAACATCATTACCTAAACCGCCACGACACCAAGGTAATTCGTCCCAAACCAACAAACCTAACTCATCACAAGCTTTGTAAACTTCTGGGTCTTGAGGATAATGGGCTAATCTCACAAAGTTAGTTCCCATGTCTTTTATAAGTTCCATATCCGCTCTGTGTTGTTCATTACTCATTGCAGCTCCAACACCAGCATGTTCTTCATGTCGATGTGTGCCTCTTAATAATAAACGTTTTCCGTTAAGATAGAAAGCGCCGTGATCTTTAAATTCAAACCATCTAAAGCCAATGCGGTCTGACATTTCATCTTTCACTTCTTCGTTTTTAATTAGTGCAACTTTTAAAGTGTATAAATTTGGATTATCTGTATCCCAAAGTTTTGGGTTTTTAATGTTGATAAATTTTATTTCTGAGGTGTTATCAACAATATCAAAAACGGATGATGCAACAGATACACCATCAGAATCTAGTAAATCTGCTTTGATTTTAAAATCTGAGTCGATGGTATTGTTAACTTTCACGGTTGCTAAAAGTTCTGCATTTGAATTTGAAACTTGTGGTGTTGTTATTTTTAAATTGGATAAATAATTTTCGGGTAAGGTTACTAACCAAACATCTCTTGTGATACCTCCAAAAATGAAGAAATCACTTTTTTGTGATGGAATAACTTCAGGATTGTTCGAGTTGTCTGCACGAACCAATATATCATTATTACCTTCTGAAATTAAATTTGTAATATCTATTGTAAACCCAATGTACCCCCCAATGTGCGCTCCCGCTTTCTTTCCATTTACATAAATCTCACTTTCAATATTTACGCCTTCAAAATAGAGTTGATAGGTTTGCCCAGAAATAATATCAGAAATATTTAATTCCTTTTTATACCAACTAGCGCTTCTTCTGTAGCCAGGTGCTAAATCGGTAGCATCTAAAGCATTCCAACTATGAGGCAAATTAATATTTTTCCAACTTTTTTGGTTTAAAGCTATATCTATACTAGTTGCGTTATTTTCTAAGTATTCCCAATTTTCATTGATATTGGTTTTTACTCGCTCTTGATTTTTAATTGAACTTGGTTTACAAGAAAACGTTAATATGAAAACACTTGCTATAATTGACTTTAATAAGACTCTTTTAAAATTCATAAGTTATGATTTACTTTCTATAAATTAACAAACTTGTTAAAATATTAATATTTCTGGAATATATTTAATACCAATTATCACTTTAAATGCGTCTAATTAATATGTTTTTATTGCACCCATATTTCAACATAAAATAAAACCGTAGCGATTGCTATGCTTTAATTTTTTTACTTCATTTGAACACACTATAATTCAATTATTTTAAATAACAATTGGTATAATTACTAAAAATGGTTTAACAACTTTTTAAATCGGTACCTAAATTTAAATTAATACTAAGCCAAAATCTGCTCATGAGTTTTGGAATACTTTTAAAATAAAAAGAGTAGTAACAAAACTATACAGGCACAAATAAAACTGTGTTCATAATTTTTTATTAACTCTTTTTTTACAACATCAATATCGCCAAAGTATAGATTATCTGCTCCCTTGATTAGATAAAATAAAATTATAAATAAATGAACCTAAGTTAATTATCAAGTTCATAGAAATGGTAGCTTGATTATTTTGCATCTAAGATTAACGTATTCTAAAATTAATTTTCAAATCATTAAATCCTACTTTTCGAGTTGTTATTTATACTACTATTAATTATCTATTTTTTTTTAATAAAACTCATTTCTAGAACTAATGAGTATCTTTAATCCATTTATATGGTGTTCTTTTTACCCAATTACCTCTTGTAAAATCAGGAAAATCTTGTGGCTCTCCATTATTTTCTATTGAAGCTTCAGACAGTGGTGTAATAGCACTCCATGCTGCAGCGTCATAAGCATCCATAGGTGGAGCTATATTTTGTTTTGCCGACTCAACAAAAGCATGCAAAACAAAGAAATCCATTCCACCATGCCCAGCACCAGTAGCTAACTCGCCATACTTTTTCCATAATGGGTGGTCGTATTTCTTAAGCCATTTATCGGCATCATCCCATTTATGTGATTCTGTTATACCATCTATATGAATTCTATTGCCATCTACCTCCCATAAACCATTGGCTCCTTGAACTCTAAATCCTAATGAATATGGTCTTGGTAAATTAGTATCATGTGTTACTATTATGGTTTCTCCATTGCTTGTTTCAATGGTTGATGTAACAATATCACCTAATTTAAATTTTAATTTTGCATTAGGATGGTTTTCTCCTCCATGTTTAACAATATAATTATTTAAGCCTACTGCTTTAGTAGCATTTGATGTTAATGACATAAAACGATTGCCTCTATTTATGTCGCACATCGCTGCAATTGGCCCAATACCATGTGTTGGGTATAAATCTGCATTTCTTAAAAGGGAATGCTGTGTTCTCCATTTAGCTTCTGAAATACCTTTTTCGCCAAATTCTACACCTAATGCACGTGCCTCTTTTCCGTTATTAAACTTAACATGTCTTAAATCGTGCTGATAACCACATCTAAAATGTAATAACTCTCCAAAAACATTTTGCTTTACCATGTTTAATACGGCCATAACATCTCTACGGTAATTAACATTTTCTAATATCATTAAATGTGTTCCTGTTTCTTCATGGGTATTTACCAAATCCCAACATTCTTCCATAGTATTTGCTGCGGATACTTCTAAACCTGTATATTTTTTGGCTCGCATTGCATCCTTAGCCATTCTTGTATGCCAAAGCCATGGTGTAGATATAACAACAGCGTCAACATTATCTAAGGCTAAAAGGTTTCTATAATCATAATCATCTTTACCAAATACCAAAGGTTTTTTATAACCACTTTCTTTAATTTTATCAAGTGCAATAGTAATTCGAGCTGGGTCTACATCACAAATAGCAGTTACATTTATATCGTTTCTTAATAACAAGTTCTGTAGATGTTTAGTGCCGCGTAAACCAACTCCAATAAGACCAATTTTAACTATATCGGCATTGCTACTGCTATTTAATCCAAAAGTAAAACTTGGTAGAAGTGAGATTCCTGTTCCTAATATTGCTGTTTTCTTTATAAAATTTCTTCTAGAGTCCATACTTTTATTTTATAATTATATTTTAGATTATTGATGATACCGATTTACAAATACCTTCATAGCTGCCTAGTGCAATATTTCTAAAGAGTTGTATATATTGAACTTTTTTTAATTTTTGATAACCTTAAAATTACCGGTTCCTTTTCTTGTTGATATTTGAACAATGTACATGGCCTTATTTAAAGACCTAACATCAACTTTAACTTCATTATTACTGTAGTTATCAAGATTGCTTTTTAAAACTAATCTGCCAGCTATATCAAATATTTTCAAAGACAGCATTTCTTCTTTACCCTTAATTATTAAAAAATCTGAAACAGGATTTGCAAATCTAAAACGGCTATCTGTAACGCTGTCTATACTTAAACTTGAATTTACAGTTAGTGTTTTTGAAACATAATCTGCCGATTTAAAAGTTGCATTACCAATTTGAGAAGCCGTAATTATAGAGGTTCCATTACCTACAATTTGTATTTGTCCACTAACAATGGTTGCAACCGCTATATTTGAGCTGTTGTAAACAATAGGTAGTCCAGAAGTGGATGCTGCATCTGGAGTAAAATTACCATCACCCACAGCTTTTGTCATCATATCTGGAAATGTTATTGTTTGCGTGGTACTTGGTGTTGGAATGCTAGGGTTTAAGGATAGGTAATATTCATAAGGCAACTCAAATTCACAACCTTCAGCTATTAAAAAGTCAATTACTTTTTTAAACTCTGCTATTTCTACTGAAGTCCAAGCATCAGGATGTGATTGTAACACCATGAAATTTGTATAAGAATTTTTAAAATTATTATAGTTTGTTACGAAATGATCATAATTTGGCACCCTAGTACTTATTTCAACATTAACTCTATTATTTAAGTTTAATTTACCACTAACTGTAGGACTTTGAAACATAGTAACTCTGTAATTATTACCCGGACTCTCTAAAATAACTCGGTTTGTTATTGCATCATTCCTGTTAAAAGGAGCTCCAAAGGTTGTCATTTCAATGTTAAATAACCTGTTTAATTTAGCGTTCGCATCGTCAAAATGACTTTTTTGGAATGCGTACGTTTTCTGAAAAAATTCATTACTACTATGATCCCAACCGTGATTCCATATTTCAATAAGTCTATCTCCATTGTCATCTTTTGAATTCAAATATTTACTATAATAACTAATGGTAGTTTCGTCGTTTCTAGCACCTACTAAACCAAAACTTCCTTTAATTTTGTTAGCTGTTAAATACTCTAGTATTTCGAAACCTCCGTAAGCACCATTTCTAACCATAACATCATCAAACTTTAAAATTATTTTTAACGGAGTTTGAGCCTCAATTGATTGGGTGTAGCATAGTGTACAAAATAACACAATCCAAATACATAAAAATTTATTCATAATTATTACTATCTATTATTTGGCAAGTTACGTTGTCTTTTAGCATAAGAAATCCAAAAAAAGGTTGGTTTTCGTATTTGACAGGATGTTTTTTACCAACTAATAAAATTTATAAAAAAGAGAATCCACAAGGTTTTAAATGAAATAAAAGTATATCCAAAAACAGTCAATTTTCTAGATATAGACATTTAAAAAACCTATATAAAGTTTTGATTTAGTTTGTATTAAGAGAAATAAATATTTAAATTCATAACTTAAAAACATTATTATCACTATTTTTAAAAGATCTAAAATTTCTAGATTTTTATGACTGTTTTAAGATTAAGAAGAACAAAATAAGACTAAAAGGTACATTTTTTTGCAATTACCTTTTTTTTGTACATACATTTTATTTCTGCAATAGAATTAGAGTCATTACAACAGCCTTTCTTTATAATCGGAATGATTCCAATTCTATATAATGGTGTATTTTTAACTTTCTATTTATTTAATTTTGATTAAGGCGGATATGCATCGTTTATTTTACTTTGTGGTATAAGTGTAAATTCTGCATTATATTTAATAAGAAATTATAATAATTTAAAAATTAAATATCCTAAAAGAGAGCAAAAAAAGTTTGTATTTTAAAACTTTTTTAACTCCAAAATATTTCCTGTTGTTCTAAACATTATATCTACTTTAGTTTTAATTACTTTTAAATATCAAAAAAAATAAACTTTGGATATAGAAGAAAACATTGGTTAATCGTTAAAAATTAATTTTACAAAATTAATTAAGCTATAGACCGCCTTAATCTTCAAAAAGGAGCCATAGATACGCTACAAAAAACTAGAATTAAACACCGTTGAGATTCTTTAGATATAGAAAACGACGCAATAGAGCATGCTAGAGACAATTCTTTAAAATATTAAACTAAACTACTAACAAATGAAGATACGTTAAAACAATTATTAGCCAAAAGCAGGTATTTATTATATAAATTCAGAAGTAAATGGACTAAAATCTGCATCAAAGAGCTAAAGCACTATTTGAACAATATCCAGATTTAGAAAAAATCTATAATCTATACCAAAATTTATTTTCGATCTATACTCAAACAAAAGATAAAACCTCCACTTTAATAAGACTTTAGAAATGAGATGAAAAAGTGAGACAAAAAAGTATCTAAAGTCATCAAAACCAAAAAGATAACGATATAAATTAATCATCAAAATATACTCAACTATTTTAATAATAGAGGTAAGTTGCTTCTAATAAATCATTTAGCGCAAAAATTAAAGCCTTTAGAATATCGTTTAGGGACATTAGAAATATAGGGTTCTTTTTTTTAGACTCTCAAATATTTATGCCTAATTCTTAAATCGCATAAATTTTGGTATCGATTCACGAATTATGGGTAAAAACATGAGTAAAACATAAAACACCTCTAACTATTTTAAATGTTAGAGGTGTTTTTAAAAGATTTTGAGGTGTCTATCGGACTTCTTTCAATTAAAACATACTACTCTATAAAACTAAATATCTATTGATAAAACGCATTAAAATAAAACAATAGCAAAGAATTACAAATATATTAACTTTTATTTAGTTTGCAATAGTTTTAAACAATTTGCATTTAGCCGTACAATTATAATACAATTTTATTACATTTGTATTGTTAAAAAACCCTATAATATGGCATCAGTTAATTTTTTATACCGTTCTACAAAAGACAAATCAAATTTAGTATTGAGATTATTATATCGTTATGATAATACAGATTTTGTTTTCGGAGCAAAGACAAAGTTTGAAGTTGATAAAATTTACTGGAGCAAACAACATAAAAAGAAATCAAAAGATATTGAGATTACGAACAAACAAACTGACGTAAATACAGACCTCAATAAAATAGAAAACCACGTTTTAAACGCTTTTAATTCTGTTAATACTGAAACCATCAGTAAAGAATGGTTACAAACTCAAATTGATAATTATTACAATCCAAAAGTAGAAACTAACATACCTACTGATTTAATTAGCTACATAGATTTTTATCTCGATTACAGAAAAAACGAATTAACTGAAACAACGAAACGCAAATGCAGAGTAATAAAAAATAAGCTTATTAAATATGAAACTTTCACCGAAAAGAAAATATTAATAAAAAATATAAATGATAGTTTTAAGAATGAGTTTGTCAATTATCAAAAAGAGAAAATGTACGCTCAAAACACTATTCAAAGAGAATTTGTAACTATTAAAACTTTCTGTAAACACGCACGATACTTAGGACTTGAAACTCACTATCAATTAGACGGTTTAAGAATTGATAAACAAAAAGTTGAAAAGATATATTTAACCTTTGAAGACTTAACCAAAATAGAAACCATTAGTAAAGAAAAATTAACTGATAGTTTAGACAATGCTAAAGACTGGTTAATCATTAGTTGTTATACAGGACAAAGAGTTTCAGATTTTATGCGTTTTACTGATGAACAAATAAGAATTGAAGACAGCAAACATTTAATTGAATTTACTCAAAAGAAAACAGGTAAAAATATGACAGTTCCTTTACATCCTAAGGTTTTAGAAATACTCAATAAAAGAAAAGGTAAATTTCCTTATTCAATTTCAGACCAAAAGTATAATGACTTCATAAAAATAGTTTGCGAACTTGCAGAGATTAAAGAACTAACTAAAGGTAGTAAATTAGTTGAAACTAAAAAAGATAGTAAAATATATCGTAAAAAAACAGGAACGTATAAAAAATATGATTTGGTAACCTCGCATATTGGTAGACGTAGTTTTGCAACCAATTTTTACGGTAAAATACCAACAACATATTTAATTTATGTTACAGGACATAGCACCGAAACAATGTTTTTAAATTACATAGGCAAAAGCAATAAAGATTTGGCACTTGAAATAACTAACTATTTTTAACCATAAAAATAAAGTTGTTTTTTGATGTGCATTTCGTACATTTCTTACATTAAAACAAATTGCAATGAATACGATAAACTATTTAAATATGATGTTATCAGGTTATTTTAAAAATCCTGAAACACTAAAGCTTCATTTAATTAAACATCAACAATTAGCCGAAAGAGATAATTTTGTTAGTTTAGTTGAGTTTTATGACAATTGCAACATAGTAATTGAAAATATAAAAGAGAGTATTTTAAAACTTTATTATGAGAGAAAAAAAGAACTCTATTGGATTTTGTCAAAGCAAAAAACAGAAAACGTAGATACTAAAGATATTCAAAAAGATATTGATTTTTTAAAACCTAATGACTTTAAAACACCTTTATTATTTATTACAAATCAACAATTTACAGGACATTTAAGCTATTCAGATATTGAATTTATAGAAGATACTATAAAACAGATATTTGTCTATGTAGATGAAAAAAAAGATTACACGCTACCATGTAATGAGGGAAATTTTTATTATTCAGGTTCTGAAAATAAACTTTATTCAGGTAAAGAGTTTTTTAGTAAAATATATTTGACAACAGACAATTTAAAATTCCCAGTTAATTGTCCTGATTTAATTCCTAAATATTATGATTTTGCACTTGCAGAGTATCTAAAAAGTGAGAAAGAAAAATCTAAACTGATGTTTAGTAACGTATGGGTAACAAAAGAATTCATAGTCTTAGAATTTAAAAAATTAAAAAGCCTAATAAATGGCTTAACAGATTTTATAGAAAAAAATAAACATTACACATTTAAGAGCAAAGAAAATCAACTCAAATACAGTAAAAAATATTCTGAATTTTTAAATGAAAAATTAAAAGAGTTAGACAAAATTGAAGACAAAGAACCTCAACAAATCGAAAATAATAAACCTAATGAGGTTAAAAAGACCTTAAAAGACTTTTTTAATTCTGATGTAAGTAGTAAAGTAATAGAAACCTTACAAAATGACTTTAAAGATTATAAAGGTAAAAAAATGGCATATCTTATTTATTTGTTAGACAAGGAATTTAATTTGATAAATTATTCTCTTAACAGTAAAAATGACAGTAGAAAGCATTTTGTAGAAACCTTAACTAACAATAGTATAAAAATGCAAGGAATAAATAAATATTTTGATGATGTTAAAATAAATATTCGTCTTTTTGAAAAAGATAGCATTTATACTAATATTAAAGATAAACTAACTAAAACAATCAAATAAACAGTTGTTTAGTTGTTTCAAATTGTTAGACAACTTCAAGCAACTGTATATCAATGATTTAGATTGATTTTGTTTATACTTTTGATGTATGAACAATTCAATAATACTACAAAATGTAAGTCCTGAAAGGTTAACCGAGTTAATCAAAGACGGCGTTAAAAGTCTATTAGAAGACTTTAAAAAAGAATCCAACAATCAAACCGCTAAAGAAGATTTGATGACAAGGGAGCAAGTTTTAGAACTTCTACAAATCAATCCAACTACTTTATGGCATTGGCAGAATAGCAAAAAAATTATCGTTTACAAATTTGCTAATAAGAACTACTATAAACGTAGTGAGATTTTAGAGAGTTTACAACCACTTAAAAAATAAATAAGACTACG
The DNA here is from genome assembly GCF_002954665.1 of Polaribacter glomeratus. GTDB lineage: Bacteria > Bacteroidota > Bacteroidia > Flavobacteriales > Flavobacteriaceae > Polaribacter > Polaribacter glomeratus. The sequence continues at coordinate 1,069,304 of NZ_MSCM01000002.1, read as the reverse complement.
AATACACAAAAGAAACATAGCCTTATTTTTAATGGTTATAAGCAAAGTAAAGATAACGAAATAATAACAAATTTTGACTTTTACGAAACCGTAATAAAAAACGAAATTTTAGAACCTGAACAAATTATTTTAATCTGTCATAAAGTTTGGATAAAAAGCAAAAGCGGAACTGTAAGAGAAACAAGTCAAGGTAAACACTATAAAGCAACCATTAAAAACGGCGTTTTAAGTTTTGATAAACCTTTAAAATTTGAAAGTAATGACTAACAAAGAAAATTTAAAAGAGTTGATTAAAACAGATATTATAAAGCTTTCAGAAAACTTTGAACATACAGAAAAAACGACTGATGACATTTTACAGGAACTTTCTAAAAGTATCAATAAAATTGACTTTCAAATATTAGCGTTTCCTGATATTGAAACCGTAAAAAAGCAAATTGAAAACTTAAAAGAATTTGTCTTCAATGAAGACGGAACTTATAACAAAGACAATAAAGCAGAATTTGAGAAATATAAAAAACTCAACAAACGCCTTAACAGTTACAAGCTTACAAAAAATCATTATTTAGTACTTTGTATTGAGCAACTTCTTAGAATAGCCAAAGCAAACAACTGGGGTTTATGCAAAAAGAACGGTTTTATTTATTTGTATAATGGTAGTTACTGGAGCGAAATAAACAAAGAGAGTTTTCAATCTTTTTTAGGTAGTGTTTCTTTAAAGTTTGGAGTTGAGAAATTTCAAGGCAAAATACATACTTTTAAAGATGAGTTATTTAAACAGTTTATGGCAGATGCTTATTTACCAACACCAAAGACAAACAAAAAGAATGTATTAATTAATTTAGAAAATGGCACGTTTGAAATAACACCTACAAAAAGAGAATTAAGAGCATTTAATAGAAATGATTTTTTAACGCATCAGCTACCTTTTGAGTACGAACCTGATGCAAAAGCACCTTTATTTCAAAAGTATTTAGATGAGGTTTTACCTGATGTAGATAAGCAAAGAATATTTGCAGAATATTGCGGATACATTTTTATAAAGCCAAGCGTTTTGAAGCTTGAAAAGATGCTTATTTTATACGGAACTGGAGCGAATGGAAAATCTGTTTTCTTTGAAATAATAAACGCCCTTTTAGGAACTGAAAATGTAAGTAATTACTCTTTGCAAAGCTTAACAAATGATAATGGCTATTTTAGGGCAAAAATTGCAAATAAATTAGTCAATTACGCATCAGAAATAAATGGTAAACTTGAAACCGATATCTTTAAACAAATGGCATCAGGCGAACCAATTGAAGCACGTTTACCTTATGGCGAACCTTTTATTTTAAATGAGTACGCAAAACTTATTTTTAACTGTAACGATTTACCAAAAGAAGTAGAGCATACCAACGCATTTTTTAGACGTTTTTTAATTATAGGTTTTGATGTTACTATACCTGAAAACAAACAAGATAAAGAACTCGCAAATAAGATAATTAACAATGAGTTATCAGGGGTTTTTAATTGGATTTTATCAGGACTTGAATGGGTTTTAAAGCAAAAGAAATTCAGTAAATGTTTGGCAGTCGATAACGCTCGAAACGATTACGAAAAGCAAAGCGACAGCGTTAAAATGTTTATTGAAGACCTTGAATATAAAACTTCTACTGATTACACTACTGTAAAAGAATTATACTATCAATATAAAGATTATTGTATTGAAGACGGTTTCAGAAATGTAAACAAATCTAATTTTATGAAACGTTTACGACATTTCAAAATAATAGTTGAGCGTAAAAGTATAGGAAATGTAGCTTATGTTTCTACTAACAAAAATCATTTATCAAATGGAAACTTTTAAATATTCATTAGATAAAAGTAGTAAAAAGAACCTTTGCCCTAACTGTAATAAAAATACGTTTGTTTATTACGTTAATACAGAAACTGGTAATTACTTAACTACTGATTTTGGCAGATGTGATAGGGAGCAAAACTGTAATTATCACAAAGCACCACCAAAAGGTAAAAGAGGGTTTTTAATACCCTTTTTAACCTTACAGGACATAAGTAATAAAGCTTTTAAATTAGTTGATGTAAACGGCATTATTTCTATTATACCAAAGTCGCAAATATTAGAGCAACAAAAAGGTCGTTGTTATATTTCTGAATGGTATTTAAAAACCTCTACAATCAATTATTTGAATAATGAAAGTAAGTATTTTAATACTGATGAGGTTTGTACTTTTAATGAAGTCAAAACCATAAAAGAACCTCAACAATTAAAGTCAAGTTTTCACAGATTGAAGCTTCAAGATAAAATAATTAAGGAATATAAAGACAATCAAAAATTTGACAATCTAACTACTTTTTTACTTGACAATTTCACATTTGATGAGGTTGATAAAGCAGTCTCTAATTATTATCTAACTGGCTCAAATTATTGTTGGCAACAATCAACTATTTTTTGGCAAATAGATGATAAAGGACAAATAAGAGGTGCAAAGATTATGCTTTATGATAAGGTTACAGGCAAAAGGATAAAAGAACCTTACAATCATATTAACTGGTTACATAAAGCGATTAAAGAGCCTGATTTTAACCTTTGTCAATGCTTATTTGGTTTGCACCTTATAAATGAAGACTGTCAAAAAAGTATTGCTATTGTTGAAAGTGAAAAGACCGCTATTATAATGAGTATTTTTTTACCTGAATTTATTTGGGTTTCTACTGGTAGTAAAAGCAATTTTAAATTTGAAGTATTAGAGCCGTTAAAAAAAAGAAAGTGTTTTGCATTTCCTGATAAAGGCGAATTTAACAATTGGAGCAACAAAGCAAAAGAGTTAAAAACAAAAGGCTTTAAAATAGAAGTGAGTAACATAATAGAACAAACAAATTTTAATAATGGTTTTGATTTAGCAGATTATTATTTTAAAACAACAAAATGAAAAAAGAAAAAAGATTACAAAAGTTTACAAGTATGGAAAACTTAAAATCAGTAAATGAAGTAAAAGAGTATTTCGATAAAAACCCAAACCAACAAAATGAATTATGGCAAAGTTTATCAAAAAGGTTAAGTGATAGTTATAAAGATGATGTTTTAACAGAAATGTTAATTTCTATTATATCAAATGAAAAAATTATAGAAGATATAAGAAATACAACCTATGAAGCAAACAATAGTAAAATCACAAATTGTATTCATAATTACATTTTAGAACATCGTAATTTCCCTAATCAATCTTTTATTATTGAAAAAACAAAATTATCAAGGCAAACAATCTACAATCATTTAAAAGAGGGTATTAATACTAAACATAATAAATTGATAAAAGGAGCAAACGAAATAATGAGTATGTCCGCTTTACAAAAACTTTATCTAATAGGCATACAAGATAACAATCCTACGGCGTTAAAACATTTTATTCAACTTTCAGGAATTACAAATAACAATACAACAAACGTCAATAATTACATTCAGATTAATAACTTAAAAATATCAAATGAAGATTTTAACAAGTTACCTAAAGAAACAATTATTGAGATTGAAGCAATCGTTTCAAAAAGTATAAAACAGTTAAAAAGTTTTTAGAAAATAGAATATTATTACTTTCATATTTAAAATAATGTAACAAATGCACGAAATGAAGCCTTAAAAACATCTTTATTTTTTAAGTTAATTTTTATAAGAATAATAACTTAAAACTACTGGCAATACATAAATCGTACATATATTAAACTAAAAAAACCTCAACTTGCTAATTAATAGCTTGTTAAGGTTTTTTATTGAGGTGTCTAGCGGATTCGAACCGCTGTAGATGGTTTTGCAAACCATTGCCTAGCCACTCGGCCAAGACACCTTTTAAATTTTAAAACGATTTTCTAAAAAGTTTAGAACGTTGTTTTAAGGATTGCAAATTTACGCAAATTTACAAGTATTGCAAGTGTTTTTTACTTTTATCGTTTTTTTGTAAGAATTATAACAACTTCTTCTACATTTCCGCCAATTGGTGGGTTTATTTTTGACACTGAAACCGTTGCTTTTTGAATCATTTTTAATTCTTTAAAAAAACGATTTAAAATTCGTTGTGCCACTTCTTCTAATAGTTTAGAACGAATTGCCATTTCTTCTTTTACAATATAATTTAAATGTACATAATCTACCGTGTCTATTAAGTCATCCGTTTTAGCAGATTTTTTTAAATCGGCTTTTACTTCTACATCCACTCTATATTCTGATCCAATTTTTGCTTCTTCGTCTAAACAACCATGGTTTGCAAAAAGTTTTATATTATTTACCTGTATAATTCCCATTTAGTCCTCTTGCGTTATACTATTCTCAACCTTTTCCCACATTTTATCAGAGTTTAATCTAAACGATCCTTTGTGCTCTAAATTCCACTCGGTAGGTTCTATAATTGATAAAAATAATTCGTCTTTTTTATTTACATATAAATGATATGTTTCGCCTATAATTGGTTCAAAACCAAATTTAGCATTGTACAACATGTCATTATATTGAAATTTTTCCATTAATAATTCGTACTCTTTTTTGACTTCGTCAAATTTTCCTTTGAGTATTTTATTTACACGTCGTACGCCGTCTGCCGTCCAAGTAGCTGTATTTGTTGGTTTAATAACCGGTGAGCTTGCGGATGTTCCGTAAGGTTTTAAAGCAGCATCGTATTTTTGAGTTTCTTCGTTAAAAACAACCAAATCTGGTTTTTTAGCATCGTCTTTCATAAGTTGCAAAAATACGACAAAAAACAAATAATAAACTTGATTTTAGAAAACTTTAACGGCTAAAAATGCTCGCGTTAGCGATTGCAGTGGCATCCTTTTTAGTTCTTTTTTTGAACGAAGTTGAAAAAAAAAGAACTAAAAAGATAGAACGGAAAGCGCGACCTGCAAGGAAACGCCCAAATTAAAAATAAACTACCCTTCTCACGGATAAAATATCGCTAAAAATTAGAATTACTAGGTGAAAAAGTCAAAAACATTGCTAATTCCGCTTGTTTTGGTCTTGTAAAATTCTGTGTATGTGCAACGTTCGCAGGTTACGCTGGTATATTTTTGATTTTGGATATCAAAAATTTTTGAGAAAAAACCTCCTGTTGCTCTTAATTCTCCAACTTTATAGGTTTTATTCTCGCATTTTGGACAGGTATAATTTCGTATTTTATCGCTCATAGTTTCTAGTGTTTCCTTATTAGAGTCTTAATTTACGAATTTGTTACAAATTGAAGAAGGTGACTGCATAAAAATATGTAATTTTGCACCTTAATTTTTTCGTATAAAATGATGTCTGAAGAGAAGAAATCGCTCAATTTTTTAGAGCAAATTATTGAAGAGGATTTGGCAAACGGAATGCCAAAAGAAAATTTACGTTTTCGTTTTCCACCAGAACCAAATGGATATTTGCACATTGGTCATACAAAAGCAATTGGAATTAGTTTTGGTTTGGGTTTAAAGTATAATGCGCCTGTAAACTTGCGTTTTGATGATACAAATCCTGCAAAAGAAGAACAAGAATATGTAGATGCAATTAAGAATGATATTTCTTGGTTGGGCTATTCTTGGGCAAATGAATGTTATTCTTCAGACTATTTTCAGCAATTGTTCGATTGGGCAATTTTGATGGTTAAAGACGGAAAAGCGTATGTAGATTCTCAATCTTCGGAAGATATGCGTGCTCAAAAAGGAACGCCAACAGAAGTTGGATCAAACAGTCCTTTTAGAAATCGTACTGTAGAAGAAAACTTGGAATTATTTCAAGGCATGAAAGACGGAAAATTTAAAGAGGGTGAACATACATTGCGTGCAAAAATTGATATGAGCTCGCCAAATATGTTGTTGCGTGATCCTTTAATGTATCGAATTATGTTTAAAACGCATCATAGAACTGGCAACGATTGGTGCATTTACCCAATGTACGATTGGACGCACGGTGAAAGTGATTATATTGAACAAATTTCGCATTCTTTGTGTTCTTTAGAGTTTAAACCTCACAGAGAATTATACGATTGGTTTAAAGACAATGTGCACGATTATAGTAAATCTGAGTTTCCGCTTGTACCAAAACAACGTGAATTTTCTCGTTTGAATTTGAGTTACACAATAATGAGCAAACGTAAATTGTTGACTTTAGTTGAAAACGGAATTGTTTCTGGCTGGGACGACCCAAGAATGCCAACAATTTCTGGTTTACGAAGACGTGGTTACACGCCAGAATCTATTAAAAACTTTGTAGAAACTGTTGGAGTTTCTAAACGTGAAAACGTAATTGATGTGGCACTTTTAGAATTTAAAATTCGTGAGGATTTAAACAAAACGGCTAAAAGAGTAATGGGTGTTTTAGATCCTGTAAAAGTGATAATTACCAATTATCCTGAAGGAAAAGAAGAGTTTTTAACAGCCGAATATAATGATTATGAAGACGGTTTTGGAAGCAGAGAAGTTCCTTTTTCTAGAGAAATTTACATAGAACGTGAAGATTTTAAAGAGGAGGCTAATAAAAAGTTCTTTAGATTAAAATTAGGCGGCGAAGTTCGTTTAAAAAATGCTTATTTTATTAAAGCAACAAGCTGCGATAAAGATGAAAACGGAGAAATTACAGTGATTTACTGTACTTATGATCCGCTAACAAAATCTGGAATGGACACAGAAGAAAGCAAACGAAAAGTAAAAGGTACTTTGCATTGGGTTTCTGTAAAACATGCTATAAGAGCAGAAGTAAGAGCTTATGATAGATTATTTTTAGACGAAGCGCCAGATTCGCATAAAGATAAAGACTATATGGAGTTTATAAACCCAAATTCTTTAGAAATCATTACTGCTTTTGTTGAACCAAGTTTGCAATCTGCAGAAATTGGCGAACGTTTTCAGTTTCAACGTTTAGGTTATTTTAATGTTGATAATGATGCTACTGCCGATAATTTAGTATTCAACAAAACTGTTGGATTGCGTGATTCTTGGGGTGGATAAAATTCAGTTGGCAGTAAATTAGTAATCAGTTGGCAGTCATCACTTTTGTAATCATTTACATTAGTCCATTAAACAAATAAAATTAATTAAAATTTAAAATTATGAAAAAAATATTTTTTTTATCAATCTTATTTGTTGCAGTTTCTTGTGGAAACAAAAACGAAATCAAACAGGTTGCAGAAATCTCTTGCGGACAATGCAAATTTGAATTAGATTCTGAAAACGGATGCAGTTTAGCGGTTCGTTTAGATGGTAAAGCTTATTTTGTTGAAGGTTTTAAAATTGATGATTTTGGTGATGCTCATGACGAACATACTGGTTTTTGTGAAGTAATAAGAAAAGGGGAAGTTGTTGGCAAAATTGAAAACAACAAATTTGTAGCTTCTTCTATAAACTTAGTTGATTAAGAAATTGAACAACTAAGTTTATATTACAAACCTATAAGTTGCTTTTATTAAAAATGTATCTTCTAGTTTGTTGTTTGTAATTTGGTCTCGCAAACCATTAGACAGAGAACTTCTTGGATCATCAAATCTTGAACCTCCTCTTGCCCAAACAAAAAACAGTTCAGAACCTGGTATGTATTCCCATCTTGCAACTAAATTTGTGCGTAATTGCACAAAAGAAAAGTCTGGTTTATCAAAGCTATAATCTGCTATTGCATCTGCATTTTCATCAATAAAATAAGTACTGTTGTTTTCTGATATTTGGCTAACATTATACATACTAACTCTAGTATCAAAACCAGATGCTGTTGCATTTGTAACATAATTAAAGTTAGAATATCTTCCTCTAGAAATATAGGGTTGCCCGTAAAATTGTATCGTAAAATTTGGGTTGATATTGTAATTTAATCTTAAGGTTGTAGATAAGGTTTGATTATCTATTTCTCCTAGAACATATCTTTTTTGATTATCAAAATCTGTAGTTGTTACATACTGCGATTTATCAATTGTCTTTTGAAACTCTGTGTTTAAAGACATGCTAAAAGCATCAAAAGGTTGGTAATTTAAATCAATTGAATACTTTTCTAAGTTATTTACGTTTTCTTCTGTTTTACGAACTACATAACCCGCAGAAAAGCTCATTTTTTTGCTTTTATCAGAACCAAAAGAAAGATACATAAAATCTTTATCAGCAAAACGCCAACGTGGACCACCTCTTAAATACGCATTTTCATAGTTTACTGGTACATGACCAAAACCTAATTTTGAAGACCAATTGTTTATCCAACTTACAGTTCCTTCTAATTTATATTCTAATTGATTATTGTTTCCTTGAAAATCAAATTTGGATTCTTGTTGTGCTTTAATTTCAATATTTCTGTAAGTTTTCGTTGGCACTTGCCATAAATATTTTACTTCAGAGAATAGAATTATTTCATCCGTTTGACGCAAAAAACCAACATCATTCAATTCTAATTCTGGAGAACGCCAAACAAAACCAGCATTATAACGCCAATTTCCTCCTCCATTTTTACCAGCTTCAATTCTTCCTCCAGAACCCGTTAAAGAAGTTTTTGTTGAATCTACTTCTACATGCGTTGCATCTACCCTTTGAAATAGACGAGCAATAGAAAGTTGTGTTTTTTGAATAGCTTCTGTACTACCCAAAACGTGACTCATAATTGTATTACCGCTTACATAATAGTCTCGGTTATGCCAATTATGTTGAAAATCTATACCAGCAGTATAAGCTGCTTTATGTAATTCAGAAAAATTACCATCTAAATTTCTGTTGGTTGCAGTTAAAATTCCGCCAATAAAAGAATTTCTTTCATTAAAATCTTTTTGCGCTCTTGCCACAAAGTAATTAGTTAATGGCTCTACAATTTCTTCTCTAGTTTCTTCATTTATTTCTCTAACCTCTGTATATTCATTTGCTGTAACACTTTCTAAAACACCAATAGACCAGCCATTTTGTGTTTTACCAGAAAATTTTGCTGCGCCTAAAATTCTTGAATACTGTGGTTCATCTGCAAATTCACCTGCTGATAAATTGGCTTTTCTATGCGGATTTCTACCAATTCTTCTGCTGTAGAATAAATTATCGCTTCCGTTTGCAAACTTATAATCAAAAATATTTTTATTTTCTACAAAAAAAGGTCTTTGTTCTTCAAAAAATATCTGAAATCCGTCTAACGCAATAGCTCCAGGATCTGCTTCTACTTGTCCAAAATCTGGATTAATAGTTAAATCTAAAGTTAAATCATTTGTAATTCCTATTTTAGCATCTAAGCCACCATTAACTTTAAAATCACTGCCATCCCTGTAGGGATTTCCTGCTTCTTTAGGATAATTATCATATTGTAAAACTGTAAATGGCTGAACTTCTAATTGTTTTTGAGGAACCAAATCAATTAAACCGTGTAACTCTCCAGCCTCACTAATAAAACCAGCTTGATTATTAGGTATTCTTTGCCAAATAGAACGTTCATTTTTTCTAAAAATATTTCTGACAATATTAAAACCCCAAATTTGCTCTTTTGCTTTTCCAAAACGTAATTGACTAAAAGGAATTTTCATTTCTGCCGTCCAACCTTGCTCATCAACTTTTGCGTTTGTATACCAAATAGGATTCCAACTTGCATCAAAATTACTTCCATTTCCAGTTGCGATTTCTTCGCCTTTTACACCAGCCGCCGTTGTTGTAAATACAAAAGCAGTTCTTTTGTCGTGGTAACTATCAATAAGTACATTTACTCTATCGCCAGCAAAACCATCTCTTCTGCTTAATCTTTGTTGAATTAACTCAGGGTTTTCATCAAAAGCTCTAATAGCGATGTATAAATACTTTGCATCATAAATTACTTTAAATTTTGTTTGATAGCTTGGCGCTGTGCCTTCATCTGGGTCTCTTTCTATAAAATCTGACGACCATTCTACAGTGTCCCAAGCTTCATCAGCAACAGAACCATCTATAATTGGTGTTGTTTTAAGTTTTTTGGTGGTATAAACTCTCTTAGGGATTTTACCATTTGCAATTTCTTGCGCATTCATTTTTAAAGAAATAAATGCGCATAGAAATAAGGTAATAGAAAGGGTTTTCATGTATTTTGATTGATTTTACTAAGAAATAAAGCGTAAAATTATTGCTATATCTACAAATGTAGCTTTCTTATTTCTTAAGAATTTGTTAATTATTGAAGATAAGATACTAGCTATTAAATAAACTAAAGCACTATTTGTCAATCAAATAAATAGTAGTACATTTGCACTCCTTTTTTAAGGAAAAGTTTAATATTATTAATGAGACAAAAACTAATAGTGTAATTATGAACACATTAAGTTACAAAACAGTATCAGCAAACAGCGCTACCGTAAACAAGGAGTGGGTTTTAGTTGATGCGGACGGGCAAACGTTGGGTCGTCTAGCTTCTAAAATAGCAAAGCTAATTAGAGGTAAACACAAACCAAATTTTACTCCTCATGTAGATTGTGGAGATAACGTGGTTATCATCAACGCAGAAAAAATTAATCTAACTGGTAAAAAATGGACTGACAAATCTTACATTCGTCACACAGGTTACCCAGGAGGACAAAGATCGTTAACTGCTACAGAAATGTTTGCTAAAGATCCTACAAGACTTATAGAAAAAGCTGTAAAAGGAATGTTACCAAAAAACACTTTAGGTAGCGCTTTATACAGAAACTTGTATGTATATGCAGGTACAGAGCACAAACATGCAGGTCAAGAACCTAAAGCTATTAACCTTAACGATTATAAATAATGGATATAGTACACAAAATCGGTAGAAGAAAAACAGCTGTTGCTCGTATTTATCTTTCGGAAGGAACAGGAACTATTGTAGTTAATAAAAAAGATTTTAAAAGCTATTTTACAACTTCAACTTTACAATATAAAGTGCAACAACCTTTAATGTTAACAGAAAACTTAACAGCTTACGATATTAAAGTAAATGTTTATGGTGGTGGTGTAACTGGTCAAGCAGAAGCAATTCGTTTGGCAATTACAAGAGCACTAGTTTCTATAGAACCAGAGCACAGACTTATTCTAAAACCAGAAGGATTATTAACTCGTGATCCAAGAATGGTTGAACGTAAGAAATTTGGTCAGAAAAAAGCACGTAAAAAATTCCAGTTCTCTAAACGTTAATATTTTACTGCAATATTTGCTAAATTTATTTTTAGCAACTATTCATAAAATTTTTAAACAAAAGAGACTGTTATATTATATATCAACAGTTTAGTATCTAAATATATAAGACTCGTAAAAAGACTACTTATATATTGATTTAATAACAGAAAGTAAACACATTTAAAAAATGGCAAACATAAACATTCAAGAATTACTAGATAGCGGTGTTCATTTTGGACACTTAACTAGAAAATGGAACCCTAACATGGCTCCTTATATTTATACAGAAAGAAATGGTGTACACATCATCGATTTGTATAAAACAGCTGCTAAAATAGAAGAATCTTCAGAAGCTTTAAAAAAGATTGCAAACTCTGGACGTAAAATTTTATTTGTTGCAACTAAAAAACAAGCAAAAGATATCGTTGCTGAAAAAGCAAAAGCTGTAAACATGCCTTACATCACAGAAAGATGGCCAGGTGGTATGTTAACAAACTTTGTTACTATTAGAAAAGCTGTTAAAAAAATGGCTCATATTGATAGAATGAAGCAAGATGGTTCTTTTGATGCCTTATCTAAAAGAGAAAAATTACAAATTAATCGTCAGAGAGAAAAATTAGAAAAGAATTTAGGTTCTATTGCTGATATGACTCGTTTACCTGGTGCATTATTTATAATTGATATCAAAAAAGAGCACATCGCCGTAGCAGAAGCTAGAAACTTAAACATTCCTATTTTTGCAATGGTTGATACAAACTCTGATCCAAGATTAGTTGATTTTGTTATTCCAGCAAATGATGATGCATCTAAATCTGTAGATAAAGTATTAACTTTTGTTACTGATGCAATTGCAGAAGGTTTATCAGAAAGAAAATCTGATAAAGACAAAGGTAAAGAAGGTAAAGAAGAAAAAGTAAAGGTAAAAGGAGACAAAGCTGCTAAAAAAGCTAAAGTTGAAGTTGCTGAAACTGAAGACGACGATACCGAATAAACAAAATAAATTATAATCTTTAAAATATAAAGTAACATGGAAACAGTAAAAGTTAGTGCTGCTGATGTTAAAAACTTAAGAGAAGCTACTGGTGCTGGAATGATGGACTGTAAAAAGGCATTAGTTGAGGCTGGTAACGACTTTGATAAAGCAATTGATGTTTTACGTAAACAAGGTCAAAAAATTGCTGCAAAAAGAGCTGATAGAGATTCTACAGAAGGAGTTGCAGTAACAAAAATAAACGACGAAAACACTGCAGGTGTAGCAATCGTTTTGGCTTGTGAAACTGACTTTGTTGGTAAAAACGAAGCTTTTGTAAACTTAGGTAGTCAATTTGCTGATATTGCTTTAAATCATGATAGTAAAGAATCTTTCTTAGCTGCTGATTTTGGAGGAATGTCTGTTGCTGATAAATTGGTTGAACAAACTGGTGTTATAGGTGAAAAATTAGAAATCACTGCTTTTGAAAGAGTAGAAGCTGCTTATGTTGGTGCTTATACACACATTGGTAAAATTGCTGCTTTGGTTGGTTTATCTGCTGTTGTAGATAACGCTGAAGAACTTTCTAAAGATTTAGCAATGCAAGTTGCTTCTATGGGTGCAACAACATTATCTTATAAAGATTTCGATCCTGCTTTTGTAGCTGCAGAAACTGAAGCTAGAATTGCTGTTATCGAAAAAGATAATATTGAGTTAGGTAGATTAGGAAAAACTTTAAAAAATGTTCCTAAATACATTTCTATGTCTCAATTAAATGAAGCGGTTTTAGCACAAGCTGAAAATGATGCTAAAGCTGAATTAACTGCAGAAGGAAAACCTGAGAAAATTTGGGATAAAATTTTACCAGGTAAAATCGAAAGATTTATTGCTGACAATACAACCTTAGATATGGAACAATGTCTTTTAGATCAAACTTTTATTAAGGATGATAAGAAAAACGTTGCACAATATGTAGCAACATATGGTGATGTTCAAGTAAGTACTTTTAAAAGAGTAACTTTAGGATAATAATCCATTTTAAACGTATTAAAAACCTCGCAAATTTGCGAGGTTTTTTGTTTTAAAAAACAAAAATTATTATTCCTTTAAAATGGTTAAAAACAAATCTCTTTCTATTTCTCTTGCTCCTAAACTTGCCAAATGATTATTATAAACTTGGCAATCTATAAGTGTATACTTATCATTTTTAGCCAAATAAATAAAAGCCAATTTTGATACATTAGAAACGTTACTAAACATACTTTCACCACAAAAAATGCTATTAATTTCTAACCCATATAAACCACCAACTAATGTATGATCTAGCCATACTTCTATAGATTTTGCGATACCTTTTTTATGTAAATTTATGTACGCTTGTTCCATGTCGTCTGTTATCCAAGTTCCAAAACCATCTTTTCTGTCGATGTTTTTACAGTTGTAAATTACCTCTTCAAACGCTTTATTTTCTGTGATCACAAACTGTTTTCTATTAATGATTTTTTGCATCGATTTAGACACTTTTAATTCATCAGTATACAAGACCATTCTTTTATAAGGACAATACCAAACAATAGGGTCATTATCAGAAAACCAAGGGAATATTCCGTTATTGTATGCATATATTAATCTTTCTACAGATAAATCACCACCCAAAGCTATAATACCATCTTTAGTTGTAAATTGATAATCAGGAAAAGTAATTTCATCAGTAAGCCAAATCATGCTTTGTGTTTATTTTCTACGAATTTAATAAATTATTTAAAAAAGCGTTAATGTTATTTTATTAAGAATGTTTATACAGATATTGTTCTTATTTTTGCAATCTGTTTTAATTTAGGTAGAACTCATAAAATGCGAAAGTTAAGAAGAAGAAAAAGAAAAAAAACAAATACCGAAAAAGCAAACTTGATTCATAACTATTATTCAAGGACTGGCTTTTACAGGTTTGTTGGTCTTAATTTAAAAAAAGCAATACTGCCAATTATTGGTATTGTCTTGGCGATATTTCTATTTAACAAATATGTATATAATATAAATGATGGTTTGCATCATTTTACAGAAACTTTTTCTAGGTTAGGTATTTTTGTAACCTTCTTTGTTTCTGAAACATTATTGGGTTTAATTCCGCCAGAAATGTTTATTGCATGGTCTAAAAAAACAGACGATCCATTCTTAAATTTAGCAATTTTAGCAACACTTTCTTATTCAGGAGGTTTAATATCTTATTTTATTGGTCAGGCTGCTTTAAAAATAAAATCTGTTAAGAAATATTTAGAAGTTAAAATGGCTAAAAATTTAGAGAACACTCGTAAATGGGGTGGAATATTAATTTTAGTTGGCGCCGTATTACCATTACCTTTTTCTATTGCCTGCCTTGCCGCCGGAATGATAAAATATCCGTTTAAAAGTGTTGTGCTTTATGGTTTATTTAGATTTGGAAGATTTGCGGTTTATGCGTGGGCTATTTTTAGTGTAGTCAGTTAAAAAACTTACATTTGTGCTATGGGATTAACAAACAATGATATTTTAAAAAAATTAAGGGTAGCTCACAAATTAAGAGATACCGATATTGTAGAAATTTGTGCTTTGGTTGATTTTAAAGTTAGTAAAGGAGAATTAGGCGCACTGTTTAGAAATGAAGATCATGATAAATACGTAGAATGTGGTGATCAAATTTTACGTAATTTTTTAAACGGATTGGTAATTCATTTGCGTGGACCAATGCCCGAAAAGAAGAAAAAAAATCTTGAGCAAGGAAAAGAAAAACAAGAAAGAAAAGAAAGAAAGGAAAGAGAAGATTAAATCTTATACAAAAAGAGCGAATTCAATTAAGAATTCGCTCTTTTTTATTTATGTCTAGAAATCTAACTTTCTAGTACTCTAATTTATTTACTAAAAAGGTAAATCATCTGGCTCTTCATCAGACACGCTTGATGCAGCTTCAAATTTATCTACAGGAGGTGCAGCTTGTGATGACGATCCTTGAGCTAAACTTTCTATTCTCCAGCCTTGAATAGCATTAAAATATTTAGCTTCTCCTTGAGGATTAATCCACTCTCTACCACGTAAATTAATAGACACCTTTACATCTTGCCCAACTTTATAATTGTTCAACAAATCTGTTTTGTCTTGTACAAACTCAACCATGAT
The DNA here is from genome assembly GCF_002954665.1 of Polaribacter glomeratus. Lineage (GTDB taxonomy): Bacteria > Bacteroidota > Bacteroidia > Flavobacteriales > Flavobacteriaceae > Polaribacter > Polaribacter glomeratus. Next base: position 1,054,117 of record NZ_MSCM01000002.1, on the reverse strand, counting down.
CATTTGCGGATATTGCTCATCCGTAGTTACAACTAGTTCTCTTTTTTTAAAACCACCTGTTCCAAATGTTTGAACATCGCCAATTAATTTTACTTTACCAATAACTTCCATAATTTCTATTTTAATAAAAGCACTTTCCAAGCACTTTCTACATCATTTTTACTTAAATACTCTTTAGCAAATGTATGTTTTTTTGTGATTTCTAACCCAATAAATTGCGGGTGTTCTTTTCCAAAGTTATTAACAGTGTCTAATTTAGGTAGTTGCTCTACATTACCTAACATTCCTAAATTGTTACCTGTTAAGACACTACTGTTTCTAATTTCTAACGGAATTGCATCAACCCCAATTCCTAATGTAGAAACTGGTTTCGGAATTTCGAAAAAACCATCTCTTGCTCTCGTGTAATAACTACCTCCTGCTCTTGCTACTAAATCTATTTTATGCTGATCAATACTGCCATCATCCGCTAAAACATCTTCAGAAATATGAATTTTTACAACTTCACAAACAATTAAATTTCCTGCGCCGCCTTTATCACCTGTAAAAATAACATCCTTTACTTTACACTCAAATTGCACAGGAGATTCTGCCACTCTAAATGGTTTAATTTCATCAGAAGGCAACATTGTAAAACCTGCTTTATCAAACTCATTTACACCTTTTGGATATTCTGTACTACTTAAAGACATTTGTTGCACAATAGCATAATTTACCACATTTATAACCACTTCTTTGGTTTCTAAAGCGTTCTCTAAAGTGTCTTTTGTAGTGTTGTCTCTAACTCTTCGTGCAGGAGAAAAAATTAATATTGGCGGATTAGAGCCAAACACATTAAAAAAGCTAAATGGCGATAAATTTGGGTTTCCATTTGCATCAATGGTACTTGCAAAAGCAATTGGTCTAGGCGCAATGGCACCTAACAAATAACCATGCAATTTGCCTGTGGCTATTTCTTTTGGATCTATAGTAAGCATTTGTAAAATTTTTAGATAGGTAAAGATACTATCAAATCTTGAAATGAGTTATAAAGAAGAAACCTTTATATTTGTTTTGATGAAAATTTACTCTAAAACACTTTTTTTTAAGCGATTTACCATTATAATTTCGTTTATAATTGTCTCTTTAATTCTTTGGAATACCTACACTTTTTTTCAAAAATTTAAAAAAGCGGAAAGAGCCAAAATGGAAATTCATGGCGAAGCAATTAAAGAATTAAGAACGGTAAGCATTGAAGAATTAGACCAAAATATTTCTGAATTACCTTTAAAAATTATTAGTAGAACAAAAGATATTCCATTTATTTTAGTGGATGCTGATGGCAATATTAAAGGTTCTAATAATTTAGACACGGTTAAAGAAAAAGATCCTGAATATTTGAAAAAACAACTGGCGATTATGAAAAGCCAAAACCAACCTATTTTGGTTGAATATTTAGGGAAAACTGATTATATTTATTATCGAGATTCAGATTTATTAGATAAACTAACCTATTATCCGCTTGCTTTTTTACTTATTTTAGTACTATTCTTAGCTGTAATTTACCTGTTTTATAGTTCTAATAAAGCCTCTGAAACCAATAAGCTATGGACAGGAATGGCAAAAGAAACGGCACATCAAATAGGCACACCTTTGTCTTCTTTATTAGGATGGATTGCTATTTTAAAAATTGAAAAAGTAAATGAAACGTACATCGCCGAAATTGAAAAAGATGTGCATCGATTAAATACAATTGCAAATCGGTTTTCGAAAATTGGTTCGGTTCCAGAGTTAAAAAAGAATAATATTGTAGAAATTACAAAACAAACTTTCGATTATTTAGAATCTAGAAGTTCTAAACAAATTACATTTTCATTTTCTACTTCAGATGAAGATCTTCAAACAAAAATAAACTTAGAGTTATTTGGATGGGTTATAGAAAACCTTATCAAAAATTCCATAGACGCGATGTCTGGAAAAGGCGAATTAACCTTACGTATTGAAAGCTTTGGTAAAAAAGTGAAAATTAATATTTCTGATACAGGAAAAGGAATGCCCAAAAAAATGTTTAAACAAATATTTAAACCCGGTTTTACAACAAAAAAACGTGGTTGGGGATTAGGATTATCGCTCTCAAAAAGAATTGTAGAGGATTATCATAATGGAAAAATATTCGTTAAAAAATCTGAAATCGACAAAGGAACTACTTTTCAAATTTTATTAAATCAAGTATAGAATTCGTCAAATCTGAAATATTTACGTAGCTAAAATAAGCAATTAATTAAAATTATCAGAAATACTTTTAGCCAAACTAACAAACTCGTCATTTGTCAATTTTATTTTTTGAGCAAATTGTATATCCGCCATGGCGTTTAACGGAATTAAATGCACATGAACATGAGGCACTTCTAAACCAATTACGCTCATACCAATTCGTTTACAAACAACTGTTTTTTCTAATGCTTTTGCTACTCGGTAAGAGAAATCCATTAGTTGGGTATATTCCTCTTTTGACAAATCAAAAAGCTTGTTTACTTCCTTTTTAGGAACTACTAAAGTATGTCCTTTTGCATTTGGATTGATGTCTAAAAAAGCAATAAAATTAGCATCTTCTGCTACTTTATAACTTGGTATTTCGCCTGTAATTATTTTTGTGAATATGCTCATATTGGTTATTAGTTATTAGTAAATATAAAAAAGAATTCGGATTTTGGCATTGCCAAAATCCGAATTTATATTGTTACATTTCTTTTTTACCACTTTTATTTTCTAGAAATCTCCATAACTTCAAACTTCATAATTCCATTTGGAACTTGAATTTCTGCAATATCTCCTACTTCTTTTCCTAATAAACCTTTACCAATTGGTGAGTTTACAGAAAGTTTTCCGTTTCTAACATCCGTTTCAGAATCTGCCACTAAAGTGTAGCTAAACTCCATTCCGTTTGTAGCATTTTTAATTTTTACAATAGAATGAATCAATATTTTAGAAGTATCTAACTGACTTTCATCAATAATACGTGCATTCGATATTACATTTTTTAATTTGGCAATTTTAAACTCTAAATGAGACTGCTCTTCTTTTGCAGCATGATATTCTGCATTTTCACTCAAATCACCTTTGTCTCTTGCATCCGCAATTTCTTGTGTTACTCTTGGGCGCTCAACTTGCTCTAACTTTAGCAATTCGTCCTTTAACTTTTTCAATCCTTCTGGAGAATAATAAGATATGTCACTCATAATTTCTATAATTTAAAAATCCCATTGCCTTCACAGGAATGAGATTAGATTACAAATGTACAAAATATTTGTAACTTGCAATCGTTTTTATAAAAACTGAGAACTAAATATGTTAAAAAAAATAGTCTTTTTGTTAAGCATTTGTTTGTTTTTAAATTGCTCTGATACAACCAATTTAGGAAACTGTATACAATCTTTGCCTTTAAATCTTGTTACCGATTTAAATAATCCAGAGATGATAAACGCGCAAACTCCTGGAGGTTCTGTGCAACTTTCTGGAGGAAGTAAAGGAATTTTAATATTTAACAAAAACGGACGAGATTTTGTTGCTTTCGATAGGCTTTGCCCAAGTAATGATTGCGCTACCGCTATGACTTTTGAAAACCGCCTTTTACAGTGCGCTTGCGATAAAAGTAAATACAGTCTAGATTTTGGCGGAGCACCACAAACCGATGGATTTCAATGCCCTGCAATAGAATACAGAGTTACAAAAAATGGATCAGTAATTAGAATCAGTAATTTTTAGCATACCTAAAAATAGATGCTTATTTTTGCTTAAATACAAAATAGTAAACGTGAAAAATTATTTTTCTTCTGATTTTAAATTAGGCATTTTAGGCGGAGGTCAATTAGGAAGAATGCTGCTTACCGAAACTCAAAAATTTGACATTTATACTTCAATTTTAGATGGCAATCCAAATGCACCTTGTGCACAAATTTGCAATAATTTTGTAGTTGGAGATTTGTTAGATTTTGATGCTGTTTACAACTTTGGTAAAACCGTAGATATTTTAACCATTGAAATTGAAAACGTAAATATTGATGCTTTAGATAAGTTACAAGCAGAAGGATTAACGATTTATCCAAAACCTAAAGATTTACGCATTATTCAAAGTAAAGCCAGACAAAAACACTTTTACTTTGATCATCAAATTCCGACTGCCCCTTTTTCTCATTTTGCTTACTTAGAAGAATTGCATCACTGTTTAGAAAATAGCATTATTAGTTTTCCTTTTGTATGGAAAGCGGCTCGTTTTGGCTATGATGGCAACGGCGTAAAAATTGTTAGAAGTTTTGCTGATTTAGAATCTTTACCAAATGTAGAGTGTATTACGGAACAATTAATTCCGTTTAAAAATGAACTAGCAGTCATCGTTGCAAGAAATGCTGATGGCGAAACCAAAACATATCCTGTTGTTGAAATGGAGTTTCATCCAGAAGCAAACCAAGTAGAATATGTAATTTGCCCTGCAAGAATTGAAGAATCTGTTGCAAAAAAGGCACAAGATTTGGCTTTAAAAGTTGTGAAGGATTTAGATTTTATTGGTTTGTTAGCTGTAGAAATGTTTCAAACAGAAACCAACGAAATATTAGTAAATGAAGTGGCACCAAGACCACATAATTCTGGGCATTATTCAATTGAAGCAAGTTATACCAATCAATTTGAACAACATTTACGATCAATTTTAAATCTTCCGTTAGGAAACACGGCAAGTAAAGTTGCCGGAATTATGGTAAATTTAGTTGGCGAAGAAGGATTTTCTGGAGATGTAATTTATCAAAATATAGAAGAAATTTTAAAAATTGATGGCGTTACACCTCACATTTATGGGAAGAAAGAAACACGTCCGTTCAGAAAAATGGGTCATGTTACCATTGTAAATGCAGATATTGATAAAGCTAGAAAAATAGCACAGCAGGTTAAAGAAACGATTAGGGTAATTAGTAAATAAGAAAATGCATTTTGAACTAGTGTAAAAAATACATTAGTTTAAAAGTGATAAAAATTAATTAAACCCTAGATTAAAAATCCAATTGTGAAAAGTAAAATAGATATTTTTAAATCTAAAGACGGCATAGAGGTTCAAGTAAATTTAGATAAAGATACTGTTTGGCTTTCACAATTACAGATGCAAGATTTATTTTTAAAATCTAAAGCTACAATAAGTGAACATATTAGAAACATTTTTAAAGAAAATGAATTAGAGGAAAATGTGGTTGTTCGGAAATTCCGAACAACCACTCAACATGGTGCTATATCTGGTAAAACACAATCTTCTTTAATAAATTTATATAATTTAGATGTAATTATTTCTGTAGGATATAGAGTAAAATCTGAAAGAGGAACTCAATTTAGAATATGGGCAACTAACACTTTAAGAGAGCACCTAATAAAAGGATATTCTATAAATGAAAAACGTTTAGAACAACTTCAAAAAACAATTCAACTCGTTCAAAGAACATCAAAACTCACAAAAGATACTGAAGGTTTAATAGATGTTTTAGCTGATTATTCTTCTGCTTTAGATATTTTAGATAGTTTTGATCATCAAACTTTAACAAGAGATAATGTAAACAATTTTGTTTCCTATCAAATTGAATATGCTGAAGCAAAATCAGCAATTGAAAGTCTTAAAATAAAATTTGGAGGTTCTTCTTTATTTGGTAATGAGAAAGATAATTCTTTTAAAAGTTCAATTGCAACTATAGATCAAACTTTTGATGGCAAAGAATTATATACTAGCATAGAAGAAAAAGCAGCAAATCTCTTATATTTTGTAGTAAAAAATCATTCTTTTACTGATGGTAATAAGAGAATTGCTGCCTGGTTATTTGTTTGGTATTTAAATAAAAATGATTTTTTATATAAGGATGATAACTCTAAAAGAATCGAAAATAACACATTAGTTGCATTAACTTTGATGATTGCTGAAAGTAACCCAAACGAAAAAGAAATGATGGTAAATGTAATTATCAACTTAATTAATTAAATTATGGTAGGAATAATAATGGGAAGTGATTCAGATCTTCCAATCATGCAAGAAGCTATAGATATTTTAGAAGGTTTTGATATTCAGATCGAAGTAGATATCGTGTCTGCTCATAGAACTCCAGAAAAATTAGTTGACTATTCTAAAAATGCGCATTTACGCGGCATCAAAGTAATTATTGCTGGTGCTGGTGGCGCTGCTCATTTACCAGGAATGGTGGCAAGTATGAGTCCGTTGCCAATAATCGGAGTTCCTATAAAAAGTAGAAATTCTATTGATGGATGGGATTCTGTATTGTCAATTTTACAAATGCCTGGAGGCGTTCCTGTGGCAACGGTAGCCTTAGACGGCGCAAAAAATGCAGGAATTTTAGCAGCACAAATTATTGGCACTTCGGATAAATGTGTCTTAGATAAAATTATTGCCTACAAAGAAGGCTTAAAACTAAAAGTTGAACAAGCTTCTGAACGTGTAAAAAAATAAAAATGATCTTTTTTACAATTACACTTTTTCACAAATAAACAATTACACTTTTTAAATGAACCCACTTTTACAAGATTTTAATACAGCACCCTTTTCAAAAATTTCTACTAAAGATTACAAACCTGCAATTAAAAAAGCAATTGAGATTACAAAATTAGAAATTGATGAAATTGTAAACAAGACTGATACTCCTACTTTTGAAAACACAACGGTAGCTTTAGATTTTACAGGCGAAAAACTGAATAAAATAACGAGTATTTTTTTTAATTTGAACTCTGCTGAGACCAATGATGAAATTCAGAAAATTGCGCAAGAAATCTCTCCTTGGTTAAGCGAATTAAGCAACGACATTACTTTAAATACAGCATTATTTAAAAAAGTAAAGGCTGTTTTTGATTCAAAAGAAACGTTAACATTAACTCCAGAACAACAAATGTTGTTGGAAAAACAATACAAAGGTTTTGCTAGAAATGGCGCTAATTTAAAGGAAGCTGATAAAACAGCGCTTCGTAAAATTGACGCGCAACTTTCTAAACTATCTTTAAAATTTGGCGAAAATGTATTGGCAGAAACTCAGGCTTTTGAAATGCATATAACCGATGAAAAAGACCTTGCTGGTTTGCCAGAAAGCGAAAAAGAATCGGCTAAAGAAGTGGCTAAATCCAAAGAAAAAGAAGGTTGGATTTTTACGTTAGATCATCCAAGCTATATTCCTTTTTTAACTTATGCGGATAATAGAGAATTGCGAAAAAAATTAGCAATTGCTGCTGGTAAAAAAGGATTTCAAGACAATGAATTTAACAACGAAAAAGTTGTTTTAGATATTGTAAACCTTCGCAATCAAAGAGCCAATTTATTAGGTTACAAAACGCATGCGCATTTTGTTCTAGAAGAAAGAATGGCAGAAACTCCAGAAACAGTAATTGAATTTTCTAACAATCTATTAGAGAAAGCAAAACCTGCTGCTCTAAAAGAGTTTGAAGATTTAGAAAATTACGCTAAAAAATTAGACAATATAGATCAGCTTCAAAAATGGGATGGCGCTTATTATGCAGAGAAATTAAAGAAAGAACTGTTTGATTTAGATCAAGAAATTTTAAAACCATACTTTAAACTAGAAAACGTAATTAATGGCGCTTTTGAAATTTCTAAACGATTATATGATTTGCATTTCGAAGAAGTTTTTAACATCGACAAATACCATCAAGATGTAAAAACATACAATGTTACAGATTCTAAGAATAATTTTATTGCTGTTTTTTACGCTGATTTTCATCCGAGGAAAGGAAAAAGAAATGGCGCTTGGATGACTTCTTATAAACCGCAACAAATTAAAAACGGCGTTAACGAAAGACCTCATGTTTCTATTGTTTGTAATTTCACAAAACCAACGGCAACAAAACCATCTTTGTTAACTTTTAATGAAGTTACCACATTATTTCACGAGTTAGGTCACGCTTTGCATGGCATGTTAGCAAACACAACGTATAATAGTTTATCGGGAACTTCTGTTTCTTGGGATTTTGTTGAATTACCAAGTCAGATTTTAGAGAATTGGTGTTACGAAAAAGAAGCGCTGGAATTGTTTGCAAAACATTATGAAACTGGTGAAATTATACCAATGAAATATGTTGAGAAAATTAAAGAATCTGCTAGTTTTCACGAAGGAATGCAAACCTTAAGACAACTTAGTTTTGGATTGTTAGACATGAAATGGCATGGAAACGAGTCGCCAGAATCAATTTCTTCTATCAAAGAATTTGAAGACGCAGCTTTTGCAGACACCACATTATATCCAGAAGTTGCAGAAAATTGCATGAGTACTTCTTTTTCTCATATTTTTCAGGGCGGATATTCTGCCGGATATTACTCCTACAAATGGGCCGAAGTTTTAGATGCAGATGCTTTTGAATATTTCTTAGAAAAAGGAATTTTCAACAAAGAAGTAGCTACTAAATTCAAAGAAAATGTACTTTCTAAAGGCGGAACAGAAAAACCAATGGATTTATATATTAAATTTAGAGGTAAAGAACCAAAACCAGATGCTTTGCTAAAAAGAGCAGGGTTGCTTTAATATTCAGTTTACAGTTGCAGTTTTTAGTTCGTTATTTACTAAAAACTGCTACTGAATACTGTTACTATAAACTGCTAACTATTTTTACTTTCAATCCATTTACTCATATACTTTGTGGCTTGTAGCGTTTGATGCTGCAACAAACTTCCTAAAAAATTATGAGTTCTATGATTTTCTAAATTATCTTGAATTCGATTTAGTTGATTGATAAAAGGTTGCTCGAGTTGCTCTTTATCATATATCTGATTAATGATTTCAACGCCGTTTTTTTGAGCATTTTTCCAAACCTTTTCATCCGTATATAATTGAATTGCCTTTTTAGAGAAATTGGAGAAATTATCTTCCACAAAACCATTCCAGTTTAATTTACCATGCATTCCTTCTACTCCAATTAAAGTAGTAATACTTGGAGTTCCACAAATCATGGCTTCGGTTAATTTGCCTTTAATACCTGCTCCAAAACGTAAAGGCGCTAAAACTACGCTGGCTTTTTCAACAACTTCTTTTGCGTTTTCTGCAAAACCTTTTATAATAAAACCTTCTTTTTTATTGTGTAATTGATGTATTTGCTGATTTGCATACGCTCCGTAAATATGGATTTCAGCTTCAGGAAGTGCTGCTTTAATTTTACTCCAAATTTCATTTTTTAAAGTTAAAACGGCATCAACATTTGGCTTGTGAAAGAAATTGCCTATGAAAACAAAATGCTTTCTTTCTTCAAAAAATTTCCAATTTTCGATTTGCTGTTCATCAATTTTATTCAACAAAAAAGGCAAATAATAGATAATTCTTTCATCAATCTTAAAAACTGATTTTAACAACTCCATTTCGTAAGTGGAGATAATTAAAGACACATCACATCTTAAAATAGAAGCAATTTCTCTTTTAGCGTCATCCGATTTTAACAAAGCCGCTGTTGTAAACTCCTCTCCTTTTTTTAATTGTTGATATCTAGTTTTGCGCAAAAAATGTAGATCTTCTGTATCTAAAATTCTGATTGCATTTGGGCAATTTTCTGCAACTCGCCATCCAAATTGTTCTTCCATCATAAAACGATCAAAAACAACGATTGTTGGATTCAATTTTTTTACAAAATCGTCAAAAGAAGTATTGTTTAATTCAATTAAAACCTCCTCAACTCCTGATGAACTTAAAGAAATTGCTTTTTCATTTTTTTGAGAAGCAGACGCAAAAGTAACTTTATAGTTTTGTTTTAAAAACAGCTCGATAAGTTGTTGCATTCTGCTTCCTGCGGCAGACGAATTAGGTTCTACCCAAACAGTACCAATAATTAAAACTTGTTGTATACTCAATTATTGAGCGTTCATTTGTTGCTTATACTCTGCCTGCACATTTTTACCCCAAGCTACCATCTCTGCTATTTGCTCTGGCGTTAAATTTGCTTCAGAATGCGTCCAAGTATATGAATTTAAAGGCATTTCGCCTTCTTCAACTTCTTCATGCAATTCATCCATTTTGTGTTCTTTCTTTTTTAAAGAATACGAGCTCCAATCAGAAAAATTTAAATGTTTTTTACCGTCATTTATATGCTCATCTAACCAAAAATTTACAGGTGTTATGTTATCGTACCAAGGATATTTTGTGTTGTTAGAGTGGCAATCGAAACAACTTTCTGATAATATTTTACGCACCTTTGCTGGCGGATTTGTTTCTGCCATAAATGCGTCTACAGAAGTTATATCTCCTTCATTTTTTTCTGGACCAAAAAACTGTGCAATTACGAGCGCAACTAATAAAACGATTGCTATTTTTTTAATAATTTTCATTGGTTACATTTTTAGATTTAATTTGACAGTAAATCTAACAAATTCTACTTTGAATCTCTAAAAATATACGTATTTTTGTACCTCAAAATTAACTTACCATGAAATACGACATTATTGTTATTGGTTCTGGTCCTGGAGGATATATTGCAGCAATTAGAGCATCACAATTAGGGAAAAAAGTAGCAATTATTGAAAAATATACTACTTTAGGAGGAACTTGTTTAAATGTTGGATGCATTCCATCTAAAGCGTTATTAGATTCTTCTCATCATTATTACGATGCCGTTCATCATTTTGAAGAACACGGAATTTCTATTCAAAAACCATCTTTTGATTTTACAAAAATGGTAGAAAGAAAAGCCAATGTTGTAGAAACTACTACTGGCGGAATCAAATATTTAATGGATAAAAATGATATTACTGTTTTTGAAGGTTTAGGTTCTTTTGAAGATGCAACTCATATAAAAGTTTCTAAAAAAGATGGTTCATCAGAAATCATTGAAGGAACAAATATCATTATTGCAACGGGTTCAAAACCATCAACTTTACCTTTTATTTCTATAGATAAAGAACGCATTATTACCTCAACCGAAGCTTTAAAATTACCTGAAGTACCAAAACATTTAATTGTAATTGGTGGCGGTGTAATTGGTTTAGAATTAGGTTCTGTATATAGTCGTTTGGGCGCAGAAGTTACTGTGGTTGAATATATGGATAAAATCGTTCCAGGAATGGATGCAGATGTTTCTAAAGAATTACAAAAGGTATTTAAAAAACAAGGAATTACATTTGCAACAAGCCATAAAGTAACTTCTGTAAAAAGAGATGGAAATAATGTTGTTGTAAAAGCTACGGATAAAAAAGACAGAGAAATTGAATTTTCTGGTGATTATTGCCTAGTTGCTGTTGGAAGAAAGCCTTACACAGAAGGTTTAGGATTAGAAAAAGCGGGTGTTAAAGTTACAGAAAGAGGGCAAATTGATGTAAATGATCATTTACAAACAAATATTAAAAATATTTATGCAATTGGTGATGTTGTTAAAGGCGCAATGTTGGCGCACAAAGCAGAGGAAGAAGGAGTTGTTGTTGCAGAATATTTAGCTGGCGAAAAACCACATATTAATTATAATTTAATTCCGGGTATTGTTTATACTTGGCCCGAAGCTGCTGCAGTTGGTAAAACTGAAGAGGAATTAAAAGAAGCGAAAATAGAATACAAAGCTGGTAAATTTTCTATGCGTGCATTAGGTAGATCTAGAGCAAGTGGCGATACAGACGGTTTTGTAAAAGTTTTAGCTGATAAAAATACAGATGAAATATTAGGAGTTCACATGGTTGGTGCACGTGTTGCAGATTTAATTATGGAAGCTGCTGTTGCGATGGAGTTTAGAGCTTCTGCTGAAGATTTAGCAAGAATTTGTCATGGTCATCCAACGTATTCTGAGGCGGTTAAAGAAGCTGCAAAAGCTGCTTGGGATGGAAAACCATTGAACGCATAATTTATTATTTTAAACTCGTTTTAGAATTATAGTATACATAAAAAAGCAACCTAATTTGGGTTGCTTTTTTTATCATAATTAACTCCTTAAAAGAGTTGTATTTTTACAAAGAATATGCAAAGAACAATTCGTACTTTTTCTTTTGATAACCCCAAAGAATTTAAACAAAATTTATTGTTTTGGGCACAACAATTCGAAACTGCAATTTGGCTAGATTCTAACAATTACAAACAGCAATATGCTAGTTTTGATGCTGCTTTGGCTGTTGAAGAATTTACATCAATCAAAACAGATTATTTTAATGCTTTTGAGAAGTTAAAAGAATATCAAACAATTACAAAAGATTATATTTTTGGATATATTTCTTATGATGTAAAAAATGATGTTGAACAACTTAGTTCCAACAATTTTGACGGATTAGACTTTGCTGATTTGTATTTTTTTCAGCCTCAAAAACTATTTTTTGTTAAAGACAACTCAGTTGAATTTCATTATTTAAGAATGGTTGAAGATGAGATTGAAAGCGATTTTGAAGGAATTCAAAAATTTAAAATTCCTGAAATAGAAAAAACTAAAAATAACCTCAAAATAAAACTTCGAATTCATAAAGACGAATACCATCAAAAAGTAACCAAAGTTTTAGAACATATTAAAAGAGGCGATATTTATGAAGCTAATTTTTGTCAAGAATTTTATGCAGAAAATAGTACGATACATCCGTTAGAAGTTTACAATCATTTAAATGAAATTTCTACACCACCTTTTGCTACTTTTTTAAAAATTGAACATCAATACGCTTTATCTGCTTCACCAGAAAGATATATCAAAAAAGAAAGAACAAAAATTATTTCTCAACCTATAAAAGGAACTGCAAAACGTTTACGAAGTGAAATTGATGATGCTAAAATTGCATCCGATTTATCGAGAGATGTCAAAGAACGATCAGAAAACGTGATGATTGTAGATTTAGTTAGAAACGATTTATCAAAATCAGCAAAAAAAGGAAGCGTAAAAGTAGAGGAATTATGCAAAGTATATACTTTTAAACAAGTGCATCAAATGATTTCTACTGTAGTATCAGAAATTGAAGAAAATATACATCCTGTAGATGTTCTTAAAAGCACGTTCCCAATGGGAAGTATGACAGGAGCGCCAAAGGTTTCTGCTATGAAAATTATTGAAAATCTTGAAGAAACCAAACGCGGATTGTATTCTGGCTCGGTTGGTTATTTTACACCAAATGGCGATTTTGATTTTAATGTAATTATTAGAAGCATTCTTTATAATGAGGAAAAAAAGTATATTTCTTATTCAGTTGGTAGCGCAATTACGGCAAAATCTATTCCTGAAAAAGAATATGAAGAGTGTTTGTTAAAGGCCAAAGCGATGAAATATGTGCTGCTGAATTCTAAATAATTGCACCAACAAACGATCAACAAATTCAGCATTTTAAGAAAGAGTAAAAAAAATCTACTTTCAAAATTATACTCAGTTTACTTATATTTACAACATGATACTAAAAGAAAAATTTCAACAAATTTTTGATACTTTAAAAGATAAGAAAACAGAACAAACGATGTTCAATGCGTTTTTAGACACGTATCCAGAAGAGTGGAAACAGCTAAAAATAAATTTTTCTAAATTTAACAGAAGTAAAAAATTTGGAAATACTATTCCGTTACCAAAACCTGAGGTTTCTTTAAGAAAAGAGATTAGAGTTTGGTTACAAAAGCAATAACGAGTGTCAGATTTAATTACTTTAATTTTAGAACTTTATCTAGATATTGTATTTTGGATGAAGCATAAAAAAAGGAGGGAATATGAAAAAGAAAATAACCTTCCCAAAAGTATTGTCTGGCATCCAATTACAAAACCTTTGTTTATAATCTTGATCCTATTTATAATTTCCTTTTCTATATTTTCTATTTTTAGTTTAAGGAATACATCCGAAGAAAAAACAAAAGAAAAAATGTTTGAAATTTCAGAAATTCTTAAATTAGAGAAAGAACAATTAAATAAATACCCAAAAGAACTAAACCATATTATTAGAAATAATCCTTTAAGAAAAAATATAACTTTAGATTATTGGAACACTGAATTTATTTATATTATATCAAAAGATTCCTTAAATTACACTATTATTTCTCTAGGAAAAGACAGCGTATTAAATACTTCTGACGATATAAAAATAACCAATTAACAAGTTACATGACACACAAAGAATTCAATTTCAATATTTATAACACCGAATTTTACGGTCAGGTTTGGGAAGCAAAAAGTACAAAAGCGGTTATTGTATTAGTTCACGGAATGGGCGAACACTCTGGACGTTACACTCATGTGGCAAAAAAACTAACCGAAAACGAGTATTCTGTAGTTGCTTTTGATCATTTTGGACATGGAAAAACTACGGGAAAACGCGGTCATAATCCTAGTTTTGAAGCTGTTTTAGAAAGCGTTACCAAAACGATAGAAAAAGCCAAAGAGTTCTTTCCAGAAAAACCAATTTTCTTATATGGCCATTCTATGGGTGGAAACGCTGTAATCAATTATTCCATCAGAATAAACCATGATTTAAAAGGAGTTATTGCTACAAGTCCGTTTTTAAAATTAGCTTTTCAACCACCCAAAATTAAGTTAACAGTTGGTAAAATCTTACAAAAAATTGCACCGTCGATAACCATGGGAAATGAGTTGGATGCCAGTGATATTTCTAGAGAAAAAATAGAAGTTGAAAAGTATATTAATGATCCTTTGGTACATGATAAAATTAGTCCGAATTTCTCTTTAACCTTTATTGAAACTGGGCAATGGGCTATTGAAAATGCCAATAAACTTAAAACACCGATGTTGCTTTTGCACGGTACGGGTGATAAAATTATCGATTACAAAGGCACTCAAGAGTTTGCAAATAATTCTGATAAAGCAACACTAAAATTGTATGAAGGCGGTTATCATGAATTACAAAACGATTTGTGCAAAGAAGAAATGCTACAAGATGTTGTAAACTGGTTGAATTCTCAAGTTTAATTTCCTTATTTTTGACGCTTATATGCTGCAAAAATTCAAAGAACATATCAACATTAATTTTCCTTTTTTAAAGGATAAAAAACTATTAATTGCTATTTCTGGCGGAGTGGATTCTGTTGTTTTGACGCAGCTACTTCATGAGTTAAATTTCAATATTTCTTTAGCGCATTGCAATTTTCAACTTCGAGAAAAAGAGAGTGATTTAGACGAAGAATTTGTAAAATTATTAGCTCAAAAAACGTCTAATCAGATTTTTAAAATTAAATTTGATACGGAAAAATTTGCATCAAAAAATAAACTTTCTACACAAATTGCTGCAAGAGAATTGCGTTACAACTGGTTTCAAGAAATTATTGAAAAACATAATTTTGATTATGTATTAACGGCACATCATGCAGATGATAATTTAGAAACTTTTTTAATCAATTTAACTCGTGGTTCTGGTTTAGACGGCTTTACAGGTATTCCAAAAATTAACGGAAATATTGTCCGTCCGCTTTTGGCTTTTTCTAGAGAAGAAATTTTAGCATACGCAAAAACAAATACCATAGATTGGCGAGAAGATGCAAGTAACGCAACCACAAAATATATCAGAAATAAAATTAGGCATCAAATTCTCCCTGTTTTAAAAGAAATCAATCCTAATTTATTAGAAACGTTTGCAAAAACATTAGAAAATTTACAAGAGAGCAAACAAATTATTGAAGATAGAATTGCTACTATTTCATCCGAAGTTTTTGAAACCGACTTCTCGACGGAGTTTATCTTGAACGCAGTCGAAAGGCTCGAAGTGACAAAAATAAATATTGATAAAATCAATCAACTTTCAAACCCGAAAGCTTACTTATACCAGCTGTTAAAAGAGTACAATTTTACCGAATGGAACGATGTTTACCATTTACTTTCTACTCAATCTGGAAAACAAGTTTATTCTAAAACGCATAGATTGGTAAAAGACAGAGAATATTTATTACTTTCTGAAAGAGATTTCTCGACTGCGCTCGAAATGACATTTGAAATTCATGAAAATCAATTTGAAATTACAAACCCTATTTATTTAACTTTTGAGGATGTTTTACAGAAATCCGATGAAAATAAGCAGGCAATTTACGTTGATAAAGATTTGTTAAAATACCCGTTAATTGTAAGAAAATGGGAAAATGGAGACTATCTTTATCCTTTAGGAATGCAAGGAAAAAAGAAGTTGAGTAAATATTTTAAAGACGAGAAATTCTCACTTTTAGATAAAGAAAATGCTTGGTTACTTTGCAATGCCGAAAACGAAATAATTTGGGTACTAAATTATAGACAAGACAGTCGTTTATCCTTGAAAAATACTTCAAAAAATATTCTAAAAATAACATCAAAATAATGAAGAAATTCATCACATTTTTCATCCTTTTATCAGCAATAATTTCTCAGGCACAAACTGCAGATGAACCTATAAAATTAGAAACTTCTGTTCAAAAAATATCAGAAACTGAATATGATGTTGTTTTTAGTGCAAAATTGTATAAAGGCTGGTATTTGTACTCGCAATACAACCCAGATGAAGCTTCGTTGCCTTTAGAAATAACAATGCAAGCCAACGAAACTGGTTATAAATTGGTTGGCAAGGCAACCGAAAAAGACACTTTTGCTAAATATTCTGATGTTTGGGAAAAAGAAGAAATTGTTTTTAAAGACAAAGCAATTATTACCCAAAGAATACAATTAACGAACAAAGAAATTACCCAAATTAAACTTAACTTTTTTGGGCAAGTTTGCGAAACTGCTTGTATAAATATTGATGAAAACTTTACGATTTCCCTGGCCGGAAATACTATAAATGAAGCGATTTCAATTGATGAAAAAAGTCAAAATCTAACCAAAAAATTACAATTAGATTTAAAAAACACTTCACTTTTAAAGAATTCTACAGACACAAATACTGATACTTCAAATGGCTTATTTAGCATATTTTTACTTGGTTTTGTTGGCGGATTGCTGGCTTTATTAACACCTTGTGTATTTCCTATGATTCCGTTAACGGTTTCATTTTTCACAAAACAATCAGAAAACAAAAAGAAAGGCGTTTTCAATGCCATTTTATATGGATTTTTTATTGTGCTTATCTATATCTTATTAAGTCTTCCGTTTCACTTTTTAGACAATTTAGACCCTGAAATTTTAAACACAATCTCTACAAATGTTTGGTTAAACATCTTCTTTTTTGTGGTTTTGGTATTTTTTGCATTCTCATTCTTCGGATTTTACGAAATAACATTACCAAGTTCTTGGGGAAATAAAATGGATTCTGCTTCTTCGGTTGGCGGCCTTGTTGGCATCTTTTTTATGGCTTTAACCTTGGCAATCGTTTCATTTTCTTGCACAGGACCAATTTTGGGTTCTTTGTTAGCAGGTTCTTTATCTTCGGATGGTGGCGCAATACAATTAACCGCAGGAATGACTGGTTTTGGATTAGCTTTAGCGCTTCCTTTTGCATTGTTTGCACTGTTTCCTAGTTGGTTAAATTCTTTACCAAAATCTGGCGGATGGTTAAACACAACTAAAGTTATTTTAGGGTTTTTAGAATTGGCATTGGCGTTTAAATTCTTATCAAATGCAGATTTAGTGGCACATTGGGACATTCTAAAACGTGAAGTTTTTATCGGAATTTGGATTATTATTTTCATAGGATTGGCCTTGTATATCTTTGCGAAAATTAAATTTCCGCATGATTCTCCTATCAAGAAATTATCGTTTTCAAGAATCTCATTCGGAGTTTTAATTATCTCATTTATCATTTATATTTCTCCAGGAGTTATGAAAAATCCTACTTGGAATTTAAGTTTGTTAAGCGGTTTTCCACCTCCACAATTTTACAGCATTTATGAGCAAGAAACAGATTGCCCTTTAGGTTTAAATTGTTATGACGATTTTGAAGAAGGCCTTGCTGCTGCAAAGGAAACCAACAAACCAATTTTATTAGACTTTACGGGTTGGGCTTGCGTTAATTGCAGAAAAATGGAAGAAAATGTTTGGAGTGAACCAGACATTTATCAAACGTTAAAAGAAGATTATATTTTGATTTCTTTGTATGTTGATGATAATGAAAAAGAGTTGCCAAAAGACCAACAATTCGATTTTTTAAAGAAAAACGGAAAGGTTAAAAAGATAGAAACTGTAGGCGATAAATGGTCTACTTTTCAAGTGATCAACTTCAAAAACGCATCACAACCCTTTTATGTTTTGTTAAGTGCAGATTTAGAGGTTTTAAATTCTGCGCAACAATACACAGATAGAGACACGTATTATAATTGGTTACAAGAAGGTTTGCAAAATTTTAATAAAAAATAGTTGTATATTTAGATATGATTTTTAAATTAAAACGAGCATCATGAAAACGAAACACTTCGTTCTTGCATTCATTTTTCTTTTTAATATTTCTATAAATAGTCAAGAAATTGATCAAAACTCTTCAGAAAAACCAGTAAGTATTTATACTTTTTCTAATTTTTCGAATGGTAAAAATAATTTCTCTGCGATTAACAAAAAACTAAAATTAGCCAATTTGAATTTCGTTTTTGTAGATGGTGTTGCTATGGATTTAAATCAGTTTTCTGTTGATTTTACAAATCTAGGCAAAACACCAACGGCATTTATTTATGATGATTATAAAAGGTATCAAGACCAAAATTTACTAAAGGGTTTTTTACTTAAAAACGATCCAACTCGCTGGAATTTGCAATGTTTACCGCCAAATTTACAGCCGTAAGCATATTTTAAAATCAACAAAAACAAGAGACTTCATCACAATTTATGTATTTGTAAAAAATCACTCTAAATTTATATCGTTTTCGTAATTAAATAAGCGATTATTACCAAAAAGCAAGGTTCTTTATTTTTGCTTTTTTGTAAATTCACGAAATAAATTTTAGAAGAAATGTCTGATTTACCAAAAATTACAAGATTTAACGATAATGTGCTGTCTAAATATCAAATTTACAACAGTATTTTTATTACACTTCCTTTCGACACCATAAATAATACAGGTGTTTTACTACCTCTTTTTCATAAAATTTGCGAAAATGGTTTTCAACAAGGATTAAATCCAACAGAAATTGTAGAAAAATTTTTTAATAAATACTTAGAAAATCCTACAGAAAAAGGTAAAAAAGATTTACTCTTTCAATTTATTCAATATATAGAACGTCAGGTAGTTTTGTTTGATGCTGTTGAAGACGCCGCTTTTCCTACGGTAAATAACATGGATGGTTTGGGTACACTTAGAAACTCTGAAGAAACTGCGCTTTTAAGTGGCAAAAAAGAAGATTTAAAAAAACATCTAGAAGACTTTAAAGTACGTGTTGTTTTAACGGCACATCCTACTCAGTTTTATCCTGGTTCTGTTTTAGGAATCATTACAGATTTAGATACAGCGATTCAAAATGATGATTTGCTACTTATCAAAAATCTTTTAGCACAATTAGGAAAAACTCCTTTTTACAAAAAATCTAAACCTACTCCTTTTGATGAAGCGGTAAGTTTAATTTGGTATTTAGAAAATGTATTTTATCATTCTGTTAGTAAAATATACAACTATATTCAGCAGCACGTTTATGACGGCGGCCCAATGCAAAACGAAATTATAGATCTTGGTTTTTGGCCAGGAGGCGATAGAGACGGTAATCCTTTTGTAACTACACAAATTACCTTAGATGTTGCCGAAAGATTGCGTCAATCAATTTTAAGAAATTATTACAGAGATGTTAGACGTTTAAAAAGACGTTTTACGTTTGATGGTGTTCAAGAAATTTTAGCAGGATTAGAGAAGCGTTTGTACAAACACGTTGTAAGAAGTTATGCAAAAGTTAATTTTTCTCAGAAAATACTTTTAGAAGAATTGTATGCTGCCAGAGAAATTGTAGTGAACAAGCATCAATCTTTGTTTGTAGAAGAATTAAATGACTTTATTAACAAAGTTAGAATTTTTGGTTTTCATTTTGCAACGTTAGATATTAGGCAAGATAGCAGAGTGCATCACGATGCGTTTACGCAAATTGTAACAGACTTAATTGAAACTGGCGACACTACATTCCCTAAAAATTATCATCATTTATCAGCCGATGAACAAATAGATATTTTATCGTTGGTAAAAGGAACGATAGACCCTTTAATTTTGTCTGATGAAATGTCTGTAAAAACAATTGAATCTATTTATGCTTTAAAAACAATTCAACAAAGAAATGGCGAACGTGGTGCAAACAGATATATCATCAGTAATAACCAAAGTGCACTAAACGTAATGCAAACTTTTGCAATGCTAAATTTATGCGGCTTTGAAAACGAATTACCGGTTGATGTAATTCCGCTTTTTGAAACGGTAGATGATTTAGAAAATGCAAGCGATGTAATGCGCACATTATATACAAATAACACGTACAGATATCATTTATCAAAAAGAAAAAACAAGCAAACAATTATGTTAGGTTTTTCTGATGGAACAAAAGATGGTGGTTATTTAATGGCAAACTGGGGTATTTTTAAAGCGAAAGAAGCTTTAACAAAAATTTCTAGAGAGTTTGATATTGATGTAATTTTCTTTGACGGACGTGGTGGACCACCTGCAAGAGGAGGCGGAAAAACACATAAATTTTATGCTTCTTTAGGACCAACAATTGAAGATAAAGAAATACAGTTAACCATACAAGGACAAACAATTAGCTCTAATTTTGGAACTTTAAACTCATCGCAATACAACTTAGAACAATTAATAAGTTCTGGTATTAAAAACGAAATGTTTAACAAGGATCAAATAAACGATAAAAACAGAACTATTATTGAAGATTTGGCAGTTACAAGTTATAAAACATACGTAGATTTTAAAAATCATCCGCAGTTTTTACCGTATTTAGAAAAAATGAGTACGTTAAAATATTATGCTAAAACCAATATTGGTAGCAGACCAAGTAAACGCTCAACTTCTGATACTTTAGATTTTGCTTCTTTAAGAGCAATCCCTTTTGTTGGCAGCTGGAGTCAATTAAAACAAAATGTACCTGGTTTTTATGGTGTAGGAGCTGCCTTAAAAAAATACGAAGAAGCTGGTAGATTTGATGAAATTGTAGAATTTTACAATGCATCCGATTTCTTTAAAACCTTGCTAGAAAACAGTATGATGAGTTTAACAAAGTCGTTTTTTGGTTTAACAGCTTACATGGCAGACGACCCTGTTTATGGTGAATTTTGGAATTTAATTCATGAAGAATACCTAACCACAAAACGTTTGTTATTAAAACTGGCGGGTCATACAGAATTGATGGAAAATCATCCGGTAGGAAAAGCATCGATAGCAATTAGAGAAAACATTGTTTTACCTTTATTAACGATACAACAATTTGCGTTAAAGAGAATTCAAGAACTTCAAAAAACGGAAGGAAATACGGCAGAAATTGAGGTTTATGAAAAAATGGTGATGCGTTCTTTATTTGGGAACATAAATGCGAGTAGAAACTCGGCATAACAACAAAAAAACTTATTTATAGAAAAATGCAATCAAATTTTTGGTTGCATTTTTTTTATTTCTTTATTTCATCTAACTTTAAATAAAAATAAGATAGCTATTTCAGTTATTATTGCTGAATCATAAATTCATGAAAAACAACTTTTAGACGTCAATAAACAAAGCCTTGAACAAATTCAATTTTAAGAAAATGAAAACAATTAATCTAGTTTTACTATTTTTTATTTTACTGTCATGTAATGGTAAAAATAATGAAACTCAAAAAGGGCAAACTATTATAACATTAGAACTAAAAGAAGGTAATTATTCTTTTTTTGAACCTATTGAAAATACAATACAATTCTCATCTCAATATGAAAAATATCCAAAATATTATCAAGATTTAATGAGTAATTCTCATTTTGATTTAAAAGACTCTCTCATTATTTCTACTTTAAAAACAAATTATTTTTCATATATTTTTGAATTATTTAAAAAGGATTATTTAAGTAAAGAAGAATTCATGCGAATAGGTATTGATTCTCTTAAATATCAAAACACTCCCAAAGACAATAAACTTTTGGTTGGTATTCAATTTAAAAAAGATCGCCAAATTTTATATGTAGATCAAAATAAAAACGGAAATTTTAAAGACGAAAAACCTATTATTTTTAAATCAGATTTCAGAAATCATGATTCTGACAGTGTAGATTTGAAAAATATTCCTAAAATAGACTATAGTTATTGGGCCGAAGAGGAAGGTGTTATTACTCGTTTTAAACGAAAAGCAATTATTTATCCCTCTTTAAATGATTACAGATTTTCTGAAACGAATGATGAAATTTCAAAAAAATCTAGGCTGTTACTAAAGTTCAAAGATTATTGGGAAGGAAATGTTGTTTTAGATGAGCTCGAATATGTTTTTATTGTTCAAGGTACTTCCAGAGGTAATTTTTCGCTTTACATAAAACCATCAACACAAAATTTTGATGATAAAAATCCAATAATAAATCAAAATTTTAAATACGAAATAAAAGATTCCATAAAACTTGGAAATAAAGTTTTTGTTTTAGAAGATATTTCTAACGATTTAAATAATCTAAAAATTAAAGAAATTAAAGGTAAAAAGTTTATTTACGGGAATAAGATTGGTCAGAAATTAAAAAATTTAACTTTAAAAAAAGAAAAATTAGCAGATATTTTAAAGAAGAAAAAATACACACTAATAGATTTTTGGGGAACATGGTGCAAACCTTGCAGAGAACAAATACCAACTTTAAAAGAATTTTTTAATAAAAATAAAGGCCAAATTAATTTAATAAGTATTGCTTACGATAAAAATTTGAATGATGTAATTCAATATACAACCAAAAACGAAATGGATTGGCCGCAGTATTTCTATAATAGAAGTAATGGAAAAGGTATCATTAAAGATCTTCGAATTACATATTACCCTACTTTACTATTAGTTGACAATGAAATGAATATACTTTATAAAGAAAGTGGCACAAGTAATTTTAAGGAGTTGAAACGTATTATAAATTTAAAAAAATAAAATTTAAGTATTTATAGGCAATACTTTTTTTATTGATTAAACAAAAAATATTGTTGCAACGATTGTCTAACTTACTCAATGGATATTAAAAGCTTAAGTTATTTTAATATCTTTAAATTTTAAATTATGAAAAAACAAATTTTAAACATTGGTAAGGCTCTTAATAGAGTTGAACAGAAAGTGGTTTTGGGAGGTTTGGTTCTTTTAGGAAAGTGTTGGGTATCATGCAAAGGCGGTGGAACTTACGAAGCTTTAGATTGTGACGGCTGGGCCGTTGGTGTGTGTCAGCCATTTGATGGATTTTCATCGTGTTCATGTTGGTAGTAATCTATAAAATAACAGGGGTTAAAAAATCCCAGTTTCCATTATATAATTAACTTAATTTTAAAGCTCTAACATGAAATTTAGATATATTATTTGTGTAATAGTTTTTTCATTATTACTTCATTGTAAGAAAAATACGTTGCCAAAAAAAGAGGCTTTAAAATCAAACAGTTTTATTGAAAATAGAGATTCTAAATTAAATAAAGTTGTAATTACTGGAACTACTGATGATATTATTGCATTTGAATACCTTAGCATTATGAATAGTACTTATCTATTTGGAAGACCACATTTAGATGCTACAAAAGAAATTTTTGCTGATTCATTACATATGGTTTTGAATTCAATAGATAAACCATTGTTTTCAGAAGTTGTTCTAGGAGGTGGTAAAGCATTTTATCGTGGTTTTATTTTTCTGATTCCAGGAGACACAATTAGCATCAAAATAAAAGATGGAAAAGTATTGTTTTTTGGTAAAAATGCGATACAAAATAATTATTATTCAGAAATGAATCGTCAAACGCCTGAATATCAAAAAAACCCTTATACAGGTAATCTAAATTTGTACAAAGAAAGTATAAAGTCTATTTACAATAAAAGAATTGCTTTTTTAAATCAATATGTTAAAAAGAATAACATTCAATCTAAATATTTTATTAATACTATAAAAAGTAATCTAAAGCATGAATATTTATATTCTCTTATCAATCCTGTAAATGTTAAATCAAGTAGAGATGGCTATTACTTTAATGAATTTGATGGATTAATGCCAATAATTCAAAAAGAAACGATTAAAAATTCAGAAGTTATTTTTGATTTGTCTAATTATTTTGGAAAAATATCAATTGAAGAATTCAAAGATGTAATTGCCCTTAATAATAGTACGTACTTTAAAAATAATATTAATCCATACATAAGATATTATTTTCTCGACTCAAAATATTTACCCTATTCAAAAGAAAAGTTCTTAGCAGAAAAAGAATTTATTCAAAAAAACTTTGATGGTGAAATAGAAAATTATGCCATTGCAAGAATGATAAGAGATTATCATTTAAAAGGGTTTGGAAATAGTATAAATAGTATTGAACTCTTAAAAAGTACTATTGATGAGTACCAAGAACAATTTACAAAACCATCTTATATTGAATTTATGAATGGTATAAAAGCAGATTTAGAATCGTATGATTTTAAATTATCAGAATCCGCTTTAGACTCTAAATTTATTAACAATATAGGAGACACTTTAACTTTACGAAAAATTTTTGCGCGATCTAAAGAAAGAATAAAAGTTGTTGATTTTTGGGCAAGTTGGTGCCCACCTTGTATAGAACAAATTAAAGAAGGCAAACCTTTTAAAGATAGACTTTTGGTTGAAAATAATGTTGAGTGGATATATATTTCGCCTGAAAAAGATTACAAAAAATGGTTAGTAGCTAATAAAAAATTTGAAAATGTATTAAATTTTAACAACTCTTTTTTTCTGTTAAAAGGGCGCAAATCTTCTTTGGCTAGTTTTTTTAAAGTGAATGAAATACCACAATATGTTATTTTTAATAAAGAAAATAAAATCATCTTAAATAAAGCTCCTTCTCCTTCTGATGAAGTCATTTTTGAAAAAATTATTGATGAAATATATAATAAATAGTTTTCAGAAAAATATAATTGAAAAATTAATGGATAAAATTATAAAGTATTTGGTAAGTTGATAAACTTGCAAAGTTCATCTTAATTTTAACGTTGTTTTGTATCAAATGTTGCGTTTTTGTGAACGAAGAATTTCCAACAGAAATTCAGAAGTTGGCAAAAAAGCGATAAGCTTTAGTTTATGTAAATACAGCAATATTTTACACACGGTGATGGCAACTGTAATTTTTAAATCAGAGAATATTTTTTAAATCTTGTCTTCCAATTATTGCCATAATTTCTAGAATATTATTATTTACTTTGTAATAAATACTATCTGAACCAGAAACACAACGTCGATATCCTATTTTTATATAGTCGACGGCTTCAAAATAAAATGGATTTTCCGCTATAATGTCAAAGTTTTCAAAGAAAGAATCGAAATATTTATCAGCTTGAATCATTCCGAATTTTTCAACTCCGTATTTATGCATTCTTATTAAGTCTTCTTTCGCTAAATTACTTATTTTATAATTAGGCATTAAATCAACGACTTTGATTCCGCTAATATTTGTTCTTTACTCAAATTCGTAAATCCGCTATTTTCAGCTTTCTCCAATTTAGCACTAATCCAGTCAATTTGTCTTTGTTGTTTTCTTGCTTGTCTAATTAAATCGTTTACAAGTTCACTTTTAGTAGAATACTCTTTTTTATCAACTTGATTTTTTAGCCATTCATCATTTGGTTGAGTGAACGAAATACTTTGTCTTCCCATAATATTTTATTTTGGTGCTAATTTACACCAAAAAAATCAATTTAGCAGATTTAATGTTCAACCTGAGTTTCGTCATTTTTATAGTTGCCAACGGCTTATATGGCAGACGACCCTGTTTATGGTGAATTTTGGAATTTAATTCATGAAGAATACCTAACTACAAAACGTTTGTTATTAAAACTGGCGGGTCATACAGAATTGATGGAAAATCATCCGGTAGGAAAAGCATCGATAGCAATTAGAGAAAACATTGTTTTACCTTTATTAACGATACAACAATTTGCGTTAAAGAGAATTCAAGAACTTCAAAAAACGGAAGGAAATACGGCAGAAATTGAGGTTTATGAAAAAATGGTGATGCGTTCTTTATTTGGTAATATTAATGCGAGTAGAAACTCGGCTTAGTATAAAATTAAAATTTTAATATAAAATGCGAGCAAATTATTTTGCTCGCATTTTTTTATTCGGCTAGATTCTTTATCTTTAAAGAAAAAAAATGCTAGTTAAAGTTTATGGTTCTGCCGTTTTCGGTATTGAAGCCACCACAATTACCGTCGAAGTTAATATAGATAAAGGAATTGGCTACCATTTGGTTGGCTTGCCAGACAAAGCAGTTAGCGAAAGTTCGTATCGGATTTCTGCCGCTTTAAACAACAATAATTACACGCTTCCTGGTAAAAAAATCATCATAAACATGGCGCCTGCGGATATCAGAAAAGAAGGTGCTGCTTATGATTTAACTTTGGCTATGGGGATTCTTACCGCTTCCAATCAAATAAAATCTACCAATATTGATGAATATATTATTATGGGCGAGCTTTCTTTGGATGGAAGCTTACAACCTATAAGAGGTGCTTTACCTATTGCCATAAAAGCGCGCGAAGAAGGTTATAAATATTTTATTTTACCAAAAGACAACGCTAAAGAGGCTGCTATTGTAGATAATTTAGAAGTTTTAGGAGTAGAAAACATCATGGAAGTTATCAATCATTTTAATGGTGATAAAAAAATTGAACCCACAATTGTAGACACAAGAGCTGAATTTTATAAAAATATCGATTTTCCAGAGTTTGATTTTTCGGATGTAAAAGGGCAAGAATCTATAAAACGTTGTATGGAAATTGCAGCTGCTGGCGGGCATAATATTATTTTAATTGGTCCTCCGGGTTCAGGAAAAACAATGTTAGCAAAAAGATTGCCAAGTATTTTACCACCAATGACGTTGCATGAAGCGCTAGAAACCACAAAAATTCATTCTGTAGTTGGTAAAACAAAAAACAATGGCTTATTATTTCAAAGACCTTTTAGAAGTCCGCATCACACCATTTCTGATGTTGCTTTAGTTGGTGGTGGCCAATATCCGCAGCCAGGAGAAATTTCTTTATCGCATAACGGCGTTTTATTTTTAGATGAATTACCAGAATTTAAAAGATCGGTATTAGAAGTAATGCGTCAACCTTTAGAAGATAGGGATGTTACAATTTCTAGAGCAAAATTTACGGTTACCTATCCTTGTAGTTTTATGTTGGTAGCAAGTATGAATCCGAGTCCGAGTGGATATTTTAATGATCCAAGCTCACCCATGACCTCTTCTCCGCAAGAAATGCAACGTTATTTAAGCAAGATTTCTGGCCCTTTACTAGATAGAATTGATATTCATATAGAAGTAACTCCTGTTCCCTTTGAAAAATTGACTGAAGAACGAAAAGGAGAATCTTCTGTCGTTATTAGAGAAAGAGTTACAGCCTCTAGAGAAATACAATCCGAGCGTTTTAAAGATTTTGAAAACGTGCATTACAATGCTCAAATGAATGTGAAGCAGATTCGAACATATTGTAAATTATCTACAGAAAGTTTATCGCTTTTAAAAACTGCCATGGAAAAATTAAATCTTTCTGCAAGAGCGTATGACCGAATTTTAAAAGTTTCTAGAACAATTGCAGATTTAGCAAATACAGAAGATATTTCTCCAGATCATATTGCAGAAGCCATACAATATAGAAGTTTAGATAGAGATGGTTGGTTAGGGTAAAACTATTTATATTTGCTTTTTATGAAAAAACATTTTTTATTCCTACTTTTTATATTTGCTTTTTTATCAAATTTAAATGCACAAATTACTTTAACGCATAATGTTGGTAACACACCAATTAAAACTGATTGGGTTTCTTGTGAAGATGAAGAATATTGGGCAAGAACTTTTACGCTTTCTGAATTTGGAATTTCAACCAATGAACAATTTATATTAAAGTCAGGACAATTTGCTATTAGCAATGCACAAGAAGGCGCAAGACTTATTTTAAATGTTTATAGTATCGATGATAACTTCCCAGATTCAGAGCCTAAAATAATGAGTTATGGCAACTATTTAGAAACACCTTTAATTGGAGACACACCAAAAATTTTAACTATTAATTTTACTACTCCAATTGTAGTTACTTCTGGGATAAAAAAAATTTTAATAGAAGTTACTCAAATGAATATCAGTACAATTGGAGTAAAAAAGGTTCTTATAGCTGGTACAAGTCAAGATAATGATACTTCTTGGTTTAAAGGTTGCACAGATGTTTATCCATATAAATCTACAGAAAACCTAAATGTACCAGTTTCAAATGCTAATTTTTTTATAAATGTTACTGGAGAAAAAAGAAGTATCATTAACACAAACTCTAATGTTATTTTATCTCATAATATTGGAGATAATGTTATTAAAACAGAAATGTTTTCTTGTACTTCTAGTTATTTATATTGGGCTAGAAAATTCAATTTATCAGAATTTGATATAGGTGAAAATAAGGAATTAATTATAAATACAGGTAATGTTGGTATTACAGGTGCAGGATGGTTGGCAACACTTCAATTTAATATTTATAAAGTAGATGAAAATTTTCCAAATTCCTTTTCAAAAACCGATTTAATTGGTAGTAGTCAAATAGTTGAATTATCTCCTTTTTCTTGGAGTTCTACAAGTTCTAGAATTATTACAATTCCGTTTGATAATCCTGTAACCGTTCCTTTAGATGTTAAAACTATTTTAGTTGAGGTACATAAAGGAATAAGTTATGGAGATGCAAATGCCTTTATTGCTGGCACTGAAAGTGATAACGACTCTTCATGGTTTAAATCTGAAGGTTGTGAATCATCAACATACCAAACTACAAAAGAAATGAGGTTGGCAAGACCTAATGCTAACTTTTATATCACAGTAAATGGCCAAGCAAAAACAATTTTTCCTTTTACAATTACCAATGATAATACTTGCTTAAATTTTTCAAACAATTTTAGTTTAACAAATCTATCAGAAATAAAATCTGTGATTTGGAATTTTGATGACCCAAGTTCTGGTGCAAATAACTCATCAATTGCTGTGGATGTGAATCATCAATTTTCATCCGCAGGCGTTTACAATGTTACTGCAACGGTTGTTCATACTGATAATACAAGCTATACAATTCCTAAAAAAATAGAAATTTTTGATGCACCAAATATCAACACTTCAGTATCTCTAAAACAATGTGACAATGCTGATATTAATGGTTTTAGTTTCTTTAATTTGAATGAAGTAAAAGAAGAAATTATTACAAATTCTGATGCTTATACAATTACTTTTTTTGAAGAAAAAATTGATGCAGAAAATAATGGAGTTTCCATAACCAATGTTACAACTTATAAAAATGAAATAGTTAGTGTTGATAAAATTTGGGCAAGAGTAGAAAATGATAATGGTTGTTATCGTGTAAGTGAGGTTAACTTGCTTGTTTCTACAACTCAAATCCCAACAACTTTATTAAATAGTTTTTATGAATGTGATAATGGAACAAGTTCTACAGACGGAATTGCAATTTTTAATTTTAGTTCAGTAACAACAGAAATTGAAAATTTATTCCCAATAAATCAGCAGTTAATTATTAAGTATTATAGAAATGAAGCTGATGCTTTATCCGAAGAAAATTTTATAACAGATATTACAAACTATCAAAATATCGGCTATCCAAATCAGCAAAATATTTATATTAGAGTTGATAGTAAATTTGATAATGATTGCTTGGGTTTAGGTGCTCATATTTCTTTACATGTAGAAAAAGTTCCTGTTGCAAATCCTATTATTATAAATCCAGCATGTGATAATGATAGAGATGGTTTCTTTTCTTTTGACACCTCAACTTTTCAAAATAATATTATTGGTAATCAAACCAACGTAACTATTAGCTATTTTGATGAAAACGGAACGCAGCTTTCCAGTCCTTTGCCAAATCCATTTGTTACAAAATCTCAAAAAGTTACTGTAAAGGTAGAAAATACAACTTCTAAAGATTTTGATGGAAAATGTAATGACGAAACCATTCTAAACTTTGTGGTAAACTCAGTTCCTATTGCAAATACAATAACTGCTCAAGAAGAATGTGATGACGATTTTGATGGAATTATAAGTTTTAATACGGCAACAATTGAAAGTACAATTCTTGGAAACCAAACCAATTTAATTGTAAAATATTTTGATGAAAATGACGTTGCTTTACCAAGTCCGTTACCCAATCCATTTTACACCGCTTCGCAAACTATTACGGTTCGTTTAGAAAATCCTGTTTATGATGTTTGTTTTGAAGAAACAACAATCGATTTTATTGTACGAGAAAAACCAACTGTAAATTTAATTCCAGAAGATATAATCTGTATTACCAATAATTCTAATTTAGAAGTTAGAGTTGACAACCCAAATGCAGATTTTACGTACACTTGGAGAGATATAAATGGACTTGTAGTAGGAAATTCAGCAACTACAACTATTAAAAAAGGAGGCGTTTACAAAGTAATTGCTACTTCTGTGTTTGGATGTAATTCTGAAGAGCAACAAATTGTAATTAAAGAATCTTCTATTTCATCAATTACTATAAATGATGTTTTGGTGCAAGATGATTCTGATAATAATTTTATTAAAGTTAAAACTGATAATTTAGGTTTAGGCGATTATGAATTTAGACTTCTAGATATCAATTCTACTATTATTTATGATTATCAAAGTGATCCCAATTTTGAAAATTTAGGAGGAGGAATTTATATTTTAGAAGTAAATGATTTAAATAATTGTGGCTCGATTCCTTTTGAAATTTCCTTAATTAGTTTTCCTTCTTTTTTTACCCCAAATGGTGATGGTGATAATGAGTATTGGCAAATTAAAGGACTTGACAATAGTTATTACAAAAGCGGAATTATAAACGTATTTAATAGATATGGCAAGCAAGTTGCAACCTTTACAATAAACGACCTTGGCTGGGACGGAACCTATAATGGAAAAAACCTACCCCAAAATGACTATTGGTTTCAGGTGGTTTTGATTAATCAAAGTGATGAAGTAAAAAATAGAAGTGGTAACTTTAGTTTAATTAGAAAATAGTTAAAAAAACAACGGAATTACAAATTGATAATACAAAATTAATAAAACCACTGCTATTAGGTTTAAAACGATTCCTGCTTTTACCATTTGATTCACTTTTATATAACCACTTGCAAAAACAATTGCATTTGGCGGTGTTGCCATTGGCAGCATAAATGCACAACTACTTGCAATCGTAACCGGAATTAATAAATTTAAAATAGGAATATTTAAACCAATAGCAATACCTGCAACAACTGGCGCCATAACAGCAACCAAAGCAACATTACTCATTAACTCTGTCATAAATAACATTAAAACGATTAGTAACGAAACTGTTGCTAAAACATTAAAATTCCCTGCAGCAATTGTATCGGTAACTAGAGCAACCAAACCACTAGATTCCATAGCATTTGCAAGTGCTAAACCACCACCAAAAAGCAATAAAATTCCCCAAGCTAACTTTTCTGTATCTTTCCATTTTAGGATAAAATTTCCTTTATTAAAATTCATAGGAATTGCAAATAAAGAAACCGCACCAATTAAACTGATGATAGTATCAGATAATTTTAAATCAGGAAAAATACTGTTGATAATTGTTCTTGTAACCCATAAAAAAACGGTGATTGCAAAAATTAATAAAACTCTTTTTTCTTCTTTAGATATTTTACCAAGTTTCTCCACTTCATCCGTAATTAAATTTGCGGATGATGAAAATAGAATCCCTTTACTTGGAAACATCAATTTTACCAACACAAAATATACCGCAACAATCATAAGTATTGAAAACGGTAAACCAAAACTCATCCAAGTTAAAAAAGAAATTTGAATGTTGTATTGATTTTCTAAAAGACCTATTAAAACCGAGTTTGGTGGTGTACCAATAACAGTAGCAATTCCGCCAGCATTTGCTCCAAAAGCGATACCTAACATAATACTTAGCGCAAAATTTTTATCTGCTTTTGTAAAGCCATCTTTATCATCAATTAAAAGTTTTATTACTGATATTGCTATTGGCAACATTACCACTGTAGCTGCCGTATTACTAATCCACATGCTCATAAAAGCAGTTGCAATCATAAAACCCAACACTACTTTATTGGGGGTTGTGCCTGTAAATTTTACAATATTTAAAGCGATTCTTTTATGCAGATTTACTTTTTCTAAAGCCAAAGCCAATACAAAACCTCCGAAGAATAAGAATATAATCGGACTTCCATAATTTGCGCCAACAGCATCAATTTCCATGACTTTTAAAAGCGGAAATAAAATTAATGGCAACAAAGCAGTAACAGCAATATTTACGGTTTCTGTAATCCACCAAATTACCATCCAAAGTGCAACAGCAATCACGGCATCTCCTTTTTCTGATATCAAAAAAAATGGAAGATTTATAATGATAAAAAATAATATTGGACCCAGAAGGAGTCCTATTTTTTTGGTTATGTGCATTTTAGATTGAATAATTTTTGCGCTAAAGTAGCAAAAGTCTTAGAAACTTTTTTAATAATTTTTTAAAACAGCTAAAATTATTTAACTTACTTTTAATCAGGGAAATAAAGCCGTGTAAAAACGAAAAGCTGCGTTAAGGATAGAAACGGCATCCTTTTTTGTTTTTTCAAAAAAGATATAGTGGATAGCCTGTTAAAACGCCCAAATTCTTGATACAATTTTTCCGTAAAAAAGTACTCAACATAAAAAAACCTTCTCAAATTAATGAAAAGGTTTTGTTTTTATAAAATTCCTAAATCGCCTAAAAAGGCTCTTTCTAGAATGACAGTTAACGTTTATAAATTGCGGTTATACTAGTAACCAACAACTAAAAACCAACAACTATTTAGTATCTGTAATGTTCTGGCTTAAATGGCCCTTCTACAGTTACACCAATATATTTTGCTTGGTCTGAACGCAATTCTGTAAGCTCTACTCCTATTTTTGCTAAGTGTAAAAATGCTACTTTTTCATCTAAATGTTTTGGTAACATGTACACTAAGTTTTCATACGCATCTCTGTTTGTCCACAATTCTATTTGCGCCAACGTTTGATTTGTAAATGAATTAGACATTACAAAACTTGGGTGACCTGTTGCACAACCTAAGTTTACCAGACGACCTTCTGCTAAAAGAATAATATCTTTACCGTCGATTACATACTTATCAACTTGAGGTTTGATGGTATCTTTTGTATGACCATGGTTTTTGTTTAACCAAGCCATGTCAATTTCATTATCGAAATGCCCAATGTTTGCAACGATAACTTTGTCTTTCATTGCTTCGAAATGGTGCCCTTGAATAATATCTTTGTTACCTGTAGTGGTAATAATAATATCAGAATTTGCAATAACAGTTTCTAATCTTTTTACTTCAAAACCATCCATTGCTGCCTGTAAAGCACAAATAGGATCGATTTCTGTAACCGTTACAATAGAACCTGCACCTTTAAATGAAGCTGCTGTTCCTTTACCAACATCACCGTAACCACAAACCGTTACACGTTTACCTGCTAACATAATATCTGTTGCTCTACGAATTGCATCTACTGCAGATTCTCTACAACCATATTTATTATCAAACTTAGATTTAGTAACAGAATCGTTTACGTTTATTGCTGGCATTGGCAAAGTTCCTGCTTTAACTCTGTCGTACAATCTATGAACTCCTGTTGTAGTTTCTTCTGATAAACCATTGATTCCTGCAGCTAATTCTGGATAACGATCTAAAACCATGTTTGTTAAATCTCCACCATCATCTAAGATTAAGTTTAATGGTTTTTTATCTTCACCAAAAAATAAGGTTTGTTCTATACACCAATCAAACTCTTCTTCGGTCATGTCTTTCCAAGCATACACTTCTGTTCCTGCAGCAGCAATTGCAGCAGCAGCTTGATCTTGTGTAGAAAAAATATTACAAGAACTCCAAGTAACTTCTGCTCCTAAAGCTTGTAACGTTTCTATTAAAACAGCCGTTTGAATCGTCATGTGTAAACATCCTGCAATTCTTGCGCCTTTTAAGGGTTGGCTGTCTTTAAATTCTTCTCTCAAAGCCATTAATCCTGGCATTTCTGCTTCGGCCAAATTCATTTCTTTTCTTCCCCAATCTGCCAAAGAAATATCTTTCACTTTAAAAGGGATATAAGTAGCGGTTTTTGTGCTCATATTTTGTATATTTAAATTCTATTTTTTGCGACTGCAAAGTTACAACATCCATTTTAAAAATTATGGCTCTTTACAAAACATTAACGATTGGCAAAACAACTAAAGTCCTTATTTGGAAGATAGAAGAATCTATTGACGAATTACAAAAAGGAATTATTTTATCTAAAAATAGTAAAACCAGATTGGATTCTATGAAGTCTGATTTGCATCAAAAAGGTTTTTTAAGCATCAGACATTTACTAAAAGAAATTAATTTAACGGATGCTGATATAAATTATGATGAATTTGGGAAACCTCATTTAACCAACGGAAGGCATATTTCCATCACTCATTCTTTTACTTTTACTGCCATTATTTTTTCTGATGAAACTCCTGTAGGAATCGATGTAGAAAAACAGCGTGAGAAAATCTTAAAAATTGCGCACAAATTCACGCCAATTGAAGAATACAAAACCATTGCAAATGTTGATGCTTTAATTAGTAAACTAACCATTGTTTGGGGCGCAAAAGAAAGCTTGTATAAAATATACGGAAAGAAAAAACTGCTTTTTTTACATCACATTTATGTGCATGATTTTAATTTTGAAGATCAAAAAACTATCGGGGAAATCCGTTTTGACGGGGAATTAACTTCTTACAAAATCGAGTTTTTAGAGTTTGAAGGATTTACATGTGTTTTTGGGTATTAAAGGTTCAAGATTTAAAATTCTAAATTCAAAGTTGGGGTTTTATAAAATTGTGTTTTAAACGATAGGAGAAATCTCCATTATATTTTAACTTGATTTTCTAAGTGCTCTCTATTTCTATTGTAACGAAAAAAAACATCGAAATTAAAATGAACTTCTTACTTTTGACTTTTTATAAATCTCTATAAAATAAAATGACAGAAATTTTTGATTTCTTTTTTGGTCAATATAAAACCTATTCAACCACCGAAACTACTTTAGAAATTATTGCCGTAATTTTTGGTTTCTTATCCGTTTGGTATTCTAAAAACAATAAAATTTGGGTGTTTCCAACAGGAATGATTAGCACTTCTATTTTTGTATATCTGCTCTTAAAATGGGAACTTTTAGGCGATATGATGATTAACGGATACTATTTTATTATGAGCGTTTATGGCTGGTATATATGGACTCGTAAGGTAGATGAAACGCATGTTACTCCTATTTCGAGAATTACTCCTAAAGAGAAAAAAACATCCATTTATATCTTTTTTGCAACCCTTCTATTTGTATTTATCGTTTATAATTATTTTGAAAAATGGACTTCTTGGGTTGCGTATGCAGATACTATTACCACCGCAATTTTCTTTGTGGGCATGTGGTTAATGGCAAAACGTAAAATAGAAAATTGGTTATTTTGGATTGCGGGAAACATCATTTCTGTACCTTTATATTTTTATAAAGGATTTACTTTTACCAGTTTTCAATATTTAGGATTTACATTTATAGCAATATTTGGTTATTTAGCATGGAAAAAAAGCTTAGACAAAACCCAGTTAACATCGTAAAAGTTGTTTTATTTGGTCCAGAATCTACAGGGAAAACGACACTCTCAAAACAATTAGCACGGTATTACAACACGGTTTGGGCACCAGAATTTGCAAGAGATTACCTGCAAAAAAAATGGAATAATGAGCGTAAAACTTGTGAAGCAGAAGATTTAATAGAAATTGCTATCGGGCAAATGCGATTAGAAAATAAATTGGCTAAAAAAGCTGATAAAGTTTTAATTTGCGATACCGATTTGCTAGAAACAAAAGTCTATTCAGAAGAATATTATGGAGGTTTTGTAGATGAAAACTTAGACAAAGCTGCGAAACAAAATAAATACGATTTGTATTTATTAACCTACATAGACACACCTTGGGAAGAAGATGATTTACGAGACAGACCAGGTTTGCGTTTAGAAATGTTTACCGCTTTTGAAAACGCTCTAAAAAAACATAATTGCAATTATCTTTTATTAAAAGGTGATAAAGAAACTCGATTAAAAAATGCAACAAAAGCGATTGATAAAATTATTGCGGATAAAGAAAATCTAAGTTCATTCTCTGATTCTTTGATAATTTAAACTTGCGTATTTTTTATCAAAATTTAAGTAATTTTACAATTCTTATTAGTATTAATTAAGAGGAAGAAAGATAGCTATTTTTCTCATCTCTAGCGTCTTTGCAAAAAAAATGAACACAGAAAACATCCTAAAAGAGTTAAATTTTAAAGCCATCAGAAGTTCTGGTGCTGGTGGGCAACATGTAAATAAAACATCTTCTAAAATTGAATTAACCTTCGATTTAGAAAACTCCTTTGCTATTTCTGAAGTAGAAAAAGAACTTTTAAAAACCAAGCTTTCATCAAAATTAACAAAAGAAAATGTACTGATTGTATTTTGTGAAGAAACACGTTCTCAACATCGAAATAAAGACCTTGCTATTAAACGTTTTTTAACGTTAATCAAAACAAATTTACGACGCCCAAAAATAAGAAGACCCACAAAACCAAGTAAAGCATCTCTTAAACGAAAATCGGAGAGCAAACAAAGAAATTCTGTAAAAAAAGCTTTGAGAAAAAAGCCGAAACCCGATTAAATAAAAAAGTCACTTTTTTGTTTCCTATTAAAAATTTCCAACTTAATTTTGCAGCGTTCTCATAAAGGGGTGCTTTTTTTAGTATTCAGTTTGCAGTTGCGGTTTACAGTGAAAACTTTAAACTTAAAATTTTAAACTTTGAATTAAAAACGGCTGAGATCATACCCATTGAACCTAGAACAGGTAATGCTGTTTAGGAAACGAGCTTGCTAAAAAATCTGGTAGATCTTTTTTAGCGAGTGCAGAAGCGGCAGCTTCAACAAACTAATTATTCAATATTAATCACAAGAATAATTACCTCTTTTTATTCGTTTTAAATTTTTTTAAAATGAAAAAAAACATCTTTTTTTTATTCTTGTTTACAAGTATACTTGTAAACGCCCAGACATTTACACTTAAAGGAAAAGTAGTAGATCAAAACAATGAATCTTTACCAGGAGCAACTATTTTGGTTAAAGAAGCTAAAAAAGGAACATCCGCAGATTTTAATGGAGCGTTCAGTTTAATTCTTCCAAAAGGGAAGTACACAATTCAAATTTCATTTATTGGTTACAAAACGGTTTCTAAAGAAGTTTCTTTTATCAAAAACGATGAAGTCAAATTTACTTTATTACCAGATTCAACAGTTTTAGAAGAGGTATTGGTTTCTGCAGTTCGTGTAAATGCAGATGTACCTGTTACGTTTTCTAACTTATCAAAAAAGGAAATTGCAAAACGTAATTTAGGGCAAGACATTCCTATTTTACTAAACTACATGCCTTCTGTGGTTTCATCAAGCGATGCTGGAGCAGGAGTTGGTTACACGTACATGAGCGTGCGTGGTTCTAATAGCGAACGAATTAATGTAACTGTAAACGGAATTCCTTACAACGATGCAGAAAGTCATGGAACTTTTTGGGTTAATTTAGGCGACTTTGCTTCTTCTACAGAAAACTTGCAATTGCAGCGTGGTGTTGGTACATCTACAAACGGATCTGGTGCTTTTGGCGCAAGTTTAAATATTTTAACAGATGCTGTTTCTGAAGAATCTTTTGGAGAAATTTCTAATTCTTTTGGCTCTTTTAATACAAGAAAACACACGGTTAAATTTAGTACAGGAAAGGTTAACGATCATATAGAAATTGCAGGTCGTTTGTCTAATATTTATTCTGATGGCTATGTAGATAGAGCTTTTGCTGATTTAAAATCGTACTATTTGCAAGGAAGTTATACAGATGAAAACACATTGATAAAAGCAATTACTTTTGGAGGAAAAGAGAAAACATACCAAGCTTGGGAAGGATTAACGAAAACTCAATTAGAAGAAGACAGAAGACAGAATCCGTATACCTATGATAATGAGACAGACAACTACGAGCAAAATCATTATCAATTGCATTGGAATGAAAAGCTAAATGAAAGTTGGTCTACAAACGTTGCTTTAAACTACACAAAAGGTTCAGGATATTTTGAACAATTTAAAGAAGAACGAGATGCTCCAGATTATGGTAATTTAATTAAAGACGAAACAGATGTAATTGTAAGACGTTGGTTAGACAACGATTTTTATGTTTTTAACTTTAACACGAATTATAAAACTGATAAAGTTAATTTTATAACAGGAATTTCTTATTCTCATTATACTGGAGATCATTTTGGAGAAGTAATTTGGGGAGAAGATTTAGCGCCAAATGTAAATATTAGAGATCGTTATTATTTTTCTGATGCTAAAAAAACAGATTTTTCTGCATTTGCAAAAGCAACTTTTAGTATTACCGATAAATTATCTGGTTATGCAGATATACAAGGACGATTTGTTAGCTATCAAACAGCAGGAATTACAAATGATATTGTTCCTATAAATGTGGATGCAAACTTTAATTTCTTTAACCCTAAGTTTGGATTTACATACAAAATCAATGAAAGCAATAATCTTTATACCTCTTTTGCCGTTGCAAATAGAGAACCAAATAGAAACGATTTCGAAAATGGCGTTACTACTCCAGAAACCTTACATGATTTTGAACTCGGTTGGCGTTTAAAAGATGAAAACATCAAAATAAACACCAATATTTATTATATGGATTATAAAAATCAATTGGTTTTAACGGGTGCTTTAGATGATGTTGGGCAACAAATTAGAGCAAATTCTGAAAGCAGCTATAGATTAGGTTTAGAAATTGATGCAGACATTCGTTTAAGTGAACAATTTTCGATTAGACCAAATGCCGCTTTTAGCACAAATAAAAATAGAGATTTCTCCATTTTAAGAGACGGTAATAAGACACCACAATCTTTAGGAGATACAGATATTTCTTTTTCTCCTGATGTAATTATTGGAAATATGTTTACCTATATGCCATCAGAAAATTTACAATTTACATTTTTAACAAAATATGTGGGTCAGCAGTTTATGAGTAATTTTAGCAGTGCCATTTCTGATACCGATGTTTTAGATAGCTATTTTACATCAGATATAAATATAGTTTATGAGTTAAAAACAACTACAGTTTTTAAATCGGTAGTGTTTTCTGCTTTGGTAAATAATATTTTTAATGCAGAATATGTAGACAGAGGTTATTATTATACATATGATGACGATTGGTCTGATCCAAATGCTATAACTACGTTAGATGGTGCAGGATATTATCCGCAAGCAACAAGAAACTTTTTAGTTGGTGTTACTTTAAGATTTTAAGAAAAAACTATTTTTTAATCATATTTGATTAAAATTGAGTTAAAAAACAAATAAAACGAGGGTTTTCTGCCGAAAATCGCTCGTTTTTTCGTATATTGTAAATTCATGAAAAACCATTGTACTTACAATAAAAAAAACATCCTAGTTTATAATTTTGATTTTTTGATTATTCAAAGTCATGTTGGTAAACTTATCCCTACTGTTTTCTAGTTTTTTTATCTCACATTTTTTTTAAGAAATTACACACATTTTAATACTAAATTCTTAATTAAAGAGTGTCTTGCACTTTTTAAAACCTACTTATGAAAATATTTCACATTAAGAGAAAAATTCAATATCAAAAATACTATTCTTCTGCAATGGGAATGTTAAACTCAAGAGTTACATACATCAAAAAATATTTTTTAGGCATTCCGTTTAAAACAATTTATACGCAAAGAGTTACTTATTACGGAGAAATTAAAAAGAGTGATGACTGCAACCTATTTATTTAAAATTAACTTATAAAAATAATCAAAATAATATATGAGACAACTTAAAATTGTTAAACAAGTAACCAACCGTGATTCAAAATCTTTAGAGAAATATTTTCAAGAAATTAGTAAAATTGGGCTTATTACTGCCGATGAGGAAGTAGAATTAGCTTTGAAAATAAAAAAAGGTGATGATAGAGCGTTAAACAAACTTGTTAAAGCAAATTTAAGATTTGTTGTTTCTGTAGCTAAGCAATACCAAGGCCAAGGTTTAAAACTATCCGATTTAATAAATGAAGGTAATTTAGGTTTGGTAAAAGCTGCAAAACGTTTTGATGAAACTCGAGGTTTTAAATTTATTTCGTATGCCGTTTGGTGGATACGCCAGGCGATTATGCAAGCTTTAGCAGAGCAATCTAGAATTGTACGTTTACCATTAAATAAAATTGGAAGTATTAATAAAATACGAAAAATATATGCTAAACTAGAGCAAAATGAACAGCGTATGCCTACTAACAAGGAAATTGCAAAACAGTTAGACATGACTGAAACAGAAGTAGCAATGGCTTTAAAAAATTCTGGCAGACATGTTTCTATGGATGCGCCTTTTAGAGAAGGCGAAGACTCTAATTTATACAACGTATTGCAGTCTGATGAATCTCCAAGACCTGACAAAAACTTAATGAAACAATCTCTAACCATAGAAATCGATAGAGCTTTAGATACGCTTTCTAGTAAAGAAGCCAACGTAATAAAAATGTTTTATGGCATCAACCTGCCATCTGCTCACAGTTTATCAGAAATTGGAGAGATATTTGATTTATCAAGAGAAAGAGTTCGTCAAGTAAAAGAAAAAGCAATTAGAAATTTAAAATCTAAGTCGAGAACACATCTTTTAAAATCTTATTTAGGATAAAAATTTGTCTAACAAAGAATCAATAGAATATAAAAATGTACTTAATTTAAATCCCAAGTGTAAAACTTGGGATTTACCTTTCTATAAAGGATGTTTTCCTGCTGATACTCTCTTCAAAAAAAGTTAACTTCGTTACTCTATTATATGCATGAATTAGAAATCAGCATATCATTTTAAGCTAAGATGAAAGATAGAAGTCAAAATTTTAAAAATGCAAAAAAACTATTAAGTATTGGAATACTATGAAAATATTTAGGAAGAATAAAACCTTAGTCCGTTTGTTAAAATATTTAACGAGCTTTATATTTTTAGTGTTTTTCTTACTATTCCTGTTATTCTCATTAGTCTATTTAGATGTATTCGGGCGTTTGCCAGACAACAAAAAATTGTCATCTATCATAAACGAAGAAGCTTCTTTGGTTTATTCTTCAGATACCATAATTATCGGTAAAATCTTTGCAGAAAATAGGACGAATATTAAACTAGAACAAATTCCTAATCACCTAAAAAAAGCATTAATTGCTACAGAAGACAAGCGGTTTTATTCACATTTAGGCTATGACAGCAGAAGCTATTTAAGAGTTTTATTTAAAAGCATTCTGATGAGAGACCAAAAAGGAGGTGGAGGAAGTACCATTACTCAACAATTGATTAAAAATCTATACGGTAGGCAATATTCGGGCTTTTTAAATCTGCCAGTAAATAAGATAAAAGAACTGATTACAGCAAAGCGAATAGAGAAAATATATACCAAGGATGAGATATTGTTGTTATATCTTAATTCGGTACCTTTTGGAGAAGATATCTTTGGAGTAGAATCCGCCGCTAATCGTTTTTTTAACAAATCAGTTAGTGAATTAAAGGTTGAAGAATCTGCCGTATTGATTGGTATGTTGAAAGCCAATACATATTACAACCCAAGATTAAAACCCAAAAATTCTTTAAATCGTCGAAATACTGTTCTTCAGTTAATGAATAACGAACAGTATTTAAGTTATCAAGCTACAGACAGTTTACAGAAATTACCGCTTACATTGAACTATGAAAATGTGAACTTAAAAACAACAGCTGGTTATTTTGTTTATCAGGTAAAGAAAAAAGTCACTGAAATAT
The DNA here is from genome assembly GCF_002954665.1 of Polaribacter glomeratus. Taxonomy (GTDB): domain Bacteria; phylum Bacteroidota; class Bacteroidia; order Flavobacteriales; family Flavobacteriaceae; genus Polaribacter; species Polaribacter glomeratus. Next base: position 1,012,197 of record NZ_MSCM01000002.1, on the reverse strand, counting down.
TAGAGAGCGTTAATGAGACCAGAAATAAAAATTATAATTTAGAAACTGAAGGTTTAGAGATACATACAACCTTAAATTATAGCATTCAAAAAATTGCAGAGAAAGCTGCAAAAGAGCAACTTATTAGTAAGCAAAAGCAATTAGAGATAGAGCTAAGGTCAAATAGTATAAAAGCCAAATGGTTTAAAAAACAAGAAGGTAAATCGCTATCGTTAGAAAAAGACAAACAAAACAGAAATGCGGAGTTGTTCGATTGGGACAGCACTAAAATTATAAGTGGTACTAAGTTTGACATTCTTTGGCACTATGCAAAAATGCTTAACGCTTCGGTTCTCATTACGAATCCAAAAAACGGAGCCGTCATTAGTTGGGTTGGCGGAAACAATTTTAGGATGCTTCCCTTTGATATGGTATTATCTCATCGTCAAATAGCTTCGGCTTTTAAACCGGTTCTGTATGCTACAGCGATAGAAAACGGATTTTCTCCATGCGACTATCTTGAAAACGAAGAAAAAACTTATCCAGAATTTGAAAACTGGAAACCACAAAATGCAGACTATAGTTCAACTCCTGACAGTAAAGTTGCCCTATGGTATGCATTAATTCATTCTATGAATCTTCCAACAATTGATCTTTATTTTAAGCTAGAAAGAGAATTATTGATCAATTCATGTAAAAAATTAAAATTCCCAGAAATTACTGGTAATGCTCCCTCAATTGCTTTAGGTACTCTTGATCTGTCTCTTTTTGAAATAATAAGAGCCTACGGAACTTTTGCTAATAAAGGTGAAATGAACGATTTATATATGATAAGTAAGATTACTGATAAAGCGGGTAATATCATCTATGAAAGTAAAGAGGAAAAAGCCGAAAGAATATTTAAAACGGAAAGTTGCCAGACGCTAACTGCCATATTACAACAAGCTGTTGAGCAAGGAACCGGTTCAAATATTAGAAATAAATATGACATTAAAAGTCAACTAGCAAGTAAAACGGGAACCGCACAAAGTTATACAGATGCCTGGTTTATTGCTTACACGCCCAATATTGTTTTTGGAACTTGGGTTGGAACTTCAGAAAACTCGATACACTTCAACAGCGGAAAAGGTTCTGGCTCTTCATTGGCTTTGCCTATTATAGCAAATATTCTTAAAGAAATAGAAAAAGATACGCAATTGAAAAACAAATATCTTACTTCTTTTGATATCCCAAAAGAAATCTATTCGTCTATACAATGCCCGCCCTATAAACAAAAAGGAATTAAAGGTTTCTGGAATAGACTTTTTAAAAAGAAAACAAAATAAAAATTTGTTGCGTCTTCTAATAATTAACAGGTTGGATTAATTTTTTTTTATGAAATGAGTAAAACGCTAAACGTTTTACATAAAATAACAAAACTTAAAGCCGATACTCGTCATTTACAACAGTAACATGGCAGTGGCAACAGTTACCAATTTTTTAAAAAAATCATAAAAAAGGGGCGCAAAATTGCTCCTTTTTCTTATGATTCTATTCTACCAACAGCGCAACTCACAAACGATTTTGCTTTGTGTAAAACCGTATTTTTATCGCCAACTTCTGGATATCCCAATTTAGATAATTTTTCTTTAACTGTTTCTAAAACATCTTTTTGAGATATAACAGAAACAATCGATTTTTCAACATCAACATTAACGCTTTCTATATATTCTATACTTGTTAATCCTTTTTTAATCGTTGCAGCACATCCGCCGCATTTTAAATTTTCTATTTGAATAGCTGTTGTTATCATTTTTCTTAATTTTCTTGTTGCCATTTATTAAATCCGCCTAAAACATTATAGACATTGTATCCTTTTTCTTGTAATATTTTTGCTGATTTGCTACTTCTATTTCCGCTTCTACAATACAAATAAACGGGTTTACTTTTATCTAATTTTGCTGCTGCATCTGTAAAAAAATCATCTTCAAAAAAATTAGCAAATTTTGCCGTTTTTATAAACCCTTGTTCAATTTCTTCTGGAGTTCTAACGTCTAATAATTGTATGTCTTCTTTTTCTAACAATACTTTTAATTCTGATGTTGAAATGGGTTTTATCTCAGATTGTGAATTACAATTGATAAAAAAGAAACACATCAGTAAAAGGCTAAAAATAGTTTTCATTTTATTTATTTTAAAGTTGATGGGCAAACTGCCGCTGTTCTTTCTATAGTTGTGTTTTTAATAGCTGCATAGCCACCCGCAACATTAATTATGTTGTGAAAACCTCGTGCTTTTAAAATAGATGCGGCTATAACAGAGCGATATCCACCAGCACAATGCACATAAAAATCTTCTTTTTTAGGGAACTCAGAAATATGATCGTTTAAAAAGTCTAAAGGTGTGCTTTCTGCTATTTTAACATGCTCACTTTCAAATTCGCCCGGTTTTCTAACATCAAAAACCAATGCATTTTTGTTAATTTTTTCTTCTAAAACATCCACAGAAACAGATTGTAATGTATCAATTTCTTTATCGGCTTTTTGCCAAGAAGCAAAACTGCCATCTAAATAACCAATAACATTGTCAAAACCAACTCTAGATAAACGGGTAATTGTATCTTCTTCTTTTCCTTGTGGTGTTACCAATAAAATTGGCTGTTTTATATCTTTAATTAAAGCGCCAACCCAAGGTGCAAAACCACCATCAATACCTATAAAAATAGATTGCGGAATAAAACCTTTTATAAATTCTGATTGATGACGAACATCTAAAATTACAGCATCTGTATCATTAGCAATCAGCTCAAAATCTTTAACTGATAAAGGTTTTGCACTATTTTTAATTACATCTTCTATATTTTGATATCCTTCTCTATTTAACTTCACATTTAAAGGAAAGTATGCAGGAGGAGGCAATAAACCATCAGTAACTTCCTTGATAAACTCCACTTTAGTCATGTTTGCTCTTAGTGCATAATTGGTTTCTTTTTGATGACCAATTGTGCCAACAGTTTCTTTGCTTAAATTTTTACCACAGGCAGAACCTGCTCCATGAGCCGGATATACAATAACTTCATCTGCCAAAGTCATTACTTTAGTTCGTAAACTATCAAAAAGAAAACCTGCTAAGTCTTTTTCTGTAACGTTTCCTTTTTGTGCTAAATCGGGTCTACCAACATCGCCTAAAAAAAGTGTGTCTCCACTAAAAAGCGCATAATCATTTCCATTTTTATCTTTTAATAAATAACATGAACTTTCCATAGTATGGCCAGGAGTGTGTAAAACTGTAATTGTGATATCACCTACCTTAAAAACTTGATTATCTTTTGCAATAATTGCATCAAAACTGGTTTTTGCTGTTGGCCCAAACACAATTTTAGCACCTGTTTTTTCAGCTAACGTAACGTGTCCGCTAACAAAGTCCGCATGAAAATGCGTTTCAAAAATATACTTTATTTTTGCTTTGTTTTTACTTGCTTTATTTATATAATCTTGCACTTCTCTTAATGGATCTATAATTGCAACTTCCCCATTACTTTCTATATAATATGCACCCTGCGCTAAACAGCCAGTGTAAATTTGTTCTATAATCATATTCTTATTTTGAATTATAATTGACGTTCAAAGTTATATTTGAAACTTTACTTTTTAACTGATATGTATCAGTTCTATTACTAATTATTTGTATGCTTGATGTATGTATTTCGCATACTTTTCTTGGTGTTTTCTATCACCAGTTTTATAATATTTGACGGCATCGTTTGCTCTCATAAAAAAGTGATTGATATCTATGATTTGTAAAATTCCGCTTCTAAAAAAGTCATCTCTTACAGGCCCTTTAACTCCTGCAAAGTAAAAAACGATATTTTTTTTCTGATAATATTTAATGCGTTCTTTTAACATTTCTACCCCAGTGCTGTCTACCCTATTTATACTCTCTGCATCTAGAACTATCAATTTTAATGCCTTCCCTTTTTTATGTGCCATTTCGTCTAAATTATCTCTAAAATAGCCAGAATTTGCATAAAAAATTTGAGCATCAAATCTAAAAATTAAAATATCTTCTTCTATGATTACTTCTTCGAAACGATTTTTGTTTCTATAAAAATTTGAGTTTGGAACTTTACCTAACTCGGTAACGTAGGGTCTTGACGTTCTAAAAATCAAAACAATTAAAGACAAACCTACACCAACGGTAATTCCGTATTCAATGCCTAACAAGAGCGTTGCTAAAAAAGTGGATAACATCAACCAAAAGTCTAAATTATTGGCTTTCCATAAAAAAGCAGCCTCTTTAAAGTTTATCAATCCAAAAACAGCAACGATAATAATTGCAGCTAAAACTGTTTTTGGTAAGTGATAAAATAAGGGTGTTAAAAATAATAGTGTAATTACAACCATTAACACAGAAATTAATGCGGCCATGCCTGTTTTTGCCCCACTTTCGTGGTTAATTGCAGAGCGTGAAAAACTTGATGCTGATGGATAAGCCTTAAATAAAGAACCTACCATATTACTTAAACCTAAAGCAATTAATTCTTGGTTTGGTCTAATTCTGTATTCGTCTTGTTTTGCTTCTAAAGACTTCCCTATAGAAATCGTTTCTAAATAACCAACCATTACTAAAGTTAATGCGATAGGCAGTAATTCTCTAATTTGATCTAAATCGAAATCAGGAATACCAAAAACAGGTAAACCAGACGGAATTTCTTTTACAATAGAAACATCAGAAAAACTTTTGCCAAAATATTTCATTATTAATATACCAAGTATTACAACAATTAATGCGTTTGGTATTTTTTTATTGATTTTTCTAAAAAAAATAATTATCACTACGGATATCAAACCTATTATTGAAGTATGCCTGTTAAAGGATGAAATTTGCAACCAAATATCTTCTAAAATATACTGTATTTGATCGCTTTGAATAAAGTCTACACCTAATAGATTTCGAAATTGATTAAACCCAATAATTAACGCTACGGCGGATGTAAAACCAGTAATAACAGGCTTTGAAAGGAAATTTACAATAAAACCTAAACTAAAAATACCCATTATAAACTGTATGGTTCCCACCATTAAACCTAATAGTATGGCGATAGAAATATAACTATTAGAGCCCGCTAAAGCTAAAGTTGAAACCCCTGTTGCAACTATTAACGAATCCATCGCTACAGGACCAATAGCGACCTGTCTTGATGATCCAAAAATTGCGTACATAATTTGCGGAACTAGTGCACAATACAAACCATAAATAGGCGGCAAACCTGCAATTAATGCATACGCAATACCTTGCGGAATTAAAATAATACCAACAGTTAATCCCGCAACTAAATCACCTTTAAAAAGGGATTTATTGTAGTTGGGTAACCACTCTAAAATTGGTATTATTTTTTTTATATTCATCTATTTAAAGAAGTTTACTTTTGATTTTTAGCTATTTAGTTTTCGTAATTGGATAACTATTAAAAAATATTTTTAAAACAATTCCCCTTGATTTCTTGGCTTTGTTCTCCCTAAATGTTTGTAAGCTAATTCAGTAACTTCTCTACCTCTTGGGGTTCTCATAATAAATCCTTGCTGAATTAAAAACGGCTCGTACACTTCTTCAATAGTTTCCGTGTTTTCACTTACAGCAGTTGCAATAGTGCTTAAACCAACTGGACCTCCTTTAAACTTATCTATAATTGTCATTAAAATCTTATTATCCATTTCGTCCAATCCATGCGCATCTACATTTAGAGCTTTTAAAGCATATTTTGCAATTTCTATATTAATTGTGCCATCCCCTTTTATTTGTGCGAAATCTCTTACTCTACGCAAAAGGGCATTTGCAATTCTTGGTGTTCCTCTACTTCTTCCAGCAATTTCAATAGCTGCTTCCATAGAAATAGGAACTCCTAAAATATGTGAACTTCTCTGTATAATAGTTGTTAGTAATTCTGTTGAATAATACTGTAATCTACAGCTAATTCCAAAACGTGCGCGCATTGGTGCTGTCAGAAGCCCTGAACGCGTTGTTGCCCCGATCAAAGTAAATGGTTCTAAATTGATTTGAACTGTTCTGGCATTTGGGCCAGATTCAATCATAATATCAATTTTATAATCCTCCATCGCTGAGTATAAATACTCTTCAACAATAGGACTTAATCTATGAATTTCATCAATAAATAAAACATCACGTTCATCTAAGTTTGTAAGTAAACCAGCTAAATCTCCTGGTTTATCTAAAACAGGACCTGAAGTAACTTTAATACCAACTTGTAATTCGTTTGCTAAAATATGAGCCAAAGTTGTTTTACCTAACCCAGGAGGTCCATGAAATAATGTATGATCTAAGGCTTCACCTCTTTGATTGGCTGCTTCAACAAATATTTTAAGATTATCTAATGCTTGATCTTGACCTGTAAAATCATCAAATGAAAGTGGACGCAACTTTTTTTCTGCATCTAAATCTTCATTTGATAAGTTATCATTTTCAGGATTTAAGTTTTCGTTCATAACTACAAATATAAGAGATTTTGAAACAGGTTAAATGTACCTTTTGTTACAGAACAAAAAACCTTTCCAAATTGGAAAGGTTTTCATGAAATTTTAAACTTTATTAAGATTGCTCTTCGCCTTCTAATAAAGGTGTTGTTTGTAATACATAATCTTGACCATGTAAATAATCACTTTCATCATCATTTGGATCTACACGTTTACTATAGTCATAAGCCCATCTATGAACTTCTGGTAGTTTACCTGGCCAGTTTCCATGAATATGCTCTACTGGAGTTGTCCATTCTAACGTATTAGATTTCCAAGGGTTCTGAGTTGCTTTATCTCCTCTGTACATAGATATAAAAAAGTTTGCAATAAATATAATTTGAGCAATACCACCTACTAAAGCGAATATAGTTATTACTTTATTGATGTCGGCTAAATCATCGAACATTGGAAATGCAGTGTTTGAATAATACCTTCTTGGTAAACCTGCTAAACCAATAAAATGCATTGGCCAAAAGACACCATAAGCACAAATTATGGTAATCCAAAAGTGCCAGTAACCTAATGTTTTGTTCATCATTCTACCATACATTTTGGGAAACCAATGATAAATACCTGCATACATTCCAAATATTGCAGATACACCCATTACTAAATGGAAATGCGCCACTACGAAATACGTATCGTGAATTGCGATATCTAAAGCTGAATCTCCTAGAACCAGACCTGTTAAACCGCCTGTTACAAATGTAGATACTAAACCGATAGAAAATAACATTGCGGGGTTTAATTGCAAGTTACCCTTCCATAGAGTAGTTACATAATTAAATGCTTTTACCGCTGATGGAATAGCAATTAATAGAGTTGTAAAAGTAAACACAGATCCAAGGAAAGGATTCATACCTGAAATAAACATGTGGTGACCCCAAACAATTGTAGATAGAAAAGCAATTGCCATGATAGACATTACCATTGCTCTATATCCAAAAATTGGTTTTCTTGAATTTGTTGATATAATTTCTGATGTAATTCCTAGTGCTGGTAACAAAACAATATATACTTCCGGGTGACCTAAAAACCAAAATAAGTGTTCAAATAGAACTGGCGAACCTCCTTGATAATGCAATACTTCACCAGAAATAAATATATCTGACAAATAAAAAGAAGTTCCAAAGCTTCTATCAAAAATTAATAATAAAGCTGCAGATAATAGCACTGGAAAAGAAACTACACCAATAATTGCTGTAATAAAGAATGCCCAAATAGTTAAAGGCAATCTTGTCATTTTCATTCCTTTAGTTCTTAAATTAAAAACAGTTACAATATAATTTAAAGCACCAATTAAAGAAGAAGCTACGAAAATAGCCATAGAAACTAACCATAGTGTCATACCAGCGCCTGAACCAGGAATAGCTTGCGGTAATGCACTTAAAGGTGGATAAATTGTCCAACCTGCAGATGCTGGACCAGCTTCTACGAATAAAGAGATTACCATTATTACACTTGATACAAAGAATAACCAATATGATACCATATTTAAGAAACCAGAAGCCATGTCTCTGGCACCAATTTGCAATGGAATTAGTAGATTAGAAAAAGTACCACTTAAACCTGCTGTTAATACAAAGAATACCATAATAGTACCGTGTATTGTAACTAAAGCAAGATAAAAATCAGGATTCATTATCCCATCAGTTTGATGAGGCCCTAAAAAGGCTTCAATAATTGTAAATGATTTATCTGGCCATGCTAATTGTAAACGGAATAACATTGACATAAATACCGCAATAATCCCCATAAACATTCCTGTAACCAGAAATTGTTTAGAAATCATTTTATGATCTTGGGTAAAAATATATTTTGTTACAAACGTTTCTTTATGATGATGTTCTGACATAATCTTATTATTTGTATTGTATCTTTTAAATTAAAATTATTGAATTACTGTTGCTAAGGTTGGTTGTTCTGAAATCCACTTGTCATATTCATCTTGCTCTACAACCGTAATTTTCATTTGCATGCTGTAATGAGAAGCTCCACATATTTTATTACATAGTAAAAGATAATCAAACTGATAAACATCTTCACCTTTTGCCTTTCGTATTTTATTAATTCCAGCTGTTTTTGCTACAACTTCAGATTGTTGTCTCATTTCATCCGTAGTAAACTTCGGCGTAAAACCAAACTCTGTAACCATACCTGGAACACAATTCATTTGAGCTCTAAAGTGAGGCATGTAAGCAGAATGAAGCACATCTTGAGAACGGAATTTGAAATGTATCTTTTTCCCTTTAGGCAAATACAACTCTGTAACTTGTTTGTCGTCTTGTGCATTTTTATCATTCATATCAACACCCATAGTATTGATTCCCTGAATAAAATTAACATTTCCACGTCCGAGGGTATTATCTTCACCTGCATAACGAGCTTCCCATCTAAATTGTTGAGAATAAACTTCTATTACAATGGCATCGTCATCAGATAAATCCATAATATTGTTCCACTGCCATAACCCGTAACCTATTAATACTACTAAAACAATTGCTGGTGTAACAGTCCAAATTAATTCTAACTTGTGACTATCTGCATAAAATTTTGCTTTTCTGTCTTTATTACCCTTATACTTATAAGTAAAATAGAATATTAAAAATTGCATTGCGAATTGAACTACACCTATTAGTATAAAAGTAATATTAAATAAGTTGTCATCATGCTCCCCTTCAATTGAAGCAGATTCAGGCAACATTATAACGTTCATGTAGATTAAACAGTAAATCATCATTGCATATAAAAATGCCATGAATAACAGTGCATTTCTACCTTGTTTTGTGTTATCTTCATCTGTAGCAATGACACCTCTAAAATTCATGATTCTAGTAATCTGCCAAAAACTTACACCTATTGCAACACCTATAAAAATATAAAATAGAGCTAACATATTTATCTTTTCTTTATTTGTTTAATTTCTTTGTTTATTAATGGTGATCTGCTGATCCTTCACCTCTATGTTCAATGTTGTAATAGTGAAAATGTTCACTTTCTTTTAAGAAAGGATTCCCTTTTGGTATTGGATTCGCTTTAGCGAATGCGCTAAAAACTGTATAAATAAAAATACCTAAAAAGAATAGTAATGCACTAATTTCTGCAATACCAAAAGACCACTGAGAACCAACTGTAGCTGGCATAACCATTATAAAAACATCTATATAATGACCTCCTAAAATAACGATTCCCCCTATTACGATAAACCAAGGAATGCTCTTAAAATCACTATTTAATAATAGTAATATTGGAAAAGCAAAATTCATAACAACCATTGCTAAAAATGGTAATTTGTATTCGTTAAATCTCATTACGAAATACGTGGTTTCCTCTGGGATATCTGCATACCAAATTAACATAAATTGAGAAAACCATAAATATGTCCAAAATATTGAAAAACCAAACATGAATTTTGCTAAATCATGAATATGACTATCATTAACACCTGGTAATGCACCTTTAGAGCGCAAGTAAATTGTTACAAATGCAATTACTGTTAAAGCACTTACCAATAAACTTGCTAAAACATACCACCCAAATAATGTAGAGAACCAGTGAGGATCTAATCCCATAATCCAGTCCCATGACATCATAGATTCTGTAATCATAAATAAGAAAATAAATCCAACAGATACGTTATAATTTAATTTATAGGTTTTAAGTCCATCATTTGCAGTATCTTCCTTAATAGAATTTCTGCGGATAAACCATCGGTAGGCATTCCAAACTGCTAAATACACAATACTTCTAATAGTCCATCCTGGAGTATTCATCCACCATGATTTACCATCAATAATAGGATCATAATTTGGACTTGAGGGATCGAAAACACCTTCTGCCATCCAAGGAAACATATGATTAATATGCAATACTGAAGCTGATAATATAACTAACAACATAATAATTGACGTTGGTACTAAATTAGCAGATATCGCTTCCATTACTCTAAAAAGAACAACGGACCATGCAGATTGAGCAACTCTTTGTGATGCATAAAATACTAGAACCAATAAAGAGATACCTAAAAAGAAAAACAAGGATACATATAATGCAGACCAAGGTTTGTTTTTTAACTGATGATACACATGTTCTGCATGTTCATCATCATGGTTTTCACCATGAACTTCTGAAGCAGCATGAGCATCTTTAGTTGCTTCATGATGAACTTCTTCACCATGATTTTCAATTTCACCATGAGCAAGGGAATCCCCCTTAACTTCGGTTGCATGTTTTTCTTCTTTAACTTCTTCATGAGAAATTGCATGACCACCATCATGTGAAGTTTGTTGCGCCATAATTTCTTTAGCGTCTTCAATTGATTTTGGTGCAGTATAAAAACTGAATGCAATCCCTAGTGCTCCTAATAAGATTAGGGCAATTGAGAATGTTTTTAATTTACCTGAGAATTGATACATATCTTTCGTATTCTATCTTTTTGTAATTTATTTTAACAAATCTGCGCGCAATACTTCTACGTATTGTACAATTTGCCAGCGTTCTTTATATGTTAATTGAGATGAGTGAGAACCCATTAAATTTTTACCATGCATTAAAACATGATAAATACTTCCATCTGTAATATCTCTATCTTTATAGTTAGGAATCCCAACAAATTTCTCTGCTTCAGATAAATAACCATTTCCATCTCCTTTAACTCCATGACAAGATATACAGTAAATAGTATACATTGCTTTTCCGTTTTCTAAATTTACTTCAGAAACCTCATAAGGATTCTTTAACTCAGTTTTTGCCTTTTCATATCCTTCATTTGTATCAGGTATGTCGTAAGCAGGATGACCTCCTCTTGGAATAGAACCTGCAACCGGCCTAGAATTAACTGGATTTCCCCTTAATCCGTTCTCGCCGTCTGTGTCATAAGGCACAGATATATACATGTCTGGCATGTATTGCAATTGTGGTGTTCTTTTGTTGCTACAAGAAATAAAACTTGCAAAAACAACTAAGGCGATAATTAATTTAACATTTTTCATCATCTATATATTAGTGCTTGTCTACTATATTAATTTCTACAGCTCCTGTTTTTGATAATAAAGCTGTTAATTCAGCCTCATTATTATGTACAGGTATTTCCATTAAAAAATGATCATCTGTAGTTCTTGGATCTGGATTTTCTGCTTCTTTAAAAGGCCAAATTCTACTTCTCATGTAAAATGTAATTACCATTAAATGGGCTGCAAAAAACACTGTTAATTCAAACATAATTGGCACGAATGCTGGCATATTTTCTAACCATGAAAAACTTGGTTTACCTCCAATATCTTGGGGCCAATCTTGAATCATCATGTAATTTGTCATCCAAATTGCAAATGATAAACCTGTAATTCCGTAGAAAAAAGCAGTAATTGCTAATCTAGTTGGTGCTAATCCCATTGCCTTGTCTAGACCATGAACTGGAAAAGGGCAAAATACTTCTTCTATATGATGATGTTCTGCTTTCACAGCTTTTACTGCGTCCATTAGAACTTCGTCATCAGTATAAAACGCATGAATAACTTTTGATGATTCCATAATTATTCTTTATTATTTTTATCAGATGTACCTTCAGCACTTGCTACATTAATAGCAGGTTTAGTAGGTATACCTTGTTCGCTTCTCTTCTTGTAAAACTCACCAGAAGATTTTAATATCGTTTTTACTTCCGCTTGCGCGATAACGGGGAATGTTCTTGCGTATAATAAGAATAACACAAAAAAGAATCCTATTGTACCTATAAAGATACCAACATCTACAAAAGTAGGTTCAAAACGCCACCAAGTTGAGGGTAAATGACCTTTACTTAATACAATTGCAATAATATCAAAACGTTCAAACCACATACCGATGTTTATCGCAATAGATATAATGAATGTCCAAATAAAACTTCTTCTAATTTTTTTGAACCATAACAATTGTGGTGTTATTATATTGAATGTAATCAATGACCAAAATGCCCATGCATAAGGTCCTGTTGCAGCACCTACTGATAAATATGTGTAATTTTCGTAAGGTGATCCAGTATACCATGCAATAAAAAATTCAGTTGCATAGGCTACAGCTACGATTCCACCAGTTAAGATAATTACAATATTCATATATTCAATATGCATACGTGTGATATAGTCTTCTAGATTTGTAACTTTCCTCATAATACCTAACAGCGTTTGTACCATCGCAAATCCTGAAAAGATAGCCCCAGCAACGAAATATGGAGGGAAAATTGTTGAGTGCCAACCTGGATTGATAGAAGTAGCAAAATCCATAGATACAATTGTATGTACAGAAAGCACCAAAGGCGTTGCTAAACCTGCTAATACCAAAGAAACTTCTTCAAAACGTTGCCAATCTTTAGCTCTACCAGACCATCCGAAAGATAACAAAGAATATATTTTCTTTTGAAAAGGCTTCACAGCTCTATCTCTAATCATTGCAAAATCTGGTAATAAACCTGTCCACCAGAAAACTAATGATACAGACAAATACGTTGAGATTGCAAAAACATCCCATAACAATGGAGAGTTAAAGTTTACCCACAACGATCCAAATTGATTCGGAATTGGCAATACCCAATATGCATTCCATGGACGACCCATGTGAATGATGGGAAACAATCCTGCTTGAAAAACGGCAAAAATTGTCATTGCTTCTGCAGAACGGTTAATTGCCATTCTCCATTTTTGACGGAATAATAAAAGTACTGCAGAAATTAATGTTCCTGCGTGACCAATACCAACCCACCAAACAAAGTTTGTGATATCCCAAGCCCAACCTATGTTCTTGTTTAATCCCCAGACTCCAATACCAGTTCCTACTGTGTAAAAGATACAACCAAATCCCCAAAGCATTGCTGCTAAGGAAATATAAAATGCGATGTACCAGTTTTTGTTTGCAGCACCTTCTATAGGTTTTGCAATGTCTTCGGTAATATCGTGATAACTTTTATCACCTAGTACTAAAGGTTCCCTTATGGGTGCTTCGTAATGAGACATATTTTTATATCTTAAATTTTAATTACGCTTGGTTTGTATTCTTAACTTTCACTTGATAGATTACATTCGGTTTCGTCTGTAAGTAATCTAAAACGTTGTAAGCTCTCTTATCTTCTGCTAATGCAGTCACTTTATCCTCTTTATTATTAACATCTCCAAAAACTAAAGCTCCTGTTGTACATGCTGATGAACAAGCAGTTTCAAACTCATCTGTATCAACTGGTCTTCCTTCTTTTTTAGCTTTTAAAATTGTTGCTTGTGTCATTTGAATACACATAGAACATTTTTCCATAACTCCCCTAGAACGAACTACAACATCTGGGTTTAAAACCATTTTTCCATATTCGTTATTCATGTTGAAATCAAACTCGTTATTATTTGCATAATTAAACCAGTTGAATCTTCGAACTCTATATGGACAGTTGTTTGCACAATATCTTGTACCAACACATCTGTTGTATGCCATGTGATTTTGACCTTGTCTACTGTGAGTTGTTGCTGCAACTGGACAAACAGTCTCACAAGGAGCATGATTACAGTGCTGACACATCATAGGCTGGAAGGTAACCTCAGGGTTTTCTGCTTCAGTTTCTAAAGCTTTATATGTATCTGCGATACCTAAGCCTAATTCTTTAGCATCTTCTCTCGTCTCTACTTGCGAAGAATAGTATCTATCAATACGCAACCAGTGCATATCTCTACCAACTCTAACTTCGTTTTTACCTACAACGGGCACATTGTTTTCTGCATGACATGCAACTACACACGCACCACAACCAGTACAAGATGTTAAATCTATTGATAAATTAAAGTGATGACCCAATTCTCTATTGTGTTCATCCCATAAATCTATTGTTTTTGCCTCAACTTCTTTATGGTCGTAAGACACATAAGCAGGTTTGTTCCAACCATTATCATGGTCTTTAGGCGCAACAGTATTATAATCTTTTAAAGATGCTACTTTTAAAATATCATGACGACCTGCAATCGTTTTTTGTACTTGAGTACAAGCAAATTGATGCGTCCCTTCAACTTTATCTATTGTAACATTGTATTGAATATTATTACCACCTTTGTATAAAGGATATGCATTAACACCCACTTGCATTTCTTCTTTTAAACCAAAAGTTTTTCCAAAACCTAAAGCCAAACCTACAGAGCCTTTAGCTTGTCCTGGTTGAATTAATACAGGAACAATAACTTCTTTTCCGTTAACAGATAGCTTAGCATAATCTCCGTCAATTGCACCATTGTCTTTTACAGGATTAGTAAAACCTAAATCTCTGGCATCAGCCATAGACATTGTTAAGTAATTATCCCAAGAAGCTCTTGTAATTGGATCAGGAAACTCTTGTAACCAAGGGTTATTTGCTTGTTTACCGTCTCCTAAACCTGTTTTTGTATATAAATTCAACTCAAAACCTGTAGCTTTTTTTGCAGAACTTGATAACTGATTCCCAACTTCCGAAATTGATACTACTGATTCTAAATTTCCTGAAACTGCATTAGTTTCAGCAACACCCATACTGTAAAATCCATTATGTAAAGCTGTGTTCCAAGAACTCCCTCCTAAAATAGTAGCAGTAGCAAAAGCTTTTAGATAATCATAATATGGAGTTGTATTTCCAGACCAAGTTAATAACGTTTCTTGTACTTGACGTGTTTTAAATAATGGCTGAATAGTTGGTTGCACTAGACCATACGTTACAGAATCAAATTGAGTATCTCCCCAAGATTCTAAAAAATGTGGTGTTGGTAATGCATAATTAGAAGCGTTTACCGTTTCATTATTTTCTGTTGATAATGCTACTGACAACTCTAATTTTTTTAATCCTTCAGAAAAATCTGATGAATTTGATAAAGTATAAACAGGATCTGTGTTGTAAGAAATTAATCCTGCAATTTTACCTGCTTTCATGTCGGCAACAAATTGAGCAACTTCTGCATCATTTCCTTGACGGATATTTAGTGTATTTACAGTGTCCATAATTTCACTGCCAATTGCTTTGTTGATTGCAAACGCTATTAACTGTGCATTTTTATCATTTAATCCTGTTAGAACAACTCCTTTAGAACCAGCTTTTTTTAATTCTGATGCTAATTTTTTAATATCACCATCTACAGCAGTTGCTTTAGATGAAATATTTAGTCCGGTAACTGCATTATATAAATTTAACAATGCAAAAACTTGCTCCGAAGGTTTAACAACTATTCTTTTATCAGAATTTGCGCCTGTTAAAGACATATTGCTTTCGAACTGCACATGATAAGACATGTTACCAGTTTCTGGCTTTCTTCCGTTAACATATGCTTTTTCAAATCCTCCGTGAAAATCTCCAAGAAAATCAGCACCAAAAGAAACAATAGTTTTAGCGTTTTGTAAATGATAGTTTGGTAATGTACGCTTACCATACATCGCCAACATTGCATCTGCTGCTCCAGATTCTGAAACCGCATCATAAATAATGTGTTTCACATTTGGATATACCACACTAAATTCTTCTACAATTTTAGATGTAGAAGGACTTGCCATAGATCCTGTTAATAAAACAACAGGCTTATTTGCTTCTTTTAAAGTGTTTAATTTTGCAACAATTTCCTTATCTACATCAGTCCAAGAAATTGCTTCTCCAGCTTTTGTTGGTTCTTTTAAACGTAATTTCTCGTCATATAAGGATAAAATCGAAGCCTGCACTCTCGCACTTGTTGTTCCGTTTGCATCTTTATTTGGCATTATTTGAATAGGACGACCCTCGCGTGTTTTTACTAACACATTCGCAAAATCGTATCCATCAGCCATAGAGGTCGCATACCAATCTGCAACACCAGCGATAATATCATCTGGTTTTACAACATAAGGAATCGACTTAATCACAGGACCTTCACAAGCTGCTAATGAAGCTGCAGCTGTAGTAAAACCTACATATTTTAAGAAATCTCTACGTGAGGTAGAAGAATTTTCTAACGTTTCTTTATCCCCTAAAAACGCATCTGTAGAAATATCTTGTACAAACTCGTTTTTACTTAACGTTTCAACAATAGAACTATCTTTTAGTTCCTCAACACTTTTCCAGTATTTTTTGTTTGAAGCCATTTATATTTAGTTATTAGTTGTTAGTTTATTTGTTTCTTTAATATAAAACACAAAACTATCTTTCTTCTTTAATTAATAGTGACATTTACCACACTCTAATCCACCAAGTTGTGCAGCAGTAACTTTTTCTACTCCATACTTTTCTGCTAATTGCTTGTGAATTTTAGCATAATATTCATTTTCTTTCAATTCTACATTTGTCTCTCTGTGACAATCTATACACCAACCCATTGTTAATGGAGAATATTGGTACATCTCTTCCATTTCTTCTACAGGACCATGACATGTTTGACATTTAAGACCTTGCACTGTTACGTGTTGTGAGTGGTTAAAATACACAAAATCTGGTAAATTATGAATACGAACCCATTTAATTGGCTTTTCTATACCTGTATATTCTAAATTCTCTACATCCCAACCTGCAGCTTTGTAGACTTTTGCTATTTCTTTATCCAACTCTGCCTTTCCTAAAACCACACCATCTTCTAATTCAACTACAGTAGTTTCTGCAACTTCAGCAATATTTTTATGACAATTCATACAAACGTTTACAGAAGGAATCCCTGAATGCTTACTATGTTTTGCTGATGAGTGACAGTACTGACAATCAATTTTATTATCACCAGAGTGAATTTTATGAGAAAAAACAATTGGTTGAATTGGCTGATAGCCTTGATCTACACCAACTTTATATAAAGTTCCGAAAAGAACGTATATAGTCATCAATATTAAGAAAACAACTGACAAAGCTTTTAAGAAAGTGTTGTTTTTAACACCAATCCAAAGCTCTTGTAAGTCTCTTTTTAAATTTGACTTTGATTCGACTTTCGTATTTCCTTTTAATTCACTTACCTGCTTTAACAGGTTTGCAATCATTAAGAAAGCAACGATGATAGCAGCAGCTAAAATATAGATTAACCATTCTGGCGCACTTGAAGTAGAACCACCACCTGTGGCAGCTACCCCAGCCTCTACTACATCTGGCTTACTAATTTCGCCAACAGTTGTATAATATAAAATATCATCGATATTTTTATCTGTCAACTGAGGGAAAGCAGACATGTTAGACCCGTTGTACTCTTCATAAACTGCAATAGCATCTGCGTTACCAGAAGCTCTGAACTCTGCATTATTTTTAATCCAAGACTTTAACCAATCATTTTCTCTACGACCCTCTATCCCACCTAACATAGGACCTACTAGTTTTTTATCTAACTTATGGCATGAAGCACATAAAGATTTAAATAAACTCTTTCCTTCTTTTTGGCGTGCTTCATCCATATCCTGAGAAAAAGAAGATGCGCTAAAAGCAAAAAGTAAAAGAACTGTAAAACTTATACGAAGTATTACGGCTAGTCTATTGTGCAATTCTACACTTTTCATATTTACAAACTATTTTTAGTGTTGTGTATAAAACAGGTCAAAAAAACGCTTTTTGAACTCTTTGACAAAAGTACTACATATTGCTAAATTTTGAAAAAGGAAAAGAATGATAAATAATAATTTATACTTATTCTAAATAACGAGCTTCTGAAATTTATTCTAATCTAACACGTTACTTTTGTAAAAATATTTTTACAATGAAAAACAAATTTTATTTAGCGTCTTTTTTATTTTTATTTATAGCCGGTAGTTATTCAATTTCTGCTCAAAACACCACTAATAGCAGCACACAAGTAAAAAATTTAATGGTTAAGAAAAGAGCCTTCAACAGTAAGTTTGGTTATGGTTTTCGGGTTCAGATTTTTTATGGTGATGAAACAAAAGCAAGAAGCTTGCAAAATAAATTTAGAGGTAATTATCCTAATGTGTATACAAAACTTGATTATGATCAACCTTATTGGAAAGTTCAAGTAGGTAATTACAAGACAAGGTTGGAGGCTGATAAGGCAATGGTTAGTTTCTCTGAAAAATTTTCTGGATTAATTGTAATCCCTTTAGGGAAGTAAAATATAAAGAATCATAAAATAAAAACGCCAAAATTAAAATAATTTTGGCGTTTTTTTTATGATTTAAAAGAGGTTTATTTCAACTTCTTTTTAACTGCTATTTCTTTGTATGCTTCAATGATATCACCTTCAACTATGTCATTATAGTTTTTAAGTTGTAAACCACAATCATATCCTTTAGCTACTTCTTTAACGTCGTCTTTAAATCGTTTTAAAGAAGATAAAACCCCATCATGAACAACAATTCCATCTCTAATAATTCTAATCTTAGAATCTCTGTATACTTTACCAGACATTACCATACAACCTGCAATGTTACCAACTTTAGAGATTTTGTACACTTCTCTAATTTCAACATTACCGCTAACCTCTTCTTTCATTTCTGGAGATAACATTCCTTCCATGGCGTCTTTTAAGTCGTTAATTGCATCATAGATAATTGAGTACGTTCTAATATCCACTTCTTCTCTATCTGCAATCATTCTTGCATTTCCTTGAGGACGAACGTTAAACCCTACTATAATAGCATCTGATGCTGTTGCTAGTAAAACATCACTTTCTGTAATGGCACCTACTCCTTTATGTAAAATATTAACTTGAATTTCTTCAGTAGATAATTTTTGGAACGAATCTGTTAAAGCCTCTACAGAACCATCAACGTCTCCTTTAAGGATAATGTTTAATTCTTTGAAATCTCCAAGTGCAATTCTACGCCCAATTTCTGCAAGTGTTAATGTTTTCTGAGTTCTTACAGACTGCTCACGTTGTAACTGAGAACGTTTAGAAGCAATTTGTTTTGCTTCTCTTTCGTCATCAAATACATTAAATTTATCACCTGCTTGTGGTGCACCGTCTAAACCTAGTATTGAAACTGGTGTCGATGGACCTGCTTTTTTCATTTTATTGCCCTTATCGTCAAACATAGCTTTTACTTTACCACTATGTTTACCTGCTAGTAAATAATCACCAACATTAAGTGTTCCTGCCTGCACTAAGATAGTAGTTACATAACCTCTACCTTTGTCTAATTGTGCTTCTACCACAGTACCAATTGCATTTTTCTTAGGATTTGCTTTTAGCTCTAAAATCTCTGCTTCTAATAGTACTTTTTCTAATAAGGCCTCAACTCCTTCACCAGTTTTTGCTGATATGTCTTGAGATTGTATGCTTCCTCCCCATTCTTCAATTAAAAGATTCATTGCAGATAACTGTGTTTTAACGTTATCTGGATTCGCATTTGGCTTATCAATCTTATTAATTGCAAATATTATTGGAACCGATGCTGCCTGCGCATGAGATATTGCCTCTTTTGTTTGTGGCATTACATCATCATCTGCCGCAACTACAATAATTACTAAATCTGTTACTTGCGCCCCACGTGCACGCATTGCCGTAAAGGCTTCGTGACCAGGAGTATCTAGAAAAGCTATTTTTTGATCACCTACATTTACTGAATAAGCTCCAATATGTTGCGTAATTCCACCACTTTCACCATCTATTACATTTGCTTTTCTGATATAATCTAACAGCGATGTTTTACCATGATCTACGTGACCCATTACCGTAATAATTGGCCCACGAGTTACTAAATCTTCTGGTTTATCTTGTACATCTTCAATAGATTCCTCTACTTCTGCACCTACAAATTCTACTTTGTGATTGAATTCTTCTGCAACGATAACTAATGTTTCTGCATCTAAACGCTGATTCATTGTTACCATCATTCCTAGCATCATACATGAAGAAATAATTTGAGTTACAGGAACATCCATCATTGTAGCTACTTCACTTACTGTAACAAACTCTGTTACTTTTAAGATTTTAGTACCTAATGCTTGTGCTTCTAATTCAGCTTCAGTATGCTCTCTATGCGCATCTCTTTTATTTCTACGATATTTGGCACCTTTGCCTCTTGAAGATTTACCTTGAAGTTTCTCTAAGGTTTCTCTTACTTGTTTTTGTATATCTGCTTCTGTTGGTTCTTCTTTTTTAATCGGAGTTCTAGGGCTTGGTTTTCCTCTAAATCCTCCTGGTCTACCAACACCGCCTGTTCTTGGAGCGCCTGGTGCTCCTCTTTTAGCCGGAGCTGTTCTAGCACCAGTTGCAGGCTTACTTATACGTTTACGTTTCTTTTTCGCATCTGCATTCGCATCTTTTCTAACTTCTGGTTTTTTCTTTTTAGGTCTTTCAAATTGTTTTAAATCAATTTTCTTACCTGTAAAATTGGGACCATCAAGTTTTTTGTATTGCGTTTTTATAGCTTCAGCGTTTTCTGCCGTTATTTCTTCTGGTTTCTCATCTTTTTTAGAAGAATCTTTTTTAGAGTCATTTTTAACGTCTCTTTTAGAAGCTTCTTTTTCAATCTCAGAAACAGGCTTTTTAACTTTAGGAATTTCCGCTACGGGTTCTTCAACCTTAGGAGTAACAACAACCTTTACAGGTTCTACTTTTACCTCTTTAGCTTCTGGTACGATTTCAACTTTTTGCACAACTTCAACCTCTTTTGCTTTAGAAGCTTCTTCTACTTTTGGAACTTCTTCTACTTTTTCAGTTTTATCAGCAGGCTTTTTACCTAAATTTTCGATGTCGATTTTACCAACAGTTTTAAATTCTAATTTATCTGCTTTGGCTCTTAGAACATCTTCCTTTTTAGCTTCTTCAGCTCTCTTCTTTTCTAATTTAGCTTCAACCTCTAAACGAATTGCCTCTTTCTCTTTACGTTTTTCTTCACCAACTTCTTTAGACGCAGCTTTCTTGTTTGCGTCTTTTTCAAAGCCATCTTGTAAAACTTGATAAACATCACTAGAAATTTTAGTAGTTGGCCTTGAATCTATTTCATGACCATGCTTTGCTAAATATTCTACTGCTCTATCAAGAGAAATGTTTAATTCTCTTAAAACTTTATTAAGCCTCATTGTTTTGCCTTCAGACATATATTATTTTTTAGCCTTTAATTCTGTAAAAATATGCTTTTTACTTTAATTTTATTATAATCGATTACTCTTCGAATTCTTCTTTAAGGATTCTTTGAACATCTAATATCGTTTCTTCTTCTAGATCGGTTCTTTTTACAAGTTCTTCTACACTAGCTTCTAATACGCTTCTTGCCGTATCTAAACCAATCTTTTTAAATTCTGTAATAACCCAATCTTCAATCTCGTCCATGAACTCTGTTAACTCAACATCTTCCTCTTCTAAACCTTCTCTCTTAACATCAATTTCATAACCTGTTAATTCACTTGCTAAACGTATGTTTACACCACCTCTACCAATTGCTTTAGAAACCTCTTCTGGCTTTAAAAGAACACTTACACGTCCTTTTTTACCATTTCTAGGTTCATCATACATCTCTATTTCCATTGATGTCACTTTTGCAGGACTCAAAGCTCTAGAAATATATAATTGTTCGTTTTTAGTATAGTTAATAACATCTATGTTTTCATTACCTAGTTCGCGAACAATACCGTGTATTCTTGACCCCTTAACACCTACACAAGCTCCAACAGGATCTATTCTATCATCATAAGAATCTACCGCTACTTTTGCTTTTTCACCTGGAATTCTAGCAACACCTTCAACAGTAATTAAACCATCAAAAACTTCCGGAATTTCTTGTTCAAACAATTTATTTAAAAATGCTGGTGACGTTCTAGACAATATAATTGCTGGCTTATTACCTCTTAATTCTACTGTTTTAATAACGCCTCTAACAGAATCTCCTTTTCTAAAGAAGTCTGAACGAATTTGCTCACTTTTAGGCAATACAATTTCGTTACCATCATCATCTAATAAAATAATTGCATTATGACGAATGTGATGTACTTCTGCAGTATATAACTCTCCTTCTAAATCTTTAAATTGTTTAAAGATATTTGTACTGTCGTGTTCATATATTTTTGAAATTAAATTTTGGCGTAAAGCTAAAATAGCTCTTCTTCCTAGATCAATTAATTTCACTTCTTCAGAAACATCCTCACCAATTTCAAAATCTGGCTCAATCAATCTAGCTTCAGCTAATTCTATTTCTTCATTGTCATCTTCAGAAAAACCATCTGCAACAACAACTCTATTTCTCCAAATTTCTAAATCTCCTTTATCAGGGTTAATAATAATATCAAAATTATCATCAGAACCAAACTTACGTTTTAATGCGGCTCTAAATACTTCTTCTAAAATAGACATCAATGTTACTCTGTCTATACTCTTATTATCTTTAAATTCTGAAAACGAATCGATTAATGCTATATTTTCCATTAAGTTTTTTGCTTAAAATAAAATTTTTACTCTTGCTTCTTTAATATCTTTATACTCAATAGTTACCGTTTTTTGAACTGTAACTTTCCCTTTACCCAACGGTTTTGCTTCTCTGGCCTTCCAAGTTAAAACAATCTTATCATCATCTGCTTCTTGTAAAGTCCCTTCAATTTCATCATCATCAGTCTTTACTTTTAATATCCTGTTGATGTTTTTAATATACTGTCTTTTTAATTTTAACGGATGTACAATGTCTGGTGTTGAAACTTCTAACGAGAAATCTTCCGTTTCTCTATCTAAACTATTATCAACAGCTCTACTTATTCTAATACACTCGCTTAGAGCAACGCCATTATCGCCATCAACAACAATCTGAATTTTGTTATTAGTAGAGATTGATACATCTACTAAATACAATGATTCATTTAGTGCTAAAGCCTCGTCAATTAAATCTTTTATCTGTTTCTGATCCATATAAACCTTAAAATAAAGTATAAAAAGAGGGGACTTTTAGTCCCCTTCATTTCGTCATTTATTATGATTTTCGGTGCAAAGATACTAAATGTTTATGATTTACCAAATAGAGTTACATTCAAATATTTTTAATACCTTTAAAATCATGATTTTCTAATTTAAATTTAAACAAGATGAAAAAAATTTTAGTCCCAATAGATTTTTCTGAAAAATCTGAATACGCATCAAAAATGGCAGCAAAAATTGCCGAAAAAACAGGTAGTATTGTATATCTATTACATATGATAGATTTACCAACAGGCGCCATAGATATGGGTTCAAGAAGTAATTACAGCATCCCCGAAAGTATGCTATACCTCAGAAAAGTGAAAGAAAAAATTCTTGAATTTAAAGAAAATTTCTTCTCTAAAACAACAGAAGTTTATTATTCAATACGGTTTCAAAACCCACACCAAGGAATTCTAAAATATGCAGAAAAAATTAATGCTGATATTATAATTATGGGCTCTAAAGGCCTCTCTAATTTTGAAGAAATACTAATTGGCTCTAATACAGAAAAAGTTGTAAGAACTTCTATAAGACCAGTTATTGTTGTAAAAAAAGACAGTAAAAAGTTTAAAATGAAGAATTTAGTTTTTGCTTCAAGTTTTAAAAATGAGGATAAGAAAGAAGTTTTTAGAAAATTTCTTGATTTTGCAAACCAATTTAACAGTAAAATACATCTATTAAAAGTAAATACGGCCTCCAATTTTGAAAGTACTCAAAGCGCTCAATTAAAAATTAAAGAATTTATTAAGGATTTCAAACTACCAAAGCATTCTATTAATATTTATAATGATGTTTCTATCGAAAAAGGAATTTTAAATTTCTCGAAAGAGATTAACGCAGATTTAATTTCTTTAAGCACAAATGGAAGAAGTGGACTATCTCATTTATTTTCTGCAAGTGTTACTAAGAAATTATCAAAAAAAGCTTTAAAACCTATCTTGACCATCAAAGTTTAGTGTTAATGTGATTAAAAAAATTAATTTGATTTTATATTTTCAATAAACTCATCAACCGAAAAACCTTTATCAACAGAAAAACTCCCAATTTTTGTTCTTCTTAAGGCTGATAAATGAGCACCAGAATTTAGTGCGTTTCCAAAATCAAAAGCTAAAGAACGAATGTAAGTACCCTTACTACAAGTGACTTTAAAATCTACATTAGGTAAATTAATATTTGTTATTTCAAATTGGGATATGGTTACCGTTCTTGCCTTAATCTCTGTAGTCTCTCCCTTTCTTGCTAACTCATACAAACGTTTTCCATCTTTTTTAATTGCTGAAAAAATGGGTGGCTTTTGCTGAATATCACCAATAAATTGTTTTGTAGTTTCTTTTAATAAATCATCAGAAATATGGTCTATTGAAAAAGTCTCGTCGATTTCTGTTTCTAAATCGTAGCTTGGCGTGGTTCCTCCTAAAGTAATTGTGCCTGTGTATTCTTTAACCTGACCTTGATAAATATTAATTTCTTTAGTTTGTTTGCCTGTACAAATAATCAATAAACCAGTTGCTAAAGGATCTAAAGTACCTGCATGACCAACCTTAATGTTTTTAATATTGAACCGTTGTTTTATTTCCCAACGAAGTTTATTAACAACTTGAAAAGAAGTCCAATTTAAAGGTTTATCAATCAATAAAACTTGACCATTTTTAAAATCGTCTTCAGTCATTTATGCTGAATTTAGTGTATTATTAAGTTAAAAGAGCGTAACCAATTGCAATAGTTCCTACAATTGCACAGTAAATTGCAAAGTAAGAAAGTTTGCTTTTCTTCACTAACGAAATCATCCATTTACAAGCTAATAAACCTGCTAAAAAAGCAGCGATAAAACCTGCTGTAACAGGAATCATATCTGATGAGTGAAGGTTTAAATCTCCACTTAAAACGTCTTTTCCTATTTTTCCAAAAATCAACGGAACCACCATTAAAAAAGAGAATTTTGCAGCTTTTGTTCTGTCAACTCCTAATAAAACAGATGTCGAAATTGTTGCGCCAGACCTAGAAATTCCTGGCAACATTGCTATTGCTTGCGAAACACCAATTAAAACAGCGTTCCAAAATGAAACTTTCTTGTCGGTGTTTTTTGCTTTGTCTGCCAATAATAATAACAAAGCTGTTAACAATAACATACAACCCACCAATAATATTTTTCCTCCAAAAAAAGATTCTAATTCTTTTTCAAAAAGTAACCCTACAATTACTGCAGGAATCATAGAAATAATAATTTTTAAAGAGAATTTAAATTCCTCATTCCATTTAAATTGAAACAATCCTTTAAAAATTTCTAGAACTTCTTTTCTAAAGATTACTAGGGTGCTTAATGCAGTTGCAAAATGTAAAACTACAGTAAATGTCAAACTTTCTTCTGGCACAGAAGTGTCGCCTAAGATTGCTTTTGCCAATTCTAAATGACCACTAGAAGATACGGGTAAAAACTCTGTTAATCCTTGAATTACACCAAGAATAATTGCTTCTAAAATATCCATAACTTATTTTCTTGGATTTACAAATATTGCATAAAACTCTATTGCCAATCCTATAATTACTAAGGTTGGCGCTAAACGAATTCTTTGCCAGTTGTATATTTCTTCATTAAAAACTTCTGGATTATCACTTCCACCACCAGCCATAAAAATAAATCCTAAGGCTATAAAAACAATACCGATTAACATAATGATATAATTTTTTTTGCCAAATAAAAACTCTTTTTCTTGTATGTTTTCTTCTTGCATGATTTTAATAATGAAGTTCGTCTGTTTGTAAATTTAAAAAACGCTGTGTAGCGAAAAAGGTACTAAACCAAGTAATAATAAATGCAGTTAAAAACACACCACTAACTAAATACCCTAAAGTAAGGTAATCTTTTAAAAGTTCTAAACTAGGTATGTATTTATCTACATAATAAACTACAAAAGCTAAGCCAATTAAGGCTAAAAAAGCACCAAAAAATCCTAATTTAATACTACGTAAAATAAATGGCTTTCTAATAAAACCTTTTGTTGCACCCACCATTTGCATGGTTTTTATGTTAAAACGTTTAGAATATATAGACAATCTTATAGAGCTATTAATTAAAATCATTGCTACCAAACCAAAAAAGCTGCTACAAACTAATAACCAAAAACTAATTCTTTTAATATTTTTGGTTAATAAATTAATTAAAGGTTTGTCATAAGAAACATCTGCAACAAAAGCATTTTCTAGAAAACGTGTTTCTAATTCTTGCATTTTTTCTGGAGTTACAAAATCTGCTTTTAGGTAGATATCAACTCCGTTTTTAAGCGGATTTTCTCCTAGAAACTGCAAGAAATCTTCGCCAATTTCTTCACTATATTTTTCTGCGGCCTCCTCTTTACTTGTGTACACTGCACTTTTAGTAAACTCTTCTTCTAAAAGAGATTCTGTAAATGTTTTTATTTGATTTTGAGACACTTGGTCTTTTATAAAGAGTGTAATTGCTACTTTTTCTTTAACATGGTTGGCAACTTTTGTAGATTTTAAAAGTATCAAACCTAGAAAACCTACCATAAAAAGTACCAAAGCAATGCTTATTACAACAGAAATGTAAGAAGATTGTAACCGTCTTTTATGATAAGAATCAAACTTAGATGACATTATTTTTGCTTTTAAAAATCGCTGCAAGATAATAATTAGTAATCAGTTGACAGTAACTGTTTGCAGTATTTTAACGTATGTTCGTTAAACATTATAAAATCTAATTGGTATCAACTATTTCTTGGCATAATTCTATTAAAACACCATTGGTTGTTTTTGGATGCAAAAAAACTACTAATTTATTGTCTGCTCCTTTTTTAGGAATTTCATTTAAAACAATAAAACCCTCACTTTGCAGTCTTTTTATTTCTGATTTTATATCATCAACCGCAAAAGCAATATGATGAATTCCTTCTCCTTTTTTCTCTAAAAACTTAGCAATTGGACTCTCTGGGTTTGTAGCTTGAAGCAATTCAATTTTATTTGGTCCGCTTTTAAAAAAAGAAGTTTTTACACCTTCGGATACCACTTCTTCTTCTTTATAGTGTTTTTCACCAAATAAGGATGCAAACAATTTATTTGAAACTTCAAGATCTTTTACAGCAATACCAATGTGTTCTATTTTTTTCATTTGATAAGAATATTATTTTGCAATAATAGTGATATTATCTAATTCATACGTTCCATCAAAATTAACATTACCAGTTCCTGTATATTTAAAGGCGATAAACACTGTGCCAGAATACTTAGATAAATTTACATATGTAGAGTGAATCCAGTTTTTAAAACCCTCGCCATCAGAAACTATTTTTGCGGGTAAAACATCCCATTTTGCTAAAGTTATGTTTGTTGCTGTTCCATCCCAGTTTGCAGAAATTAGCACTTCTAAATTACTTCCGTTTGCAAAGCTATTAGAGGTTTCAAACGACAAAAACTCTTCTAAAGTTGTTTCTAAATCCACTCCTTTTGTAATTAACCAAGTAATTGTGCTAGCATCATTAGAGTTTTTAGAACCTATTCTTGCTGCTTTACTTTGCGAATAAGTATCTGAGTAAGATCGCCAAGATTTTGTACCTTCTTCTCTATAATTTTGCCAACCTGTAATTTTTATTTCCCCAGATAATGTCTCAAAATCTTCTGTTAATAAAACTGTTTTAAAATCGGCTTCAGACCGCGTTACACATCGTTCACCAATCATTTGAACATCATCCGTAGAATTTAAAACCAATACCAAAAAATTACCATTATAATCTTTAGAAACAACCGCATTTATAGTGCCACCGCCCATTGGCAAAGCTTCATTTGCGAAACTTGCAAACGAACTAGTTTCAATTAATAAATCTGCGTAACCTACTGTTTGACAAGTTTGTATTTTTCGTTGTGTATCAAAATCTTCTGTTGGGTCTACAAACGCTTTTCCTGATAAATTAGAAGGAAAAATAACTTTATTTACAGTTATAAATGTGCCAATATCAGATGCATTTAAACTTGCTAGAAAAACTTTCTTTGGTATAATTATTTCTGTGTTTTCTGAACGAAAAAAATGAGTATCAATTTGTCTTGAAGATACACTTTGTACTTCTTTTTGATCTGTTGCACTAACTTTACCGCCAATAGAAACTACACCATCGCCAGAATTTGTTTCTCCAATATACAAACCTTTTAAGCGAATATAAATTTCTCTTCCAAAGTTAAATTTATTGTAACTATTGTTTAAATTAATGGTTATTTTAATTCCTGCAGTTGGATTTTCTGGAGCATCTTGCATATAAAATTCTCTAAAATAATTCCCTTTTGCATCCGAAGAAATAACATATCCTTTTACAATAATATCAGAAACTATTTTTACAGGATCATTTCCTGAAATATATAAACTTTTTAAATCTTTTATGGATTTTAATTCTAGCTGATTATTTTGAACACTATCTAAAAGTGAATTTAATTTTAGGTTTTCTTCAACGCCTAAATTCTGCGGAACTTTAAAATTATTATCGTCTACGCAAGCTGTAAAAAAGATACTTACACATAAAGCGAGTAACAGGTTGATTGTTTTATATTTTTTCATATTCATTTATTTATTTTTTAAAAACTAATAGTTGCATTCATGTAGTAAGTTGTGCCTCTACCATACCAATATTTATTACCAAAAACAGGTTTTTCTAAAGATTTATCTGTTCTTAATTCGTTGTAGTTTGCATTTCTCCCTTGCTCAAATCCGCCAGATTTATACTCGGTATTTAACAAATTATTTACCGTTGCAAATACGCTAATATAATACCCAGCTATTTTCCAAGATTTACCTCCAACAAGGTTTATAACCTTATAATTTTCAAATTTTTCTTGTTGTAATAATTCGCTTGCAACCTCTAAATCATAATCTGGAAAGGTTAAACCATCTGCATCTGTGTAAAAATTGCTGGACCTTGTTAACGGCGCAATGTCTATAAAAGTGTTGCTAAAAAAGTTTGCCGTTGCCCCAACCCACCAATAATTGGGATCTCTATATTCAAAACCGATAGAATATGCGGTTTGCGGACCAGCTGCAATTCTATAATTTTTTAAATTGGATGTATAATCTCCTGAGCGTCCATTTTCATCAAAAATTCCGTCATTCGTAACATCAGAAGTAAGATATAAATCAGGATTATTTGCATAGGTAAAACTACCAATAGAAGCAGCTCCTTTTAATTTTATGGTAGATGTAACTTGTGCTTCCATCCCAAATTCTAGTCCCAAATGTTTCTTTTCTATACCTGATAAAATTTCTTGAACAAAAGCGGTATTATCACCGCCAACTCCATCCGCAAAATAAAAAGAGATTTCTGTGGCATCTTTTATTGAGGTATAATAACCCGTAAGCCTAGAAGTAATTATTGAACCTCTATAAATATAACTTACATCTGTAGAAAATACTAGTTCACTTTTTAAATTATCAACACTATTATTATTTTCTCTAGAATTAGAAAATGAGTTTCTAATGGTTGGCGATTGCGTTACATAGGCAACATTTGCATCTATTAAATTACGACCATTTATTTTATAGGTTGCACCTGCTTTTACACCATAATTGATAAAATTTAATGCATCAGATTCACCTAAAGAATTATTTTCAAAACGCCCATTTTGATACAAACCTTCTCTTTGATTTGTTATTTGAGAAGCATTTACTGCAGCATAAAAATCTACTTTATTGTACTTAAATTGTGCTTGTAAAAAGGCATTTAAAAAATCTGAACTTAAATTAAAATTGTATCTAAATTTATCACCAATGCCAACTACTCTATTCGGGTATAACACATCATTTTGCATTTGCATTTCTGAATCTGCAAAATTATTAATATCCAAATAACCTGTTCCGCCTAATAAATCGAGAACTTGGGCAAAGTTTTGAGAACGTAAACGCTTGTATTCTACTTTTCCGTTTATAGAAATATTTTTGTTTATGTTCGAATTGTATATCGTATTTATCGTTACTTGTTTGTCTTCATTTCTATCTTCGTACAAAACATAAGCATTATTTAACCCGATGCTTGCATTTGTTGTGTTTGCATCAAAAATACGGTTCCAGTCTAATTGCCCATTTTTTACAAAATTTTCTTGTGCAGTATAAGCGCCAGCTAAATCGTTATTTCTTAAAAAGTAACTTGGTAATGTTTGATAATAGGTAGGACTTGGATTGGAGCCACCATTAAAATCTAACCGACTATTTCCTATTTTACCAAACTGATACGATACATTCGTTTGTAAAGTAGTGTTTTCCGAAAGATCCCAGTAATGATTTAGCATTAAAATGGGTTCTACTACTTCTTTAATTCTAGAATTTATTTTTTTATCATTCAAATTACCCCAATATTCATTGTATTCAATTCCTTTTAAATCGAAAACTTCTTGCGTGTTTGGCGATGATTTACCTCTTCTATTTGGTGTAAAAATTCCTGTAAAATTAATACTGTGTTTATCGTTAATTTTCTTTTCTACGGATGCAAATAACGAATATGCATTATAAGGTGTACCTTGATTAAAACCTTCGTTTCCAGCTCTTCTACTCGCAGAAAAAGTTATAGACCAACCACTTTTAGAAATATCTGTAGTATGCGTTGCCATTACTCTGTGTTCATAACTTCTGTTAGATGAGGAATAATAAATTCTTGTTCCTGGTCTTTGTTGTGAAGCTCTGGTATCCATATTTGTAGAACCAAGAACTCCGCCAAAAGTAAAATCCGAAGGTGCTAAACCATTGCTAAATTCCTGATTTCTTAGCACATCATTTAATCCGCCCCAATTGCTCCACTGTGCTCTACCGTCGTAAATTTTATTCATCTCAATTCCGTTAATCAGAACTTTACCATTCCCAGAATCTAATCCTTTTACTCTAAAAAATGAAGAACTAAATTCGAAAGCTGCTGTTCGTAAAAAGATATCTTTTGAAGCCTGTAAAAGACCAGAAATATTATCGGCAGCACTGGCATCGTCGTTTAGTTCATCATCTGTAATTGTTATCAAGCTTAAATCTTGTTCTTCAATCATGACTTTGTACAATACAATTTGTCCTAAATCAATTGTTTTACCAGAAAGTACTACAGGAAAACGTTGGGTTTCATAACCAATTAATTTAATTTCTAAAATATAAGAACCATTTTGAATGTTCTTAATTATAAATGTGCCGTCTATGTTAGTCGTTTTAGTTAAAGTTGAATTTAAAACACTAACCACAACATTTTGAAGCGGTTTATCTGAATATCTTTCTACAATAATTCCTTTTACACTATTCTGCGCAACTATTGCTGTTATAAAAAACAAGAATAGAAGTTGTGTTAGAATAAACTTTTTCATAAAATTTTTCATAAATTTAGAAACAAGAACTGATAAAACGTAACGGGTTTCCGTAATTACGGATTAAAAAATAAAATTTTTAACGTTTAAATGTTGATTTACCACCCAAGTTTGCATCAAAAATTAAAAGCTATGAAAAAATTATTTACATTTATTACCTTCTCATTACTAATGATTTGGACTGTTTCTTCTCAAAGTAAAGAGAAAAAATACCATATTAGAACTATTGCTTTTTATAACTTAGAAAATTTATTTGACACCATAAATGATGTTACTATAAATGATGAAGCAAGCCCAATTATGGAACTAAAAGCAAATAGATCTAAAGTTTATTGGGATAAAATTGACAAACTTGGTAACACAATTGCGCAAATTGGTGCAGATATGGCAAATACAAGTCCGGCAATAATTGGAGTTTCCGAAGTAGAAAACCTTGGTGTTTTAGAAGATTTGGTAAAATCTAAACATTTAGTAAAAAAAGAATACGGAATTATTCATTACGATTCTCCAGACAAACGTGGTATTGACGTAGCTTTATTATATCAAAAAAAATATTTTAAACCTGTTTTTCACGAAGTTTTTAATCCGAATATTTATAGAGACAATTTTAAAGTTTTTACAAGAGATCAATTACTAGTTTCTGGTTATTTAGATGATGAATTAATTCACATAATTGTAAATCATTGGCCTTCTAGAAGTGGTGGTGAAGCAAAAAGTAGGCCTTTACGTGAAAAAGCGGCATATCAAAATACCAAAATTATTGCACAAATTAGAGAAAAAGATTCTGATGCAAAGATTCTTACTATGGGCGATTTTAATGACGACCCAACAAATGCTAGTTTTAAAGAAGTTTTAAAAACGAAAAGCGAAAAAAATGACGTTGGTAAATTAGATATTTACAATCCGTATGAAGAAATGTTTAGAAAAGGCTTTAATACTTTAGGCTACAGAGATAATATTAATTTGTTTGATCAGATATTAATTTCTGAATCTTTGCTAGACAAAGGCGAAAAAGATTTCTCGACCTATAAAATGTTTAAAGCCATGGTTTTTAACAAACGTTTTTTAACAATTAGAAAAGGGCAATACAAAGGATATCCATTTAGAAGTTTTTCTAATGGTGGTTACACTGGCGGATACTCTGACCATTATCCTGTTTATATGTATTTGATTAAAGTAAAGAAATAGTTTTAGACAAGTTTAGACTAAAATTTAGAAAATTAAAGTTTTATTTAACTTTCTAAATGTGAAAAAATCGAGCAAAAAAACTTTATAAAGCACAAAACCCCGCAACTTTTAAGTTACGGGGTTTTTTGATAAAAAATTATTGCCTTAGTTACGGTCTAAATTATTCTTTAGAAGATTGAAATTTATAATGTAAGTATGTGTAAGCATCTCTAGGTACAATTGTAATCCACTTTTTGTGTTTTAAATACCATTTAAAACGAATTGAGTTTACTCCTTTGGTTAAATAAGATGCAATAAAAGGATGAATGTGTAATTGTATCTTTTTATTGGTTGATTTATTACTAGAATTTAAAATAAATTTCTCTAAATCCGATTCTATTTTGTCTAATAAAACTATTGGAGCTTCTACTTGTCCATTTATATTTGGGTCGGCTTCGGTAGTTTTTATACTTAACTCTGGTCTAACCCTTTGTCTTGTAATTTGTACCAATCCAAATTTACTTGGAGGTAATATTTTGTGTTTTGTTCTATCAAAAGACATTTGTTCTTTTAAATATTGAAACAGTTTATTTCTGTTTTCAACTTTATGCATATCTATAAAATCAACTACAATAATCCCTCCCATATCACGCAATTGTAATTGACGTGCTACTTCTGCTGCTGCAATTAAATTTACTTCTAATGCAGTCTCTTCTTGAGAGCCCGCTTTATTAGAACGATTTCCGCTATTTACATCAATAACGTGTAAAGCTTCTGTGTGTTCTATAACTAGATACGCACCTTTACTCATAGAAACTGTTTTTCCAAACGAAGTTTTAATTTGTCTCTCTATTCCGTATTTTTCAAAAATAGGAGTTTCGGACTTGTGCAACTTTACAATTTTCTCCTTTTCAGGATAAATTTCTTGCAAGTATTCTTTAATTTCTACTTTCAAAGTTTCGTCATTAGTTACTATGTTTGTAAAAGTTTCATTCATAACATCTCTTAAAATAGAAGATGCTCTATTTAACTCACTTAATATCTTAGTTGGTGTGTTAGTGTTTGGTATACTTTTACACATCGTTTTCCAACGTTCTAATGAGTTTTGCAAATCTTTATCTAATTCTGCTACCTTTTTACCTTCGGCAACAGTTCTTAAAATAACGCCAAAACCTTTTGGTTTTATGCTTTTTGCTAGTCTTTTTAAACGTTCTTTTTCTTCTGGGTCTTCTATTTTTTGTGAAACAGAAACTCTGTTAGAAAAAGGAACTAAAACCAAAAATCTACCAGCTATAGAAAGCTCAGAGCTTAATCTTGGGCCCTTTGTAGAAATTGGTTCTTTTACAATTTGCACTAATAGGTTTTGTCCTGTTTTTAGTGCATTGTTAATACTACCGTCTTTGTTAATGTCTTCTTCCTTTCGGAAATTCTTTAAAGTGAATTCTTTGTACTTACCTGTGCTTACTTTCTTAAGGAACGAATTTAATGAATTTACTTGCGCGCCCAAATCGTGATAATGTAAAAACCCATCTTTTGGGTATCCTACATTTACAAAGGCTGCGTTTAAACCTGTTAACACTTTTCCTATTTTGGCTAAAAAAATATCGCCAACAGAAAATTTGTTTCCAGTTGTTTCATTATTCAATTCAATAAGTTTTCCATCTCTTAATAAGGCAAAATCAATATCAGATGAATTTGAACGAATTATTAATTCTGTTTTCATTCTGAAATGGTTTTAACACTACACTTCATTGTGTAGATGGTTTACTATTGTCAGGTATTTGCAATACCAGTGAGGTTAATTAAACCTCGATGTCAATGAACTTTTTTGTTTTTTTTTGGCTAAACAACAAACGAAAAAGTAAGCGAATGCTTACTTTTTCTTGTGTCTGTTTGCTCTAGCTCTTTTCTTTCTTTTGTGTGTAGAGATTTTTGCTCTCTTTCTTTTTTTACCACTTGGCATAATGTTCAGATGTTTTTTAAACCCTTAAGGTTTTGATTAATATTGTGTTACTTTACCGCTACTTTATTTTTTACTCCTTCTGTAAAAGTCTTAGCTGGTTTAAAAGCTGGAATATTGTGAGCCGGAATTTTGATAGTTGTATTCTTTGAAATATTTCTACCAGTCTTTTCTGCTCTTGTTTTGATTATAAAACTACCAAAACCTCTTAAATAAACGTTGTCACCATTTTCTAATGCACCCTTTACCTCAGTCATAAATGCCTCAACAGTTGCTAAAACATCTGTCTTTTCTATACCAGATTTGTCTGAAATTTTTGATACGATATCTGCTTTCGTCATGATTCTATTTTTACTATTTTTTTGTTAAATTACTTTCAAAAATGCGGATGCAAATATATGATAATTAATCAATTCCAAAAAGATATACACTTAATTTTATCTTAATTTTAAAATGTAATATTGCAATTCTATTTTTTATTCATGAAATTTTCTAACACTTTAGTTTACTGGCAGTTACAAAACAACAGGGAATTGCCTTGGCGTAAATCTAAGAATCCTTATTTTATTTGGCTAAGCGAAATTATGCTGCAACAAACAAGAGTTGCTCAAGGAATCTCTTATTATTTAAAATTTACAGCTAGTTTTCCAACTGTTTTTGACCTCGCCAAGGCGGATGAAAGCACCGTTTTAAAAATGTGGCAAGGTCTAGGATATTATTCTCGGGCAAGAAACCTACATTTTACAGCAAAACAAATTGCAAATGAGCTAAATGGCCAATTTCCATCAACTTATAAAGAAATAATTAAGCTAAAAGGAATTGGAGATTACACCGCTTCTGCAATTGCGTCTATTTGTTTTGATGAGCCAACGGCTGTTGTAGATGGCAACGTTTACCGCGTTTTATCAAGATATTTTGGTATTAAAACCGCTATAAATTCATCCGCAGGAATTAAAGAATTTAAAATTTTAGCACAAACCTTGCTTGACGAATCAAAACCAGGAACTCACAATCAAGCATTAATGGATTTTGGTGCGCTTCATTGCAAGCCTCAAAATCCGCTTTGTGAAACATGTCCGTTTGCAGA
Organism: Polaribacter glomeratus; assembly: GCF_002954665.1. GTDB lineage: Bacteria > Bacteroidota > Bacteroidia > Flavobacteriales > Flavobacteriaceae > Polaribacter > Polaribacter glomeratus. Next base: position 976,359 of record NZ_MSCM01000002.1, on the reverse strand, counting down.
TAGTTGCGTGGCTTTAGAAAAAAAATTAACCAAAGAGTTGCCTGTAAAAGACAAAAAAGTTAAGGTTAGAAATAGATATTTTAATTTTCTTGTAATAAAAACGGATGATAATAAAACAATTTTATCAGAAAGAAAAGGAAAAGGAATTTGGCAAGGTTTGTATCAATTTCCATTGATTGAGAGCGAGAAGAACATCAACAAAGAGGAAATTATTTCATCAGAAAAATTCGTTAGTTTATTTCGTAACGAAACCACTATCTCACTTTTTAATACAAAAGAAATTGTTCATAAATTATCGCATCAACATTTATATACACAGTTTTGGATTGTAGAAACGGTAACTTCATCCAAAGCAAAAATAAACTGGATAGACATTAAAAAATATCCGGTTCCTGTTTTAATTGCTAATTTTATTGAAGAATTTGAGTCTTAAAGTAATTGATATTTTTAGTACATTTGAACTGTAAATAAAAAAGCGATGGCAAGCACCGTAAACAAGGTAATTTTAATTGGTAATTTAGGTGATGATGTAAAAATGCATTATTTTGAAGGAGGCAATTCTGTTGGAAGATTTCCTATTGCCACTAGTGAAAGTTACACCAGCAAACAAACGGGAGAAAAAATTATAAATACAGATTGGCACAATATTGTTGTTCGAAATAAATTAGCAGAAATTTGCGAAAAATATTTATCTAGAGGCGATAAAGTGTATTTAGAAGGAAAACTTAAAAATAAACAGTGGGAGCAAGATGGTGTTAAACGCTACTCAACAGAAGTTCATGTAAATGAAATGACTTTTTTAACAACTAAAAAGAGTCTTGAAACCACAAATATTCCGCAACAAAAACAGCAAACTACAGCAGATAAAAAAGCTGTTACACCAGATAAAAAAGACGATTTACCATTTTAATTTTAAAACTTTAAAACTTGGACCCAGATCCTGAACCATTATTTTTATTATTTACTTCAATTAATTTTTTAACAGCAATTAACTTTATTGTTTTAATTGTTTTATTAGCAAGTTCCGCAGTTATATCCGGAACAGAAGTTGCCTTTTTTTCACTTTCTCAAAAAGATTTAAACGAACTTTCTAATGACGGAAAAGAAGAAAATATTATTGTAAAATTACTAGAAAGACCTAGAAAATTATTAGCCGCAATTCTAATAACAAATAACTTTATAAACATTTTAATTGTTTTGTTATTTGCTTCAATTGCAGACACCGTTTTTGGTGATTTCAATTACGAATTAAATCTACATTATTTTTTAATTCCGGTTCGTTTTTTAATAGAAGTTATTTTAGTTACCTTCTTAATTCTCTTATTTGGTGAGGTTTTACCAAAAGTATATGCCTCTAGAAATGCGCTTCCGTTTTCTAAAAAAATGGCGAAGTTTATATTGGTGATAAATGTTTTGCTAACTCCTTTTAGCATGCCTTTAATTTCGTTAACAAAATTTATTGAAAAAAAATTAGGGAGTAAAAATACCAATTTTTCTGTAGAAACTTTATCGCAAGCTTTAGAGCTAACATCAGACGGAGCAACTACCAAAGATGAACAAAAAATTTTACAAGGAATTGTGAATTTTGGGAACACAGAAACGGTTCAAATAATGAAGCCTAGAATAGATCTTTTTGCGCTTTCGGATACAGAAACGTATGAAAATGTTCTAAATAAAATTTTAGAAAACGGGTATTCTAGAAACCCAGTTTATAAAGATAATATAGATAATATTATAGGCGTTTTGTTTGCAAAAGACTTGTTGGCACACTTAAATAAAAAAGATTTTAAATGGCAAAGTTTAGTACGTGAAGCTTTTTTTGTGCCAGAAAACAAGAAATTAGACGACTTACTAGATAACTTTAGAGCGCGTAAAAACCATTTAGCAATTGTTGTTGATGAATATGGAGGCACAAGCGGCTTAGTTACCTTAGAAGACGTTATTGAAGAGATTGTAGGAGACATTAACGATGAATTTGATGATGAAGATTTAGCGTATTCTAGAATTGACGAAAATAATTACATTTTTGAAGGCAAAACAAGCATTAAAGACTTTTGTAGAGTTTTAGATGATGAGGACGAAGAAATTTTTGAACAAGAAAAAGGCGAAAGTGAAACGATTGCAGGCTTTATATTAGAGGTTTCTGGTAAATTCCCTAAAAAAGGAGAAAAAATATTCTTCAAGAATTATACGTTTACTATTGAAGCGTTAGATAAAAAACGCATTAAACAAGTAAAAGCAACCAGAAATGCGTAACTTTTTTCTATTCTTAATTTCACTTATTTTTATTGCTTGTAATACGGCTGTTTTACCAAAACCAAAGGCATATTTAAGTTTAGAATATCCTAAAAAAGAATATACTAAGCTAGCATTAAAAAGACCTTATACTTTTGATGTTCTAAAAAACACCACAATTATTGATGATAAAAATAATTGGTTAAAAATTGAATATCCAAACCTAAAAGCATCGATCGACATTACCTACAGACCTGTAGAAAATAATTTAACTGAGCTTTTAACAGAAGCAGAAAAGCTTGTTTTTAAACACGCTGTAAAAGCAGAGCAAATTATACCAAAAGACTTTGTAAACCCTAAAAGACGAATTTTCGGGAGTTTATATGAAATTACTGGTAATGCAGCTTCTCACATACAATTTCATGTTACAGATAGCACAAATAACTTTATAAAAGGTTCTTTATATTTTTACGTAAAACCCAACTACGATTCTATTTTACCAGCAGTTTCTTATATAAAAGAAGATATTTTACGTTTGATTGAAACTTTGGAGTGGAAAAAGCCTCTTTAATTTCTGAAGAAAAAACACTCTTCATGAAAATGCATGTTCTTTAACTTGGTACAATTTAACTTATCCATAAATTTCTAAGAAATCTATTTTCTATGGAGTTAAAAAAAACACATAGGCGCATAGCAAACATAGGTTTGTAATCTTGGTTCCTTTTAGTATTGTTTCTAGATTCTCTTTTCTCTTTCTTAAAAGAACTAAACAATCTTCATTTTCTTTAATAAAAAAGAAGCATTCATGTTTTTACAAACACCATTTTTTAAGATATAATCAAAATACAATTCATCATTTATAATTTCTGCATCAAAATAGTAGTTTTTAATGTCTAAAAATTCGTTCTCTAGCTCACATAAACTCACATCATGCGTTGCAATAATTCCTGTGGATTTCGATTTTGTTAATTTTTCTACAAACTTTTTAGAACCAATTGCTTTGTCTTTACTATTTGTTCCTTTTAAAATTTCATCTAAAATGATAAAATAATCTTCCGTTTCAATTTGATCAACAATATACTTTAAACGTTTTAATTCTGAATAAAAATAAGATTCATCCTCCGTTAGAGAATCCGAGGTTCTCATACTTGTAATAAGCATTATTGGCGAGTATTTAAAACTTTCTGCACAAACAGGTAATCCGCAGTTTGCCATTACAATAGACAATGAAATTGTTCTTAAAAAAGTGCTTTTCCCTGCCATATTTGCACCTGTAACAATAAAAAATTGTTCGTTATCAATAGTAAAATTATTATCAATTCTTTTACTAACTGCTAATAACGGATGGCCTAAATTAGTAGCTTTTATAACTCCTTGATCATCAGAAATTTCTGGAAACACAAAATTTGGGTGATTAAAATTAAAATTAGCAAGCGAATTGTGCGCATCGAAAAAAGCAACAACTTCAAACCATTTCTGCACCGTGTGTTTATAGTTTAAAATCCATTTTTCTACTTTGCAAGCATTGTAAACTTCAAATAAAAATAAACCGTTGCCAAGTAATGCAATAACATCATTATTTCTTTGATCAAAAATGTCCAAAATTTTAGAGAATTCTTTAAAAACTGTCGATGCTTTTTTCTCTTCCGTTTTAATAATTTCTCTTTTTTCTTTTAATATTTCTGATGTAAATTCTTGATTTTCAATCTCCGTTAACAATTCGTGGTATTGCCTAAAAGTATCACTAATCTTATCTGTCTCTATGTAAATTTGTTGTGTTTTTTTTATGAATCTGCTTGCTATAAATAATCCGATAAAAAACCAAATAACTAAAAAAACAAAAGAAATAAATCCGAAAGAAATAAGACCAACTAAAAACAAGGAAATTATTGAAAAGCTAACTTGAATTTTTGATGCATGTTTCGATAGAATCGAAGTGTAATTTGCAATCCAGTTTACAATAGATTTTGAGGTGTTTTTAACAACAACCAAACTTGCCAAAGCAGAAAAATGCTGCCTCCAATTTACCTTATCTGCAAGCTCTTTTATCGCAATTTGTTTTTCTAAAATGAATGTTGTTTTATTCTCCGTTAAAATAGTTGCTAAAGCTTCTTTACCCTCAATTGTAGCAGTTCTATTCATAAACTGAAAGAAAGAACCTTTACCAAACAAATCGATATCGTTACTATAAAAATGTGCCGAACTTACAAATTCTTCTCCTGTTTTTAACTGATGAAAAACGCTGTTTAAAACTTTAATTTCAGTTATATTAATATTTATTTTTGCCTCAATAATCTCTTTTTCTCTTTTTAATTTGATGTATTTCAATATCAAAAAAGTGAAAACCGAAAATCCGATACCAGCAATTATAAAGAGCTGAATAAAATTACTAAAACTTAAATAGATTAAGAAGCAAGTTGCAGAAAAAACAGTGAATCTTAAGATTCCAAAATTGACTAATTTCTTTTTTAAAGAAGAAGCTTCATTCTCAAGTTCAGTTTTTTGCTGCGTGTAAAATTCTAAAGGAGTGTTCATAAAATAATATTAATTATAGTTCGAAATTCCGCCAGTTAAACTTAAAACTTTCAAATCAGGGTATTTTTTTTTCATTTTTTCCACAGCTTTATAACTGTTAAATCCTCTTTGACAAACCATTACATAGGTTTTACTTTTATCAATTGTAATTTTATTGGCATCAAATTGATTTATATGAATAGTTTGTTGCACTTCAAAAGGCAATTTTAAACCATTTAAAACGGCAATAATTTCAAGGTTTCTAAACTCCGTTTGATGTAATAATTGCTCTTTTAACTCTTTAGCAGCTATTTGCCAATCAGGGTTTTGACCAGCACAAGCTAAATCGACATAGGTTTGAATTTTAAATATTTTAGCAATTTTATCTTTTAAAACAGTTGGTTTTAATTTCATTTTTAGCTGCGTATTTTGAAGCGAATTATAAATTAATAATTCGTTTGTTAAGGGTGTTCCAATTCCTGTAATCAATTTTAAAACTTCATTTACTTGCTGCGTTGCAATCATGCCCACAATAGAATTTAAAGTTCCTGCTTCTTCACAATTGGGAATATCTTGTCTTTCGAGCGAAGTCGAGAAATCGGGAAAAGCATCTCTTAAATTTGCTGAATAAGTTCCATCTTTTTGCAACACATTAAATGTAGCCACATACCCATCAAATTTATACAAAGAACCATACACTAATGACTTATTTTTGATGACACAAGCGTCATTTAATAAATATTTTGTTGGCAGCGAGTCTGTACCATCAACCACAATATCCACATCAGAAATCAACTCAAAAACAGTTGCTTTTGTAATTGGCTTGTTGGTAAAATTGATATCTGTGAACGGTGCTCTTTTTACTATAAATTGAGATAAAACTTCTGCTTTTGATTTACCTACATCCTCTAAACTATAAAAAACTTGTCTGTGTAAATTGGTAACATCAATGGTGTCAAAATCTATTAAATGGATTTTACCAATTCCGCTTGCCGCTAAATAAACAGCAATTAAACCTCCTAAACCGCCACAGCCAACAACCAAAACAGATGCATTTTGTAGTTTTTGTTGCCCAACTTCACCAATTTCAGATAAAGTAATTTGACGTTTAAAAAGTTGATTTTTTGTTGGTTTCATTTTTTGTCATTGCGAGGAACGAAGCAATCTCTCCATTCTACGTTCATTATTAATTAAACAGATTACTTCGTTCCTCGTAATGACGATATCACCGCCTCAAACTCTTCGGGAGTATTTATATTTCTGATAAAATCATCGTCAATTTCTACAATTTCAACATCAGAATTTATTAACACTTTTCTAGGACAAGAATATCCTTGCGCTAAATATTGCAACAAAATAGGATATGCTTTCGGTTCGTAAATCGTAATTAAAGGCTCTACAAACTCCTTGTTCTCCCCTTTAATTGCTGTGGCAACTTTACTAGGGTTTCTGTGTTTTAAAACTAATTGAATAATGGTATCATCTATAAAAGGAACATCTGTAGCCAGCACAAACCAAGCTGCATTCGGGTCTTTTTGAAACGCCGAACAGATACCGCCAAAAGGACCTAAATTCAAAAATTTATCAGAAATTTCGGCTACTTTTTCTGATGTATTACGAACAGAATAAAACGTTTCTAACTTATTATTTTCTAACAATTCTTTGGCAAATTCCTTTTGAGGTTTTCCAAAATAATTCAATTCAGATTTATCTTGGCCCATTCTTGTACTTTTTCCGCCTACTAAAACCAAGCCTTTTATAGGAGCAATTTTTTCTTGAATGAGATTGTTAATGTGGTTTGAAATTTGATCAACCTCATCAATTGTATAACAAGTGATGTTTTTTATCTGCGGATATTTTTCAAGTAAAAAATCAAAATAGTTAGTGTCTTTTGTCAATTTTATAACAAACTGAATGCGATCTAACTGTTCTAATCTTTTTAAGACGGAAGCTTCTTTCGCTTCGTCTAAAATTAAAATTTGTTTTGCTCCTTGATAATGATTTCCATTAATAAAAACATAGTCAAACTGCGCAAAATCTAAACGCTGCTGAAACTTATTTACGCTTCCAGAAGTTGTGATTTGTAAATTACCTTCGTGATGAAAAACGAATTCAGACAACTTATTTTCTTCCACATCTTTAGCATGAGAAGCATCAAAATACCCCAATTTATAATTAGATAGTTTCTGAGAAACTTTATGAACTACATCAGAAATAATTCCACAGTTTGTGCCCAAAATTGCAATTTCATTTGGGGCAAAATTATCATTATTTCGTCTTTCTAAATTTGTATGTTTTGTGTGTGTTTTAGCCATTTTTAATATCCGATTTTCCGCCTGTTTTTTCTACTAATTTCACTTCTTTAATTATCATTTTCTGACTGATACTTTTACACATATCATAAATAGTTAAACAAGTTATATTTGCGCCAGTTAACGCTTCCATTTCTACGCCAGTTTTCCCTTCAATAGTAACTTCGCACAGCACTTCTACATTTTCTGAATCTATGATTTTAATATCAATATCAACGCCATTAATCAACAAAGGATGACACATTGGTATTAAGTCGGATGTCTTTTTTACACCCTGAATTCCTGCAATGATTGCCGTTTGAAAAACAGGTCCTTTTTTAGTAATTAACTCATCATTTGTAAAATGAGCAATCACCTCTTTTCCTAAAAACATGGTTGCTTTTGCAATTGCTGTTCTTTTGGTAATTTTCTTATCAGAAACATTTACCATTTTAGGATTTCCTTTAGAATTTAAATGTGTAAAAGTCATTTAAATAGTTTTTAGTTTTAAATGTTTAATTTTTAGTTAAATTAGTTTGCGAAGTTTTAACAATAAAAGTTAAAATTCTAATTAACTCGTGAATGTCCAAAATTAATGAATTCACATCTATATTTGTTAAATCACTTTCTTTTAATAATCGTAACCAATATTTCGTTTCTCTAGCTTCTTTTTTAAGAGATAGACATTTTTGCAATAAAATCTCTTTTACTTTGTCCTGCTAAAGCCTCTTCAATATTTGCACCAATTGAAGTGCCACTTCTCAAAATTTGATTTGATATTACAAATTCTTTTTCTTGTTGTAATTGCTTGTATAGAGCAATAATTTTGAAGGAAAATTCGAAACTCTTTTTTTGAACGATACTTTCTTTCATAATCATTTTCTTGTACTAAAAACTCAAAACTAAGCACTTAAAACTAATAATTAGCGATAGCTTACTATCGGATAAACTTCTCCTTTTTTAAATTCAATTTTATCACTCGGCAACTGAATAAAAGCATCGGTTTTTACCAAACTTGCTAAATCTCCTGAACCATTTCCTAAAATTGGAAACGCCGTTAAAAACCCTTTTTCTCTTTCTAATTTTACTTGTAAAAAATAGGTTAAATTAGGTTTAAACGTAACATCTTCTCCTAAAATTGCTGTTTCTTCATTTAATTCTAATCCTACTGATTTGTAATACCAAGGATAAAAATACGCCAAACAATTTACAAAAGTAGAAATCGGATTTCCTGGAAAAGCAAATACTGTGCACGTTTTTGTAGTTCCCATCCAAAAAGGTTTTCCTGGTCTTTGTGCAACTGTATGAAATAATTTTTCAACACCCAATTCGTCTAAAACTTCTGGCAAAAAATCAAATTTACCTTTACTAACGGCGCCACTAAAAAGCAATACATCATATTCTTGTAAATAACTTTCTATTTTAGACTTCAAAACTTGCTTATCATCGGTTATATGTGCAGTTTCGGAAGGAATATTCAACCTTTCTAGCAAAGAAACTAAAGTGAACACATTACTTCTTCTAATTTGATGTTCTAACGGAATTTCGTCAACTCCTACCAATTCATCGCCTGTAGAAACAATCATTACTTTTGGTTGTTTTGCAACTTTTACAAACGATTTTCCAACCGTTGCTAAAACACCAATTTCTGCTGCTGATATTTTTGTGTTTTGAGGAATCAAAATATCGCCAACTGCACCGTCTTTGCCTTTAATATGAATATTTTGACCGTCATTTATAGCATCAATATTGATGGTTGCCACTCCGTTTTCAATAGTTACATCTTCGTATCTAATTACCGAATTTGTGTTATTTGGCAAAACTGCACCCGTCATCACTTCGATACAATTCTCTGAATTTTTAAGTGTGATTTGTTTACTTCCTGCAGCCTGAATTCCTTCAATATTAAAACTCAATTGTTTGTTTGAGCGAAGTCGAGAACTAAATTCGTTGAAATCAACTGCAATTCCATCCATAGAAACTCTGTTAAACGGTGGAAAATCTCTATCCGCAGTAATTTCTTCTTTTAAAATTCTACCAAAAGATTTTATAAACGGAATTTCTTCAACTCCGAAATTTTGGGTTGAATTTAATACGGTTTGTAAAGCTTTTTCTACTGAAATCATTTGAAAATGTGTAATTTTTTAAACCTTTCTAACCTCCAATTGTACTCATACTCTCCGAAGCACCACCATCTTTTCTATTTGCCTCTGCAATAAAACCATTTTCTGGCTTTTCTTTTACTAACGATAAAAAAAGTTCTTTTAAATCATCGTTAGATGCGCCTTCTCTGATAAAATCTCTTAAATTAAAAACACCGTCATCAAACAGACAATTTTTAAAAGTTCCGGTGGATGTAATTCTAATTCGATTGCAATCGTTGCAAATTGTTCTTGTAAATGCAGGAATAATACCAACAGTTCCTAAATGATTTTCTATTGAGTAATTTCTAGAGGTTGATGATTTTTCTGATTGAACTTCAGTAACATCAAACTCGGTTTTTATCTCGTTTAAAATCTTTTTAAAAGTCCAGTTTTCTTTCATTTCACGCTGCCCTTTTCCGTTAAAAGGCATTTCTTCTATAAAACGTATTGCAACATTCTTATCTTTGGTCAATCTTACAAAATCAACAATTTCATCAGTATTAAAACCAGATTGCACCACTACATTTAGTTTTAAGTCTAAACTACTTTGTTCAAGCAGTTCAAAAGTTTTGTAAACTTCAGGAAAAACATCTCTTCTTGTAATTTTTGCGAACTTATCTCTATCTAAACTATCAATACTAAGGTTTATTTTTTTTACTTTTTTAAGCTTTTCAATTGTTGAAATATGATGAGAAATTAAGGCTCCGTTTGTTGTAATATTAATTTCATCTAACAAATCATTGTAAGACAACATTTCTAAAAAACCCACAAAATCTTTTCGCACAAAAGGCTCACCACCTGTTAAACGCACTTTTTTAACACCTAATTCGGTTAAAACACGAACCAGACGATACATTTCTTTAAAACTGAGTAATTCTTGTCTTGGTACAATGTCTATTCCATGAGCAGGCATGCAATATTGGCAACGTAGATTACAACGATCTGTAACCGCTAACCTTACATATTCCATTTTTCTTCCAAAACTGTCTATTAATTTGCTCATTTGGTTTGCTAAATTAGCTTCTTTTAAATTATTGAGATATGACAATAATCACTTTAATTTGGTAATTTTTTGCTCAAGACTCCATATATGAAAGCTCCTAAAAGTGCTCCCGCTAATAAAATAAGCGCCGGAATTAATTTAAACCCAAGAATTACAAATATCGGTGCTGCACAAGCTCCTGAAATTCCCCAACCTAAACCAAACAAAGTTCCACCTAAAATAGTACTAACAAAACCCTCTTTTTTAGGTTTCGGAACAATTTTATTACCGTTGATGTCTTTTATCTTTCCGTGTTTAAACAATTGCATAAAAATCATAGAAATTACTACCGCTCCACCAATAATGCCGTACATATGAAAAGACTGAAATTTAAACATTTCATAAAAACGATACCACGAAATAGCTTGTGATTTACTTAGAACAATTGCGAAAAAAATTCCTAAAATTAAAAATTTGATGTTTTTCATTTTATTATATTTTTAAACTTCGACAAGCTCAGTTTGACACTCAGAATTTCAATTGACAAAACATATGTTAGCCTGAGCTGGTCGAAAACTTTTTATACTATTTAACCAAACAAAATTGGAATTATAACCCACGTAGCAATAATGCCTCCAATAAAAAAGCCAATTACAGCCAATAAAGAGGGCAATTGTAAGCTACTTAAACCCGTAATTGCGTGGCCCGATGTGCAACCGCCAGCGTAACGCGTTCCAAAACCTATAAGTAAGCCAGAAACTAAAAGAATTAAAAACCCTTTTAAAGAAAAAACCACCTCATCACTAAATATTTCATCAGGAAAATACTGATTTCCAACATTAGCAAATCCTAAATCTGTAAGTTCTTGAACCGTTTTTGGGTTCAAATCTATTGCTTGATTTGGAATTAAGTAATTAGCAGCTATGAAACCACCAATAATTAATCCAATCACAAAAAACAATGCGAATTTTTGATCTTTCCAATCTTTTTTAAAATAATCAGATACTTTATCCGCCCCAAAAATGGTGCAAATAGTTTCAAAATTTGTGGAAGCTCCAAAGTTTTTACCAAAGTAAAAATACAATAATAGCGAAATTGCTATGAGCGGACCACCAACATACCAAGCCCAAGGTTGTAGTATAAAATCCATATTTTTTTCATTTTTTTCCTCGCTACCACACTCAATAAAGAATGAAACAGAACGGATATTAATTTATAATTTATCTTTTAAATAATCCATAATTTTTTTGGTTGCTCCAAGATTTTCTTGAATATAATTTTGATTGATTTCCCCTGTTGATTTTCTATAATCTTCATCCATTTTTAGTCTATCAAAAATACTAGAAAATTCATTTTGATTGCTAATTGAAATACATCCTTTTAACTTTACTAAATCAACAGCTTCTTTAAATTTACTGTATTTGTTACCAATAATTACAGGAATCCCGAAAGTTGCAGGTTCTAAAATATTGTGCAATCCTGTGTTTAAACCTCCACCAACATATGCAACATCCGCGATAGCGTAAATTTTAGTTAAAATACCAATAGTATTAATAATAAAAACTTGATATTCTGATAGGTTTTTATCCGCTTTATCAGAAAATAAAACCGTTTTTTTGTTGATAGATTTCTGTAATTCTAAAATTGCTTCTTGCTTAATAGTATGAGGCGCAATTATAAATTTCTCGTTTTCTGATGCTTTGTTGTTAATATAATGTATTAACAATTCTTCGTCTTCGTGCCAAGTACTTCCTGCTATAATTGTGTATTGATTGTTTTTAAATTCGTTAATAAAATCTAGTGAATTATCTTGTTCTAAAATTTTAGAAACTCTATCAAAACGAGTGTCACCCGCAATGCTAACATTTTTAAAGTTGATAGCATTTAATAATTCTTGAGAAGTTTTATTTTGCACAAAGAAGTGATGAAAAGCTTGTAAGGATTTTCGCATAAATCCGCCATAAAACTTAAAGAAAATTTGGTTTTCTCTTAAAATTCCTGAAACTAAAATTGTAGGAACCTCTTTCTTTTTTAATTCGTTTAAAAAATTTGGCCAAAATTCATATTTTATAAAAATTGCCAAAGTAGGATTTACTTTTTTTATAAATTTTATTGCATTCGCCTTACTATCTACCGGCATATAACAAACAACATCTGCTAAATTATAATTTTTGCGGATTTCATATCCTGAAGGTGAAAAAAAAGTAACTAAAATTTTATATTGATTATACTCTTTTTTTAATCTTTCTATAATTGGTATTGCTTGCTCAAATTCACCTAAAGATGCCGCGTGAATCCAAATTGTATTTTCATTTTTTAATGCAGCAGTTTTAGAAAAAGTTTCTTTTCTTCCATCTACAAAAAGCCTTAATTTTTTATTAAATAAAGCGAATAGTGAAAGTAGCATTGTTGCTATAAAAACAAATATGTTATATAAGAAACTCATTGGGGTAAAAATACAAAATAGAAGTTGGTTTGTTGCTTATATTAGCAAGCATAAAAAAGTTACTTTGAAAAGAGTATGGTAATTGTAAACCTTATAAGTTTAAAGCGTAAAAGAAAATTGCACAGAAAACATTATAAGACAAAAACACTCAAACAATTGCTTGTTTGAGTGTTTTAAAATAACTTTTAAAAGTCTTAATTTCTTAAGCTTCGAATGGAGTTATAGATACATAAGACTTGTCGTTTCTTTTCTTTCTGAATTCAACAACTCCGTCTACTTTTGCATGTAAAGTATGATCTTTACCCATGTAAACATTTTCTCCTGGATTGTGTGTTGTTCCTCTTTGACGAACAAGGATGTTACCAGCTATTGCTGCTTGACCTCCAAATATTTTTACTCCTAGACGTTTCGATTCTGATTCTCTACCATTCTTCGAACTACCTACTCCTTTTTTATGTGCCATGATGTTATGGTTTTAAAATTGAATTTTTTATTTAGTTAAAGCTTCGATTAATTCAGCTTTCTTTAAAGAAGTATATCCAGAGATACCCTGTTCTTTAGCAGCATCTTTTAATTCTGCAACAGTCATAGAATTATAATCTGTTGTAGCTTCTTCTTTTACATCAGCTTTAGGAGCAGCTTCCTTTTTAGGAGCTTCTTCTTTTTTTACTGATTTTGTACCACCAGTAGCAGCAATAGACTCAATTTGAATCTCGCTTAAATACTGTCTGTGTCCGTTTTTCTTTTTGAAACCTTTTCTTCTTTTCTTTTTGAAAACGATTACTTTATCACCTTTTAAGTGACTTAAAATTTGAGCTGTTACAGAAGCTCCTTCTATAGCTGGGGCGCCAATTGTTACATTACCAGCGTTATCAAGTAAAAGAACGTTATCAAAAGTTACTTTTGATCCTGCTTCTCCTTGTAAACGGTGAACGTATACTTTTTGGTCTTTTGCTACTTTAAACTGCTGCCCTGCTATCTCTACGATTGCGTACATACTTTTTGTTTTGCGTATTAATACTTAATTAATTCATTTTCAATGCTGAAAATGCGGATGCAAATATACATATTTTTTAATATTGAACAATATTGTTTGTAATAAAATAATTTTATCTGCAAAACCCTTGTTTTATCAGCATTTAAAAGGTTATTTATCTTCTTGTTTTTTTGTCGCAATCTCGTTCTTCATTCTTCCTAAAGAAACTACTTCTTCTTGTTTACCAAATAGACGCCAAACATTATAATTATAGCCGCAAAAAATTGCAATAAATCTAATTTTTCTCCGTCTAAAATCCCCCAAAAAACAGCAACAATCGGTATTAGATAAGTTACAGAAGATGCAAATATAGGCGATGCCAAGTGCACCATTTTATTATAAAACACTTTTGCAACACCTGTTCCTAAAATTGCTAAAATAGTAAGATAACCTAGCGCCGTCATTTTAGTTTCTGTATACTCAAAGGTGCTAAAAAAGTCTGTACATGCTAAAACTATAAAAGCCGGAATTACCAGTAACAAAAAGTTGCCTGTAACAATACTTAACGCACTAATATCATGCAAATACCTTTTTACAATATTCACATTAAAAGCATATCCAACAGAACCTATTACTACTAATATAGAAAACCAATAATTTTGATTCGGGTTTAAATCTGCGCCTTTTAAAATTAATAATAAAGTACCAATTAAACCGATAATAATCCCTAAAAATTGCTGCTTTTTAAAAGAAAACCCAAAAACCAACACACCAACAATAAAGGTGTTAAAAGGGGTAAGCGAGTTTAAAATAGCCGTAATAGAACTATCAATGCCAGAAACAGCAAATGCAAATAAAAATACTGGAAAAAAAGTACCCAAAAGTGCTGTGTAAAGAATGTATTTATAATGTCTCTTCCTAATTTCTTTTAAACTCTTAAAACCTATCATCAGCAAAAAAAAACCAGCAATTAAAATACGCAAAGCACCTAATTGAACAGGTGTTAAACCAATTAAAGCTTTTTTCATCAGGATAAAAGAACTTCCCCAAACCAATGAAAGTAACACCAAATACAACCACTTTTTTTGCTGATTATTCATATGTTGGATTAATTTTTTTGCAAAAGTCCAATAATTATTCAAATACATCCTTTATTATTGATAAATTTGTATAATGAATCGATCATAAAATCTGATAACCCTTTTTTAACGTTTATCAATAATTATAAAACCCTTAAATTCTATCCCATGAAAATAAAAAAAATAATATTCTCAGTTGCAATTGCTTGTTTTATTTTAACAGGATGTCAAAAAGAAGTAAAAAAAGAAACTATTTCTTTAGCTATTTCTGGTATGACTTGCGAAATTGGTTGTGCAAAAACCATTCAATCTAAATTATCTAAAAAAGAAGGAGTTTTAGGTGCGAAAGTTATTTTTACAGATAGCATTGCAAACATTGAGTTTGATGCAAATAAAACATCTAAAGAAGATTTAATTGCTTTTGTGGGTGCAATTGCAGGAGGCGAATTGTATAAAGCCTCAGAAAGTAAAGTTAATACAAGTGCAAAAGCACATACTTGCTCTGATGCTTGCAAAGAAAGTTGCGAAATGAAAGCAGAAAAAACAGCTTGTAAAGAAGACTGTAAAATGGCTTGTTGTGCTGATAAAAAGAGCTAAATTAAACCTATTACAAACACAAAAAAGCAGACTTTAGAAAGTCTGCTTTTTTTATTATTTATAAGTTTCTAACGAGTTAAAAAGAATATCCTGTCCAAGCAAATACAGATTTATCTGCACCGCCACTTGTACCAGCTGTTAAAACAATCGTTGCTCCACCACTTACTGTATTTTTTATATCTGTAATATCTAAACCGTTTGCAATACTAGCAACCGCTGTTATTTTAGTTGCATCATCTGCATCAGATTTAGAATCTTGTAAATCAATTACATCTCCAAATTTTGCTCCAGAACCTAAAACTAAATAAGCATTTGTAACGGTAGCAGTAGCACCTCTTCTGATTTTAATTCCGTCAGACATTTCTACACCATCTGCATTGTTAATAATTGTTACACCATTAATTGTAAACTTAGATTCGTTGATATCCGAAGGAGAGTTACCATCTAAATTACCATCTGCTTCAATTCCTCTTGGATCTGAAGTTACAGCTGTATAACCGTTTTCTCTAATACCATATAAGTTAGTACAAGTACCCGCATAACCTTGGGTAAAATCGAACATATCGTCCTTAGCATTTACCACTAAAATGTTTGATGCATTTACTGTTCCTCCAAAAAACTCAATACCGTCATCATCGCCATTTAAAATAGCAATGTTAGAAATAATTGTACCAGAACCAACACCGTTTAAGGTTAAACCATTGTGTTCTGCTTCGTCATCAATTCTTGCTCCTGTAAACTCTAAAATTACGTAATTTAAAATTCCAGAATTATCTGCAGCATCAGAACCACCAAATAAAATTGAGTTTTTTACTTCTGTTGCAGCATTACTTTGTGAACCAGATTGGCGACTTAAAGGCGCATTACCGTTTAAGATAATTCCGCCCCAATCACCAGCTTTTGGGCTCGTTGCGCTAGAAGTAAATTTAATTGGGTTTGCAGCCGTTCCGTTTGCAATTAATTTACCACCTTTTTCTACCAAAATATACACATCGGTACCACCTGCCAAAGCATTAATAGTTGTACCAGCTTCAATTGTTAAGGTTGCGCCATCTTTTACTAAAAGAGCTCCTGTTAAATTATGAGCAATTCCAGATTTTATGGTTAAATCTGATGTTAAGTTTCCTGCTAAATTTTGAGGTGTAACAGTTCCTGAATCAACCGGTGTGTTATCATCTTCACTTAAAGAACATCCTGTAAATACTAAAGAAGCAATTGTTACGATTGATAAAATTGTTTTTTTCATTTTTTCTTATTAATTTGTTTAAACTATTAGTTTGATTAACTTCTACAAAGTTGAACTAACAAGGTTTATTTTACTTTAACTAAACCTTAAAGAATTGTTATTAAAATTAACTAAAACCTATAAATTGTAAGAGAAACCTATACTTAGGTTAACACCTTTTTTATAATTTCTTAACACTACATTATCACCTCCATTAAAACCTGCTCTAGATATCTGAAAGTCTGGGTTTAATAAGTTAATCGCCTTTAATTTAATACTATAATGTTTATTAAATTCATAAGAAGAAACCAAGTCTAACGTTGGAATTCCTTTTTCTAATACATTTTCAAAACCTCTTGTACCTATAGAATAAACTCTCTCGCTGAAATAATTAAATACTATTGACGAGATAAACGTATTGTCTTCAATCTTTTTGTTGATAGAAATATCTGCATTTAATAAAAATGGCGTTGCGCCTTCTAAATTACTGGTTGCATTTGTAAATTGAGCAACAGAACTTTTATCTAAATTAACATTAGACATTAACAACGAAGTATTTAAACCTGCCATAATTTCTAAGTCTTTATCTTCTATTTTGTAAATGCTTTTTCTTGCTTCTAACTCCAATCCATAAACACTTGCGTCATTACCAACATTTAAATACGTTAACGTATTACCACCAGAAGGAATTTCACTTCTAGCAATTGGGTCTTTTATAAATTTATAGAACCCAGTAACTGTTATCAATTCTGATGAAGAAAAATAATACTCATATTTAGCATCTAAATTATAATTGTCTGATGGTTTTAAATCTGGATTACCTTGTGATGAAAAACTAATATCTTGATATTTAAACGGTGCCGTTTCTTTAAACTGAGGAAAAGTATACGATTGGCTACCTGCAATTCTAACAATACTGTTTTCGTTAAAATTATATTTTATATTAAAACTTGGCAAAACATACGTTCTATCTAAGTTAGATGCGCCATCAATAGCAGATTGTGCTATATTGGTATTGTAAGTAACTAGCTGCTGAATTTTCTCAAATCTTGCACCAAAAGAAGCAATAAAATTATCACTAAATTGATATACTAAATTACCAAAAGCACCAAATATTTGTCTTTTCCCTCTATATGTAAAAGGTATAAATGCATTAGGATTATTTGCACTTCCTCTACCTGTTTCTAATTCGAAAATAGAATTGTCTATAGAATTTTGATTAAAAATGGCATCCGGGTTTTCTAAATCAATAGCAACTCGGCTAGAAAAATCATGATTAAAAATTGTTGCAGAAAACAAACGTTCTGTATATCTGTAATCTCCACCAAGTTCTAAAACACTAATGTCTTCACCTTTTTTTAATTTGTAAGAAAATTTACCGTTAGCCGCGTAATCATTTTCTTCTAACTTGGCAAAATAACGCTCATTTTCTCCTGCAGAACTTGTTTGAGGACTATAATAATCGTCTCTTAAAAGATATTTGTTCGTTCTTCTATCTGGCTCATTTCCTCTAATAAAATTTAAAGAACCTTTTGTTTCGAAATTTAATCGATCAGAAAACTTATAATTTGCAATTAATTGATTTACATACAATTCATTGTTATTCGTTTGTTGTCTTCTTTGAAACTCTAAATCGCCATCTTGCTCAGGATTGTTAAATCCGAAGTAATCACCCACAGATTGTTTGTTGTTATGTATAAATAAATGATTGTATGCAATATTATGACCAGCTTCAAACTTATAATTTAAGTTTGCCATGATCATTTGAGAAACCGTATAATCGTATTTCGTGAAATCTTGGTCTTGAAAAACCTCACCAGAACTGGTAGTTTGTTTAATGTTACCATCAATATAATTATAACTTCCATCAAAACCACCAACGATATAAAAGCTAAATGTATCGTCTTTAATATCATATTTTCTTCCTCCTGCGAAAGAGAAATTATTATTTAATTGAAAATTCTGACTTTCTGGTTTCCATGAATTACTGAAACTATACTTTGTTAAATCATTAACAGGAATTCCTAAATTTTGAGTACCAAATTTATTTGTGCCAGCAATTGTTAAAAAATCTTTAGAAACTGTTTGCGTATTTGCGCCAACAGAACCACTAATAGTAAACATGCTTCTTTTAACTAATTCTTTTGATGAAATATTGATATTTGCGCCACCAACATCACCACTTAAATCGGATGTAAAAACCTTATTGACTTCAATATTTTTTATAATACCTGTATCAAAAAAGTCTAAAGAAATATTTTTATACTCAGGATCTTCCGATGGCAAAGGCAATCCATTTAATGTAGTTGAGTTATATCTATCTCCCAAACCCCTAACAATAACATTTTTTGCTCCTTTAGAAACTCCGGCTGTTTTAGTTACTGCGCCTTCTGCGTCAGAAACTCCTTTTATAGCCAATTCTTGAGCACCAATTGTTGTTTTGATTGATACTGCTTTCTTTTGCTCTAAAATTAAAGCTGTTGCAGTTTCTTTACTTGATGTTGTCGTTATAATAATGTCATCTAAAGCAACACCTTCTTCTGCAGATAATAATTGATTAATTACTACCGTTTCACCAACCTTAATTGAAAAAGATTTCTCTATAGATTTATATCCTAAAAAACTAAAAACTACAATATGGTTTCCTGCAGGAACTTTAATAGAATAGTTACCATCAAAATCTGTGGTTGTACCTATAGTAGTACCTTTAATAAGTACGTTTGCAAAAGGTAAAGACTCATTATTCGTTTCTTTATCTGTTAACGTTCCTTTTAATGTGCCTTTGTCTTGAGCATTTATAAGTTGACTCAAAATTAACAAAGCAATACATAAAATTTTTCTCATTTTTATCGTTTAATTACTTCTGCAAAATTGTATCTACTTTGTAAACTCTATGTTATTTGTAAATTATGATTCAGTTAATAATCTGTTAAGTAATTGTTACCTAAGTTGAGAGAAAATGAGTATTTTGGTGAAAAATTTTTTAGTTAAATTTCCTTTAAGACAATGTGTTTTTAATGTAATTTTAACTAAAATTTCATAACATTAAGATAACGTCTCAAAAATAATGACTAATTAACTTTGCTTCGTTTAATATTTAAAAATAAAAATGGGAGATCCTTATATTTTAATGCTTGTTGCTTTAGCTGTTCTTGCTATCGTAGACTTAGTTGTAGGTGTTAGTAATGATGCTGTTAACTTCTTAAATTCTGCAATTGGCTCTAAAGCGATACCAGTAAAAAAGATTATGATCATTGCCAGTTTAGGTGTTTTTTTTGGTGCAGTAACCTCTAGCGGAATGATGGAAGTTGCTCGTAAAGGAATTTTTAACCCTAATATGTTTATGTTTCAAGACATTATGATCATTTTTATGGCTGTAATGATTACAGATATTCTTTTATTAGATATATTTAATTCCCTTGGAATGCCAACATCAACAACCGTTTCTATAGTTTTTGAATTATTAGGTGCTGCTGTTTGTATTTCTTTACTTAAAATTTACGCAAACGATTCTGAATCAATTTTAGATATTTGGAACTACATTAACCACGAAAAAGCATTTGAAATTATATACGGAATTCTCCTCTCGGTTGTTATCGCCTTTTCTGTTGGTGCACTTGTACAATTTTTTTCAAGATTAATTTATACTTTTAATTTTGAAAAAAGAGCAACCTATATAAGTGCTCTTTTTGGTGGTTTTGCAATAACCGCAATTACCTATTTTATTATTATTAAAGGTATAAAAGGAACTCCTTTCTATGAAGAAGTAAGTCATTTAATAGAAGGAAATACTTTCGTTATAATAACAGGAAGTTTTGTTGCTTGGTCTGTTATTTCGCAGCTATTAATTCAATATTTTAAAATTAATATTCTAAAATTAATTATAGGAATTGGTACATTCTCTTTAGCAATGGCATTTTCTGGAAACGATTTGGTAAACTTTGTTGGTGTACCAATTGCTGCTTTAAATTCTTATCAAGATTGGGTAGGTTCTGGTATTGCTGCAGACGCATATTCTATGGGTAGCTTAGCAGATAAAGTACCATCAAATGTTTGGTTACTACTCCTTGCTGGTACAATTATGGTTATTACTTTATGGACCTCTAGCAAAGCGCAAAATGTAATAAAAACAGGTATCGATTTATCTCGTCAAGGTGATGGACATGAAAAATTTCAACCAAACGGATTGTCAAGAATAGTGGTAAGAGCAGCCATGTCTATTAATACTGGTATTAGCTATTTAGTACCAAAGTCTACATTAGATTTTATAGATTCTAAATTTCTTAAACCTGTTATAAAATTACCCAAAGACAGAAAATTTGAATTGCCTGCTTTTGATATGATTAGAGCATCTGTAAACTTAATTGTAGCGGGAATCTTAATTTCTGTTGCCACTTCTATGAAATTACCTTTATCTACAACATATGTAACTTTTATGGTTGCAATGGGTACTTCTTTAGCAGATAGAGCTTGGGGCCGAGAAAGCGCTGTTTATAGAGTTGCAGGTGTAATTAACGTAATTGGTGGTTGGTTTTTAACCGCAATTGTTGCTTTTTTTGCTGCCGCCTTGGTTGCTTATTTAATTAGTTGGGACATGGTAATGATCCCTATTTTATTAGTATTAGTTGCTGTTTTAATGGGTAGAAATACTTTAATTCTTAGAAATAAATCTAAAGAAGTTAAAAAACAACAATACATAGAAAGAGAAGAATTAATTACAATTAACGGGGTAATTGAAGAAAGTGCAGATCATATATCCGAAGTAATAAACCGTGTAAATAAATTATACACAAATGTTGTAGATGACTTAACAAATCATGATTTAAACAAATTACGTAAAACAGACAAGCACGTAGAAAAATTAAATAATGAAATAGATAATTTAAAAGACGGTGTTTTCTATTTTATTAAATCTTTAGATGATACCTCTGTACAAGCTAGTAGGTTTTATATTATGGTTTTAGGCTACTTGCAAGATGTTGCCCAATCTATTAGTTATATTTCTAGAGCTAGTTTTAAACACGTTAACAACAATCATAAAAACCTTAAGAAACCTCAAATTAAAGATTTAAAAGAAATTGATGTTGAGCTATCTGCTTTATTAACAAAAGAAGCAGCTGTTTTTGAAAGCAGAAATTTCGATGATCTTAATAATCTATTAAAAGAGAAAAATCAATTATTAAAGAGCGTTTCTTTATCAATAGAGAAACAAGTTGCAAGGATTAGAACTGATGAAACAAGTCCTAAAAACACCACTTTATATTTTAGTATTTTACTAGAAACAAAAGATTTAATAAGTGCATTAATAAGTTTATTACAAACTTATGAAGAGTTTTACTTAAGCACAAAACAAATGAAAAAATAATAAGCTCATCTTCTTAATAATAAAAAAACCGTGAAGCAATTCATGGTTTTTTTATTAAAACCAAAACCCTAAATTAAACAACCAAAAATTTTGATTAATCTCTGGCGACCAACTGTATTTAATTTCTAAAGGACCTATTAAGCTGTTATAACTATAACCTAAAGCATAGCCAGACTTAATGTCTTTAAATAGGTCTATATTTTTAAAAACATTTTCACCCAATCTTCCATAATTTGCAATAAAAATGGCGTAATGATTATCTGCAAGGGCATATCTAAAATTAAACTCAGACTTTACAAAAGTATTGTTAGAAAGTTCTGCAAAATCATACCCATAAAAGGCAACAAAAGTATTTATATAATTTTGATTGTATCCGCCTAAATAAAAGTCAAAAACCTCTGAATCAGGGTTTTTTAAAGTAAAACCAGCTTCATTCGTTAACTGAAAAGTAAGTTTATCCCAAAATGTTTTTGCAAAACCTAAAGTACCTTTCGTTTGTCCAAAACTTTGAAAGTCATTATTATAATCCGAAGAAGCTAAATACCATTTAAAATTTAAGTCGGCAAAATATCCTTTTGTAGGAAAGTTTTTTTTGTCATAGGTATCTAACTTTAAATAACCATAGGTATTAAAATAATTACTTTTATCGATAATTATTGCTTGATCGTTTATCGTTATTGTAGCCGTTGTTGCTTTTATGTATTTATGTTCCGCCCCTAAACCTAAAGCAAATTTTCTATCAAAAGTGGTTTGAATAAAAAATTGATTAGTAATATCGGTATATTTTAAATTGATATTATTAACGTTCGTAAAACTAGACACTATTGGGTTGTACTTTGAGTTAGATGTAAAATGATTATACCTAGATCTAAAGCCATAACTAATATAAAACCCATTGTCTACAAAATAATTTAAGTTATACCTTAAATTATCTCCTAAAATCATATCTAGAGAAAACTTATCATTGTCTACTAATAAATGTTTTTGACTGTAATTTGCTAACAAACTAGACTTATATAAAAAATCGTAATGAACCCCCAATTTTAAACTGGCATTTTCTTTCGTTTCTTGTAAGTAAAAACTTAATAAATAAGATTGATCTATCTTTTTAATTAAATTGTACTCTATACGATCATAATTTTTGGTTGCTGATAACAGATAAATCTTTTTTGTTATTTCTCTTCTTGTAGTACTATCTCCTTCTTTTAACTTTAATTTACCTAAAACAAAAGATCTTGTATAATCTTTTGATCCGTCTATAGCAATACTAGAAATTAACAACTTTTCGTTACTTAGTTTTAATTCTTCTCTTTTTCTTTTTACCTTTTGTTTCGCCGCTAATTCTTTAAAAACTTCTGAATATTTTGCGGCTTCATCAATTCCTATTTTTAAAATTTCATCTTTTTTATCAAAATCAACCACACTAAAGTTGTTAATATCTGGATGAATATAAACATCAATTTTCTCTTTCTCTTTGCTTGTTTTATTGTACATCTGATAACTCATTATCTGATTCATAATAGCTATGGCAGAATTTAAATTTTCTTTTTTATACAACCTTCCCTCTACATCTACCCCAATAACAATATCGATTCCTTTGGATTTCATGACGCTTACAGGAAAATTATTTGCAATTCCTCCATCAACTAATAATTTACCATTTAAAACAACTGGGTTTAATAAAGTAGGAAAAGAACCACTTGCTCTTAATGCCAAGGGTAAAGAACCTTTTTCTAATATCACTTCTCCCCCAGTTTCAACATCCGTAGCAATACAAAAAAACGGAACGGATAATTTAGAAAAATCTTGATTTCCATCTAATGAATCAAATAGTTCTAATAATAAATTAAGTACATTTTGCCCTTTCGAAATTGCCCTTGGTAAACCAATAACACCTCTTTTTACAGGTAACGTAATCATGGTGTTTTCACCATATTCTTTCTCAAAAAAGGTTTCTGAATTTCTTGGTAATTGATCTCTTACTAGCGATAAAAAATCGGTTTCTTTAATAATCACTTCTATTTGATCTGCAGAGTAACCAGCAGCATATAAGCCACCAACAATAGCGCCCATGCTAGTACCGCCAATATAATCTAACCTTATGCCTGCTTTGTCAATTTCTTTTAAAACACCAACATGTGCAAACCCTTTTGCACCACCACCACTTAAAACCAATCCTATTTTTGGTTGTTTTTCTTGACCATAAAAACAGATAGAAATCAATAAAAAACAGGTTGCTATAAACTTTTTCATTCTTTTTTGGGATGATAATATTCGTGTACTTTTATAGCTCTCGCGTTGCCAATTGTTTCAATTAAATCTGCAAAAGAAGCTTCTTTTACGCGTTTTGCCGATTTAAATTTACGCAATAAAGTTGTAATAGTCTGTGCACCAACATCAGGAATTTGCTCTAACTCAGATTGTATAGCGCTTTTACTACGTTTATTTCTATGAAAAGTAATTCCGAATCTGTGTGCTTCGTTTCTTAAATACTGTGTAATTTTTAAAGTTTCAGACTTTTTATCTAAATATAAAGGTATTGGATCATCTGGATAATAAATTTCTTCCAAACGTTTTGCAATTCCGATAATGGCAATTTTACCACGCAAACCCAAAATATCTAGGCTTTTTAAAGCAGACGATAATTGTCCTTTTCCTCCATCTACAATTATTAATTGTGGCAAAGGTTCATCTTCTGCCAATAAACGCTTGTACCTTCTATACACAACTTCCTCCATAGATGCAAAATCATCTGGACCTTCAACCGTTTTTATATTGTAATGTCTATATTCTTTTTTACTTGGTTTTCCATCTTTAAAAACTACGCAAGCAGCCACAGGGTTTGTACCTTGAATGTTAGAGTTGTCAAAACATTCTATATGTCTTGGCTCTACAGAAAGGCGTAAATCTTTTTTCATTTGCGCCATAATTCTCTTTACATGCCTGTCTGGATCTACAATTTTAATTTGCTTAAACTGCTCCATTCTAAAATACTTTGCATTTCTTTCAGACAGTTCTACAATACGTTTTTTATCGCCTAAAACAGGAATAGTAACTTTAATACCCTCACCAATATTTACTTTAAAAGGCACATAAATTTCTGGCGATTGCGAGTTAAAACGTTGCCTAATTTCTACAATAAAAAGCTCTAGTAGCTCTTTATCTGTTTCGTCTAATTTCTTCTTGATTTCTGTAGTGTGAGATTGAATAATTGATCCGTTAGAAATCTTTAAAAAATTTGCGTATCCGTGTGTTTCATCAGAAATAATAGAAAACACATCTACATTATTTATAGACGGATTTACGATTGTAGATTTTGATTGATAATTGCCTAACAAATATAATTTCTCTTTAATTTTTTGCGCTTCTTCAAACTCCATTTTTTCGGCAAAATGAAACATCATTTCTTGAAATTTCTCTAAACTTTCTTTAAAATTACCTTTAATTATATTTCTAATTTCTTTGATAGAATCATTATAGTTCGCTTCGGTTTCTAAACCTTCGCAAGCCCCTTTACAATTTTTTAAATGATATTCTAAACAGACTTTATATTTGCCTTCGCTAATGTTATTTTGACTTAAATCGGATGTACAAGTTCTTAAAGGATAGAGTTCTTTTATCAAGTCTAATAAAACTCTTACGGTTCTTACAGAGGTATAAGGACCAAAATATTCTGAGCCATCTTTGATAACTCTTCTGGTCATAAATAATCTTGGAAAACGCTCTTTTTTAATACAAATCCAAGGATAACTTTTATCGTCTTTTAAAAGAACATTGTACTTTGGTTTGTACTTTTTAATTAAGTTATTTTCTAATAAAAGTGCGTCTGTTTCTGTATTTACAACAATGTGCTTTATGTTGACAATCTTTTTTACAAGAACACGCGTTTTACCATTTTCGTGGTTTTTGTTAAAGTAGGAAGCAACTCTTTTCTTTAAATTTTTGGCTTTGCCGATGTAGATTATTACATCTTCTTTATCAAAATATTGATACACTCCAGGTTCACTTGGTAAGGTTTGTACTTGAAGTTCTAAAGATGCAGACATGGTCAAAAATAACGTTTTTACACTAATAAACTAGTCTAATCTGTTGCCTAAATTTACTGAAAAACCAGAATTTGTATTGTCTACAACTTCCCAACCGTAAATAGCTGATAATTGATAAATTTTAGATATTTCCTCAAAAAAACGAGTTATGGCAGCAGTTTTTAAATTCGTTAATTGTATTGTTTGCTTAATTTTGTCAATGCTTTTCTTATTTATTTTATTTAAATCTTCTTTAGAAAAGGTGTTAAACTGACTTTGTTGTAAATCGAAATATTTTACATCTGGCGAAATGGTAATTTCTTCCTCCGGTATTTTATTAATGTAAATTTTTTTCTTTAAAGAATCTATTTGAATTTCTAATTTAGACAAATCATAACCAACCTCAACATTAGCATTTACTGTAATAATGGCTTTTTTATCAAAAGAAACATAATCGTAAAAGTATTTTTTAGAATCCGAATAATTATAAATTTCAGAGAAGTTTGCTTTAGAAACAACTAGCTTACTAATATTTTTAATCGAATTTACAACAACTTGTATCTCCTCTTTTTGATGATTTTCCTCTTTTTTATCATACCAAAATTTAGCAATGAAAAAACCGATAAAAAAAACGATAATATATTTTATAGTATGCATTTTAATGATGTTATATTTTTAGACAAAAGTAAAAAACTTCTCGATACAAATGTGATGAAAAATCGAATTCACTCTAATATAAATAGTTTTGCCTAAGTGTTTACAAGAGTCTATAAACTAGCCGTAAACACTTATAAATCAATTTCAAGCAATTAATTACATAAAGAACATATGCTCAATAACCTGGCTAATTTGTGGCTTTTTTATCTAAAAACTATGCTTCTATTTTCTTTTCTTCTTTAGGAAAAGCTTGTTTGCTAAAAATAAAAAGCAATGCTACACCAATAGTTATGTAAGCATCCGCAGGATTAAAAATATATTGAAAAAAAGTATATGTTTCTCCGCCCATAAAAGGAATCCAACTTGGTAAGTTTCCACTCCAAATAGGAAAATAAAACATATCTACCACTTTACCATGAAAAATAGAACCGTAAGGTTGGTCTGCAAACAACGTTGCTACTTTATTGGTAGAATCGTCAAAAATTGCACCATAAAAAACAGAATCTATAATGTTACCTATTGCACCTGAAAATATTAATGAAATAGCAATAATTACTGCATTGTGTACTTTTGTTTTTATAGTACCAATTAGCCAGTACATAATTGCCGTAACTGCAAACAATCTAAAAACAGTTAAGAAAAGTTTGCCCGCTTTACCACCAAACTCAAAGCCCATTGCCATACCGTTGTTTTCTACAAAATGGATTTTAAACCAATCGAAAACCACGACCTCTTCTCCTAAAACAAAGTTCGTTTTTATATAGATTTTAATAACCTGATCTAAAATAATAGTACATAAAATAGTAAGAATTGCGAGGTTCTTTTTCGACATTTTTATAGAATTTGTGCACACAAAAATAAGAATATTATTGCGTTTTTTGAGTAGTTAAGTAAATATTAGCTTTTAGACTTGTTACAGCGAATTTTTTTTGGTTTTTTTCTGATTTATTTTGATATGTTTTTTCGTACAAAATATTATCAACTTTTATTTTTCCGAGCTTAGAAGTTAGCTCAATATTTGCATTTTTAAGCGATGCATAAATACTGCCTTCATATAACTTTATTGCTGTATCTGCTTCAATTTCATGTAATTTTAAAATCCCTTCATCTATAAAAACAGCTAAACTTCCTTGATAACTTTTAGATTCTATATTAATGTTTTCTCCAAAAATTGTTACTTTTTTTCCTTTAGGTATTTTTACAACTACAGCTGCTCGTTGTAATCTTTTGGTAATAAATTTTCTAAAAATTGTTTCTTCTGTTTGTAGTTCTTCAATTACAAATGCAATCTTAACCACATTGTTTTCTGTATTTAAAAGAATATGCTGCTCATTTGGGTTTTCTGCAAACAGCGCAATTTCAATAAATTCTGAAGTTGAATTCTCTAGTATAAGATTATCTAAACCAATCGTAGAAACTTCAATTTCTTGTAAATTAGTTTCAAACTTTTTTACAGCTCTCTTTTGAGAAAAGAGTGCTATAGAAACAAATAAAAATATTATTGAAATTATTTCTTTCATAAAAAAAGCTTCTTGTAAAGAAGCTTTATAAATTTTAATTAAACTAGTTATTGAGCTCTTTTGGCATCAATACTTAATGTAGCATGAGGCACTAATTTTAAACGCTCTTTCTGTATTAATTTACCAGTAACTCTGCAAACACCATAGGTTTTATTTTCTATGCGCATTAGTGCGTTTTTTAAATCTCTTATAAACTTTTCTTGTCTAATTGCTAATTGCACATTTGATTCTTTGTTCATTACTTCAGAACCTTCATCAAAAGATTTAAAAGATGGCGATGTATCATCTGTACCATTATCTGAATTATTTTTATAAGCGCGCTCTAACAATTCTAAATCTTCTTTTGCTCTGGCAATTTTCTTATTTATAATTTCTTTAAATTCTTGCAGGTCTGCTTCTGAATATTTTACTTTAATATCTGACATTTTTCTAAGCTTTTTCGATTAATATTCTACTTTTAATGGTATCAAATTCAATTTCTGTACCATCGTTTAACACATCAACAAAAACCAATTCTTTAGTTAATGTTTCACTCATTATGTACTCTTTATTATCAGTGATTGATTGTTGTAAGTTTTGATTGTTTAAAACTGTTAATTTAATTTTATCCGTTACATCTAAACCAGCGTCTTTACGTGCATTCTGAATTCTATTTACCAATTCTCTGGCAACACCTTCTTTACGCAATTCCTCTGTAATCGTAACATCTAAAGCAACTGTTAACGAACCTTCGTTTGCAACTAACCAACCTTCTATATCTTTTGATGATATTTCTACATCTTCAAGATCCAAAGTAATATTTTTTCCATTAATAGAAAGTACAATGTTTCCAACTTTCTCTATTTTGTTAATATCTTCTTTTTTAAAGGCACCAACTGCTGCTGCAATAGCACGCATATCTTTACCAAATTTAGGTCCTAATGTTTTAAAATTAGGCTTAATTTGTTTAATTAAAATACCTGAAGCGTCTTCTAATAATTGAATTTCTTTAATATTAACTTCGTGTTTAATCAAATTAACAACTGCTAAAATCTCTTCCTTTTGTTGATCATTATCAACCGGAATCATAATTTTTTGCAATGGCTGACGCACTTTTATCTTTTCTTTAGCTCTTAATGAAAGTACTAAAGAAGATATAGTTTGTGCACTTTCCATTTTACGTTCTAAAGATTTATCAACAAAACGTTCATCATAAACCGGGAAATCTGATAGATGAATACTTTCTGATGATTCTTTACCTGTAACAGAATTTAAATCTTGATATAAACGATCCATAAAAAAAGGTGCAATTGGCGAACCTAATTTTGCAATCGTAATCATACACGTATATAATGTTTGATATGCAGAAATTTTATCTGTTTGATAATCTCCTTTCCAAAAACGTCTTCTACTTAAACGTACATACCAATTACTTAAATAATCTTGTGTAAAGTCTGATATTGCTCTCGCAGCTCTTGTAGGTTCATATTCTTCATAGAATGTATCTGCTTTATTAATTAAAGTGTGTAATTCTGATAAAATCCAACGGTCTATTTCTGGTCTTTTTTCTAACGGAATATCTGCTTCTTCATAAGCAAAACCGTCAATATTTGTGTATAAAGTAAAGAACGAATACGTGTTGTATAAAGTTCCGAAAAACTTACGTTTCACTTCTTCAATTCCTTCTAAATCGAATTTTAAATTATCCCAAGGGTTTGCGTTTGCAATCATATACCAACGTGTTGCATCTGCTCCATAGGTTGCTAATGTTGTAAAAGGATCTGTTGCATTTCCTAAACGTTTAGACATTTTATGTCCGTTTTTATCTAAAACTAATCCGTTAGAAACTACATTTTTATAGGCAACAGAATCAAAAACCATCGTTGCAATTGCGTGTAAAGTATAAAACCAACCTCTTGTTTGATCTACACCTTCTGCGATAAAATCTGCAGGAAAAGATTCATTCTCATCAATTTTTTGTTTGTTTTCAAATGGATAATGCCACTGTGCATAAGGCATAGAACCAGAATCGAACCAAACATCAATTAAATCATTTTCACGATTCATTGGTTGGCCAGATGGAGAAACTAACACAATTTGATCCACAATATTTTTATGTAAATCTATTTTCGCATAGTTTTCTTCCGACATATTTCCGACTTCAAAATCTTCATATATATCAGATTTTAAAATGCCCGCCTGAACGGCGCGTTCCATTTCTTCTTTCAATTCTTTTACAGAACCGATACAGATTTCTTCTTTTCCGTCTTCCGTTCTCCAGATTGGTAACGGAATCCCCCAATAACGAGAACGCGATAAATTCCAATCGTTTGCATTTGCCAACCAGTTTCCAAAACGACCAGTTCCTGTAGACTCTGGTTTCCAGTTAATCGTTTTGTTTAACTCGTGCATTCTATCTTTTACATCCGTAACTTTAATAAACCAAGAATCTAACGGATAATATAAAATAGGTTTATCAGTTCGCCAACAATTTGGATAACTGTGCTTATATTTTTCTACTTTAAAAGCCTTGTTTTCATTTTTAAGTTTTAACCCAAGTCTTTCATCCACAGATAAATATTTATCTTGATTTTTTAAAACTTCCGTTAAATTTTTTTGCTGATTTTTTAATTCTACTTCAAAATCAGCTTCATTTAAATATTCTGATTTTACATATTCTCCTGCAAAACCATAAATAGGATCGTTTACTTCTGATCTAAATTTTCCTTGTAAATTAACCAACGGAACTAAATTATCGTTCTCGTCTTTTACCAACATTGGCGGAATTTCTGGCACCGCTTGTTTTGCAACAATTGCATCATCTGCTCCAAAAGTTGGCGCTGTGTGTACAATTCCTGTTCCGTCTTCTGTAGTAACAAAATCACCAGCTATTACTCTAAAAGCATCTTGCGGATTGTCGTTTGGAAGACAATAATCTAATAATTGTTCGTACTTACTATTCACCAAATCTTTACCAATAAACTCTTTAATTACATAAAAAGGGATTTTTTTATCACCCGAATTATAAGAACTTAATTCCTCTGAAGTTTCGACTAGGAAACTATTTTTACCACCAAATTGTTTTCCAACTAACTTTTTAGCTAAAATTACTTTTATAGGTTCAAATGTATATTGATTAAACGTATCGACTAAAACATATTCAATTTTTGGACCAACCGTTAATGCAGTATTAGAAGGCAAAGTCCAAGGTGTTGTTGTCCAAGCGATGAAATAAATAGTTCCTTGGTTTTGTAAAAATGCCGGAAGTGTGTTTTCTATCGCTTTAAATTGTGCTACAACTGTTGTATCGGTTACATCTTGATAGGTTCCTGGCTGATTTAACTCGTGAGAACTTAAACCTGTACCTGCTTTTGGTGAATATGGCTGAATTGTATAGCCTTTGTAAATTAATTTTTTGTTATAAATTTCTTTTAAAAGCCACCAAACAGACTCCATATATTTTGGTTCGTAGGTAATATATGGATCTTCCATATCTACCCAATATCCCATTTTCTGGGTTAAATCGTTCCAAATATCTGTGTAACGCATTACTGCTTTTCTACAAGCTGCGTTGTAATCTTCTACAGAAATAGTTTTACCAATATCTTCTTTGGTAATTCCTAATTCTTTTTCTACACCTAATTCTATTGGCAAACCATGCGTATCCCAACCAGCTTTTCGCTTTACTTGGTAACCTTTCATGGTTTTATAACGTGGAAAAATATCTTTAATAGCGCGCGCTAAAACATGGTGAACTCCTGGAAGTCCGTTTGCAGAAGGAGGTCCTTCAAAAAAAACATAAGGTTCTGCACCTTCTCTTGTAGTTACACTTTTTTCAAATATGTTATTCTCTTGCCAATAGTTTAGAATTTCTTCTGCTACTTTTGGTAAGTCAAGACCTTTATACTCAGGAAATTTCGCGCTCATTTTCTATCTTTTCTAATAAGATTGCGAAATTACTGAATTTCTTGGAATTTTGGACAGTTGAAACTAGCAAAGTTGAAAAGGCTAAAAGTTATAGAAAATTGAAGTCTTAAGTTTAGTTCTCAGTTATTTTAAGCCTTAAAAATGCCATTTACATTGCGCGTTCATTTTTTATTTTTTCATACGCAGATTGTATGCTTTGAAATTTTTCTTGCGCTCCGTTTATGTGCTCTGGCCCTAAATCTTGTAATTTATCTGGATGGTATTTTTTAGCCATTACGCGGTATGCTTTTTTAACTTCGTCGTCTGTAGCCTCTTTTGCAATCTCTAAAATTTTATACGCTGCGTCAGATTCATCATAAAACATTGCCTTAATAGACTCAAAATCATTTTGATTGATATATAAATAGCCAGCAATTTTTTTTATTTCTTCAATTTCTGACGGAATTACAAATCCATCCGCTTTAGCGATACCAAACAAAAAGTGTATTAATTGTAAGCGAGACGAATGCGGCATGTGCGTTCTAATTTGAATACAAACTTGGCGTGCAGAAACTTCTTTTTTAATAATTCCTTTAAAAAGTTTAAAAGCGCTATTTGCTCGTTCTTTGCCATACATGCTAACAAACTGGTTGCGAACGTAATCTAATTCTCTTTGATCTACTTTTCCATCAGATTTTATAACGATGGAGGCCAATACTAAGAGACTCATTTCAAAGTCTCCAGAATTGGTGTTTGCATTTCCGTTATTTTGACCAACTCTTTCTTCAAGGCTTTTTCGCTCACCTTTTATATCCTCTAAAGAAACCCCATCTACAAAGCTACCAACGGCAAAGCCAATTGCTGCTCCTATTGGACCTCCTAATGTAAATCCTAAACCTGCACCTAACCATTTTGTGAAACTACCCATAAAAATTATAAAAAATTAAGTCCAAATATAAGAAAACATGCGTGTTTTAAAATAAAATATCAATTTTATTGATGTGCCTATTGTATAACTATTAATTTTCACCTTGAATTTTGCTTATTTTATTTTTATCTTTGCAATCTAAATTTATAATTATGTATCCAGAAGAATTAGTAAAACCAATGCGCGACGAATTAACTAACGCAGGTTTTAAAGCATTATATACTAGTGAAGATGTAGAGCAAGCCATCGCAAAAAAAGGAACAACTTTAGTAATGGTAAACTCTGTTTGCGGTTGTGCAGCTGGTACTGCAAGACCAGGAGCAATTGCTTCTTTAGGTGCAGATAAAGTGCCTACAAACTTAACAACAGTTTTTGCTGGTGTAGAAAAAGAGTCTACTCAAAAAGCAAGAGAATTTATGATTCCTTTTCCTGCATCATCACCTGCAATTGCATTGTTTAAAGATGGTAGCTTGGTTCATATGTTAGAGCGCCATCATATAGAAGGTAGATCTGCACAAATGATTGCACAAAATCTTGCTGCTGCTTATAATGAGCACTGTTAATATTTTTTGTAGCACCATTTTATAGTATTAAAATACAAAACTAAATCCACGTTTTTACACGTGGATTTCTTATTTTTAAGAAAACCCAACACATGGCTTCAGTACTATCTACCTACACAGAAAAAGAATTAATAAAGAAATTGAAAACGCAGAAAATAATGTTAATTATTCAAGGAATTGTTCTCTTTTTGATGGTTGTTTTTTCTGTTTTTTACACGCTAGAAAATGGCATTTCTATTAAAACCTTTTTACCTTTATTTTTTGCCCCAATGTTATTTGTAATGCTTTTTGAAATAAAAAATATTAAAAAAGAACTCGCCTCAAGAAAATAATATGAATCAAGAAAAAATTATACAAAACACCATCGAGTTTGTTAAAACCGAATTAAAAAATGCAGAAGGCGGCCATGACTGGTTTCATATTGAGCGTGTTTTTAAAAATACTGTTTTAATTTCTAAGGATGAAAATGTTGATATTTTTGTAGTTTCTTTAGGTGCTTTGTTACACGATATTGCAGATCCAAAATTTTATAACGGTGATGAAACTATTGGTCCTAAAATGGCTGCTGAATTTCTTAAAAAAGAAAAAGTTGATGCCAAAACTATTACACATGTACTTAATATTATAAAATTCATCTCTTTTAAAAACTCACTTTCTAAAACTGATAAAAAGTTTACATCAAAAGAACTAGAGGTTGTGCAAGATGCAGACAGATTAGACGCAATTGGCGCTATTGGTGTTGCGCGTTGTTTTAATTATGGCGGTTTTAAAAACAGAACGCTTTACAATCCTGAAATTCTACCAAATTTAGAGATGGCTAAAGAAGAATATAAAAAATCTGATGCGCCAACTATTAATCATTTTTATGAAAAATTGTTGCTTTTAAAGGATAAAATGAATACTAAAACTGGTAAAAAAATCGCATTAGAAAGACATCAATTTATGGAAACTTTTTTGGCGCAATTTTATAATGAATGGAATGGTGAGCTGTAGTTTTTCAGTACTCTGCATCAGAAAAAAGGCACGATATTACGCTGCTTATAGAAGTAAAAACTAAGACTCACTGATCGTTTAAAGTAAATTTTAACTTACTTTGGCTACTTCTAACGCTGTAATTTTAGATTCTAAGATAGATAACTCTTCTCCTTTTTCTATTATTTGCTCAACAGTTAAATTATCATTAGAATTTATAAAGTTTAAAATCTCTTCACTTTTAAAAGTATAGTACTCAATTGCTTTGTCTATTTTAGTTTTCATCTGTATTTACTGAATTAAATTTTTCATTTCACTTCTATACTTCGAAGCACTTTTTCCTGTAAAGTTTTTAAATAATTTATTGAAATGAGAAAAATTATTAAATCCGCATTCAAAACTTACATCTGCAATACTAGAGTTACTTTCTGCTAATAATTTAGTTGCATGCACTACTCTGTATTCGTTTACCAATTTTGTAAATGTTTTTCCTGTAGATTTTTTAAAATATCTACAAAAAGCAGGAACCGTCATACTTACCAATTCAGAAATTTCATCTAAACTTATATGTCCGCTAAAATGTTGATTAATATGATTGTAAATAACCTCTATTTTATTGCTGTCTTGCGGGCTGGTTTCAAAAGCAAAACCGTTTGCATTTAGCAGCGTATAATCATCCGTAGTAGCTAAATCATTCAAAATTTCTAAAAAAGAGACAATTCTTTGAACACCATCTAGTGCTACTAAAGCCTCTATTTTAGCACCTATTCTTTGCTTTATTTCAATATTAAATCGAATTCCTTTTTTTGCACGTTCAAAAAGCGCATCAACTGCCATCATCTCTGGAATTTTAAAAAATTCAGATCCTAAAAAATCTGGCTTAAATTGTATTAAAGTTTCAGAACCATTGGTAGTTAAACGATCTATATAACCAACATGTGGCAAATTAGAACCTATTAAAACTAATTGACTATTATTAAAATAACTAATATGATTGCCAATATGTCTTTTCCCTTTTCCTTTATTAACATACACTAATTCTATTTCTGGATGAAAGTGCCAAAAAGGGGTTTTCTTTTTTAAAAACTCCTCATGTTTTTTAACCAATAAAGAACTACCAAAATTGGGCGTTATTTTTTCTAAAGTTGGTTTTATCTGTATCATATTTAATGCAAAAATACAAAAGAACCAAATAAGTATCTATATAAATTTATCCACATTGTGTGTTATTTTAACTCTACATAAAATTAACATTAAGTTTACAGTTAAAATAAGACACAAATACACCAATTGTGTTGTTTTTAAAACTAGAGTACTATCCTAAATTTGCAGTATAAATTACTAAAAATTTATAATATGAAAACAATTAAAAGAAATGTATTAGTAGTAGTATTTATGTTAGGAACATTATTTAACTACGCAAACAATGAAAAAGATTTTAAGACAACTGTAGATGCTAAAAAAGTAAAAGTAGTATTTAAAGATGTTAAAAAAGGACAACTATTAACAGTAAAAGATAAAAACGGAGTTCAACTACATTCCGAAACTGTTTCTATACAAGGCGAATTAATCAAATTTTTTGATGTATCGTCTTTAAATAACGGACTTTACACTATTGAATTAAATAAAGAATATCTTATTATTATAAAGTCGATCACGGTTAAAGAAAATAAGGTAACTTTTATAGAAGACTCCGAAGAAATAATTTTTAAACCAATCATAAGAAACGAAGAAAGTTTGGTTTTAATTTCTAAAATCAATTTTGATAAAAAACCTATCTTAATTACCTTATTTTATGAAGGAGAAGAAATTTTTTCTGAAACTCTAAAAGATCAAGAAATAGTAAAAAGAGCTTATAGACTAGACGATAATCTAAAAGGAAATTATAAAGTTATTGTATACTGTAATGCTAAAAGTTACATTAATGAATTTAAAATTTAAATTGATTAGTGAGGTTAAATTGTGAATTTAAAAAAAACGAGCCTTAATTGGCTCGTTTTTCTTGTTACTATTTTTTGATAATAATCCTTATTTACCGGGAAAATTAGGCTTTCTTTTTTCTAAAAAAGCGGTTGTTCCTTCTTTAAAGTCGTTGGTGCCAAAACATTCTCCAAATTCTTCAATTTCTACATCAAAACCATTTGTGCCATCTTCAAAATTTGCGTTTACAGCTCTAATTGCAGCAGAAATTGCTACAGATGAATTTCGCATAATTTTACCAGCAATCTTTTCTGCTAAAGGCAATAATTCTTCTGGCGTTGTTACATGATTTACCAAACCACAACTAAAAGCTTCAGTAGCAGGAATCATTGTTGCGGTCATAATCATTTCCATTGCTTTGCCTTTACCTACCAATTGCGGCAAACGTTGTGTGCCGCCATAACCCGGAATTACGCCTAACGAAACTTCTGGCAAGCCCATTTTTGCATTGTCTGATGCGATTCTAAAATGACACGCCATTGCCAATTCTAAACCACCACCTAATGCAAAACCATTAATTGCAGCAATAACTGGCGTTGATAAATTTTCAATTAAATTAAACAACATTTCTTGTCCTTTTCTTGCTAAAGTTCCGCCTTCATCAACAGAAAAATGAGCAAATTCAGAAATATCTGCACCTGCAACAAAAGCTTTATCTCCGCTTCCTGTAAGTACAATTACTTTAATATCTTCATCGTCTTCTAAAGCTACAAAAGCTTCACTTAATTCATGAATTATTGCGCTGTTTAAGGCATTTAATTTACTAGGTCTGTTAATGGTTACTTGTGCTATATTATTGTTTTTTGCTACTAAAATGTTGTCAAATTTCATGTTTTATAGTTTAAGATAAAAAATTGTTATTTTTATATTTTTGGTAAAATTACCGTAAAAACAGTTCCAACTCCTTCTTCGGATGTAAAAGAAATTGTGCCATCATACGCTTTTATAATATTTTTAATCATAGCTAAACCTAAACCCATTCCGCTTGATTTTGTTGTGAATTTTGGTTCAAAAATTAAGTCTTTTACTTTATCTGGTATTCCTTTTCCATTATCAGTAACCGTAATTTTTACATTATTTTTTTCTGATGAAACAACCACATCAATTATTGGGTTTTCTTCACTTTCTGTTGCTTGCGTTGCATTTTTAACCAAATTTGTAACAATTCTTATCAGTTGAGTTTTGTCTAAATTGGCATATAGTTCTTTTTCTTTTGGATTGTAGCTAATAAAATCTTCGTTAAAAATCTCTAAAGCTAATTTTACAACACTAATGATTTCTATCTTTTCTTTTTTTTGAGTTGGCATCTTCGCAAAATCAGAAAAAGCAGATGCAATAGAACTCATTACATCTATTTGCTGAATTAATGTTTTACTATATTCTGCTAATTTTTCTCTAATATCTTTATCTTCAGGGTTAAACTTTCGCTCAAAACTTTGCACTGACAGTCGCATTGGTGTTAGTGGGTTTTTAATTTCGTGTGCAACTTGTTTCGCCATTTCTCGCCAAGCTTGTTCACGCTCGCTTTTTGCTAACTTTACAGCACTTTCTTCTAGTTGATCAATCATATTATTGTACGCTTCTACTAAAACCTCAATTTCTGAACTTGCTGCATTTAAGATTATTTTTTCGTTACGTTCATTTAAACGCGTTTGTTGCATTTTATCAGAAATAGTTTGTATGGATCTTGTAATATAACTAGATAATAAATATGCCATTCCAATGGCAATTATAAACATCAGCAAATACACCAAACCTAATCGATACATAAATTCGGTTAATTCGTCTTCTATTTCTGAATTGTCTTGCGTAAATTGCAATTCTAGAATACCAATTCTTTTAAATTTAGGATCATTTATATATGAGTATGATGTTTGATACCCAACACCATCATCTTCTCTACTTTTTAATATTTTATGATTTGAATTTTGAGATAGTTCGTTTAAAACAACGTTATTTAGCGGTTTTATTTTAAGCTCTTCAAAAGCATTTGTTTTGGAGGAAATTAACAAATTGCCATATAAATCAAAAATGGATATATTTAATTTGTTAATAGATGAAATTTCATAAATACGTTCTTGAAATATTTTTGATAAATTTTCTGTATTTACTAAATAACTAGTTTTATTGGTTAATTCTAACTCAATTGTTTCTTGTGTTGTGGCTTCTTTACGCTCAAAACGCTGAATATTATAATCTTTTGTTTGTTCGTCATATTGATAAACGGTAACTGCTAAAATTAAAATGGATGCCAAAAGCACCAATAAAATCATAGATAAAAAAATGCGTATTCTAAGTGATATGTTTTTAAATATTCTCAAGTAATTTAGTTTTTATACATTTTGTTTTCCTAAATAAAAGTCTTTAAAAAATTAAAGGTGATAAAAAAATAAACAAAATAAAATTCATTTTTCTCTTTACAAACAACAATAAGCGTTCCAAAAAACAAGAGGAATTCTAAATTTTAAATTCCTATTTTAAAGCGAACAAAATATACAAATAAAAAAGTCATTACAGATAGCGTAATGACTTTTAAAATTTATGAAAAATAAAATATTTTTTAGTTTACTTTAATTTTAATTGAATTATAACCATCTGCTCTTAGGCCAATTAAACCAGAAACGGTTTCTCCTTTTTTAATAGTAGCACCATTTATATTATAGTCTAACAAGTTTTGTTCAAACTTTTTATTTGCAGAAGTTGCCGCAATCATATTACCACCAGCTAAACCAGGACCAACTATAAGACCTATTGGTGTAGAACTTGTTTCTGTTTGAAAACCGTTCTGCGATTTGTTCGTGTATAAATTCATTGGTGTAAGCAATAAATACCATAAATAAGTTGCAGGTTTTTGCTTTAAAGAACTATAAACTTTATCATTATCCATGATATATAATTTAGAACCATCGTCGTATGTTAAGCTAATGTCGTCTCCAAAAACTAAGTCTTCGTTAGAATTATTTGTAATTTTAATAGCAACTAATCGTACGCCTTTTGCTACTTCTTTCTTTTTGTACTTCTTATCTAATAATTCGTATTTATACTGCAATGTAACCGATTTATCAGCAGCGCTAGAATAATAATTAATAGTACTAGGATTAATTGCTTTGTAACCAGAAGCACAACTTCCTAACAAAACAAGAACTGTTAATGATAAAATAATTCTTTTTAAATTCATTTTTTTTTATGTATTAATGTCCTGCGAACTTAATTAATTTACTAAAATTATCCTAACAAAAATACAATTTGAGCTAATTTTAGAATCATTCTTTATATCGTTAAAGGTATAAACTTACTTCTAAACTTAATAATTAATGGAATCCCTCTTGCTAAAATCCAAAGCGTAAAAGCAATCCAAATAGCCATTAATTTATAATCTAGCCAATCAAAAAAGAACAGTGTGGGTATAAAAACAAATCCTGTAGAAAGAATTAACACATTTCTTAAGTATTTCATTTCTCCCATTCCTTTAAACATTCCGTCAAAAATAAAAGTAACGGCACTAATGGGTTGCGTTAAAATCACAATCCAGAAAACATCATAAAATTGTTCTAAAACTAACGGATCTTTTGTAAAAACTTGACCAATAGAATAATAAAATAAAAAGGAAGTTGCTGCAATAGCCGCACCCATAAAAAGGCCATATTTTAATAATTTATTACTCAATATTACCAATGTTGTATACTCTTTTGCGCCTAATAATTTTCCTGATAAAATATTACCT
Organism: Polaribacter glomeratus; assembly: GCF_002954665.1. Lineage (GTDB taxonomy): Bacteria > Bacteroidota > Bacteroidia > Flavobacteriales > Flavobacteriaceae > Polaribacter > Polaribacter glomeratus. The sequence continues at coordinate 936,251 of NZ_MSCM01000002.1, read as the reverse complement.
GCACTAGAAAATCCATCAATCATAAAAGCACCTAACATCCAAAGGTTTAGGCCAATTGTGTAAGCTGCAATGTATTCTTTACCGTACCCTGTGGCAAAAGAAGTTGCAAAATATAAGGCTGTATTTAAAGCGATTGTTCTAATGAACAAATTACCAATCATTCCCATTAAATTGGGTATTTGTTCATGAAAAGGAAAGCTTATTTTTAAGGAAATCGATGTTTTTTTCATCAGCAAAACCAATGCAATTACTGCCATCGTAATTTGAGCAATTACACTTGCATACGCTGCGCCTTCTATATTCATTGCAGGGATAAATCCTTCAATTCCGTATACAAAAGCAACATCTAAAACAACGTTTAATAAAGCGCCAACAATTGCTATTATCATAGGATAAAAAGTGTTTTGTAAGCCTCTAAAAATTCCGAATACAGCAAACACAAAAAGCGAAAAAGGAAATCCAAAAATTCTAATTTTAAAATAAACAACACACGCATCTAAAACAGCACCTGATGCATTATAAAATTGAAAAATCTGTGCCGCAAACGGATAAGAAATTGCTAAAATTAATAAACTACCTAACACAACAATCGCAATTGCTTGCGCTGGCAACGATTTTATTTCATCCAATTTATTGGCACCAACATACTGAGAAATTATAGAAGAAATAGCACTTCTAATTTGGCCAAAAACCCAAATTAACATAGAAATAAATGCGCCAACAATACCTACAGCTGCTAAACTTTCTGTTGCATTTACATCTATATTACCAATAATTGCGGTGTCTGTAATAGATAACAAAGGCTCTGCAATGCCCGCAATTAAAGCCGGAATCGCCAATTTATTAATATGCTTAAAGCTAATATTAGTTTTCAAAAATATATTTTTGGTAAAGGTACATATCTAAAAAGTTTGAAGTTGCTTTACTTTCTGAAAAATGAGTAACTTTGCAACCTATAAAATTATAGTATGAAAAACATTTTAGTACCTATCGGATCTACAGAAAGTGCACAAAACACTTTACAATTTGCTATTGACTTTGCCGCAGAAGTAAATGCTAACATTCTAGTTTTTAGAGCATATAGCGTGCAATCTAAAGCGGGAGTTATGATAAATGTAAATACAATTATTGAACGCGAAACCAATTTGTATTTGCGTGCAATTGTAAATTCTGTCGATAGAAAAAATGTAACAGTAAACTTAATTTCTGCAAAAGGTTCTCTAGTAGACAGTGTGGAAGCTATTGACAATGAATTAAATGTAGATTTAATAATTGTTGGCGCTAGAAGTAATTCTATAAAAGAAGAAATTTTTTTAGGAAAAACGGCTGGTAAATTAGTTAAACAAACAGATTTACCAATTTTGGCTGTTCCTGACGGATATAAATACACACCTGTTAAAAATATTTTAATGGCGTTTAATTCAGGAATTGTAAAAAGCAAAACGGCGCTAAGACCGCTACAATTTATAGTAAAGAAATTTAATTGTGAAGTAAACTTATTACAAGTAAAAACGGCTGACTATACTGATGAAGATTTAGTTTTAAGTAAGGAGTTAGAAAATCTTAAATCATCGTTAACAATTACTGAAAATGCGACAACTTTTCAAGGAGTTTTAGAGCATTTTCAAAAGCATCAACCAGATATGTTGTGCGTTTTTAGACGTAAAAGAGGTTTCTTTAAAAAACTGTGGGAAAAAAACACCGTTTTAAAAGAAGAGTTTTACACAAATGTGCCTTTATTGATTTTAAAAGGAAAATAATTAATACTTTAAATCTGGCGGCTCGATAAAACCAATTGCTGGGTTGTAAATTTCTTTGATGTATTCTTTTATTCGAACTAAAAATTCTTCTAGTTTTTCTTGGGTAATTGTATAATCTGGATTTCTATAGTTTGATGAAAAGTTAATGCTTAAAAAACCTTGGTTTAAATTTTTGAAAGAAAATATTCCTGCTTTTAACGTTTTAGAACTATCAAAGTTTTTACTTTTTGTAAATAAATAGCCATACAATAAAACCTGAATTGCTTTATACTGCTCTTTTGTTCGTAATTGTTCAAAGTCTAGCACTTTTAATTCCGAGCTTTGCACCATTCCAGATTTATAATCAATAATTCTAATTTCGCCATTTAATTCATCAACTCGATCTACATTTCCATGAATTTTAATAGGGAAATCAATGCCATCAATTTCTATTTCTGCGGATAAGTTTTCTTCTGTAGCAATAATTTTTAACTGATTTTTTTTATCCTTTAACAGCAACTTTTCTTGGGATAAAAAGTTAGTAACAAATCTATTAGCTACTTCAAAAATTAAACGATTTTTCCCTGTAGATAAATCGCCATTTTTAAATTGGATTTTAAAATGTTTTACCACCAACTCTTTGGCTATTTTTTCCATTTCTAAAATGTCATCCGCAGTTAAAAATTGACCAATAAAAGGTTTGTACAATTCATCTAAAGTTTCGTGCACAACGGTTCCTAACGTATTGTACGCAACAGTTTCTTCTACATCATCAAATTCCTTGATTCGCAGAATTTTCTGTTTGTAAAAAGCAACAGGATTGTATAAATAGTTGGTTAAAGAAGATGGCGAAAAACCTTGTTTTGCCAATTCTTTTAAGCGTTCAAAAACCAACTCATTTTTAGCAATTTCTTTTAATTCGGTTTTTTGCGCAACTACTTTTGGCGAAACAATTTTATGAACAATATCTGTTCTCATCATTTCTAATTGTGTTACAAACCTACTTTTTTCGCCACTTCCAAAAACATCATGTTCTGTGTTGTAGAGTATAAAAATATTTTTTGCTCTTTGAATTAATCGAAAAAAATGATAGGAGAAAATAGCGTCTTTTTCTCTGTAGGTTGGCAAACCAAATTCGACTTTTACATCAAACGGAATAAAAGAATTTTGCTGACTACTTGCTGGCAAAACGCCTTCGTTTGCAGATGCTAAAATGATGTTTTCAAAATCTAAAACGCGCGTTTCTAACATCCCCATTAATTGCAATCCTTTAAGCGGTTCTCCTTGAAACGATAAACTTTCTGAACCTATTAATTGTCTAAAAAAAAGCGATAATGTTTTTAAATCTGTAAAATACTCAAATTCATTTTGCAAAGTTTTTAACTGCGTAAAAACGGTGTAAAAACGGAATAAATATTCCTTTTCTAAATCGTTTATATCCTCTTTTAAAAGGTTGATTAAATCTAAAATTCTCTCAATAAAATTTGACACAGTATCAAAGCTTTTAAAGAGATTTAAAATTACCTTTTTTACTTCTATTGGCTGATTTTCTAAAAACTTGGCAAGCAACTTTTCACTAATAAAGGTTTGATTCTCTGCTGCAATTTCTGATGTAAAATCATCAATATTAGAAATCAACCCATAAATAGATTGGTGTTTAAAAAAACGAATTACATCTTTATAATAATACTCATTAAGCATGCTTTTTTGCAATTTTTCTTGCGAAACAAACAATTGAAAAACAGAAAACAATAAACTTGTTGTTGGGATATCTTTTAAAGGATACCCCATGGTAATATTAATTGCCTTTATGTTTTTAGGCAATGAATTTAACGTAATTGGCAGCAACGTTTCATCCGCTAAAACCAGCGCTGTGTTTTTAAAATCAGGGTTTTCTTCTAAAATTTCGCCAATATATTTTATTTGAGTATTATTTTTTGCAGCACCAATAACTTGTATTTTTTTTGGTGCTGAAAATGAATTTCCTAAAGATTTAAGTTTGTTTTTTTCAAAATACTTCCACTCTTTTTTATATTTTCTGACAAATTTACCAGCTTGGTGATTCGAGTTAAAAAATGCTTCATCAATATCCCAATAAATTTCTGAATTCCCATTTTCTAAAACTTTCTGAAATAAGAATTCTTCTGCTTTATTAAGTGCATTAAAACCAATAAAAAAGAACTTTTTATCGGCGTTTTTGTCTAAATAGGTAGCTACTTTTTTAGAAGCTTCTCTATACATTAAACCTTGATACCCTATATTTTCATCCAATAAAAACTGATAAAAAGCAGTGTAATAATTATTTAGTTTCTCTAAAAAAGAATAATGATCTTTTATCAATTCCGTTTCTTTAAACGTGCCTTTTACAGACCATTTTCGCAAACGTTCAATATCTCTTAAATAGGTAAAAATCTCTTTTGTATTTATAAGATGCTGGTCAATTTCATTAAAATCTTGTAAAACGGTTAATGCCCAAGTAGAAAATGTGTCAAAAGAATCTGGATTCTTATCAACACTTTTGTAAATGGTGTAAAAATGAAATAATAACTGAATGTTATCTGCTTTTTGCACGCCAGATATTTGATGTATAAACTGCTCTATATTTAGCATTTCTGGCAAAAACCCTACAGAAATTTTGTCTTTAAAGGTTTGTTTTACAAATACTTTTGCTCTTTGTGATGGCAATATAAAAACAACGTTTTCAAACGATTTTGTAGTTTGTAAAATATCATCTAAAGTTTCAGAAATAAAAGATTGCATAGCTTTTTTTTGGTTTCCTAAATTACAAAAACTTACATTTATAGCGCTGTAATCTTTAAATTTATTTTAATGAAAAACGAATTACATGTTGTAGGTATTCAGGCGGATTTATTTTGGGAGAATCCGACGAAAAATTTAGCTTTTTTTGAAGAAAAAATAAACAGTTTACCAGAAACTACCGATCTAATTGTTTTACCAGAAATGTTTACCACCGGTTTTACCATGAACCCTAAAAAAGTAGCTGAAAAAATGGATGGAATTTCAGTTTTTTGGATGCTAAAAATAGCAACAGAAAAGCAAATTGCCATAACCGGAAGTTTGGTGATTAATGAGGGTGAAAATTATTACAATAGATTGGTTTTTGTGCATCCGTCAGGAAAAATTGAAACTTACAATAAAAGACATTCTTTTACCTTGGCTGGCGAACATAAAGTATACACTTCTGGCACAGAAAAGTTAATTGTTACCTACAAAGGATGGCGAATTTGCCCCTTTATTTGTTATGATTTACGTTTTCCTGTTTGGGCTAGAAATACCGAAAATTACGATCTTTTAATCTTTATGGCAAATTGGCCAATTACAAGAATAAAAGCTTGGAAAACACTTTTAAAAGCGCGTGCCATAGAAAATATGAGTTACGTTGTTGGTGTAAATAGAACAGGCACAGATGCTAGTAATTACGAATATTCTGGAAACTCTTTAATTATTGATTATCTGGGCGAGGAACTTTCTAGTTTGACCAAAAATGAGGTTGGAGTTATTAGTGCAACCGTCAATAAAAAAAATCAAAATACGGTAAGAGAAAAATTAGGTTTTTTAAATGATATGGATTCTTTTCATATTAATTATTCTAAATAAAATCATGGAAATTAAAAATGTAACAATTGCAGATATTGATACCGTATTTGAATTTTATAAAACAGCGTCCGAGTATCAAAAAACGAAAGACAAAGTGATTGTTTGGCCTAATTTTAAAAGAGAACTGGTAACCACTGAAATTGCAGAAAACAGACAATTTAAATTATTGATACATAACAAAATTGCATGTATTTGGGCAATTACTTTTAGTGATGCTCAAATTTGGGAAGAAAAAAATAAAGATCCAGCTATTTATATTCATAGAATTGCCACGAACCCTAAGTTTAGAGGAAATAATTATGTTGTTACAATTGTTGAATGGGCAAAAAAAATGGCATTCGAGAAAGGAATTCAGTTTATTCGATTAGATACGTTAGGAAAAAACATCAAATTAATTGAACATTATAAAAATTCTGGTTTTAATTTTCTTGGGATGTTTAATTTAAAAAACACCGACAGTTTACCCGAACATTATAAAAAAGATGCAGTCTGTTTATTTGAAATTAACTTAAACATTTAAAGTTTTAATTAAAACTAATCTATAAAAAAACCCTTCGAGATTTTTACATCCAAAGGGTTTATACCATTTTATATACTCAGAATTATTTTTAAGCTGGTATCATCCATTTAAACTCAAACTTTGTATTCGGAACTTTAATTCTCTCTGTAATTCGCTGCATTCTTTCTGGCAGTTTCATTAGGTAATCTCTTGCTTTTTCTGCTTCTGGAGTAAGGTTTGTTATTTTGTCTATTTCCCAACTTACAGTCAATTTTTTTAGAATATCAACATAATCAAAGCCAGTATACACACCGATTCTTTGCGCAACCGTAGAAAAATCATCAAACAAACTACCTTTTGCACCAAAAGATTCTCTTAAATGCAAAGCAGGCATTACAATTTTATGTTTCATCATGTGTTGAAAAGCCAACATCATTTCTGACGGATCTATCTTAAAAATCTCTTTTACAAAATGAGAATATGCCTGGTGATGACGCATTTCGTCACCTGCAATAATTTTAGACATTTTTGCTAACGATTTATGACCTTTTTGTTTTGCAATTTTTGCTACATTGTTGTGAGAAACATAGGTTGCTAGTTCTTGAAAACTTGTGTAAATAAAGTTTTTATAAGGATCAGTTGCGGTACCTATATCAAAACCATCAGCAATTAAATGCTGCGTAGAAATTTCTACTTCTCGCATATTTACACGACCAGATAAATACAAGTATTTATTTAAAACATCGCCATGTCTATTTTCTTCGGATGTCCAAGCTCTTATCCATCTTGCCCAACCATTGTCTGGTTGTTGAGAAATTCCGTCGATGTCTAATAACCAAGATTCATAGGTTGGTAAAGCTTCTTCGGTAATTGTATCACCCACTAAAACCACCCAGAAATCGTCGTGTAATTCTTTAGATAGTTCTCTAATTTCCTCTACTTCAGAAATAAATGAGTCTTTTTGTGAGTTTGGCAAAAAATCTGTTGGTTGCCATATTTTTTCTGCTGGAATTAAAAATTGATCTACAAAACTGTCAATGTTTTTTTCCAGTGTTTGCATTACTTCCATTCTGATATTCTTTATAGACATAATTGTATCATTTTAGGTGTTCTTTTATCACTTTTTCTGTTTGTGCTAATAATTCATCAAAAGGTAAAGAATCGATTTTTATTGGTTGGTGTGTTGTAATCGTAATTGGACTAAAAATTCCTAAAGGAAACTTTCCATATTTAAAAACTTTCCAAGAGTTGTGAATAGTTAAAGGTACAACAAATCCTTCTTTATTATATTTTGTAAGCACTTTTAATCCGTTTACAGCAAAATCTTTTGGTTTGCCGTCTCTGCTTCTTGTTCCCTCAGGAAAAATGACTGCCGACCACTTATTTTTATGTATCTTTTTGGCAAAATCACTTAAAGCAGAAATTGCTTGTTTTGGATCTTTTCTGTTAATCAAAGCCGCTCCTCCATGTCTTAAATTAAACGAAATACTAGGTATACCTTTTCCTAACTCTATTTTAGATACAAATTTTGGATGGTACTTTCTAAATGCCCAAATTATTGGCGGAATATCAAACATGCCTTGGTGATTAGAAACAAAAATTAGAGTTGTATTTTCTGGCAACTCTTGCTTATTTACTACGGATACTGGCGTACCTAAAATTAATAATGATTTTGTTAAAACAAAATTCATATAATCTACTACAAATTTGTGTCCATTGTAACCAAAAACTTTTAACCCAATCCATTGTAAAGGATGAAAAATAATTAAAAGTACATAAAACACCAATGCAAAAATTGATGATAAAATAAAGCTTATAATTTTCATACTTAAAACCAGTTACTCCAAGGAATTTTAGATAGTATTAGTAACAAAGCTATTCCGTAAAAAATTGCAAATGTTTTAAATTTGGCTGTATCTTCTGTTTTTTTCTTGTGTTTAGACCAACCAATTGTTATAAAAACAATTGCTAAAATCATCATTACTGGATGTTCTACGGCTAACAAACGTGCTGCTTTGTCTTTCATTACTGATGCTGCATCTGTTTTTAGCATTTGAAACCAAGGAGACATAAAATACCAGCCTAAACCTATTAATAATTGAATGTGAGCTACTATTAAAGTAAATAACCCAATTCGTAAATCTTTATCTTTAAATTGTTTTTTTTGAGTAAACCCTATGATAGCATTTACAACTGCAAAAACTAAAATTGCCAAGACTAAATACGCCCAATAAGAATGAATGTCTTTCATAATAATGTTGTTTAATTTTAATACTGTAAAGTTACTAATTTTATACATAAAAAAACCACCTCAAACGAGGTGGTTTTTTATAAAGTTTATGGTTAATTGCTTATTGTTTTACGTAAGCATTTCCTTCTTTAATAACAGCTAAACTCCAAACATCATTAGCTCCATTGTAAATGTTGTAAGAAACAATGTATTTTTGACCATCTGTTGATGAAGGGAAATTATTTAATAAAATTGTGTTTATTTTTTCCAATCGTTTAGTTTCTGGCTCTTCTGCTTTACCTGTTCTTACATCAAAATTATTATATTGACCATTACCAACTAAAGTATAATCTGCATTAGTTAAAGTATATTTTACAGTATTATCTGGAACCCAACTTATACCATCGTGACCAAATTTTATAGTTTGATTAATTACATTGTTATATTTAGCCCAGTTTGCACCGTCATAAATAAAAAACACAACATAACTTTTTACAACTCTATCATTACTATCGTATAACTTATACATAACGCCTTCGATATCACCTGCCTTTGGTGCTTCATAAGCTAATTTATTTTTTAAATAAACTGGTATTTTAACTAGGGCTTCATCTTCACTAGAAAATTGAGCTCTAGACTCTCCCATTGCTTTGTATTCATCTAGAGTAATTCCACTTGACTTCTCCCAAGTTCCATTAGAATAAATAAAGCCATCTTCTACTTCACTATTTATACCACTATCGCGTTCTGTGTATGTTAAAGACACTAAAACTCTATTATCAGGTGTAGGATATAAAGAATTTAATAATTGAAGCATTTGCTCATAATTAGATATATTAGGAAACCTTAGTCCTGCATCTGTATAGTCTTGATCGTTTGCTTTATAAGTAATTAAACTTTTTTGATCGTTTTTCTTATTGAATAACTTGAAAGTTACGGCTGCTAAAGATTCTTTACCCCAAGCAGGATACTTTCTAGATAAAAAAGCAGGCAACATTGTTTTAGCATCATTTAAGTTACTAAAATTTCCAAAATTTAATTTTAAAGCTGTATAGTCAGCATCTGATAATGTGTATACTGATTCTCCAGAAATTACTACTTCTTGAGCATCAATTTCTGCATAAATATCTTCCATTGGGTTACATGATGTAAACAACAAAGAAAGGATTGCGAAAGAATAAAATATTTTTTTCATTTTTTTAAAATTTATTAAAATTTAATTTTTAAATCTAAGCTAAAAGTTCTACCAAATCCAAACCAAACTAATGGGTCAGCAGCATCTAGAGCATCAGCTACATATTCTGTGTCTAACAAGTTGTTTACACGAACTGTAACCGTAGTATCGAATTCACCAAGGTTAAAACCATGACGGAAACTTGCGTCAAATGTACTATAGTTAGGTGCTTTCCATGCGTTACCTCCTCTTACTGAAGGAGTACTTGGATCAAAATCAGCTCTATCTAGAGGATTAATTTGCGCATACATATCTGCAAAATAATTATAATCTACTGTAATAGAAGATTTGTCCCAAAAATTGTATAACATTCCCAAAGCAGCGGTTGTTTGTGCAGCATCAGAAACTTTTAATCCATCAACAAGTAAATCTAACGTACCTCTTTGAACTTGATTTTCATCAAAAATTGGCACATCTATTAAATCGTTAGCATTCGTCCAGTCTCCTAAAGAAAGCATACCTGTAAAATTTAATTTATCTGAATACTTGTACGTAAAATCAAACTCAACACCTTGATGTAGAGCATTAACGCCTAAAAGATTTGCTGTAAAATCTTCTGAACCAGTAACTGTAGGATCTGCAGGTATGCTTCTTGAGAAACTTCTGTCATTCCATTGTGTTCTGTAAATATTTATGTTTGCAGCGAATTTCTCACTTCTAATTCCGTATCCTAATTCCATACTAAAAATCTTTTCATTTTCAGCATTTGCATTTACGTTTGTATTATTAAATCCTTGATATACTGCATCAAAAATTGCGGGTCTTTCAAAGTAACCAATGTTTGCAAATATGTTTTGAACATCATCTATTCTATAATTTGCTCCACCTTTTATACTATAACCATCTAAATTTACTTTATCAGTAGTAGCTAAGTCTCTACCAGCTTCTGTACTTAAATCATATTGAAAATAATCTACTCTTTGATATGAACTTCTTTGAACAGAAGTAGATAAAAAAGCATTAAAATCATCAGTTCCATATTCTAATTGACCAAAGAAACCTAACCAACCTACATTTCCGTCATTATTATAACCCATTTTATCACCAACTTGAAGAGCGTCACTAGAACGGTTTACATTATTTCCAACACCTCTACTATTAACATCTAAAAAGTAGTCACCTCCTAATAAATCGGTAACCTCTCTGTAGTGTCTTCCTACATAAGTTCTCCAATCTACACCAGCAATTAAGTCTAAATTATCATTTAATTTTGTTTTAAATGTAGACAATACTCCATACCATTCGTGATCATTTCTAGAAGCTCTTAAAATAGCTTCAGAACCTAAAGAACCATTTGCTCTATTTATAGCAACAATATTATCGAAATCTACGGGTTGATCTGCACCACCTAATCTTTGATTAAATAGATCTCTATTAGTACCTGCTGTACCACCTCCACCACCACTACCATATGAAGCGTATGCTGCAGTTGATAATGATGTTACATCACTAATAGTCCAATAGTGGTTTAATGATGTTTGCGATTTATGGTAAAAATTATCCTCTATATGTGTTACTTGGCCATTTTTATAACCCCAATCTGGATTAAAACGAATCCCTGATTGTGCATTTCTAATTGTAGCAATTGTACTTCTGTTTTGTCTTTGACCATGTCTTTGAGGCGAACCAAAAGTTGTAAAAGATAATTTATGACTATCGTTTATATCCTTAGAAAAGTTTACAAAATAGTTATAACCTTCAAACTGAGTACCATCTACATAACCCTCTCCAGAAGTCTTTGAAAAAGACACTGTAGAAGCAAAACCATTATCCATTAAACCTGTTGATAATGTGAAACCATATTTTTGGAATCCATTATTACCTGTTGAAGCAATAATATTACCACCTTTTTCTACATCAGAAGTTTTAGATAAAATATTAATTGTTCCTCCAATAGAAGGTACAGCTACCTTAGCAGCTCCAAGACCTCTTTGCACCTGCATAGCAGATGTAACATCTGATAAACCAGCCCAGTTAGACCAATATACTCTTCCGTTTTCCATATCATTAACTGGAACTCCGTTAATCATAACCGCAACATTTTCTGAGTTAAAACCACGCATGTTAATACGACCGTCTCCAAAACCACCACCAGATTTGGTAGCATATACCCCTGGAGTAGATTTTAAAATTTCAGGAAATTCTTGCGTTCCTAATTTTCTTTCAATATCCGACGCTTTAATTGTAGAAACCGCAACTGGGGTTTTTCTATCAATAGCAAATGATGTAGCCATTACAACTATTTCATCCAAAGAACCTGCATCTTCAGCTAATTTAATAGTACCAATGTTTGCTTTAGACGAAGAGAAAGCAACTTCTTTTCTGGTGTAACCAATAAAAGAGACTACAAGAACACCAGAATTTGATTTAGGAGTTAATGTAAAATTACCATCAAAATCTGTTGTAGTACCATTTTTAGTACCTTTTTCTAAAACACTTGCTCCTGGCAATGGTTGATTTGTTTCATCAACGATAATACCCGAAATTTTAGTTTGTCCTAAAACTGTAGCCGTTACAAAGAACAAGGCTATAAATAATAAGTTTTTAAAATTTTTCATTGTTTAATTATATGTTATTAAATTTCTGCAAAAATCTTTCTTTTACAGCACTGGTATGTTAACTTAATGTTAAATTTTAACGCGAAATTAAGATAAATAAATGTAAAAAAAAAATGCTTTTTGGTTAATTACCAACCTGTTAAATATGAACAACTTATTAACACAAAATTAAGAGCTTGTTAAATTACTGATTAACAAGGATTAAAACCTAAAAACTACTGGGTTTTTAATAGTTTTTTCGCAAGTTCTTTACCTAATTCAACTCCAAATTGATCAAAACTATAGATGTTCCATAATATACCTTGGGTATAGATTTTGTGCTCATACATTGCAACTAATTTACCTAAAGACCTAGGTGTTAATTTATCAAAAAGAATAGCATTACTTGGTCTGTTTCCTTCAAAAACTTTAAAAGGTAATAATTGATTTATTTTATCCTCATCGCCAGAGAACTTTAATTCTAAATGAACCTCTTCTTTGCTTTTACCAAAAGCTAAAGCCTCCATTTGACCATAATAATTTGCCATTAATTTTTTATGGTGATCGGTTAATCCATATAAGGATTGCTTATAACCAATAAAATCTGCAGGAATTAACTTTGTACCTTGATGCACTAACTGCATAAAAGCGTGTTGCATATTTGTACCTGTACTTCCCCAAACAATTGTTCCTGTTTGATAATCAACTTTATGTCCGTTTCTATCAACACCCTTTCCGTTACTTTCCATAATTGCTTGTTGCAAATAATCTGGAAGTTTCTTTAAATACTGAGAATATGGCAAAACAGCTTCGGTTTCTGCTAGGTAAAAATTATTGTACCAAATGCTGATAAGCGCTAATATAACAGGAATGTTTTTATCAAAATCTTCATTTCTAAAGTGGATATCCATTTCTTCTGCACCTTCTAAAAGCGCTTTGTAATTATCATAACCCACAGATAAACTGATAGACAAACCAACCGCAGACCATAAAGAAAAACGACCTCCAACCCAATCCCACATCGGGAAAACGTTGCCTTTATCAATCCCAAAATTATCTACGGCTTCTAAATTGGAAGAAACTGCTACGAAGTGTTTTGGAATGTCAAAAATAGTTGCCGATTTTAAAAACCAATTCTTTAAAGTTTCTGCATTTGTAATGGTTTCTTGTGTTGTAAATGTTTTAGAAACGATTACAAACAAGGTGGTCTCTGGGTTTAGTTTCTTGATGATTTCAGAAACATGATCTCCATCAATATTAGAGACAAAATGAGTTGTTAATTGGTTTTTATAAAACTGTAAAGATTCTACAATCATATCTGGTCCAAGATCCGATCCACCAATTCCAATATTTACAATATCAGTAATCGATTTACCGGTATATCCTTTCCACTTACCTGAAATAACTTTATTACTAAAGCTTTTTATCTTTCTTAAAGCAGTTTGTATTTGTGGTTTTATATTTTTTCCTTCAACCAAAACAGGAACATCAGAAGTACTTCTTAAAGCAGTATGCATAACTGCTCTATCTTCTGTTACATTTATTTTTTCACCAGAAAACTGACTCTCAATTGCGTCTTTTAATCCTACTTCTTTCGCTAATGCTACTAATAATTGAATCGTTTTTTTTGTGATTCTATTTTTAGAAAAATCAACCAGTAAATCATCAAATTGAATAGAAAAATCTTCTTTTCTGTTCTCGTCTTTACTTAAATCTTTAATATTGATGTTTTCAATATCTTTAAAATGATTGGTTAATTCTTTCCAAGAATTGGTTGTAGTTGGGTTGATGTTTTTTAAAGCCATTTTTTATTTTTTTGCAATCGTTTCAGTAAGTTCTTGGGGTTTTTTTACTGGAACTTTTTTATTTTCTAGTTGATATTTTAAAGGTTGTATAAACTTATAATATGCAGGTTTAATACTAGCTGGCAAATGCTCTGCTGTTGGTAACTTTTCTTTTAAAGGATCTACTTGTTTACCAAATTTCCAAAATCGATAACACACGTGCGGTCCGCCTGTATTACCTGTCATTCCTACCCAACCAATTACATCTCCTTGTCTTACATGATTACCTTTGTTTACCTTTCTTTTACTCATGTGCAAATATTGCGTAGAATAAGTGCTGTTGTGTTTAATTTTTACATAGTTACCGTTACCACCTCTTCTTTCGGATTCAATAACTGTTCCACTGGCAGTTGCAATAATTGGCGTACCAAGATTTGCAGCAAAATCAGTACCTTTATGAGGTCTTATTTTGTTACCGTAATAAGCAATTCTTCTAGTTAAATTATATCTTGATGAAATTCTATATTGAAATTTGATTGGAGCTTTCAAAAACTGACTACGCAACATATTACCTTTTTCATCATAATATTCGGCAATGCCAGATACTGAATCTTTAATATATCTAAAAGCATATAAGTATTTACCCTTGTGTTTAAAAACTGCAGACTTTATATTACCATAACCTGCAGAAATAGTATCGTCTATGAATTTTTCTTCATAAATAAATTTAAAAGAATCTCCTTTTTGAAGTGCATAAAAATCTAAAGTCCATGCATAAATATCTGCAATTTCCCAAGTTAAGTTAGGTCTTAATCCCAAACCATCCATAGTTTCAGAAAGACTTGAATTTATGACTCCTCTTGCTTCTTTTTCTACAACATTAATGGGTTTTTTAAAATGCCTTGCAGTAATTAACGAATCTTTAAAATCTACAACTGTTGCATTTATTTTATCGTGTTTATAAATAAAAATCTGAGCTTGTTCTGTAGAATCTTTGCTTGCTAAAATAAGATAAGGCTTACCTGCTCTTACTCTTCTAACATCAAAAATACCTGTAATAGAAGTTGCAATTTCATTTATCTTTGGATAATAAACGTGGTGTCTGTCTAAAATTTGACCAAAACTTACACCATTTTTAATAGTGTCTTGAATCACTTTATAATCATCTAACTTATAACCAAATTTAATTTCTGGTTTTTTCTTTTCGATTTTAACTGTAGGCTTCTTTTCTTCTTTTTTACAAGCTGAGAAACTCAAAATAAGCGCTAATAAAACTGCTATTTTTTTCAAAAATTTTATAGTTTTTTGGATAGATTTCAAAAGTACAAATAAAATTGATTTATTTTGAGTCTAAAAACTAGAAGTTGACAGCGTAGTTTTGTTAAACTTTTCTAAAAACTTTGAAAAGGATTTGCCAAACCTCTATAACCTTCCAATTCTGCTATTAAAGAACCTACTCTTAAAGAAGCTGCCATTTTTATTGGAATTTTATTTGCATCATCCGTTATCCAAAGTGTTACGCTTTCTTGCTCTTTAAAAATCCTACCCGATTGAACCAAAGGTCTAAAAATTAAAGTATTGACTTTTCCAAAATTAGTTTTTAACACTTCTTTCCCTAAAAAACGAAGCTTAAAAGGGTAAACTTGAGCATCTAAAAACAAATCTAGTTTTATTTCGTCTCCAACTTTTAAATCTTGAGTATTTGTGTTTCTTAAAAAATAGAAAGAAGACAGCATATCTTGCACATTGGTAAAAGCTACCGAAGTGTCTTTTTGTGTTGTAAAATCTTGAACGTAGGCTTTTTTAGATTCGTGATTAAAAGACGTTATTCTATGCTTTTTATAACCACCTTCATCAATCTTTCTCTTAAAAAGATAAGGCTTTACATTGTCTTTATCAAAATAAGACTCATACAAATCATCTACTTCAAAAAACCATTTAATCATACCAGAAGTCCAACCAGTACCTTTAGAGTAAAATACTTTTTTACCATTATATTCTTTCTCATTAACCTCTAAAACTGCAGTTCCAGCTCGTATAAAACCACTATAACTCATTTTATAGCGAAGCCATTCTCCACTTTTAAAAGCAACGGGTTTTTCTTGACTAAAAGTTGTTGTCAAAAAGAATAAAACAAAAAGTAATAGGATATATTTTTTCATAAAAGATCAAACTTATAAAAAAGGAATGACAATTACCGTTCCAAAAACAAAAAAAGTCGTTTCAAATAATTTGTAAACGCCTTTTTAATATAAATTTATGATTTTTAGAATGTACCCCAATTTTTCAATTCTTCTTCACTCCATAAAAAAGGATAGAAGATTCTTCGCTGGTATTTTGGATGCATATATTTTCGCCAGCTACTGCCTCCTGTTGCTTCTAAATCTTTATCTTTACCGCCTAAATACTTACCAGCAGCATGGTAATGGGCCATTACCCATTTTACATTTACTGTGTAATCGTAATGACGCATTGCTTTAATTAGATCTTCGTTTTCTTGCGTTTCTTTAGGAAGTTGTTTAAATTTTAAAGACAAATTAATATCATTATAATCTTCCATAAAATCGATAAAATCTCCCATATATTTTTTTTCAAAAAGATTTAAGAGAGTTGATTTTTGACCCGTAGTATAATTCTTACCTGCAGCTTGCCAATACAAATGATTGTATGCATTTTTAAAAGATGAATTTCTATCAATATCCGCTCTAAAACGCGCATCAATTAAATTAATTAATTCTGTGGATGCAAATTCAATTTTACGGTATTGTGCACTTTGAAATCCGCTTGCGGGCGTTAGGGTATTTCTAAATTTTAAATATTGTTCTTTTTCCATGCCGTCTGCCATCACATCAAAAGAGCTGCAAAGCATATCAAAATACCTACTGATTCTACCTAAATGCATAGAAAATTTATCGGCAGAAACTTCTTCGGTTTTTGCAACTTGATCAATTTCCCATAAAATCATTTTAAACAACAGCTCATTTACTTGATGATACATGATAAAAACCATTTCATCTGGCTGCGTTGTTCTTGGTATTTGCAAACCTAAAAGTGCATCTGTTTGAATATAATCCCAATACGTAATTGGTGTACTCCAAAGCAAACCTTCTAACATAGCATCTACAGGAACACCTAGTTTATCGTACTTTTCTTCTATCGCTTTTAAAACTTCTTCTCTTTCCATTTTCTTTTTAGATTCAAAATGATTTGTGCCAAGAACCATTATGATTTTGACTATTGGATTTGCTCGCAATTTAGAATAAAAATTGAGATTTATAGAATTACAAGTAAACTCAATAAGTTTCGTTTCTAAAAATCCTACTTTTATTTTGTACTATAAATACATAACAATTGATGCACAAACTAAAAAAACACAAAAAATTAAAATTGCAAAGATTAAAATTCTTAAAATAGGATTTCCCTTTGTTAGCTTTTCAACCAAGTTTAGTAATGCTTTTAATGGTTTGTTCATTTTTTTAAAACTTATTCTCTCTCAATTCGTTGATATAACAGTATAAAAAAATAGTTTCTCTTTTTCTTACTATTCTTTAACGCCATTTAAAGGCACGAAGCAATCTGCTAATAATTACTACTTATTTTGACAGATTGCTTCGTGCCTTACAATGACCTAACTTTTATAAAGTTCCTCTTTTAGCTTGTTCTCTTTCTATAGATTCAAACAATGCTTTAAAATTTCCTGCACCAAAACCTCTTGCGCCCATTCTTTGAATAATTTCAAAAAACAAGGTTGGTCTGTCTTCTAATGGTTTTGTAAAAATTTGTAATAAATAGCCTTCTTCATCGGCATCTATCATAATTCCTAAACCTTTTAACTTTTCGATATCCTCTTTTAATTCGTGACTAAAAGTTTCTAATCTTCCAGGAACTGCTCTGTAATATGCTTCTGGTGGCGTTGATAAAAACTCTATTCCGTTTGCTTTTAATTGCGACACAGTTTTTATAATATCATCTGTAGCCATTGCAATATGCTGCACACCTGCACCTTCGTAAAAATCTAAATACTCTTCAATTTGAGAGCGTTTTTTCCCTTTTGCTGGCTCATTAATTGGAAACTTAATTCTACCGTTTCCGTTAGACATTACTTTACTCATTAATGCAGAATATTCTGTGTGAATTTGTTTATCATCAAAAGATAAAAAGTTAACAAAGCCCATTACATCTTCATAAAACTTTACCCAAGTATTCATTTGATTCCAGCCAACATTACCAACCATATGATCTATATATTTTAACCCTGAACTTGGCGGATTATACTCTGATTCCCATTTTACAAATCCTGGTAAAAATGCTCCAGTATAGTTTTTACGCTCTACAAACATGTGCACCGTTTCTCCGTAGGTATAAATTCCTGCTCTTACAACTTCACCAAATTCGTCTTTTTCGACAGTTGGTTCCATGTACGAATTTGCACCTCTTGATATAGTTTCTTTGTAAGCTTGTCTTGCATCTTCAACCCAAAGCGCTACTACTTTTACACCATCGCCATGTTTTACAATATGATCGTTTATTGGTGATTTGCTATTTAACGGTGTTGTTAAGATAATTTTGATTTTATCTTGCGTTAGTACATAACTAACTGAGTCTTTAGAGCCGGTTTCTAAACCTTTATAGGCATGCGATTGAAAACCAAATGCTGTTTTATAAAAGTGTGCAGATTGTTTTGCGTTACCAACGTAGAATTCTACGTAATCTGTTCCTAATAACGGAAGGAAATCTTGTGCTCCTTCAAATATTTTTTCTAAACCGTAGTTTACTGATTCTATTTTTTTTGACATCTTTTTGTTTTATAGAAAAGAGAGAATAGATGCAAGAATAGAGAAAATTAGAGCTTATTTTGTAAACCCATTGTCATCTTTTAAAATTCTTGAAATTTTTCTTCAATCTTTATTTATTGATATTTATTTTTTAGACCTCACATGTTTTTAAAACCTGTGAGGTCTTTGTGTTTTAAAATTTGCGTTTAAAAATTAGCTATTTCTTAATTAAAGCCATTAGTTTTAAACAAGCTTAGCCCTGATTGAAACGACATCCTTTTTTCTTAGTTCGAGTGAATTTGCTTTTTCGCAAATTTGTATCGAGAACTCAGAAAAAAGATATAGTGGAAAGCAGGAAATATCTTCTAATGCTTATTCTCTTCCAACCAAGATTTATAATACTCTTCATCGGCAATTTTCATGGCTTCTTCTGTAACCATCAACGGCTTAAACGTATCTACCATAACCGCTAATTCTTCGGTTGCTGTTTTACCAATACTACGCTCGGTTGCTCCTGGATGCGGACCATGCGGAATTCCTGCGGGATGTAAAGAAATATGACCTTGTTCAATGTCGTTTCTACTCATAAAATCGCCATCTACATAATACAAAACCTCGTCTGAATCGATATTACTATGATTGTATGGCGCAGGAATTGAATTTGGATGATAATCGTACAAACGCGGCACAAAACTGCAAATTACAAATGCATTTGTTTCAAAAGTTTGATGCACTGGTGGCGGTTGATGAATTCTACCCGTAATTGGTTCGAAATCGTGAATTGAAAATGCATACGGAAAATTATAACCATCGTAACCAACTACATCAAAAGGATGTGAAGCATACACCATTTCTATAATTTCGCCTTGTTTTTTTACTTTGATTAAAAAATCGCCTAATTCATCGTGCGTTTCTAACTCGTAGGGTCTTCTTAAATCGCGTTCACAAAAAGGCGAATGCTCTAATAATTGCCCAAAATAGTTTCTGTAGCGTTTTGGCGTGTACACCGGCGAATAGGATTCAACAATAAAAAGTCGATTATTTTCATCGTCAAAATCTAGTTTATAAATAATTCCACGCGGAATTACTAAATAATCTCCATATTTAAAATCGATGTTTCCAAGATGTGTTCTTAATTTTCCGGTTCCTTTATGGATAAAAATAACTTCGTCTGCATCTGTGTTTTTATAAAAATAATCGGTTGTAGCTTTTTTTGGTGCAGCTAAAATAATATTACAATCTGAGTTTGTTAAAACAATTTTTCTGCTTTCTAAGTAGTCGTTTTCTGGCGGAACTTGAAATCCTCTGAAACGATACGATTGAATATTATTTGCTTTTGCAATTTTCGGCTTTACAGAATATTGTTTACGAATCTCTTTAACCATGGTTGGTCTGTGTTCGTGATAAGAATTGGTAGACATTCCGTCGAAACCAATTGTACCAAAGAGTTGTTCGTAATATAAAGTTCCGTCTTTTTTACGAAATTGCGTATGTCTTTTGGGTGGAATTTTCCCTAATTTGTGATAAAAAGGCATTTTATTAATGTATTAAAGAGTTCATAAAACAATATAACAATGCTTTTTTGAGCGCGCACTTATTATATTTTTACATTGAAAAATTGATACAATAAACCCTCATTCTGGGTTGCGCTTAATTAGGAATTTTAAATGTGTTAATAAGTCTAAATACATCTCAATCGATTTAGTTACATTAACAAAGGTACAAAAAGGAACGTATATTTTTAAAAAACCTAGTAAATAGAATTTGCGACAGCAAAAAGTTGATCTACGGGAATGAGAACTACAAAAGTAATAAGTACAAACACTAAAATTTTTAGCAATGATGATGATGTTGCGCTTTGTGTAATCAAAAAATTAGCATCGTTACCACTTGATTATAGTAAAATATCTTTTGTTTGATATATTGGATTGGAAAATTCACTTACTGAATTAGTGCTTTTTGGAATTTTGTTATAATATAAATTCAATATAAGAATAACAACAAAAAACCCTAAGCCAAAAAAAAAAGTAAACCAAATAAGTCTAATCCGAATTCATAAGGACTAAAATGAAATGAATTCAAAGCTATCATAATTCTATTTTTTATCTAAAATAAGGAAAAAAATTAAATAAAAGAGTGCTTCGTAAACTCTTAATAACTAGATAACTTACTCAATCTTTTTAATCACAGCTTTTGGTGCTTCTTTTCTTGTACCATCAAAACCATCAACTCCGCCAACAGTTGTATATTTCATTACATACTTTTTATCAGGAAAAATACGTTGAAAAGCACTTTGACACATTAAAGTGGCTTCGTGAAATCCGCATAAAATTAATTTTAATTTACCCGGATAGGTATTTACATCACCAATTGCATAAATTCCTGGAATATTGGTTTGGTAATCTAAAGCGTTATCTACTTTAATAGCGTTTTTCTCTATTTCTAATCCCCAATTTGCAATGGGACCTAATTTTGGTGACAAACCAAAAAGCGGAATAAAATGATCTGTTTCAATCGTAAATTCTTCGCCGCCTTCTTGCACCACAGAAACGCCTGTTACTTTATCAGTACCAACAATTCCTTTAACTTCGGCAGGCGTAATCATGGTTATTTTACCTGCGTCTTTTAATTCCTGTACTTTATCAACTGAATCTAAAGCACCTCTAAATTCGTTTCTTCTGTGAATTAAAGTTACTGATGACGCAATATTGGTTAAAAAAATTGACCAATCTAAAGCAGAATCTCCTCCACCAGAAATAACGACTTTTTTATTTCTATAAAATTCTGGGTCACGAATAATATATTCGACACCTTTATCTTCAAAATTTGTAATATTAGGAATTGGCGGTTTTCTGGGTTCAAAACTACCTAAACCACCCGCAATTGCAACAATTTTCGCCTGATGTTTTGTCCCTTTATTTGTAGTTACAATAAAAGAACCATCTTCTTGTCTATCAATCGTTTCTGCGCGTTCGCCAAGTGTAAAACCTGGTTCGAATTGTTTGCACTGTTCTAGTAATTTATCTGTTAAATCGCCTGCTAAAATTTCTGGATATGCAGGAATATCATAAATTGGTTTCTTCGGATAAATTTCTGAACATTGACCGCCAGCTTGCGGCAAAGCATCAATTAAATGACAACGTAGCTTTAACAAACCCGCTTCAAAAACGGTAAACAAACCTGTTGGTCCTGCGCCAATAATTAAGATATCTGTTGTAATCACTTTTTTTATTTTATTAAATAATTATAAGAAACGAAGCAACCTTCTTGTCTATAAAGAGATTACTTCGTTTTTTATAATTACATGTTTTTTATGTTGATGAGCGCGTTAGGGATTGGAGTGGCATCCTTTTTTGTTTTTTTCAAAAAAGATATAACGAAAAGCCCGACCTTTTTAGGGACCGCCCAAAGTTATACTATTGTTAAAATTTAAAAACTAATTTTCATCAGTTAGGCAACATTAATAACTTCTTGAATTTGAGGCGCGTATTTTTTTATAGTTGCTTCCACTCCGTTTTTTAACGTCATTTGATTTACAGAGCAACCCGTACAAGCGCCTTGCAATTGTACTTTTACAATAAAATCTTCTATAGAAAGCAACTTGATATTGCCACCATCATTCATTAAAAAAGGACGAATTTCATCTAGTGCTTTTTCTACATTATCTATTGTTTCTTGTGCTGTCATGTGCTTATTTTTTTACTGAACTACAACCACTCATTGTGGTAATTCTCACAACTTCTGTTGGTGGTAAATTAGAATTTCTTTTTAATAATTCTGAAACGATTTCTTTGGTAATATCTGTAAATGATTTTTCTAGAACAGTACCTTCTTGTAAAGCTACTGGATGCCCAACATCTCCTGATTCTCTGATACTTTGTACTAACGGAATTTCGCCTAAAAATTTAGTTTTAATATCGATTGCCAAGTTTTTTGCACCGTCTTTACCAAAGATATAATACTTGTTATTTGGCAATTCTTCTGGTGTAAAATAGGCCATGTTTTCGATAATTCCTAAAACGGGCACATTAATACTTTTTTGTTGAAACATTGCAACTCCTTTTTTGGCATCTGCCAGCGCAATATTTTGAGGAGTTGAAACTACAACTGCACCATTAATTGGTAAAGCTTGTACAATTGATAAATGCACGTCTCCTGTTCCTGGAGGTAAATCGATTAAAAGAAAATCTAATTCGCCCCAATTACCATCAAAAATTAACTGATTTAATGCTTTTGATGCCATCGGTCCACGCCAAATTACAGCTTCATCTGGATTTGTAAAAAACCCTAAAGACAATAATTTTACGCCGTAATTTTCTACAGGTTGCATTTTTGAACGACCATCAACTTTTACAGAAAGTGGTCTTGCTTTTTCTACATCAAACATTATATGTTGTGACGGTCCATAGACATCTGCGTCTAAAACACCCACACTAAAACCCATTTTAGCTAATGAAATTGCAACATTTGATGTGATGGTAGATTTACCAACGCCACCTTTACCAGATGCAATTGCTATGATGTTTTTGATGTTAGGAATCGCTTTTCCTTTAATTTGATTTGGAGTTTCTTTTGATTCAGGTTTTTCAACTTTTACATTGATTTTCACCTCAATTTTTTCTCCAACAGCGGTCTTAATTGCTTTCGAAATTTCTGACTCAATTTTCTTCTTTGCTTGTAAAGTTGGGTTGCTGATCGTTACATCAACAATTACTTCATCGCCAAAAGTGACCACATTTGTAACATTATTGTTTTCTATTAAGCTCTTGCCTTCCCCCGGTGCTGTGATAGTTTCTAATGCTTTGTAAATATCTTGCTTTGTAAAACTCACGTCTTATTTTTATTTAATCTTGATTACAAAGATACGCCTTAGTATTAAGAAAATAAAGTGAATAGATTGTGATTATTTATTTGTTGATAAGTGGAAGTTATAGTTTAGTAGTTTATAAAGTTCAAAGTTGTAATGTTAACTTTTTTTGTAATTATTTGTAAATTTTTTATAAATTAGGAAATATTAGGATAAAACGTATATTTGTAATTATTTGTAAATTTTACAAAAATTAGGAAATAACGTATATTATGATTGAAAAAGCACCAGAATTTGAGAAGAATGAAAAATATAAAAATCTTTCAGATGTTTATTTAAATGAAATACTTTTTATAATTGGAGATTTAAATTATAAGATTGAGGATAAATACTACTATTGGGATAAAATAAAATACTTAAAAAATGAAGACTTAGAAAGTTTTATAAATTTTGATGGAATTAAAGATCATTTTATAGGATTAAAATCTGAAGAAATTATTTGGAAAGCAATTAAAAGTAGAAGGAAATCAACACAAATAAGAAGATATCTGTGGAACTCAAATTTCAATTATATAACATTTTATTATAATATAAACATTCCGCTCCAACAAAAACTCCATTATTTAGACTTCAACTTTGGTGCAGGCTTACAAAAAGAACAGCTATTATCAGAATTAAAAAAACAACAATATTTAAAAAATGCTTTAATGGAAGAGGCTGTGTTCTCATCTATGATTGAAGGTGCAACAACAACTCGTGTAAAAGCGAAAGATATGTTACGTAAAAACAAAAAGCCAAAAACGCATTCTGAACAAATGATATTGAATAATTATAAAACGATTCAATATATAAGTGAGCATAAAGAAGAAGATATTTCTATAGAAAAATTATACGAGCTGCATAGATTGGTTACAGAAAACACTTTGGAAACTGAAAGTGTTGGTGTTTTTAGAAAAAGTAATGATGTAAATGTGGTGAATGAAATTACAGATGAAATAGTTTACACGCCACCAAAATTTGAAAACCTGGATGGTTTGATGCTATCTTTTGTAGATTTTTTTAACAATAACCCAAAAGAAGATTTTATTCACCCAATAGTAAAAGCGAGTACTTTACATTTCTTAGTTGGTTATATTCATCCTTTTGTAGATGGTAATGGAAGAACTGCAAGAGCGATATTTTATTGGTATTTATTAAAAAATGGATATTGGCTAACAGAATATTTATCGATTTCTAGAGTAATTATGCAAACTAAAGTTCAGTACGAGAAAGCTTATATATACACAGAAATTGATGATATGGATGTCACTTATTTTATTCATTATCAAGTAAAAGTTTTAATAAAAGCTTTCGAAGATTTAAAAGAATACGTTGCAAAAAAGAAAAAAGACGAAGTAAATTTATTAAAATTTTTAAAATTTGAAGGGATTAATGAAAGACAAGCTGAAATTTTATATAAACTAGAGAAAAACGGGGCAAAGCTTTTCACTATTAAAGAAATTGAAAATACATATACTGTTACAAATCAAACAGCAAGAACAGATGTTGAAGAATTAGTCGAAAGAGGCTTTTTAAAGAAAGTTGCCATCAACAAAAAGAGTTTTAATTATTGGAAAGGAGAAAAATTTAATGAAACTTTTTTATAACTCCTCAGTAGGACTCCAAAACACTTTTTCTAAATCTTGAATTTGATTATCAATAACCACAATGCCTTCGTTTTCTAGCAATTGTTGCATTAAGTTTGTGCCATCGAAATGGTGTTTTCCTGTCAATAATCCTTTTCTATTGACAACTCTGTGCGCAGGAACATCATCTAAATTATGAGATTTATTCATTGCCCAACCAACCATTCTTGCCGATTTTGCGGCGCCTAAATAAATACCAATTGCGCCGTAACTTGTAACGCGGCCAAAGGGAATTAAGCGTGTAACTTGGTACACTTTATCAAAAAAATTGTCGGTTTCTTTCATGTAGTGAAGATATAAAATTTGATGTAATAGTTATGACACAGAGTTCCGCAGAGAAAATTGGAGATTCATCAAACGCTATAAAGGCTCAAAAATAATTAAAAAAAATCTTTGTAAAATAAAGAACAGATTGCTTCGTACCTCGCAATGACGATACTAATATTTTAATCTAAACTTAATATATGTAATCGGTTTACCAACTTCTAAATATTGGTTTTCGTAGAAAGTTTGTGTTTCTGTAACTTCTTTTGGCGCACCATCGTTTTTATAAACAGTATGATTTGCATATAAAATTTCGTGTCCTTCTCCATGCAACAAACCTAACGTATAACCATGCATAAATTCTGAATCTGTTTTAAGATTCATAATTCCGTTTTCATTTAAAATATGATGGTATTTTTTTAAGAAAGTAGCATTTGTCATTCTATGCTTGGTGCGCTGAAACTTTATTTGTGGATCTGGAAAAGTAATCCAGATTTCTGAAACTTCATTTTCAGCAAAAATAAAATCGACCAACTCAATTTGAGTTCTTACAAAAGCCACATTATCAAGATTTTCTTCAATAGCAGTTTTTGCTCCTCGCCAAAAACGAGCGCCTTTTATATCAATTCCTATAAAGTTTTTATTCGGATTTTTTTTAGCTAATGCAATGGTGTATTCTCCTTTACCACAACCTAGCTCAACAACAATAGGATTGTCGTTTTTAAAAAAAGAATGCCATTTCCCTTTTAAAGAAAAATTAGTAACAACTTCTTCTCTAGTAGGTTGAATGACATTTTGAAACGTTTCATTTTCTTCGAAACGCTTTAGTTTATTTTTGCTTCCCAATATGCAGGTTTAAGACTTGTCTTCTGTTCCTTCTCTCAAGAACTTTGTACATTCTTTCATCCAATAAGCAAATAAAACTAATAAAACGCCTAAAAAAAGCCAGTTTATAGTGTTTGCAGACCACCAATTAAAATCTCCCTTGCGTAATGTGTTAAAAGGGATAAATAAAATTTCGGTAAATAAACTACCAATCCACTTAAAAATATTGCTTGCTATCATAACTTAATTATCTTTACGTTGCAAAAATAACAAAAGAAACAATGCTAGCCAATTTTTTAAACAAATCTAAACCTATTAATTTTATAGGTATACTTGTTTTCTTTCTTGTCTGTTATTTAATAGCTACTGTTTCTACTTTTTTTACAGTTGGTTTTTCTGCGGATAAACTACTACAGAGCTTTCTATTATTACTACTTTTTTTAAGTGTATTTTTCTTTTACAACTTTATACTCAATAAAAATAAACTAACTTTTGATAATTCGTATGCTTATTTTCTTTTTACACTTTTCGTAATTTGTGTTTTACCTGAATTAAGCAATTATAAAACCCTTATTTTAGTAACAATTTACTTGTTTTTTTTACGCAAACTCTACAGTTTACGTTCGTCAAAAAAAGTAATTCAGAAATTGTTTGATAGCGGCTTTTGGCTAGGAATCTTGTTTATTTTAGAACCTATTTCTATTTTATTTTTTATTCTAATTTTTACTGGTATTTCTTTACATCAAAAAATAACTTTACACACTCTTTTTACTCCTATTGCAGGTTTTATAACACCTTTATTTATTTATTTTACTTACTTTTTTTGGTTTGATAAAACGAAGGTATTTACAAGCCTTTTTGATTTTAATCTCAATTTTGATATTGAGCTTTACACCAAAACAAAATTTAGCTGGTTTTTTGTTTGCATATTTATAGCTTCGTTATTTTCTATAATTTTTAAATCAGCAAAAACGATAGGCGTTAGTAATACATTTAGAAGAAGTTGGAATTTACTAATCACAAATTTTTTAATTGTACTTATTTATTTAGCTTTATTACCTGCTAAAAATGGATCGGAAGTTCTTTTTATATTATTCCCTGCTTCTGTAATTATTACAAACGGAATTCAATTAATTAAAAAAAACAGTGTTAAGAATTTAATTTTATACGGCTTTTTAGTTGGCAGTATTTTCTTTTGTTTTTTTCTATAGTTTTTGACCAAAAGCCAAATCTCCTGCATCGCCTAAACCAGGCACAATATATCCTTTTTCGTTTAGTTCTTCGTCAATAGCAGCAATCCATAAATGGGTGTTTTCTGGAAAATGCTTATCTATAAATTCTATACCAGCTCTAGATCCAATAACTACAACTACATGTAATTCTTTGGGAGTTCCGTATTTCTTAATAGCTTCGTAAACAGCCACTAAAGATTGACCAGTTGCCAGCATTGGGTCTGCCAATAATAAAGTTTTATTCTCTATTTCTGGTGATGCAAAGTATTCTACAATAATCTCAAATTCCTCACCATTGTTTGGATGATGTCTATATGCAGAAATAAAAGCATTTTCTGCTTTATCAAAATAATTTAAAAGCCCTTGATGCAAAGGTAAACCCGCTCTAAGTATAGAACATAAAACCAAGTTATTATTTGGCAATTGTACGTTTTTTGTAGCTAAAGGAGTTTCAACAGAAACACTTAAATAAGACAGACTTTTACTTAATTCATAGCTTAAAATTTCGCCAATTCTTTCTATATTTCTTCTAAAACGTAAAGAATCTTTTTGAATTTTTTTATCTCTTATTTCGGCTATAAAAGTATTTAAAACTGAATTCGATTCGCCAATATAGTGTATCTCCATTTTAATAAATTATGGCAACAAATATAGTATTATAAAATTTGTATCTTGCAAGTGACAAAAAATCCGAATTTAAATTAAAAATGCTTGCATTAAAGTGTTGTTAACGAATAAACTAAAAAAAACAATTTTTAGCCTTATAAGGATTCCACCTTTGGTGGACTAACCAAAAGTTAGATAACCAAAGTAAAAAGAGTTTCAATAAAATTGAAACTCTTTTTTTGTGCCTCAATTTTAAAATTTATCATCAACTTTGTGCCTAATTTTAGAGCTCATTTACCTAATGGATAAAAGAATAGTAGCATTAATTGCCGTTTCTATTGCTACCCTAATTTACGGAGTAACATTTACAATTGCGAAAGAAGTAATGCCCTTATACATAAAACCGTATGCTTTTATTTTTTTAAGAGTTTCTGGCGCAACCATCGTTTTTTGGACAGCTGGTTTGTTTATTAAATCGCAAAAAGTTGCAAAAGAAGATTATAAAAAAATATTGTTTGCTTCCTTTTTTGGCATCACCTTAAACATGCTTGCCTTTTTTAAAGGATTAAGCTTAACAACACCAATAAGCGCCTCTGTAATGATGGTAACTAGCCCCATAATGGTGCTTATTTTTTCGAGTATTTTAATAAAAAAACCCATTGAAAAACAGAAAATTTTAGGAATTTTTATCGGTTTAATTGGCGCAGTTTTGTTAATTACGTATGGTAGCTCTAACAACGCAAATGCTACAAATAGTAATTTAGGAAACTTTTTGGTTTTTATAAACGCCGCTTCTTATGGATTGTATTTAGTTTTAGCAAAAAATTTAATTGCAAAATACCATCCAATTGTTTTTGTAAAATGGTTGTATTTATTTGGTTTAATTTTTGTTATTCCTTTTTCTTACAACGAATTAACAGAAGTAGTTTGGCAAGAAATACCAACAAAAATGTATCTAAATATTGGTTTTGTAGTCATTTTTACAACCTGTGTAACGTATCTTTTTAATCTGTATGGTTTAACAAAATTAAGACCAACAACGGTTAGTGTTTTTATTTATCTACAACCAGTAATAGCAACTATTTACGCCTTAATTGTTGGTAGTGATTCTCTAAGTTTAGTAAAGATTTCTGCAACAATCATCATCTTTTTTGGCGTGTTTTTAGTTACCAAACAAGTAAAAAACACTACTAAGTCTCTAAAAACGTAAGCAGTAATTTACACTGATCAATTCCACGAAATAAAACTTATATTTGCCCCTCATTTAAAACAACGATTGCATGATTCAATCTATGACAGGTTACGGAAAATCTGTGTTGCAACTGCCAACAAAAAAAGTAACCATAGAAATAAAATCCCTAAACAGTAAAAATTTAGATTTAAACGTTCGAATTCCTTCTTATTACAAAGAAAAAGAATTAGATGTTCGTAAAAAACTAGCCAGTGCTTTAGTTAGAGGTAAAATAGATTTTTCAATTTATGTAGAAATGACTGCGGATGAAACTTCTACAACAGTAAACAAAGCGGTTGTAAAACAATACGTAGAGCAACTAAGAAGCATCTATTCTATTGGCTCAAGTGATGATGTCGAGTTATTAAAAATGGCAATATTAATGCCTGATGCCCTAAAAACTGAACGCGAAGAATTAGATGAAAACGAATGGAACCTCATTAACCAAAATATTGATTTAGCAATTAAAGAAATTGTACAATATAGAATTGATGAAGCTGGTTCTTTAGAAATCGATTTTAGAGAAAGAATTACCAATATTAAAAAATATTTGGAAGAAGTATATTCTTTTGATGCAGATAGAATTGAAAACGTAAAAGCGCGTTTACAAAAAGCTATTGATGATCTAAAAGTAGAAACAGATCAAAATCGTTTTGAACAAGAATTGATTTATTATCTAGAAAAACTAGATATTAATGAAGAAAAAGTGCGTTTGGCAAATCATTTAGAATACTTTTTACAAACTTTAGAAACTGAAGATTCTAATGGAAAAAAACTAGGTTTTATTGTGCAAGAAATGGGACGAGAAATAAATACAACAGGTTCTAAAGCTAATTTTGCACCAATGCAAAAAGCGGTAATTCAAATGAAAAACGAACTTGAGCAAATTAAAGAACAGATTTTAAACGTACTTTAATTGGTTTTTAGTTGATCGTTTTTAGTTATTAGCAAAAACCATCAACCAAAAACCAGCAACCAAAAACTAAATTATATGTCAGATTTTAAAGGAAAATTAATTGTGTTTTCAGCACCTTCAGGTTCTGGAAAAACTACTATCGTTCGCCACTTATTAAAACAAGAAAAACTTAATCTAGAATTCTCTATATCAGCAACTTCTAGAGAACCAAGAGGCTTTGAAGAAAACGGAATTGATTACTACTTTATCTCTCTAAAAGAGTTTAAAAACCACATTAAAAGTGATGCATTTTTAGAATGGGAAGAAGTTTACAGAGATAGTTTTTACGGAACTTTAAACAGTGAAATTGAACGTATTTGGGCACTTAAAAAACACGTTATTTTTGATATAGATGTTGTTGGTGGTTTACGAATTAAAAAGAAATTTCCAGACGAAACACTATCGGTTTTTGTAAAACCACCAAGTGTAGACGAATTAAAAATACGTTTAAAGAAGCGTAAAACAGAAAGTGAAGAAAAAATTAATATGCGTATTGCAAAAGCTTCTGTAGAATTAGCAACAGCACCGCAATTTGATAAAATTATCAAAAACTACGAATTAGAAGTTGCTTTAAAAGAAGCAGAAGAGTTAGTTGCTGATTTTTTAAATAAATAAAAAAAGACTGAAACCTGGAGGAATAAAATTTAAAGAAAGTTAAGCTAAATTTTCTTATTTAAACTTTAGAATTCCTGCTTCAAACTTAATAGCATGAGTAAAATAGGATTATACTTTGGCACATTTAACCCAATTCATATTGGTCATTTAATCATTGCAAATCATATGGTTGAACATTCTGATTTGGATGAAATCTGGATGGTTGTTACACCTCATAATCCGTTTAAAAAGAAAAATTCTTTATTAGACAATCACCATAGATTTGAACTTGTTTACAAAGCAACAGAAGGTTATAAAAAAATTAAACCATCTGATATTGAGTTTAAATTGCCGCAACCAAATTACACGGTTTTTACATTAGCACATATTTTAGAAAATTATCCTGAGAAAGAATTTTGCCTAATTATGGGCGAAGACAATTTAAAAAGTTTTCATAAATGGAAAAATTATGAAACTATTCTAGAACATCATCATATATATGTGTATCCAAGAATTGCAGAGGGAACCGTAGAACATCAATTTAAAAATCATCCGAAAATTCATTTAGTTAATGCGCCAATTGTGCAAATTTCGTCTACAATGATTAGAAACGGAATTAAAAATAAAAAGAACGTAAAACCGTTATTAACCAAAGAAGTTTGGGAGTATATTGATGAAATGAATTTTTATAAAAAATAGTTTCGCTACTTTTACGTTGTATCTAAATATCAATAAAAACACTATTTTGTGGGAAAGCATAAAAAGAAAAAAGGTAAGTTAAAACAAAGATTAACCAATAAATATAGGTTGGTTGTTTTAAACGAAGGTACTTTTGAAGAACGTTTTTCTTTGCGTTTATCTTTGTTAAATGTTTTTGTTTTAGGCGGTGTACTTTCTTTTTTATTAATTTTTGTTACCACTTTTTTTATCACTTTTACACCCATAAAACAATATATTCCTGGTTACTCATCTACAGAATTAAAAATAAAAGCTACTAAATTAGCAATTCAGACAGATTCTTTAAAGAAAAGACTAACCATTTTACAAGATTTTACAAAAGCTTTACAACCAATTTTAACAGGAGAAATAAGAGCAGAAGTACTAGATTCTTTGCAATTATCAGAAAGTATTAAAATTCAGGATAGTTTGTTAAATGCTTCTAAAGAAGATTCTATTTTTAGAGAAAAAATAGATGTAGAAGATCGTTTTCCTATTCAGAATAATGCGTTAACAAACGTAAAAATTGTATTTTTTGCGCCTTTAACAGGTACAATTTCGCAAGGTTTTAATCTTAAAAAAAATCATTTAGCGTTAGATATTGTTGCTAAAACAAATACAGCTGTTAAGGCAATTGCAGACGGAACTGTTATTTTTTCTGGCTGGACAACTGAAACGGGTTATGTAATTATTTTAAAACATGCCTACGATTATATTTCTGTTTACAAACACAATGGTAATCTTCTAAAAGAGCAGGGCAATCTTGTAAAATCTGGAGAAGTAATTGCCAGCGTTGGTTCTACCGGTGAACTTTCAACTGGGCCACATTTACATTTTGAACTTTGGAGTGGTGGTTACGCCATCAATCCTACAAATTTGATCGATTTTTAACTATGAGCATAAAGTCTGTATTTGCAATTCCGTTTGCTAAAATTGCAACAAAAAGAGTTTTTAAGTGGGCAAACAATCCGCATAAAACACAAGATAAAGTGTTTAAAAATCTAATTAGCAAAGCTAAAAATACTGCTTTTGGTAAAGATCACGATTTTAAAAATATTGTTACTTACGATGATTTTAAAAAACGTGTAAAAGTTTCTGACTACGAAGGTTTACGATCTTATGTTGACAGAATTGTAGCTGGTGAATCTGATGTTCTTTGGACAGGAAAGCCGCTCTATTTTGCCAAAACATCGGGGACAACATCGGGCGCTAAATACATTCCTATTACAAAAGAATCGATGCCAACTCACATTAAAGCGGCAAGAAATGCTTTATTGTTTTATATCCTAGAAAAAAAAGATGCAAGTTTTGTTGATGGTAAAATGATTTTTTTACAAGGAAGCCCTGTTTTAAGTGATAAAAATGGCGTTAAATTAGGCCGATTAAGTGGTATTGTAGCACATTATGTTCCTAAATATTTACTCAAAAATAGATTGCCAAGTTGGGAGACCAATTGTATTGAAGATTGGGACACCAAAGTAAATGCAATTGTAGAAGAAACCATTAATGAGGATATGTCTGTAATTAGCGGCATTCCGTCTTGGGTACAAATGTATTTTGAAAAATTAATTGAAAAAACAGGAAAATCAGTTTCAGAATTATTTCCGAATTTTAACTTCTTTATTTATGGAGGTGTAAATTTTGAACCTTATAAGAATAAATTTGAGAGCTTGATAGGTAAAAAAATAGATTATATAGAACTGTATCCTGCATCCGAAGGATTTATTGCCTATCAAGATAGTCAAACAGAAAAAGGAATGTTGTTGCAATTAGACTCGGGAATTTTCTATGAATTTATTCCGTCTACAGAATTTTTTGACGAGAATCCTACAAGAATTTCTTTAAAAGATGTAAAAATTGGAGTGAATTACGTGATCATTTTAAATACAACTGCCGGCCTTTGGGGATATAATATTGGGGATACAGTAGAATTTACATCAACAAAACCTTATAGAATTAAAGTTACGGGTAGAATTAAACATTTTATATCCGCCTTTGGCGAGCACGTTATTGGTAAAGAAGTTGAAAAAGCGCTAAACGATTCAATTTCTAATACAAAGATAAATATTAGCGAGTTTACAGTTGCGCCGCAAGTTGATCCAGCAAAGGGTTTGCCGTATCACGAATGGTTTATAGAATTTGAAAATGAGCCAGACAACTTAGAAGAATTTGCATCCAAAATTGATGCTTCTATGCAAGCACAAAACATTTATTATTTAGACTTAATTACAGGTAAAGTTTTACGACCTTTAATCATTAGAAAAGTTAAAAAAGGTGGTTTTCATGAATATATGAAATCTATTGGTAAATTTGGAGGACAAAATAAGATTCCGCAATTGTCCGACAATAGAAAAATTGCTGATGTTTTACAGGATTTCATAATAGATTAACAACATAAAGTTACAAAATGGGAGGAGATTATTTATTTCTAGTTTTAGCAATAGGATTGGTTATTGTTTATTTTTACAACAAATACAGAAGAAGACGCTAATGAGCACAATTAGAATTACAAAACAGTTTAATTTTGAAACTGGACACGCATTATATGGTTATGACGGAAAGTGTAAAAACGTTCATGGACATTCTTACAAACTCTCTGTAACGGTTTCTGGAAAACCAATTGCAGACAGCAACAATGTAAAGTTTGGAATGGTGATTGATTTTGGCGATTTAAAGAAAATTGTAAAAGAAGAAATTGTAGATTTATTTGATCATGCAACTGTCTTTAATCAAAACACACCACATATCGAATTGGCAAAAGAGTTAATAGACAGAGACCATCACGTTATTTTAGTTGATTATCAACCAACTAGTGAAATGATGGTGATAGATTTTGCTCAAAAAATAAAAAGTAGATTGCCAAGTAACATCAAATTACATTCTATAAAATTATCAGAAACAGATACAAGTTTTGCAGAATGGTTTGCTAGTGAAAATTAATATTTTAAAAAAGTTGATAGTAAGCAAAAAAAGATTTTTAAAATACGTTTTAAACTTACGCCTCTAAAATATTAAAAATTAGCTACTTGTAAAAATATAAAATCTGTAGTTGAAAATTATTTTCAAAAAGGACTAAAACATTGATAAAAAAATGAAAATTTATTTGTCAGATAGTCAAAACTTGTTATCTTTGCACCGCTCTTAACAAGAACAATTTTAATTTTCATTTAGAGTTTTAAGAAAGTTACTAAAAAAGAGCAAATTAAGTGTTAGGCTTAAGTTCATTAACATAAAGACTGCGAAAGTAGCTCAGGGGTAGAGCATCACCTTGCCAAGGTGGGGGTCGCGGGTTCAAATCCCGTCTTTCGCTCTATTCAAAATACCAATGCTGAAGTGGTGGAATTGGTAGACACGCTGGACTTAAAATCCAGTGGTCAGTAATGGCCGTGCGGGTTCAAGTCCCGCCTTCAGTACAATAACCGTTGTTAATCTTTTGATTTTCAACGGTTTTTTGTTTTTAAGAACTTCTATTTGTACGGTTTCTGTACGGTAAATTATTAGTTGTACTTTTTCTTTTCTCAAATTTCTTGTTTTGTTATCCCTCTGTATAACAACATTCATTTAAAATATAATTCGGCTTTGAATTAAATTACAACAAAAACCATAAGAATATAATAAGGTTCTAACAATAGTTATCAGAATAGAAAAAAACTAAAAACCTAAAAAATATTCAATACAATATAGACCCCATAGGGTGCATAGGTCTGTTTTCCTTTTTCTGAATTAACCGCCAAACACTATAAGGCATCCCATAAAAACGTACATAGTTGATTTTTAAAATATTGGCTTTATAGTTTATGTACACGAAACTAAAATAATAAAAAGTGTGCCACATAAAAGAACAGACAAAACTAAAAATAAAGTAGATTTTACGTAAGTTCGTTTTATGAAGTATATTAAAATTATTGATTTCTATTTTTTGAAATAATGAGAGTTAGTTTTTTTAAGTGGCATTTATACAGGTGGATTTGATAGAACTATTGCATACCTTCGTAGCAATTAGATATATTTTCATCATTAAATTTATATCTATGATAAAGATATGTGGTCTTATTAACTTCTATATCACCAGTACTTAAACTTATTTTATAAGTACAAACGGAATTACTACAGTTCGTTTGAGATAAACCAGTAAAATAGATACATTCATCATCATTTTGAACAGGATAAAAGGAGTAAAGCAAATATTAATAATACTGATTTTTTCATAACATTTTTATTTAAACACGAATTTAGTAAAATTATTTGGTGTATTGATTGCATTATTTTTGTTGATCTCTTTATT
Source organism: Polaribacter glomeratus (assembly GCF_002954665.1). Lineage (GTDB taxonomy): Bacteria > Bacteroidota > Bacteroidia > Flavobacteriales > Flavobacteriaceae > Polaribacter > Polaribacter glomeratus. The sequence continues at coordinate 900,634 of NZ_MSCM01000002.1, read as the reverse complement.
TTAAAAACCAATTCCAATAAATTCAATATTATTATCAGCAATTATTTTATTTACTGTTTCAATATACTCAAAATAATCTTGAAACAATTCTAAAGTAACACTAATATTATTTCCATTTTTATCGGCATAATTTAAACTTGTTAAAATGTTGATGTTTTTATTAAGTTCTGGTTTTGCCTTTAATAGCATAAATACACCGTCTGTAATATCTTTGAGGTATAATTCCATAAATTGAGAATATCCACTTAAAAGAGAAATTCTAAACCCTTTATTTCCTTTATCGATTAATAATAATGCTTCTGTAAAATTTGAATTTGTATTCATCTAATAAGTTTGCTTTTATACTCTTAGGCTTAATTGATTATGATATACTTTTGATTTATAACCTATGTTTTTTATCTGATTAGAATTATAAAATCGGTTTCTTACTTGTTTGTATAAATGTGAAATTATATCACTTTCATATTTTGTATGATATGGTTTTGAATTATTAAGAAGTAAACTACAAACTTCTGCAAACCTCTTTTTATCGAATTCTCTTAAATATTTTAACGTGGTGGTTTTTATGTATTTTGAACCCTCTTTTTCTTTGCTTAAATCTAAACCGGTTACACTACATTTTTTAATATTGTTTAGGGTGCAGTTTCCAATTATATATACATCTGAAATTGCACACAGTTTTACTATTTTTTTTGGTGTGGAAATTGCACACGGTTTCAGTAGTTCGTTTAGTTTTTCATCTATGATAAAATTAAGTTTACTATGGATATTGTTTTTAGTTTTATCTAATAATCTAAAATAATCAATCTTATGTTTACTAAATAAGTTTCTACTGCATTGTAAAGACTTAATCCATTTAATTGTATTTAGATATTCATTAAGTTTAAAATGTTCTTTATTCGTTAGATTTTGAACTTTGCTTGTAATATCTAATATCAATACTTTTTTAAATTCTAATCTTATAACGTCTGCTAATGTTTTATAAGTTTCAACCTTTAATAAATCTGCATAAGTTTTGATCCCTAATGTTTTTATATACTTACTTTCTTTGCTCTTAACTTCAAATCTAAAAGTATTATTGTCTACATATTGTGAAAACTGAAAACCCTTAGCATAGAACTTAATTTGCTTGTATTTATTTGCTTTACCGTCTTTATGATGTTTAAAACTAATTTTACTAAATCTTAGAGAATCACTTGAATTTATAAACTCGTTTTTTTCGTGGTATATGGCACAAGATATTAAATCTCTAATATCAATTGGACTAATTGCATTTAAGCCAAATTCTAAATTTAAAATATATAATTCACTTGCAGGAAACTTAAAAGTATTTTTGATTTCCGTTAGTGTTTTTATACAGTCTAAGGCGGTAAAATCATTTGCATTATGCAGATTGTCATTAAAATAATAATGTGGCTTAAATAGTATTTCTAACTTAGTGAAAACCTCATCTTTGGTATAAAAACAAAATAGAATTTCTTTGTAGGATTTGATATATGTAGATTTTATATTTTTATTTTCCTGGTCTAATTTATTACTGAATTTCTGAATATTAGAAAACGTTTTTAATAACGGATTTTTATACAAAGTTTCTGCAAATTCAATATCATAAGACAATATTTTTAGAAAGTCTGTCATAAATTTGTATTTTTGATTGTAGGGTATGCGTTGCCACAATTACCCCAACATTTTGAACACAATAAAAGAGGACGTTGAACATCCTCTTTTATTTGTTTCTATAAGTTTTTAATTAATAGATCTAAATTTCTTGTGAAGTAGTTTTCAAAATAATAGACTGTTAAACACTCTTGATTATCTTTAAAAACAAATAGTATTAGGTGCTGATAACGACCTCTACAACCCCAATAAACATTTTCTCTATTGGTTGGAAATAAACCTGTTAAATTAGGTTTAAACCATTTATTTTGTATTCTTTCTTGACACCAAAACAAAGGTTTTGATTTTGCAAAATCTCTACTTGCGGAAATATTAAGTTTGCTTGAAAGTTGAGGTTTTAAGTTTTGTGAAATTAAAGAATAATGAACAGTAGTTTTAAAATACTTTGTAGCCTTGTATTCGTATTTTTTATGTTGCGTTGCCATACAATTATTTTTTAAGTTTAATAATTGCATTTTCTACTTCAGAACGTTTGTAAAGTACACGTCCTCCAATTTGATACTTTGTGAGTATACCTTTTTTTGTGAGATTATGAACCGTACTTAAATCACAATGTAACATTTCATCTGCTACATAATTACGTGTGATAAATTGAGTAGGTTCTTTTGGTTGGTAGAATTTTTTTAATTCTTGTAATTGATTTTTTACACCGTTGATAATTGCGTTCTGAAGTTGCTCTGGTGAAATACTAATAAATTGTACTTGTTGCATCTTGTTAAATATTTATAATTAATATTCAGCAAAATTGCATTGCTTTAAAGGTGTTGAAAGATTACTAACTTTTAACTAACTAAAAGTTTTTATCTAATTTATTTGTAATGTATTGAGATAGAGTGGTTTTTAATGTGTCTAAAAATTTAGTATCGTTTTCTCTTGTGTTAAACTTAGTAATTGCTTGGTCTATATTTTTAAGTTCAATATTGAATACTTGTTCTACTGCTTTATATATATCTTCTTGATTACCTTTTAGATTTCCGTTTTCAATTAGTGCCTTAAAAAGTTCTATTAATTCAGATTTTGTACCAAACCATTTTAAATTTGTGTTTTTGTAATTATTTATATTTGTTTTTTTTGTTTCTAAATTTTTTGTTGGTAATCTATTAAGTTTGATATTTAAGTTTTCTAATAAATATTTTTCTTGTTTCAATTCTTTTTCTATCCGTTTCTTTTCAATCTCTGAATTAATAAAAAGTTCGTTAGTTATAAATCTATGATTGGGATTTTCTTTTATTACTATCTCTTTTAAAACATCATCACTCAATTTAGTAGTAAAATTATTATAATAATCTTTCTCTTTGATAATCTCTTTTAAGTCCGTAATAATTAAGGTTAAAAAATTTTGCTCATTTTCTGTTTCGTTTTCTCTCAAAAATTTTGCTAATAATCTATTGTATTCAAATTCTTTAAACTCAATACTAACGTGTAATAATCTGTAGGTAATCTGTTCTGTCTGCGTTGCCATTTTATAATATTTTGAATATTAATTACACTTAGTTATTCATTGCTTTTATTTTCATTTTTCAAGTCCTTTAACTGTTTGCCTAGTTGGCGCACCTTTAAGCGTTTCACCGCTTCTGCTCGAATCGATTCCTGTTCTGTCTCTTCCTCCATCATCTGTTGATTTTTCTCTGACATTGCTATCACTTTTTTCTTGAACTCTGGATTGGCCTTCATTTTTCTTAATACTTGAAGTTGTAGGTACGCTTTCAATCCCGTTGTTAATTGTTTTTTCATAATCGTTTTGTTCTTTTTCTAAAATTCATAATTAACAAGCATTTTCAATAATATCCGATACAATATTTAAAGAGTAATTTATATCCGTTATTTCTTTGTAGGATAATATGCTACTATTAACTTCTATAAATAAATTACTAATAATTTCTTTGTATTGTTCGCTTACTAAATCTTTGTGTAATAATGCTTCTTTAATTTCTGTTAATAAAGTGTTTTTTTAATGATTTTGTTTTGCAAGTTCTTATAATTTAATAATTAATTCTTGCGAGTTTTTATAATCTCCTAAATATTCTTGATTGTTTTTCATTTTATTATTTTTTGATTCTGATTAGAAACGTTTTTAATGATGTTTAGTTGGGATTCTTTATTCATATATAATTTTTCCACGTACTCAATAACGTGGTAAATTTTATGTTATTTTTTCCACGTTATTAAAACGTGGTAAATATTTGTAATTATTTACTTTAAGATTTATTAACCAATACTTCAATTAAACCAGTATTAATGTAATAGTTAGATTTTCCTTCTTTTGTTTTTTCTAATAACCCTATTTTAGTAACTGCATCTAAATAATTTAATGCGGTTCTTTTGCTTACCTGCAATTCAGTGACTAAAAAATCAGTTTTAGTGTATGGATTTTTAAAGAAAATATTTAAAAGATCTTGACTATATATTTTTGGTAATTCAGTACGTAATTTCTTTTTGTACGATTGCATTAATTTTTTAATTTCAATAATCAAATCTATAGTTTGCAATGCCGTAACCTCAACACCTTTTAGTATATATAAAACTAAACTTTCCCAATCATTTTTAGTTCTTACATTTTGTAAAACAGCATAATATTCGGCTTTATTTTGTGTAATATATCTGCTTAAATATAAAATAGGAATATCTAACAAACCCTTTTGTACTAAATAGAGAATATTAATAATACGACCAGTTCTACCATTGCCGTCATAAAATGGGTGTATGCTTTCAAATTGATAATGAATAACCGCCATTTTAATTAAAGCATCTACATCAGAAAAACTATCATCATTAATATACTTTTCAAGATTCCCCATTAAGTCTAAAATTTCTTTTGGATTCTGTGGCGGTGTATAGACAACCTTACCATAACCATCAACTAATTTTGTGCCGGCTTGGGTTCTAAAGCCTGCATTATTTTCTAATAATTCTTTTTGAATAATTAAGATATGTTTGTTTAAAAGTAACTTTTCTTTTCGCACAATCTGGAATCCTAAACGCAAACCACGTGCATAATTATACACTTCTTTCGCATTATTGTTTTTGCTTTCAATCAAAATATTTTCTTTATACAAATCATCGTGCGTAGTAACAATATTCTCAATTTCACTACTGTCTTTTGCTTCTTGAAGTGTAAGCGTATCAATTAAAATATTTTCGTTTGGGATTGTTTTTGCAGTTCCCTTTAATTCTGCTAAACTTTTGTGAGCCTTAACTAATTGTTTAAAAATTTTTGATGTTTCTAAATCTGTTTTAGGTGGTAAAATTGGTAGGTTGAATTCCATTTTATAGGTTTGATACATTTTTAATGATATTTAGTTGAGGTTCTTTTTTATCCTTTAAGGCTTGCAAAGTATAAAAATCTGCTATTTGTTGTGCAAAGTCTAAACTATCTTTACCAATATAATTTAATAGCATTTTCTCTGAACTGTGAGCAGTAATACTCATTATTAAAGGCGTTGGTAGTGTACCGTATAAGTTTGATGCAAAAGAACGCCTACAAACGTGCGAAGACATTAATTCCCATTTTGCATATAAGTCGCTTATTTTTCTTTTCTGTTTATTTCCTTTACCTTTTTCGATTACAGTAATCTTACCTCCTTTTATCTGTTCGTTAATTTCTGAAAGTTTGCAAATTTCTTTAATGTGTTTATTGAATTTCTGAATTGATATTTTATAAGGTAGACCACTTTTAATAATTTCTTTTGTTTTTGCTAAAACTGGGATTGTTACGTTCTTATCTGTTTTTTGTTGTTTCAGTTCTATAACTTCTAAACCGTTTCTATTTATAAAGTTAGTTTCATCTAATTGCAAAAGATCTCCCCCTCTTTGACCAATGTTGCATCCTAACAACAACCATTTACGAGCGTTTTTAAGTGCGTCATTTAATAAAACCGTATCTTCTATTTGTTTTAATTCTTTAGGGTTTAAATAAAGTATGTTTTCATTCTTTGCCTTAGTGCTATCAATCTTTTTTAATTGTGAATTTGTTTCAACTCCATAAAATGAAGCATCATTACAAACAGTTTTTAAGTCTGCTATTTTTTTAAGGGCATAACTCTTTTGATACTTCTTCGTATTGAGTAGGTATTTTAAAAAATCCTTTGCAAATTTTACATTTACATCTTTAACTTTAAAATTATTTTGCTTTTGATAATTTGTAAGAATATTTTTTAAAGAAACATAAGCATTTACTCTACTTTTTGACAAACCTAAACCACCTTTGCCATTTTTGCGGGTTGGTGCTTCATCAATTATACTTTGTATTGCATCTGTTAATAAATCACTTTGTTTGTTTTCTGATATTGGATTGTAGAAATTATAAATTTGCTCTTTTAACCAATCATTTGAAGTTAAATCAAAATTAGTTTTATTGAACTCATTTAAAATATAGTTTGTAATTGGTTTTAATTCTGCTTTAACCTCTACTTGCTGGTTTTTTACCTTAGGGTTTCTTGAGTTGGTATCGTGTATTTTCCAATACTCTTTTTCTACTTCATATTTAATTTTAGAACTAAAAACAAAGTCTTTGCCATTTTCTCTGTGCAATAAACGTAGTGTTAATGGTGCTTTTTCTCTTTTTGAACGATATAAAAAATTGATTGTTGCCATAATGATAAGTTTGAACCGTACAAATATAATAAAGTTGTACGGTAAATGTACGGTAAATTTAAATCTGTTTCAATTTCATTCAATTTAATTAAACAACCATTAACCAATGAAAATAGGGGTTTTAATAGAGAAACAAAGGCATATCGTAATGTTAAGGGCATTTTTAAAAGCAGTAAAATAGATGATTTCAAGTCCCGCCTTCAGTACAATAACCGTTGTTAATCTTTTGATTTTCAACGGTTTTTTGTTTTTGTAAACTTAATCTTGCCAACCATTTACATGATTCAAGCCTAAAATTATTGATTTTTTAAATAATTTCACAACTTTTTGTGTTGATTCCAAGTTTACCGTATTCTTATTTCTTTAAAAAATCTAGCACACCAACTACATTATAATTTTGCACATGATAGGTTTCTATACCTAAATTTTGGGCTGCTTCAATGTTGCTTAAAGCGTCGTCAACAAAAAGAGTTTCTTCTGCTTTTAAATTACTATCATTTAAAATAAAATTAAAAACTTCTGCATCTGGTTTTCTAATTCCGATTTCGTGAGAATAGTACGTTTTTTTAAACATTTCATTAAACGATGTTTGATAATCCGCTTTAAAATCATCTAAATACTTTTTTTGATGAATGCTATTTGTATTACTTAAAAGAAAAAGATTGTACTTCGTTTTTAAATTATGTAGAAAATCAATACGCTCTTTTGGCATATCTAATATCATTTTATTCCATGCTTCTGTTATTTGCTGATGCGTTGGTTCTTGATCTGATAAATTGAATAAAGACTCTAAGAACTCATCTTCAGAAATCTTACCTACTTCAAGTTCGTAGAAAAAAGGATGTTGATACGCATGCCCTGTATTATTAACAATATTATCGATACCAATTTCTTTAAAAGCTTTGATCGTTTTAGGAACATCTAAATTCATAATTACGCCTCCTAAATCGAAAACTATATTTTTTATTTTTGTCATTTTTAAAGTGTTTTTTTTTGAGTTGAATTACTTTTAAATAGGTTCTATTGCAATAACACCTCAATTAGTATCTAGTTTAAAATTACTAAAATATTTTGTATTCTGGAAGAGTTTTGAAGATAATATAAAAAAACAACTCTTAGAAACCTTTTTTTAAACAAGTCTTTACACACTTATTCTAAAGACAAACGTTGATAGACTTTCTATAAAGCTGATTTATCTGATTCCTTCGTTTTAAACTATTTAAAAAACCAAAAAATAAACTAAATATGGCTTCTATTAGTTTAAAGCAAATAGCCCAAAGGTTAAACCTTTGGGCTATTTTAATTATGTTATTAATAAGTTAAAATTTTGTAAGAATTATTTATCTATTTTATCTAAATTTCTATTTCCAGGATTGTCTTTGTACCAATCTATAAACTGTGAACCACCTGATTCTGCCCAAGTTCCGAAAAAATTATACGCGTTTGTTATATCTATTTTCTCCTTTGGAACTTTAAAATCATGAATGATACTTATTGCCCAAGGAAAACCATTACTTGAAACAAAATTACCATCAGGATCTTTGTTGACTCCTGTAAAACTGATACTTCTATTTCCTAAGCTTGTAATATTTCTATATGGTAGATGAATTTCTTTTTCTCTTACTTTGTTAGCAATTATAAAAGGATTAAAAGGTGCAACACCTAATTCTGATGTGCTAATTGGTGTTACAAACTTCACAGAAATAGTGGTTTCTCTTAATATATTATCAACATCATCTGCTAAAATAATAACAGCATTTGCTTGATTTGCTTCAGTACCATTCGCGTTTAAGTTTATAAAATTCTGAGTTAAAACTGCACCAGTAACACTTTCTACTTTAGAGGGTGCTAAACCTTCAATTTCAAATCCTATTCCGTTAGTAAATCCGGCTCCATTTGCTTTTATATTACATATAAAATCTAATCTCACAGCCTTATTATCCGCATTTAAAACTGCAATTGCCTGATAACTTAAAGCAGCATCATTAAAATCGTAATCACCTGTAGATGGCCATAAATCTTCGAAAGCAATGGTGCCTTTTCCGTATTTACTTGGCGTAAAGAACTCAAAAGCGGCTTCTGCATCCGTTGGAAAAGCATCATCTTGATCTAAAATTCCGTCTCCATCAGTATCTGTTTGATCAATTACATCAGAGTATACCCTAAAAGTTGTTAAATCATTTATTATTCTTCCAAAATCAGTATTATTATTAGCACTTGCTCCGTATTTATATTTCCAACCACCTGTTTGAGTATCCATTATAATTAAATCTGCACTGCTAGAATTGTCAGCTAACCATAATTCTTTATTAGAATCAAAAGTCATAGAGGTTGGACTAAAAGGTAAGTTATCTGAACTTATTCTGGTACTTTGATACTTATTATTTGCATTTAAAACTAATTTATAAAGCCCAGAAAATGTGCATAAAAATAAGGTTCCATCCTCTGCAAATGCCAAATCCCCACCGTTTGTGTTATGAAGACCTAATATGTCCCAAACACCTAAATTAGCGCCTGTAGTAGGGTTGTATGTGTAAATTTTATCAGCTGTAGAAAAATACAGTAAACCATCGACCTTATTAAAATCTAATCTTGGTCCACCTCTACCTATATTTGCGACAGTTACCCAAGTATCATTTGTGATAGAATATTTCATTAAAGGATAAGGACTGCTTCTACCTATTGAGTATAATTCTTTTTTTTCTTGATCAATTGCACAAGTATAACTACCCATTGGCATGCTTGATAAATCTGTAAGAACAGCCGTTAAAGGGTCTACTTGAAATAATTGTCCTGAACCATTTACACAATATAAATAATCGGTTACATTATTTGCCGATTTAGATTTTGTTGCACTTTTAAGTCCAGAAAAATTATAATTCACTTCATTATTAACAATATTTTTTACTGATGAAGAAAATTTTAAGTTTTCATTTCTTCGGATGTAAACTTTATTATAAAATTTAGGTAAATTAATTATTTGCTTTAACACTCCATTGCGCGAAACACCTGAAAAAATTAATTTTTCTAAAACATCTGATTTAAAAACAACTTCAGTAACCATTTGTCCTGATTCATTTTCAAAAGTTTCTGTTCCAGAATTATATAATTCATCGGAATATGCATACACGTCGTATTTGGCGTATTGCCCATTATCAACAATATTAATAGTTACTGCATGATGGGTACTAAAATCGAATCCGGCAGGAATCGCTAAAGTGTTTGTAGCAGAATCTATCGGTTCAATTGCTTCTGGTGAAGAAAAGTTGCAGCCATATAATAACAAGATTGCAAAATTGATTTTTAAAAAATTACTAAATGTGTTTTTCATGATATTTGGGAGTTAAAATTGATAAGTGATTTTAAAGGATTAAATTACGACATTCTTTGATAATAACAAAAAAAATAAACTTTATGGAATTGTACTGTTTTAAGGTTATTTTACTTTGTTCTTAGCTTCTTTAATAGAACTTATAATCGCTTTATTCAAGTATCATATTTATTTCGTATACAAAAATATAGCGATTTCAAGAATAAAAAATTAAAATTAGATGACTACATTTTAGCCATCGTTTAATGGAATAAAAGTAGCGATTAAAGAAATTAAAAGTGGTTTTAGATCTGAGTTATTCTTTGATACCAGCTTACCCCGAGCGTCTTGTTCTTTTACTCTTTGTAGTTATAAACCTCGATCTAGGGATGAATTTTAAATAAAATCCCCTGAGGTTTTTCCTCAGGGAATTATTTTTGAATCTTTATAACTTATAAAAAATTAAAGACAATTATTCTAATAATCCAGAATTTCTATTCCCTGGATTATCTGTGTACCAATCTTGAAAGTTTACACCTCCAGATTCTGCCCAAGCTCCGAAGAAATTATACGCATCTGTAATCCTTATTGTACTTTTTGAAACTTTAAAATCCCCAATTATATGTATTCCCCATGGGTAACCATTCTCTGAGATATAGTTTGCATCATGTTGCTTTAACCCATCTAAGGTGCCATTAAAAATGTGATTATCCCAATTAAAAGTACTATTACTTATATAACTTGTTGCGCTCATAAATGGTAAGTGTACTTCAAATTTTCTAACCATACCTGCAGGATACCTTGGGTCATTCTGTATGTTCATGTGTACTTGATACTTCGTTTCTATATTTAATATCAAAAAAGGGTTAAAAGGTGCAACTCCTAAATCTGCAGTATTTATAGGGTCTACAAATTTAACTGAGACTTCCTCAACTTTAAAGTTAGAAGCCTCCTTTATGTAAGTACCCCATTGTAAATGTGTGAATTCATGCTCGATATTACGAACATCATCTGTTAAAATAATAACAGCTTTTTCTTGATTAGCTTCTGTTCCGTTCGCATTTAAGTTAATAAAATTTCTAGTTAAAATTGAACCTGTAACACTTTCAATTTGAGAAGGGAGTATATTGTCTAATTGAAATCCAATTCCATTAACACCTGTAGTGTTATTTGATGAAACAAGGTACGCAAAATCAAAACCTACAACTAAATTGTCAGCATTTAAAAAGACTTTAGCTTGATACTTAAAAGCAACATCATTAAAGTCATAGTCACCTGTCGATGGCCATAAATCTTCAAAGGCGATTGTACCTATATTATTATCACTAGGAGTAAATAATATAAAAGCTTTTGTGGAATCAAGTGGAAATGCATCATCTGCGTCTAAAACTCCATCGCCATCTGAATCTATATTTGCACTTTTACCAGCTGTTTTATTGGCAGTACTTTTTGCTTCTGATGAATTAAAATTCACCTCTTTATTCGCAATTTGCTTCGCAGTTAATGATATATTTTGATTTTCATTTCTGCGGATGAATACTTTGGTAAAATAAGCAGGTAGATTAATTGTCTGTTTTAAGACTCCGCTTTTAGGGACTCCAGAAAAAACTAATTTTCCAGAAAGTTCAGCTTCTGTTGGTGTTTTGCCTGATGCATCATAATATGCATATACATCGTATTTTGCATAGGCTGCATTTTCTGTAATATTGATATTTACTTTTTGATGCGTGCTAAAATCAAATCCCGCAGGAATTGATAAAGTAGTATTGGAAGTTTCACTTACTTCTACAATCTCTTCCGGAGACGACATATTGCAGCCATATAATAAAGCTACACTTAAACTGATTTTAAATAAATTAATAATTGAACTTTTCATAGCATTAGGGTTTTAGAAATAATAATTGAGTTACTTATAAAATATCAGCATCGCTGCATTTCTGACACAAAAATAAACCTCAATAAAACTAAGAAAACTAATATTAGATAAAAGTAATTTAAGTGTAGATTAATGGAATATAACTGCAGATAAAAGAAGGTTTTATTCTACAAACGCTAGTGCATCAGGCACTTTCCCTGTGCCAATAGTACTAACAATATTGAATGTTTTCATGTCTATGACAACAATTTTATTTGCATTAGAATTAGAAACAAAAGCATATAACCCATTAGGGTGTATTAAAATATTTACTGGTCTAGGAGTATGGTACAATATTCTCTCTAATAAGGTTGTTTTACCGTGAAGAACAATCGTCTTAATTTTCTTTTTAGATTGTTGATTATACACAGAAATAGTGCCTTCAATAGCATTTACAACTAAACAATACCTACCATCTTTCGAAAATTTTAATTTTAAGGGCTCATCGCCTGTTTTTAAAGTATCTACCACTTTATAAGTAGACGTATTTATAATCGTAATTGAATTTTCTTTTGTGTTTGTAACCCATATTTCTGAACCATCTGGTGTAATATCAATACCTTTTCGCCCCAATCCGCAAAAAATAATTTTAATTACTTTATTATTATTCAAGTCGATTACGCTTACAGAACCTGAATTTATATTGGTTATATACGCAATTGGTTTAGTAGGATGAATTACAACAAGGTGGCTCTTTTTTTGTTGAGTTGGTATTTGCTTTTCGATACTATCAGTTTCAATATTAAGTACAAATAAGGTGTTTCTAACATAGTCAACTACCGCAACTTTATTAGGTTCTGGATAAGCAGCAATACCATTTGCTAGTATATCTTCTTTTAAACCTACTGTCTTTTTTAGCTTATTTGTTTTTGTATTTATAACTTTAATCACGTTACCATCTGTAGCACCATAATTTGTAAGAACAACACTATTTTTATCTACAGTGGTTATTGCTTCATGAGAAAGCATATCTATTGGTATTTCTGCAATTTCTTTTCCTGTAAACAAATTAAAGACTTGAACATCTTTACTTACTTTACTTACAATGTAAAGTTTACCACTAGTTTTAATGGTATAAGATGGTAATCTTACAATCATAATTGAAATACGTAATACTAAAAAAAGTACTACAAATGATATTAATACATACTTTAAACGCTTCATAAACAACTTAAAAATAAATTAAATAAAGGCTCGACTATTATAGGTAAGTGAGCAAAAAGGGTCCAATTAATTCACAAAAGCCAAACCATCTGGCATTTTCCCTACTTTAATACTGCTAACAATGGTAAAAGTTCGCATATCAATAACCTCAACTCTACTTGCCGTAAAATTAGAAACAAATGCATACAAACCGTTTGGATGCATTAAAATGCCAACAGGACGAGGCGTATGATATAACAATTTATCTACTATATTCTTTTTACCAGGAATACTAATGTTTGTAATTTGTTTTTTTGTTTTACTGTCGTAAACAGAAATAGTTCCATCACTAGAATTAGAAACTAAACAGTGTTTTCCATCCTTCGAAAACTTTAATCGTAGAGGCTCATCGCCCGTATTTATACGATCTGTAATTTGATAATTATCCGTATTAATTACCGAAATAAAGTTTTCTTCAATATTTGTTACCCAAAGTTCAGAACCATCTTTTGTGATGTCAATTCCTTCTGCACGCTTACCAATAGAAATAATTTTAACAACAGAATCTAATTCAAGATCAATAACAGACACAGAACCAGATTTAATATTTGCCACATAAATAAAAGGTTTTTTTGGGTGATGAACCAACAAATGACTAAAGTCTTGCTGTGTTGCTATTTGCTTTTCTACAACACCTGTTTTTACATTAACGATTGATAAATCATTCCCGATATCTGTAACAACACCTACTTTATCTGGCTGCGGCAAAGATATAATTCCGTGTGGTCTTAAACTTTCGCCAAGTGCTATCGTTTTTTCTATGGTATTGGTATCCGCATTAATAACCGTTATGGTTTTCCCACCAACCTCTGGTGTACCGTAATTGGTAACGATTACTCTATTCGGATTTGTTAACGTTGTTGCTTCGTGTGGCTCTATTTCTATAGGTAGTTCCTTAATTTGTTTTCCTTCAAACAAATCAAAAATCACAACACTTTTACTTACTTTATTAACTACATATAATGTGCCTTCTGTTTTTATGGTGTAAGCTGGTTGTTTTATAAAATAAAACGCCACGAGCGATAAAAAAATCAAACTAAAAAGGATGGCTACTATTTTTAAATTTTTCATAACTGATCTGAATTAAATTGTTGAATAGCAAACTTACATGCTCTTGCTGTAAGTGCCATATAAGTTAAAGACGGATTTTGACATCCGGATGAAGTCATGCAACTTCCGTCTGTTATAAATACATTTTTAACATCGTGCATTTGATTGTTTTTATTTAGCACAGAAGTTTTAGGATCATCGCCCATTCTTGCTGTTCCCATTTCGTGCACTGCAGATCCTGGAGGCGGGCTGTTTCTATAACTTCCTACGCTTTTAAAACCGGCTTTTACTAATATATCTTCGCTAGCTTTTGTCATATGATCCATCATTGCTAAATCATTAGCACCATATTCAAAATGAACTTTTACGAGTGGTAATCCCCATTGATCTTTCTTTTTAGGATCTAAAGAAATTTTATTTTCATAATTTGGCAATACTTCTCCGCGGCCGCCCAATGAAATTTTCCATTTTCCAGGAGTTTCTAATTGTGCTTTTAATGCTGCACCAAAACCTTTTACAGGTTTAGATTCCCAATTTTCTCTTTCTCCTTTTCCTTGAATTCCGTATCCTCTAACAAAATCAGTATTTTCTGTCTTCGTATCTAAATTTTGAAACCTCGGAATGTAAATTAGGCCTGGAGTTCTGCCTTCGTAATATTTATCTAACAATCCGTCATAAGTACCATAAGTGCCTTCATTTACTACGTGATCCATTAAATTATGACCCACTTGTAAACTAGAATTCCCTAATCCTTTAGGAAAAGATGTAGAGGTAGAATTTAATAAAATAGATGCCGTTGCAATTGCAGACGCATTTAAGAAAATTAATTTTGCATAATAGGTAATTTCTTCTTTGGTAATTGCATCAATTATTTTTACTCCTACTGCTTTTTTAGTGGCTTCATCATACACAACTTCTTTTACAATTGAGTTTTCTCTAAGCGTTAAATTACCACTATCATAAGCATCTAAAAGTGTAGAAGAATTACTACTAAAATAACCAGAAAAAGGGCATCCTCTGCTGCATAAATTCCGATTCATACATTGACCTCTTCCTTCTTTATATGATGTTAAGTTTGCGAATCTACCATTTATAATAACGCGATCTGTATATTGCTCTCGTACACTCTCTTTTAAATGCTGTTCTATAGCATTCATAGGTATTGCTGGTAAAAAAACACCGTCTGGTAAGTGTGGTAGTGCTTCTAAACTTCCACTAATTCCAACATAAGCTTCAACATAATCATACCATTCTTTTAGATCCTCATATCGAATAGGCCAATCTACACCATGACCATCTTTTTTATTTGCTTCAAAATCTAAATCAGAAAATCGATAACTTTGGCGGCCCCAGGTTAAAGATCTACCACCAACTTGATAACCTCTAATCCATTTAAAAGGTTTTTCTTGAACATACGGATGCTCACTATCTTTTACGTAAAAATGTTTGTCACCAGCATCACAATGACTACTTTGAACTGGTCTTTCTTTTAACTCTTCTTTTGTTAAATGGGTTCTATGTTTAAACTCCCAAGGGTCTTTAAGTGCTGTTATATAATCGGTTACATGCTCTACATTTCTACCTCTTTCTAACACAAGGGTCTTTAACCCACCTTCTGTAAGTTCTTTAGCAGCCCAACCACCACTTATGCCAGATCCTACTACAATGGCATCAAAAGTGTTTTTTTCTGTTTGATTTTTCATCGTATATTTATCTTGTTGCCCACGCTTTTTGATTAGGCGCTAATGTTGTAATTGCTTTGTAATTAACAGGAACAGGAACGTATGCTAACAATTCTGTTGCACCAATTTCTGAGGAACAATACCCTTCTATTGTTAGTGATTTTAGAATAACAAAGAAAGAACGACCTCTTATTTTATTGTCAATTTTAGTTAACAAATCGTTATCGCCAGAGTTGATATCTAAAATTTCTATTGCTTCTATTTTTTGAGCCATTGTGCAGGCTTCAAAATTAGTGTCGTATTCGCTTAAACACGTTTCCTGCAAATCCGTTAATCCGTTTAAGAAATTATTATATTCTTTGTTGGATGAACAAGATTCCATATAATCAATAACATAAACTTGCACTTTTGCTTCTTTTGCACCTGGCGTGTCTGTAGCCGGGATGATAACAGCTACTAATTCTGAGATTAAGCTTTCATAATTTTTAAGCTGCCCTCTCTTTGCTTTTGAATTTCCATAAAAAAACTTAAATCCTGCAAAGGAAGCAACACCAACTCCGGTGAAGGCTAAAATTCCGCCAATAGCTTTTCTTCTATCCATATTTTTAATTAAACGGCCCTTTTTGAGCGTTCCCAATTTACCGATTGTGTATTTTTCATGTATCTAAAAAATCCTAAAACTACAGATAAATTCATAATAAAGAAATAATAGGGAATAAATAGAATTTTAACTCTCGTTTCTCTATTTTCTAAAAACCAACCCAATAAAGCGGCTGCATAAAACAACAGTTGCAACCAAAAGAATATTGCATACAAACCAAAAGAAAGAAAACCATCATTTGCAGCAAGTATCGTTAAAACTGGAATTAATAACACCAAACATAGAGGAGTTAAACTCCAACGTAAAACACGATGCGAAATGTATTGAAATGATAAAGTGCCGTATTTAAAAATATTTAGTAATGATCTTAATCTTACAATAGACTGAATTCCGCCTGCAGAAATTCTAATTTTACGTTTTAATTCTTCTTTTACATTTGCCGAAGCCGTTTCAATTGCATACGCTTCTGGATCATATTGTATGGTATAACCATCTTGCGCAACGCGTAATGAAATCATAAAATCGTCTAATAAAGTATCTTTTTCTACATGTCTGTACAATTTGGTTCTAATGGCAAACAATTCGCCTGCTGCACCTACAACAGAATATAATTCTGCGTCCCATTTTTTTAGTTGCGATTCGTATTTCCAATACATTCCTTCGCCGGCACCAGATGCTACATCACTTTCTTTATCAACAATTCGTTTTTCTCCAGAAACACAGCCAACTTTAGGATTCCCAAATAAGTTTACAATACGTCGTATAGATTCTTTACCCAAATTGGTATTTGCATCACTAAAAATAACGATAGGTGTTTTTACAAACTCCATACCTCTATTCATAGCGCCAATTTTACCATTTCTTGCATCTAAATGATGTACTGTTGTATTTGGATAACCTTGTAATAAATCTGGAGTGCCATCATTAGAACCATCTGTAACCCAAATAATATTTATTTTTTCCTTCGGATATTCGAGCGATAAGGTATTTTTCATTTTGGCTGCTACATAATCTTTTTCATTATAAGCCGCAATAAATAAAGTTACTTCTGGCTCGTACGTTGGATCGATTTCCAACTTTTTTCCGATTTTAAAAAAGCGTCTTATTTTAATGATGGCAAACAATAAAATACCGTACCCAACATAGGTGTACACGATTATAAATAAGAATATCCAAAATAAAATTTTTAATGTTTCCATAGGCTATTTTTATACTTTTTCCCAAGCTTTTGTTTCGTGATTATATTTTTTAAGCACTCTTGCAGGGTTACCAACAGCAACCGAATAAGAGGGTATATTTTTAGTAACAATACTTCCTGCAGCAATTACACAATTTTTACCAATGGTTACACCTGCCAAAACAACCACGTTTGCACCAATCCACGTTCCGTCTTCAATAGTAATTGGTGATGTAGAAACACCTTGTACATGAATTGGAAGACTTACATCTTCGTAATTATGATTTAATCCTGAAAGGGTAATATTTTGTGCCAAACGAATATCATTACCAATTGTAACGGGACCAATAATAGTATTGCTTAAACCTATTTTTGTTCGATCACCAATAATTACAGCACCAACACCGTTGTTAATTGCAGAAAAATCTTCGATTGTAGAATCTTCTCCCATTTCGAATTTATTCCAAGGCACAACATCCATTCTTGTTCTAGGTCTAACAATAGCTCCTTTTCCTTTTTTATGATAAAAAGGATTTACAAACCATTTTATCCATAATCTTGGTCTTGTTTGTTTCGGAATAAGAATTGACCAATGAACTAATTTTTTTAATTTTTCATTCGATTTTATTTTTTCTTTTAGTCCCATTCTCCTTATTTTTTAGTTGATTTTAAAAATTAGTAGTTATGCTATTCTTATTTTTTTTGATTCCATGTCAATTTTAAACATTCACCTGCGTATGTTTAAAGAATAATAAAAGTAACCAAAATAAACTTTTAAATGTATTCATAATATATTTTTATACTTTTTCCCAAATTTTGCTATCATGATTATACTTTTTTATTACTCTAACTGGATTGCCAACAGCAACCGAATAGGATGGTATATCTTTCGTAACCACACTTCCTGCTGCAATTACACAATGTCTACCAATCGTTACACCAGCCAAAACAACTACATTTGAACCAATCCAAGTAGCATCTTGAATCGTTACAAGTGATGTAGAAACTCCTTGCAAGTGAATAGGACGACTTATATCTTCATAATTGTGATTTAAACCTGACAACGTTATGTTTTGAGCTAGGCAAATATCGTTTCCAATAATTACTGGACCAATAATAGTATTGCTTAAACCTATTCTTGTACGATCACCAATAATTACAGGGCCAACTCCATTATTAATTGCCGAAAAATCTTCGATTGTTGAATTTTTACCTAGTTCAAATTTATGCCAAGGAGCTACATCCAAACGAGTTCTTCTTCTAATACAAGCTCCTTTTCCTTTTTTATGATAAAATGGATTTACCAACCACTTTACCCATAACCTTGGTCTAGCTTGGTTTGGGATAAGAATTGACCAGTGCACAAGTCTTTTTAAACCTTGATTTGATTTTATTATTTCTTTTAGGCTCATTTTAGTTTTAATTTAAATAACTTTAACTACTTACACTTTTTGTATTCTTCCTGGATACTTTCATCACTAATTTGTATCTTCTTCATCGACATACGTATGAGTCGTATGGCCAACATTTGCATTTACCCCACTAGCTTTAAATAAAGTAATAAAAACACCAAAGAAAGCTTGTGGTAAACTCATAAATGCATGCACCATTTCTATAGAGTAAAACCTTCTTGGTATTGAAATAGCATATGATAATACGTTAACAAGAAAGATTCCTAACCAAACATAAAAGTAAAGTTCAGGGCTTAGAAAAAAAGCAATTATTACGGCAGCAAATAAAAAGCCGTGTAAAATTAACCTAGGAGGCAGCATCATTTGAAATGCTTTATCAAAATAATCTATATTTCCTTTAATAATTAAATGCCAAAAGGCTGTTAAAAAGTCTTTTTTGAAATAATGAAACTGAGCTGATATCCATCTAATTCTTTGATTATTAAACACCTCAGATTGACTCACTTTTTCATCATAACAAATAGCATCATCTCTATATTCAATCTTATAACCCCTTTTTAATAATGTTAATTCTAGCTCTTTATCTTCCCCAGCTACAACAACATCAACATTTTTCATGATCTCTTTAAATAATTGATATGAAACTGCCATACCAGACCCAACTAACCTAGAAGACAAACCAATAGCACGATGACCTTTACTAAAGATATTGTTATTTATTTCTTCGCTCATAGCGTCCAACATTGCAAAAGCACCTTTGGTATTTTTAGCAGTTCTATGACCTTGTACCACATGAAAACCGGCGTTAAATGACTCATTTATTTTCGCGATAAAATCAAGAGCCAAAACATTATCCGCATCTAATATTAATGCTATATCATATAAGGTTTCAGGCAATTCTTCCATTGTTTTATTTAATGCTTTCGCCTTGGTACTCTTAATAAAAGAAACTTCTTTTACAATTATTGGTAATAAGTTTAAATCATCTAACGTTTTTTGTTGAAACGAATCAGCAATAACTATAATATCAAATAATTCTGATGGATAATCTTGATTTAAAGCTTTTTTAGCAACACCATAAATAACAGCATCTTCCTTATATGCAGGTATAAATACAACAAATCTATTCTTTTTGCTATTTAGTGGTTTTTTTATCTTTCTATGAAATTTTCCAAGGATTGCATAAGAAATTAGAAACAAGACTGATGCTCCCAGATAGAGCACTAAAAAGAAATTTAGTATTTCGAACACTATCATAACCGAGAATTTTTGTTGATATTATAATTGCAAATATTCCAAGTCACGCCTCTGAATAAAGCAGATAAATGGGCTGATTTGAACAAATATTTGATAGTGTTTTTTGGGAAAGAGATCGTAAAAAAATAGGTAATAGCAAGTAAAAAGGTAATCCCACTGCTATTTCTTCTTAAAAATAGCAACCTATTTCTATTCATATAATAAGTTTTTAGAACACTATTTTTACCCGTAGAAATAGATTCTTTGTGAAGAATGGTAGAGTTCGGTTGGAAATAAATTTTATATCCCGCCCGCTTAACTCTTTCCGCAAAATCAAGTTCCTCATAATACAGAAAATAACCTTCATACAACAATCCCAATTCTTCTAAAACACTTTTCCGTATCATCATACAAGCCCCATGAGGATAGCATGTTTCTGTTATTTTATTAAATTGACCTTTATCTATTTCTTTGTGCCCATAATGTCTTCCTCTAGAAGTAATAGGATTAATGGGTGATGAACCCGCGTATTCTATTATGTTATCTTCATAGAAATAAAGGATTTTTGAGCTGACAATTCCTATTTCTCTATTTGACTCCATCAATTGGACTAAGCTTTCTAAAAAGTCTGGTCGTACTTCAGTGTCATTGTTTAACAACAAAACATAATCACCTTTAGCTAGTTTTAAAGCAATATTATTGCCCCCAGCAAAGCCCAAATTTTTCTCACTTAATAGTAATTGAACTTCTGGATACTTTTCTTTGATACAATACGGGGAACTTGTAGGAGACGCGTTATCTACTATTAATATTTCAAAATTAGAATAAGTTACTTTTCGTAAAGATTCTAACATTTCACAAGTAACCTCGGGTTGGTCGTAATTTACACTTACAATAGACACCAAAGGTTGCTTACTTTTTTCTTTTTCAATACTTTCTTTCACAATTTTTCTATATTCAATTAATTAATAACATCTTAGCCAGTCTTCGTGCTGTCTTTGGATGATTTAAGGATAGCATCATAAATAGCTTTTACATTATTTGTCCAAGTATGGCTTTTTGCATATTCTATTCTTGCTTTAATTCGATCGTTTGTATTTTCTGCAATTGCTTTGTCAATTAAAGTAACATAATCTTCTTTCGTATCCGCTAAATACACATGTTCTTTAAACATTTCCATCGTTTTGGTGTTGGTAGCCACAATAGGTTTTCCCATGGCTAAATACTCATCTATTTTTCTAGGATAATTCCCAATCGTTAAATTATTTTTTAACTGCGGATTTGTAGTAACATCAAACCCCTTTACGTAATTTGGAAGTTCAAAAGCATCTTTTCTTCCCAAAAAATAAACGTTAGACATATTATGTAAATTAGAATTTTTGAAGCCCTCATCTTCGGGCCCTACTAAAACAATGCTCCAATCTTTCTTTTGTTCTGCAACATGCTCTAACAATTCGATATCTAAACGCAGTGTGGTTAAGAATCCCAAATAACCAAAAACTGGTGATGGTATGTTTTTAAACTCTTCTGGAATTGCAATAGTACCCTCTTCGTCATTAAACAAAGACACATCACATCCTTGGCCAACCATATAACTATGCGGATTGTATTGTCTGCAAAAATCTTCAAAAAACTCTGAATTGGTTAAAACCACATCTGCATTTTTTACAACTTGTGGCTCAATACGCTCGCCATGTTTTCCCCAATATGGCACTTTCACCAAGTAATCTCGCATATAATATGCGTAGGTTTCTGGCTGTAAAAGTGCTTTTAAATGCAATCCTAAAAACATAGAACTATCATTAAAAAGAATCACATTTTTAAAACCTAATTTAGCACTTGCCGCTTTTATATCATTTGCGTAACCAACAGCATTTCTTTTATTTAGTACTTTAAACAACGTATGAATTGGAACCCAATTAATAGATTCTACTAAGGTTTTTGGATATAAATTCCATAAATTTTCACCTATTTCAACTAAACTTTCTTCCTCACCATTTTTTATTCGTATTCTTTTTTGAATGGTTTCTTTGTGCTTTTGGTCTCGCATAACAGAACGAACCATTGGCGGATTTACATAAATAACACGATTGTTTTTAGAAAACTCTAAGGCTATATTTTTACAATTACTACCTATTTCAATATCCCAAGCTTGGATGCCAACTACGATAATGTCTTTACCTTTTATCATGATCTATTATTTTTTTGAATGTGCTGAGTAAATTAATTCATATTGTTTCAAATATGCTTTTGCCATATTGTTCCAAGAAAATTGTTTGCTGCGCTCTAAACCTTTTTCACAAAGTAATTTTCTATAAGCATCATCATTTAAAATTTTAATAATCCCTTGTGTAATTTCTTCGGATTTAAAAGGATCTACAATATGCGCTGCATCGCCTGCAACTTCTGGCATTGAAGATGTATTTGAAGTAATAACTGGCACATTACAAGACATTGCTTCTAACATTGGGATTCCAAAACTTTCTCGAAGCGAAGGATATAAAAAGACATCGCATTGCGCATATATTGCGGGTAAATCTGTATTTACAACATAACCTGTTAAAACGATATTATCGATTAGGTTTGTGTCGTTAATTTCAGCTAAAAGTTTATTGAGTTCAATTTTATCATAATCGAGCATTACCAATTTATGATTTGAACCCGTTTGCTTTAAAAAGTCTGAAAAAGCTTTTAGAGTTCCAATAGTGTTTTTTTTAGGATCTGTATTTCCCAAAAAAAAGAAATATGTATCGGGTAAATTGTATTTTTCTTTTACTCGTTTTAACTCATCAGAATTCGTTACCGGTTTAAAATGCTCACTTACGCCGTTATAAATAGCATCCAACTTATCATCGCCTTTAATTCCAAAGAATTCTCCTATTCTGTTTTTCTCAAAATGAGAAACCGTAATTACTTTTTTACTGTTTTTTACAACGCGAGGCACCACAAGTTTTCGGTAAATATTTCCAAATTTTTGATAAGTACTCGCACTACTTTTTAATATTTGCAGATAACTACTTTCCATATAAATAATATCATGTAAAATGGTAATTAAAGGAATATCTGTAAAAAATGGCGCGGTATTACTTGTACAATGTAAAATATCGCAACCATATTGTTTTGCTGCCTTTGGCAATGCTATTTGTTCCCAAGTAGGATAAGGCCCACCATTTAATTCTATGATTTTAAAATTTGATGTTTCTTGAAGCACAGCACTGTCTTCATCTGGTTTTACAAAGATGAAGTATTCATTTTTATGGTCTATAAGTTGAAGGTTTTTAATAAGTTCCAAAGCAACCATGTCCATGCCATGTTTCTTTTTACGAAAAATTCTTTGTGCTTCTATAGCTATTTTCATAATAAATTGTTTTAAACATTAATTAAGAAATAACTCCGTAGTCGTTTTCTAATTTGACCATAAATAACTACCTCAATCAGATAGGAAAAAAGGAACATTAGAAGAATGTAGAGAGTATATTCAATTATTTTATTGTTGATAAAACCTAGATATGATGCTTCAATAACTAGATAATGATGAGAAATATAAATTCCGTAAGAAAAAGGAGCCAAATACTTAAAAACCCCAAATAGTTGATTAAAACCAAACCAATTTAACTTGTTCCAAATAATGCCAGCAAACATTGCCAAAAAAGCAAAAACAAAATGTCTTAATTGAATAAACGGATATGCGACCAAAGGATAATCGTACTCTTTCGTAGCCTCAAAATTAATGTAAAAATTGATTCCTAAAATAGCAATGATCGCCATTAAAACATAACTGTACATTTTTATCGATTTAAAAGTATAAACTTCTCCTTTAAGGTAAATATCTGCAAACCGAACACCAATCCACCAAATTGCAAAATACATTACAATTCTATTTAAAATAAATGGATATATCAAATAAGAAATTGCGGCTACTATAGTCAAAACATTTACCCAAGTATTAAGTTTAGATTGCGGTATTTTTTTTGATAAAAGTAAAAAGAGCATATAAAACCACCATTCGTAAGAAAGTGACCAAAGCACGCCATTGCTCATATAAACAGGAGAAATTACATTTGGTTTTAATGAAATTACATCTTGTAACATAAAGAAATTACCCAAAAGTGTTCTCCATTCAGGATCTGCTAAACCTCCTTCTGTGTAGCTTTTTATAACATAGGCTAATAGAAAAATAAAGAAAAGCGGAATATAAATTCTTAAAAACCGTCGTAAAAAATATTTTTTAAAGGACTTATCTGCTGATTTTTCCCAAGAGTATTTGATAACAAAACCACTTAGAATAAAAAACATAATTACCGCCTCTGAGCCAAAACGAAAAATAAAGCCCACATTGATGCCCAAAAACATTATTTCTTGTGGTAACATATGAAAAAACACGACATATAATGCGGAAAATCCTCTTATAGCTTCTAGTTTTTGTAGCTTATTATTATTCTTCATTCGTTCTTGTTAGGGGGATTTTAAATATTTATTTAGAACTTATTTCATCTGAATTTGAGGTATGTTGTGTGTGG
Organism: Polaribacter glomeratus; assembly: GCF_002954665.1. GTDB lineage: Bacteria > Bacteroidota > Bacteroidia > Flavobacteriales > Flavobacteriaceae > Polaribacter > Polaribacter glomeratus. Next base: position 876,258 of record NZ_MSCM01000002.1, on the reverse strand, counting down.
ATAAATGTCTTATTTGCACCTTTTATTTTAAGTAGAGACAATAGCATTGTAAACATCCCTTTTGGTAAACTCGTTAAAGCTCCTAAGGTTTTTGAATTGTAAAATGATCTTGGTACCGAAAAAACAAATGATAAGATACAAGTTACCAATAAAACAACCCAATAAATAACATATAGATTTTGATTCTCTAAAAAGTAATTGGCTAGAACAAAAACAAAACTAAAAAGTAGTACTGCTCCTAATAATAATATTCTTGGTGGCTGTATAAATTGAATGGCTTTGTCAAAATAATCTACATTTCCTTTTAGAACTAAATCTTTAAGCGCGCTTAAAAAATCTTTTCTAAAATAATGAAACTGCGCAGATAACCAACGTCTTCGCTGGTTCCCAAACACCTCTGCTTTTTGAATTTTTTCATCAAACACAAGCGCATCATCTAAATAAACAATTTTACGCCCTTCTTTTAACATTTTGAGTTCAATCTCTTTATCAAATCCGCCAATAGCTGTTACGGTTGACATCAATGATTTAAAATAATTATATCTAAAAGCCATTCCAGAGCCAATAATTGCAGATGAAAGTCCTAAAACTCTGTGCCCTTTTCTGAATATATTATTGTTGATTTCCTCGCTAATTGCATCCAATATCGCCCAAGAATTATTTGTGTTTTTTGCTGTACGATGTCCTTGAACAGCAATAAAATCATGCTCGAATGCTGCATTTATTTTCTTTAAAAAATCTGGTGCCATCACATTATCCGCATCTAAAACTACGGCAATATCATATGCTCTGGTTAAAGCAGCCATTGCTTTATTTAAAGCTTTAGATTTTGTGCTCTTATCAAAACTTACTTCAATTAATTTAATAGGTAATGCTTTTAAAGCCGCTAAAGTTTCTTCTTTAAAAGAATCGGCAATAATAACTACATCATAAAGCGTTGAAGAATAGTCTTGCTCTAAAGCTAATTTTGCAACTTCAATAATAACTTGATCTTCTTTATAACCAGGCACAAGAACAGCAATTGTTTTCATGTTGCCGTTATCTGCATATATTTTCTGTTTGTAAAAAAGGCTTGCTATCGAAAATATAAAAATATACAGCGTTGCTAAACCCAATAAGGTTAGCAGAATGATTTGTATGATATTAAATAGAAACATAGTAAATATTTAGAATTAAAAAACTATTTGAAATATGATAGATTTATTTTCTGATGCTATCCCTTTATTATTTTCCTTAGTTTATTTCTCACTTTTAATGCAAATTCTCTTAAAAAAGGAAGGTGTTTTCCACTTTTAAGGTTGTACATAAATGATTCTGATTCAAATATCATTTCAAAATTTGCAGTACATAAAACTGGTTTTTTTGATATTCTATTAATTTCAATTGCTTGATTTAATTCGCTTTCAATAAATAACACATAAGGTTTAGACATGTAGGCACTCGCTTTATGACCGCCATGGTTATTTGCTTTTTGTCTGGCTGCCATATCTGGTAAATCTAGCATTACTAAATCATTATATTTTATATGGTTCGCTTCTAACCAAATTACAGTTTCTTTTCTATATTTTTCTAGTCGAGAAGTTACTATTGTACCTATTTTACTACCAGGAATAAATAATGGTGGTGCGTTTAAAATAAAATCGATGTACTTTTCTCCGTCATCATTTTGCTCTGGTAAAGGATCGGCACATAAAACGCCATCAATATCAAAACAAGCTTTTTCTAAAGTTGTATGATTCAATATATTCCATTGAAAATATCTTGGCAAAGGCACCAATTCAAAGAAATAGTCTACCATTTTCTCTTTGCCAGGAACTACATAAATAGCGCAATATTTTAAATCGAACTTACCCTCAAGATGTTTTAAACTTTCTTTAACCTCAATCATAGCAGAACCAGAGGCAATACTATCTTCTACCACTAAAACTTTTTTATGTGCTCCTGGTTCAAAAAACTGACTTCTTGCACCTGCTTTATAAATATGACCATTTAAGAAGGAATCAATATCCGTATACGGCCTATTAAGATATAGCGATAATAAATTTGCCGGAAGCATTCCGCTTCTTGGAACACCAACTATTAAATCAAAATCTCTAGGAATAATGCTTAATCTTTGAAGTATTATGTTATTTAAATCTTTTATGTTTCTGTAATTCATGGTGATTTATTTAGGGATTTATATGATAGCTATTCTATTTTAAATACTGTTTAAATGTATTTTATATTATTTTTATGTTGAAATTAATGGTGTTTGGTTTCGGTATTCAGGATCTTCGAAAATTTCTGGATTTGACATCAGTGCCATCGAAGCATAAATTAATAATGCGGTTGGCATACCACCTAATATTGCGTTTCCATAAGAAGCTAACATAACGCCAGCCATTCCAGAAATTAATGCGCTCATTTTAAATTTTGTTATGGGGTCTCGAATTACGAACATTACTTTATAAGTTGCTTTTCCCATCACATAAAATAAAACAATTAAATGAAGTGTTAAGCCAATAATACCTAATTCTGCCCATATTAAAACATACCAACTATCGGTTGCTACATTAGATAGAAATGCGTTTGGTAAAAAGCGCTGGGCTTTATCACCTGCATGACCAATACCACCGCCAAAAGGTCTAGAAGCAAGATATCCTTTTAAAATTTTTTGATTATCGAGTCTTACTTTTAATGAAGGTTCGTTTGGGTCAAAGGCGCTTCGCATTCTTCTTACTTGATCGTTTCCGTTAGCGATCATTGTAAACTTAAAAAACACAAAGATCACCGCAACAAATAGTACACCTACACTAAGTATTTTTACGTTTTTTCTTAGCACAAAAAAGGTCATAAAACCAGCAAAAGGAACTGCGATAGATCCTCGAGTACCAGATATCATCATGCCATATAAACCTAATATACCCACTGTTAAAAAGAAAATTTTTGCAAATCCTTTTTTGGCCATCGAGTATATGATAAACACAACACCAGCGTATCCTTGGTTTCCACCAAATTGACCCGCATCACTAAAAAATGAAAAAACCCTTAATTTTCCAAATAGTATATGCGTTTCTGCGCCTCCGTTGTCTAACCAAGCTTGCTCTGCATAATCTACTCCAAAAAGCATTTGTATGGTTCCTTTAAATGTTGCTAGCAAAGAAAATGCTCCCCAAAAATATAGAAATGCATCTAATTTTTTATTGTTGTCAATGAGCAAAAAAGTAAGGATTACAAAGAAAAAGAAATAGAAACCTATGCCTCTACCAGCAATCCAAGGTTCTATCATTCTAGCTTCTGGATTAACCAATTGAAATATGCAATACCCCAACCAGATAGCTGCTAAAATTGTAATATCCTTATTGGCTGGAGACCAATCTACCCGTTCTCTAAATCTAGAAAAAATAATTGCTAAAAAGGTTAAAACCATGATGCCATCGATAGCAAAACCCAACGGCAAACCTTGAACGTATCTTCCTATTCCTAGAATAACAAAATTTAAACCAATTGCTGTAAAAAATCCAATAATTGGATTCGTAAATAAAAGATATAGATAAACTGCTCCAAAAATTAGCGCAAATAAAATACCCACGCCGGCAACTTGTAATTTTGCAAGTATAAGTGCTACAAGTAAGATTCCTCCTAACAACAACAAAAGTCCCTTTGGTTTTGCTAAACCAGCAGAACCTGATATTTTATCAAAAGGATTTGTATTATTTGTAGTCAATTTATTTATTTTAAGCGATTATGTAAAACGATTATTAGTTACTTTATTAAAAAGATTTTTATAGAAAGTAATTCCACTAGAAAAAATTTCTTTGTAAGAAAGTGTTAATTCTTTGTTTAAGAAATACATACCCATCCAAATACCAATTATCGTAAATGCGATAGATGCGACTGCCACAAGAATTAAAGATTTAAAAACAAAAATTGCTATAAAATCTCCTATAACGTTTGCAGCTACCATTACAAATACTTTTATGGCATTTATATTTGGCTTGTTAATACTGTCTAGCCCAATACCTGTCATTCTATCGATTGGTAATAAAAGACCGTAAATTGAAAATACACGAACAATATCAACCACATTAAAACCTGTAATTGGGTCAACGACTAAATATTGCTGCCCGGAAAGAATTAAAACTAAATACTCTGCAAATACAAACGTGAACAAACTCATGATCACAAATAAATAGGTAAGTGCTCCTGAATATGTGTAAAATAAATCTCTTACCTCTTGTACTTTTCCTTGCACGCTTGCTTTAGACATTTTTGGAAATGCGGTAGCAACAAAACTTCGTAAAGGAATTTGTTGTAATTCAGTTAGTTTTAAAGGTATACTATAAAGTGCCACGGCAGCATTTCCCATAGGGCTTAAACTTATAATTAAAGTATCTGCACTTCTTAATAAGTTTGTCCCTATTAAAGTAAACGTGGTATATTTTCCGAAATCTAGTAATGTTTTATTGGTTTTTCCCGTTGCTTTTGTAATCAATTTTGTGCCATCCCAACCCAAAATTATAGTAATAAGAGAAGTAAACGCGTTTATAATAACTAAAGCAATAACTAGTTGATTTAACTGCATTTCGATAAAAAAGAAATTAAACAAAATTACCATAAAAAACAGCCCACTATTTATTGATTTTACAATTAATATTTTACCATATTTTCTGTCTGCCTGCAAAACAACCAACGCATTATTCCATGGAAGATTAAAAAAAGCTAATAATGGATACCATTTAAAAAACAAATTATACCCAGAGTTACTAATTGCATCATTAAAAAAAGTGTAGCACGAAACCAAAATAACTGCTATTAAAATTGTTGCTCCTAAACCAATTAAAGCATTTGATCCTATTAATTTATCTCTAGAGTCTTTGTCTGCACCAGATAAAAAACGTATTAGGCCAGTATTTGTAATACCAAATCGAAACATTTCTACAAAAGAACCACCTGTTATAAATAAAACCCATTCACCAAAAACATCTAACGTTAAACTTCTTGCTAACAAGGCAAAACCACTAATACCTAAAATTGCAATAACAAGGTTTCCTGTTAAAGACAAAAAATTATCCTCCCGAACTATTTTTTTAAGCATTTTCATTTTTGACTATTAAATTTTATTTTTTGAAAAAAACTGAAACTTGAACATCGATTTTACTTTTTCTCTTAACTTAGAACGATTTTTTGGTAAATCTCCTAATACAGATTCTATCTCATTTATGTTAACTCCGTTTACCAGTATATTAAGTTTTGAGGCACAAGCTTCTCTTAGATTAGCTACTGCAGACTCGTCTGAATCTGACCAAATTCTGTTAGAACGACAAACGAGTAGATCCAAATCGGCATTTATAATTAGTTCTGCTGGGTAATTATGATAGATAATTGCAGGCAGTTCTATGATTACAAAATCTGGTATAAAATCTAGTAAAATATTGTTTGATTCTAAAATATCGGTATAACTTTTTGCATCATAAAACTTATTATTCATCTTATAAACCTTATTTTCTGATGGTTTAAGATACGAAGACACATCCGCTAAAAAAGGATTGTCAAAATCTATACGAGAATCTGGATAGCGTAATATTTTATTTAAAATGGGCGAACTTTGTTTTTGATTAATTGATTCTTGTTTGTCATTATAATTTAACAGCAATACCTTTTTACCATCTTTTTTTAATGTCTTTGCAATATTGCCAGCTATAACCGTTTTACCTTCTAATTTTTGAGTACTAAATACAATAATTGTTTTTGGATTTTGATTTGCCTTTTGCTCGCCAAAATATTGTAATATATTTTGTGTAATGATTTCTATAACTCTGTTTTGAATAAAAGGTAAATTAATATTGCCAGGATCTAGTATTATTTTGGGCATCATTCCTAAAGATGGAAAGCCTGTTTTTTTAGTTGCACGGATAGAATTTTTAAGTGTATCGTCAAAATATTCCATCACAAAAATAATTCCTAAAGTGATAATGCCTCCTAAAAATGCAGCCGCAATAATTAGTATAGATCTTTTTGTTGGGTTTGGTGATAAAGGAAAATAAGGTGTGTCAATGGTTTTTAAATTAGATGACATTTCACTGTCTTGCAGTTTTAACTTTGCTAAATTTAATCCATGAAGAATCTCTAAATAACCTTGCTCTGCAACAGAAATCTCTCGCTCCAATCTTTTCATGTTGGCGCCTGCAGGCGCATATTCTGCGTATACTTCTTGAAAATCGTTGTTCTGACCATTTATAACTCTAATCTGTGCTTTCAAATTTTCAGATTCAACCACGTTATTCATCCAGTCTGGAAGTACTTTGGAAACGGGCAAACCATCTATTGAGTTTTGATATGTATACAATTCATCAACCCCTTTTTTAATTTCATCAATTAATAACTGCGACTGATTTTTTAAAGTTGTAATTTTTTCAATATCCGCTGCCCCATTTCTAGATTCAATTTCGGCTTGTGTTAAACCAATTTTAAAATTTAAATCGCCTAATTCTTTCTTTTTACCAAGAATGGTATTACTCTTTTGCTGTATAATTTCTTGAATGCGTAATTTTTCTTCTAGTTTTTTGGTTCCTGCTTCAACACCTGCTAATTCTGCAGTAATCTTCTTGTAATTCACCATCATATCTTCCTTAACTACAGCAACTGCTTTACTTTGTTCGTAGTAATTTATAATATTAGAGCTCTTACTAAATTCAAGAAGTCTGTCTTCTGCTTCTTTTAAATTCTCTCTGGCCTTAAAGAGTTCATTTTCAAAATATTTAACAACGGCATCAGATCTATTTTCTTTTATATGTTTATAATTAATAATACAAACTTGGTTATAAATAGCAAGCGTTTGCTGACAAATACCCGGGTCATTAACAGTGTAACTTAACTTAATTAAATCGCTACTATTTATTCTTTGAGCTTTTATACCAGAAATAGCTTTCAAGGAATAATGGTCATCTTCATCATAATTTAGCAACTCATATACAAAATTGGTATTGCTACTTTTCATTAAAGAAGTTAAATTTAAAACTGTTTGCTCATAATCTTTTCTATTTATTGACTCTGGAAACGGGGTAAGTTCAGCATCACTTTCTTGTACAGAATTATTGACTGTTGTGTTACCTTTTGCTACATATTTGTATAAGTCTTTTGGAATTTTTTTCTGAAATTCATCAAAAAGTTCTTTCGATATAAATTTAGAGTTTGCTTCTGGTAACATTAAGTGCTGTGCTAACAATCTAATTGCTACTTCCTCTTGAGTTTCTCTTGAGTTTATGATGTTTATTAAATTATCGAATGCAGTGTTTGTAGCTTGATAATTAAAGGTCTTATCCATTTCAATAGATGAACCTGTTGCAAGACCAGTATATAGTAAAGTTTCTGAAGAATACTCGAAAGATGGGTTCATTGTAAGTACAATAACCATAGTGCCAAGAAGCAACGGAACTAGTATTAACAATACCAGGTGCTTTAAAATTAATCTCACAAAATCAACTATAGTCATCTTCTTAATTTGAAAGTGTTAAGCCAAATACAAATCCAGCCATGTCTTCTAACAACTGTTTAGCTGTAATAAATTCAGACATTGCTTTTTCGTAATCTGCTTCCATATTTGCAGTCATACCATTTATCCTAACATATTCTGATATTGGTACAACGCCATTTCTAAATTCTTTTTCAACCATTTCCATATTCACTCTACCATCGCCCAAACTTCTTGATCTTATTTGAAACAATTTCTGCTTTAATATTAAATCTTGATAAAGTCTTATAACGGTTTGCCTTATTTCTTCCTTTGTAAATTCGGCCATACTTACAGCTTCTTCTACTTCTAACTTTGCTAGTTTTAGTTGATGCTTTCTATTTAAAACATCAAAAACCGGAAATTTCAAATAAAACCCTATACTATAATTAAACTGCTTGGCAGTTGTTAAAGCTGCTGTATTAGAAACACCATCGTTATTGGTAGCAAAATTACTTAAGTTACCATATCTAGAATCTCCTTGAATCCCTACGTTTCTGGTCCAATATATGCGCTCTGATGCTAATGTCGATTCTACAACTCCAATATGATGCTTTCTAAAACTAAGCATAGCGCTTCGTTTTATAGCAGAATCTATAACAACTTGAAGTGGCGGAAATTTAAACTCAATCGCTTTTGATGAATTATCTTCAAATTCTGATGTTTGAGCTTGAATACTGTTACAACAAATAACAGTTAAGCACAAAATTGATAATACATATAAAAACTTGTTCATTTTATTTGGGCTATAAATTTATACGCTGTCAGATTGAAATAATGCAGGTATTGTTCTTAAAATAAGTTTAATATCATACCAAAAAGAATAATTATCACCAACAAACTGGTCTGCATATTCATTATCTAATCGCATTCTTTCTTCTTCAGACATTTTGCCCCCTTTACCTCTTAGCTCTACTTGCCATAAACCTGTAATTCCTGGAGGTGCTAAAAATCGTTTAGATAAATCATCACCAGTTAATAGTTCTGCCTCATAAACTGGTAAAGGTCTGTTACCTACAATAGACATATCTCCTTTTAAAACATTTATTAACTGTGGCAATTCATCAATACTCGTATTTCTAATAAATTTACCAACTTTAGTAATTCTTGGATCATCAACAATTTTTACAAATGTTGAGTTGTTTTTTGCTGCTTCTCGTTTTTGAACATTAAACCAATAATCACATATTTGATGTGTATCGATATGCATAATAGGTGAACAAGTCTCGCCGTGTGGCAAAATAGTACATCTTGGACACGGAGTACCTATCGTACTATCTTCAGAATTTACTTCTTCTTTTTTATATTGATTTTTTTCTGCGGCTAGTTTTTTAAGTAATTCGTCAGATCCTGTTCGCATAGATCTTAGTTTATAAAAGTCGAATGTTTTTCTACCAACACGTTTTGATATATAATAAACTTTTCCTTTAGACTCTAGTCGTATTGCTAAAAGAATAATAAGTAAAAATGGAGATGCAACCAAAAGCACTGAAAATGCAACCAAAATATCAAAAATACGTTTTGAAACAGGCATTTTATACCCTTCTTCTTTAACTCTTGGAGTTTCTACTTTACCCTTTACCCTTTTGTGTGTGCATAAAAATTCTACACGCATTAAAATATCAGTTGATTTGGTAACAGACGGTACATAAAAATCATCAATTTGCTTTTTAAATGCAGCTTTATATACATCAACATTAAACTCTCTTGAAAGTAGTATAAACGGAATAGCATCGTATCTAGCCTGCGCTCTAATCCAATCATAGAAAAATATACCATTGTTTCCTGGTATATTATAATCGCAAATTATAGCATCTATATTTTTAGTAGCTTCTAGATATTTTGTAGCCTTAATACTATTTTCTAAGGAAGTTATAGACCAGTTTTCATAATCATCTAGCTCAAAGTAGTTTACTAAACTACCAATGTATAAAATATTCTTATTTGAAATCATTTACGTACTCTTATTAAGTTGCGATTTTTTATTTAATTGTTAAAATTTCCCGACTTTTTAATTCGCTTATTTTAAGGGAGTTTTGAAAATATTTTTTATTAAAAAATGCTTTCTATTTTACTTGTCTAGGTTTTCTGCACCAAAGACTTATACAAAACTACCATTCTATAGCATAATGAATTGGATACAGATTTTTCTTTACCAACTCTTCAAGCTCTTCTGGGTTAAATGGTTTTGTAAGATAATCTTGTGCACCAAGTCTGTAGCACTTTATACGTTCTTTACTTTCTGCTCTACCAGACAACATTACAATAGGCGTGTGTTTTGTAAAACCTCGTTGACGCACTTTGGTTAAAAATTCGTAACCATCCATTTCAGACATTTGAATATCCGAAATAATAAGATCTGGAAGGTTATCTTCTAGCCATTCAAGAGCCTCTAATGCGCTATATATTGTTATAACATCATAGTCTCTCGAAAGAAAATTCTGCAACAACATACAGATACTTATTTCATCGTCTACAACTAGTATTTTTTTCTTCATTATTTTATATATTAGGGATATTAAAATCTTTTTTCATTTGACTAATAACTTCATGTATCAAAAAATTAAGATTTGCAATTTTTAGATCTAATTCTGATGAAACAATTTCTTTTGAAAAAAGTTCGTCTGTAAGAATAAACTCTTGTTCTAATTTAGAAGTTCCAAAATAAGTTAAAAGCGGTTTAATTTTGTGAGTCAACTTTTTAATTTTTAAAAAGTCTTTTTCAGAATATGCTGTCTCAATCTCTTTTATGGATTGCGAAATTTGGCCGATAAATACTTCAACCATTTTTAAAACTTGTTCTTCGTTAGCACGACACATTTGGCTAACTACCTGTAAATCGTATAATTTAACGGATGAAGAGTCTGAGTTTGGGGGTAAATTCATAATAGTATTTATTTAGTACTACGTTTTTTAAATGTACAAATTAAAATTTAAAACGGATTTAAATAATTAGATATTAATAAATTGCTACTATTGATAGTGTAGTAAGTTGTTTGTACAACTAATTCTATAAAACATTAAATAAACAAACCTATTTTGATTTTTTTAGCGAATTTTTTTTAAAAGATTCAATAAAAAAATCAAAATAAGTTTAGGTATTTATTTTGCTCCTTACTAACTATTTTAAGCAAATTAAAATTAAATAACTGTCTTAAAGAAGCTTATCGTTTTTATTAAACCTTCATCTAATTGCACCTTTGGCGACCAATCTAATTCTTTTTTAGCAAGAGATATATCTGGTTGTCTTTGCATAGGATCGTCTGACGGTAATGGTTTGTAAATAATCTTAGATTTAGAACCCGTTAGTTTTATTACTTTTTGAGCCAGCTCTAAAATTGTAAATTCATTAGGATTCCCAACATTTACAGGTCCAGTAAAACCGTCTCTAGAATTCATCAATCTAATCATCCCTTCAACTAAATCATCCACATATTGAAAACTACGTGTTTGATTTCCTTCACCGTAAACTGTAATATCTTGATTCTGTAAAGCTTGTACAATAAAGTTTGAAACTACACGACCATCATGCGGATGCATATTTGGTCCGTAAGTATTAAATATTCTAATAATTTTAATATCTACATTATTTTGTTTGTGATAATTTACAAACAAGGTTTCTGCAGATCTTTTTCCTTCATCATAACAAGCGCGATCTCCAATAGGATTAACATGTCCCCAATACGATTCTGTTTGAGGATGTACTAATGGATCTCCATATACCTCACTTGTGGAAGCTTGCAATATTTTTGCATTAACTCGTTTTGCTAATCCTAACATATTAATAGCACCCATAACAGATGTCTTCATCGTTTTAATAGGGTTGTACTGATAATGAACAGGTGAAGCCGGGCACGCTAAATTATAAATTTGATCTACTTCTATAAAAAAAGGCGTTGTAACATCGTGACGGATTAATTCAAAATAAGGATTGTCTAAAAGATGAATTACATTCTTTTTTTGACCTGTAAAGTAATTGTCTAAACAATACACCTCATTACCTTCATTTAATAAACGCTCACATAAGTGCGAACCAACAAAACCAGCTCCGCCAGTTATAAGAATCTTTTTTCTCATGGTTTATTTATTTTATTATAATAGAATCACTATCATCTGTAGTGTTAACACCAATACAGAAATACTCAAAACCATTTCTTTTAATTTGCTCTCTATCATAAATATTTCTACCATCAAAAATAACTGGTTCGGTTAATAGTTTTTTTATGATTTTAAAACTTGGAAATTTAAATTCTGGCCATTCTGTAAGTATTGCCAAACAATCCGAATCGATTAAAACTTCATACTGTTCATCATAATACGTAATAGTGTCGCCAAAATGATGTTTTGCTTCATTATTTGCTACAGGATCGTATGCTTTAACATGGGCTCCTGCTTTTAAAAGGCTGTCTATGATATATAACGACGGCGCCTCACGCATATCATCTGTTTGAGGCTTAAAAGAAAGACCCCAAATACCGATGGTTTTACCTTTTAAATCTCCTTTAAAGTACGTGTTTATTTTATTAAATAAAACTAGTTTTTGATACTTATTAACCGCTTCAACGGCCTTAAGTACTTGTAAATCATAATTATTTTCACTTGCTGTTCTAATTAACGCTTGAACATCTTTTGGGAAACAAGAACCTCCATATCCAATTCCTGGATAAATAAATTTAGGTCCAATTCTTGAATCTGATCCAATACCTTTTCTTACTTTATTGATATCTGCACCAACAATTTCGCATAAATTAGCAATATCATTAATAAAACTAATTTTTGTAGCAAGCATTGCATTTGCTGCATATTTTGTCATTTCTGCGGATACAATATCCATGAAAATTACAGGATGACCGTTAAGTGTAAACGGGTTGTATAAACTTGTCATTAAGTCTTCTGCTCTCTGGCTATCTAGACCAACTACAATTCTATCTGGTTTTAAAAAGTCATTAATTGCAGCTCCTTCTTTTAAAAATTCTGGATTTGAAGCAACATCAAACTCAATATCAACATTTCGTTTGTCTAACTCTTCTTGTAATGCTTTTTTTACTTTTTTTGATGTTCCTACTGGCACTGTACTTTTAGTTACAACCAACATATAGTCGTTCATGTGCTTACCACAATCTCTGGCTACTGCAAGTACATATTTAAGATCTGCACTGCCATCTTCATCTGGCGGTGTACCAACTGAAATAAATAAAACTTCAGAATCCTCTAAAGCTTCAGCAATATTAGTTGTAAAACTAAGTCGCCCTTTTTTCATATTTCTAGTAATCATTTCCTCTAAACCAGGCTCATAAATTGGTATGATTCCATTATTTAGATTTTCAATTTTCTTTTGATCTATATCGACGCAAGTAACGTCAATACCTACCTCAGAAAAACAGGCGCCAGTAACAAGACCAACATAACCGCTTCCAACAATTGTAACTTTCATAATTATATTTTAGGGATTTTAAATCGTTTAAATATACAATAATATCTCAAAATAAAAAATATGAAAATAAAAACATAGACAGTATTAAAATTTTAGATACTTAAAGCCTTTATTATCAATTGTTTATTTTACCCTAAAGGTATGTTTTGAATATTTGAATCTATTTTATAGCTTTAAATAAAAACTCAATCACCTGATTATCAAATGAAGTTTAAAAAAATTAATTGCTGTTTTTATATGTCAATCTTTTATTCCTAGCGTATTAGTCAGTTTTAAAACTTATTTTGAGTCATTTATAACAATCTCTATTTCTGTGTTTTAAAATTATTATTTGAACTAAAATTATTTTAAGGTTTTTTTAAATGATTTCCTACTATTTTAGTAATTTTAAACCTTGATTATAAACAATAAACGAACTATGAATATTTCTACTTGTAAATTTTTAGGCAACAATACAAGAGCCTCTAATAAATTGTCGTTTATACTTAATGATGTTCTTGGTTCCTTAAAAACAAAAGCAGATAGACTCTCTTTTAAAGAAAAAAGCCTTGAATCAAATTCTACAAAAAAAGATATATTAAGTACAGCACAGCAGAATAATGAAAAAAAAGAAGTAAAAGATTCTATAAAAAAAGACACTACAACTAAAGCTTCTATTAACAGTTTAAAAAGTAAAAAAGTACTTGTTGTTGATGATAATATTATGAACAGGATGTTAGCAAACGTTATTTTAAAGGAATTTGAAGTGCATGTATCAGAGGCAAATGATGGTGAAGAAGCTGTAAATTATTTACAAAATAATAGCTGTGATTTAGTGCTGATGGATCTTCAAATGCCAGTTTTAAACGGTTATGAAGCATCAGAAATAATTAGACAAAAACTAAAGTTAGATATCCCAATTATTGCTTTAACGGCAAGTGATATAGAAGAAGAAAAACAAAAGTGTTTTGAGGTAGGAATGAACGATTATTTATTTAAACCCTTTAATAGAGAACAATTTATTGAAATTATTTGTAAATGGATAACTAAGTAAAAGTTTCGTTTAATACCTTTATAGAGCTTTATGAAAAATATAATTTTGTAACATAAAACTTCATCTTTATCTTCTGACAAAAAGAATTAAAAAAACTTGAATATCTTATAATTAAAAAAGGGCTGAAGAATCAGCCCTTTTCGTATCAATTTATAAATCCCCCAACTTATAATTGCTTAATAGTAATATTAAAATCACTTCTGCAAAACTACTATAATTACAACAAATAAACGACTAAGTATCGTTTATTTACTATTTAGTTACGACGAATTACACTTAAGTAATGATTAATAAAATAATTTATAAGAGATTTAACCTTTTCATTAGTTCGCTTTTATTAGATCTACTAACAGGCACAACAACTTGACCAATTAAAACACTGTTATCTTCTATATCTATAATTTCTGAGAAATTTATAATAAAAGATCTGTGCACTTTAAAGAATAAATTTGATGGTAATTTATCTTCTATCTTTTTTAAAGTAGAATGTACAAGGTAATTTTTATCATTTGTTTTAATGCTAATATAATCTCCTTTGGCTTCTATTAAATAAATACTTGCAATATTTATTTTAACTAGTCTTTTATCAACACTCACAAAAATATAGTCAGATAGTTTTTCTTCCTTTTGTAACGATTTTTCGACTGTTGAAGTAGCCACTAATTTTTCTAAAGATTTTTCGAATCTCTCTTTAGATATTGGCTTTAGTAAATAATCAACAACACTTTTATATTCAAAAGCTTCTAAAGCAAAGTTTCTATCCGAAGTGGTTAAAATAATTTTTGGTAGATTTTTTAATGTCTGAATAAAATCAAAACCAGAAAAATTAGGCATATGAATGTCTAAATAAACCAAGTCTACACTATTATTATTTAAATATTTTATAGCATCAATTGCCGAAGAAAACTCCTCAAGAACGTTTATTTGTTTTGAATTAATGCAATGCTGTTTTATAATTAGTCTGGCAGTGGCATCATCATCAATAATTATACAATCCATAATAGAAATTTGAGAGTTATTTACTCAAGTAAATATAAGTGAATTTTGTGTAAGATTTCTAAAAACTCAGGATGTAGCGCAGTATTTCCATTTTTTAATTCATTTTCAAACTCATAGGCAATCTCAAAACCTTCTTCTAAACCTAATAAACTAATTTTATGTTTTAATTTATGCACATTCGTAGAAGCTTCTGTGTATTTTTTTTGAGAAAAATTTTTAGTAAAAAGGCTAGCCTCCGCAGGAAATTCTTGCTTAATGATATCTATAAGACTCTTTTCGAAAGCCTTGTCATCGCCTACAATTTCTTTTATAAATTTTAAATTAGGTTGCTCCATTTTATCTTTTATCCTTTAAACCTTCTTGTATAACCAACGTATTAAAGGAGTTTAATTTTTTATTGATATCTACAAAAATGAAATAAAAAAAACCTGTTGTTTCATTTATTTGACAAGTCGTTTATAAATCTCTTTAAAAGGTAAAATTTTATAGTTAAAGCGTTTTTTATCTAAATAGATATCTGTCTATCAATCTGTTGGTCTAAAGAGATAAAAGTTTCTGTTCTAGACACCCCTTTTATATTTTGAATGTCCTTATTTAAAAGATGCATTAAATCTTCGTTATTTTTACATAAAACCTTAATAAAGATAGCATAATTACCTGTTGTATAGTGACTTTCTATAATTTCAGGAATTTCTTTTAATCGCTTTATAGCTGATGAATATAAACTAGAAGAATCTAAAAAGACACCAATAAAAGCAGTTGTAGAGTATCCTAAAATTTTAGGGTTAATTACCATTCTATACCCATCTATTAATTTAGATTTTTCTAATTTTCTTAATCGCTGATGAATTGCAGCTCCAGAAACACCTACTTCTCTTGCAATACTAAGAATAGGAGTTCTAGCATCCGTTACCAAGCTTTTAATAATTATTTTATCAATACCGTCAATTTTCATAGCAATAAATTTTAGCATAAAGATAAAAAAATAGAGAATACAAATATGTATTCTCTATTTTAAATATAAGATTGAAAAAATATTTTAAGCTTTCATTACAAAATCTTCCATAAATTTAGTGGTGTAATTACCCGCTACATAATCTGGATGATCCATTAATTGTCTATGAAAAGGAATGGTCGTTTTAATACCTTCAATAACAAATTCATCTAAAGCTCTTTTCATTTTATTAATTGCTTCTTCTCTTGTTTGAGCAGTAACAATTAATTTAGCAATCATAGAATCGTAATTTGGTGGTATTGTATAACCTGCATACACATGTGTATCCATTCTTACTCCGTGACCTCCAGGGGTATGTAAGGTTACTATTTTTCCAGGAGACGGTCTAAAATTATTATAAGGGTCTTCTGCATTAATTCTACATTCTATAGCATGTAACTGTGGATAATAATTTCTACCTGAAATTGGTACACCTGCAGCAACCAAAATTTGTTCGCGAATTAAATCGTAATTCACAACTTCTTCTGTTATTGGGTGCTCTACTTGTATACGCGTATTCATTTCCATAAAGTAGAAATTTCTATGCTTATCAACTAAAAACTCTATGGTTCCTGCACCTTCATAATTGATAAATTCAGCCGCTTTTACAGCTGCATTTCCCATTTGTTCTCTCAACTCATCGGTCATAAAAGGAGAAGGTGTTTCTTCTGTTAACTTTTGATGACGTCTTTGTACAGAACAATCTCTTTCTGATAAATGGCATGCTTTTCCGTAAGAATCTCCAACAATTTGAATTTCAATATGTCTTGGCTCTTCAATAAGCTTCTCCATGTACATATCGTTGTTACCAAAAGCAGCTTTACTTTCATGTCTAGCAGAATCCCAAGCGTCTTTTAAATTTTCTGCTTTATAAACAGCGCGCATTCCTTTACCACCACCACCAGCAGAAGCTTTTAACATTACAGGATATCCTGTAAGTTTTGCTAATTTTTCGCATTCTGCAAAATCGGCAATAATACCTTCAGATCCCGGTACACAAGGTACACCGGCAGCTTTCATGGTCGCTTTAGCATTTGCTTTGTCTCCCATTTGGTCAATCATCTTACCTGTTGCACCAATAAACTTAATGTTATGTTCTTCACATAAATTAGAAAATTTAGCGTTTTCAGATAAAAAACCATATCCAGGATGGATTGCATCTGCATTGGTAATTTCTGCAGCAGATATAATATTAGACATCTTTAAATACGATTCTGCACTTGATGGCGGTCCAATACAAACAGCTTCATCAGCAAATCTAACGTGTAAACTTTCTGCATCTGCCGTAGAATATACAGCAACAGTCTTTATACCCATTTCTTTACAAGTTCTAATTACACGTAGTGCAATTTCACCTCTGTTGGCAATTAATATTTTTTTAAACATCTTTAAAAGTTTAGATTTGATTAAATAATTGGATTGTTTGATTATTTAGCGTCTAAAACGCCTAAATATCTAGAAATCTAATACTCTAAAATTAAGATGGATCTACTAAAAATAATGGTTGATCATATTCTACAGGAGAAGAATCATCCACTAAAACTTTAACGATTTTACCTGAAACCTCAGATTCTATTTCGTTAAATAATTTCATTGCTTCGATAACACAAACAGTGTCACCAACGTTTATTTCTGAACCAACCTCTACAAAATTAGATTTATCTGGAGATGGTTTTCTGTAAAAAGTACCAATTATTGGCGATTTTACAATTAGGTATTTAGAATCATCATCAGCCTTAATAACTGTAACTGTTTCGCCATCTGAATGCGAAGTTACAGGAGCCGCTGCTGCTTGAGGCGCGCCAACCATTGGGGCAGCTTGCACTATGGTAGTTTCTGTACCTGTTTTAATGGTAATCTTAATATCTTCCATTTCTAACTTTACCTCGCTAGCGCCAGATTTAGCTACAAATTTTATAAGATTTTGAATTTCTTTAATATCCATGCTTCTTATTGTTTAGTTGTTTTTTTGTTTATGAATTATATGCCCATTTTAAATAGATAGCTCCCCATGTGAAACCTCCACCAAATGCTGCAAAAATTAAATTATCTCCTTTTTTTAATTGATCTTCATAATCGGCTAATAAAAGGGGTAAAGTTGCTGATGTTGTATTACCATATTTATGGATATTCATCATCACTTTTTCTGGAGCAACGCCAACTCTATTAGCGGTAGCTTCAATTATTCTTTTATTAGCTTGATGTGGCACTAACCATTGAATATCTTTTTCTGTAAGATTATTTCTGGTTAACATTTTTTCTGATACGTCTGCCATATTAGAAACCGCATATTTAAAAACCGTTTTACCTTCTTGATATACAAAATGCTTTTTATCTTTTACAGTTTGTTCTGTTGGTGGCATAATAGACCCACCAGCTTCTATTCTTAAAAAATCTCTTCCAATTCCGTCGCTTCTTAAATACTCATCTTGCAAACCTAAACCTTCATTATTTGGCTCAAATAAAGCAGCTCCTGCTCCATCACCAAATATAATACAAGTTGCTCTGTCTGCATAATCTATAATTGAAGACATTTTATCTGCACCTATTAAAAGTATTTTTTTGTATCGACCAGATTCTATATAACTAGCGGCAGTAGACATCCCATATAAAAAACTAGAACATGCAGCTTGTAGATCGTACGCAAAAGCATTTGTTGCACCAATTTCTGAAGCTACATAAGCAGCGGTTGATGCTACAGGTAAATCTGGTGTTGCAGTACCAACAATTACCAAATCAATGTCTTCTGGTTTTGTATTCGATTTTTTTAATAAATCTTCTGCGGCTTTTATTGCCATGTAGGATGTACCTAAACCTTCGCCTTTTAGAATCCTTCTTTCTTTAATTCCTGTTCTTGATGTAATCCATTCATCATTAGTATCTACATATTTTTCTAACTCTTTATTAGTTAGAATATAATCAGGAACGTATTTTCCTACGGCTGTAATTGCTGCAGTGATTTTAGTCATAAGTGAGGTTTAAAATCTAAAGTTTAGAATAGTCAAAAGTAGTGAAAAATATTTCACTTTTTTGGTTAAAAATCATCAAAAGAGATGGTTTTTACCTGAAAAACGTAAAAAAACCCTCAAAATTGAGGGTTTCGGTGTATTTTTAAAAGGATATTTTTAAACTTCTGCTGTTGTAGACTCTAAAACAACTTGACCTCTGTAATATAATTTTCCTTCGTGCCAGTGAGCTCTGTGATATAAATGAGCCTCTCCAGTTGTTGGGTCTGTAGCAATTTGTTGATCAGCTGCTTTATAATGTGTTCTCCTTTTATCTCTTCTTGTTTTAGATATTTTTCTTTTAGGATGCGCCATTTTATGTGTTTTTTTCTGTTATTAAATTCTTTAATTTATCCCACCTTGGGTCTGTATTATCTACAGTTTTCACTTCTTTTATTTGTAATTCTTTTAATTTCTTTAGTGCTTCAGATTCCATTGTACCATCCAAAACCTTTGGATGAATTCTTTTATTAGGAACTGCTAAAACAATCATTTCGTAAATAAATTGAGAAACATCTAATTCATATGCTTCATGAGGTAAAATTAAAATATCCTCATTGTCGTTATTATATTCAGGGCCAAAATTTACTACTATTGGTAATTTTGCATCTATTTCTTGATGATATAACTCATTTGATATATCACAAGGAACTTCAACAGTACCTTCTGCAGCAAATCCAAGCTCAAATAATGTGCTCTTTTTTACGAATGTTAGCAAAACTTTTATTGATGAGCTATTAAAATCATCATAATTAAAAGTTTCAAAGAACTTATTATCAATTGTATAATTGAATAGGTGTTTGCCTTCTTTTAACCCTACAAACGGTATCGTGAATTCTTTCAAACCTTTCATTATCAAACATCAATTGAGCGGGCAAAGATACAAAAAAATGTATTTCTGCAATATTTTATATCAAAAAAAGAAGAATCTTTATTTTTATTTTATAATCAACGGATTATGAGTAAGTTCTAAATACTCTTTTCTTGTTTTAAAAATTTTAATTCCGGTAAACAATGCCTCTGCAAATGAAGACGGATTTGCTTTATTTTTACCTGCAATATCATAACCTGTTCCGTGATCTGGCGAGGTTCTTACTGCATTTAAGCCTGCTGTAAAATTAACTCCTTTGCCAAAAGACAACGCTTTAAAAGGCGCTAAACCTTGGTCGTGGTAGGTTGCTAAAACGCCATCAAATTGTTTGTATGTTTCCGATCCAAAGAAGCCATCCGCAGCATAAGGACCATAAACTAACTTGCCAGTTTCTTTAATTTCGTCTATTGTTGGCTTAATAATTTCGTCATCTTCTGCACCAATTACACCTTTATCGCCACAATGCGGATTCAAAGATAAAACAGCAATTCTGGGTTTATTAATTCCGAAATCTTGTAATAATGATGCATGCATCGTTTCCACTTTGCTCTTAATTAATGCTGGCGTAATAGATTCTGCAACTTTAGCAATAGGAATATGACCTGTTATTAAGCCAATTCGCAATTCATCCGTCATTAAAATCATTAAACTTTTACCTTCTAAATTTGCTTCTAAATATTCTGTATGACCAGGAAAATTAAATGTTTCTGATTGTATATTTTCTTTGTTAATAGGTGCCGTTAACAGCACATCAATTGTATTCTCTTTTAAATGCGCTACCGCGGATGCTAATGATTTTGCAGCATAATCTCCAGAAATTTTAGTGGCAGTACCCAATTCAATTTCAACTTCTTCTTTCCAAATGTTTAAAACATTAATTTTAGAATGGTTAATTTGATTTATTGATGTAATTCCGTGAACTGCAGTTTCTATTTCTAAGGCTTTTTTATGATAGGAAATTACTTTTGTAGATCCAAAAAGTACTGGAGTACAAAAATCCAACATTCTTTTGTCTTCAAATGTTTTCAAAATTACTTCAATGCCAATTCCATTTAAATCTCCAATTGAAATTCCAACGATTATTTTATCAGATTTATCCATATAACTCTTGTAATATTGCTATTTTTGATGTCTACAAAAGTAACGAAAATTTAGGGATATGTTTACAGGAATTATAGAAACACTTGGCACAGTAACAAACGTTGTAAAAGAACAAGAAAATGTTCATTTAACCATAAAAAGTAGCATCACAAATGAACTAAAAGTAGATCAAAGTGTTGCGCATAATGGCGTATGTTTAACGGTTGTTAACATTAATAAGGACGAATACACTGTAACTGCTATTAAAGAAACGTTGGATAAAACTAATACAGGAAAATTAAAACTAGCCGACATTGTAAACCTAGAACGCGCAATGAAATTAGGCGACAGACTAGACGGGCACATGGTTCAAGGACATGTAGATGAAACCGGAATTTGCACCAACATGAAAGATGAAAACGGAAGTACACTTTGTACTTTTAAATATACCTCTAGCAAAAACAACATCACCATAGAAAAAGGTTCTATTACTATAAATGGTATCAGTTTGACGGTCGTGAATTCTAAAAAAGACGAATTTAGTGTTGCAATAATACCTTATACTTGGGAACATACCACTTTTAAAACGCTACAAGTTAACGATGTTGTAAATTTAGAATTTGATGTAATTGGCAAATATGTAGCAAGATTAACTAATTTATAAGTTCAATTTTAAAAACGGAAGGAATTTTAATGGCAACGAAACCTAGAATTAAATACTGTGAAATATGTAAAAAAGATTTCTCAACTATGTATAGAATTCAGTATGAGTTTACCAAAAAATGGATTTTTGCCTGTAAAGAATGCTTATTAAATTTAAAAAAAGAAAACCCAAATTATGTTTACGGTGGCACTTGGAAAAAATAAATCTACCTAAACTTTTTCTTCTTTTTTATGTAAGAACCGCGTTAATTTCATAGAAAGATCTAGCAAAATAATTTTGGCATTTCCATTTCTTTCTATGTGATACATGGCATCATTTAACTCTTTTTCTATCTCTAGAATATTTCCAGAATGTACAAAAGGTGCAAATTTAGAAAGGTCAAAGCTAGATTTTGTTTCCATAAAAACCAACTGATCAGACTTATAGTTTAATAAAAGTGCTTGTCTAAAGAATTGCAAACAATACTCTAAAAACCGTTTCTGAGTTTCTCTACCTGTTTTTGCTATTGTATCAGACCAAGAAATTAATTGTTGCACAACGGCTGCGTTTCCTTTGGCTCTAAAAGCAGTTCTAATCCAAGCAATAAACCATTCTTCAAAAACCAAATCAGCAGCATCATTTTGCATTAAATGCAGTGCTTTGTTAAAATTTCCTTCTGCTTGGTGCGCAATATTCGCAGCTTCGTTATCCTTAACTTGATGGTTTACCACCAATGCATTTGCAATATCTTGCTCGCTTAAAGCATTAAAATATAACGCTTGGCAACGAGACCTTATCGTATTTATAATCTGTTCTTCATTTTCTGTAATCAGCAAAAAAACAGTTTTATTTGGTGGCTCTTCAATAAGTTTTAATAATTTATTGGCAGCAGCAATGTTCATTTTTTCTGCCATCCAAATAATCATTACTTTAAAACCGCCTTCGTAACTTTTTAATTGTAGTTTTTTTACAACAGCTTCGGCTTCATCTACCCCAATTAATCCTTGTTTGTTTTCTACACCAATTTGCTGCAACCAATTAAATAAACTTCCGTAGGGTTGATCGGCAACAAAATGACGCCAATCTTCTAAAAATAAATCACTTACAGGATGTTTTTTTACAGCATCACTTGTAGTTACAGGAAATGCAAAATGCAAATCTGGGTGTTGCAATTTGTTACACTTTATATTACAAGAATCTAAAGCTTCAGAAAAATTACACAATAAAAACTGCGCATAAGCAATCGCCATTGGCAACGTCCCAGAACCTTCTTTACCCACAAATAATTGTGCATGCGGCACTCTGCCATTTTCAGCAGATTGTTGCAAATGTTTTTTAATATGTTCTTGACCTATAATTTGGTTGAAAAGCATCTACAAATATAAAAATTTGTTCCGCACTAATTCTAGAATTCAAAGCAAATTTTAAACAATTTAAATTACGCAAACGTTATCTTAAATTTTAAGTTATCAATTTTAATACCCGTAAATAAAAAAGTATTTTTGTTAAAAATATCAACAATAATGAAAACACTGAAAGATTTTAATTTCGAAAATAAAAAAGCAATTATACGTGTAGATTTTAACGTGCCTTTAAATGATAAATTTGAAGTTACAGATGCTACTAGAATTGAAGCTGCAAAATCAACTATTATTCAGATTTTAGAAGGCGGAGGAAGTTGCGTTTTAATGTCTCATTTAGGGCGCCCAAAAGGAAAACAAGACGAATTCTCTTTGCGTCATATTGTTGATGAAATTACAACTATTATTGGTGTAAAAGTAAAGTTTGTTGATGATTGTGTTGGCGCAAAAGCAGAAGAAGCGGTTGCCAATTTAGAAAACGGAGAAGTTTTATTATTAGAAAATCTTCGTTTTTATACAGAAGAAGAAAAAGGTGATGTTGCTTTTGCAAAACAACTTTCTAAATTAGGAGATATATATGTAAATGATGCTTTTGGAACGGCTCACAGAGCACACGCATCAACTACAATTATTGCGCAATTTTTTGAAGGAAATAAATGTTTTGGTAACTTATTAGCAAGAGAAATTGAAAGTATCGATAAAGTTTTAAACAACTCTGAAAAACCAGTTTTAGCAATTTTAGGAGGCGCAAAAGTATCTTCAAAAAT
Organism: Polaribacter glomeratus; assembly: GCF_002954665.1. Lineage (GTDB taxonomy): Bacteria > Bacteroidota > Bacteroidia > Flavobacteriales > Flavobacteriaceae > Polaribacter > Polaribacter glomeratus. Next base: position 852,579 of record NZ_MSCM01000002.1, on the reverse strand, counting down.
TACAGTAATTGAAAATATTTTAGACAAAGTAGATCATTTAATTATTGGTGGCGGAATGAGTTTTACCTTCGTGAAAGCGCAAGGCGGAAAAATTGGAAACTCAATTTGTGAAGACGATAAAATGGAATTAGCGCTTGAAATTTTAAAACAAGCAAAAGCTAAAAATGTGCAAGTTCACATTCCTGTTGATGTAGTTGCTGCGGATGATTTTAGCAACGATGCAAATACACAAATTTGTGATGTTGATAAAATTCCTGATGGATGGGAAGGCGTTGATGCTGGCCCAAAATCTAGAGTTATTTTTGACGAAGTTGTAAATAAATGTAAAACTATTTTATGGAACGGACCTTTAGGTGTTTTTGAAATGGAATCGTTTGCTGCAGGTACAATTGCACTTGGTCATTCTATTGATAAAGCTACTAAAAACGGAGCCTTTTCTTTAGTTGGTGGTGGAGATTCTGTTGCCGCTGTTAAACAATTTGGTTTTGCAGAAAAAGTAAGCTATGTTTCTACTGGTGGTGGCGCAATGTTAGAAATGTTAGAAGGAAAAACGTTACCAGGAATTGAAGCTATTTTAAAATAGTTGTTGAATTGTTATTTGTGTAATCGTATAATTGTTAGATTTTAGATACACATTTATAAACCAACTACATATTTAAAACTTAGATTTAAGTTTTAAAAAATAATAGAAGCGTGTAATTGTAAAAAATTACACGCTTTATTTTTTGATTGAAATAATAGTTTTTAATTTAGCAATCAGTTTTTTTACAATTCAACAAATAAACAATTACACGTTTACACAACAATATGAAATACACAAAACTACCAAATACAGATACAAAAGTTTCTAAAATTTGTTTAGGAACCATGACTTGGGGAAATCAAAATACAGAAGCAGAAGCTTATGATCAAATGGATTATGCGCTTGACAAAGGGGTAAACTTTTTTGATGCCGCAGAATTATATCCTGTTCCTGCAAATGCAGAAACCTATGGAGGAACCGAAAGAATTATTGGAAATTGGTTACAAAAAACAGGTAATAGAGACAAAGTTGTTTTAGCAAGTAAAATTGCTGGTGGTGGCGATTATACAGCCCATATTAGAACTGGCGGATTCAACAAACAAAACATCACAGAAGCATTAGAAGGAAGTCTTAAACGTTTAAAAACGGACTATTTAGATTTGTATCAATTGCACTGGCCAGATCGTGGTGTAAATTGTTTCGGAATAAGAGATTATCCTTTTAAAACGGCTGAAAAAGAAGCAGAAAATCATTTCGAAATTTTAGAAACTTTACAAGACCTCATCAAGCAAGGAAAAATAAAAAACATCGGCTTGTCTAACGAAACACCTTGGGGAACCATGAAATATTTACAGACTTCAACCGAGTACGATTTGCCAAGACCTGTAACCATACAGAATTCATATTCTATGATTCATAGAGGTTATGAAGTAGGTTTAAGCGAAGTTTCTATGCGAGAAGATATTGGTTTATTGGCGTATTCTCCTTTAGCACAAGGCGTTTTATCTGGTAAATATTTAGACGGTAATTTACCCGATGGTGCACGAGGAACACTATTTCCAAGGTTTATTGCTAGATATAAAAATGAAGGATCAGAAAAAGCTGTGATAAAATATTTAGAAATTGCTAAAAAACATAATTTAACGCTTACACAAATGTCTTTAGCTTTTATAAATCAGTTGCCATTTGTAACTAGTAATATAATCGGAGCAACAAGAATGGATCAGTTAAAAGAGAATATAGAATCTATTTATGTACACTTATCTGATGAAATTATAAATGAAATAAATGCAGTTCATGCAGAAATTCCGAATCCTGCACCTTAGCTTGTAAGTTGGCAGTTTCAGTTTTTAGTGGGCAGTAGGCAGTGTAAAAAAAATCCGAAGTACTTATTTTACTTTGGTTTTTTTTATGGAAATAATTTATAAATATCATTACGTTTTAAAAACCGAGCGACTGTTACAATTTCATCTGAATAAAAAATTCCCAATCTATAATCTCCAATTCTAATTCTGTAGGCTTCTGGGTGACCAGATATTTTTTTTACACTACTAATTTCTGATAAATCATTAGCACTTTTAATATCAGAAATAATTTCAGCTAATTTAGTTTTCAGTTTACTATTTTTAACTTTGTTTACATCTTTTAATGCTTGTCTCAAATAAAGAATTTCCATTATTTTAATCCTTCTAAAAACTCTTCTTCACTTACCATATCTCTTCTATCTGCTTGTTGCATTAAGAGTAAAAGGCCTATATCTTCTTTTTCTTCTTTAGATAAACTGTCTAATTGTTCCTTTTCTTTATTCTTTACAAACAACTCAATAGCTTTTTCCATTAAAGCCTTTACGCTTAATCCCTCAAAAGCAGATAATATTTTTAGTTTAGTAAGAATAGAATCATCTATTTCTATTATTTTTTTCATATAAACAAGCATTCTAATGAATTACAAATATATATTATATATACAATATATAAAAATGTTTTTATAACTTTTCTACGTTATTTCCTTTAAGCTGATACTCTTCACCACTCTCTTTACAAGTTGCAAAACCTTGTTCGTTAAATTCTAATCGATGTCCAAATTCGCTCACCCAACCAATTTGTTTTGACGGATTTCCAACAACCAACGCATACGGCAAAACCTCTTTTGTAACCACTGCGCCTGCGCCAATAAAAGCAAACTCACCAATAGTATTGCCACAAACAACGGTTGCATTTGCGCCAATAGTTGCGCCTTTTTTTACAATTGTTTTTAAATACTCGTTTTTTCTGATAACTGCACTTCTAGGATTAATCACATTTGTAAAAACCATTGAAGGCCCTAAAAAAACATCGTCTTCACAAATAACACCGGTGTAAATAGAAACGTTGTTTTGCACTTTTACATTTTTACCCAAAATAACATCTGGAGAAATCACCACATTTTGTCCGAGGTTGCAACTTTCGCCAATAATACAATTGGACATAATATGGCTAAAATGCCAAATTTTTGTGCCTTTACCAATGTTGCAATTAGCATCTATAATTGCCGTTTCGTGTGCAAAATAATCCATATAAAAATTAATGTTCTAAGTTGCTATTTTCTTCTTTGCTACAAATTTCTTTTGCAGATGATGTTCCAATTCGGTCAACTCCCAAAGAAATCATCTTTAAAGCCGTTCCGTAATCTCTAACACCGCCTGCGGCTTTTACTTGCAATGGTTTTGCGTTATCTGAAATTAGTTTCATGGTTTCAAAAGTTGCGCCATTTGGTTTGTTGTCTTCGGTTTTAAAAAAGCCAGTAGATGATTTTACGAACACTTTTTTAGCAGCAGTTTCATCAAAATTAGTAAGAACAACTTCTTTTATCAATTGTGAAATTACAATAATTTCTTCTGATGTTAAGGCCGCAACTTCTATAATCCATTTTGCAACTTTATTGTTTTCTAAACACAATTTAGTGGCCGCAAAAACCTCTGCTTTAATCAGGTTAATTTTCCCTTCTTTAAAAGCCGTGTAATTCACAACAAAATCAAGTTCGTCCGCTTCTAAAGCAATTGCTTTTTTAGCTTCTTCTAACTTTTTTTCTTTGGATGAATTTCCTTCTGGAAAATCAATAACAGTTCCTACTAAAACATCCGCATTTGCTTTTAAAAGTATTTCTTTTGCTAAGGGAATGTATTTTGCACGAATCATTACTAATTTATAACCGTGTAAAATAGCTTCATTTAGTAAGTCAACTACTTTTTGTTGATTCTCTTCTTCAGAAATATTGGCCTGTGATGCTGTTTTTAAATACGTAGCATCTAAAAATTGATTGATTTTCATAAAGTCAAAAATACGGAATAATAAAAAAACCCAACTAAAAGTTGGGCTAAAATTTTAATCTACTTGAAAAGAAATAGGCAACGTATACTTAACTTTTACTGGTTTCTCTCTTTGTTTTCCTGGAGTAAATTTAGGCAGGTTTTCAATTAATTGTTGCGTTTCCTTTTTTAATTTGTGGTGTGGCGCTCTAATTTGTATGTCTACCACATTGCCTTGATTGTCAATAATAAATTGTGTCTGAATTTTATATTTTCCGGGTTGTAAACCTATTTCACTTGCCAATTGTAAATTAAAATTACGTTGTACAAATTGCTTCATTTTTTTATCAAAACAAACTTTATTTTCTTCTTTTGATAAACCTTCACAACCTTTAAAAACAGGTGCAAATTCAATGTTTATAAAAGGTACAGTTTCTATTATTTCTTCTCTTGGCTCTTTAGCTTCGATGATATCATTAGGATTTATTTGAACAACCTTTTTTATTGCTACATTAATAACTGCTTCTGTACTATCATTATTCCCTTTTTTAATTGGTTCATCAGGAATAAAAATATCTTTTTTTGGCAACTCCGCTTTAGGCTCTTCTTTAAGTTCTCTTGTAAATTGAATAATTTGATCTGGTTGCAAAACAACAATTTCTGGCGGATCAAAATCTACAACTGCAAATTTCTTTTGCGGTGTTTTGTGTTCTAAAGTTAGGTAAACGATAAAAAGCACTACTACAAGAACTAACTGTGTAAAAATGTTAGAGAATTTTTCTAATTGTTTGGTTGGTAATTTTTTTAAGTTTTTCATAATTAGAAAGTTTTTAAATGTTAAGACTTTGTTAATTCAAAGAATGTGCCATAAAAAAACAGCATCAAAAAATTTGATGCTGTTTTAACAGTCTAACTATCTTTTAAAAAATTATTTTACGTGTTTTTCGGCTACTTTTTCTAATTCATCATACCAATTTTGCCCAAATTTACGAACCAAAGCTTGTTTCACAAACTTATAAACTGGCACTTGCAGCTCTTTTCCTAACGTACAAGCGTCATCACAAATATCCCACTTATCGTAATTTACCGCAGAAAACTCGCTGTAATCTTTAACTCTTACTGGATATAAATGACAAGAAACTGGTTTTTTCCAACCTATTTCTCCTTGATTATACGCTTCCTCTATCGCACAAAGTGCTGTCTTATTTTTATCAAAAATTACATAAGCACAATCTGCACCATCTATCAAAGGCGTTTCTAACTCACCATCTTTACCTGTAACCCAAGTACCTACATTTTCTATAACCTCTATACTTTTTTTTCGTAAAAAAGGTTTTATCTTCGGATAAATTTCTTCTAAAATTGTGGTTTCTTCTTTCTCTAGCGGCGCACCAGCATCACCATTTACACAGCAAGCTCCTTTGCAGGCAGATAAATTACACACAAAATCTTTTTCGATAATATCTTCCGAAACAATTGTTTTTCCTAGTTGAAACATATTCACAAAAATAAGATTATTTTTTTCAATTTTTTAGCAATTCCGTAAAGTTAGTTGACTAGTTTTGCATAAAATTAAATTCTTTTATTATGGATTTTAACTTCAAAGAAATTTTAACTGCTTTTATGGTTTTGTTTGCAGTAATAGATATTATTGGAAACATACCTATCATTATAGATTTGCGTAAAAAAGTAGGTCATATTCAGTCTGAAAAAGCTTCTCTAATTTCTGGCTTAATAATGATCGTTTTCTTGTTTTTGGGACAAAGTTTATTACAATTTATTGGTATTGATGTAAATTCTTTTGCCGTAGCGGGTTCTTTTATTCTGTTTTTTATTGCTTTAGAAATGATTTTAGGAATTACTCTATATAAAGACGATGGCAATCATGGAGCTGTAACTGCAACTGTTTTTCCTTTAGCGTTTCCTTTAATTGCTGGCCCAGGTAGTTTAACAACATTACTCTCTTTGCGAGCAGAATTTGCTGTGCAAAATATTATAATTGCTATAATTTTAAATGTTATTTTTTTATATATCGTTTTAAAAACTTCGTCTAAAATAGAACGTTTAATCGGTGCAACAGGAATTCAAATTATACGTAAAGTTTTTGGTGTAATTTTACTTGCAATTTCTGTAAAGCTATTTACTCAAAACATAAAAATGCTTTTTATCTAAATGATTTTTGATGCTTTAATTATTGGTGGTGGTGTTTCTGGAATGCAATGTGCATTGGTTTTAGGTTCTGCTAAAAACAAAGCTTTTGCTGCGGATAAAAAAATAGCAATTATTATGCATCAACGCGCTTCTCATTTAGAAAACGCCTTGTTTAACAATGTTTTAGGACTATCACCTAAAACACTAGGAAAAGATATTTTAATAAATGGAAAGGCACATTTATCAACTTTATATCCTGCTGTTTCTCAAATTGAAAATGAGAAAGTTTTATCCGTAGAAAAAATTAATGGTATTTACACCGTTGAAACGAATAAAAATAATTATAAATCTAAAATTATAGTGCTTGCTTTAAACTATTCGAAACCATTTGCAATAAAAGGTTTAGATGCGTTTATTATTCCGCATCAAAAAGCAAACCCTGATAAAGATAGAATTCAATTAAAAAACGAAAATCATTTTATACAACAAGGCTTGTATTGTTGTGGCACAATTGCAGGATGGAGAAGTCAATTTGCAATAGCAGCAGGAAGCGGAGCTAGCGTTGCAACAGACATTCTTACACTTTGAAACGATAATAATCCTACTAAAATTCACGACAAAGTATGATGAAAATCATATTTTAAGCTGCTTTTAATCTTTAAATTTATATACGTCAAAAGACTTGGGCGCCATTGATTTACAATCGCTCATTAAATACTTGACTATCTATATTTTTTTAGAATTTTAAAAAGCTAAAAGATGGAAATTAAAAAATACCCAAAACTACAATTAGAAAATTACAGTAAAATTTTTATGCAAATAGGTTTAGTTCTTACCTTATATGTTACCTATATTTTCATGGAACACAAAACCTATGAAAAAATAGTTACAACAAATACTGTGGTTAAAACAAGTATGATTGCAGAAATGGCACAAGACATTCCTATTGTGCCAATGCAAAAAATTAAACTAACCCAAACAGGTGCGCCGCCGCCGCCGCCACTTGAAAACTTTCAAGTTGTAAAAGACAATGTTCGTATTATTGAAACTATTTTTAATTCTACCGAAACAGATGAAAACGAAGTTGTAACCAATGCTTTAATTACTACTGGCGATGTTGGTAATGTTGTTGAAGTAGCAGAGGGAGAAGAAATAATTGAAGACATCCCTTTTATTTTAATTGAAGATGTGCCTGTTTACCCTGGTTGTAAAGGAAACAACAAAGAACTTAAAGATTGTTTTACAAAAAAGGTCACAGAATTTTTTGGCAAAAGATTTGACGTGAATTTAGCTACCGAGTTGGGTTTACAAGTTGGTAAGAAAAAACTATTTGTTGTTTTTACAATAAGCAAAACAGGCAAAGTAATTAATGTAAAAGCTAGAGGACCACATCCTGTATTAGAAAAAGAAGTTGGTAAAATTATTGGTTCTTTACCAGATATGATACCAGGTAAACAAAGAGGAATGCCTGTAGGTGTTAGTTATAGCATACCTATTACATTTGAAGTTAGGTAGTAAAATAAGAAAATTACCTATAGTAGTATTTTAAAATATTAAATATACTTGTAGTAATATATTTATAAAGAACATAATTAGTAGCACTTTAAATTCATACCCCCATGAAAAAAGCAGAAGAAAGTTTCCAGGGTTCTAACGACCAAAACATCGAGTTTTTTATGACTTCACTTAGTTTAATAATTTTTATTACTAGTATCGCGTTTTTAATAGAATCGGTGTTATAGTTCAGAAAATAAATACTAAAGTATAAATTAAGAGCATAACCTATTGGTTAACTTTCTAGCATTAAATATATTTGTGGTGCTAAACTGATTAAATATTTGCCGATAAAAATAAAAACAAAAGATTACTATATAAAATTAAACAATTAGTACTTTTAAGAATAAAGATTACGAGTGTCCCCCAATGTATGATAAGTAAAGAAGCTAAACTACCACCATAGTTTAGCTTTTTTAATTTAAAATAAAAATAACGTGTGTTCTTTAAAACCTTAGGTCAACTCTTCTCGTAAGTATATATGAGAATCAAAAAGAACTCACTTAAAATTTCCCCCAATGAGAAAAGCACAAGAAAATTTCCAAAACTCAAAAGACATAAAAATCTAGGTTTTTACGAGTTCACTTAGTTTAATAATATTAATGATTAGCATCACTTTTTTAATAGAATTGGTCTTTTAGTAATTTATGTAATGCAGAAAATCTAAACTGGCAAATAAGCAGAGTTTTTACGATTTTAAGCTAAACATCTAAATTAAGGAGATTGCCTATTGATAGCCTTCGCAATATTAAATAAATTTGTAGTGTAATTATTTATGAACCCTTTAAATTCATCCCCCCATGAAAGAAGCACAAGAAAATCTAGAAGAATCCAACGATCCAAGAATCGAATTTTTTACTATTTCACTTAGTTTAATAATTTTAACTGCTAGTGTAGCATTTTTAATAGAATCAATATTTTAAAACTTTATATAATACGCATCCCCCAGAATGTTGAAAAAGCTAAATCACACCTATGGTTTAGTTTTTTAAATTTAAAACTACTTCAAGTACGATCGCAAAGTATAAATTAAGAAGTTTACCTATTGATAGCCTTTGAAATAATAAATATATTTGTAGTGTAATTATTTATAAACTCTTTAAATTCATCCCCCCATGAAAAAAGCACAAGAAAACCCACAAGACTCCCGCGATCAAAATATTAATTTTTTTAAAATTTCACTTAGTTTAATGATTTTAATGACTAGTGTAACATTTTTGGTAGAATCAGTATTCTAATTATCCCCCAGCATAAAAAGCTAAATCACACCTATGGTTTAGTTTTTTAAATTTAAAACTATTTGAAATATAATATCAATTTATAAACTAAGAAATTTACCTATTGATAGCCTTTGAAATAATAAATATATTTGTAGTGTAATTATTTATAAACTCTTTAAATTCATCCCCCCATGAAAAAAGTACAAGAATACCCCCAAGACTCCCGCGATCAAAATATTAATTTTTTTAAAATTTCACTTAGTTTAATAATTTTAATGACTAGTGTAACATTTTTGGTAGAATCAGTATTATAGAGGTTTAGAGAAAAAAATTAATTCTAATTTGAAGTCAAACGAAGGCTATCAAATCTTTAAATTATATTTATCCCCAAATATATTTTTGCAGAAAAGCTAAACGACTAAAATTGTTTAGCTTTTTTTAATTAAAACCTTACTGAAATTAATTTTTACATTCTTAATTTTAGTATTTAGTAACAAAGAATTTATGTTCTACTGAATTAGAAAAGCGAAACTAAAAGGTATATTTTTTTTCTTACTCATTTTTAAGTGCCTCAATTAATTCATCTAAACCATTCGCTTTATCAAAAAAAGCAAAGGCTCCATATTTTAAACAAATTCGCTTTAACTCTATGCTAGACGAGAAAATAAAAACCTTGGTTTCTTTCTGATTTTCTACACAGTATTTAAGTAGTTCTATACCATTGCCATCTGGCAAATTCAAATCAAGCACAACAAACTTAAAGTTTATATTGCTAAAAAAAGAAATAGCTTCTTTTAAAGATTTAGTTACATAAACTTCTTGAAACCTTTTTAGTTCTTTAGCAGCACTAACTATCTCTTTACCAATGTAAAGGTTATCTTCTAGTATTAATAAGTTCTTTAGTGTTGATTTCAATATAAGATGATATCTAAAATAAATTAAGTTTAAAAATAGTCCATTTTTAAAACTAATTATATAGGTAAAATGCTTGTTTTTAAGTTTAAATTAAACAAAACAATAATAAAGTAATTATTAAATATCTAGCGAAGTTAGCCCTTTTTGAATGGCATATTTTGTCAATTCGGGAATGGTATATAAATCTATTTTTTTCATGATATTATTTCTATGAACATCCACAGTTTTTGAGCTTAAAAACAATACTTCTCCTATTTGTTTAGACGAATTTCCTTCCGCAATTAATTGCAGCACTTCGTTCTCTCTAGCACTCAATACTGCTTTTGAAATAGCTTCACCCTTTCTAAGTAGTGGTAAAAACTCTTGATCAATATCTTTAGAAAGATATTTTTTATTTTCCATTACAGTAGTAATCGCTATGATTAATTCATCCGCATCGCCATCTTTTAACAAATATCCAAAAGCACCTGCGTTAAACATGCCTTGAATAAATTGCTTACCAGAATGCATAGAAAGACCTATTATTTTTATACCTGGGTTATTTTTATGAATTTGAGTTGCTGCTTCAATACCATTTAAACCAGGCATGGCAACATCTATAACCAAAACATCTGGCTCTAATTTTAAACATATTTTTATTGCCTCTCTACCATCCGAAGCTTCGCCAACAATACGCATGTTAGACCTTTGCTCTATAATATTTCTCAAACCATCTCTAAGTAATTTATGATCGTCAACTAATATTATTTTAATTTCGCGTTTATAGGTCATGGAGTTAAAGGTATAAAAATTTTAACTATTGTGCCTACATTTATTTCTGATACTATCGTAAACTTTCCTTGTATGTTTCTTATGCGCTCTTTAACTGTAAATAAACCAAAACCTGACCCAGAATGATTATGGTAATTATTTAATAAAGAAGTATCAAACCCAACACCGTTATCTGTTATTAGAATACCAGCACCATCACTTTCTTTATCAAAATTTAGCGTTATTAGAGATGCTTTTGCATATTTTATAGTATTGGTTAGCACTTCTTGTATACTTCTAAAAAGTAAAATTGAGCTTACATCATCTAGTTTAATAGTATTTATATTGCTGTTAAATCTACACTCTATTTTATGCGTAGCTTCTACATCGTCTAGTAACCAATTTAATGCAGCAACAATACCTAATTGATATAATACAGGTGGTGAAAGTTCGTAAGTAATTTTACGGCTATTCTCTAAAGCTTCAGAAATATGTGTTTCAATAAATTTTAAATCTTCATCAATTATTTTTAACTGCGGATTTTTTTTAAGCTCATTAATTCTCATTTTCGAAATAATTAAAGACTGGCTTAGATGATCGTGTATGTTTGAAGCAATTTCTTTTTTTTGTTTTTCTTCTAACAAAGAAGTTTCTATAGTTAATTTTTGAAGTGATGTTTGATATTCTTGAATTTCTTGTTTTGCCAACATCCATTGAGTAACATCTCTTGCAGAGGTAACAAAATAACTAACTTCATTCTCTACATATACAGGAGATGATAAAAATTCTAACCAAATAAAATGACCGTTTTGATGGCGAATTCTAAAAGTATAAGCTTCTATTTGTTCACCAATAAACACTTTTTTCTTCATTGCCGCTTTTAAAAGCTCAATATCATCTTTATGCACAATACTAAAGACTGTTTTACCTAGAAAATCTGATTGTTTGTAGCCCAATAAGTTTTCTATAGACGGACTGATGTATTTAAAAGTACTATCTGGTTCTTGCAAACAAATTAAATCGGTAGAATACTCTGTTAAAATACGATACATTTCTTCGGCTTTTTCAATTTTATCTAATACTTGCTTTTGCGATGTAATATCTTGTGTAGTACCAGCCAAGCTAACCACTTTACCATTATTGCCAAAAACTGGTTGACCAATAGCTCTTATTATTTTTTGCTCACCATTTTTAAGACAAATTCTATGTTCAATATCGTACGATTTTCCTAAACTAACAGCCTTATCAACAACGCTATTAAATAATTCTTGATCATCTACATGAACTAAATTAACCACAGCATCAAATTTAGGAGCTCCTTTCTCTGGATCAAAACCCCAAATATGAAACGTTTCATCAGACCAATCTATTTTTTGAGTTAAGGGGTTAAACAACCAACTACCAATACGAGCTAATTTTTGCGCTTCATTTAATTTATTTAAAGATTCTCTATTTGCAGATTCAGCATCTTTTATGCTTTGAATACTTTGAATACTAGCGGCAACTATCTTTTGTTCTAGTTTTGTTTGCGGAATAGCAATTGAAAATAATGCAGCAAACTCATCTCCTTTTAAAGTTTTATAATTTACTTCGGATGTAAATGTTTTCTCATTATTCCAAATAGATTCTATAAGGTTTATAAATACTAAACTAGCCCCTTCCCCAAATGTATATTGTACATTATCTAAAAACTCTTTACTACTTTTTGCCTTAAATAATTTTAAAGTAGCACTATTAACATTGTTTACTTTTACTTTTTCTAGCATTGAAAAAAAAACATCAGTGTGTTGTTCTAAATATGTTTTAATGTTAGGAATATTTAGTTCTCTAAGCTCTTCTATTTGTTTAAATACAAGGCTTAAATCTTCATTCCAGATAGAAACCGTGGCAGTATTAAATAATCTCTTATAACTGTCTTTTACCCTAAAGTGTTCTTCTTCAATTTTTTTTCGTTCGGTAATATCCATCGTAACTCCAAAAACACTTTCTTCAGATTTTTTTTCGAGTGCTACAATATATAAAGTTCTAATTTCACCAGACGGCCGCTTTATTCTAAACTCAAAAGGAGTAACTATTTCACCATTTAGTAATGAGCTAATACCTTGCTCAAGTTTATACAAATCTTCGGGTAAAACGGTTTTTGTTACATTTTCGTGACTAGGATAAAAGTTACCTTTAGTTACCCCGTAAATATTATACATTTCATCAGACCATTCGGCACGATCTAACTCCATATCCCAATACCAACTTCCAATATGGCTTAGTTTTTGCGCCTGATTTAAAGCTTTATTTAAATCATATAGCCTTTCATTTTTATGGTCTAATGCTTTTTGAATTAATTTTCTTTCGGTAACATCTTGTGCTGTTCCATAACAACCTATTACTATATTGTTAGCATCTTTTAAAACTCTACCTCTTGAAATTATATGTTTTATAGCACCATTTAAAGTATAAATATCTAGCTCTATATCATAAGGTATTTCATGTTCTATACAGTTACTAACTGCTTGTTCCATGATCTTAAAACTTTCTTCTGTATAAAGTAATTTATGCTCAGAATAATTTGGAGCCCCTAATTTATAGGAGCGTTCAAAAATATTAAACAACTCTTTAGACCATGTTACAGAATCAGTTTCAATAAAATACTCAAAACTTCCTAAATGAGACAATTCTTGCGCTTCGTTTAAAGCATTGTTTAAATCCCGTAGTTTTAGACTTTTAAGATCTAATTCATTTTGTTTTATTTTTTGCTCTGTAATATCTTGCGAAACTCCTCTTCTACCAATAATTTCATTTTTATCGTTATATATTGGCTCACCAATATTTCGTATCCAACGTACTTCGTTTTTTGAATTGGTTAACTGTAAATCAATATCAAAAGGAACTCCTTTATTTGCAATAATTACCGTTGCATTTACTAATTTTTTTCTAGATTCTTCTTCAAAAAAACTAAGAATTACATCAATTTCTGGTACTTCCTTTTTAGGATCTGTACCATAAATTTGATGAATAGCATCAGACCAAAAAATTGTATCTGTTAACTTATCGTATTTCCAATAACCTATTACAGCCATTCTACCGGCTTCTTTTAATGAGTATTCATTTTCCTCTACTAGCTCTAAAGCGCTCTGAATCTTTTGTTTAGAGAGCTCTAATTCTAATTGCGCATTTTTAGAATCTGTAATATCTTGCATTACGCCTCTTTTACCAACAATTTCGTTTTGTTGGTTAAATATTGGCTGGGCCACATTTCGTAACCAAACCTCTTTATTTTTAAGATTTATAAATTTTAATTCAATGTCGTAAGGCTTACCTTTTGTAACAATATCTATGGTTGCTTGCTCAAGTTTTTCTTGAGATTCTTTATTAAATCTTTTTAAAATATCATTTTGTGAAGGAATTCCTGCTTTAGGATTCGACTCAAATATTTGATACACATAATCAGACCAGATAACAGCATTTGTTACTAAATCGTGTTCCCAATATCCAATTTTGGCTATTTTACTTCCCTCATTCTTAGAATATTCGCTTTTTTCTACTTGCTCTAAAGCGGCTTGAATTTTTTGCTTAGAAAGTTCTAAAGCAAGTTGCGTATTTTTAGAATCTGTAATATTCTGCAAAACACCTCTTCTACCAACTATTTCATTTTTATCGTTGTATACAGGTTGCGCTACACTTCGTGCCCAAACCACTTCTTTTTTATGGTTAATAAATCTCAACTCAATATCATACGGCAAGCCCTTATTAGTAAGATCTAGTGTTGCTTGCGTTATCCTTTTTTGAGACTCTTCATCAAAAGTTTTAACGGTTTTAGATAATTGTTGAGGTCTTTTTTTAAAATCGACCCCAAAAATATTATAAATATACTCAGACCAAGTAACGATATCGGTTAGACTATTGTATTCCCAATATCCTATTTTAGCTACTTTACTTGCCTCTTTTAAGGAATAATCTCTTTTTTTAGCTAGTTCTAGAGCCGTTTGAATCTTTTGTTTAGACAATTCTAATTCAAATTGTGAAATCTTTATATCTGTAATGTCTTGTATAAGACCTCGCCTACCAATAATCTCATTATTTTCATCATAAATTGGCTTACCCAATATTCGTATCCAAGTAATAGGCTTTTCTTCAAGTTCTATTTCAAGTTCTGTATCAAAAGGGATACCTTTTTCCATACATATTTGCACATGTGTAGCTAAAAGAGCCCTCGATTTCTTTTTAAAAGCCTTTCTAATTGCTTCAAAAGCATGCTCTTGATCTAGCTCTAAATTAAAAATACGATACATTTCATCAGAAAAATACTTGGTATCTTTTTGGGTGTTAATTTCAAAAACCCCAAATTTTGCCATTACACTTCCTTCTTTAAGTAAAAATTCGCTTATCTGAACTGTTTTTAAGGATTTTTCTAACTCATTTTTAGATTGTCTTAACTCTTCTTGATCATTCTTTAATTTGGTAATGTCTCGCATTACGCCTCTGGCACCAATAATTTCGTTTTTATCATTATATAAAGGCTCTCCAATATCTTGCACCCAAAGCTTTTGGCCCTCTAAGTTATTCATTTGCAAATCAATATCGTAAGGAGCACCGTTAACGGTAAGTTCGTAGGTTGCTTTAATAGTTTTTTCTCTTGATTCTTTATTAAAACAATTAAGAATTATATCTAGCGATGGTCTACCGTGTTTTGGGTCGCTGCCAAAAATTTGATGAATTGCCTTAGACCATCTAAATTCGTCTGTTTTCTTATCATATATCCAATAACCTATTTTTGCCATTCGGCCGGCTTCTTTTAATAAGAATTCGTTTTCGTCTACTAGTTTGTCTATGTTATCTTGAACTAATTGATGTTTTTTTAATTTACGTTTTACAACTTTAATTAACTCTTCTGTATTAAAAGGTTTTACTAAATAGTCTTCGGCACCTAAATTCATACCCTTTCTTAAGTCTGCCAATTGAGCTTTACCTGAAAGAAAAATAAAAGGAATTGATTTTGTAGTGGGTGATTTTTGAAGCTCTGCTAATAACTGATACCCATTTAATTTTGGCATTAAAATATCTGAAAGAATTAAATTTGGTAGTTCTTTTTTTGCCAATTCTAAGCCTCTTTCACCATCCTCAGAATAAATAACTTCAAAACCTTCAAACCTAAGAATGTCACAAATTTCGTCTCTTATACCTTCGGAATCTTCAACTACTAAAATTTTACTCATAATTATTTGTTATTGGAATGTTGAAATAAAATATTGTTTGCTTTTGAGGGATACTTTCTACATGTATTTTTCCTTTATAATTAGAAATAATTTTTTCAACAATACTTAAACCAATTCCTAAAGATTTATTAGACTCAACTGTTTGAAACATTTCAAATATTTTTTTGTGGTATTTTTCGTGAATGCCAACACCATTGTCTTTAATTGAAAAAAGATAATCTTTTTTAGTTATTTTACAATCAATTTCAATGAAACCCATTTCTTTATCTATATGGTTTACAGCATTTTGAATTAGTATCTCAAATAATTTTTCTAACATCTTTTCATCCGCAAACAAGTTAGGTAGTTTATTCTTTATTTTTATGCTAATATGAGAAGGTTTCTCTATTTTATTTGCCACACGCTCTACAAGTGTATCCGTATAAATTAAACGATCTCTAAAACAAGCAGGTGTTATGTTTTTATAAAGTTCAATTCTCACTAATAATAACTCCATTTTTTCTATCTTATCCTGCATCAGCTCAATCATAAGACTAGAATTTTCAAAATTATTAGTTTGTGCTGCTTCTTCTTTAGTCCAAGCCAAAAGGTCTGAAACATTTCTTACCGAAGATTTTAATTCATGAGAAATTAGATGAGAATAATTCTCTAGTTCGTTTTTTTGATTCTCAAGAATAGCGTTTAGAGTGGCTGTTTTATCACTAACCTTTTGATCTCTAAGCACTTTCTTTTTAAGTTTATTTTCAACCGCATTTAACAAATTGTTAATTTCTATTGGTTTGGTTAAATAATCTTCAGCACCTAAATTCATGCCAATTCTAATATCTTCTTTTTTACCTTTAGCAGAAAGAAAAATCAATGGTATATCTCTTGTTTTCTGATGCTTTTGTAATTTATCTAACATTTCAAAACCGCTAAGATTTGGCATTAATATGTCTGAAATAATAAGATCTGGATTTTCTTTCAAGGCCATTTCAAAACCAACTTTTCCGTTTTCTGCCTTAAAGACTATATAACCCTCCATTATTAGAATATCGAAAATTTCGTCTCTTATTGCCAATGTATCTTCTACAATTAGAATTGTATACAGCATATTTTTTAAATTTTAGGAATTTTAACAGTAAAAGTGGCTCCTTTGCCAATAATACTTTGAACTTCTATTTCTGCGCCTATTATATCTATGGCTCCTTTTACAATTGATAAACCAAGTCCTGTTCCCTGAATTAAATCAACATTATTTCCTCGACTAAAAGGAATAAATATGCTTTTAAGTTTAGATTTTGGAATTCCAATTCCAAAATCTGTAATTGAAATAACAATATAATTTTCTTCGGATGAAACATTAACAATAACTTTATTAGCATCCGGAGAAAATTTTACAGCATTGTTAATCAAATTAATAAAAATATTTCGACCTAATTTTTCATCAATAAAAATAGTACCACTTTTTAATTTTTCTGTATCTATTAACTCTATTTTATGCGATTTTTGAGAAGAACTTTGTACTTCATCGATTATTTTAAGAATAAAATCTCCAAGATTTACATACAAAGGCTTGTTGCGAGTTTTACCAGCATCTGCTTGTCCTACAATTAAAATATCTTCTATTAATGCGGTCATATGCATTGCTTGAGTTTCTATTTTAGCTAGTTTTGCATCTATCATAAAAGGCGCCATTTTAGAACGGTATTTTTTAATAGATCCAGCAGCAAAAATAATTACAGACAATGGCGTTCTAAATTCGTGAGATGCTGTTGAAACAAATCTCGATTTTAATTCATTTAACTCTATTTCTTTACTTAACGATAATCTTAATTTGCGCTCTATAGTAAGCAATTCTATAGTTCGTTCTTTTACTTTTTCTTCAAGGTTGTTATTTAACTCTTTTAGTTGTTTTTGGGCTATTTTTTGTTCTGAAATGTCAATACCATAACCTATTATATATTGAAAAACAGCATCAATAAAAACAGGATAAAAATTACGCATTAAATAAACGGTTTTGCCTTCTTTCTCATATTCCTCTACCCATTCTATTTGTTGCTTTGTTTTAACAACTTTATTAAAAATATCTCGCCTACGTTGGGCTATAGAGTCATCAATCCCTCTAAGGTTACAGTAATCAAAATCAGTTTTTCCAATCATCCATTTTCTAGTTTCTTTGTCTCGAATACCATTTGGATTTATATATAAATAATTATGATCTTTATCAAAAATAGCAAGATCTGCAGGAATATTGTCTAATATTGATTTATTAAATTTTTGAACTTTTAGTTTCTCGGTTTCGTTTTTGGTAATATCCGTAAAAGAAACGCCCACCCTATTTTTAGAAATTTTCCATGCTGTAACAAAATAATATTTATCAAATTCAGCCCCATAATTTTTAAAACTAATCGTTTCGCCTGTTTTATCAACGCCAGCAAAATAAGAAAACCAACTGTCTTCTATAATATTAACTATAGAAGATACTTTTTTATTTATTAATTGCTCTTTAGGTTTACCTAGCAGTTTTGCTAGAGAAAGGTTTATATCTCTAATATAGAAATCGATAGGTTCATTGTTATTATTATAAATTAGTTCTATAATTTCTACCATTTCTGGCATAGAATCAAAGAGCGTTTTATACTCTTGATTTTTTGAAGAACTATTTTGAGTTTTTTTTAACTCCATAAGTTCCTTCTCTAATTCTTTGTACGAAAGTTTACTCATAGCTCATAGTATTTTTTAAATTAACCCCAATTAAGAGTGTTAAGTTTGGTTAAGTTAGGTCTTTAGAAGTTAAACCTGTTTTTATTTAGCTGTTAATTTTTTTAATTTCAAAGCTATTTATAAGATTACTAAGTAAATTGACTTAATTTTAATAAATAAAATATCTAAACCTTTTATTTTTTTTAATCAGCAAGCACTATTTAGGTTCGTTTTTATTTAAAAAAACCCAAAATTTAAAGGTCTTTTAATAATTTAGTTAGCTTAATAACTTGGCTCTCTAGTGTATCTATTTTACCTTTCTGATTTTCCACAAGGTTAGATAATCTTGCTGTTTTATCAATAATATTTTGATCTATAATAGATTTCTTTTTAATTTTATTTTTTACAGCATTTACCAAATCATCTATATTTATTGGTTTGCATAAATAATCTTCAGCCCCTAAATTCATTCCAATTCTAATGTCTTCTTTTTCGCCCTTAGCAGAAATAAAAATTAAAGGAATACTCATTGTTCTGGTATCACTTTGTAATTTTTTAAACATTTGAAAACCATTAAGTGGTGGCATTAATATGTCAGAAATAATAAGATCTGGACTCTTTTTTAAAGCCATTTCATAACCAACTCTTCCATTTCCTGCTTGAAAAACTACATAACCTTCCATTTCAAGAATATCGCAAACCTCTTCTCTTATAGCCAATGTGTCTTCTACAATTAATATTTTATGCATAGTGGTTTTATGTGTTTGTTTTAAATATTTAAAATTTTTACAATAAATGATGTTCCGTTACCATTGTTACTTTTAACAATTATTTTTCCTTTCATAATATCTATTGCTTCTTTTGCAATTGATAAACCAAGGCCAGTTCCCTGAATTAAATCAACATTACGGCCTCTAGTAAACGGCTCAAATATATTTTTTAATTCTGTTTTAGGAATTCCTATGCCGTAATCTGTAATTGAAATAACGATATACTCTTCTTCGGATGAAAATTGAATTGTAACTTTATTGGCATCCGGAGAAAATTTAATAGCGTTACCAATAATATTTATAAAAATATTTCGACCTAATTTTTCATCAATAAGAATATCACCATTTTTTAATTTTTCATGATCGATTGTCGAAATTTTGTGAGATTTTTTATATGAACTATTAACTTCTTCAATAATTTCATTAATAAAATCTCCAAGATTTATGTGCAAAGGTTTATATCTAATTTTACCAGCTTCGGCTTGACCAACAATTAAAATATCGTCTAGTAATTTTGTCATATGCTTTACTTGATCTTCTATTTTATGTAGTTTTTTATCCATAATAACTGGGTCCATTCTAGTCCAATATTTTCTAATCGAGCCTGCAGCAAAGTTAATTGCAGATAACGGTGTTCTAAACTCATGAGATGCTGTTGAAACAAATTTTGATTTTAATTCGCTTAGTTCTTTTTCTTTTTTTAGCGCTTCGATTAACTCTAAGGTTCTTTCATTTACTTTTAACTCTAGCTCTTTACGATACCCAACTAACTCTGTAATATCTTGTCCTACGCCTAATACACCTGTAATTTCTCCACTAATATCGCGGCGTGTACTTGAGTTTAATAAAACCATTACTCTTTTATTATCTTTAGTAAATAACGGAAACTCATAATTGGCAGTTTCTTTGCCAAGTAAAGCATCATCTAACACTTTTTTTACAGATTCTCTATAATCTTCTGTAATATAGGTTTGTACCAAATCTTTACCTAATACATCGTGTTTTGTATAGCCAGTAATTTTTTCGGATGTTTGATTCCACTCATTAACCAACCCTTTACTATCAATACCAAAAATAGGTGCATTGGCTGTTTCAATAAACTGTCTTAGCTCTTCAGCTTGCTTTATAAGGGCTTCTTTTTGCTCAACTTGTGCAGTTATATCAAATCGAATACTTACATATTTAATTATTTTACCGTTTACATCTTTAAAAGGCATAATAGTAGAAACTACCCAGTAAAATTCTTTCCCTCCTTTTTTCTTGTTTAATAAATTACCTTTAAACACACCTCCATTACTTATCGTTTTCATCATATCCATAAATAAAGCATCAGGTTGTTTACCGCTTTTTAATATTCTATGGTTTACGCCAAGTAATTCTTCTCTTTTGTATCCAGAAATTTCACAAAATTTATCGTTCGCAAAAATAATGTTGCCTTCTGCATCTGCTTCAGAAACAATAGCTGCTTCATCTAAGCAAACTATTTGTTGTTCTAATTCAACTTTAAGGTTGGCTAACTCTATAGTTCTCTTTTCTCTTTCTTTATTTCGATAGGCTTGTTCACTTTTTAGCGTTTTTTTTAAGGACTCCATATTCATGACATTAATACATTTTATTAATCAGTTTAAGTTTATAGTAGTGCTACTATATATTGAACTAATCTTATTGTCGATGAGCTCTAAAATTTTAATAGGTACAATTTTTTGGATGATTTTTACATCAAAAATTAATTGTGAATAAAATAGTAGGGAAGCGTTTAGGGTGTTTCAAAAAATACAGTAAAAGTAAATTGTGCTAGGAGTTAAGAACGCTTAAATGTACCATAAATGTACATAATTTATTGGAACTGCATAACTAATTCTTAGAAGATGTTGTAAATATTAAGAAGTATACACTCATTAAATGAATAAACACATATACTAGTAAAATTTATATATTTTTTTTAAAAAATCAATAAGCAAGCTACTTATTTTATAAAAAATTATTAAAATAAATTGTTTTAAATATTCTAAAAAAAGTTCAGAAATTATTTAAAAGTTGCTTGCATTACTTCTTTTATTAAAAAAGAGGGTTGCTCAATTTATATTTTATAGGTAATCTGTATTTAAGTTTTGGGCATTTTAACAGTAAAACAAGTTCCTTTACCAATAGCACTTTCTACACTTATTTCGCCTCCTATTATTTGTATTGATTCTTTTACAATTGATAAACCTAAACCTGTTCCTTGAATTAAATCAACGTTTTCGCCACGCGTAAAAGGTTTAAATATATTTTTAAGATCAGATTGGCTAATACCAATTCCGTAATCTGTAATTGAAATAATTAGGTTGTTTTTTTCTGATATTAATTCAACGGTAATCTTTTTAGCATCCGGAGAAAATTTTATAGCATTGCCAATTAGATTTACAAAAATATTTCGTCCTAATTTTTCATCAATCAAAATATTAATTTTTGCTAGCTCTTTAGTATCCACAAGCAATATTTCGTGAGATTTATTAGAAGAACTATAAACTTCTTCAATTATTTTATGAATAAAGTTTCCAAGATTTAATTTTAAAGGCTTATTTCTAATTTCACCCGCTTCTGCCTGACCAAAAATTAAAACATCTTCTAATAATGCTGTCATATGTAAAACTTGACCTTCTATTTTTGTTAATTTGCTCTGTATCATTTTTGGCTCCATTCTGTTCCAATATTTTTTAATAGATCCGGCAGCAAAGTTAATTACAGACAACGGCGTTCTAAATTCATGAGAAGCTATTGCAACAAATTTCGATTTTAATTCATTTAATTCTATTTCTTTTTTTAACGATTCATTTAATTTTAAAGTTCTTTCATTTACCTTAAACTCTAAATCGTTACGATAACTAACCAGCTCTGTAATATCTTGCCCAACTCCTAAAACACCCGTAATATCGCCAGCTGCATTTCTACCGGTAGTTGAGTTTAACAATACCATAATTCGATTTCCTTGTTTTGTAAACATCGGAAACTCAAAATTCGCAGTTTCTTTACCTATTAAAGCATCTTCTAAAACTTTTTTAACGGCCTCTCGATAATCTTCGGTAATATAGGTTTGTACTAAATCTTTGCCTAAAACCTCCTTTTTTGTATAACCAGTAATCTTTTCAGAAGTTTGGTTCCATTCATTAATAAGACCTTTGTTATTGATTCCAAAAATAGGCGCATTTGCCGTTTCAATAAAGTGTCTTAATTCTTTTGCTCTGTTCTCTTTCTCTTGATTTTGATAGGCAAGTTCTGTGTTTGCAAGCGCCAATTCGTCTGCTCTATTTTGTTTCTCTTTATTTTGAAAAACAAGTTCTTTATTAGCAATATCAAGTTCATCAGCTCGTTTTTCTTTCTCTTTATTTTGATATGCTAGTTCTTTGTTTGCAACCGCTAGCTCATCTGCTCTATTCTCTTTCTCTTTATTTTGAAAAACAAGTTCTTTATTAGCGAGTACCAACTCATCGGCTCTTTTCCCTTTTTCTTCATTTTGAAAAACAAGTTCTTTATTAGCAATTGCTAGCTCATCGGCTCTTTTATCTTTCTCTTTATTTTGATACGCTAGTTCTTTATTGGCAACCGCTAGCTCATCTGCTCTATTCTCTTTTTCTTTATTTTGATACGCTAGTTCTTTATTAGCAACCGCTAGCTCATCTGCTCTATTCTCTTTTTCTTTATTCTGATAATCAAGTTCCTTATTAGCAAGGTCTAATTCATCTGCCCTGTTTTGTTTTTCTTCATTTTGATAAGCAAGTTCTATGTTTGCAACCGCTAATTCTTCTGCACGGTTCTCTTTCTCTTTGTTTTGATAAGCAAGTTCTTTGTTAGCAATGTCTAATTCTTCGGCTCGCTTTTCTTTCTCTTTATTTTGATAGGCGAGCTCTGTGTTTGCAACAGCTAATTCAGAGGCTCTTTTATCTTTCTCTTTATTTTGATACGCAAGTTCTGTGTTTGCAACAGCTAATTCATCAGCGCGCTTTTCTTTCTCTTGGTTTTGATACGCAAGTTCTGCGTTTGCAACAGCTAATTCATCAGCGCGCTTTTCTTTCTCTTTGTTTTGATACGCAAGTTCTGTATTTGCAACAGCTAATTCATCAGCGCGCTTTTCTTTCTCTTTGTTTTGATACGCAAGTTCTTTATTAGCAAAATCTAACTCATCAGCACGTTTCTCTTTCTCTTCATTTTGAAAAGCAAGTTCTATATTAGCAAGCGCTAATTCAACTGCACGTTTCCCTTTTTCTTTATTTTGATACGCAAGTTCTATGTTTGCTAGCGCTAACTCAATTGCATGTTTACCTTTCTCTTTATTTTGTAAAAGAAGCTCTTTATTAGGAATAACTAATTTTGCTACACGTTCTTTTTCTACTTTTTTCACTTTATGCACTATCGCTTTAAGTTTTCGGTTGTAAATAAAGGGTTTAAACACATCGGTTAACTTAAAAAAAGCGGTTTTTTTAGCTACAGAATCAAAATACGTTAAATAAAAATAAAACACAACGCTGTAAAAAACAGTAAAAATACCTCTTGAAATTAGCCCTGTTAGTACAATTGTATTTAGGTTGTTAAAGTTCCAAAAAACTATAATTGAAAAAAATAAAGTATCAAAACTTATAACAAGAAGCATTGTTAAACAAATTTTCAAGAATAAGGGTCGTACATGTTTAGATAAAAATTGAAAAATTATTATAAGTAATAACGAGTCTAAAAATAAAGTTATGGTACTAACAAATAAAATCCAAGCACTACTATTAAAAAGGTTAGTTGACTCATAAACAGTATTAAACACATTCTCGTTAAAATTAAAACTAAATAATTTTATAAAAATTGTCATTACTATATTAATAATAAACAAAGCATATATAAGACTTCTCGTTTCACGGGCATCCTCTTTAATATAGATTATTAATAAGGCAAAAAGTGTAGCAATAACTAAAATGGAAGAACCAGGCGAAATAAGAAAGTTATCAGTATTTGATGCATAAATAGTAATCAAAAGAAATACTTGTAAGAACTGAAATAAACCCAAACAAGCAAATAAAATTCCAATTCCAAATTGTCTACGAAGGCGAAATAATAAAAGTATTATAAAGGCAACTATAGTACTCTGTAAAAACAAGGGAGCTATCTGATTATAAATCATAGTTTAAAATTATCTAAAAATAGTCATTAAAAACGTATTACACAGATAATTCATTACAATGCGTTTCAAATAGTTACATTTTTAAATAATTTAGAGTAATTGAAATTAATTTTTAAAGCTGTTTTAAGTACTACTCTTGGTTCGTTTTATGATCTAACATTAGATCTAATTAAAAACTTTATAAACTAAAAAATACTAAAAGCATTATGTAATTTATAAGTAATAATAGTTAAAGACTATTTTAAAGCACTAATTAAATAGAAACATTCTATTTAGAAATTATTATAACTACCTTTATACACAAGGTAAAACTATTTAACTCTTTTCAAAAACCTATAATCTAATAAGATTTTTTTCTCTCTAAACCGATACCTCTTTGCATGAAAATAGAACATAAATTTTTTTTAACCATGGCAATTGTAATGATTGTTTTAATAACAATCGCTGGGTTTTCTTTTCAAAGTATAAACCAATTAATCAAAAATAATAGTTTAGAGCAAGATTCACGAAACGTAATGAAAGTCTTAAACAACACCTTGTCTGCTATGCAAAATGCCGAAACTGGGCAGCGAGGCTTTATTATTACAGGAGAAGAAAGTTATCTAGGACCTTACAATAAAGGAGTTCTAGAAAGTGCACAAACAATTAATCAACTTTATGAGTTTGCAGTTAAACAGAATACACCAACACAAATCTATAAAATAGATACTTTAAAAAATTATGTGGCTTTAAAAATTGCTGAATTAGACAAAACAATTTCGTTAAAAAAGCAAGGTCAAACAGAACCGTTAATGCAAATTATTCTTGAAGGGTTTGGCAAACAAACTATGGACAACATAAGAGATGTTATTCTTAGAATGGAGAATCATATAGAAAAAGTAATCGCCGAAAGAAATAAAAAAACACAACAAAGTATCTTTATAACCAAAATATTTATTTTTTGGGGAAGCCTTTTATCTAGTCTTACTGTTATTGTTTTAATACTTATTTCTCGCAAAGATTTATTAAATAAAATTAAGTTAAAAGAAGAACTCATAGAAGCCAAAGAAAAAGCTGAAGCTATTACAAAAGATTTAAAAGAAGCGCAAAAATTAGCAAATATTGGAAGCTGGAGCTTTAATACGCTTTCCCAAAAAGCAGAATGGTCGGAAGAAATGTTTAACGTTTGGGGCTATAATTTAAAGCAAGGGCCGCCTGATGTTGATTCTCTTCGCAAAAGAATTCATCCTGATGACGTTGCGTTATTTAGCAACTCTTACAACAAAGCTGTAACACAAGGAACTCCATTTGATATTGAATTTCGAATTTATCTTCCTAATGGAAATCAAAAAACCTTGAGAACTATTTGTCAAACAGTATTGGATGAAACTGGCATAACAACCCATTTAACAGGAGCTAATCAAGATATTACCTCACAAAAAACATTTGAAAAAGCCCAAATTAAACACGAAAGAATAAAAGCAATCGGAGAAATGTCTTCTTCGGTAGCGCACGATTTTAATAATTCGCTACAACAAATAACAGGGAACTTAGAAATGATTAAATTTCAAAAAAATATTACACAGATTGCCGCAGAACGATTAAAAAACATTGAGTCTATTATTGATGATGTCGCCGAAAGAGTGAGTGCCTTACAAAAATTTGGCGATACAGAACACGATGCAAACGACGCACAACTTATTGATTTTAACAAGTTAATTAAAGAAAGTTTAAATCAATCGCGTCCTCTCTGGAAAGATAGTGTTGAAAAAAAAGGCTTAAAAATAAATATTATCACCGATTTTGAAGATATTCCCAAAATTAGCTGTAACAAAGGCGAATTAAAATTAGCTATCTATAATTTAATTAAAAACAGTGTTGAAGCTATGCCAGAAGGTGGAAACCTTACTATTAAAACGAGTAGAAAAAACAAACGTGTGTTCGCCACTTTTACAGATACAGGTGTCGGTATGAATGAAAAAACTAAAATAAAAATATTTGAACCCTTTTTTACAACAAAAGGCTTCGAATTAGGCAGAGGTTTGGGTATGAGTGGGGTTTTTACTACCATTAATAAATACAACGGTACTATATATATTAAATCATCTGAACTATCTAAAGGAACTACCTTTGAAATAGTTTTTCCAGAAAGCCAGCTAGAAGTTATTAAAATACTCCCTGAAAATGAGCAAAAAGAAAAAACTTCCTATACTATTTTGTGGGTAGACGATAATAGTTTTATAACAGAAGATATTAGTGATTTGATGGAGTTAATGGGACATAAATGTACAGTTGCAGATAACGGAAAAAGTGCCTTAGAATATTTAAATAAAAAAAAATACGATATTGTATTTACTGATATTGGTATGCCTGGCATGAATGGATGGGAGTTAATCGCTGCTATTAGAAATGATTATGGAAACAAAATAAAAATTATAACGGTATCTGGATGGGATATTGATAAAAAAACGAAAGAGAAACACACTATAGATTTTGTGCTGCAAAAACCATATACCGTGCAAGAACTTGAAATGTTATTTTTAGATTTATAATTTCATTTTAATTAAGATTGAAGATTCTAAAACAAAAAAACCAGCTGAAGAGCTGGATTTTTTCTTATGATTAAACAACATAAATTACTCTACAGTAACCGATTTTGCTAAATTTCTAGGTTGATCTACATTTCTTCCTAACATTACAGCGATATGATAAGATAATAACTGAAAAGGAATTGTAGTTAATAACGGCGTTAATGCTTCTTCTGTATCAGGAATTTCAATTACATGATCTGCAATATCTCTAACCTGTGTGTCGCCTTCAGTTACAACAGCAATAATTTTACCTGCTCTTGCCTTTATTTCTTGAATATTACTTACTACTTTTTCATAATGACCTTTGTTTGTTGCAATAACAAAAATTGGCATATTTTCATCAATCAAAGCAATAGGACCATGTTTCATTTCTGCAGCGGGATACCCTTCTGCATGAATATAAGAAATCTCTTTTAACTTTAAAGCACCTTCTAAAGCAACAGGGAAATTAAAACCTCTACCTAAGTATAGACAGTTTTTAGAGTCTTTATAAACAGCTGCAATCGATTTTACATGTTCGTCAATCTTTAACAATTGCTCAACTTGTTTTGGTATCATTTGCATTTTATCTAGATAGTTTTTAAAGACCTCGTCTGATAAAGATTTGTTAGCTTTTCCTAATTTTAAAGCGATTAAAGTTAACACTGTAATTTGAGTTGTAAATGCTTTTGTTGATGCTACTCCAATTTCTGGACCAGCATGTGTATAAGCGCCAGAATCTGTTTCTCTAGCAATAGAAGAACCAACTACATTACAAACACCATAAACAAAAGCTCCTTTAGATTTTGCTAATTTAATGGCAGCAAGTGTATCTGCAGTTTCACCAGACTGTGAAATTGCAATAACTACATCTTTATCTGTTATAATAGGGTTTCTGTATCTAAATTCTGATGCATATTCTACTTCTACAGGAATTCTTGCTAAATCTTCGAAAAGATATTCTGCAACCAAACCAGCATGCCAAGATGTGCCACAAGCCACTATAATAATTCTATTTGCATTTAAAAAACGATCGAGATTATCTTCTATACTAGACATCTTAATCATATTTTCTTCCGCTAACAATCTACCTCTAAAAGTATCTGTAATTGCTTTTGGTTGCTCATGAATTTCTTTTAACATAAAATTTTCATAACCTCCCTTTTCGATTTGCTCTAAACTCATTTGAAGTTTTAAAACAATTGGATCTACTCTAGTATCATCATTAATTTTACGAACTTTTACTCCTTTACCAATTTTAATAATAGCCATTTCTTCATCTTCTAAATAAATGGCGTTTTTTGTGTATTCTACAAAAGGAGATGCATCCGAAGCTACAAAAAACTCTGTATTATCTTTTCCTACTCCAATTGCAATAGGGCTTCCTAAACGTGCAACAACTATTTCATCAGGTTTTGTTTTATCAAAAACAGCAATTGCATATGCACCAACAACGTTTGTTAATGCCAATTGTACCGCTTTACCTAATTTACAACCTTCGTTCTTTTTAACTTCTTCAATTAAGTTTACTAATACTTCTGTATCTGTATCGCTTTTAAAAGTATAACCTCTTGTTATTAATTCTTTTTTAATGGTGTCATAGTTTTCTATAATTCCGTTATGAACAATAACTAAATCTCCCGATTGCGATAAATGCGGATGAGAATTCACATCATTAGGAATACCGTGCGTTGCCCATCGTGTATGCCCTATTCCAATAGTTCCTTTTTTTCTTTTTTCATCTTTGTCGGTAATCAGTTCTAAGTCAGATACTTTTCCTTTAGTTTTAGATAATTGCATTTGCTGACCATCATAGATCATTATTCCTGCACTATCATAACCTCTGTATTCTAATCTTTTTAAACCGTTAATTACGATTGGATAAGCTTCTCTGTATCCTATATAAGCTGATATTCCACACATAACAATTACTTTTTAGGTTAAGTTTGTTTATTTTATTAATTCTTCTTCTCTGAATATGAAATTTTTAACAAAGCTCTTTTGCTTCCATTAGCGGCATCTTGATTAAAAAGTGTAACTGCTTTTGGACTCCAGCTATAATTTGTAAAGAGTGAACTAGATAAGGGAGCATCGCTTGTATTATAAACTTTTAGCTTTAAAATTGGTGACTCATCTTGTTGACCACTTAAAAGATCAGAAATATAATCTGTGATTTTAAAAGTATATTTTAGGTTTCCACTTGAGTCTTTTCCTAAAAGTCCTCCAAAAGTAGCCTCTGAATAAGTGTCTTTTATTTGAGTTAAACCAGTTGTTAATTTACCTGCTGTTCTATACATATACAATCTGTAGGGTAATGCAGTAATATCTGCAGATTCATTTACATAAAATGTTAAAGACGCTTCGTTAATTAACCAATTTTTAGCTCTTAAATCTTCAATTTTATCAGCAATTCCGTTATTATCAACATCTGGGCCAAAAAGATCTATTGAAGCTTCACTTCCTGCTGTACCTTGTAATTTTATTTCGTTATTAACTGGATATGTTTTTTCTTCCATTTTATACAAAGCACTTCTAATTCCAGACAATAAAAAAGAATTATTTTTTCTAAACGTTTTAATTGTGTCACCGGTTTGGGTGTTGATAGCGGTATTGGTATAATAAACCTCTATAGATGGGTTTAAAACTGCAAGGCGATTACTAAAGTCAAACGAAATTAAGGAACCTTCATTCCCTGAAGCTTCAAGTATAATTCCTTTAAAATATTCGTTAAATGCATCTTGAGAGTTAAAGTTCGAAGACCCATATTCATCTAAGAAAATTTTTTTAAACTTATCTTCATTTAAAGGAATTGCAGCAAATGGAAGGGGTGTTCCAGATGCTGTAGATGTTGGGCCAGAAGTTGCAGTTGCGCTTGTATATTTTATAACATCTGTTTTAACGAGTGTTTTATTACTAGCCCTTCTTTTTATAAACATTACAGTATCTGTAGGTTTAGGAATAAATTGAAAATTAGAAACTGCATTTAAAGCATTTCCTTTTTTATTAAAAACACTATTAGAATTGTAACTATTTACTTTTGAAGGATCTGCCGGGTTTAACCTACTTAAATAAGTACTCGTTTCATATGCGTTAAAGGTAAAGGCCTTCTCTTGATTACCAACAATAGAGTCTAAGGTGTAAACTGGTCCTGTAGCGGCATTATCGGTTAAAGTAGCTTGATATGGCAATTTTATAAAAACAGTATCTATGGTAGTAACGATAGAAGTTGTACTTGTTTGGTATTTTACAATTGTATCTGGCTCAATTAAGGCTAAATTTGTACTTATTGCTATTTGAGAAATAATCGAAGCTTCTAGCTTTTCATAATCTGCACTGGCATAAACTCCTAATAAATATTGCCCAGGTTCTCTAGTAATATTATCTGCTTTTATTTTATCTACAATACTATTTGCTACCGTAATTTCTACAGTATCCACATTTGTATTAAATTTTGTATTACTTATAACATTAGATCCAATGTCTGTAAAATCCTCTTCACATGATATAATTGCTGAAAAAAAAGTCAACAAAACTCCCACATAAACACTCTTGATAATAATTTTTTTCACTTTATAAACAATTATTTAGCTGCTAACAGTTCAGCGTAAAAATTTAAATAAGACTCCTTTAAATTCTCTGATTCATATTCTAAAACTGGCATTCCTTTTTCTTCAATAAAAGAACTTAGTTCGTCAGAAATAGTTTCACTACCATGAATAATAGCATCAGAATTTTCTATTGCACTTTTTAAAATATTGGTGTGGTTTGGTACTTGTATTGTTGCTAATTTATCAGATTCTGATAAATCAAACTTCACTTTTTCTGCCAAATCTGCATTTAATTCACCTTCAAAACCGTTACTGTATAAAGAAGTTACAATTTTGCTTTCTGTAAACAGAGGCTCTTCTTTGTAAAAAACTCTTAAATAAAGAGGTAATAAAGAAGCCATCCATCCATGAACGTGAATAATATCTGGTGCCCAGTTTAATTTTTTTACAGTTTCTACAACACCTTTCGCAAAGAAGATTGCACGTTCATCATTATCAGAAAACATTTCATCGTCTTCGTCTGTAAAAACGGCTTTTCTTTTAAAATATTCTTCATTATCAATAAAATAAACCTGCATTCTTTCTTTAGGAATAGAAGCAACTTTAATTATCAAAGGCATGTCTATGTCGTTTACAACCAAATTCATTCCTGATAAACGAATTACCTCATGTAATTGATGTCTTCGCTCATTAATTACACCATATCTTGGCATAAAAATACGGGTTTGAACTCCTTTAGAATGAGCGTTTTTTGCCGAAATAAAAGCGGTAGAAGATAGTTCTGTTTCTGGTAAATAAGGAACTACTTCAGATGATACAAATAAAATTCTCTTGTCCTTCATTAATTCAAACTCTTTTTATAAGATTTGCGAAAATACAAATTATTATGCTAATATCGTGTTAAAATGGTAAGTTTGCATACATTTCCTAAAGTTTTAGAATGATAATTTTTAAGAAAAAAAACGAGTTAAAAGTATATTTACAGAGCCTAAAAGCACAAAAAAAGACCATTGGTCTTGTACCAACAATGGGCGCTTTGCATAAAGGTCATTTATCATTAATTAGTCAGGCTAAGAAGATAAATGATATTATTGTAGTAAGTATTTTTGTAAACCCTACTCAATTTAACAATACCGAAGATTTAACAAAATATCCTAAAACCATAGAAAACGACACTAAATTGCTAGAAAGTGTTTCTTGTGATGTACTTTTCTATCCATCTGTAGAAGAAATTTACAATACAAATGTAGTTGCAGATTCCTTTGATTTTGATGGATTAGAACATCAAATGGAAGGAAAATTTAGAGATGGTCATTTTAATGGTGTTGGTACAATTGTAAAAACATTGTTCGATATTGTAACTCCTCACAGAGCTTATTTTGGCCAAAAAGATTTTCAGCAATTGCAAATCATCAAAAAAATGGTAAAAAAACATCGCATCAATATAAAAATTAAAGGATGTGCTATTTTTAGAGAAGCAGACGGCTTGGCAATGAGCTCAAGAAACATAAGACTTACAAAACAACAAAGAGAAGCAGCACCT
This sequence comes from Polaribacter glomeratus, assembly GCF_002954665.1. Classification (GTDB taxonomy): domain Bacteria; phylum Bacteroidota; class Bacteroidia; order Flavobacteriales; family Flavobacteriaceae; genus Polaribacter; species Polaribacter glomeratus. The sequence continues at coordinate 820,729 of NZ_MSCM01000002.1, read as the reverse complement.
TTTATTTATAAAACCTTAAAAGAAGTTCGCAAAAAGTTTGGGTTAGAAAATGCCGATGAAGTTACCCAATGGGTAGAAGATCAGTTTAAAAAACAGCCTTTATTTAAATTAGAATATTTTACCATTGCTGATGAAAAAACATTAGAAACTGTAAAAAATAAAGAATCTGGTAAAAAATACCGGGCTTTTATTGCGATTTTTGCCGGAGAAATCAGATTAATTGATAACATTCGATTACATAATTTGTAAACAAAAAAATAGTATTTTTGCAACATGCTAGTACAAGTAGTCAAATCTAAAATCCACCGTGTAAAAGTTACAGGTGCCGATTTAAATTATATAGGAAGCATTACCATTGATGAAGATTTAATGGATGCAGCCAATATTATAGAAGGAGAACGCGTTCAAATTGTAAATAACAATAATGGTAACCGTTTAGAAACCTATGCAATTCCAGGACCAAGAAAAAGTGGCGAAATCACTTTAAATGGTGCTGCTTCGCGTTTAGTTGCCGTAGGTGATGTTTTAATCTTAATTGTGTATGCTTTTATGGAGTTTGAAGAAGCTAAAAAGTTTAAACCTTGTTTAGTTTTTCCAAACGAAAAAGACAACACACTTACCTAAAAATCTTGAATATTAAAAAAGTATTAAAAATAATAGTACCTCTCATCTTGGGAGGTTTTTTGGTTTGGTATTCGCTCTCTAAAATTTCTATAGATGTACTTCTGGGATATTTTAAAGAAGCCAATTATAGTTTTATTTTTCTTGGATTGTTCTTTGGTATTTTAAGCCATCTTTCTAGAGCGTATAGATGGAAGTTTATGCTAGAACCTTTAGGTTTTAAACCAAAATTTACCATTAGTGTTTTGGCGGTTTTAGTTGGCTATTTAGTAAATTTAGCCTTACCAAGAGCAGGCGAAGTTTCTAGAGCTACCGTAATGGCAAACTACGAGAAAATTCCGTTCGAAAAAGGATTCGGAACCATTGTTGCAGAAAGAATTGCAGATTTAATTATGATGCTTTCTATCGTTGCAATTACACTTTTTGTTCAGTTCGATTTTATTTACAATCTGCTTACAAAAAACTTTAATCCAACAAAAATTATCATCTTTTTAGCCGTTTTAAGTATTGGTTTTTTCATTTTTTCATCCTTTGTAAAAAAAGCAAAATCAGGGTTTTTGTTAAAAATTAAAACCTTTGTTGCGGGTTTAATAGAAGGTGTTACAAGCATCTTTAAAATGAAAAACAAATGGGCATTTATATTTCATACGTTGTTTATTTGGGTAATGTATGTGGCAATGTTTTGGGCAACAATACCTGCAATTAATGGTTTAAACGTTCCTTTTGGCGGAATTTTAATTGGCTTTATCGCTGGCGGGTTTTCTATTGCTGCAACCAATGGCGGCATAGGTTTATACCCAATTGCAGTTGCTGGCGCATTGGCTTTGTTTGATATTCCTACAGAACCTGCAACCGCTTTTGGTTGGATTATGTGGACCGCACAAACTGCTATGATTATCGTTTTTGGCGGTTTGGCTTTTGTATTCTTACCAATATATAATAAGAACAAATAACTTCGAATAGTTTTTTAAAAAAAATGTATCGAGAAGTTGGGCGTTCCTTTATCCTGATAAAAATCAGGACCAGGTCGCGCTTTACACTATATCTTTTTGCAAAAAAAAAAGCAAAAAGGATGTCGTTTCAATCGCTAACGCAACTATTTGCCAGCTTTTAGAACAATTTATCAACTTTAATAATTACTTATAAATTGGTATCTTTGGTAAAATGCATCGTATTATGAACCTAGAAGAAAAAAGACAAGCTTTAGCAAAATGGATTTTAGAAACTGATGAAAACGTTTTAAATGAAGTAGAAGCTGTGTATAATGTACATTGTAAAAAAGAAGAAAAAAATAAAGAAATTGTTGCATATACCGTTGATGGAAAGGCTTTAACCAAAGAAATGTATATTGAAAAAGTAAAAGAAGCTGAAAAAGGTACATTTATATCTTCAAAACAATTACAAAAGAAAATACTTTCTTGGTAAATGAGAATTAAAGTTGAATGGTCTGAGAAAGCAACATCGGATTTACAAGTTATCTTCGAAAATGTAAAAGAATTAACATTTTCAGAAAAAACAGCTTTTAATGTAGTTAATGATATTTATGAAGCCGGTTTCAATATTAATTTTGTAAATCAATATCAAATTGACGAATTTCTTGGCGATCCTTATAGAAGAATGATCATAAGAGATTATAAGATTATTTACATCATTCTAAGCCAAAAGCATATTAAGATACTTCAAATTTTTAATACTTTTCAAAGTCCTTCTAAACTTCGTAAATAATTAGCGTAAATTTGTGCAATTCGTGTCATAAAAATTCTAAATGTCAAAAATCAAAACAACTTTTTTCTGTCAAAATTGCGGAACTCAACATGCAAAATGGGTTGGCCAATGTGGTGCTTGTAAAGAATGGAATACCATTGTAGAAGAAGTAATTCATAAAGAAGAAAAACGTGTTTGGAAACAATCTACCACAGCAAAACAAACCGTAAACAAACCTTTAAAAATTGCTGATATTCAGTTAAATCCAGAAGAAAGAGTTGTTACTAATAACAACGAATTAGACACGGTTTTAGGTGGCGGATTGGTAAAAGGTTCTGTAACGCTTTTGGGCGGTGAACCCGGCATTGGTAAATCGACTTTATTGCTCCAAGTTGCTTTAAACATCCGTCAAAAAGTATTGTATGTTTCTGGTGAAGAAAGTCAGTCGCAAATAAAAATGAGAGCAGAAAGATTAGAAGGCAAAAACTCTAATTGTTTAATTTTAACAGAAACCAACACGCAACAAATCTTTAAAAATATAGAAGAAACTGAGCCAGAAGTTTTGGTCATAGACTCTATACAAACACTACACACAAGTTCCATTGAAGCTTCTCCTGGTAGTATTTCTCAAATTAGAGAAACAGCTGCAGAGTTGATAAAATTTGCAAAAGAAACTGCAACTCCGGTTTTATTAATTGGTCACATAAACAAAGAAGGAAACATTGCCGGGCCAAAAATTTTAGAACACATGGTAGATGTTGTTTTACAATTTGAAGGCGATAGAAATCATACCTATCGAATTTTACGAAGCCAGAAAAATAGATTTGGTTCTACATCAGAATTAGGAATTTACGAAATGCTATCCAACGGGTTACGTGAAATTTCTAATCCGTCAGAAATACTAATTTCTAAAAAAGACGCAGATTTAAGCGGAACGGCAATTGCCTCAACTTTAGAAGGAATTCGTCCTTTAATGATCGAAATTCAGGCATTGGTTTCTACCGCTGTTTACGGAACTCCACAGCGTTCTACAACAGGTTACAATCTAAAACGGTTACACATGATTTTAGCTGTTTTAGAAAAAAGAGCCGGTTTTAAATTAGGTGCAAAAGATGTGTTTTTAAATATTACAGGTGGTATAAATGTAGACGATCCAGCAATTGATTTAGCAGTTGTTGCAGCAATTTTATCATCCAATGAAGATATTGCCATCAATCCAAATGTATGTTTTGCTGCAGAAGTTGGTTTGGCTGGCGAAATTAGACCAGTTTCTAAAATTGACCAACGAATTTTAGAAGCCGAAAAATTAGGTTACAAAACTTTTGTAGCATCAAAATATAATAAGATTGCCAATAAAAACCATGGAATCAAATTAATCCTCGTTGGCAAAATTGAAGAAGCTTTTGCGACACTTTTTGCTAGCTAATTTTTACACGAACCAAATTAAACACTATTTTTAAAAGAGAAATACTGATAAAAAAAAAGCGAGAAATTTAAAAATTTCTCGCTTTTCTAAATTTACTATAAAATTTTATATTTAGATCACAACAAATGTTCCTTTCATAGAAACATAATGTCCAGGGAAAGTACAAATAAATCTGTAAGTTCCTGGTGCTGGTGCATCAAACTCGATTGTTGTTTCTTCACCTCCACCAATTAAATTGGTATACGCAATAACATCTTGGGTATTTTCTGGTATATAATTATTTGAAACTGCCTTAGCTGCTTCTTTACCAAATGTAGCCATGCTAACTCCGTCTTTAAGCAAAACAAAGTTATGCCCCATTACTTTTTTGTCCATTTTTCCAGTATGTTTAAAAGTAAGTTTCACTTTTTTACCTCCCTCAACCTTCAAAACTTCTTGACTATACACAGATGCATCACTAGAAGTCAACAAAATATCGTTAGACGCCTCAATGTCACTGTACAAATCAACTTTTGGTTCTGCTTTTTTTGGAACTACAACTTCGTTTTTAGGAGTTGATTCTTCCTTTTTTTTATCGTTTCCTCCACAACTTGTTAGTGCAAATAAAAAGATAAATAAAACTGATAGTTTAAATAATTTCATATTTTTTTGTTTTACGTTTATAATATTTCGTTAAACAAAAATAAGGATTATCTCTCTAAAGAAATAAACTAAAATCATAAAATTTAATTAAAAAATCTAAATCAAATCTAAAAATTGTAAATAGATATTTAAGATTTTAAAAAAAGTAGAGATTTTTTATTTCTAGAATCTGGAAACTGAGCTTTAAGTGTTTTAATCTTTGAATAATTCACATTTAATAAAGAGATTAATATTGATAAGTTATAAATATTTGCAAAATGTTTTTAGTAATAATAACCTGTTGTGCATTATGATTTAAGTTAAAATAGTTGCTCATCTTACTGAAAATCAGTAAATTGATTTAACCACAAATCATTTACAATGAGCAACATAAGTGCAAATTACGAAAGAATATTGGAAGTATTAAGAAAAATATCAAAAGAGCAACTTTTAACCTATCAAAGGCGTAAACCTAAATTAAGTGATTTAGAATTGATTTGTTTAAGTCTTACTGCTGAATTTATGAGCATAGACAGCGAAATGGATTTATTTAGACAGTTACCAAAAAGTATTTTAAATAAAATAGAGCGAAGTGTTTACAATAAAAAAAGAAGGAATTTAGTGAATCACCTGAATGAAATTCGACTAAAATTAGCCTCAAAGTTTAATGAATTTGAGGAATATTTTATTGTTGATAGTATGCCTTTAGAGGTTTGCAAACTATCAAGAAGTTCACGTTCTAAAATATTCAAGGAAGTGAGTTATAGCTATCCAGACAGAGGATATTGTGCTTCTCAATCTTCTAGTTATTATGGTTACAAATTACATGCTGTTTGTTCTGTAAGTGGTGTTTTTCAAAGTATTGATTTAAGTCCAGCTTCTGTCCATGATATCCACTATTTAAAAGATATTAGAAATCAAATTAGTGATTGTGTTTTAATAGCAGACAAAGGATATTTATCAGCAGAAGTCCAATTAAATCTTTTTGAAACATGTAATATAAAATTAGATACTCCAATGAGAAAAAATCAAGAAAACTTCAAAAAACAACCTTATATATTTAGAAAGAAAAGAAAAAGAATTGAAACATTATTTTCGCAATTATGTGACCAATTTATGATTAGAAGAAATTACGTTAATATTTTAATGTATTTAAAACTAGAGTATTATCTAAAACAACAGCGTTAACAACTATTCAATATATCAACAAATTTGTATTTAATAGAAATATAAACAATATTAAAATTAGCATTATTTAAAATGCACAACAGGTTTATTTCGTAACTTTTAAAACATCTGCAATAATGCGTTCTAATTCTTGTTTTGGTAAAGCGCCATTTGCCATTTCTGGCTTACCTTCTAAAGGGCAAAATAACATAGTTGGGATACTTCTAATTGCAAATGCCGCAGCCAATTCTTGTTCTGCTTCTGTATCTATTTTGTAAACATCAATTTTATCGCCATATTCTTCTGAAATTTGTTCTAAAATTGGCGCTAACATTTTGCATGGTCCACACCAATCAGCATAAAAATTGATTAGCACTGGTCTTTTTCCTTCAAATTTCCATTCTTTGTTTTCTTCAAAATTAAAAACCTTTTTTAGGAACGTTTCTTTTGTTAAATTTTCTGTCATAGTATAAAAATATTTTTTATCATTTCTGTGAAAATAGTCGTTTTACAACTAAAAACATTACAAATAGTGTGTTTAAGATCTTAAAAATTAATAAAAACTTGATTTCATACAACTTATAAGCTTCTATTTTAATTAAATTTGAGAAACTTTTGAAACTTAAAATTAAGAGCCAAAAATTATTTTATTCTTCTTTTGGCGTGTCTAATTTTAGTTTATTGTAAAGAGAAAAAAATCAAATAAATAAAAGCGTGAAGTACCCAAAAACTAGAAAAAACCCAGTTATAGAAACTCTTTTCGGAACAACAGTTGTAGACAACTATAGATGGTTAGAAGATGATAAAAGTGCAGATACAGAAGCTTGGGTTAAAGCCGAGAATGAAGTTACTTTCGATTATTTAAGCAAAATTCCTTACCGAGAACAATTAAAAGATCGATTGTCAGAATTATGGAATTATGAAAAAGTAGGAATCCCATCTATTGAAGGCGATTACACTTATTTTTCTAAAAATAATGGATTGCAAAATCAATCGGTTGTCTACAGAAAAAAAGGTGACGCCGAAGCAGAAGTTTTTTTAGATCCAAATACTTTTTCTGAGGATGCAACTACGTCTTTAGGTTCTTTAAGTTTTTCTGAAGACGGAAAAACAGCTGCATATTCTATTTCTGAAGGCGGTTCTGATTGGAGAAAAATAATTATTATAGATTCAGAATCAAAAATAATTAAAGAAGATACTTTAGTAGATATTAAATTCTCGGGCGTTTCTTGGTACAAAAACGAAGGTTTTTACTACTCAAGTTACAACAAACCTAGAGGAAGCGAATTATCAGCAAAAACAGATCAGCATAAATTATATTATCACAAATTAGGAACCTCACAAAAAGAAGATGAAGTTATTTTTGGCGGAGTGCCATCAGAAAAACACCGATATGTTTTTGGTTCTTTAACCGAAGATTATAAGTATTTGGTAATTTCAGCACAAGTTTCTACTTCGGGAAACAAGTTATTTATCAAAGATTTATCAGAAAATAACAGTAAATTAATTACAATTTTAGGCGATGTAAAAACTGATACACATATTATTGATAACAGAGGAAGTAAATTGTATTTAGCTACAAATTTGAACGCTCCAAATCAAAAAGTGGTTACTGTAGATGCGGCAAATCCTACTCCAGAAAACTGGAAAGATTTTATTCCAGAAACAGAAAATGTGTTAAGTACGTCAACTGGAGCAGGATATTTTTTTGCAACCTATATGGTTGATGCGGTTTCAAAAGTATTGCAATACGATTTTGACGGAAACTTACTTAAGGAAGTAAAATTACCTGGTGTTGGTTCTGCCGGTGGTTTTAGCGGAAAAACAACTGCAAAAGAATTGTATTTTTCATTTACAAATTACAATACACCTGCATCTTCTTTTAAATTCAATCCAACAAACGGAACCTATACTTCGTATTGGAAACCCTCCATCGCTTTTAATGCTGATGCTTTTAAAAGTAAACAAGTTTTTTACACATCAAAAGACGGTACAAAAATACCCATGATAATTACGTATAAAAAAGGTTTGGAATTGAATGGGAAAAATCCTACTATTTTATACGGTTATGGCGGTTTTAATGTGAATTTAACGCCTGCTTTTAGTATAACAAACGCTGTTTGGATGGAACAAGGAGGCATTTATGCTGTGCCAAATTTGAGAGGCGGAGGAGAATATGGAAAAAAATGGCACGATGCAGGAACTCAATTAAAAAAACAAAATGTTTTTGATGATTTCATCGCTGCTGCAGAATATTTGATCGCAAAAAAATATACTTCATCAGAGTTTTTAGCAATAAGTGGTGGGTCAAATGGAGGTTTATTGGTAGGTGCAACAATGACGCAAAGACCCGATTTAGTAAAAGTTGCATTGCCAGCAGTTGGTGTTTTAGACATGTTGCGTTATCATACATTTACTGCTGGCGCAGGATGGGCTTATGATTATGGAACGGCAGAAGACAGCAAAGAAATGTTTGAATATTTAAAAGGATATTCGCCAGTGCACAATGTAAAAAAAGGTGTAAAACATCCTGCAACCTTAATAACCACTGGTGATCACGACGATAGAGTTGTGCCTGCCCATAGTTTTAAATTTGCGGCAGAATTGCAAGACAAACAAAGCGGAGAAAATGTTACGTTAATTAGAATAGAAACCAACGCGGGTCATGGTGCGGGAACTCCGGTTACAAAAACCATTGCCCAATACGCCGATATTTTTGGTTTTACGCTATTCAATATGGGTTTTGATCAATTACCACATCCGCCAAAGGCGAAAATAAAAGGTTAAAATTTTATTCTGATAAAATATAAAAAGCACTAAAAGAGATTGTTTAATGCTTTTTTATATAATTGAAATTTCGATTTAAAAATTAGATTAGACTTTTCTTAATCCTACTTTATGACCAAAGAAAGCGTAATACAGAATCGCTAAATAACAAGGTAATAGAATCCAATATCCAAAAGAAGCCGCTTCTGCTAATGCATTTGCCTCGTGTATTCCTGTTGAAATTAATTCTGCTTTTCTGTGATCTACCAAGGCGCCATATAAAGGCGGAATTATTGCACCTCCAGAAATAGCCATAATTAATAAAGCTGATCCTGTTTTTGTAAATTCTCCCAAACCCGTTAATGCCAAGGGCCAAATTGCAGGCCAAACTAAAGCATTTGCAATACCCAAAGCCGCAACAAAAAGTACAGATGTAAATCCGGTAGTAAAAACGATACAAAATGACAATAAAACACCTAAAACAGCACTTGCTTTTAATGCAAAAGACTGACTTATATATTTGGGAATTAAAAAAACACCTAAAGCATACGTAGCAACCATTGCCATTAAAGTAAATAAGGTAAAAAACTTAGCCTCTTCAACAGGAATGTTTAAAGAGATTCCGTAAGAAATAATGGTGTCTCCAGCCACAACTTCTACTCCTACATATAAAAACAATGCAAAAACACCTAACCATAAATGTGGAAATTGAAAAATACTCGTTTTTGCTTTTTCTCCGGATTCTGAAGCATTTATAGGTTGCGCTTCTACATTAGGCAAAGGTGCTTTTCTGATTAAAATACCCAATAAAAATAAGACAATTGCCATTACAATGTATGGTGTAATAACGCTGTCTGCCATTGTATTTAATAAATTTTCTTTTTCTATTGCATCTACAACATTTAATTTTTCTTTGATACCGTCAATTCCTGATAATAAAATTGCCCCAAATATTACAGAACCAAGAGCGCCCGCAACTTTATTGGCAATACCCATAATAGCAATTCGTTTTGCTGCACTTTCCATAGGTCCTAAAATGGTGATATACGGATTAGATGCTGTTTGTAATAAAGTCATTCCCGCTCCCTGAATAAAGATTGCAACTAAAAAAACCCAATATGTTCTTGCTTCTGCCGCAGGTATAAATAATAGAGCACCAATTGCCATAATTATTAAGCCTAAAGACATCCCTTTTTTGTAACCTATTTTATTGATAATATAAGAAGCCGGCAAAGCCATTACAACAAAAGAAATATATGAAGCAGATGCCACTAAATACGATTGTGCATCTGTTAGTTCGTTAATGGTTTTCATAAACGGAATTAACGCTCCATTTATCCAAGTTACAAATCCGAAAATAAAGAATAAACCTGCAATAATAAGGATAGGAACTAACGTACTTTTTTGTTGATTTTGTGTCATATATAATTTATTGACTTGTTGGTTACACCATTTTATAATTTGATTATATGTACAAATGAATATATTATGTTCATAAAAATAAATATTAAAAATATATTTATAATGATGAAATTCAATGTTTTGACCTAATCAAAAATCATTTGCAATGAACAAATTATAAAAGATTTTTCTAAGTTTTAATAAAATTATAAAAAGTGTTTGTTTTACTTTGAGAAAGTTTGGTTCATTACTATTCATTTATAAAAAAACAACCGCAAAAATGGTAATCTTACATTTTAACAAAAGATTAATTTACACTTTATTTAACAACTAAAAAGAAAAAACCCTTATAAATCATTGATTTACAAGGGTTTATAAATTTAAATGTGGTCCCACCTGAACCACTTACAAACAAAATTACACTATATTAAAAACACTTAATTACATTGACAAACCCCTTTAAACACAAACAATAGCAAGCATTAACAAAGATATTGATATTTATTTAGTTTGCAATAGTTTGAAACAATTTTCATTTTACCGTACAATTATAATACAATTTTATTATTTTTGTATTGTTAAAATAATATAAGTATGGCATCAGTTAATTTTTTATACCGTTCAACAAAAGAAAAGTCAAATCTAATATTGCGTTTATTGTATCGCTACAATAGTACTGATTATGTTTTCGGAGCAAAGACAAAGTTTGAAATTGAAAAAATCTACTGGAGCAAACAGCATAAAAAAAAATCAAAAGATATTGACATCACTAATAAACAAACCGAAGTAAATACAGAACTCAACAAAATAGAAAACCACGTTTTAAAAGCTTTTAATTCTGTAAGTATAGAAACCATAAACAAAGAATGGTTACAAACTCAAATTGACTATTATTATAACCCACCTAAACAAGAACAAACACTATCTACTGAATTACTAAAATACTTTGTTTACTATATTGCTTGCAAGAAAACCAAAACTACAATTGGCACTCAAAAAAAATACAACTCTACTATGCGTTTATTAGAGCGTTATCAAAAAGAGAAAAAAGTAATTATTCAAATTATAGATATTAACGAGAAATTTAAAAATGAATTTGAAAACTATTGCATAAAAAACAACTATGCACAAAACACAATTTCTAAATTCTTTAAAACGATTAAAGGCGTTTGTAATCATTCAGATTATAATGGTATTGAAACAAGCCACCAACTAAAAGGCTTTAAAATAGAGCAACATAATGTTGAAAAAATATATTTAACCCTTGAAGACTTAACAAAAATAGAGAATATCAGTAAAGAAAAATTAACTGATAGTTTAGACAATGCTAAAGACTGGTTAATTATAAGTTGCCATACAGGGCAAAGGGTTTCAGATTTTATGCGTTTTACTGATGAGCAAATAAGAATTGAAAACGGTAAACATTTAATTGAATTTACTCAAAAGAAAACAGGCAAAAATATGACAGTTCCATTACACCCAAAGGTTTTAGAAATACTCAATAAAAGAAATGGAAAATTTCCCTATTCAATTTCAGACCAAAAGTATAATGACTTTATAAAGGTGGTTTGTGAACTGGCAGAAATTAACCAACTAACAAAAGGTAGTAAATTAATTGAAACCGAACCTGAAAGCAAAATATTTCGTAAAAAAACAGGAATGTATAAAAAACATGATTTGGTTACCTCGCATATTGGTAGACGTAGTTTTGCAACTAATTTTTATGGTAAAATACCAACAACATATTTAATTTATGTTACAGGACATAGCACCGAAACAATGTTTTTAAATTACATAGGCAAAAGCAATAAAGATTTGGCACTTGAAATAACAAACTATTTTTAACCTAAAAAATAAAGTTGTTTTTTGATGTGCATTTCGTACATTTCTTACATAAAATAAAATTGGAATGAAAAAAAATATTGTTTTAAAGCTTAATGATGAGGTTCTTTTATTTACAAAAAACATAAAATGGGATATTTCAGAAAACAAGAAATACAATTATTTAATTGTAGCATCAAAACCATTTTTTATAATTGATAAACTAAAAACTTACTTAGTAGAATACGAACCAACAGATTTTGCGAAAAAACAATTAAAAATATTATTAGAAAATTGTAATACTTTTTTAAATTTAAACAAAGATTACAATGCTATTAAAACAGATAAAACAAGTTCTATTGTTCATTATATTGATGAAGCTAACGATAAAGAATTTAAAGGGAATGTAAATAACAAAAAGCTTGTTTGGTTTACTGGTAAAACTTTATTAGAATTAAATGAAGATGAGTTTGTAAGAACATACAGAAATAAAAATATGTTTATTTATTCTCATAATTATTTTACACTTTCAATAAATGAAGTTAAAAAACTCGCATCATTAATTTTGGAATTTATCAATATAGAACCACAACAAAAAGAAATTGACAAACCAAAAGGAGCGATTCAAAACTTATTTAATTTTATCGACTTCTTACATACTAATATTGATAACTTCAATAAATACAATGACATTAAAAACGAACTAAATTTACTTAATTCTGAACGTGATAATTTAGAGCCTGAAAATAGTTTTAATGACAAATTACGATTTGATGAGATTCAAAAAGAAGTAGAGCAAAAATTTAATATTATTCATAAAAACATTATTCAGTTAATAGAAGACAAAGCAACTGAAAACAGAATTTTTGAATTTAATAGAACTCAAATTTTAGAACTAAAACAAAATTCTAACAGTAAAGATTTAGAAATACTTTTAAATTTAAGAGATAAATATTTTGCTTTCTTAGAAAAAACAAATAGTGAGTATTTTCCAAAATTTTTATTTTCAAACCTTAATAGGTTGTTAAAAGAGTTATTCGATTTTTTTGATAAAAGTTATAAAAATGAATTTAAAATGTTCGAAAGTTCAACTATTGTTAGACATTTTAGAAACAAAGATTTTACAAAAATTGAAGACATAGAACCTCAACAAAAAGAAATTAAGATACCTGATGAGGTTAAAAAAGGATTACACACCAATATTTTTAATGATAACGCCTTTGATATTTGGCAAAGTATGTTTGATGAATTTGAAATAAAAGAAAGTAGTTACTCTACTAATTTAGATTTTATGTTTAACGTGATGCAAAATCAAGAAAATAAATTTCTAATTCATAAAGCTATTAGTAAAATAAGAATGGTAGAATGGATAGATGAAGTTTATCAAATAACATTTACTAAAATAAGGTATACAAATCACAAAGCAAATTCAAATAAAAATAGATTAATTATTTTCAATCAAATAACCTCTAAATAAAACAAAGGTACAAAGTGTGCCTAAAAAGGCGCAAAACATAGTCTTTAGAGGTACAAAACCAATACAATATTTGTCATTCAATATTAAATATATTAAATATGACAAATAGTATTTTACTACAAAATGTAAGTCTTGAAGACTTAACAAAATTATTCAAAGAGATTGTAAAAAGTCAATTTGAAAAATCTAAAGAAATTTCTCAAACTCACAATCCTGATGAGTTACTAACGAGAGAGGAAACTTGTAAATTTCTACAAATCGATAGCAGTACGCTATGGCATTGGACTAACAAAGGCAAAGTTTTAGCCTATGGAATTGGAAACCGCAGATACTACAAAAAAGCGGAATTATTAGAGAGTTTAAAACCATTAAAAAAATAACAAGGTTATGAGTAGTAGAAATACACAAAACCTTGTTAGTAAGAGTTATAAGCAAGGTAAAGATACAAAAAAATGTTATAAAAAAGAACTACATAAACTTCTTTATAAAAAACCTATGAGCCGTAGAATGGTTGCTACTGAATTAGGCTTTACAGACCAAACCTATATTGTTACTCAATATATTTTTGACTGGATAAAAGAGGGCAAAGCCTATGTAATTGGTGTAATAAAATGTAGTCGTTCAGGTCGTTTTGTTCAGGCAATAACTACAAACCCTGATTTGTTCCCACAGTCGAACCAATTAAAAATGTTTTAGGTTATGGAGTTAATAAAAAACAACTTAGATACTATCATTAAGAATGAAGTACTAAAGCTTTCAGAAAACTTTGAGCATTCAGAAAAAACAACTGATGACATTTTACAGGAACTTTCAAAAAGCATCAATAAAATTGACTTTCAAATATTGGCGTTTCCTGATATTGAAAACGTAAAAAAACAAATTGAAGACTTAAAAAAGTTTGTTTATAATGAAGACGGCACTTATAACAAAGACAATAAAGCAGAATTTGAGAAATATAGAAAGTTAGATAAAGAGCTTAATAGTTATAAGCTTTCTAAAAATCATTTTTTAGTACTTTGTATTGAGCAACTTTTAAAAATAGCCAAAGCAAACAACTGGGGTTTATGCAAAAAGAACGGTTTTATTTATTTGTATAATGGCAGTTACTGGAGCGAAATAAACAAAGAGAGTTTTCAATCTTTTTTAGGTAACGTTTCTTTAAAAATGGGTGTAGAAAAATTTAAATGCAAAATACATACTTTTAAAGATGAACTATTTAAACAATTTATGGCAGATGCTTATTTGCCAACGCCAAAGACTAACAAAAAGAATGTATTAATCAATTTAGAAAATGGTACGTTTGAAATAACACCAACTAAAAGAGAGTTAAGAGGGTTTAACAGAAACGATTTTTTAACGCATCAGTTACCATTTGAGTACGAACCCGAAGCCAAAGCACCACTATTTAAAAAGTACTTAGATGAGGTTTTGCCTGATGTAGATAAGCAAAGAATATTTGCAGAATATTGTGGATACATTTTTATAAAGCCAAGTGTTTTGAAACTTGAAAAGATGCTTATTTTATACGGAACTGGAGCGAATGGAAAATCTGTTTTCTTTGAGATAATTAACGCCCTTTTAGGTAGTCAAAATATTAGTAACTACTCTTTACAAAGTTTAACGAATGATAACGGCTATTTTAGGGCAAAAATTGCGAATAAGTTAGTCAATTACGCATCAGAAATAAATGGTAAACTTGAAACCGATATTTTTAAACAAATGGCATCAGGCGAACCGCTCGAAGCTCGTTTACCTTATGGCGAACCTTTTATTTTAAATGAGTATGCAAAACTTATTTTTAACTGTAATGATTTGCCAAAAGACGTAGAGCATACCAACGCATTTTTTAGACGTTTTTTAATTATTGGTTTTGATGTAACCATACCCGAAGACAAACAAGATAAGGAACTCGCAAACAAGATAATAAACAGCGAATTATCAGGCGTTTTTAATTGGATTTTATCAGGACTTGAAAGGGTTTTAAAACAAAAGAAATTTAGTAAATGTTTGGCAGTCGATAACGCTCGAAGCGATTACGAAAAACAAAGCGATAGTGTAAAAATGTTTATTGATGAGTTTGAATATGAAACCTCGACTGATTATACAACAATTAGCGAACTTTATAGACAGTATAAAGATTTTTGTATTGAAGACGGTTTTTACAAAGTAAACAAATCTAATTTTATGAAACGTTTACGACATTTTAAAATAATTGTTGAACGCAAAAGTATTGGAAATGTAGCTTATGTTTCTACTAACAAAAATCATTTATCAAATGGAAACTTTTAAATATTCATTAGATAAAAGTAGTAAAAAGAACCTTTGCCCTAACTGTAATAAAAATACGTTTGTTTATTACGTTAATACAGAAACGGGCAACAATTTAACTACTGATTTTGGCAGATGTGATAGGGAGCAAAACTGTAATTATCACAAAGCACCACCAAAAGGCAAAAGAGGGTATTTAATACCCTTTTTAGCCTTACAGGACATAAGTATTAAAGCTTTTAAATTAGTTGATGTAAATGGCGTTATTTCTATAATACCAAAATCGCAAATACTGGAGCAAAACAAAGAAAATTGTTTTATTTCTGAATGGTATTTAAAAACCTCAACTATCAATTATCTAAATAATGAAAGTAAGTATTTTAATACTGATTTAACACCCTTTATAAATGAAGTAAGAGCCTTAAAACAACCTAAACAAGTTGAACCAAGTTATCACAGTTTACAGCTTCAAAATAAATTAATTAATCAATACAATAATCAAAAGAATGATGACAATTTAACCGCCTTTTTACTAAACAACTTTACATTTGATGAAGTTCAAAAAGCAAGTCAAGATTATTATTTAACAGGTGCAAATCTATGTTGGAATGATGCAACGATATTTTGGCAAATAGATACAAGCGAACAAATAAGAAGTGCAAAAATAATGCTATACAATAAGTATACAGGCAAAAGAATAAAAGAACCTTATAATCATATTAATTGGCTACATAAAGCCATTAAAGAGCCTAATTTTAATCTTTATCAATGTTTGTTTGGTTTACATTTAATTAATGAAGATTATCAAAAAAATATTGCAATTGTAGAGAGCGAAAAAACCGCTATAATTATGAGTATTTTTTTACCTGAATTTATTTGGCTTGCTACTGGTAGTAAAAGCAATTTTAAATTTGAACTGTTAGAACCCTTAAAAAAAAGAAAGTGTTTTGCGTTTCCTGATAAAGGCGAATTTAACAACTGGAGCAACAAGGCAAAAGAATTAAAAACAAAAGGCTTTAAAATTGAGGTAAGCAATCTACTGGAGCAAACAAGTTTTAAAAATGGTTTTGATTTAGCAGATTATTATTTTAATAGAAATTAACTATTAATTTTTCAATAGTTGATTTGTATTGATGTTTTTAATAGTTAGATTCTATTTGAATAATCAATTTTTTTCAAGTTAAAATAAAGTTCGTTAGTATCTGACGCGCGCGTATTGTTTAATTAAACTTTTACTAAATACTTAAAAAGATTATTAATGATTTTATTTGAATTTTAGGAAACCATAAAATAAAATATATTCAACTATCTGTTCGCGTGTGTAAATAAAGTACTTAGAATTAGTAAGATTTTAAAAACTTCGGGGTTATCTGTTCGCGTGCGCGTATTGTTTTGATTTTATAAATTTATTTCAGATTATGGAAACCCGTAAAGATTATTAAAAAATAGGTTATAGATTTGTTTTTTATTCTTATTCATACAGAATAATTTATTTGAACTAAAACCACTTTTAACGAGGTGGTTTTTTCTTTTTATCTTGATTAATTAATGTTTTTCAGGTTTAGGAATGTAAGAAGTGTACGAAATGAACGCTATAAAAGAACTTTATTTTTACATTTATTTTTATAGAATATAAGACTAAAAGCAATTTACAATACATAAATCGTACAAGTATTAAAACCAAAAAACCTCAACTTACTGATTAACAGATTGTTGAGGTTTATTTCTGTGGTCCCACCTGGACTCGAACCAGGGACCACCTGATTATGAGTCAGGTGCTCTAACCAACTGAGCTATAGGACCAATTTATTAGGCTGCAAATGTACTATTATTTTTAAATTATTTGCAAATAAAATTAAAGAATAATTATACCGTTCTATTCATTAACCATAAACCAAACGTTTTTAAATTTTCTTTATTAGCATCCGTAATATCCATACTTGTTAGGGTGTTAAATGCTTTCTCTGTATAGTTTTCTATTTCGTTTTTCATTAAAACAGGAATATCATTCAAATCAAAGATTCTAGTTACTTCTGCTATTTTAACGGAGTTATCGTCTAATTTTCGTTTGTAAAAATGCTGTAACTTATTTCTATCAGCCTCGCTAGAAACCTCTAAGCACTTTAAATATAAAAAAGTTTTTTTATTAACTATGATATCGCCTCCTACTTGTTTCCCAAATGTTTCTGGGTCTCCAAAGGTGTCTAAATAATCATCTTGTAATTGAAAAGCCAAACCTAAATTTAATCCAAAATCATAAATTAAATCAGCATTTTGTTCATTTGTTTCTGCTACAATTGCACCCATTTTTAAAGCAGCTGCCACTAAAACGGATGTTTTTAAACGAATCATATTTATATATTCGTCAATAGTTACATCGTCTCTAGTTTCAAAATCTACGTCTAATTGTTGACCATCACAAACTTCTAAAGCTGTTTTACTAAATAACTTTGCCAATTTATGGAAAACTACAGGCTCGTAATTTTCAAAATATTGATACGCTAAAATTAACATTGCGTCTCCAGAGAGTATACCTGTATTAATATTCCACTTTTCATGAACGGTAACTTTACCTCTTCTTAACGGCGCCTCGTCCATAATATCGTCGTGTATTAGCGTAAAATTATGAAAAACTTCTACTGCTAAAGCTGCTGGCATTGCTTTTTTATAATCCGAAGAAAAAATATCCGCAGCCATTAATGTTAATACAGGACGTATTCTTTTACCTCCTAATTGTAAAATATAATCTATGGGTTCGTATAAGTTTTTAGGCTCATGTACCCAGTTTTTAGATTTTAAATACTGCAAGAATTCTTGTTGATAGTGTAAAATGTTCAAACCTTTAATTTTTTGTAAAAATAATGTAAAGAAATTCTTCTTTTTAATCTTAATGTTAAAAAAACATTAAAACTTTGGAAACTTTTTTTGTTTCTAAAGTTTCCGTTTGTATATTTGCACTCGAATTATGAAAGATAAAATTTTAGAGAAATCGAACGAACTCTTTTTAAACCTAGGTTTTAAGAGTGTTACTATGGATGAAATTGCTAGTGCTTTGGGGGTTTCTAAAAAAACACTGTACAAGTATTTTAACAATAAAACAGCCTTAGTTAGTGCTGTTACAGACTACATGTTTGATACTATTTGTTGCAGTATTGATGCAATTTGTAAAGAAAAAATGAATCCCATAGACGAAATGTTTCACATTAAACGCGTGGTTATGGAGCATTTAAAAGATGAAAAGTCGTCACCATTGTATCAACTTCAAAAATATTATCCACGAATTTATGCTTCTTTAAAGCAAAAACAGTTTCATGTAATGCAAGAAATGATTCAAGACAATTTAAAAAGAGGTGTAGAATCTGGTTTATTTAGAAATACAATTGACATCGATTTTATTAGCAGAATTTATTTTAGCGGAATGTTAGGCATTAAAGACCAACAACTTTTTCCGTTAACAAAATATTCTATGAATACCTTAATAAGCATTTATTTAGAGTATCACTTACGAGGAATATCAACAGAAAAAGGTTTGCAACAATTAGAACAACAATTAAAAAATAATCAAATATAAATGAAGAAGTACATATACCTAATTTCTTTTTTTGCTTTTACTATATCATTAAAAGCACAAGAAAAAACGATGGAACTCTCTCTAAAACAGGCAATAAATTTTGCATTAGAGAATAGTTACAATACAAAAGCCGCTAGAAATGACATAAGATCTGCAAACGAAAAAGTTTGGGAAACAACGGCTATTGGTTTGCCCCAAGTTAACGGAAGAGTAGATTATCAAAATTTTTTAAAGCAACCTGTTTCTTTATTACCAGCAGCCGCTTTTGATAACAGAGAATCGGTTGTTCAAACAGTAGAAGATTTTTTTGACATCACTAGAGAAAGTAGCCCAAATGCACCAGACGGATTTATTCCTGTAGTTTTTGGTACAAAGCAAAACATAAATGCTTCTGTAACCCTAACGCAATTATTGTTTGATGGTTCTTATTTAGTGGGTTTACAAGCTTCTAAAACATTTTTAAAAATATCTAAACAAGCAGAAGAAAAAACAGAGCTACTAACTAGAGAAGCAGTAATAAATGCATACGGAAACGTTTTGGTAACAGAAAGTAGCATTGCAATTTTAGAAAGTAATATTACCATTCTTCAAAAAAATTATAACGATGCTAAAAAAATCTATGAAAATGGAT
The DNA here is from genome assembly GCF_002954665.1 of Polaribacter glomeratus. Lineage (GTDB taxonomy): Bacteria > Bacteroidota > Bacteroidia > Flavobacteriales > Flavobacteriaceae > Polaribacter > Polaribacter glomeratus. The sequence goes on along the minus strand of NZ_MSCM01000002.1, from coordinate 801,255 downwards.
TGAATGAAGAGGAAGATGTTGAGCAACTAGAAATTACGTTAGGAAATTTAAAAAACCAATTGAGTAGTGTGGTAAGAATGAAAGAAATCGCATATCAAATGCTTAATTTATCGCTTGGTAATCCTATAAACACAAGTTTAATTTTAACCGATACTCTAAATTCATTAGTAATAAGCAATATGGCGCTAAGTTTAGTTTCAGAAGATTTTAACGTGAACAATCATATCGATTTTAAAATTTCTGAAAACGATAGAGAAACAAAACGTTTAATGATGAAACTAGAACAAAGCAAAGCTTTACCAAGTTTAAATGCTTTTGTTAATTATGGAAGTCAAGGTTTTTCTGATTCTTTTACATTCTTCAATAGCGGCCAACAATGGTTTGATTCTTCTCTTTTGGGTGTAAGTTTAAATGTGCCTATTTTTAGTAGTTTTAGTAGAAAGTCTAAAACCGCTCAAGCTAAAATAGCTTTAGAAAATGCAGATTTACGTTTAACGGAAACTAAAGAGCGCTTAAGTTTATTAGCAGAAAAAGCAAAAAGCGATTATCAATTAAGTATTGAAAATTACACTACCGCTCAAAAAAATCTTGGTTTATCAGAAAGAATAGAGAAAAAACAACGCATCAAATTTTTTGAGGGAATTTCTTCAAGTTTCGATTTATTACTAGCACAAAACCAATTATACACACAACAACAGAATTACATACAATCTATGTTAGCTGTAATTTCTAAAAAAGCAGCATTAGAAAACGCCCTAAACTTACCAATTAAATAATTACACGTATTATGAAAAACATATATATATTAGTAGTAACAGCCCTTATTTTAAACGCTTGCGGAAACAAAAAAGAAGTTTCCATAGATCAAATTTTGGCTACAGATGATGTAACTCAAATAAACTCTAAAAAACTAGAAATTGACACAAAACTGCAAACTTTAGCTGATGATTTAAAAAAATTAAATGATAAGTTAGATGCTTTAAACAAAGATAAAAATACGCCATTAATTACAACGTTAACTATTAAAGAAGCTGTTTTTACACACTTTATAGAATTACAAGGAAATGTACAAACAAAACAAAATATTTTAGTGTACCCAGAAATGCCGGGTATTTTAAAAAGTGTTTTTGTTAAAGAGGGCGATAAAGTAAGTAAAGGTCAAATTTTAGCAACTATTGATGATGGCGGAATGTCTCAACAATTAGCACAATTAGAAGCAAATGCTCAGTTAGCAAAAACTACATACGAACGTCAAAAAAGATTATGGGAACAAAAAATTGGATCTGAAATTCAGTTTTTACAAACAAAAACAGCTTTTGAAGCGCAAACAAGTACTGTAAATCAATTAAAAAGTCAGTTATCAAAATCTACAATTAGAGCGCCTTTTGCCGGAATTATAGACGCCGTTTTTAAAGAAAGAGGAACTGTTGTTGCACCAGGACAGGGAGCAGAAGTTTTTAGAATTGTAAATCTTTCTAATATGTATATAGAAACAGAGGTTCCAGAAACATACCTTGGCAGCATTACAGAAGGCAAATTTGTAGAAGTGAGTTTCCCTGTTCTTGGCGAAACTTTAAACTCTAAAATAAGACAAGTTGGTAATTACATCAACCCAAGTAATAGATCTTTTAAAATAGAAATTGATGTACCTAATTTAAAAGGAACCATCAAACCAAACTTAACAGCAAAATTAAAATTGAACGATTATACAAATGAAAAAGCCATTTTAATTCTGCAAAGTATCATCTCAGAAAATTCTAAAGGCGAACAATTTATTTATGTCGTAAAAAATAAAAAAGAGAATAACGAAGGAATTGCTGAGCGATTAATTATAGAAACAGGCAAAACCCAAGGTGATTTTATTGAGGTGGTAAAAAATCTTACCGCAGATACAGAAGTTATTATAGAAGGCGCTAGAAGTGTGAATAACGGACAAGTTGTAAAAGTGATTAATAAATAGAAGAAAAGATGTCTAAAAAAACCAAAAAAATAGAGAAAGAATTTAAACTTTCTTCTTGGGCAATACACAATAAAACGACTATTTACGTTTTAATGTTTTTGATCCTTTATCTAGGAGTTGCGGCATATTTTTCGATGCCTAGAGAAAATTTCCCTGAGATAAACGAAACTAAAATTTATGTAAGTTCTGTATATCCTGGAAATACTGCAGAAGACATAGAGAAACTAATTACAAACCCTTTAGAAGACAAATTAAAGTCGGTAAGTAACGTTATAAAAATAACCTCAACTTCTCAAGAAGATTACTCGATTATTACCGTAGAATTTGATGAGAAAATTGACCCAAATAAAGCAAAACAGAAAGTAAAAGACGAAATAGATCAAGAAACAGCAGGCGAAGATTGGCCAACTTTTAATGGCGCAAAGGTAACTCCAAATGTTTTTGAGTTAAGCATGTCTGAAGAAATACCGATTCTAAATATTAATATTTCTGGAAACTACCCTGTTGCTAAATTAAAAGAATACGGAGAGCATTTACAAGACGAAATTGAAGATTTAAAAGAAATTAAAAAAGTAGCTATTCGTGGTGCGCAAGACAAAGAAGTAGAAGTTGCCGTAGATATTTACAAAATGATGGCTTCTAAAGTTAGTTTTGATGATATTACAAATGCTATCAATCGTGGTAACGTAACCATGTCTGCAGGTAATTTTATTACAAGCAAACAAAGAAGAACTATTAGAATTATTGGTGAAATTGACAATCCGTCAGATTTAGGAGATTTTGTAATCAAATCAGAAAACGACAATCCTATTTACTTAAAAGATGTTGCAGAAATAAACTTTAAAGACAAAGACAAAACCACATACGCAAGAGAAAACGGTGCACCTGTTGTAATGTTAGATGTTAAAAAAAGGTCTGGAGAAAATATGGTTACTGCCGCAGATAAAATTGGAGTAATTGTAAAAAATGCAAAAGAAATTACTTTTCCGTCAGACTTAGAAGTTACAATAACGAACGATCAATCTCCAAAAACGATTGGTCAAGTGGATGATTTGGTAAACAATATTATTTTTGGTGTTATTTTAGTGGTGATTGTTTTAATGTTTTTCCTCGGATTTAAAAATGCCATTTTTGTGGGTTTTGCAATTCCGATGTCTATGTTTATGTCTTTAATGATATTAGGCGCAATGGGTTACACATTAAACACTATGGTTCTTTTTGGGTTAATTATGGGACTGGGAATGCTAGTAGATAACGGAATTGTAGTTGTTGAAAACGTTTACCGTTTAATGGATGAAGAAGGAATGAGCAGAAAAGAAGCTGCTAAAAAAGGAATTAGCGAAATTGCTTTTCCGATTATTATTTCTACAGCTACCACAGTTGCTGCCTTTATTCCCTTAGGACTTTGGCCAGGAATTATGGGGCAATTTATGGTTATTTTACCTATTACATTATCAATTGTTTTAGGTTCGTCTTTATTCGTAGCAATTTTCTTCAACTCGGTATTGGTTTCTCAATTTATGAGCACAGAAGATAAAGACATGCCTGTAAAAAGCATCATCCGTTTAACAAGTATTATGGGTGTTGTTGGTTTGCTTATTTTCTTTTTTGGTGGCGCTTATAATGCCTTAGGTACTTTAATTATTTTTACCGCAATTATGTTGTGGGTATATCGATTAGTTTTAAGAAAAGCTGCAAATTATTTTCAAGAAAACACCTTAGTTTCTTTAGAAAACTGGTACGCAAAACAGTTAAAAACATCTTTAACTGGTTGGAGACCCTATATTTTGGTTACAGTAACTTTTGCACTACTTATAGCTGCATTTATGGCATTTGGTTGGTCTTTGAAAGAACAAAGAACAAAAGTTGAGTTTTTTCCAGACAACAAACCAAATCAGATTATTGTGTATATCGAATACCCTGAAGGAACCGATATCGAAAAAACGAATCAAATTACATCCGAAATTGAACAAAAAGTATATAAAGTTCTAAATCAGGATATGTATACCGACGGCGATTATAATTACATGGTAGAAAGTACGGTTTCTCAAGTTGGTGAAGGTGCAGGAAACCCGCAAACGGATGGAGGTTCATCCGCAGAAATGCCACACAAAGGAAAAATCACGGCTTCTATGCGTGAGTATAAATTTAGAAAAGGAGAAGACAGTGAAATTTTACGTCAAAAAGTGCAAGCCGCTTTAGTTGGTATTTATCCAGGAGTTTTAATTTCTGTAGAAAAAGATGCAGCAGGTCCGCCGGCAGGATCGCCAATTAATATAGAACTAAACGGCGAAGATTATGAGGAATTAATTTTTACTGCAGAAAGAATGCGCGATTATTTAAATACGCAAAGTATTTCTGGTATTGATGAGTTAAAAATAGATGTAAACAAATCGAAACCAGGAATGCAGGTTTTAGTCGATCGTAAAAAAGCAGGAGAATTAGGCGTTAGCACAGGGCAAGTTGGGCAACAATTAAGAGCTTCTATTTTTGGAAATAAAGCCGGAATTTATAAAAAAGACGGTGAAGATTATGATATTTATGTTCGTTTTAATAAAGAAGATCGCTACAACAAAAGCGCTGTTTTTAATCAAAAAATAACATTTAGAGATCAGGCTTCTGGTAAAATTAAAGAAATACCGGTTTCTGCTGTAGCTACTCAAAAAAATAGCTCTGGTTTTAGTGCCATTAAACATAAAAATGTAAAAAGAGTTGTAACTGTATATTCTGCACTTTCGCCAGGAGAGACGGATGCAGGCGCTGTAGTTGCTAGAGTTCAAAATTCAATGAAGAACTTTAAAAATTTACCTAAAACTGTTAAAATTGATTATACAGGGCAAATTGAAGAGCAAAACAAGCAAATGGCATTTTTAGTGGGTGCTTTTTTTACAGGTCTAATGTTAATATTCTTTATTCTAATTTTCCAATTTAACTCGGTTTCTAAACCTGGAATTATTATGTTAGCAATCTTTTTAAGTTTTATAGGTGTTTTTGGAGGATTGGTAATCTCTGGCGCTCCGTTTGTTATTATGATGACGATGGTTGGTATTATATCTCTTGCCGGTATTGTTGTAAACAATGGAGTTGTTTTATTGGATTATGCCGAGTTATTAATTAACAGAAGAAAACAACAAGATGGTGTTTCTGAAGAAGAGTATTTGCCGTTAGATGTGTTATTTGATACCATTGTACAAGCTGGTAAAGCGCGTTTAAGACCCGTTTTATTAACTGCAATAACTACTATTTTAGGGTTAATTCCGTTAGCAATTGGTTTAAACATTAACTTCTTTACGTTGTTTAGTGAGTTTGATGCCAATATTTATATGGGTGGAGATAATGTTATTTTCTGGGGACCTTTGGCAAAAACCGTTATTTATGGTTTGTTTGTTGCCACCTTCTTAACATTAATTGTAGTACCAATTTTATTCTTTTTAGTTACTAAGTTTAAAATGAGAATTAAAGGACAATTAAAAGCAGATAGTCAAACCGCCAAAATGGAAAGTCAGATTCAAGAAATAGGATAAAAAACTATAATTTATATAAAGAGGGTGAAGTCGTGATGATTTCATCCTCTTTTTGTATTTTCGAAATCATGTTTGAAAAGAAGAAGAAATCATACACAGTAAACGAAATTAAACGCAAAATAGAGAACTATTGTGTGTATCAAGATCGATGTCATAAAGAGGTTGAGCAAAAAATTCGCGATTTTCAATTAATTCCCGAAGCTAGAGAACTCATTCTTTTAAGTTTGATGAAAGACGACTTTTTAAACGAAGAACGTTTTTCTAAAAGTTATGCTAGAGGTAAATTCAGAATTAAAAGCTGGGGAAAACCACGAATCGTTAGAGAGTTAAAATTTAGAGATATTTCTGCCTATAATATAAAAACGGCACTTAAAGAAATTGATGAAGAATCGTATTTAGAAACTATTTACAGAATTACAGAAAAAAGAAACGAGGTAATTTCTGAGCCCAATATTTACAAAAGAAAGAAAAAGCTGATTGATTTTTTAATGCGAAAAGGTTTTGAAACTGATTTGATTTATAAAACCGTAAACGAGGTGGTTTCTTAGTGTTTTACTAAAATGAACTTCGGTTGATTAACAACAAATATTAAAAATAGTACAGTAATAAAATTACTGCTGCGCTTCCTTTAAGAAATTTTTATTGAGTGTTTTTCTATCATTCAATACCTTTTTGATTGATTTTCTTGAAACACTGTCAATTTTTGTAGAATCTAATCCTATAAAAGCAATATCTAAATCTATTTCGTCTTCAAAACGTTCTTTTAATAAAATGGAATTTATTTTAGAATTAATCGCAGAAAAGGCATTCATAATTTTATCTGTTTGTGTAGTAACTTCTTCTGCTTTAATAGCTGGTATAAAAGTCATATCTGCCAAACGTAAGGTTTCATTTTGCAAAATGTCTATGCGGGTGTTAAAAGATGCGCTTTCAAATAATATTGGTTTTATGCTGTCTTTTAAAGATTGCACTAATCCTTTTAGCTCTAGCGCATTGCCTAAAATTTCGTTCGGAGAAACTTTTTTAAACCTCGATAAAAAATTATCAACTGCTTTTAATTCTTTCCAAGTTTCTATCTGTTTCAAAAAAACTAGATCTACTTTTTCTTTAATAGTATAGTTTTTAACCGCGCTTAAAAGAGGTTTTAATTCTTGTTTTTGCAACACCTCTACTTTCTTCTTATTACAAGAAAGAAAGACAATAAAAGCCAAAAAGAATAAACTATTTTTCAAATTTTAAAAATTGATCTGTAAAAATAAGCATTTTTATATTTATGTTTTGTTAAAGTAAGTGAAACAATAAAATAATGTAAGTTGCAGTTCATTTTTACGTCTAAAATTTTACAATACATCTTATACCAATTATGAAAAACATCCTAGAAACGAGTTTAAAAAACAGCCTTTCTTATCAAGAATATTTAGACCTCGTTAAAAATCTATTAGCCGAAAATAAATCTACAGGTCCAAATCAATCCGAAGATTTAACAAATTATAGTTTGTTAAACTCAACAAGAATGAAGCGACTAGACAAAACCATTAAAATTACTGATGAAACTTCTGCACAAATTCAGAAGATTAATGAACCTACAACTTGGTTGGTACTTACCGAAGGTTGGTGTGGTGATGCGGCTCAAAATTTGCCTGTTATCAATAAAATGGCAGCTTTAAATAATAACATTACATTAAAACTAGTTTTACGCGATGAAAATCTAGATTTAATGGATTTGTTTTTAACAAACGGCGGAAGAGCAATTCCTAAATTAATTGCTTTAGATAAAGATAATAATGTAATCGATACTTGGGGACCAAGACCAGCTGTAGCTACAAAACTGGTTACTGATTACAAAGCCAAACACGGAGCCTTAGATGCTCAATTAAAAGAAGATTTACAAGTTTGGTACAACAAAGATAAAGGGATAAGCACACAAGAAGATTTTATAAAATTATTGCAAAAAAACTAAAAAAAACACCTCTTTAACTTTTAAAGGATACTTTTTAAAAACTGCAAATTTGAAACATAAGTTTGCGGTTTTTCTTTCTGTATCTTTGCAATATAAAATGTAAGTTATGTTTGTAGATTATAGTACACTACCAGAAGACGCTAAGGTTTGGGTTTATCCTTCTAGCAGAAAATTTTATCCAACAGAAATAGAAGAAATTGAGCAAAAAGTTAAAACCTTTGTAGAAAATTGGAAGGCTGATGACGAAAACTTCAAAGCTTCTTATCAATTTTTACATAATAGATTTATCATATTTGTGGCAGATGTTTCAGAAACTACCATAACAAATGCCGATATTGATGCTTCGGTTTCCTTTATTTTAGAACTACAAGAAACCTACAAAGTTGAACTTTTAGACAAAATGAATGCTTGTTTTAAACAAGGTGAATTTGTGCAGTATAAAGAACTAAAAGACTTTAAAAAGTTAGTTAAAAATAAGGCTGTAACAGGAAAAACAATCATTTTTGACAATTTAATAAACAACAAAGAAGATCTAGAAAATTTTTGGGAAATTAGCATAGAAAATAGCTGGTATAATAGATTTTTATAAAACTGTATGCTGCAAGTAAACAACGTTACTTTTGGGTATTCTAAAAAGAAAATTGTTTTAAACAATTTTAACTTCACTTTAAATGAAGGAGAACACCTTTGCGTAATGGGCGAAAGCGGTTGCGGAAAATCTACACTTTTAAAAGCCATTTATGGTTTAGTAAATTTAAAAAAAGGTGAAATTTACTGGAAAGAAATAAGGGTTTTAGGCCCTAAATTTCATTTAGTTCCAGGAATGGATTTTTTTAAATATGTTGCTCAAGATTTCGATTTAATGCCGTACACTTCCGTTTCTGAAAACATTAAGAAATTCTTGTCGCGGTTTTATCCTGAAGAAAGTGAACAACGTACGCAAGAATTATTAGAAGTTATCGAAATGAAACCTTTTGCAAACACAAAAGTTAAAAATTTAAGCGGCGGGCAAAAACAACGTGTTGCTATTGCTAGAGCTTTGGCAAATGAACCTGAACTGTTATTGCTAGATGAGCCTTTTAGTCAAATAGACAACTTTAAAAAGAACTCTTTAAGAAGAAATTTATTTACCTATTTAAAAGAAAAAAATATAGCTTGTATTGTTGCTACGCATGATAAAAATGATGCACTGTCTTTTGCGGATCATTTAATAGTACTCAGAAATAACAAAATTTTAATAAACGACACACCAAGTAAAATTTACCACAATCCAATAGAAAAGTATGTTGCTGCTTTGTTTGATGATATAAATGAAATTACTATTGACGGGAAAATTGTTTTATTATATCCTCATCAGATAAAAATAGTAGAACATTCTAACTTGTCTGCAGTAGTTCTTGAAACCTATTTTAAGGGTTCTTTTTGGTTGATTGAGGCCGAATTTAAAAATCAAAAAATATTTTTTAATAACTCTGCAGCATTGCAAAAAAGAGCAGCTATTGCACTTTCTTTTACAGAATCTCTCTAATTTTTATTTCTTTTCCATTAAAAGAAAGCGCTTTATTTTCATTGCTTCCTAAAAGGATTTTTCCGATTGGAGAAGATACCGAGATCGCAAAAAAATCATTTTCATCAACTGTTAGTTTACCTGCAGAAATACTTAAAAAATAATTGGTTGTATCTGTAAAAATAATGCTTCCTAAATGAGCAATTTTCGAGGTTTTAGTAGTGTTTATTTTTGATAAAATTTCTTTCATTTCTTGAATTCCGGCAAATTGCTGACTCGCTTTTTCCATTTCTAACTGCAACATTGCTCTTCCTGTTTCGTGCTTATCTCCAGCAGAACTCTTAGCTTCAGATTCCAACGCATTTTGATTTGATGAAATAATTTCATCAACCGTTTGTGCTCGTTTATTTACAAACGCTTCACATTGTTTAAAAAGTTCTTGTTTGATATTCATTAGGTATTTAAAAAAGCAAATCCACCATAATTTCCATGATGAGAAGTTGAAACAGAAATTGGTAATTTTTTTTCTTGCTGATATAAAAACGGAACTCCGAATTCGTTTTTTTGAACCACAACATCATCAGAAAAATAAGACAACATTTGCTGATTTGTAGCTTTGGTTTTAGAAACTTTTTCTTCTATAAAAAACGAGTCTGAAACCATTTTACTGTTTTTATTTTTAAAAGCAAAACTCTGAATGTAATATTCTGATATTGAAAATTTTATGTAATATAAATAATTTTCTATTTCTACAATTCCTTCTGATTTAGAAAGTATTTTACAACTAAATTTTTTAGGTGCGAAAAAACGTTTTTGAAACTCTTGTACATAACATTTATAAGCGGCTTCTTTCATGCTCCAAAACAACCAAACTTGCAAAAACGGATTTTCTGAATTTAAAATACTTTTTTGTTCATCAGCTGTAAATTGTTTTTCTAGAAACCCTTTTCTTTGCCAATTACTTTGGGTTTTTGCCAACTCTAAATCAACAATATCATTCCCAATCATTATGCAGATAATTTTTCTTCAATAATTTGCATCGCCGCTTTTACAGAAAGCATTTTCTCCATAGAATCGTTGTCAATTTCTATGTTAAACTCATCTTCTACATCTAAAATAACATCTACTAAATTGGCGGAATTTATTTTTAAATCATTAATAAAATCGGTTTCTTCTGTTAAGTTTTTAAAAGCTTCCTCATCTTGAATGTATGGTTTTACAATCGCTTTTAATTTTATAATTAATTCTTCTTTTGTCATTTTATTGAATATATTTTTTAAAGATAACACATGCATTTACATCACCAAAACCAAAACTTGCTTTTGCTACAATATTTATATTTTTTTCAATCATTTTAGTCGGAATTTTATCCGAAGAAATCAATGCTGTTATTTCTGGATGAATGTCTTCACAGTTGATATTCGGAAAAATAAACTGTTCTTTAATTTGCAACACAGAAGCTACGGATTCTATCGCGCCAGCTGCAGCCAAACAATGCCCAACCATAGATTTTAAAGAGTTTATGTAAGGAAAATTAGTACCTTTTCTCTGTAAAGCATTCGACCAGTTTTCTATTTCTAAACCGTCTTTTGATGTGGCGGTTAAATGGCCATTTAGTACATCAATTTCTGATGCTTTAATTTTTGAATCTAGCAACGCATCCGAAATGCATTTCTGAACTGCTTCTGGGTTCGGAGCGGTTAATGTTCCGCTATTTCTTTGTCCGCCAGAATTGATATTTCCTCCTAAAACCTCTGCATAAATGGTTGCGTTTCTTGCTAAAGCACTTTCTAAAGATTCTAAAACCAAGGCTCCTGCTCCGCTTCCTGGCACAAAGCCTGATGCCGTTTCACTCATCGGTCTAGACCCTTTTTCTGGAGTTTCGTTATGTTTGTAAGTCATCACTCGCATCGCATCAAAACCTCCCCAAGTATATAAACTACTATCGCTAGAACTGCCTACTAACATTCGTTTTGCTTTCCCGTTTTTAATGCGTTCAAAACCTAATAAAAGCGCTTCTGTACCCGTTGTACACGCAGATGAATTTGTAGTAACTTGATTCCCAAAACCTAAAATTCCGCCTAAATATGCAGAAATTCCACTTGCCATCGTTTGCACCACAGAAGTACTTCCTAAGCGTCTTACTTTTTGTTCGTCAATCAAATAAATAGACTCTCTAAATTTCTCGATTCCGGATGTTCCTGTTCCGAAAATTAAACCTGAGTCGTAGTCTAAATTTGAGTTTTCATCCACCAAAAAACCAGCATCTTTCCAAGCGTCAATTGCTGCCATGCAACCATATAAAATAGACGTACTGTTAAACCCTCTAAGTTGCAAAGGCGTTAAATATGCTAATTTTTTTTCTTCTGAAACTTCCGGAATTCCGCCAATACAACAAGAGAAACCTTTGTCTTGTAATTCTTGATGAAAAGTAATTCCTGATGTTCCTGTTTTTATGGCTTTTGTAAACGCTTCAAGTCCGACTCCATTTGGTGCTACAACCCCTAAACCTGTAATTACAACTCTGTTTTTCATTTATGCTGAATTTATTTCAGTAACTTTTTCTTATTTTTGATAAGGATTACACGGATTTTTACGAATCTGAAATGCACTAATTTTTCTATAAATTAAATCTACTTTGCGATCATCATTCCAGAAATAGTTCCTCTGCAAACCAATTCGTCTTTTGTATTGTACATTTTTACGGCACACTTTAATTTGTTAAATCTAAAATATTCTTTTTCTGAAACAACTCTTACTTTTTCATTCGGATACACAGGTAAAAAGAAATCAATTTGATTTGAGGTTAAGGCTATTTGCGGTTTTTTTTCTGATAAAATATCCTCTTTTAACAAATAAATCCCAAGGCAAACTAACCCTATTTGCGCCATCGTTTCCGTTAAAATTACACCCGGCGTTATCGGATTTTCTTTAAAATGGCCTTTGTAAAAAAACTCGCTTTCACTAAATGTATAGGTTCCTGAAACGCCATTTTCTGACACTTCTAAAAGTTCATCCACAAACAAAAAAGGCTTGCTATAAGGTAAATATTGTATGATGTTTTTTTTATCCATTTCTAATTTAAACTTTCGCCGCCATCAACTTTAATAATCGTTCCGGTAATCCACGCAGCTTCGTCTTTACTTAATAAATAAACCACGTTTGCAACATCATCCGGAGTTGTTAATTTACCAAACGGATTTCTTTTTAACGTATGATTTTTGATGCTTTCACTATCTGGAATCATATTCAAAGATGCAGTATTTGTAACGCCAGCCTGAATGCAATTGGCTCTAATTCCGAAAGGCGCAAACTCTAAAGCAATGTTTCTAGAAATAGCTTCTAAAGTAACTTTTGCCGCAGAAACTGCTGCATAATTTTTCCAAGGTTTTGTATTTCCTTCACTTGTAAAACTAATAATTCTAGCATCATCCGCAAATAGTTTATGATCAAAAATTGCTTGAAACCAATCATACAAACTAATTGCCATTGCATTAATTGTTATTTGAAAATCGTCGTTTTGTAATACTCCCTTCGTCAAGCTTAGGGTTTCATTTTCAGAAACCATTGGTTTTAAATTGCCTTTTGCAATAGAATGCACCAAGGTTTTCACTTTGCCTTTTGATCCTAATTTCTCTTTTATTTCTGATAAAACACATTCTCTTTTTTCTGAATTCAAAGCGTCTACATTAAAAGAAATAAATGCTATATTTTCTTTTCTAATTTCATCAAAATTTTTTTCATTTTCTTGAATTTGAGCTCTCGAATTTCTGTGAACAACACAAATGTTCATGCCGTGCTTAGCCAACTTTTTTGCTGTTGCCAAACCTAATCCACTAGAACCTCCTAAAATAATTGCCCACTCATTTTTATCTTGAAACTCTCTCATTTTTTATGTATTTCACTTCGAAAAACTCAGTGTAACAGTAAAGTTTACTTCTGAAATTACCACTCTAACAAAATTCTTTGTGCAGAAAAACCTGGACCAAAACTAAGCATTAATCCGCGTTCTCCTTTTGCAGGATTTCGATCCATAAAACGTTCTAAAACATATAAAACGGTTGCGCTAGACATGTTACCGTACAATCTTAAAACCTCTTTTGTATCGTCTATATTTTTACCTAAAACTCCAAATAAAGCTTCTACAGTTTGCACAATTTTTTTTCCTCCGGGATGAAATATCAAGTGATTAACGTCTTCAATCGTTAAGTTATTTCGTTCTAAAAACGGATGTACAATTGCCGGAAAATGATCTGAAATTTTCTGCGGAACTTCCTTATCCAAAATCATTTGTAAACCAGAATTTACCAAATTAAAACCCATCATATGCGTTGCATCATAAAAATGATACATGGCTTCGTCTATTATTACAGGTCCTTTATCATCTTCATAAGAAGACAAAATTACTGCGGATGCACCATCACCAAAAATAGCGGCGCTTACAATATTTGCCATCGAATAATCTTCTAATTGAAACGTTGCTGTTGGCGCTTCTACCGCAACTACTGCTGCTCTTTTATTTGGATTTGATTTTAAAAAATTCTTAGCGTAAATAATGCCCGAAACTCCTGCTGCACAGCCCATTTCTGTAACTGGCAAACGCACAATATCTTGCTTCATTCCCAAAGAATTTATCAAATAGGCATCCATAGAAGGAATCATAATTCCTGTACAACTTACGGTAATAATGTAATCTAAATCTGTGGCTTTTAAGTTGGCTTTTTCTAAGGATTTTTTTAAAGATTGTTCTGCCAATTGTACCACTTCTCTTGCATAAATATTGTTTTTATCTTCAAAAGAAGTCGCTGTAAAAACCTCTTCAGGATCCATAATTGAGTAACGCCTGTCTACACCAGCGCCTTCAAAAAGCTTCGTTACTTTTCGTTGAAAACGAGTGTCTTGATCTTGCATCCATAGTTGTACAAACGGAATGATATCTTTTGTTTCTCGGTAATATTTTGGGAGTTGCTTTGCAACCGATGTTATTTTTACTTTCATATTTTGTTATTACACAGAGAATCACAAAGCTTTTTCGCAGCGATTCTCGGAGTTTTATTTTATATCTTTTTTTGACACGGCTTTCTCGGATTTTCTCTGATTACAGAAGCCTAAATTCCTCTAATTTATTTCAACTTTGAATTTGAAACTTAAACCTTTGAACTTTTTAAAATCCATAAATATCGAAATGCCCATTTCCAAGAAATAGTAGGTTTTACATTTATTTTTTCTGACAGTTCAATTAAATCGGTTCTTTTAAATCCTCTTAAAACAGAAGTTAATCCGTCTTCGATAATCATTTTATTACTTATAAAAATAGATAATAACATAAATAAATAATACGCTAATTTATGTCTGTGTAAATCGTTTACAACAATTCCTATTTTAGTTTGTTTTAAAGTAGTACCTAAAAAGGAAACCAATTCTGGCTCTTTAAAATGGTGTAAAAATAAAGTCGCTAAAACTACATCAACCTTTCTTTTTTTAAATTCATCAGAAAAAATATCTTGGGTTTCAAAACTCAATTCTGGATATTCTATAGACAATTCATTTGCATATTCAATCGCAGTCGGGTTTGCATCAATACCAATTAACTTAAATTGATAGCCATTTTTTCTGCCAAACTTAGCAACATCTCGCAAAATATCTCCGTGACCACAGCCGATATCTATAATTGTAATTTCTTGCGATTTTGAGCTGTTTTTTAAAATTGTTATTAATCCGTTTACGGTTACTTTATTTCCTCCTAACCAACGATTTATATTTTCTAATTTATCTAAAGTATCTCTTAATAAATCGCCGCCTATAGAAAAATCGTCCATCAATTCTTCTTTGTCAGTTCTGTTTTTTGTGCTGATAAAAAACTCCATTATAATTTCATCGGTTTACCGTGCGTTTGTTTAATAATCATCGGAATTAAAAAAGGAACTCGTCTTAAAATTTGTAATAATATGTTGGCAATTGTATCTTTTCTAAATAACATTGCTATAAAATGCCCTGCTTTTAAACGCCATTTAAACTGTTGATTCCACTGTCTAAGATACTGCTTTTCGAGCTCACTTCTTGATGAAATAACACCTTCGTAATAATTTAGAATCAATTTAGATGCTATTTGTGCAGATTGAATTGCCATACTCATTCCGTTGCCACAAAGCGGATGAATCATACCCGCAGAATCGCCACACATCATCATGTGGTTTTCAATTGGTTTTTTTGTTTCAAAAGAAATCTGACTAATAGAAAGTGGTTTGTCAAATATTGGATTTGTATTTTGGAAAATTTCTTTTAAAAATTGATTTTTAAACACAACATTTTCCTGAAAATCATCAATATTTTTATACTTTTTAAAAGCTGAATAATTCGTAATATAACACAAATTAATAGCATTATTTTCTACTTTAGAAACACCGCAATATCCTCCTTTAAAATTATGAAGCGCCACTAAGTCTTGCTGAAAATCTCCTTTTACATGAATTTTTACGCCTAAATAAGGGGATTTTTTTTGAATAAAGTCACGATCCATTTTTACATCTAACAAAGAACGTTTTCCAAAAGCGCCAATCGCAATTTTTGATTTAAAGACATTGTTTTCTTTTGTTTCAACATGAAAAACATCCTCTAAAAAATCAACATTTACAACGGAATCTTGCAAAATTTTTACGCCATTTTTGATTGCTTTTTTTGATAATTCTAAATCTAACGTATAACGAGAAATCCCAAATCCGCCCAAAGGTAACTTGGCTGAAACTAGCTTATTTTTTGTAGTTGAAAGTTGAAAATTATCAATTTTTACAGCGCCAAAATCAAAAGGATTGATCTCTAAAAACCTCAAATATGGCAACACTTCATTCGAAATATATTCACCACAAACTTTGTGTTTTGGATATTCATTTTTCTCAATTAATAAAACTTTTTTACCAAATTTAGACAAATGAATGGCATTGCACAAACCTGCTAAACCGCCTCCAATTATAATAACATCAGCAAAAAAGTTGCTATTTAGTTGATTTTTAGTTTCAATAATTTTCTCCATTTATTTTAATAATTCTGCCAATTCTTTACCAACCAAACTGCCAATTGCAATTCCCATTCCGCCTAAACGCACTCCGCAAAAAACATTTTCCGAAACTTGTTTTACAATTGCTTTTTTCTGATTTCCAACACCCATAATTCCGCTCCATCTGTGTTCAATTTCAAAATTGGTGTTTGGTAAAATAGTTTCTTTTACTATTTTTTCTAATTCATTTTGAATGATTGCTGTCTCACCAAATTCGGTAGTTTCTTCGGTTTTAAAATCGAGATTTCTTCCGCCTCCAAAGAGAATTCTATCATCAATATTTCTGAAATAATAGTAGCCTTTATCCAAATGAAAAGTTCCTTTTATGTGTAAGTTTTTAATAGGTTTGGTAATCAAAACTTGCGCTCTTGCTGGCTGCACATTTTCTTGTAAAAGCTGCGAAGCAAAACCATTTGTTGCGATAAATAGTTTAGTGGTTGTAAAATTTATTTTATCGGTTTTTACTTCAATCTTGTTTCCTGCCTCAGTAAAACCGTCCACAGAAATAGTATTTACTATTTTAACACCTAATTTTTGGACTTTCAATAACAGTTCTGCTGCCATTTTACCCGTATCAATCTGACCTTCAAAATTATTTACAATGTATTGCTGATGTACTTTTTGAAAACTAAAAGCATTATCGGAAACAGAAAAAACGTCTGCTTTAAAAATAGGTTTTAACAACTGATTAATTTCCTCTTTTTGAGAGATACATTCCTCAAAAAAAGCTTGATCTTTGCACAATTCAAAGCCTTTATTTTGCTGAAAATCGATGTTCTTATCTCCTAAATTTGCACGCAATAATTGTACTCCTTTCCAGCGCTGATCTACCAAATTAAAAACCTCTTCTTCTGTGTGAGAATTTAAATCGTCAATAATTTCTGACAAACTTCCAAAACAAGCAAAACCTGCATTTTTTGTACTTGCGCCTTGTGGTAACATTCCTTTTTCAAGAATTAAAATTTTTGCTTTTGGATGCTTTGTTTTTAGCACTAAAGCGCAATTTAAACCTACAATTCCGCTACCAACAATTGTAAAATCGATGTTGGTAAACCATTCTTTTAATTCCCAATAACTGTAATTCATTTATATCTTTTTTTGAAAACAAATACTGTTTTCCATTTCTTTGTATTGGCCGTAATTTGGCATCACATTATAGTTGCATTTCTGATAAAACTTTACAGCTTCAAGTTGTCTTTTTCCCGTTTCTAAAACGCAATTTTTATAGCCTAATTCTTTTGCCCAAATTTCTAGTTCTTGCAATACTTTTTGTGCAAACCCTTGGTTTCTAAAATCCGAAGAAACAAACATTCTCTTTACTTCCGCAGCATTTTTCAATTGTGCTGAACTTGTTTCAGCATCAAACTTTTTAATTGCTCCGCAACCAACAGCTTTGTTATCAGCATAAACTACAACCACGTTTTTAATGACGTCAATATTATTAAACTGATTGTAAAAAGCGTGTTCATCGCCATCCGTAATTTTTAAATACGCATCTAAATGCTGAATCAGAATAACGAAATCTTGGTTTTCTGAATTTGTTCTTAGTATTTCTGTTTTCATTTTTATATAGGTTTCGACTACGCTCAACCAAACATTTAAACCATTTTTCTGTAAAATACAAAAAGACACTGCGCGTTAAAACTCAAACTGTAATTGCACCCAAACTGGTTCCTTTTTTTCTGTGTTTAAATTTCCGAAAGAAATCCCTAATAAACGTACAGAATTTTTTAATTTTTCTTGAAATAGCAATTCTTTTACCACCGGGAAAAACTCGCGTTTCGTTTGCATAAAAACTGCTTTTGTTTTGCTTCTGGTTTGCTGCGTAAAATCTGAATATTTAATTTTTAGCGTAATCGTTTTTCCTTTCGTGTCAGATTTTTTCATGCGTCTTTCTAATTCATCAGCAATTTTCTCTAATTTATCAATCATAAAAATTTCTGAAGAAATGTTTTCATTAAACGTTCTTTCTGCAGCAATAGACTTCTGAATTCTATTCGGTTTTACTTTGCTATTATGAATTCCTCTAACAATATTATAATAATTTGTTCCTGCTTTTCCGAAGAATTTAACTAGCTCTTCTAAAGATTTCTTCTTTAAATCATTTCCTACAAAAATACCTAAATTATACATTTTTGCGGCAGTAACTTTACCAACTCCGTAAAATTTATTGACGGGTAATTCTTCTAAAAACAGAATTACTTCATTTGGATGCACTGTTTTTTGTCCGTTTGGTTTGTTAATATCCGAAGCTACTTTTGCTATAAATTTGTTGATAGAAATTCCTGCGGATGCTCTTAAACCAATTTCATCAAAAATTCGTTGTCTAATTTCTCTGGCAATATCATTTGCAGACGGATTCCCTTTTTTATTTTCTGTAACATCTAAATACGCCTCATCCAAAGAAAGAGGTTCTACCAAATCTGTATACTCGTAAAAAATGGCTCTAATTTTTGCTGATATTTCTTTGTAACGCGCAAAATCGGTTTTTACAAAAATTAAATGCGGACATTTTTGTTTGGCTAAGTTGCTGCTCATTGCAGATTTTACACCAAATTTACGCGCTTCATAACTGGCTGCAGAAATAACACCTCTTAATTCGTTTCCGCCAACAGCAATGGCTTTTCCTCTTAATTCAGGATTGTCTAATTGCGCTACAGATGCATAAAAGGCATCCATATCTACATGAATTATTTTGCGAAAAGGAGGTTGCAATTCCATCTCCCGAAATTACAAAATGAGACCCAAATTTTACATATTTTTAAAAGTTTTGTGATTCTTTTAAATGTATTATAAATCGAATCAATTCTAAAAATATTTATACCTAAGAATTCTATGCATCAAAAAATTATGTATATTTGAATTTTAAGAAATGTACTTACGAAGTGTTTTTTAATTCAATTGATTAAAAATGACTTCTCAATATAATTTCGACGAAAAATCGAAATCAATTGAAGTGAAAGTAGAAATTTAAGTTTAGTGATAAACAAATAACAGATTGCTTCGTTCCTCGCAATGACTAGTAATTACACATAAAAAAATGGGAAATCAGAAATTATACAAAGGGTCTTTGCAAACCATCATTTTAAAATTATTAGAAACCAATGATAAAATGTACGGTTACGAAATTACGCAGCATGTAAAAGAACTTACCAAAGGCGAATTGCAAATTACAGAAGGCGCTTTGTACCCAGCTTTACACAAATTAGAAGCTGATGGTTTGTTAGCTGTAGAAGTTGCAAAAGTTGGTAACCGACTTAGAAAGTACTACAAACTCACAGAAAGTGGCACCAAAGAAACTGCCAATAAGTTGGAAGAAATGCAGGAGTTTTTAAAAACGATGCAACATTTGGTGAATCCTAAATTTAGTATGGAATAAGATGGAATTAACAACAGAGCAACTGCAAAAAGTAGAAGACTATTTGAATTTAAAAGACATTACTTATATCGATTTAAGAATGGAAGTTTTTGACCATATTATTTCTGATATTGAAGTAAAATTAGTCGATGAAAATGTAGATTTTGAAACTATTTTTTACCTAGTTACAGATATTTGGGATAAGCATTTAAAACAATCATCAAGCTTTTATTTTGGGGTTGCATACACTGCACCAAAAATTGTGATTGATAAAGCAAAAAAGTATTTTAAAAAATGGTTTTTCTTAATTCTACCAACTTATTTTATTCCTTATTTTATAATAGTAAAAACAAATACTTTTTTTACGGAAATAATAAAAAACAGTATTCATTTATTTTTTCAAATAGTAACAGTTTTGTCTTTTATGTTCTTCCTTTTATTATTATTTAAAAAATATAAAAACGAGAAAAAAACTACTTATAGTTTTATTTTAAAAACCCAAAGTTTAAATGCTTTAGTAGGTTTTTTGTTTTTAATTAATCTAAACTTCCTTGATAATGATGGGTTTATTGATGCTTCTAAATCAGGGATTTTAATGGCATTTATTTTTAGCACTTACAGCTATTTCCATTTTTATAAAAAACACCTAGAAGCCATCAAAAAACATAAAATTTCATAAACTATGGAACTTTCAACAGAACAAATACAAGAACTCTACATTTTTACTCGTAAACATTATGTAGAATATTATGATGTACAAACAGAATTAGTAGATCATTTAGCAAATGATATTGAACAAATTTCAGAAGAAAACCCTAATTTATCCTTTGAGCAAGCTAGAGATACATCCTTTAAAAAGTTTGGGGTTTTTGGTTTTATGGATATTGTAGAAAGTAGACAAAAACAATTAGGAAAAAAATACAATAAAATTCTTTGGTCTATTATGAAAGAATGGTTCACTATTCCTAAAATAATGATTACTGCCTCAATTTTTATGTTTTTTTATCTATTGATGTCTTTAAATATTAACATTCATTATTTATCAGTTTTAATGCTAATTTTAGCTTTTATTGACATTTTCTTAGCTTCAAAACTTTCAAAAAAATCAAAAAAAAGATTTAAAGACAATAATAAAAAATACCTTTTAGAAGATATAATATTTAAAGTAAGTGCTTTTAGCAGCGTCATAATTTTCTCAAATATTTTTAATTTATCAGCTTTTTTAAGATATTCAGAATCCTTATATACCAAAGTATTTGTGGCTAGTTTAATAACTTTAGCAATCTTATATTCATATATTTCTCTTATTGTTATTCCGCAAAAAGCAGAAGAATTGTTGCAAGAAACCTATCCCGAATATAAATTTATAAACAATCTGTAACAAAACACGTTTTTCAACTACTTATTAGCAATCAAACTAATTTACTAAACTTATGATTTCACACTTTTTAAAATTAGAATGGAAACAATATTTTAGGTCTGCAAATTGGCAAAAAAGTGTTTTTTTAAATATTCTTTTGGTACTCTTTGCGCTCTATTTTACGGCTTCCTTTTTAATAATTGGTATTGGAGGGTTTTACATCCTAGAAGAACAATTCCCAGATAAAGATCCACTTATTTTAGTCAATTCATTTTTGCTTTTTGCAATTGTTGGCGATCTAATTTTTAGATACATCATGCAAAAATTACCTGTAATGAACATTAAACCGTTACTAACCTTAAACATTCCAAGAAATAAAATTGTACACTTTATTTTAGTAAAATCGTCATTTTCATTTTTTAATATCATGAGTTTGTTTTTTTACATTCCTTTTTCAGTCGTTTTAATCAAAGAAGGTTATGAAGTTACCGGCGTATTAGGCTGGCTAGCAACCATGATTTTATTGATTCAGTCTGCTAACTTTTTAAATTTTTTAATCAATAAAAATAATATCGCCCTTGGCGGATTAGTAACCTTGTTAATTGGTGGTTTTCTAGTGCAACAGTATGAAGTTTTTAATTTGGCTGGTTTTGTGGGTGAAGGTTTTGATTTTATTTGCCAGAACCCAATAACCGCAATTGCATTTTTAGTTTTACTGATTGTTCTTTACGTATTAAATTATAAACAATTAAGAAACGAGGTTTATTTGGATGCATTAATATCAGAAAAAACAAAAGAAGCAAACGCATCCGATTTATCGTTTGCAGATAAATTAGGTGATTTAGCGCCCTTTATAAAAAATGATTTACGTTTAATGTGGAGAAACAAGCGCACAAAATCATCAACTTGGATGATTTTAATGGGTTTATTATATGGTTTATTCTTTTATCCGCAGCCAATGTATAGAGAAATGCAATTTATGTATGTTTTTGTAGGAATATTTTCTACCGGAACCTTTTTAATTAATTTTGGGCAATTTATTCCTGCTTGGGATTCTGGCTATTACAAAATGTTTATGAGTCAAAATTTTAAATACCATCGGTATTTAGAATCTAAATTCACAATTATGACGATTAGTGTTGTGGCTCTTTTTGTATTGGGAATTCCTTATATATATTTTGGATGGAAAGTTTTATTGGTTCATTTTGCAGCCATGATTTATAATGTTGGTGTAAACACACATGTAATTTTATATGGAGGAACTTTTAATAGAAAAAAAATAAATTTGGATGAAAAAGCGGCTTTTAACCTTCAAGGAACAGGCGCTGTACAATGGCTAATCGGTTTACCTTTAATGCTATTACCAATGGGTCTTTTTGCACTAATTGATTGGCTCGTAAGTTTCGAAATTGCAGTAGTCGGTATTGCAGGTTTAGGCTTTATCGGTATTGCTTTTCATCAAAAATTAATGGCTTTTATCACCAAAAAATACATTACAAATAAATATGTAATGATTCACGCATTTAATCAAGAAAACTAAGACACAAAATAATGATACAAACTACGCAACTTTCAAAAAAATACGGAAAAACGGAAGTTTTACATATCGATTCATTAGAAATTCCTACAGGTCAAAGTTTTGGTTTGGTAGGTAATAACGGAGCAGGAAAAACGACCTATTTTAACATACTACTAGATTTGGTAAGGCCAACTACTGGAGCAATTGTAAATCATGATATTCAAGTAAATAAAAGCGAAGAATGGAAAACATTTACAGGTTCTTTTATTGATGAATCTTTTTTAATTGGGTATTTAACTCCGGAAGAATATTTTGAGTTTATTGGCGATTTAAGAGGAATGAACAAAGCTGATGTTGCAAAATATTTAGAACAATTTGATGATTTTTTTAACGGAGAAATTACAGGAAAGAAAAAATATTTAAGAGATTTAAGTAAAGGAAATCAAAAAAAAGCAGGAATTGTTGCCGCAATGATGGGAAACCCAAAAGTGGTTGTTTTAGACGAACCCTTTGCCAATTTAGACCCTACAACACAAATTAGATTAAAAATAATTATTAAGGAATTAACTAGAAACAAACAAGTTACCATTTTAATTTCGAGCCACGATTTAACACACGTAACCGAAGTTTGCGAAAGAATTGTGGTTTTAGACAAAGGAAATGTGGTAAAAGACATCCAAACATCCACAGAAACTTTAAAAGAATTAGAAAGCTATTTTTCAGTTTAAAGAGACTATTCTTATTTTATTACTATTTTTACGCTCTTATGTATACTTTTTCCCTTAGAAAATAGTTTTATATAAGAGTTTTTAGTTTCTTTAAAATATTTTTTAATTTAGATGCATCCGTGTGAAAAAATACACTCAAAAAATAATTGTGATTCTTATTCTTTTTATTGCTGCATATTCTTGTAGCACAAAAAAAGATACTGTTATCAACAGAAATTTTCATGCGATCACCACAAAATTCAACGTTTTATTTAACGGCCAAGAAGCCTTTAACAAAGGTATTGAAGAAATAAATACGGGTTATAAAGACGATTGGTTTAATCGCTTACCAATTGAACCAATTGTTTTTGAAGAAGATAAAATAGTTTTAGAGTCTTTTAACTCGAACCCTGGAGCTGGTTTTGGAGCAGCATCTGGAGAGGAAAAAAAAGAATTAACCACTTTTGAAAGAGCCGAAGAAAAAGCCGTAAAAGCCATTCAAAAGCACGGTATGAATATCGATGGAACAGAACACAACAGACAAATTGACAACGCTTATTTATTGTTGGGAAAATCTCGTTATTACACACAACGTTTTATTCCTGCAATAGACGCTTTAAACTATGTAATTGCAAATTATCCGCAAGCGGATTTAATTGCAGAAACTAAAATCTGGAGAGCAAAAGCAAATACAAGAATTGACAATGAAGAAACTGCTATTGAGGCAATGAAATTGTTATTGATTGTTAGAGATTCTTTAGAAGCTGATTTACCAGATAAAATTAAAGAACAGGCCCACACAGCTCTAGCGATGGCGTATGTAAAAAGTGATAGTATGCAAAATGCTAAAAAGCACTTACAATTAGCAACTAGAACTTTAAAAAATAGAGCGCAAGGAGCAAGAAACTTATTTATTTTAGGGCAAATTTATAGTGATGAAAATAAAAAAGATTCTGCCTTTTCTGTTTTCAATAAATTGGCAAACTTTAAAAAAGCGCCTTATAAATACAAAATTCACGCAAATATAGAATTGGCAAAAAATTTCTCTAAAGATTCTTTATCGAACACTTTATTAGAAAGAATGCAAAAGCTGATTAAAAACAGAGATAATAGACCTTATTTAGACGAGTTGTATTATCAAACTGGTGTTTTACATCAAAATAATGACAGTATTAAATTAGCTTTAAATAATTATAATAATTCTTTAAGAGCTAAAAACGGAAGTGACAAACAAAAGACTTTTACCTACGAAAAACTAGGTGATTTGTACTTTAAAGATTCGGAATACCAATATGCCAGTGCTTATTACGATAGTGTTTTACAAGTTTCTAAAGACAGTGTAGATATTAGAATTAGACGAATTAAAAGAAAGTATAGAAACCTTTCTTCCTTAATTAAGTTCGAGAAAATTGTTACTACAAATGATAGTATTGTAAAAATTGCATCTTTATCTAAAGACGAGCAAAAACAATATTTTGAAAATTATATAGAAAAACTTAAAAAAACGGATGAAGATGCTGCTCAACTGCGTTTAAATCAAATGGCATTTGGCAATTCTGGCCCTGGTTTGCAATCGGGTAAAAAAGGTAGTTGGTACTTTTACAACAATCAATCGATGTCTTTTGGTAAAACCGAATTTCAAAAAATTTGGGGTAACCGAAGGCTGGAAGATAACTGGAGATGGTCTGAAAAAGCAACAATCGGAAGCAAAGCAACAAAGGATTCCGTACAAGTAAATACGGTAAATTTAAGATATGATTTAAATTCCTATTTAAGTACTATTCCTTATAAAACAGCAACTATCGACAGCCTAAAGATTGATAGAAATCAAGCTTTATATGAATTGGGATTAATTTATAAGGAGCAATTTAAAAATCAGAATTTAGCAAAATCACGCTTAGAAAGATTGGCTACTTTAAATCCGAAGAAAGAATTAATTTTACCTATAAACTGGCATTTGTATCAAATTTATAACAGTTTAGGCGATGCAGAAAAATCTGAAATGCATAAAAACCTGATTCTTAAAGAATATCCAGACACCAAATTTGCGCAAATAATTTTAAACCCTAATGAAATAGTAACGGAAGAAGTTGCTCTAAATAAGGTAGAAAAAGAATACAAAAAAATGTATTATTTGTATAAAGAAGGTAAATTTGAAGAAGCTGTTTTAAAGATTGATGCGTTTATTACCACCATACCAAATGCTAATTTAACGCCAAAATTTGAGCTTTTAAAAGCATATGCCATTGGTAAATACAAAGGTAAAGAGGCTTATAAAATTGCTTTAGAGTTTGTTGCTGTTAGCTATGGTAACACAGAAGAAGGTAAAAAAGCAAAAGAAATTATACTACAAATAGAAAAATAGTTTTAAATAAAATAAACCCAAAACTATGGAAAGAAACGTAATTGCTAAAAACACTGTTATTGTTGGTGATATAAAAGCGGATGGAGATTTTAGAATTGATGGCACTTTAGAAGGCAATTTAACCATTAAAGGTAGGGTTATTATTGGTGCTACAGGAAGTGTAAAAGGAAACATTATAGCTGCTGTGGCGGATATTGAAGGCGAAAGTTCTGGAAACCTAAAAGTTGAGAAAACATTAACAGTAAAATCAATAGCAAAAATTTCTGGAGACGTAGTTGTTGGCAAACTTTCAATAGAGCCCGGAGCAGATTTTAATGCAAGTTGTATAATGACAGGAATTATTAAAAAGGCCGAAAAAACGGATGGAAAAGAATCAAAATTCAAAAAAATCTTTAAATAAAGCCCTGCAACTTTCTGGAGCAGGGTTACAAATGGGACTTATCATTTATCTTGGCTTTCTTTTAGGGAAATGGTTAGACACCGTTTTTGTAACTGCTTTTTTAACACAAACAGTTACTCTTCTTGCTATTTTTTTAGCAATGTATTCATTAATAAAACAAGCTAACAGAATTAATGATTAAAACACTTTTTCTGTATACTGTAGTTTTCTTTTCTATCTTTTTAGTGTGTTTTTCTTTAAATGAAAACATACTTGAAAAACAACAGATTATTTTACCTTTTTCTTTGCGTAAAGTATACCTATTTCACTTAGGGTTTTCGCTCTTAATTTGTGTCAATTTTAAGGTCTTGTCTTCTGTTGATAAAATTTTTTCTCAACTTGGTTTTATCTATTTAGGTGCTCTTCTTTTTAAAATTTTGCTTTTCTGTGCAATCTTTTATCAACCTATCTTTAATGAAGAAAATTTATCTCAAATAGCACGATTATCGCTACTTACACCTACGCTACTTTTTTTATTAACAGAGGCTTTTTTTGTTGCTAAAATCCTAAACAAACAAGAATAAAAAAAAATCAATTAATAAATGTTTTATACTTTTGAATTATTACATACCTTTGCGCCGAATTTAGAAAGCGTATTTCAATAATGAAGATTGCACAAAAAACAGTCAAATTTCTTACAATAGTAGTATTAGCCCTATTTACAACGGTAGGTTATGCTTTAGAATCTGACACAAAATACGACAGCTCAAACGATGGTGGGCGTGTAAACACAAAAACTGAAGTTGAAGAGTATATTCTTCATCACCTTAAAGACTCGCACGATTTTTCTTTGTGGTCTTACACTAGTGTTGAAGGAGAAAGAAAACATGTTGGTTTTCCTTTACCTGTAATTTTATGGTCATCGAATGGACTTGTAACTTTTATGTCATCAGAGTTTCATCATAATGATGATGGTCATGTAATTGTAGAGAAAAACGGATTAAAATTTGTTAAAATCCATTCTAAAATTCATGAATTAGATCAAGAGGCTGCAACTGTGTCCTCTGATGAAACACACCATGCTACAAATGCACACAAAGTATTAGATTTCTCTATTACTAAAAGTGTTGTAGGAATCCTTCTTATTGGCTTCTTATTGTTGTTTTGGTTCTCAAGGTTAGCAAAACAGTACAAAACAAAGCAAGTACCAACAGGTTTTGCTAGAGTTTTAGAGCCGTTAGTTTTATACGTTCGTGATGAAATTGCAAAACCAAATATTGGTGAAAAACATTACAGAAGATTTACAGGGTATTTATTAACAGTGTTTTTCTTTATCTGGGTTTTAAATTTAGTAGGGTTAACACCATTAGGATTTAACGTTACTGGTCAAATAGCTGTTACTGCTTGTTTAGCTATCTTTACTTTAGTAATTTATACTTTTAGTGGGAATAAAGATTATTGGATGCACATGATTTGGATGCCAGGTGTACCTGTTTTATTTAGACCAATTTTAGCGGTTATAGAGTTAATAGGAGCTTTAATAATCAAACCTTTTTCGTTATTAGTACGTTTGTTCGCAAACATATCAGCAGGTCATATTGTGATAATGAGTTTAATTGCAATTATGTTCACCTTAAAAGAATCACTTGGTGTGGTCGGTGCAACAGGATTGTCTTTAGTATTATCATTTTTTATATTATTAATTGAGATTTTAGTTGCTTTTTTACAAGCATATATCTTTACAATGCTTTCAGCATTATTTATTGGTATGGCAGTAGCAGAACATTCTGAAGCTCATTAATGCAAATTTGTTTAATTTATTTTTAAATCATTTAACATGGTAACTTACAATTTAATTGGAGCAGGATTAATCGTAATCGGAGCAGGAATTGGACTAGGTCAAATTGGTGGAAAAGCAATGGAAGGTATTGCTAGACAACCAGAAGCGGCAGGAAAAATTCAAACAGCAATGATTATTATCGCTGCATTATTAGAAGGTTTAGCATTTGGTGCATTATTCTTAGGAAAATAATCCAAACAAAAACAAAAAACAACATTCTGTAACGGTTGGTTACAGAATGTGTTTTAACATCAAAACAAAGAACAAAAAATATAATTAGTTCATAAAATGGAAACTTTATTAAACGATTTTTCACCAGGTTTATTTGCAGTATCAACAATATTGTTGCTTGCATTAATAGCATTAATGGTGAAATTTGCTTGGAAACCAATTTTAAACTCTTTAGAAGAAAGAGAAACTGGTATTTCGAATGCATTAGCAGCTGCAGAAAATGCGCGTAAAGAAATGCAAAATTTAAATGCAGACAATGAAAGATTGCTTAAAGAAGCAAGAGCAGAAAGAGAAGCAATGATGAAAGATGCTAGACATATTAGCGATAGTATGATTGCTGAAGCAAAAGAAGATGCAAAGGAAGTTACATCTGCCTTAATAGAAAAAGCACAAGCTTCTATTCAACAAGAAAAACAAGCAGCTTTAGCAGAACTTAAAAAATACGTTGCAGAATTATCAATCGGTATTGCAGAGACTGTAATTAAAAAAGAATTATCTTCTAAAAAAGATCAACTTGCATTAGTTGAAGAAATTTTAAAAGAAGTTACTTTAAATTAATATTTATGAAAGACGCAAGAGCAGCATTACGTTACGCTAAAGCAATTTTAAACCTTGCAAAAGATACTAAAGAGGAATCTGCAGTATACGAAGACATGCAGTTTATTGCGGCTACTATTTCTGAAAATCCAGAGTTTGAAGTAATGTTAAAGAGTCCTGTAATAAAATCATCACACAAAGTAAAGGTGTTAAATGCTTTATTTACTGATAAAGTAAACCCAGTAACTCTTGGTTTATTTCATTTATTACAAGAAAACAAAAGAATAGAAATGTTGGCCTCTATTACAAAACAATATGCTATAATCTACGATTATCTTAAACATATACGAGTAGCTAAGGTTACTACCGCTGTTCCTTTAACAGAAGAAGTAGAAGCTTTAGTTTTAGCAAAAATTGTATCCTTAACGGGTAACAAAGCAAATTTAGAAAACGTTGTAAACCCTGCTATTTTAGGAGGATTTATTTTACGTGTAGGAGATATCCAATATGATGCAAGTATCTCTAATTATTTAAATGAATTAAGAAAGGAATTTGACAATAGTCATTACATTCCAAAAATATAAGTAAGTTGTAAGCAATATGCATTGCGCATAAAGCCTAAATAACAAAGCACAAAGCAAATTTTAAAAAGATGGCAAGTATTAAACCAGCTGAAGTATCAGCAATTTTAAAAGCACAATTAACGAACTTTGAAGCACAAGCTTCATTAAGTGAAGTAGGATCTGTATTACAAGTAGGAGATGGTATTGCTCGTGTTTACGGATTAGCGAACGTGCAATATGGTGAATTAGTAGAATTCGATAATGGATTAGAAGGTATCGTTTTAAACTTAGAAGAAGATAATGCAGGTGTTGTATTATTAGGTGCTTCAACTGAAATTAGAGAAGGTTCTACCGTAAAACGTACAGAGCGTATTGCATCTTTAAGAGCTGGTGAAGGAATTATTGGTAGAGTTGTAGATACTTTAGGAAGCCCAATAGACGGTAAAGGACCAATTGAAGGAAAAACATACGAAATGCCTTTAGAGCGCAGAGCGCCTGGAGTTATTTATAGAGAACCTGTAACAGAACCATTACAAACTGGTATTAAATCTATTGATGCAATGATTCCTGTTGGTAGAGGTCAACGTGAGTTAATTATTGGAGACCGTCAAACAGGTAAATCCACTGTCGCTATTGATACCATTTTAAATCAAAAAGAATTTTACGATGCTGGTAACCCAGTGTATTGTATATATGTAGCTATTGGTCAAAAAGCTTCTACTGTTGCAGCTATTGCAAACATGTTAGAAGAAAAAGGAGCTATGGCGTATACAACTATCGTAGCAGCAAACGCATCAGATCCTGCGGCAATGCAAGTATATGCACCATTTGCTGGAGCTGCGATTGGAGAATTTTTTAGAGATTCTGGAAGACCTGCCTTAATTGTTTTTGATGATTTATCGAAACAAGCAGTTGCTTACCGTGAAATTTCTTTATTATTAAGAAGACCACCAGGACGTGAAGCATATCCTGGAGATGTATTTTATTTACACTCAAGATTATTAGAACGTGCTGCAAAAATTATCAATGATGATAAAATTGCAAGTGAAATGAACGATTTACCAGATTCTTTAAGAGAAATTGTAAAAGGTGGGGGTTCTTTAACTGCATTACCAATTATTGAAACACAAGCAGGAGACGTATCAGCATATATACCAACAAACGTAATTTCTATTACGGATGGTCAA
Organism: Polaribacter glomeratus; assembly: GCF_002954665.1. Classification (GTDB taxonomy): domain Bacteria; phylum Bacteroidota; class Bacteroidia; order Flavobacteriales; family Flavobacteriaceae; genus Polaribacter; species Polaribacter glomeratus. The sequence goes on along the minus strand of NZ_MSCM01000002.1, from coordinate 771,204 downwards.
ATTTTCTTAGATGGAGATTTATTTAACTCTGGTGTAAGACCCGCAATTAACGTAGGTATTTCTGTATCTCGTGTTGGTGGTAATGCGCAGATTAAAGCGATGAAAAAAGTATCTGGTACTTTAAAATTAGATCAAGCACAATATAGAGAATTAGAAGCATTTGCTAAGTTTGGATCTGATTTAGATGCAGCTACGATGAATGTAATCTCTAAAGGACAACGTAATGTTGAAATCTTAAAACAAGCTCAAAATGATCCTTTTACAGTAGAAGATCAAGTAGCTATTATTTATGCAGGTTCTAAAAACTTGTTAAAGGAAGTTCCTGTAAATATGGTTAAGAAATTTGAAAAAGATTATTTAGATTATTTAAACGCAAAACATAGAGATACTTTAGATTCTTTAAAGTCTGGTAAATTAACAGACGAAGCAATTGCTGTATTAGAAGCGGCAGCTAAAGAAATTTCTAAGCATTTTAATTAGAAGTTAGTGTTTAGTAGTTGGCCCATAATAGCTTACTACAAACAACTAATTACTAACAACTAATTACTAAAATATGGCAAACTTAAAAGAAATAAGAAATAGAATTACCTCTATAAAATCGACAATGCAGATTACATCTGCCATGAAAATGGTATCTGCTGCAAAGTTGAAAAAAGCGCAAGATGCAATTACGGCAATGAGACCTTATTCATCTAAACTAACTGAATTGCTGCAAAATTTAAGTGCAACTTTAGATAGTGATGCTAGTAGTGAATATTCTAAACCAAGAGAAGTTTCTAAAGTTTTAATCGTGGCAATAACGTCTAACAGGGGTTTATGTGGTGGTTTTAACTCGTCAATTACAAAAGGTGTTATTAGAACTATTAATGAAAAATATAGCGATGTTAAAGTTGATATATTTTCGATTGGTAAAAAAGGTGGTGATGTTTTAGCAAAGAAAGTAAAAGTTGTAGAAAAAAGAAATGCTATTTACGATGATTTAACTTTTGACAATGTTGCTGCCATCGCAGAAGAATTAATGGTGTTATATACAAGCGGAACGTATGACAAAATTGAATTGGTTTACAATCAATTTAAAAATGCAGCTACTCAAATTACACAAGTAGAACAGTTTTTGCCTATAAAACCTATAGAGGGTGGAGATGCATTAGCAGTTAATTCTGATTATATTTTTGAGCCCTCAAAAGAGGAAATAGTTTTAGCTTTAATTCCTAAATCTTTAAAAACGCAATTATATAAAGCGCTAAGAGATAGTTTTGCTTCGGAACATGGTGCCCGTATGACCGCAATGCACAAAGCAACAGACAATGCAAAAGATTTAAGAGACGATTTATTGCTAACTTATAACAAAGCCCGTCAAGCAGCAATTACTAACGAAATTTTAGAAATTGTTGGTGGTGCAGAAGCTTTGAAAAATTAGACAGCCGCCCAGTTAGCAAAGTAAAATGTTAAAAGCAAAAAGCGTTTAAAAGTTAAATATTTTAGTTTCAACGTTTACACAATAATATAAAGTACAAAGAGCTTATCAAATTTTGATAAGCTCTTTTTTTATATCTTGGCATAACAATTGAAATTATATACAAAAAACAAAAAAAATGAAGACACTAAAAATTTTAGCAATACTTATAACTACTACTCTACTTTCTCAATGTGGCAGTACCAAGTTTGAAGAAAATCCGCCATTTGCAATTACGTCTGCTATATATAATAATTGGACTGGTGGCGTACCAGGAAATAAAGGTATAACTGTTAACATTTCATATACTGCTCTTTATCCTATAAAATTTGATAGCATCTTCTTTTTAGAAAAAACAGCTATATTAGAAAGTAGTAAAACCAAAGACAAAAAATTTATAGCTGCTAATTTTATGACGTCAAAAAAAACAAGTGTAACTTTAGCAAAAAATGCATCCGAAGAAATAAATAATACTGTTACTGCTATTAAAAAATTTCCTTACGAATTGAAACAAAATGAAGCAATAATTAGCTACATCGTAAAAGGAAAAACGAAGTACTTTAAAGTAAAATCTATCAAAAAAGGGAAATCTATATTTTATCCTTCTACACGTAAAGACAATGATATCAAATAGTTAAAATTTAATTATTAGTGTTTACTATTTTTTGGCACACATATTGAATATATATAAGCGTAACTTATAAACTGGAAGCTTATGAAGACTCTAAAATTACTTTTCGCAATTATTATTACAGGAACTCTTCTAAATTCTTGTACAACAGTTTATCAAGATTCTTATAATGAGTATCAACCAACTTTAGAAGAAGTAGTATCTGAGTATGATTTATGGTATGTAGATTATCATAGAACTTCAGGTAACGGAGATATTCCTTTTGTTTCTAGAGCTTTTACCCTATCGTTTTTAAACGGTATTCTATACGCAAATAATAATATTGTAGCTATTGGTAGAACAGGAAATGGTTTAGGAATTGATGTTGGAACTTACAATACTTTTAATGGTCTGTTAGAAACAAATCATGATTTAAATGGTGCAAACGATTTTGAAGTAACAATTTTATCAAATAATGAAATTATATTATATAACCGAAGACAAAATGTAAGCTATTATTTAATAGGATATAGTATTAGAAATTTTAATTACGACAAACTATTTTATGAAAATATAGAGTATTTTTTACAAGAATATGAAGCTTGGGGAAAAATAGAGACTAGAGACGGAACTCCAAATAACTTTGATGATGAAAATTACCTAGAGTTTACACCAAATAACATAACAACATTTAGGAGTTCAAAAGACAACTTTGGCACACAAATTGATTATATAAGATGGAGTTATGTAGGAGGATATGAAGTGTTTGATGTTACGGGTTATGAAGACCTAAAAATTTTAACACTTAATTATGATGGTGGAGATATAGAAGAGTTCGAGTTAAGCGTTACAAATGAAAATAACATTCGTTTATATCATATAAGCTCAAAGACAACGTACGACTTTAAAGGATATGGTTTTTTACCATACTTAAAAAGTGAAAAAAATGTTAAAACCGAAATACCAACTGTAAGGAATAACAATAGAAAACGTACTAAAGTAGAAAGAAAGACAAAGGTTAGAAGATTAGAAAATATTTAAAATAAGTTTGGTTAGTTGATTTTTGGTTGGTTATTTCTCAATAACCAATTGAAAGAAGAACCGTCCTGAGGAGGACGGTTTTTTCTTTGCTTATAACTAAGAAAATAAAATAGTGTTTCGTAGCATAAAACAAGTTGTTTTTATACTTTTATGATAAGATTTATATTTTTTATAAAACTGATATTTAAAAGTACCAGTTCATAAAAAAATCATCCTAATTAAAAGATAACAAATGAGAAAAACAGCATTTATAACCGGTGCAACTTCGGGTATTGGTAAAGCAACTGCAGAATTATTTGCCAAAAACAACATCCGTTTAATTCTTTGCGGCAGAAGAAGCGAAAGATTAGATAAACTTCAAGAATTATTAAGCGATTTAACAGAAGTAACTACTCTACAGTTTGATGTTTCTAAAAGAGACGAAGTATCTGCTGCTATTGCATCACTTCCAGATAAATTTAAGAATATTGATATTTTAATTAACAATGCTGGTAATGCGCATGGGTTATCTAGCATTCAAGATGGCGATTTAGATGATTGGGATGCTATGTTAGACATTAATGTAAAAGGTTTGTTGTATGTTTCTAAGGCAATCATTCCACAAATGATAAAAAATAATGATGGTTTTATTGTAAATATAGGTTCAATTGCCGCAAAAGAAGTATATCCTAACGGAAATGTATACTGTGCTTCTAAACACGCCGTAGACGCTTTAAATAAAGCCATGAGAATCGATCTAAACAAATATAACATTCGTGTTTCCGCAATTCACCCTGGTGCTGTAGAAACCGAGTTTTCTGAAGTTCGTTTTAAAGGTGATACAGAAAAAGCAAAAACAGTTTACACAGGCTATAAAGCTTTACAAGCAGCAGATATTGCAGATATTATTCATTTTGTAATAACGAGACCTTATCATGTAAATATTGAGGATTTAGTTGTGTATCCGTCGGCCCAAGCGAGTGCAACTATTATGAATAAAAAATAGATTTAGACGCAAGTAATTTATTTAACCAATCATCTAAATTTAAAAATCAGAAGCAAAAAGTACAAAGTTTGAATAACACGAATGCCAATAAATAATAATTAGTGATTAACAAAAGACTTTTGATCAAAAACCTACTTTCTCAAAATGATGAGAATAGTTTTTATGATAAAAAGCAAAAATTATCTTTAAGTAATAAAGAAGGAAAGGCAAAGTTTCTAAAACATATTTGTGCGCTTTCCAACTCCAATCCAGAAAACAATTCTTACATCGTAATTGGTATAGAAGATGAAGAAAATAAAATTCTTGGCGTCGATTTTTACGATGATAGTAAAATTCAAAATTTAGTAAATGCGTATTTGGTAAATCCGCCTAAAATTCAGTACGAAAATGTACCTTTTCCAAGGTTACCAAGGCACAAAGTAGTTGGTTTGGTTACTATTCACCCAAATAATCAAATAACCTCTTTTTTAAAAAACACTTGGAAGTATAAAAAAGGAACCCTTTTTCATAGAAAAGGAAGTAATTCAATGCCTTTTTTGAAGACAACTTTTGAATTAAAAAACACCAATAAATCAATAGTAGAATCCATTGAAAATAACGCAAGAAACAATATTGAACTTACTTTAAACGGAGTCTTCGATTTTATAAACAATCATAAACCAGCAAACAATCCTCAATACAAAGTTTTTAACGAACAATTTGTACTGTGTTGGGCTGGAGAAAAGAAAATCATCAACCAAGAAGAATATTTTTCTAGAGTAGATATTGAGTTGATTAATGAACAAGTTAGATTGTTTTTTTCTGCTTTGGATGATGTTCAAATCAGTTATAACAGTCATTCTTTTATAATAACAGAATTTATATTATTAGGTATTGACGCCAGTGAAACGTATTATCCTTTAGAAAAAACGATCATTAACTTTAAAGATAATGGTAAACATGATATTGTTACTGAATTTTTGTTTAAGCCACCAAAATATGATGAAATCGTTATGAATCATATTTATACAAACAGCAACAAAATTATTTCTAAAATTATAAATGAGACTCCGCTTTCTGTTCTAGAACATGAGGATGTGTTTAGGTTGCCAACCAATTATTTAATCTGTTTTTTAAATGGATTTTTAGATGCAGCAAATCAACTTAAAAAGGCAAAGAATTATATGCGAAATTTAGAAGATAAAACTACATACATTAAATACAAAGAGGCGATACGTGTTATTAGAAAAGTGAAGTATGGCTAGAATTTACTTAAGGTTTTAAATAAAGAAGCCAAAAAAATTAATCGCTTTTTTAATAAAATGAATACGAAATAAAACAAATTTTAAAAATTATTCAATAATTTCGTAATCGATATCTAGTTTTCGCAAAGCTCTAAGCGCAGAACCAGCATTTTTATCTGTTACTTCTATATCAACAGCATCTCCTTCTAAGAGAATATCTGTAAGTTCATTTGACAAGCTTTCCGAAATATTAGATGAAACTTCTGCAATACATTTAGCAATCGCTCTTTTATCTGGTCGCTGAGAATCGCAAGACAATAAATTTAATTTCATAATAATCGTTTATACTTGCAATATACAACAGTTGATTTTAGATAGCACTAAATTGTAATTCTTAAACGAGTATTCAATTAAATATAACAGAATTATTAGAAGCAATAATTTAATCACCAAAAATTAAGAACTAAATAAAATCCAATTTAGAAAACGATTTATTTAAGATTGCAACGTCATCAACTTGTAACCATTTGTCTAAAATTGTAGCATAAATTTCTCTAAAATCAATTTCATATTTTAAGTTTCCGTTTTTATCCAAATCGCCCAAATTAGGCAAGTTATTATACAAACCTTGTTTCTTTAAATTTTTACCAACTACAAAAACAGTGTTCGCAGCTCCATGATCTGTACCTTTAGATTCATTTTGTTTTACACGTCTTCCAAACTCAGAAAAAGTAAGAATAATAACATCGTCAAAAGCATTGTTTTTTTCTAAATCATTTACAAAAACCTCCATGCTTTCTGCATAAATTTTTAACAATCGCTCTTGCGTATTTGCTTGATTTGCGTGTGTATCAAATCCGCTTAAACCCGCATAATAAACTTGGGTTTCTAAACCTGAATTTATAAAACCGGCAATGGTTTTTAACTGTTTCCCAAAAATATTTTTAGGATACTCTGCAACCGTTGATTTCGCTTTTGTTTTTTCTAAAATATATTTTGCTGATGATTTTGCATCAATCATAGTATTGTATAAATACCCCAAATTATGCTCGTTTAAATGCGGATCCTTATAACTCTGCACCACATTATTAAAAAAAGGTTCACGCATCGATTTATAAAATAAATTAGGATCTGTAATTGCCAAACCATTTTGCGTTCTTCCTTTCAACATTAAAGACAAACTTTCGTCAACCTCTATAGCATTGTAAGGGTTTCCTTTGGTATAATCTAAATATCTACCAACCCAACCATTTTGCAAATATTCATTACTATCACTTGCCGTTTGCCAAATATCCGTAGCTCTAAAATGCGATAAATTAGGATTTGGATAGCCCACGTTATTGATAATACTTACAAAACCTTTATCGTACAAGTTTTGTAAAGGCTGTAAACTTTTATGAAGACCAACTTCATCAGAAATTTTAAGAAGATCCTTTTTATTGATTGCAATTGTACTTCTTTGCTGATAATAAATATCATTGTTAAAAGGCACAACTGTATTTAAACCGTCATTACCACCTTTTAACTGAATAATCACCACTTTTTTATTGCTAAACGTTTTGGTTGGATTGTTCTCAAAAGCTTTTAAAAATTGCGGAACAAAAAACATGCCCGATGCAAATGTGGTTTGTTTTAAAAAATCTCTACGTTTCATAGTTTTAGGTTTGTTTTCTAGGGCGCTGTTGAGAGGTTAACAAAGTTGATATTCTGGCAAACTCATTAATTGTACACAAAAATCTTGCTTGGGCATTTGCATATTGTTCAGTAGCATTTGTGCTGTACCTGCATTTAATTTTGTGGTAATTACTTGTTGCATTAATTCTTGATGAGAACTGTTTTTATAGTTTTCATCAAAGGTTTTCCAAGCTGTTTTTGTTTTGATAAATGCTTTTCTTCGTAATTTTTTTTCGTCAAAATTAGCATCTGTAGATTCTTCGTCTCCTTTATCAGAATATGTAATTTCTGCATTATTTAGTAAAACCGATGGCAATCGCAAGCGCGTAACAATGGTATTGCTGTCAATCCAATTTCTGCCTGTTTTCCAGCCTGCCACATTTGGCGGACTCATTAAAACCTGACCTAATAATTTCTGAACTAACAAAATTTGTTGCTCTTTTTCAAAAGTAAAAGGCACAATTGTGTTAATGCCCACAATAAATTCTATTGGCGATTTTATTTTTACACCAATATTTTCATCCGCATAAAACCACTCAGAAAGCAACACAAAACGCATTAATTTTTCGATATTATACTCTTTATAAAAAACAGCTGTCATTTCTTCTACATGACTTTTATTAATCTTTTCATTTACAAAATAACTGTATATTTTTTCTGATATAAATTTAGCACATTGCTCCTTTTCTAGGATAATATCAATAATAGCATCACCATTAAAATTACCTGTTTTTCCTAAAAAAGTTTTCTCATTTTCGTCATGATCTTTTTTTCTTAGAATAACTTCTCCTTTAAAATTATGAACATAGCCTGTAAAAGCTATTGCAGATTCTTTAATATCAGTTTGTGTGTACTTATCTTGACCTAATGTAAAAAGCTCCATTAATTCGCGCGCAAAATTTTCGTTCGGGCTTTTTTTCTTATTCTGTTTGTTGTTAAGGTAATTCAACATTGCAGCTTGTTTTGAAACGATTTTTGTAAAATCGCTAAAATTGCCCAGCGCATTTGTACGCAAAACATTATTATACTCTTGAATAAATAAGATGTTTTTATTTTCGCAGACAAAATGATTTGTCCAAAACAACGTCATTTTTTCACGTAAAATTTCAGAAGGATTCATCAATCTATACACCCAGGCAACAGAAAATTCATGTACTTTTTGTCTGCTAATTTTTTGAAGCTCTCTTTGCTTTTGTTTATCCTTATAATCTTGTGCAGTTATGTCCTTTAAAAAAGAAATATCAATAGTTAAAGGAGTTATTTTCTTAGAAGAATTAAATAGCTCATTGATCACATTTTTTTTACTTTTCTTAGCCAAACGCTTCAATTCTTTTGGTGTAATACCAAAACCAATCCTGTTATATAAATGTTGTATGTGTATTGATTTCATGAGCTTTAGACTTAATAAATTAAAGATAGTTTAATTTTATAAGAAAAATTAAATCCTATAAAAACAACCTTTTAAACTTCCTTTTCACACTATTTTTAGGTATTTAGACTACTTTGCAACCAAAACTACTCTTTGTTTTTTTACGGAGTTGGCGCAAATGCTCACTATTTTTTTACTTTAACTGACATACTTGCTGATTAGATTCTTTTTTAAACAGTTATTTTAAAAAAGGCGAAAAATATGATACTTTGAGTTCATCAAAGGGCTACGTGCCTATTTTTACATTTTAAAATGATCAAAACATCAATTTATAAAATTTCATTCCTGTTTTTGCTGTTTTTGGCTTGATTTTCGCGGCTAATCTTAGTATAAGTTTAAATTAAAATGTTTGCTGCGTAAGAATTATGCGAAAAATATTTTTAAAAATTAAATAACATAGTATGATGATTCAAGTCAAAGAAAACAACACAGTGAAAGTAAATTATACAGGTAAGTTATCTGATGGACAAATTTTTGATAGTTCTGAAGGAAAAGAACCATTAGAGTTTACGTTAGGACAAGGACAGATAATACCTGGTTTTGAAAAAGGGTTGATCGATATGAAAGTAAAAGAGAAAAAAACCATTACAATTGCTAAAGAGGAAGCGTATGGAGAAATTAATAAAGATCTAATACAAGAAGTGCAAAAAAGTGAACTTCCTCAAGATATGACGCCAGAAGTTGGAATGGGTCTTGTTTCTAAAACACCAGACGGCCAAGAAATGAATTTAATGGTTGTTGAAGTTAAAGAAGAAAGTATTGTTATTGATGGTAATCATCCTTTAGCAGGTAAAGATTTAATTTTTGATCTTGAAGTTGTAGAAATTTTAGAAACTGAACTTAAAAAATAAATTTTTTATTTTTTAACCAAAGTTAATTTTAGAAATAAATTCTAAAGCATAAAAAACCCAACTTTAAAAAGTTGGGTTTTTCTATTTTTACAAAAAGCTTAGAACTTTTTAAAGATCAAATTTAATTCCTTGTGCTAAAGGTAATTCGTCTGAATAATTTACGGTGTTTGTTTGTCTACGCATATAAACTTTCCAAGCATCAGAACCAGATTCTCTACCTCCACCAGTTTCTTTTTCACCACCAAAAGCACCACCAATTTCTGCACCAGATGTTCCAATATTTACGTTTGCAATTCCACAATCTGAACCAGCATACGATAAAAACTTCTCAGCTTCCTTCATTTCATTCGTCATAATTGCAGAAGATAAACCTTGCGCAACTCCGTTTTGCTTTTCAATTGCATTTTCTACTTCACCAGAATATTTCATTAAATATAAAATAGGTGCAAAAGTTTCATGTTGTACAATTTCAAAATGGTTTTCAGCTTCAATAATTGCTGGTTTTACGTAGCAACCAGACTCAAATCCTTCGCCAGTTAAAACACCACCTTCAACCAATACATTACCACCTTCAGCTTTCGCTTTTTCGATAGCGGCTAAATACGTATTTACAGAATCCTTATCAATTAACGGCCCAACATGTTTCGTTTCATCTAAAGGATTTCCTATTTTGATTTGTTTGTAAGCACCAACAATGGCATCTCTTACTTTATCATACACAGATTCGTGAATAATTAATCTTCTTGTAGATGTACAACGTTGCCCACAAGTACCTACAGCACCAAAAACAGCGCCAGGAACCACTACTTTTAAATCTGCAGTTGGTGTAATAATAATCGCATTGTTTCCTCCTAATTCTAATAAAGATTTTCCAAAACGTTGTGCAACAGTAGTACCAACAATTCTTCCCATTCTTGTAGATCCAGTTGCAGAAATTAACGGAATTCTAGTATCCGTAGTCATCATTTCACCTACTTTATAATCTCCATTTATAATAGAAGAAATACCTTCTGGTAAATTATTTTCTTTTAAAACGCCTGCAATAATGTTTTGACAAGCTACCGTACATAAAGGTGCTTTTTCAGAACCTTTCCAAACACAAACATCGCCACAAATCCAAGCTAAAGCGGTATTCCAAGCCCAAACTGCAACTGGAAAATTAAAAGCAGAAATAATACCAACAACCCCAATTGGATGCCATTGTTCTCTCATTACGTGTCCTGGTCTTTCCGACGGAATTACTTGCCCATTTAATTGACGTGATAATCCAACAGCAAAATCACAAATATCTATCATTTCTTGAACCTCTCCATAACCTTCTTGCAAAGATTTTCCCATTTCATAAGAAACTAATTTTCCTAAAGGTTCTTTTAATTCTCTTAATTTGTTACCAAACTGACGTACAATTTCTCCTCTTTGTGGAGAAGGCATGTTTCTAAATGATTTAAACGCTTTTGTAGCTGTTTCCATCACTTTTTCATAGTCTTCTTTTGAAGTTGCTCTTACTTTTCCAATCAGTTTTCCATCAACTGGAGAATAACTTTCTATCAATTCGCCATTAGAAAAATTGTTAGAACCTGTAGAAGTTCCTTCATTTATATCTTTTAGGCCTAACGTTTTTAGTGCTTCTTTAATTCCAAAATCTGTCATTTTGCTGTTTCGTTTTTGTTGTTTATATTCGATGTACGAATTTACGAATAATTTAAGACATATATAAATTAAACAAAAACAATTAAACTTGTTAAATATTAAACAACAACGTAATGAAAACATTTCTATCTCTTTTTATCTTATTAATGCTTTTATTTGGATGTAAAAATGAAACGACAAACTCATCCGAAGAAATAAATACGGAAGTACAACAAAACGAGTTTGCAATTATAATTCATGGAGGTGCCGGCACTATTTTAAAAGAAAACATGTCTGATGAATTAGAAGCAGAATACAAAGCAAAACTTGAAGAGGCTGTAAAAGTTGGTTATACAATTTTAAAAAATGGAGGAACAAGTCAAAATGCTGTTCTAAAAACGATTCAGGTAATGGAAGAATCACCTTTATTTAACGCAGGAAAAGGAGCTGTTTTTACAAATGAAGGCACCAATGAATTGGATGCTTCTTTTATGGATGGAAAAACCTTGAATGCTGGCGCTGTTGCCGGAGTAAAAAATGTAAAAAGTCCGATTGAATTAGCCATAAAAATTATGACAGACTCAGAGCATGTAATGCTTTCTGGCGAAGGAGCATCTGTTTTTGCAAAAAAAAAAGGCTTAGAAATTGTAGATCCTAGTTATTTTTATACTGAAAAACGTTTTAAATCTTTACAAAGAATTAAAGACAGAGAAAAAACGGAACTTGATCATGATGATAAAAAAGCTGCTTTTTATGATGCTGATATAAAAAATAGCAAATTCGGAACCGTTGGCTGCGTTGCTTTGGATAAAAAAGGAAATATTGCTGCTGGAACGTCTACTGGCGGAATGACCAATAAACGTTGGGGACGAATTGGCGATGCACCAATTATTGGTTCTGGAACGTATGCAAATAACAAAACATGCGGAATTTCATCTACCGGATGGGGAGAATATTTTATTAGAACTCAAGTTGCCTACGATATTTCTGCTCAAATGGAATATCAACAAAAAACGTTAAAAGATGCAACCACAGATGTTATACAAAATAAACTAACAAAATTGGGCGGTACAGGCGGTGTTGTGGCTTTGGATAAAAAAGGCAATATGTCTTTTGAATTTAATACCGCAGGCATGTACCGAGCTTCTATGAATGATAAAGGTGAATTAATTTTAAAAATCTACAAAGAATAATCGAGCCATTTTTCTGGCAAAGACTCTAAAGAAAGTTCAATAACTTCTGATTTTAATCTCTTTTTTATGCCTAATTTTGAAATTACCGGAATCGATAAATTAATATTATTTCTTTTATTTATCAATTCTAAAACCTCTTCTATTGTTCTTTTACCACACAAAACCAAGCTATTCATCATTGAGTTCGATTCTTTTTCTAAATCAAAAAAGTCTACAAAAAACTTAGGTTTATCATCTTCATAAATTAACCATTGTGTTTCTTTTTTTCTGATAATTTCAACAACTTGTTTAGTGCCGCTAAAGGTTCTGTATGTAGAGAGTTTAAGTTTCATTATTGTAGGGAGTTAAATTTTATTATTTATTGTTTACAAAAAACAACTATTAATTAAACAAAAATAGCGACATTTTATTTAATGAAATGTTAATATTATTAAAAATCAATACCCAAAAGTACTGTTTGTTTAAGTATCTAGTTGTTTATTTCGATAACTTGTTGACTATCATTGTTGAACTCGTTAATATTTAATATAGGCGGTAAAAATTTAAAAACGATAATTAATACCTGTGTAAACAGCAATAAAATAAGGCTGAAATCCATTAGAGTTTTTATTATACGTATTTAGCTGTGTTTTAAACATTGGGTTTAATTGCAATGACCATCTTTTATTAAAAAGATATTTAAAATCTATTCCTAAATTTCCACTAAAATTAAGACCGTTTAAATTATTTGCTTCTCCTGTATTTTGAAAATTTGAGGTATTTAAAAAAACTTCATTTTTATTTAAAAATAGCGAACTAAAACCAGTAACAATTTGGGTTTCTATTTTGTTAGTTTCAAATAAATTATATTTAATTTCTAAAGGAATTTCTATATACCCAAAGTTTTGACGCATATTTCCGTTAAAACTTACAGTATTTAGATTTAATAAATTTGCATCAAAAGATTCTCTTGTAGTACTATTTAATATAAATTGACTTCCTGAATTAAAATTGATGTTAGAAGCCTTTGAATTTGATGTTACAACAGCAATATTGTTGTTTGAATACTGTATTTCTTGCAAGTGAACACCCGATTGAAAAGACCATTTATTATTGATTTTATAAGTGAATTGTACACCATAAGAAACACTTTTATTTCCTTTTGTAGAACCATCCAAATTACTATCTAGAGGAGATTTTTTTGAGAATGAATTAGAACCAATAATTCCTAAAACAGGAGAAACAGCCCATTTTTTCTGTAATTTATCTTCTTTTAATTCTTTGGTGTTTTCTGCAACAGCAGCTAATAAGTCAAGCTTTTTAAGGTGGGTTTTGTTTTCTTCTTTTTTTATGACATTAATTGAATTCTCAATTTTTTCTTCCCTATTAATTGTGTTTTTTTTATCACTTGTAATATTGTTATTTTGAGTAAAACTAATAATATCATTTAAAGAATTATCAACTTGAGGGTTTTGTTTTTTGACCATGTTGGTAAACAGTTTTTGCTGTTTTTTGTAGCTTAATAAAGTTATTTTTGTAGCTGTTTTTCTAATTTTACTTTTAATAACATTCGCAGCCGTTTCTGTGTTCTTTGTATCAACTTTGTCACTTTTAACAATAACCGTTTCTACCTCTTTTTTACGTTCTATTTCGTATTTTTCTGTATTAGGTTTTGTAACCACATTTTCTGGCAATGGTTCTATTTTATTGTTAATATAATTTACAGGAAACAACAAAAAACCCAAAATAAGGATAGCCGCAACACCACTAGACATCCACCAAATTGGCAGCACTTTTTTTTTCTTTTTTTGAAGCGTTGCTTTGGTAGCGTCCCAAACTTTTTCGTTTGGCATCACCTCAAAAACTTTTAATTTATCCTGAAATAATTTGTCTATGTTTTTCTGTTCTTTCATTACATTTAGACTGTTTTTTGTTGATGAGCTTCTAATTGCTTTTTTAAAATATACCTTGCTCTAGAAAGGTTCGATTTAGAAGTTCCTTCAGAGATTCTCAGCATTTGGGCAATTTCTTTGTGAGTGTAATCATCTAAAACATAGAGGTTAAAAACTAAGCGGTATCTATCTGGTAATTTCTGAATTAACTCTAGCAAAAAGTTTACATCAAAATCAACATTTTCAAAACTCTCCTCTTCTAAATCTAGCGTTTCTACTTCCTTACTTTTAATATATAAAGGTTCTTTTTTTCTATACTTTTGAAGTGCCGTATTTATAGCGATCCGTTTTAACCATCCTTCAAAAGAGCCTTTACTTTTATATTGTTTTATTTTATCAAAAATTGTTAGAAAACTATCTTGTAAAGTATCTTCTGCATCTTGATAATTTCTAGAATATTTTAAACAAACAGGAAACAGCTTACCAGCAAATAACTGATATACTTTAGATTGTGCTGTAAGATTTTGTTCACAGCACTCTTCTATGAGTTTTTCTAGATTGATAAGTTTAATTTACAGGAACCACTATTTCTTCAAAAGTATCTTCTCCGTTGCTATCTTTCCCTTTCCAAAATTTAAAAAGATAATCTTCTTTTTGAGTAACATTTACAACAAACTTATATTCTTCTTGTCTAATATTTAACGTACAAGCATTCTCTAAAGACAACAAAGCTCTTACTGCAACCACTCTTACTGTGTCTTGATATTCGTAGTATAAATTATCAAAAGAATAACAGCCATTATTTAAAGTATATTTAATGGCAATTGTATCTCTCTCACCAAACTTAAAACTTGCAGGTACAATGGCTTCATCAATAGGTAAAAACTCAAAAGTATAACTAGGTTCATTATTATTTAAACAAGAACTTAATGTAACGATTGCAAAACAAAAGGTTAGTATTTTTTTAAACATCATCTTTATTTTTTATTAATATATAAGTGTTGGATATCCGTTTTGACATTCTACTGATTTTGGTGAAGCGGCTAAACTACAATCCGAAATAATGCCCCATTTAATGTTGTATTCTTTTTCTGCTTCTGTATACTTTTCTATTTTTTGAAGAAATGAAACCGTGTCAATACTTTTAGAATACGGAATATATCCTTTAGGACCGCCACAAGCTTTAGCACCATAAGGAGCAAAAGTCCAATCTAAATCATTTAAGCAAGATTCTGCGTAGGTTAAGTTCTCAATTTCTACATACAAATCTATTAACGCACTATGCTCAATTTCTTGTTGAGTTAACTCTCTTTTAATAACTAATTCTTCTTTTGTTAATGATATAATTCTCCAAGCATAATTTGTTGGGTAACTATGAGTAGAAATGCTAATAAGTGTGTTTTCTAATTGAAAAGTGCCCTCGATCTCAAAAAAGGTTAAAGGTGGCGTGCCACACCAACCAGAGGTTTTTTCTTTAAAAACACCCTCTTTGTTAAAAGAAACTCCGTACGCTTCTTTTGGTAAATTAGCGCCTCTTTTAAAAGTGGTGGTTTCAGAATCGTATTCTGGGCTTACCCACGATCCATATAATAAATTATTAGTATCTATTTCTATTTCGTTGCTTTCGCAAGAAAAAAGTGTAGTTGCAATACATACAAACAAAATGATTCTTAGTTTCATGATTATATATTTTTTAGTTAGGTAAGTTTTTAGATGTTTTTTCGGTTCTTGAAATTACTTTAATTAATGTGGTTTCTATTGATGATGCATCTTGCGGCGAGTTTTCAATTCTTTTTTCTGATACTAGAATTTCATATTCAAATCCTTCTAGGTAAGTAAACCCAACAATTGAATCGTAAAAATATTCCCAGTTTTGTTGATTCTTTTCTTTGACCATCAAACATTCTTGAGAAAAAAGACCCATACAATCTACCTTTTTAGAAGCAACATATAAAGTCTTTTCATTTTCTTGTAAATTGTTATTTTCACAAGCTATTACTACAAAAAACATAGTTAAAAGAAGTAGTGCTTTTTTCATAATTTATCGTTTAAAAATATAGGCAATATCGTCAAAGGCAATACCAAAATCAATCGTTAATTCAGAATCGGTTAGTGTAATAGTTCCTTTTCTTTTATCAACAAGTAAGTAATCTACTTTATTTTCTGTACTAATATCAAAAGTGTAAACACCACCTTGATCATTTGTAAATGTTGGGGCATATAGCGTATTAAAAACATCTTTATTATTAATTGTAACTGTTTTATTATCCAAATCGAAGAACCAAGTAAACGCTCCTTCTTCATAATTTTTTGCCGGAGAAAAACCGCCTATAATTTGTACAACATTCCATTTACCCTGAATCGTGTTTTCAATTTCTGTGTTTTTTTCACAAGAAAAAAAGCACACGCTTAGCAGCAAAAAAAGTATTATTTTTTTCATTTTAATTATAGTTTATTTGAGTATTCCATCCTTCTAAATTTAAATTTACGCTAGATAAACCTTCCTTTAAAACTTTAATGTTAAAGGTAAATTCTCTCTCAACAATTGCAAAACACATTTCAGTATTTTCTAGGGATAATTTTATATTGCGTTGTACAGGATTAGATTCTAATATTTCATTAGCATCAATTAGTGCCGCTTTCCAAGAAATTCCGCTACAACCACCACTACTTATTTTTATGGTAATTACATCACCAATTAACCGCGCATCTAAAATTGTATAATTATCAGTTTCTGACTCTTTATAGCGGTTGTTATCTATAATAACCTGCTTGTTTTGTAAATCAATAACCTCTTTATTATCAGTACAAAAAATAAAAGAAAACACAAATAGTGTAAAAATTAGTGCTTTTTTTATGTTTAATTTTCCCATAAAAGAATTTCGTTAGTTGCGTATTTATCAAAATCAGGACACGTATTTACACCTGCTATTCCTCCAAATTCGCAAATTACATTTCCGGTACAATTATAAACAGCTGTTAAATTATCTGCGCAATTATTGCAAATATCAATTAAAAAAACACTTTTATTTTGATATGTATATTGTATAATTTTCTTTTTTGAGAAGAATGATGATTGCTCAAAACCTATTTTAATTTCTTTTAACCAAACCAACTCTTCAAGCGGATTTATTGTATTACAAACGGTTATTTTATCTGAATTATCTACACAGGAAACAAATATAATAACTGATAAAAAAAGATGTTTAAATTTCATTTTAATTGTCATTTTTAGGCATTCCTATTTTACCAATAAAGCAGATAGAACCGGTTTCGTTTTCTGTGATAGAAAACAAAAAAGGTTTGTTTAATGTCATTACTTTTTTTGAAGGATCTATGGATGTTGTAGAAATACCAACAGCAGTTACAGCGGCAGCTTCTGTACCTTTTTCATTTACTTCTATAAATGTTTTTTGAATTACAAAAGAAACAGAAAGGTTTTCGTTGCTAATTCCTTTAAAATTTGCATCCGCAGAAAAAGCATTGCCCAATCCTAAATCTATCAAGGAGTTGTTTAATAATTTTTCGTAAGAAAACTTAAATTTCGGCATTTTTAATACGACTTCCTTTGTAGAAAAAAGAGTATTCCATGCATACCATTTTTCAATATTTAATACCTCTAAAATATCAGAAGTTGTTTTAGATTCATTTGGCAAAAAAAGAGTCATTGTATATTTATCATTTTTGTAAGGTAGTTTTACCGCCATAAAATGCTCATTTTCATAAAAAGATAAATCATTAGTAAGATTCATCATTTTTACACTTTGTGTACTATTTTCTCCATAAAAAGGAGCGTCTTCTGTATCTTTTACATTAAAAGTATATTTCCAATCGCTTTTAAAATAGAGCGCATTTATAAGAAACATAACATCTAACGAATTTATTTTTTCTAAGATTTTAGGAATCTTTTGATTCGTTTTATCAGAAACCCAATCGTTAATAATGTTTAATGAATTAATGTCAGAAAAATCTAAATTTCTAACCTCTGCGTTGTAAAAATTCTTGTTTACGTCTAAAAAGTCTTCTTTTACTAAAAATTCTTTTTTAACCCAAATTGAGTTTGCAATTTCAAATAAGGAACCTGAAGAACTTGAAGCTAAATGATGAATAATTTCTTTATTTATCGTGTTAATTTCTGCGGCGTCAAAATTAGAATAATTTAAAGTATTTTCAAACGCTGCTTTTGTTACACCTTCAGAACCATTATAGGTCATTGCTAAAGCTAATGATAAACTAACAGGAGAAATCATCGTGTTTTCTTTCGTTTCTAGATTTGAAACTTTTTTAAAAATATCAAAAGCAAATTTATTATTCGCTTTTATAAAAGTTTCACCATTTGTAACGGTATCAAATTTTTTTTCTTCCTCAATATTAGAAGTACATGATTGAAATACAAAAACAATACATAAAAGTTTTATTAAAATTAAATTTCCCTTATTTATCATAGCATTGAGTTATTTACTTATAAGATACAAAAAGAATAAAAAGGTTGCGTATAATAATCTTATTTTTGCAATATTCTATGCAAGAAACTATTTTCAACATAAAGTCTACTGAGCAGTTTACTAAAACTGCACTTGAAGTTTTTAAACATCAGTTTAAAAACAATAAAGTGTATCGATCTTTTTGCGATTTAATTAACAAACATCCTTCTGATATAACAAAAATTGAAGAAATTCCGTTTTTACCAATTCAGTTTTTTAAGAGCAGAAAAGTACTTTCTTCTTTAAGTGAAGTTCAAGAAACATTTACAAGTTCTGGAACAACAGGTAGCATTACAAGCAAACATTTTGTAACGGATATTAACCTTTACAAAGAAAGTTATTTAAAAGGATTTGCCAATTTTTACGGAAATATTGAAGAATATACGGTGCTCGCTTTATTGCCAAATTATTTAGAAAGAGACGGTTCTTCTTTGGTTTTTATGGTAGATGATTTAATTGCAAAATCTAAAAATTTTGAAAGCGGTTTTTACCTCAACAATTTAGATGAATTAGCAAAAAAACTCATAAATCTTGATAAAAACGGACGAAAAATACTACTAATAGGTGTTTCTTTTGCATTATTAGATTTAATTGAAAAATACCAATTCAAACTTAAAAACACCATTGTAATGGAAACTGGTGGCATGAAAGGTAGAAGAAAAGAACTCATTAGAAACGAGCTGCACCAATTGTTGCAAGATGGTTTTGGAGTAGCTAAAATTCACTCAGAATACGGAATGACAGAATTATTAAGTCAGGCGTATTCTAAAGCAAATGGCATTTTTGAAACGCCGCCTTGGATGAAAATTTTAACAAGAGACACCGAAGACGCTTTAACTATTTTACCAACAGAAAAAGCTGGCGGAATTAATATAATCGATTTGGCAAACTACAATTCTTGCTCATTTATTGCTACGCAAGATTTAGGGAAAGTTTACGAAGACGGATCGTTTGAAATTATTGGCCGTTTTGATAATTCTGATATTAGAGGTTGTAATTTGATGGTGCTATAGTAGCAAAGAAAAAAGAAACTATGAAATTTAAATTATTAGAAGAATTTAAAGAGTTTGCCGTTAAAGGAAACATGATCGATATTGCTATTGGTGTTATTATTGGTGCTGCATTTAATAAAGTGGTAAATACCTTGGTAAAAGAAGTTTTAATGCCACCATTATCTTTTATGACCGATGGCACAAATTGGGAAAACAAAGAGTTTATTTTAAGAGAAGCTGTTTTAATTGACGGAACGGCAAAACTAGAACAAATTGCCATTGGTTACGGGAAATTAATAGAAGCCGGTATCGATTTTATAATTATTGCATTCACCGTTTTTCTAGTTGTAAAAATGATGAATTCTATGAAGAAAAAAGCGGAAGACCCAAAAAACAGAACAGTTGCAACACCTAAAAACATTGAGTTGATGAACAAAACCAATGAGCTTTTAGAGAAACAAAATGAATATTTAATGAAAATGCTGTCTAAAGATAAATAAAAGTTTCTGTAATTTTTTTTAATTGGTTTCGACTTTATTAAAAACAAAAACTCGATGAAAAATTTTATCACACTTTTATTATTTTCTATTTCTACTACTTTTTTTTCTCAAAATTACAATACCAAACAAGGGTTTGTGGCAGAAGGCTATGATGTTGTTTCTTATTTTAATAACAAAGCCGAAAAAGGAAATAAAGAGTTTACAACAGAATTTGACGGAGCAAAATTTAGGTTTTCATCAAAAGATAATTTAGAACTATTTAAAAAATCTCCTAAAAAATATGTTCCTCAATATGGAGGTTATTGTGCATATGCAATTGGTTTAAAAGGAGAAAAAGTAGACATCAATCCTAAAACTTTCGAAATTAGAGATGGCAAATTATACCTGTTTTACGATTCTTGGGGAACGAATACATTTGAATTGTGGAAAAAAGAAGGTGCAGAAAAATTGCAAAAAAAAGCGGATATTAATTGGATAAAAATTAGCAATAACTAAGTTGATACATCTATATAAAAAAAGCGTTGAATTTAAAATTCAACGCTTTTTTTATATAGTTTTTTTATGTTTTACTCAACACTCAATAAAAAATAACTCTTTTTACCTCTTTGTAAAAGCACATATTTATCCGCAATTAAATCTTTTGCAGTAATTACAAAATTTTCGTCTACCTTTTCTTTATTTACAGAAACAGCATTTTCATTTAACGCTCTTCTGGCATCGCTATTAGACTTTAGAAAGTTTGTTTTTGCAGCCAAAGCGCCAATCATATCTAAACCTTCTGCAATATCTGCAGCTGTAACCGTAGCTTGAGGAACGCCATCAAATACATCTAAAAACGTTTGTTCATCTAACGATTTTAAATCATCCGAAGTTGAGTTGCCAAATAAAATATTAGAAGCTGCAATTGCTTTTTCATATTCCTCGTTTCCATGAACTAAATTGGTAACTTCTTCTCCTAAACGTTTTTGTAAAACACGTTCATGAGGCGCTACTTTATGCTCTTCAATTAAAGAATTAATGGTTTCTTGGTCTAAAAAAGTAAAGATTTTAATGTACTTTTCTGCATCTTCATCCGAAGTATTTAACCAATATTGATAAAATTTATAGGCGGATGTTCTTTTCGCATCTAACCAAACATTTCCACCTTCAGATTTCCCAAATTTAGAACCATCTGATTTTGTGATTAAAGGACACGTAATTGCATATCCTTTTCCGTTTCCAATTCTTCTAATTAACTCTGTACCAGTTGTAATATTTCCCCACTGATCAGAACCACCCATTTGCAAAGTGGTTTCCATATTTTGAAACAAGTGCAAGAAATCATACCCTTGCACCATTTGATAGGTAAACTCTGTAAAAGACATTCCTTCAGAAGATTCAGAACTAATTCTGTTTTTTACAGAATCTTTAGACATCATATAATTTACGGTAATATGTTTACCAACGTCTCTAATAAACTCTAGGAATGAAATATTTTTCATCCAATCGTAATTATTTACAAGAATTGCTGCATTTTGTTCATCCGAAGAAAAGTCTAAAAAATGACCTAATTGCGCTTTTACACATTCTTGATTATGTCGTAAAGTTGTTTCATCTAACAAATTACGCTCAGAAGATTTACCAGAAGGATCGCCAATCATACCTGTTGCACCACCAACCAAAGCAATTGGTCTGTGCCCACATCTTTGATAATGAGCTAGTAACATTATAGGAACCAAGTTACCAATATGCAAAGAATCTGCCGTTGGATCAAAACCCACATATGCACTTCTCATTTCTTCTAATAAATGCTCTTCTGTTCCTGGCATGCTGTCGTGCAACATTCCTCTCCACTGTAATTCTTCAATAAAATTCTTCATTGTTACCTTAAATTGATTCAATTCTAAAATATGTTTGTTAAACTTAGCTTGTAGAAGTTTTTTTATCGATTTCTAAACCCTAAACGAAACATTGTTAAACAAGCAAAATATGCACTTTTTAACGGCGCAAAGATAAACTTATCAATGAAAAAATCATAAATTAGCAGTATGATTTTAGTTACCGGAGGCACAGGTTTAGTTGGTTCGCATTTATTGTATCATTTAAGTTTACAAAATGATGTAATTAGAGCTGTTTATAGAACAAAATCATCTTTAAAAAAGGTGAAAAATGTTTTTTCTTTTTACACTTCGGATACAACTTTATTCGATAAAATTGAATGGTTTTTAGCTGATATTACAGATGTTCCTTCTATGATTCCTGCTTTTATTGATGTAAAACACGTATATCATTGTGCGGCGTTTATTTCTTTTAATCCAAAGGATTATAGAGAAATGCGTAAAGTAAATATTCACGGAACAGCAATTATTGTAAATCTTTGTATTGATGCAAAAATTGATAAATTGTGCTATGTAAGCTCTATTGCCACTGTTGGAAGTTCGTTAAAAGGAGACCTTATTACCGAAGAAGACGAATGGAATAAAGAGCTAAATAATAGTGGCTATTCTATTACTAAATTTGGTGCAGAGATGGAGGTTTGGCGTGCAAGTCAAGAAAACGTTGATGTGGTAATTGTTAATCCTGGAGTTATTCTAGGAAGTGGTTTTTGGTCTGCTGGCTCTAGTAAATTATTTTCTCAAGTATATAACAAACTTCTATTTTATACAGAGGGAATTACAGGTTTTGTGTCTGTGCAAGATGTTGTAAAACCAATGATTTCATTAATGAATTCTGATATAAAAAACGAACGTTTTATTCTAGTTTCAGAAAACAAATCGTTTAAAGAAATTTTCTTTTTAATTGCGGATGCTTTTGGTAAAAAACGACCTTCAAAGAAAATAAAATCTTGGCAAACAACTATCTTTTGGCGAGTTGCTTGGTTCTTATCAAAAATTACAGGAAAAGAACCTTTATTAAGTAAATATTCCGCTAGATCTGCCCATGCAATTTCTGAATATTCATCAGAGAAAATAGAAAAAACATTAAATTTTAAGTTTGATAAAATAGAAAAGTCAATTGTAGAAATTTGTAAAAACTACCTTAAAGATCTTTCTTAACTTTAAATTCTTTTTTATTTAAAACCAAACTATCGTCTGTCATAAAATTTTTCTTCTCTTTTTTAAGTTTTTTCAGAGAATCATTTCTTATAGAGTCTCTTCTTGTATTTCTATCACTATAGAATTTTTTTTGCTTTTCTAAAGCGGTTTTTGCATCTTCAAAAATTTGTTGATACAAATCTATTTTAGACATATAATACAAGTTACTATTTTGAAAACGAACACTATCAATTTTAAATTGATCGTACACTAAAGGCATGTATTCAACTTTAGTTTCTAGGTTTTTATTTTTCATGTATTTAGCAGAGGAAGCAATCATCATTTCTTGAATTAAAAGCCGCATCGAGTCTCTAGGAATTAAGTCTTTCGGTTTTTCAAGAATAGTATTACTTGTGCACGAAAACAAGAATGTAAAAATTAACAAATAGCTTATTTTCTTCATTTTAACGATTAAAAGTGATACGTTTTCCTTTAATTTCATCATTAAAAACACCATTATTATAAATTAAATTTCCATTTACAAAAGTATGTGTTATGGTTGATGAAAATGTTGTTCCTTCAAAAGGAGACCAACCACATTTGTACAACAAATTGTCTCTAGAAACGGTTTGTGGTTTGTTGGCATCAATTAAAACGATATCTGCAAAATAACCTTCTTTTATAAAACCTCGTTTTTCAATTTGAAATAATTTTGCAGGATTATGGCTCATTTTTTCAACTGCTTTTTCAATTGAAATTACACCTTCTTTTACTTTCTCTAAAATTGCAACGATTGCATGTTGCACAAGCGGCCCACCACTTGGCGCTTTTAAATACTTGTTGCTTTTTTCTTCTAAAGTGTGTGGCGCGTGGTCTGTAGCAATAACGTCAATTCTGTCATCTAACAAAGCTTCCCATAAACCCAATCTGTCTGCTTCTGTTTTTACCGCAGGATTCCATTTTATATGGGTTCCTTTTTCTTCGTAATCTTTGTCTGAAAACCATAAATGATGAATACAAACTTCTGATGTAATTTGCTTTTCTTCTAAAGGAATATCGTTTCTAAAAAGATGCGTTTCTTTGGCTGTTGATAAATGAAAAACATGCAACCTTGCTCCCGTTTTCTTAGCCAATTCAATTGCTTTGGATGAAGACAAATAACACGCTTCTTCGCTTCTTATTATTGGATGATATTTTAACGGAATGTCCTCGCCATATTTCTCAATAAATTCTTGAGTGTTTTTTCTGATGGTTGCTTCGTCTTCACAATGCACAGAAATAATCATTTTGGTTGATGAGAAGATTTTCTCTAAAATTTCTTCATTATCAACTAACATGTTTCCTGTAGATGAACCTAAAAATAACTTAATTCCGGCTACTTTTTTTGGATCTGTTTTTAATAATTCTTCTAAATTGTCATTTGTTCCGCCAAACATAAAAGAATAGTTTGCATACGAATCTTTAGCTGCAATTGTAAATTTATCTTCTAATAGCACTTGTGTTGTAGCTTGCGGCACTGTATTTGGCATTTCTATAAAAGTAGTAATTCCGCCAGCAACAGCCGCTTTACTTTCTGTTGCAATAGTTGCTTTGTGCGTTAAACCAGGTTCTCTAAAATGCACTTGATCGTCTATAAAACCGGGAATTAAATATTTACCTTCAGCATCTATAACCTCTAGATTTTGCGTAGCTGCTATTTCTGATGAGATTTCTTTTATAATTTCGTTTTCAATGAGAACATCACCTAAAAAAGTAGTATTTTCATTTACAATTTTTGCATTTTTTATTAAAATAGATTTCTTCATTTTTAGTATTATTTAAAAGCAATTACACAAAGGTTTTCGCAAAGTTCGCGAAATTTACTGTTGATTTTTTTACTGTTCTAATTAAAAAAATTAAATATCCATTCTCATATTTACTAAACTTTTGGCAAATCCAAAACGTTCGTAAGCTTTTATTGCGCCAATATTGTTGCTATACACGTCTAACCTTAACTCTTTAAGGTCTTTTTTTGTTGCCCATTCTTTTAAAGATTCTAAAATTAGACTGCTAATTTTTTGGCCTCTAA
Organism: Polaribacter glomeratus; assembly: GCF_002954665.1. Taxonomy (GTDB): domain Bacteria; phylum Bacteroidota; class Bacteroidia; order Flavobacteriales; family Flavobacteriaceae; genus Polaribacter; species Polaribacter glomeratus. The sequence goes on along the minus strand of NZ_MSCM01000002.1, from coordinate 746,184 downwards.
AAGCCGGTTTTACAAATATAAAACCAATATAACCATGTTTTGGATTTTTATGGTATTCTTTAGAATCTTGTAATCTAATATATCCGGATGCTACTAATTCATCATTTAAAACACCAACAATTAGGTGACTATTTTTTGAAGTAATTAATTGCGGAATATTATAATAAAACAGATCACCATCTGCCAAAAAAGAATCTAAGGGTCTTTCAAATTCTATAACTCCTTGCTCAAATTGCAACAAAGTTTCTAAATCATCAAGGTTTGCGGTTCTAATAGAAATTAATTTGTTTATCATTATTTTGGCAAGCCTTTTAAACGCATTCTTATTACTCCAAAAAGTGCTTCATACACAATGTTTCCGCTCATTTTAGAAGTTCCTAAAGTTCTATCAGTAAAAATAACAGAAACTTCATTGATATTAAATTTATGTTTCCAAGCTTTAAATTTCATTTCAATTTGAAATGCGTAGCCAACAAATCTAATTTTATCTAAATTAATGGTTTCTAGTACATTCCGTTTCCAACAAACAAAACCTGCTGTTGTATCAAAAACAGGAATTCTGGTTACAAAACGCACATATTTTGATGCAAAATAAGATAAAAGCACCCTTTTCATTGGCCAATTAACAACATTTACACCTTTAGAGTATCTAGAACCAATAGATACATCTGCACCGTTTTTATGACATGCATTATACAAACGAATTAAATCTTTAGGATTGTGCGAAAAATCGGCATCCATTTCTATGATATAATTATATTTTCTAGCAATTGCCCATTTAAAACCGTGAATATAAGCGGTACCTAATCCGCTTTTGCCAATTCTTTTTTCTAAAGAAAGTTGTTTTGGAAATTCAGTAATAAGATTTTTTACAATTTCAGAAGTTCCATCGGGAGAATTATCATCAACAATTAAAACATGAAACGCTTTTTTCTGCTTAAAAGTAGCTCTAATTATGGCTTCAATATTTTCTTTTTCGTTGTAAGTGGGGATGATTACTAATGTATCAGACATAAATAAATAATATATGTAAGTAAGTAAACAAATATACATTATATAATTACTAATTTTGTGTTAATCATTACGAAATGAAAACCACTTGCAAGCAATAGAAAAAATAATTACTACCAATAGTTGGGTCACTGCATTAATATTGCTGCTTTTTATAAGTATCGTTTTATTAAAAGCACTAGATACTAATAGACTAAAAGGAAGTGTTTTTAGTTTGTTTAATATCAATTACATAGAAACAGAATCTGAAGAAATTTCAAGTTTTTTAGATCCTTTTAAAGTTGTAATGTTTCTATTTACTGTAGTTGTTTTATCGCTTTTAACTTACAGTTTTAAAACCTACAATTCACCAACAATTGCTGTAAGTTTTGCATCTTATGTTCCTGTTTTTTTAAGTTTACTATCTTATTTTGTAATAAAAAGAACTTTAGAGTACTTACTTTTTAACCTATTTTTAATCAAAAAAGAGGTGCGTTTATTTGTTGTGTCAAAAGTTAATTACTTACATACAGTTACCTTTTTATTATATGTAGCAATAGTTTTAAGCGAATACGCAGGTTTTAAACAACGCTACTTATTTTATCTTGCAGCCTTGTTATTTAGTGTGCGATTTATAATTCATTTAGTAATTAACAAAAATCTGATTTTTAATAAGTTGTTTTATTTTATTTTGTACATTTGCGCCTTTGAAATAGCACCGCTATTTCTTCTGTTTAAAATGATGTTTTAATTATAAAACGAACGCGTATGAAAGTGAAAACGATTTTAGTATCACAACCTGCACCAAAGACAGAAACTTCTCCTTATTTTGATTTATCTGATAAACAAAAAGTAAAAATCGATTTTCGATCTTTTATTCATGTTGAGGGGATTACAGTTAAAGATGTAAGACTACAGAAGATTGATTTTAAGAACTTTACTGCAATTATTTTAACAAGCAGAAATGCTGTAGACCACTTTTTTAGAGTTGCGGAAGAAATGCGCTTTAAAGTGCCAGATTCTATGAAATATTTTTGTCAATCTGAAGCCGTGGCTTATTATTTGCAAAAATACGTTGTGTATAGAAAGCGTAAAATTTACGTTGGTACAAGAACGTTTACAGATTTAACCAAACTCATAAAAAAACATAAGACAGAAAAGTTTTTATTACCTTCTTCGGATAAATTAAAACCTTTAATCCCTGCTGAATTAGATGAATTAGGAGTAAACTGGCAACGTGCAGATTTATATAAAACTGTTGTTAGTGATTTATCTGATTTAGAAGATGTTTTTTATGATGTTTTAGTGTTTTTTAGCCCTTCAGGAATCGAATCTTTATTTCATAATTTCCCAAACTTTAAGCAAAACGAAACAAGAATAGCTGCATTTGGTAATTCTACAGTAAAAGCAGTTACAGAAGCTGGTTTAACATGTAACATAGAAGCACCAACACCAGATACACCTTCTATGACGATGGCTTTAGATAAATATATTAAAGAAGTAAATAAGAAGTAATTTAGTCTAAATTATTATACTCTATTTATTAGCGTGTGATTTTATAGAAATATACCAAAAAATCGAACATTTCTGTTCGATTTTTTTTGTTTAAAACAATGTATTTACTTCAAAAAATCTACACAAAGTTTTATGGTACTTTCTAATTCTTTTGACGCCTTTTTTTCTTTCCACGGATGAGAAGTATTAAAAACATGATTTGCATTTTCAATAATTTGATATTCACTTTTTAAATTCCATTTATGCAAATTTTCTGCTTCCTCAATCAAAACAGACGTATCTGCATCTCCGTGAATTATCAGATGCGGAATTTCTATATTCTCCGTTGCTTTTTTGATGTTAAAACGTTCTTTATTTTTGATGAAATCTTCATAAAACTGATAAAAATGTGGCATCTGCTGTTTTGTTCTTCCATTTAAAACGTGTTTAACACCGTCTTTTTTCCATTGTTGTAAATCGCCAATAGTAGCAGTTCTTTTCTCAAAATCACAAACTCCTGCTAACGTAATTACTTTTTTTATACGAGCGTCTTCATTCGTTTTTAACAACACGATTCCTCCTCCTCTACTATGACCAATCAAAGAAATAGCTTCTAAATTAAGTTCTTTTTTAATATCCAAATTGTTAGAAAACCAGTCAATAACAGTTTCTAAATCATCCAATTCTTTAGTGTAATTATTATTACCAAAAGCTTCTAAATCAGAAAAATCTATTGGGTTATTAGCAGTTCCTCCGTTGTGTGAAAAATTAAATTTAATAAAGAAAAACCCTGCTTCCGCAAAAGTTTCCGCCATAATATTCCACGCGCCCCAATCTTTAAACCCTTTGTAGCCATGGCAAAAAACAACTATTTGTTTTGGTAGATTTGTTTCTTTATAAAAAATATCCACTAAAATTGGTTTATTGTGTTTTCCTTGAATAATTGTGTTTTTAATTATTTTCATATACTTTTAAATAAGTGATTTTATAATTGTAAAAACGGCGACTAAACCTGTTAAAATAGATAGAATTAAATTGATGTCTTTAGTCAGTTCACCTGTTTTTTTCTGAATTATTTTTGCAAATTTTCCGTACAAATAAAGAATATAAAACGTACCGATTAAAGAACCTACAACAAAAAATAAAACAGCGCTAGAGTTAAAACTAAATAGCTTAAAAGCATCTAAAGTGGCCACTGATCCGCAGAAAAAAGGAATCGAAAACATGTTTAAAACGGATAACGTAATTCCTGCTAAAAAGGCATTTTCTTTTTTAACAGCAGTTGTTTCAATCTTAATTTTACTTTTTTTAGATTCTCTATAAAAATAATAGGATAAAAAAATAAAAATTACAATTCCTATCTTCTCCAAAATTTCTAAAATTGATGGATTTTCTACAATATGCTTAGTTAAAAAAACAGCTATATAAACTTGCGGAATTACAACAAGCGATACACCAATTGCATATTTATTAAGTTGCTCTTTTCCGTTTTCTAAACTAATTTTTAATGCTGTCATGTTTAGCATACTTGGCGTTATTGAGCCTAAAAAAGAAAAAATAAATCCGAAAAAAAAATGTGACACTAAAATCATTATTTTAAAGTTAATAGGTTAAATAATTTTTTAAAAACTACGATATTTATGGTTCTAAATAAAAAAACGCATCAAATAAATTGATGCGCTTCTTAGATTTAAACTTACTACTGAATCTTTATACGACTCCTTGTGCTAACATGGCATCTGCAACTTTAACAAAACCTGCAATATTTGCACCTTTGATATAGTCTATGGAACCATCTTCATTTTCTCCATATTGCACACAAGAATCATGAATATCTTCCATAATATCTTTTAATTTATCATCCACCTCTTTACGAGACCAACTTAAACGCAATGAATTCTGACTCATTTCTAAACCAGAAGTTGCTACACCACCTGCGTTTGAAGCTTTTCCTGGGGCAAATAATATTTTTCCTTTTTGAAACTCGTGAATCGCCTCTGGTGTAGAAGGCATATTTGCTCCTTCTGAAACACACATACACCCGTTTGCTATTAATGCTTTTGCCTCATCTCCATTTAACTCATTTTGCGTTGCACATGGCAAAGCAATATCGCATTTAACAGACCAAGGTCTTTCTCCTTCAAAGAATTTTGCATTTGGGTATTTTTCTACATATTCACTAATTCTGCCACGTTTTTCGTTTTTAATAAACATAACGTGTTTTAGTTTTTCTGAATCTATACCGTCTTCATCATAAATATAACCTTGAGAATCTGATAATGTTAAAACAGTTGCTCCTATTTCTATCGCTTTTTCCGCAGCATATTGTGCTACATTTCCAGAACCAGAAATAACTACTTTTTTACCTTCAAAGGTGTCTTCTTTGCGCAATAACATGTTTTGTGCAAAGTAAACTGTGCCATAACCAGTTGCTTCTGGTCTAATTAAAGAACCACCCCAAGACGCACCTTTACCAGTTAAAACGCCGGTAAACGTATTGTTAAGTTTTTTATACATTCCAAACATAAAACCTATTTCTCTAGAACCTACACCAATATCTCCTGCTGGAACATCTGTATTATGGCCAATATGTCTGTATAATTCTGACATAAAAGAGTGACAAAAACGCATAATTTCATTGTCTGATTTTCCTTTAGGATCAAAATCAGAGCCTCCTTTACCTCCACCCATTGGCAAAGTTGTTAAAGAGTTTTTAAACACTTGCTCAAAAGCTAAAAACTTTAAAATGCTAGCATTTACTGTTGGATGAAAACGCAAACCACCTTTGTAAGGACCAATTGCAGAATTCATTTGTATTCTATATCCTCTATTTACCTGTATATCTCCGTTATCATCTACCCAAGAAACTCTAAAAGAAATTAATCTTTCTGGCTCTACCATTCTAAGTAAAATGTTTTTACCGTTATAAATATCGTGATTTGTAATATAAGGAATTACAGTTTCTGCAACTTCTTGAACGGCTTGTAAAAATTCTGGTTCATGGTTATTTCTTTTTTTAACCATTTCCATAAACTCTTTAATTTTCAATTCCATAATTTTTGGTGTTTTTTTTACGAATTATATAAAAATTTAACGTTGTAAAGATAAGAATTTTTGAATATCATAAAATAAAAATGATTATTCTTTTTAGTTTACAAAAATTTATATAATATTACTTGATATTTCTGTAAAAAGCAAAAAAAAACGCATCAAAAAAATTGATGCGTTTTAATTTTTAATATATCTATTTTACACAACTCCTAAATCTAACATAGCATCTGCTACTTTTATAAAACCGGCAATATTTGCTCCTTTAGCATAATTAATATAGCCATCTTCTTCTGTACCGTATTTTAAACAAGCAGTATGAATAGAATGCATTATTTGATGCAGTTTGTCATCTACTTCTTCTCTGGTCCAGTTTAGTTTCATTGCGTTTTGAGACATTTCTAAACCAGAAACACCAACACCACCTGCATTTACTGCTTTACCTGGTCCATATAAAATTTTAGCATTATGAAATACATGAACAGCATCTGCAGTACAACCCATATTAGAAACTTCTGCAATATATTGCACACCATTTTCAACTAATTTTGTTGCATCTTCTTCATTTAACTCATTTTGCGTTGCACAAGGCATTGCAATATCACATTTTACACTCCAAGGTTTTTCATTAGGATAAAATTTTGCTTCTGGAAATTCATCTACATAAGGCGAAACGATGTCGTTATTAGAAGCTCTTAAATGTAATAAATAACTTATTTTATCATCATCTAAACCTTTTTCATCATAAATATATCCATCAGGACCAGAAATAGTAACTACTTTTCCGCCTAATTCTGTAATTTTTAAAGCTACACCCCAAGTTACATTTCCAAAACCAGAAAGTGCAATTGTTTTACCTTTAAAGCTATCGTTTTTAGTTTCTAACATTTGTTTTGTAAAGTAAACACCACCAAAACCAGTTGCTTCTGGTCTAATCAAGCTTCCTCCCCAATTTAATCCTTTTCCTGTAAAAACACCAGTATGTTCATGCTGTAATTTTTTATACATACCGTACATAAACCCAATTTCTCTACCTCCGGTTCCAATATCACCAGCTGGCACATCTGTACTTGGGCCAATCATTCTCCATAATTCTAACATAAATGCCTGGCAGAAACGCATAATTTCGGTGTCTGATTTTCCTTTTGGATTAAAATCAGAACCTCCTTTTCCACCACCCATTGGTAATGTTGTTAAGGCGTTTTTAAATATTTGCTCAAAACCTAGAAACTTTAATATGCTTAAATTTACACTTGGATGTAAACGAATTCCTCCTTTATAGGGTCCTATAGCATTGTTATATTGTACTCTATGACCTAAATTTACTTGAACCTGCCCTGCATCATCTATCCAAGAAATTCTAAATGTTAAAATTCGATCTGGTTCTACCAAGCGTTCAATAATTTTAGCCGCTTCGTATTGTGGGTTTTCATTATATATAGTTTCAATAGACTCTAAAACTTCTTTAACAGCCTGTAAATATTCTTTTTCACCAGGGTGTTTAGTTTCCAAATTTGTTAAAATTTCTTTTACATTCATAATGATATAATTAATAACTTTTTATTGAATAATTTTAAGATCAAAAATACATTTTAAAATTGATTTTGAAATAAAATATCTATCGTGTTTTTTAATATTTAACAATAATTTATCCGTTTTTTACGAATCTTACTGTTTTTTTATTTGTTTAAAGTGCTTTTTTTATTATATATACATTTTAAATAAATCCTTCTGGAGGTAATTCTTCAAATGATTCTTCTATATTCGAAGTACTATTTTTTAATGAAATACCTTCTTTAAAAATAGCTGCTTTATTCTTTTCTCCATCAATAATAACTGTAAGTTTATTTTTAAAAGAAATATGTCTTAAATAAGAATCTTCAAAAATAGCTTCGTGTTTATTTAAATAATCTACATCAAAAAAACCATCATTTATAAACGGATTTATCGTTAAATACCCCACTTTAAATGAAGTTAAATTTTGAAAAAAATGAGTTCCTTGACTTGGGTCTATTCTAAAATTATTTAAACCAGATTCTACTATTATTTTTGCTGCCGAAATTTGAGACCAAAGCACCGGAATTCCTAACCAAGGATCGCTTGACCCCCAGCGCCCCGGACCTACCAAAATATAAGGTTTATCTAAAGCCACAAATTTTTTATTAATTTCTTCAACAGCATTGGCAATATCTCTTGTATTGGCAGAATTAAATGTTTCTGGTTTTACATAAACTACATCGCAAATATTTTCATATTTACCATTTCCTAAAGCAGATTCAGAATAAATTATGGTCTCAGAAATATCTAAATCTTCGGGTAATTTACTAACCGTTTCCATGCTTTCTATAATGGGTCTTATCTGTAAAAAACTAAATTCTTTTGGTTTTCCAGACGGTACATCTAGTTTTACGGCAAACTCTATTTCTATTGGGTTTCTCATTTCTCGTTGCCCAACGCGCAAGAGTTCTTGTAAAATTTCTGGCAACGGAAACGTGTTGTATTTTAAAATATTATCAAACGTAATTACACGAATACCATCATGCATTACCCCAGGTCTTATTGTATTATTTTGTAAATCGTATGTGGATGCTACAAATTTTAAAGATCCATGTTTTTCTGCTTGCCTAATAGTTACTTTCTTTTTGTTGATTGCTTCGGATGTTGATATTTTATAACTATCTGGATCTAGATCTAAACCATAAAAATGCTGTTGCGTATCTCTTTGTGTTGAGCCTGGCGAAGATAATTGTAACACTTTTTTTGGATAATAAGGCGAAAAACGCAATGTTTGACCACCTCCAACAATTATTTCTCCTAAACCTAAAGCAATATTCGCAATTCCTTCGCTTGCCTTTTCATCGCCAATTGGGTAAAAATTAATAGAACGTGCAACTCCAGAAATGTTTGGATAATATACATCTTGGTATTGTTTACCTGTAACTTCTTGTAAAATTACAGCCATTTTATCTTCTTCTATAGTATGCGCTATCGCTTTTAAATAAGATTTACTGTTTTCAAAAAAAGCAGAAGCTATAACAGACTTAATAGCATTTGAAACCATTTCAACTTTTTTGTTTAAATCAGAATCCGGAATCATATACGTTGCAAATACGCCCGCAAAAGGCTGATAATTAGAATCTTCTAACATACTAGATGAACGCACAGCAATTGGGCATTTGGTTGTTTTTAAAAATGCTTTAATATCTTCTAGCGCCCATTCTGGTAGATCTTTTGAAATAAATTCATGTAATATTTTATCATCATCTGTGCATTCTGCAGCAAATTTAATTAGTTTGTGTGTATCTATAAACTGATCAAAAACATCGGTACTTATTACAACAGTTCTTGGTATTGTTATACTTACGTTTTCAAATTTATTATATAAACTATTTCGTTTTAAAAAGGAATCTATAAAAGCCAAACCTCTTGCTTTACCGCCTAGAGCACCTTCGCCAATTCTTGCATAGCCAACAAACTCATCGTATTTATATTTATTAAATTTTACAATTACACCTCTAGATCTGTAAACTCGATAGGCTTTAATAGCGTTAATTAAAAAGTCTCTTATTTGATCATTGTTTTCAAATTCATCATATTCTATAACGCTTAATAAATCTGCTAAAGAAAAAAGGGCTCTTGATTTTAACCATTTAGAAAACTCGCTTCTTGTTGCGTGATACATCAAACAATCTTCACTAACGTTCTTTATCGCTCTTTGAAATTCACCTAAATCTTTAGCTGTTGCTAACACTTTCATTTGGGTAGGATCCCAAAACTCGAAATCTCCAAAAGCAAAGTATTTCATAATATAATTTTTTATATCAACACCCAAAGTTTCTGAGTGTTTGTATAAAAACTTCCCTTTAAGTTCTAAGGCACGTTTTTCGTTCCCTGCATTAGATGATTGAATTAAAAAAGGAAAATAACGCTTATAATTTCTTACATAATCTAAAAACAAGAATCCAGCTTCTTTGTTTCTAACACCGTCCTTATAATAATTAACATCGGATATTACACCTAATAAATTATCCTTATACTTATCAAATAAACCAATACCCTCTTCATAAGTTGTTGCTAGCAAAATTTTTGGCCTTCCGCGCATTAACATCATTTTTCTATGCTCATTTAAGCCTTCAGACATTAATCCTTGTGTTTGTTTAAGAATTACTTTATAAATAAGAGGAATGTATCTAGAATAAAATTTTAGCGAATCTTCTACCAATAAGATGGCTTTAACACCAACAACATTAATATCAACTTCGGCATTCATTCTATCTTCTGTTAATTTTATAATTGCTAAAAAAATATCTGCATTTCCATTCCAATGAAAAACAAAATCTATACTATCTGTATTTTCTTTTTGTAGCTTACTTCTTAACAGCGAAGAATGATAACTTAAAGCTGCAATTGGCACATCAGGAAATGCTTCTTTAATTTTTTTTGAGGTTTCAAAAGCATTATGATTACCAATATCTAACCAAGTAATAACAATGTCTATTTGATGAGACTCCATCATTATAATGGCTCTTTTTGCAGAATTTGCATGAATAAAATTTGGTGGATGCCTTAAATTTAAAGAAGTGTATTCATTAAAAATTCGTTCCTCGATTCTACCATCTTCTTCAAGCATATAATAATCGTAATTAGAACAAACTATTAATACCTTATTAATTCTATTTTGCATTAATTTATCAAAAGTAACCTCTTTAAATGCGTATGTTTTTAAATTAGTTAAGATATTTTCTTTCATTTTAATTCCGTTTTTATGAGGTACAATATATTAATTTTCTAGTTTATAAGTTTAATATAATTTAAGTATTCAACTCAAAAATTAGATTCAACAAAAATAAAAAGGTGTAAATTCGCCACATAATTTAGTATGTAATGTTAGATAAAGTAAAAGAGCTTATTGGTGATGTAAAATCTTTTAAGGCAACTACAAAAGACGAAGTTGAAACTTTTAGGATAAAATATTTAGGTTCTAAAGGTTTGTTAAAAGATTTATTTGCAGAATTTAAAAATGTGGATGCAGCGTTGCGTAAGGATTTTGGACAAGCATTAAACAGTTTAAAAACCTCTGCAGAACATAAAGTTGCTGAATTAACAGCCACTTTAGAGGGTTCTACCAGCGAAAAATCTTTTTATGGAGATTTAACGCGACCGTCAGAACCAATCGAGTTAGGTTCTAGACATCCAATTTCATTGGTTAGAAATCAAATTATTGAGGTTTTTAATAGAATTGGTTTTACCGTTTCTGAAGGGCCAGAGATTGAAGATGATTGGCACAATTTTACGGCGTTAAACTTGCCAGAATATCATCCTGCAAGAGACATGCAAGACACGTTCTTTATTGAGCAAAATCCTGATATTTTATTACGTACACATACCTCTTCTGTACAAGTGCGTTATATGGAAGAAAATAAGCCGCCAATACGAACAATTTCTCCTGGAAGAGTTTTTAGAAATGAAGATATTTCTGCAAGAGCACATTGTATTTTTCATCAAGTAGAAGGTTTGTATATTGATACGGATGTATCTTTTGCTGATTTAAAACAAACACTTTTATACTTTACAAAAGAGATGTTTGGGAAGTCGAAAATTAGATTACGCCCTTCTTATTTCCCTTTTACAGAGCCAAGTGCAGAAGTAGATATTTATTGGGGATTAGAAACAGAAACTGATTATAGAATTACAAAAGGTACCGGTTGGTTAGAAATTATGGGTTGTGGAATGGTAGATCCTAATGTGTTGAAAAACGCTAATATTGATCCAACAAAATACTCTGGGTACGCATTTGGAATGGGCATAGAACGTATTGCAATGTTGTTATATCAAATTCCTGATATTAGAATGTTTTACGAAAATGATAAACGCTTTTTAGAGCAATTTAAATCTGTTATATAATGAATTACTTTTCACAATTTTGGGACGAAAATAGAGATGATGAATATGCAGATTGGGGTTTCTCAACTTGGTATTTTGAAACGAATGATGCAGACGAAGTTTTAAAACAAATTACGGTTTATAAAAACGAAAAAGTTACTAAATACGATTTAGAAAATCAAGAAGATGAATTTGGTGGTTTATGCGAAGGAGCATTAACGATTGATGACTGTGATGGTGATGAAATTTCTAAAGAAGAATTTTATAAGCTTTGGTAATTATTTAATTATTAAAACAAACTTTGGTTAGGTTTACACTTAAAAACTTCACTTAAAGGCATCATATCAATACCTTATCAACTATTTTTATATTTTAAAGCCGATACTTCTATCGGCTTTTTCTTTAACATTTTTTTAACATTCGTTTAGTTCGGTTTATTACGAACCAATTGTACTTTTGCAGACTATTTTATATCAATCTAAAAAATTAGGTATTTAAAGGTAAAAAAATGAACGAAAACATTTGCAAAGAAAAAATGGCTTTGGTTGAAAAACTAGGAGTGCATTTAGAAAATAGAGAACAGTTAGCTCCTGTTGCTGCCCGTATTTTATCGTATATAATTCTTACCGGTAAAAAAGGAACCACTTTTGACGATATGGTAACTATTCTTTGTGCAAGTAAAAGTACCATCTCTACGCACCTAAATCATTTACAAGACTTAAAAAAAATTCAGTATTTCACCAAAACTGGCGATCGTAAAAAATACTTCGTCATCAATAAAGATACCATCATTCAACATGTTGATAAAATGATTAATGATTGGAAAGAAGTACGTGAATTGCACTTAGAAATAAAAAATTATAAAGACCACCAAAACCATCAGAAAATAGAAAATAAAGAAGAAAAATTCGATTTAAATTTTCATAACGATTACATAAAATTTATAGACGGTGCTTCTGCTTCTATTGAAGAATTAAGAATAAAACTAAGAGACAATCAATTCGATATTTAAACTAAAACAAAAAATGAATCATACTAAATTAATAACATTACTGGCACTTTGTAGCTTTTTAGTTATTTTAAGTTGTGCTAATAAACAAGAAAATAATGCTGGTGCTAAAGAAACACCACCTGCAACTTTTCCTGTAACTCAACTACAAGCTAAAACGATAACAGGCTATCAAGAATACCCAACAAATTTAGAGGGAATAATAAACAGTGAAGTAAGAGCAAAAACTTCTGGTTATATTCAAAAAGTATTTGTTGATGAAGGCCAAAAAGTAAAAAAAGGACAAGTATTATTTCAATTAGAAACGCAATCTTTAAGTCAAGATGCTGGTGCTGCAAAAGCGCGTGTTAACGTTGCTCAGGTTGAAGTTAATAAACTAATACCGCTAGTAGAAAAAAATATTATTAGTGCTGTTCAATTAGAAACTGCCAAAGCAAATTTAGCACAAGCAAAAGCAAATTACAGCAGCGTTTCTGCAAGTATTGGGTACGCAACAATTAAAAGTCCTATTGATGGTAATATTGGTGCAATTAATTTTAGAGAAGGTGCATTAGTAAGCACAAATGATGCTATATCATTAACTTCTGTAAGTAATATTACGCAAGTGTATGCCTTTTTTAGTCTAACTGAAACGCAATATTTAGACTTTTTACAAAATTCTGAAGGTACAAACGTATCAGAAAAACTAGCAAATTTCCCCGCAGTAAATTTAATTCTTGCAAACGGAACTATGTTTACTGAAAAAGGAAAAATTCAAACAAGTACAGGACAAATAAACAAAAATACAGGAACTGTAAGCTTAAGAGCTGTCTTTAATAATCCTACTCAATTACTAACAAACGGTAATAGTGGTACAATTCAAATTCCTATTATTTATAAAGATGCTATTGTAATTCCGCAAGCAGCAACGTATGAGCAACAAGGCAATATTATGTTATACAAATTAGGGAAAAATAATACCGTGTTAAATACAATTGTAAAAGTAAAAACTGCAATAAATCATTTATATGTTATAACATCCGGACTAGATTTAAACGATAAAATTATTGTTTCTGGTGTTGGTAAATTAAAAGACGGAATGACAATCTCTCCACAAGAAACTTCTTTTGAAGAAGCAATGAAACCTATAACAACTTTATTTAAAAACTAGAAATCCACAAATTATGTTAAAAACATTTATTGAAAGACCTGTACTTTCAACGGTAATTTCTATTATTATAGTTGTACTTGGTATTATAAGTATCACAAGCTTACCAATAGAAGAATACCCCGATATTGCACCACCAACAATTAAAGTAACAGCATCGTATGCAGGAGCCAATGCAGAAACAGTTTTAGAAAGTGTAATTATACCCATCGAAGAGCAAATAAATGGCGTAGAAGGTATGACCTACATTACCTCTACTGCATCTAATAACGGAACTGCAGAAATTACCGTTTATTTTAAGCAAGAAATGGATGCAGATATTGCTGCTGTAAACGTTCAAAATCGTGTAGCAAGAGCAAATCCTTTATTACCGCAAGAGGTTATTCAAACAGGAGTTACCACACAAAAGCAAGAAACAAGTGCTTTAATGTTTATTTCAATGTATTCTGATACTGAAAATTACGATGCTACATTTATTCAGAATTACTTAAAAATAAACGTTATTCCTGCCATGCAACGTATTAGCGGTGTTGGTGATGTTAGTGTATTTTCTCAACAAGATTATGCAATGCGTATTTGGTTAAAACCAGAAAAATTAGCCGCATATAAATTAATACCTTCGGATATCGCAGCCGCTTTAAAAGAACAAAATTTAGAAGCTGCAGCAGGCTCTTTAGGCCAAAATAATGGCGAAGCTTTTTCATATACATTAACCTACAGTGGCCGTTTTAAAGAAGTAAAACAATATGGGGATATTGTTATCAAAGCATTGGGTAATGGAGAGTTTCTTCGATTAAACGATGTTGCAACCATAGAATTAGATGCACAATCCTACTCGTCTAATGCAATGAGTTTAGGAAATCCTGCAGTATTTATGGGGATTTTTCAAACCAAAGGTTCTAATGCTAGAGAAATTATTGAAAACATTAAAACCACTTTAGAAACAGTTAAAAAAGACCTTCCAGAAGGATTAAATGTTTTTGTTCCTTATGACACAAGTCTATTTTTAAATGCTTCCATAGAAAAAGTAATCACCACTCTATTAGAAGCTTTTCTACTCGTGTTTTTAGTAGTATTTCTATTCTTACAAGATTTTCGTTCTACCTTAATTCCGGCAATTGCAGTACCTGTTTCTATTATTGGTACATTCTTTTTCTTGAATATTTTTGGATACTCTATAAACCTATTAACGCTATTTGCATTAGTGCTCGCCATTGGTATTGTGGTAGATGATGCTATTGTGGTTGTAGAAGCGGTGCATGCAAAGATGGATGAAGGCGAAAAGAATCCAAAAAAAGCAACATTAGTAGCTATGAACGAAATTTCTGGCGCTATTATATCGATTACATTAGTAATGGCTGCGGTATTTATTCCGGTAACTTTTGTAACCGGACCAACTGGTGTATTTTACGAACAATTTGGAGTAACCTTAATCATCGCAATACTTATTTCTGCAGTAAATGCTTTAACCTTAAGTCCTGCATTATGTGCACTATTATTAAAAACACATAAAGAAGATGAAGCGTTAAAAGGTAAAAGTCCCTTAAAACGTTTTTACACGCTTTTTAATCGCGGCTTTAGCGCAACCGTAGAAAGATATGGTAAATCTCTTCAGTTCTTATATAGAAAGAAATGGATACCTGTTTTACTCTTAGTTTTAGCAATTGTAGGCATTTTCTGGGCATCAAAAACAACACCAACAGGTTTTGTTCCTAATGAAGATAGAGGTATTATTTTTGCAAATATAGAATTACCCGCAGGTGCTTCTTTAGATAGAACAAATGCGGTATCAAAAGATTTATATAAAAAAATAAAAGATATAGATGGTATTGTTGCAGTAAACTTTATTAAAGGGAGAAGTTTAATTAGCGGTGCTGGTAGTAATTATGGTTTCGGAATAATAAAATTAGCGGATTGGAGTGATCGAGAAGATCCATCTTTGTCTGTAGAAGCAATTACAGGTAAATTATTTGGTGTTGTATCTACAATGCCAGAAGCAAATATTATTTTCTTCTCACCACCAAGTATTCGTGGTTTTGGAAATTCTGCCGGATTTGAAGTAAATCTATTAGATAAATTTGGCGGAGAGTTTACCGATTTAGACAAAGCTAATAAAGAATTTGCGATGGCTTTAATGAGTCATCCAGAAATTAAGTACGCACAATCCTCTTTCAATACTAATTATCCGCAGTACGAAATGGAAATTAATGTGCCTTTAGCAAAAGAAAAAGGAGTTCCTATTAATAGTATATTCTCAACTTTACAAGGGTATATTGGTGGTGTTTATGCTTCTGATTTTTCTCGATTCGGAAAACAATTTAGAGTATATATTCAAGCATTACCAGGAGACAGAGCAGATGTAGATGATTTAAATAGCATGTATGTAAGAACAGATTCTGGCGAAATGACGCCCATTACGCAGTTTGTAAACTTAAAACGAGTATATGGCCCACAATCGGTAACACGTTTTAATTTATTTAATTCTACCGCTATCACAGGGGCAACAAACGAAGATTATAGTACAGGTGATGCTATTAGAGTTATTGAAGAAGAGGTAACGAAACTACCAAGTAATTATACAGTTGCATATTCTGGTTTAACACGAGAGGAAGTAAATGCAGGAGACCAAACTACGTTTATTTTTATCTTAAGCATCTTATTTGTGTACTTCTTGTTAAGTGCGCAATATGAAAGTTATTTATTGCCATTGGCAGTAATATTCTCTATTCCGTTTGGTGTATTTGGTGCCTATTTAAGCACCAAATTTTTCGGATTAGAAAACAATATTTATTTTCAGATTGCCCTGATTATGTTAATTGGTCTGCTCGCTAAAAATGCCATCTTAATCGTGGAGTTTGCGGTTCAAAGACGAAAAAACGGAGAAACTATTGTTGATGCAGCTATCAACGGAGCAAAAGCACGTTTACGTCCTATTTTAATGACCTCGTTTGCTTTTATCTTAGGATTAATGCCATTGGTGTTAGCAAAAGGTGTGGGTTCCGAAGGAAACAATTCTATTGGTACAGGTGCTGCAGGCGGAATGTTAATAGGAACTGTTTTAGGAGTATTTGTAATTCCTATTTTATTTATATTCTTTCAATGGTTGCAAGAAAAAGTTTCTAGCAAACCAGCAGTTATCGCTCAACAAAATGAAGATTAAATATATGATATCAATTATAAAAAATAAAAGCCTTCAAAAAGGTCTCATTTTAGTTGTAATGGGTTTTACATTGCAAAGTTGTTTTGTTGCTAAAGAATATAAAAGACCAGAAATTACAGCAACAGAGAACTTGTACAGAACAGATAATTTGCCATCAGATAGTATATCTATGGCAGCTATATCTTGGAAAACCTTGTTTACAGACTCGTATTTAAAGAAGTATATCGAAGAAGGACTTCAAAATAATATGGATGTTCGTATTGCTATTCAACAAATGGTAGCTGCGCAAGCGTATGCAAAACAAGCTAATTCCAGTTTTTTACCATCCGTTAGTATCGGCGCAAATGCTACACATCAAGAACTTTCTAGAAATAGTCAATTTGGATCCTTATTTAGCGGAGGTATAGATCAGTATGATATTACTGCAAATCTATCTTGGGAAGCAGATGTTTGGGGAAAAATTAGAAGTAATAAACGTGCTTTTGCAGCAAATTACTTGCAAAATGTTGCGGCACATCAAGCGGTAAAAACAGAATTAATTGCTAGTATCGCTATTACTTATTATCAGCTTTTGGCTTTAGATGCGCAATTAGAAATCACAAAAAAAAGTATTGAATCTCGCAAAAATGGTGTGGAAACCATCAAGGCTTTAAAGGATGCTGGTTTAACAAATCAGGTTGCTGTAGATCAAAATATTGCACAATACAATAATGCAAGAGCATTAGAAGTAGATATTGAAACCGCGCTTTTTAAAACTGAAAATACATTGAGTATTTTACTAGGAAAAAACCCGCAAAAGTTTGAAAGAGGTAGCTTAACAAAGCAAACCATAGATACCGATTTAAAACTAGGTGTTCCTTCAACTTTATTAAGTAACAGACCAGATGTAATGGCTGCTGAGTATAATTTAATTCAGTCTTTCGAATTAACCAACGTAGCTCGCAGCAACTTTTATCCTTCCTTAAAATTAACAGCTTCTGGAGGTTTTCAAAGTTTAGAGTTAGATAGATTGTTAAATGTAAACTCTTTGTTTGCAACAGTTTTAGGAGGCTTAACGCAGCCTATATTTAACAAAAGAAGCTTAAAAACACAAAAAGAAGTTGCTTTAGCCCAACAAGAACAATCGGTACTTCGGTTTAAAAAAGCCTTATTAGTTGCCGGTAGCGAAGTATCTAACGCTTTATTTACTTACAAGTCCGAAACTAAAAAATTCGAGTTTAGAAAAAATGAAGTTGAGGCATTGCGCCAAGCAGAACAGCATTCTAATGAGTTACTTAAAAACGGATATGCAACCTATTTAGAGCTATTAACCGCTAGCCAAAGTGCTTTAAACGCAGAGCTTACTATAATTGACAGCCAACTAAAGCAATTAGTATCAATTGTAAATTTATATGAAGCTTTAGGTGGAGGTTTAAAGTAATTCTTAGATAAAATACCTTAAACTTTATCAAATTTGGAAGCAAGCTTTTTTCTATAAAACAGCTTGCTTCTCAACTTAAACTCTCTAAAAATCGTTCGTTTCGAGTGGATATTAAAAAAGAGTATCTTCGCAAAAAATCTAAGTAGTTTTTAGTTTATCAAAGTACAAATACGCAAACAAATTGTTTTCTTGATTATTTTTTATGAAAAAAGACATTCAAATACCCGAAGTTACCAACGTAGAAATTGCCGTTGTTTATGAATATAATGATATTTATAAAACAGATGACTGGAATGTGTATATCATCAATAATAAAAATGTTGATTTAGAAATGATTGTTATTGTTACTCAGGGTTTTTCTGATACAAAAATAACCTCTTTGTTCCGTAAAAAAATTGATGTACTACCAGCAAACTCTTTTGCTAAAATAGAACTCATTCAGCCCGAATTATTCGCACTAAACAACCGTTTTCAAGTTACTTTTTTTGAAGGAAATACCTTGTTCGAAAAAACATATCTCTTTAAAGAAAACACGATTAAAGGAGGGGCTTTGCGTACAATTACTGCGCTAAAAAAACGTGGAATTTTAGCGAGCTAGTCCTTAAAAAATGCAGCAACGCAGCACTCCAACCAAACTCTTTTAGCATTCTTATACAAATTCTAACTCCTTTTAAAAGTTAGCACAAAATTGTATTAAGTAGTCGCTTAATTTAATTAAACTGATGTACGCCTTTAGTTGAGAGTTGCCCAATTTTAACACACGCCCACCTTTATTTAGTGCATTTCATGCATGATAAAAGACAAAGTCACCTAATTGAATCATAAAACCGACAAGATTAACCACAAAGTCACCTAGTTTGATACCAAAATGGCCCAACTTAACAACAAAACCCTCAAGATCGAAGACAAAGCCACCTAGTTTAATGATAAAGCATCATAACTTAAACACAAAACATTCTTATGTTGCGCAACTTGTTTGTAAATCAACCAAAAAGTGTCTGTAAAAGCCGTTAATTAGCCCATAAAACCAATAATCAAATACATAATGGTTGTAATTGCACCGCCAACCAACGCATAAGGTAACTGCGTTTTTACATGATCTATATGATCGCTGGCGGAAGCCATTGAAGAAATAATAGAAGTATCCGAAATTGGCGAACAATGGTCTCCAAAAATCCCTCCTCCTAAGGTAGCCGCAACCACAATTGTTATATCTGCTCCATGAATTGTTGCCATAGGCACAGAAATAGCCAACATAATGGCAAACGTTCCCCAAGAAGTTCCGGTAGAAAAAGCTATGAAAGAACTAATAATGAATACAACGGCTGGTAACAATTCTGGAGACAACCACTCTTTCGTGGCATTTGCTACATAGATTCCCGTTTCTAATTCTTTACAAGCGTCGCCAATTGCAAACGCTAACAGCATCAGCAAAGCCAATGGCATTAACTCGCTAATTCCTTTTAAAGTTAACTCGATCGCTTCTTTAGGTTTCATAATTCCTTGAATAAAATACATCACCATTGCCACTAATAAAGAGGTAATTACTGCGTATAAGACGGATGACGAACCAGAACCTTCGCCAATTGCTTGCGAAGCATGATTTAAAAAGGAGGTAGATTCTTTAACCGCACTCCAACCTGTATACATTAAATTAATGGGCATCATACAAACCATAACCAAAAGCGGCACAATCATATTATACGCTTTGGCAGGAATACCTTCTTTCGGCGGAAAGGAGGTTACGGCATCCGAAACCATTGGTGTTGAATCTGGATTCATTAACTCACCGGTTTCCTTAGTTCTTTTCTCCGCTTTTTTCATCGGACCAAAATCTTTCTTAGAAAAAATCACAATAAACACCATCGCAATGGCAATCAAAGGATAAAAGTTATATTTAATAGATGCTATCATCACAGCAAATGGTTTCTCGATTCCTTGCGTTAGCAAAAGCCCCATAATGAACGCGCCCCAAGCATTAAACGGAATTAAAATGGATGAAGGCGCAGAACTTGAATCTGCTATATATGCCAGTTTCTCTCTCGGAATCCCTAATTTATCAAAAATTGGTCTGTATAAAGTTCCCACGGTTAAAGAACTAATACTCGTTTCTACAAACAACAGCAAACCAGTTACAGTTGCTAAAACCTGCACCATTACTCTGCTGTACCCTGTTTTTTTCTCTTCTAATTTTACCAATCGTCTGTTTAAAATATTGATAAAACCCTCTACTCCTCTAGAATATTGAATAAATATCAACAACGCACCAACCAATGCACTAAACATAATCGTTCTTGTATTTCCTTCGGATTGAAAAACGTTTACCATGCCTTCAATCATCCCTAAAGTACCGTCTAAAAGATTCCATCCTTTAATAATCAACCAAGAAAACCAGATTCCGAATAACAAAGCAATGTATACTTGTTTGGTTTTTAACGCTAAAATAATGGCAACAATTGGTGGTATTACTGATAGAAATCCATATTCCATAAAAAGAGTGTTTATTTTGGTTAAAGGTAATAATTTATATACATGTTATTTTGTAAATTGCTGTTCATCTTTTACAATCCAAATGTCAAAAAAATATATTCTTGCTTTAGATCAAGGAACTACGAGTTCTCGCGCTATAATTGTTGATGAAAAAGGAACTATTGTTGGCATGGAGCAGCAAGAAATTCAACAAATATTTCCTAAATCTGGTTGGGTAGAGCACGATGCTTTAGAGATTTTAGAAACGCAGTTATCAACTTTAAAAAAAGTAATCCAAAAAGCAACTATTAGCAATGTTGATATTGTTGGTTTAGGAATTACAAACCAAAGAGAAACAACTGTTATTTGGAATAAAAACACCGGAAAACCTATTTATAACGCTATCGTTTGGCAAGACAAAAGAACTGTAGCTGTTTGTGAAACATTAAAGAAAGAAGGATTAGAAAAGCATATAAAACAAACTACAGGTTTAGTAGTTGATGCGTATTTTTCTGGAACAAAAATTCATTGGATTTTAGAAAATGTACCGAAAGCAAGAAAAGAAGCAGACAAAGGAAATTTACTTTTTGGAACCATCGATTCTTGGTTATTATGGAATTTAACGGATAAAAAAGTACATGCAACAGATTACAGCAACGCATCAAGAACGATGCTTTTTGATATCAAAAACTTATGTTGGGACGATACAATTTTAGCAGCCTTAAACATCCCTAAATCGATTTTACCAGAAGTAAAACCATCTTCTTTTCATTTTGGTGATTATGTTTTAGATGGACATCAAATTCCGATTGCAGGAATTGCAGGCGATCAACAAGCCGCTCTTTTTGGACAAGCTTGTTTTAAAAAAGGCGAAGCAAAAAACACCTACGGTACAGGTTGTTTTTTATTGATGAATACGGGTACGGAACTTCAGTTTTCTAAAAACGGTTTGTTAACTACCATTGCATGGGGGATTGACAATAAAGTCTATTATGCTTTAGAAGGCAGTGTTTTTGTGGCTGGCGCTGCGATACAATGGTTAAGAGACGGTTTGCAAATTATAAAATCTGCAGAAGAAAGTGAAGCTTTTGCAAAAGAAGTTAAAGGCGAAAACCCAGTCATTGTTGTACCTGCTTTTGCGGGTTTAGGCGCTCCTTATTGGGATATGTATGCAAGAGGTGCTATT
The DNA here is from genome assembly GCF_002954665.1 of Polaribacter glomeratus. Taxonomy (GTDB): domain Bacteria; phylum Bacteroidota; class Bacteroidia; order Flavobacteriales; family Flavobacteriaceae; genus Polaribacter; species Polaribacter glomeratus. Next base: position 724,378 of record NZ_MSCM01000002.1, on the reverse strand, counting down.
TTTGGTTTAACACGCGATACAGGTAAAAATCACTTAATAAAAGCCACTTTGCAATCGTTGGCTTATCAAACAAAAGACTTATTAGTTGCCATGCAAAATGATGCAGAAACGCCGTTAACTTCTTTAAAAGTAGATGGTGGCGCAAGTGCCAATAATTTATTGATGCAGTTTCAAGCCGATATGTTAGATGTTGTTGTTGAGCGTCCTAAAATTACAGAAACAACCATTATGGGTGCTGCTTATTTAGCAGGAATTTGCGTGGGCTTATGGAAACAAGAAGAAATTTTATCGCATCGAAAAATAGAGCAAGAATTTACACCAAAATATACATCAGAAAAAAGAGAACGTTTATATAAAAAGTGGTTGAAAGCATTAGAGCGCTCTAAAGATTGGATTGATTAATTTTAGTTTAAAAACTGTTTTACCGAGAAAAAAAGAGTGTTTGTCTAAAAAATTTCTTTTTTACGTGCTTCTACCCTTTTTTTGTAGCAAATAACTATAAATTCATACTTATGAAAACTAGAAACGTACTTTTAGGAATTTGCTTCATATTATTTACTTCTTGTGTGGTAAAATCGTTACATCCTTTTTACACCAAAGAAACCATCTCTTTTGATAAAAATTTTATTGGTGACTGGAGAGATTCAAAAAATGGAACTTGGAAAGTTGTTTCATTTATAAGTGAAATGACCAAAGACAATCCAGTTGCTAAAATGAAAGAAGATGATTTAAAAATCTATAAAGAGTATAAAAATAGCTATTATATTTTAAGAGAATTTGAAGGCAAGAAAGTGCTTTTTATTGCTACACCGTTTAAAATTAACCATCAAAAATTTTTAGATTTTTTCCCTTTAGATCATCAAGAAGATATAGATAATTTATTAGAGAGTCATTCTGTTTACACGCATAGTTTGGTAAAATATGATGTTCAAAAAAACGGTGAAATAGAAATAAAATGGCTAGATGAAGACAAAATTAAAACACTTTTTAAAGAACAAAAAATTAAAATAAAACACGAAACGTTTGGTTTAATAAATGAAGACTATTTGCTAACCGCTAACTCTAAAGAGTTACAAAAATTCGTTGAAAAATATATGGCTTCTGCCGATGTTGAAAAATGGGAAACCTCTACACAATTTACATTACATAAAGTAAATGCAAGAAACTAAATCTCTTTTAACAAAAACAAATACACACCATATAGTAGTTTTTAATACTATTTTATGGTGTTGTACTTTTCTAATACTATTGTTTCTTTTTTCTGGAAGCTCATCACCCTCAAAAATAGATTATATCTACACAGCTAGTTTTATTTTTACACTGGTAATTCCTAGTTGTATTAATTTATATTGGTTGGTTCCAAGATATCTTAAAAAGGAAAAATATGCGTTTTTTGGTGCCCTTTTTATTTTAAACCTTTTGGTTTTTGCACAACTAAATCCGTGGCTTTTTAATGTGTTGGTTGCAAACTTTTTTAGCGATTATTTCTTTATTTCTTATCATAATACCATAGAAATCTATTTTATTTTTTCGGTGTTTTTTATCCTTTCTGTTCTTGTAAAACTTGCAGAAGATTGGGTTTATTTAAATCAATTAGAAAACAAAACACTTAAAATTCAGAAACAGCAAATAGAAAATCAGTTGTATTATTTAAAAGGTCAGATAAATCCGCATTTTTTATTTAATTCTTTAAACGTTTTGTATTCGTTGGCAATTGATGAAAAAAAAGAAATTACCAATGCCATTTTACAATTATCAGATATTTTAAGGTATGCTATTTATGATGTAAATGCTGATAAAATAACGATCAGAAAAGAAATTGAATTACTTCAAAATTACATCGAATTTGAAAAAAATAGACATGTAAATGATTCTACAATTTCATTTAATTTTAAAGTTGATGAAGATTTAGAAATCTACCCAATGTTGTTATTGCCTTTGCTAGAAAATAGTTTTAAACACGGATTAAAAAGTGGTGTAAAAAATCCTTATATTGATATACAATTATCAGCCAAAAACAAGAAAATAACTTTTGAAATTTCTAATAATTTTCAAAAAAACATACATTATAACTCAAAAACAGAAACCGGAATTGGTCTAAAAAACATTAAAGAAAACCTAGCCATTATTTATGCTGATAAACATCTTTTTTCGGTTGAAAATACTGAAACTATTTTTACAGTAAAACTAACAATAGATCTAAAAAAATGAATGTAAGTTGCTTAATAATTGATGATGAACCTTCTTCGCAAAACGTGCTAAAATCATTTATACAAAAAATTGAGTATTTAGAGTTGGTTCATGTTTGTAATAATGCTTTAGAAGCTTTAGAATATTTAAAAAACAACACGGTAGATTTAGTTTTTTTAGACATAAATATGCCACAACTTTCTGGAATCGATTTTTATAAATCACTTAAAAATCCGCCAAAAGTAATTTTTACAACGGCTTATTCTGCCCACGCTTTAGAGGGTTTTGAAGTTGATGCAACAGATTATTTACTAAAACCTTTTTCATTTCAGCGTTTTATAAAAGCAGTTACAAAAGTTAAAGATTTAAATGATGTTAAAATAGATTATATCATAGTAAAGGCCGACAAAAAATTACATCAGATAAAAATAGAAGACATTTATTTTATTGAAGGTTTGGGAGATTATATTAAAGTTCATTTAAAAAATAGCTTTTTAGTAACTTATAAATCCTTAAAAATGATGCATAATTCGCTGCCAAAGTCTATTTTTATAAAAGTTCATAAATCGTTTATCATCAATAAAAATAAATTAGATTATATAGAAGGAAATTTAGCAATCATTAACACAAATAAAATACCTTTAGGACAAAAATATAAGCAAGAATTTCTTGATCATTTTAATGTTTAAATATGTCTAAGTTTTACAAAAAAATCACTTCAAAACTTCAAAAGTTTATTGAAGCCCAAAAAATATTCTTTGTTGCAACTGCACCAAATTCAGGTAGAATAAATTTATCTCCTAAAGGAATGGATTCTTTTAGAGTACTTGATGAAAACCGAGTTTTATGGCTAAGTGTTACGGGAAGTGGCAATGAAACTGCCGCTCATTTGTTAGAAAATGAGCGTATTACAATTATGTTTTGTTCTTTTGAGAAAGTGCCAAACATTTTACGTTTATATGGAAAAGGAAAAGAAATTAAACCAACAAGTTCATCTTGGAACGAATTAATTTCACTTTTTCCAATAACACCTGGAACGCGTCAAATTTTTGAAATAACAATACAAACCGCTCAAACTTCTTGCGGAATGTCGATTCCGTTTTTTGAGTTTAAAGGAGAAAGAAACGACTTAAATGATTGGGCTGCAGAACAAGGTACAGAAAATATTGAACACTATTGGAAAGACAAAAATCAATCAAGTATTGATGGTTTACCAACCAATATTCTAAAATAAAACCCTTAAATACTGCCTATCTTTTTAATCGCAACCGTAAAACTAACTAAATCGTTGTCTTTTATAACTAATTGAATTGCTTCATTGCATAATTTATCGACAGTGTCAACCGGAAAATGTAATCCTATAGCAACTTTACGTAATAACACAACCTGCAATTCATTTACCTCACCGTCAGCAACAATCATTTTTGTTAAAAAGAATAAACGCTCAATTCTTTCTTCGTAATTTACAGGAGGATTTATTGGAAATTTATCTGGATTCTCTAAAATAATTTTAAACTCTTCTGTAGTAATATGTAATTTCTTTGCCGATTTAATTAACAAAGCTTCTTCTTCTTCGCTAATTTTACCGTTTGCTTTTGCCATTTTTACAATATTGGAAAAATGACCTATTTCTTGTTTGTGCTTTCCGCTAGAATATAAATCTGATATTGACATTTAAAAATAATTAAATGGGTTAAATTATTGCTTTTTTTGTACTTTGTTGGCAAATATAATCTTTTCGTTAAACTAGCAAACATTTTTAACTTTTTCTATGCACAATTTTTCATATTTCAACAGAGAAAATATCACCAAAGAGTTACAAACCAAAGAGTTCGATGTTTTAATAATTGGCGGCGGAATTACAGGTGCAGGAATTGCTTTAGACGCAGCCTCGCGTGGAATGAAAGTTGCCTTGATAGAAAAAAACGACTTCGCTTCTGGTACAAGTAGCAAATCAACAAAACTAATTCATGGAGGTTTGCGCTACTTAAAACAATTCGATTTTTGGTTGGTAAAAGAAGTAGGCACAGAGCGTGCAATTGTACACAAATTAGCACCACATTTAGTAATTCCAGAAAAAATGATTTTACCTTTAATTGATGGCGGAACCTATGGTTCTTGGTTAACATCTATAGGTTTAAAAGTCTACGATATTCTGGCTTCTGTAGAAGGAGAAGACAAACGCAAAATGCTTACAAAAAAAGAGGCGCTAGAAAAAGAACCTTTACTGCCTAAAAAGATTTTAAATGGCGCTGGTTATTATGCAGAATACAGAACTGATGATGCTCGTTTAACAATCGAAGTGTTAAAAACAGCGTTAAATTATGATGCAAAAATTATTAATTATACCGAAGCTACCCAATTTATTTATGAAGAAAATAGAGTAGTTGGTACCACTGTAAAAGATGCGTTTTCTAGCGAAAATTACTCAATTAAAGCGAAATACGTAGTAAATGCTTGCGGGCCTTGGGTTGATGAATTACGCCAACTAAACAATTCTAAAATTGGGAAACGCTTACACTTAACAAAAGGAGTACATTTAGTAGTTGCACATGAAAAATTACCTGTAAAGCAATCTGTATATTTTGATGTGCCCGATGGCAGAATGATGTTTGCAATTCCGAGAGGAAAAGTTACCTACTTTGGTACCACAGACACCAATTTTCAAAAAGATAAAGACCATATAAAAACAAGTATTGTTGATGCATCTTATTTAATATCGGCCGTTAATAATATGTTTCCAAAAATAAATTTAACACTAGAAGATGTGCAATCTTCTTGGGCTGGTTTGCGTCCTTTAATTCATGAAGAAGGAAAATCGGCATCAGAATTGTCTAGAAAAGATGAGATTTTTGTTTCTGATACAGAACTGATTTCTATTGCGGGCGGAAAGTTAACTGGCTACAGAAAAATGGCAGAACGTATTGTCGATTTAGTTGCTAAGAAATACAACCGTCGTTTTGACAAGGAATTTGAAGACGTAAAAACAGAAAAATTAGTGCTTACAGGCGGAACTTTTAAAAACTTTAATGAAGTAAAAAGCTATACAGATGCTATCTATAATAGAATTGCAGAAGTAGATTTTTCTCAAAAAGATGCCGAATATTTAGTATATAATTATGGCAAGCAAACAGATCTTATCTTAAAAAAGTTTGATGAATTTACAGAAGAGGATCAACAAAAAAAAATGATAAAAGCAGAGGTTTGGTTTACCATAAACTATGAAATGGCTTGCAATTCTACAGACTTTTTTATGCGAAGAACTGGCAGATTGTTTTTTGACAAACCAAGTGTAGATTTATACAAAGAATATGTTACGCAACTGTTTGAAAAACAGCTTCATTTAGATGAAAAAACAAATGCAAAAAATGTTAAAATGTTAGATGAAAATTTAACATCAATTTTAACTTTCAATTAAAAAAATTATTACATTTGACACGATTTTAATATTCATAAACAAATGAAAAAATTATTTACTGCAGCCTTAGTGCTGTTTATCGCAGTTTCTTTTTCTGCTAAAAAAGTTACAATTCAAGAAAATAAATTAGTTGCTACTTTTAAAGGTGTTACAGAAAATGATTACTACAAATTTATTGATGATCAAAAAGTAGAACATTTATTTTACGATTTAGACGAAAACGTAGAATTAGGTTTAGAAGATGATGAAAACATCGGTAAAAAGTTTTCAATTACTTGGAGTTCTAAAGAAATTGATGAAATAAATAATGACGGTGATGAAACAGGCGTTAAGTTGACTGTAAAGACCATCTTAACCATTGTAAAAGTAAAATAATATCTCAAAACCGGTTGTTAAATTTAACAACCGGTTTTTCTTTTAAGTTCCTTCTCTTAATAAGGTTTTGTAAGTTTTCCTCAACTTCGTTGGATGAACTCCCAACCTGTACTTTAAAAACATATAACCATTTATTAAGTTTACTTTTAACCAGGAATTATTCTCGTATTTTCTTGCACTTACAGTAGCTTTAGATTGTATAATAGCAAACGGAATTTTAGCTTTTCTTACTCTATCGAACATTTCAAAATCTTCCATAATACAAAACTCTTCATTGTAACCTTTTAAGGTTTCAAAAGCTTTTTTTGTAAAAAAATGACATTGATCTCCACCACCAGCAAAGAAGCCATCCGTTTTTGTAAACTTGCTATTAAAATTTAACAAACGTGTGTTTTTATCAAATTGATACGCAAAAAAACCTGCTTCATTCCCTGCTTTAATTGTGTTTAATATTTGATTGTAAAAGTCATCTGGCAATTGAACATCTGCATGTAAAAACAATAAAACAGCTCCAGTTGCTTTACTTGCAGCAAAATTCATTTGTGCCGCTCTTCCTTTTTTAGTACTATTTAAAAATAAAACTTTAGTGTGTGGTTTACAAATAGATGGTGTTTCGTCAAAGGTTTCTGGAGAATTAGAAACAATAATTTCTAACAAAAATTTGTTAGCTTGTGCACTTAAAAACGACAACCTTTTTAAAAGGTTTTCTTGTTCGTTGTAAACAGGAATAATTACAGATATTTTCACTTTTTAAAATTACATTTTTTATATGAAACAGCTTTTATTTTCTTTCTTTTTTTTATCAATATTTGCGGTTAGTTCTCAAAATAAAGTTGATTATAACCAAGTTTCTCAAAATTTGCTACAAAGCATTATTGATGGAAAATCGGTTGAAAACCAAATTGATATTTTAGCTAAAAGTTCCTTATCAGATTTAGAGAATCAGCTAAAAACCGATTCGCAAAAAATTGCTTTTTGGGTAAATGTATACAATGCTTTTATTCAAATTTCATTATCAGAAAACCCCGAACTTTATAAAGATAAAGGAAAATTCTTTGGCGAAGAAAGAATTAAAATTGCAGGTGAAACCTTATCTTTTGACGATATAGAACATGGAATTATTAGAAAATCTAGAATTAAAATTAGCTTAGGTTATTTACGAAAATGGTTTGTACCAAAATGGGAACGTAAACTACGCGTTAAAAAAATAGATTGGCGCATTCATTTTGCGTTAAATTGTGGCGCAAAAAGCTGCCCGCCAGTTGCAATTTATACTCCCGAAAACTTAGACAAAGAATTTAATTTTATGACAACGGCTTACTTAAAAGAGCAGACTTCTTATAATTCTGAAACTAAAATAGCAAATTCTGTTGCTCTATTTTCTTGGTTTAGAGGCGACTTTGGAGGAATTTGTGGCGCAAAGAAAATTCTAAAAAAGTACAAGATTACATCAGAAAAAACTAAAAAACTAGATTTTAACACCTACGATTGGACTATTTTATTAGGAAATTTTAGAACAATACCAGAATAATTAATTAACCGTATTCAAGGTTTTTACTCTAATTGGTTTTGTTTTAAAAAACTCAGAAGCCTCGATACTGTAAAAACCGTTTGAAGGTGCTTTTCTATAATCCTCTACTTGGTAACCACCAATTAAATATAAATTTTCATTAAAGAAATGCATGTTTGCTTCTTTTAAATTTAAATCAATTTTATACTCTTTTAAAATGCTTGTTTTAGGTTCAAAAGTTACCATTTTACCATCTTCTTGCAAGTAAATAAATTCGTTATCTTTAGTGATTGAAGGTTTTTTCATACCTCGAAAAAGAGCTCCTTCAGTTTTCCACATTCCTGTAATCAAATTAAAAGACTCTATTTCTGCTAAGTTCTTTTTATTAAAACCGCCAAACAAATATAATTTCTGGTCAAAAACAATACCTGTAACTTCTTTTCCTTGAGTCATTTTAGTTAACAAATACCAATACCCAGTTTTTAAATCGTAAAAATGAATCTCATCAGAAAAATTAAGGCTTTTATTTTCGTTTTGTTTTATAGAACCGCCAAAAACGAGTAATTTATCTTCATATAATGCAGCTCCAAAATCTACTGCTTGATGCGGATTTGTTTCATCATTTTCAATGAATAAATCCTTTAATGAAACATGCTCTATTTGATTTGCAAGTAACTCTCTCGACTTCTTTTTAGACTGTATTTTACCACCAATTAGCATAACAGTATCATTGTAAAAAACAGCTTTATGATAGGCTCTTTTTATAATTCTATCCTTTTCTATTTGCCACTTTTTTTGCTTTGTATCATAAAATTGAATGTCTCCTAAAAAATTATTAAAACTAATAGGTTTTGGCTTGGTTAAAAATTTCATTATTTCTGCTTGAGAACTAACCTGAAGCTGACTCATTCCTTCTTTGTTTTTTTCGTATTCACTAGAAACATCGCCGCCAAAAACATAAATTTTACCTTCATTTATAACAGATCCGAAAGAGTAAACCGCTTTTGGCAACTCTTCTAATTTTTTGAAATCAATAGTATTTTTAAGTTTCCTTTTTGCGTTAATTTTTATAGCGTTCAACTGTTCTTCTCTTTCATCTAGATAAATTATGAGTGATGAATCGCTAATTTTAAATACAGTTTCTTGGTTTTCATATTTAAGATGTGTAATACGAATTGATATGCTTTTTTGATTTTGTAAATCAACCAAAAATGCACCATTTTCGTCAGTATAAATAGCCTCATCTCTAAAAAAAACGTGCGCTTTTTCTATTGCTTCTTGAGTTGAAGACGATAAAACTTTCAAAGTAATTTTTTGCGAAAAACAAATTGATGACCAAATTAAAAGGAAAAGGAAGCAAAATTTTTTCATAAAATATTTTTATTTCTTTACATCATCACTGGCGCCTTCAAAAGGAAAAATTATTCTTTTTCGCTTTCCTCAATATCTGCTGTAAGATCTAAATTTCTAATTGTTGGATTTAAAGCTGCTGTGGCAACAACCGTAACTAAAGTCATGGTTCCGCCAAAAACCACTGCTGCAACAGGGCCAATTAACTTGGCTGCTAAACCACTTTCAAAAGCGCCTAATTCGTTAGAAGAACCAACAAACATCGAGTTTACAGAAGAAACTCTTCCTCTCATTTCATCGGGTGTTTTTAATTGTAAAATTGTTTGTCTAATAACCATCGAAATTCCGTCTGCCGCGCCACTTATAAACAACGCTAACACACTTACCCAAAAGATAGAGGATAACCCAAAAGCGATCATACTTAATCCGAAAATAAATACTGAAATCAACATTTTTTTACCTGTATTTCTGTTGATAGGAATGTAGGTTGTTAAGAGCATGGTAACAATACTTCCCATAGAAATTGATGCATTTAAAATACCGAACCCTTCTGGACCCACTTTTAAAATATCTTGCGCAAAAACGGATAAAATAGCTACTGTTCCACCAAATAAAACGGCAATCATATCCAACGTTAAGGCACCTAAAATGGCTTTATTTTGAAACACAAATAAGACTCCAACTTTTAAACTTTGCATAATCGGCTCGCCAATTTTTGTGTTTAAAATAGGTTTCTTTTTAATTTGAAAAAGAAAAATAAATGATAAAACTACTAAAACAAAAACCAAACATAACGTTTTGTCAACACCTATCCAGCTAATAAAAAAACCACCAAAAAGAGCTCCAGAAACAGTTGCTGTTTTCCAAGTACTTGTACTCCAAGTTGCTGCATTGTGGTATATTTTTTTAGGAACTAAAAGCGCTACTAATGAAAAAATGGTGGGTCCAAAAAACGAGCGTAGAAATCCGCCGAAAAAAACCAATGCATAAATTGAATATAATGTGGAGTTTGTAGACCAATGACCCGTAATTGCATCAGAAGTTAAAAAGAATAAGCCTAAACTAATCAAAGAAAAAGCAGCAGTACAAATCGCTAACAAATTTCTTTTTTCTTTCTGATCTACAATATGACCCGCAAATAAAGCCATAGAAAAAGCCGGAATAATTTCCATTAAACCAATAATTCCTAGCGATAATGGATCTTTTGTAATGCTATAAACTTCCCATTCTATTACAATAAATTGCATAGACCAACCAAAAACGAGTAAAAATCTAACAAATAAAAAAATATTGAATTCTTTTATTCTAAGTGCTGCATACGGATCTCGTTTAGCCATGTATTAGCTTAATTTCATGTCCATTAAAATAGCAAATGTTTGATTGATGTCTTCCTCTTTTACAACAATTGTCATTTCATTAGTGGTAGAAATAATTTCTTGTAAAGGAATATCTGCCCAAGCTAATTGCTTTAAAATGAAGTAGTAAATACCTGATTGCGCTTGGTTTTCTTTTGGCAATTTTATAGTAATTGATGCTAAATCTAAAACACTATTGATTAAAGTTTCTGGTTCAAAAATTTCTTCTACAAAAGGTCTTAAGTTTTTACTGGTTACTATATTCGTTTCAAAAATTCCTTGGGAAACTGTTAAAAAATAATCAGAATTTTCTGAAGATTTGGTTAGAATTTTAGCAATTTCACGCAATAAAGAGGGTGTGTTTTTAAATGTAAAATCGCACAAATCAGAGCGTACAATTACATCACCCAAATCTAAAGCTAGCTTTTTTATATTTTTTCTTATGCGCAATTCGCTTGCCGGTGAAAGCCTGTTAATCGCCATCATTACAGCACCAACCTTCACATTTTTCTTTAAAACAGCAGAAACTTCTGGTAAAATAATTCTAGCTAAAGAAGAAACATTTATCAACTTTTCGTTCAAAGCTTCTTCTATAAAAGGAGTTTTTCTAATGGTACTTTCTACGACTTCTTGTATGGTTTTCATTATAAAAGTTTAAAAATATAAATAATTGTTCAAAATTAAACATTTAATCCAATTTATTCGTCAACTTTTTAAATTCTTTTTTCGGATTTTTAGCATCATACAAAACATTGTAAACAGCATCTATAATTGGAGTTTTTGTGCCATTATCTTCCTTTATTTTAAAAGCACTTTTGGTAGCGTAATAGCCTTCTGCAATCATACTCATTTCCATTTGCGCAGATTTAACTGTGTACCCTTTGCCAACCATATTTCCGAATTGCCTATTTCTACTAAAAGTTGAATAGCCAGTTACTAACAAATCGCCCAAATAGGCAGAATCATTAATGTTTCGTTTCATTTTATGTACTTTTTTAATGAAACGTTTCATTTCACGAATTGAATTGCTCATTAATACCGATTGAAAATTATCACCATATCCTAAACCATGCGCAATTCCGGCTGCAACAGCATAAATATTTTTTAAAACAGCTGCGTACTCTGTACCAATAATATCATCAGAAATCTTAATTTTTATATAATCGCTTTCTAATGCTTTCGACATTTTTGTTGCTTTTTCTTCATCTTTGCAAGCAATTGTTAAGTACGATAAACGCTCCATCGCAACCTCTTCTGCATGACAAGGACCTGTAATTACGCCTATATTTTCTAACGGAATCTCATACACTGTATTAAAATGTTCGCCAACAATTAATCCTGTTTCTGGAACAATTCCTTTTATAGCAGAAAAAATAGTTTTTCCCGCCAATGATTCTTGTAGTTTTTCAAGTTCTGTTGTTAAAAAAGCAGACGGTATGGCAAAAATTAACACATCATAATTGGCAACCATGTAATTTATATCATTCGATAAATCTAAATGATTTGCATCCAACTCTGCAGAACTTAAGTATTTTGGGTTGTGGTCATTTTCCTTAATATATCGTATTGACTGTGTATTTCTCATATACCAGCCCACAGTTTCCAAATTTTCTGTCAACATTTTAACAATGGCAGTAGCCCAACTTCCTCCTCCAAAAACCGCAATTTTCTGATGCTCGCTCATATATTTAACTTTATGCGTCAAAAGTAACAAAACTATTAACTTATAAGGATTCCTTGACTCTTTTATTATCTTTGCCCACCATAACTAAACATTTTTGAGCACATTAAAACGCTTTTTTAAGGATACTATTATATACGGAATTGCCGCTGTTTTACCACGCGCAATCAACATATTTCTAGTAAAACTGCACACTTCAACTTTAGATGCAGAAAAATATGCAGTAAATACAGATTATTATGTGTACGCTGCGTATTTAAACGCGCTTTTAACTTTTGGCATGGAAACGGCCTTTTTTCGCTTTTTTTCAAGGGAAAAAGAAAAAGGAAAAGTGGTTTCTACGGCGTTTATCAGTTTGCTAATTTCTACTTTAATTTTTCTGTTTTTAGCCTTGTTTTTTAATGACGCCATTTCTGCTTTCTTCGGATTTAAAAATCCTTTATTCTTTAAGTTATTGGTGTATACAATTACGCTAGACACGCTAGTAGTTGTGCCTTTTGCTTATTTACGCGTAACCAACAAACCCTTAAAATTTACAGTTATTAAACTCATAAATATTGGGGTTTTTGCCATTTTAAACATTTTCTTTTTATGGTTTATGCCGTATGCAATTAACAACGGAATTTCGTTACCAAATTGGCTCGTAAATTACTACAACGAATATCCTAAAGTAATTCACATTTTTGTTGCTGGTGCAGTTGCAAGTTTATCCACTTTTTTATTGATGATTTCTGCTATTTTTAAATTCAAATTCAGTTTTGACCTTAAACTCTTTAAAAGGATGTTCATTTATAGTTTTCCTATCATGATTGGTAGTTTGGCTTTTGTAACCAACGAAAACTTAGACAAGCTTTTATTAGGCGATATTTTAGGTGAAAAACAAATGGGAATTTACGCTGCTTGTTACAAGTTAGGCGTTTTTATGACTTTATATATTATGGCTTTTAGAATGGGCGCGGAGCCTTTTTTCTTTAACAATGCTCACAAAGAAAATGCCAAAGAAACCTATTCTAAAATTTTAACTTGGTTTACCATTTTTGGCGCTTTTTTCATGCTCATTGTGGTTGTTTTTATTGATTTGTTTGCAAATATTTTATTAGGCAAACCAGAATATTTCGAAGCGCTTTCTATTGTGCCAATTATACTTTTAGCCAACTTATTTTTAGGTATTTATAACATTTTATCAATTTGGTACAAACTTACAGACAAAACAAAATACGGAATGTATTTCTCTATCATTGGCGCTTTTATAACCATCGTTTTTAATATTGTAATGATTCCTGAAATTGGCTTTATGGCTTCTGCCTGGGCAACTTTATGTGCATTTGGAACAATGATGATTATCTCTTATTTTGTTGGTCAAAAATATTATCCGGTAGCGTATAAACTCAAAAAGATTTGTTATTATTTGGTTTCGGCAACGGTTTTTGGATTAGTTTCTTTTCGATTATTTAGAGGACAATATTGGTTTTCTGTATTCACTATTTTTCTTTTCTTCGGATTAATCTACTTTAACGAGAAAAAAGAAATTAAACAACTTTTAAAACGATAATTATGAAGCTAGCAATACTAGTGCTTTTATCCTTTTTATTTCTGATGTTTTCTTTTAAAACATACGCTCAGAAAAAGGAAAGTGCATCAACAAAAACAAAAGAAAAAGAAAAAAAATCTACAAAAACAACAAATGTTTCCATCCTAAAAAAGGAATTTATTATTGATGGCTTAAACGATATTTCTCATAAAATATGGTTGTATTTACCTCCAAATTATACTTCATCCGCAGAAAATTATCCTGTTATTTATATGCATGATGCTCAAAATTTATTTGATAATGCAACTTCTTTTGCTGGCGAATGGGCGGTAGATGAAACGCTTAATGAACTCTATAAAAAAACAGGTAAAAGTTTTATTGTAGTTGGTGTAGAAAATGGTGGCGAAAAAAGGATTGAAGAATATACACCTTGGAAACACGAAAAATATGGCGGCGGAAAAGGCGATATTTATATCAATTTTTTAGCAAACAAATTAAAACCTTTTATCGATAAAAATTACAGAACAAAATCCGAAGCAAACCAAACGGCTATTATTGGTAGCTCTTTAGGCGGATTAATTTCTTTTTATGGAGGATTGAAACATCCAACAGTTTTTGGTAAAATTGGCGCGCTTTCTACCTCTTTTTGGTTTTCTGATAAAATAAATGCGTTTGCAAAAGAAAACGGAAAACAAACCAACACAAAACTCTTTTTATTAGTTGGTGAAAAAGAAGGAGATACTATGGTTCCTGATACTCAAAACATAGAAAAACTATTGTTAGAAACTGGTTTTCCGAAAGAAAATATTAAAACAAAAATTGTTGCCGAGGGAAAACATACAGAGTCTTTTTGGAGAGCAGAATTTTTAGAAGTAATTACATTTTTATATAATTTATAGATACATGAACGTACAAATCATAAACAAATCGAAACACGCAACGCCAGCTTACGAAACTGAGGGCGCAGCAGGAATGGATTTAAGAGCAAATATTGATGCAGCAATCACATTAAAACCTTTAGAAAGAGCGATTGTAAAAACAGGCTTATTTATAGCTTTGCCAATTGGTTTTGAAGCGCAAGTTAGACCAAGAAGTGGTTTGGCGGCTAAAAACGGAATTACCGTTTTAAATTCACCCGGAACTGTAGATGCAGATTATAGAGGAGAAATTGGCGTTATTTTAGTCAATTTATCGAATCAAGAGTTTGTTATAAATGATGGCGAAAGAGTTGCACAATTGGTCATTGCAAAACACGAACGTGTAATTTGGAAAGAAGTAAAAGTTTTAAACGAAACTGAGCGTGGTTCTGGTGGTTTTGGAAGTACAGGCATATAATTTTATGTACATTTACTAACAAAAAATAAAATTATGATTTTAGGAGTATGCGAGTGGCTAAGTACAAAAACACAATTTTCAGCAAAAAATATTAGAATATTATTTGTGTTATTGGTTTTATTAGCTGGTTTTGGTATTGGAGCGTATTTAATTCTTTGGTTGGTAAAAATATTGTCTAAAGAATAATTACTTACAGTTTTTTGTACAATTGACTCATTTTTCGAAACTCTTTAAGCATTAAATCGAAAGGTAAAAATGTATGAGAATGGTATATATACCCTTGATTTTTATAAAACTGAAAAGCTTTTGGCTGCGCATCCATGGCATCTAACCAAATAATTCCGTAGCCTTTTTGTTTAACTTTTTCGTTTAACCAAGCAAGTATTTCTTTTCCTATTCCTTTGCCTTGCGTTTTTTGATGCAAATAAATTCGATGCAATTTTACTTGTTTTTCTGCTGATAAATTAGCTAGTTTTTCATCCCAAACAAATCTGACATTTCCCACAATTTCATTCTTATAAATCACAAAATAATATTCAGCATTTTCTACTGATAGTTCTTTTAAAATATGCGCTTTTGAATATTGTGAGTCTACATACCAATCGCCTTTATCTAACCAAAAATCACTGTAAGCTAAAGGATATACTTCTTTCATCAACTTAAAAAGAGTTGCTGCGTCTAAGCTTAAAATAGGCTTTAATTGTATGTTCTCGGATAGTGTAATCAATGAAGTTATTTATAAATTTATTGCATCAAAAATAATGAATACTACTTTTTATTTTATCAATTTTAATTATTAAAATTGTAACTAAAAAAAACTGCTGTAGATTGATTATTTCTTCAGCAGTTTTAATAATAATAGTTAGAACTTTTAATAACTATTCCTGGTTTTCAATAGCAAGTTTTATTTTCTTTTCTAGCTCATCTGCTAATTCAGGGTTGTCTTTTATCAATCCTTTTACAGCATCTCTACCTTGACCTAATTTAGTTTCACCATAACTAAACCAAGAGCCACTTTTCTTTACAATACCTAGTTCTACACCAATATCTAAAATTTCTCCAACTTTTGATATTCCTTCTCCATACATAATATCAAATTCTGCAACTTGAAAAGGTGGTGCTACTTTATTTTTTACAACTTTAACTTTGGTACTGTTTCCAATAACTTTATCGCCGTCTTTAATTTGTGTTCTTCTTCTAATATCTAAACGAACAGAAGCGTAGAATTTTAATGCATTTCCACCTGTTGTAGTTTCAGGATTTCCAAACATTACACCAATTTTTTCTCTTAACTGGTTGATAAAAATAACTGTACATTTTGTTTTAGAAATTGTACCTGTTAATTTACGCAATGCTTGAGACATTAAACGCGCATGAAGACCCATTTTAGAATCTCCCATTTCACCTTCAATCTCTGCTTTTGGTGTTAATGCTGCTACAGAATCTATTACAACAATATCAATTGCGCCAGAACGAATTAAATTTTCTGCAATTTCTAAAGCTTGCTCACCGTGATCTGGTTGAGAAATAATTAAATTTTCTACATCTACACCTAAATTTTCTGCGTAAAAACGGTCGAAAGCGTGCTCTGCATCAATAAAAGCTGCAATTCCTCCTGCTTTTTGAGCTTCTGCAATTGCGTGTAACGTAAGTGTTGTTTTACCTGAAGATTCAGGGCCATAAATTTCAATAACTCTACCTCTTGGATATCCACCAACACCTAAAGCTAAATCTAATCCTAAAGAACCAGAAGATATTGATTCTATATCATCAACAGCTACGTCTCCAAGCTTCATTACAGCGCCTTTTCCGTATGTTTTATCTAACTTATCTAAAGTAAGTTGTAATGCTTTTAATTTTGCCTCTTTATCTTTGTCTACTACTTTGTCTTTTGCCATGAATCTTGCTGAATTTTATTTTTAAATAGGGAGGACAAGTTACGAAAAGTCTTTCTTTTTTTGCACTATTTTTTTTGTATTTTTATAAAAAATTGAAAAGATGAAAAAAGAAATTATACAAACTTTAGCAGAAAATTTTGAAGATCATTCTCAAACTACTGAAAACGGAATAGAATTTTGGTTTGCAAGAGATTTGCAGCAACTTTTGGGATATTCTGAATGGAGAAACTTTCAAAATGTTATAAAAAGAGCTAAAAATATTATAATACACAAACATATTAATGGAAAAATTATAAAATGTAGTAAAAAAGTTAAACTAGGTTCAAATGCAGAAAGAAAAATTATTGACTATAAAATTGATGAAAATGCTCTAATAATTATAAAAGAGATATCGAGTAGCTTTAAATTAAACAATTTTTTTTCAATAAGGAATGAAACTGTTGTTTTACAATTAGTACAAAAGTATTGTCATGAAAAAAAAATCTTATTTGAACATCAATTCAATCTTGATAAATATTATTACGATTGTATGATTAACAACAAAATACTATTAGAATTTGATGAGCCTCATCATAAAATAAGTCCAAGACAAAAGTTAATTGATAAAGATAAAAACCTGATAAGCAAAATTAATGGTTTTTTAACTTTTAGAGTTAATTTAGAAATGGATATAATCGACATAATTTTATTTTTAGAAAAAAATGTATAACTCAATAATTACAAAAGGCGACCAAGCATTATTTGGTAAATCTACACAACAAATGAAAGCTAAATTAGGAATCTCTAATAATAGAGCTTTAGCGGATTATTTACCAACGATAACCATTAAAGCGAAAGATTTTGCAACAGAAATAACTGTTTTTAACACTAAAGAAAAAGATTTAAAAAACGAACGAAGTATTTCTGCAGAACATATTACTAATAATCGTTCTGTAAGAAAAATATTACTTGAAAGAGGTATTAAACCAGAAAATTTACCTGCAGAAGAAGACATAAAAAAATTGGAAAGAAGAGTTAATTCTGAGTCAAAAAAGTTAGGAAAAAATCCTGATAAATTATTATAATCTATATATCAAAAAAAGTGAAATTATTAATTTTAAAGAACACAAACAGTAAAGTTACCATTGATAAAGGCGAGTTAATTAGTTTTCAAAAAGAGAACCAAGAATATATTCATCAAAAAGGTAGTAAAGGTTGGCGAAATTCTGATATTGAAATGTTTCCTGTAATTGGGCCAACTTCTAAAAATAATTTTAGAATCCATACCAAAAATGGCGATGCCATTCAAGATCAGCATGGTTTGTTGCGCGAATTGGAGTATTCTCTGATTTCTTCGGATGAAAAAAGCGCGAATTTCATCAAAAAATATAAAAAAAGTACACGAGTAAAAAACAGTAAATTTCCAGCAAAATCTACTGAAGAAAATTTATTTTGGCCGTTTGATTTTACTTTTGAAAAGAATTTTACACTCGAAAATGATGTTTTAAAAATAGAATTTATTATCAATTCTAAAGAAGGAATGCCTTTTATGTTGGGCTATCATCCTGCATTTTTATTATCAAATAATGGCAACGAAACATTAGAGTCTAATAACACAAAAATTACCTTGGCTGAAATTTATAAAGCAGGTCATAATGCTTTTCCTGTTTTAAATTCTGATAAAATTATACTACAAAACAGCGACAAAAATCATTTAGAAATTAGCACCACAGGTTTTGATAATTTTATGCTGTGGACAGAAGTTGATAATATGTTATGTATAGAACCAATATCACAATATACGTCGTACACAGACCAAAAATTTTCTGAAGAAAACATGACTTTATCAAAAGGAAAAAACGTTTTTTCTGTCCAACTTAAAGTGTTATAATTTGATAAAAAAACACCGACATTTTATTATTCACAAACCTTGGGGAATGATTTCTCAATTTGTAAATCCCGCAAAGCGGAAGAAAAAGTTATTAGGAGATTTACATGATTTTCCTGCAGGAACCATGGCAATTGGTCGTTTAGATGTTGCATCCGAAGGCCTACTTTTATTAACTACAGACGGAAAAGTATCCGAAGAAGTTAGAAGTAGTACATACGAAAAAGAATACTATGTTCAAGTTGACGGACTTATTACGCAAGAAGCTGTAGAGCAATTAAAAACGGGAGTAGAGATAGGTTTTGACGGTAAAAAATACATGACAAAACCAGGAAAAGCTTTTTTAATTGACGACCCTAAATTTCCATTAAGAAGTCAGAAAATTAGAGATGAAAGACATGGACCAACAAGTTGGGTTTCTATTATTATTAGAGAAGGAAAATTTAGACAAGTTCGTAAAATGACGGCTGCAGTTGGGTACCCAACGTTGCGTTTAATTCGCGTTAGAATTGGAGAAATAGAATTAAAAAATTTAGAAATTAACGGTGTAAAAGAAATTGATGCTTTTATGTGACAAATATCACAAAAAGATAGAAATCATCTTTCTAATTTTGTTGCATGAATAATTCTAACACCACTTTATATATAGTAGCTGCTGTAATAGTTTTACACTTTTTTGCGGGTTTTGGCTATTTAATTTACAAGATGACAAAAAAGGGGGAAAAATAGTTATTTTTTCCCCTTTTTATATCTAAAAATCAAATCCTAAATAGACTTGCCAAACTCTATTTTTTGGTTTGTCTTCGTCATAAATATCGCTTTGTCCTAAATGATATCTTGCACCTAAACTAATACCTGCATCACTTTTAAAACCAGCACCGACATTAACTCCCCAATCAAAATTACTTGGTTCATATTCTTTTGTTGTATCATACAAGACAAAACCAGAATCAAAGGTTTCTTTGTGTGCAATTGAAAAGCCAATCTGTGGTCCAGCTTCTAAAAAAAAACTTTTTACAGGATACAGTTTTAACATTAACGGAACATTTATATAATCGAGCTTTTGTGTATAAGTAGCATTGCCGTCTATAATTTTATATCCTTGTTGAGAGTATAAAATTTCTGGTTGAATAGAAATATTTTCGCTAATAAAAGATTCGCCATAAACTCCTATATGAAATCCGTTTAATTTTTCGGTTTCAGAAGATCCGTCAAAACTAACGGAAGATAGATTATAACCACCTTTAATACCCGCTGTTGATTTGTTCGTTGCTTGTTGTGCATTTACTGATATTATACTTGTAATCAATAATGCGACTGTTAAATATACTCTTTTCATTTTTTTGTTATTTTATTATTATTATTTACCTCCGTTTGCTTTTAAATCTGCTAGACATTGTGCATCTAGTGTTGGTATTTGACCTCCAGAAATCATATTGGTAATTCCTTGACTATTTTCTGCAGCCCAGTACATTAAACAATCTTCTTCAATACAGTGTTTTGGATGTGCTGCGTCTTCATGATCGCTTTGTAAATTTGTTCCTAAATTTGTTAATCCTAAAATATGACCGAATTCGTGATGAATTACCGATGATTCTAACAAACTTCTTTCTGGCTCAAAAGGACTGTTACTTAAACCATGAATTGTTTCTTCATAAATTACAAAAGACGTGTTCCAATATGCAGAACCTAGAATTGAACCTTGATCTGAATCTTTAGACGATTTTCCATTTATAAACAACACCCAAACTGCAATTGTTGTATTTGTATTGTATTGCGTTCTAAATTCTTTTTCTATTGCGACTACTTCATCCAAAGTATATACTGATTTTCCTGTTGAAGGGATTTTTTTTTCAATAAACTCAACTCCTTCTGGTTTAAAAGTTCTATTATTTATAAAATTTTTAAAGTTATTTTTTGCAGTTTCTGATGGTTTAAAACCATCAATATAAGCAACCTCAACAATCATCTTTTTAAAGCTATCTGCAGATAGTAAATCGTTTGCAGAAGAACCTGTTGCTTGTCTGTTTGTTGAAACATTTGTGTTTCCGTTATTTCCGTTATCCAACAGAACATCATTTTCTGATGAACAAGAAAAAAGGATGCTACAAATTAAAACTACTTTTAAAATACTGTATTTCATTTTACTTTTATTTAAAATTTTATGACTAATATGTTTGCACTACTAGTCGTAAAATTATGATCAACTAACCAAAAACCTATTTACATTAACTTTATATCTTCTTTAAAGCCAAAGTTACAGAAGCATCGGTTTTACTTTTTAACGTAATTAGCGTATTGCTATACGTACTTATTACCCAATTATTGCTTAATGCACTTACTGTTGTATTGCTTGCAAAATTGATGTTTACAAAAGCTTCTGTTTCTGAACTTACTGTGTAAGTTCCGTTAACTTCTCCTAAAGCGGAGTTTACAACGTTTTTAGCTACTACTTTTAAGTCATTTTTAAATTCGATAGACCAATTTGCATAGTCGTTTGCTGTATTTGCACCTGCAACCACAAAAGTTTCTACCTTAAATTTTGTTCCGCTTAAAATAGCTTCTACTTCTTCTGCTGTATCTTCAGCAGCGTCTTTTTCGTCTTCAAATTGAACACATTCTGAAATTGCATTTTGAAACTCTGCATCACTTTTAATTTGTACAGTTGTTCCGTTACTTAAAGTTACGCTTATTGGATAATTTACAGCAAACAATTCATCGTCTTGTAAATTTTTCATAAACGTATACAGTTGTTTTTCTGATTGTATAACTACACTTCCTGTTTGTTCTAAACTAACACTATACGTTAACATAGTAACAGGAAATTGAATGTCTACACAAGAAATAGCATCTTTTCCTTGAGATTCTGCAGTTTCACATTCTTGTTTTAACGTATTAAATGCTGATTGCGAATTAATAGTTACATCGGTATATGCGCTTGTTCTAACTCTAATAGGAAAACTAAATGTTACCGCATCGCTATCATTATTAAATTGACCCATAATGTTTAAAACAGCTGTAAAATCTAATTTACTTAATAATGTAATTTGTTGTCCGTTTACATTTGCCGTTAGTGGAAATAATAATTCTGTACATGCATTACCATCTAAAAAATCATCATCAGAACCATCATTCATTGTTGCTCTTTGATAATTTGATGCCGTTGGAGATGTAGATGAATTTGCGTTTGGATTTGTGCCAACTTGTGAGTTTTCTTCAGATTGACAAGAAGTGAATCCTAGTATTGCTGTCAAAGCAATTGCTGATATTATTTTTATTGTTTTCATACTATTAAATTTTAGATATATTGTTTGTTATTTATATTCGTAAAACAACTTTATGTTATTTTACCCTACTTTTTTGATTGGTTAATTTTTCACCCTTCTATAAGTAAAACAACTAAACATTTATTTACCCTACCTTCGCATCAAAATCTTTTATTTTTATTTTCTAAAATCTTTTTATGACTGATAAATCTCTTTGTGATGAAATGTATTTTAACGAATTTTATACTGCTCATATACAGGCTGCTAGTAATTTTGCATACTACAAGTCTGGCGATAAAAGCACTTCTTTAGATTTAGCCCAAGAAGCATTTATAAAAATCTGGGAGAATTGCGCAAAAATAGAGTTTTCAAAAGCAAAATCTTATTTATTTACAGTAGTTAATAATCTTTTTTTAAATATCATTAAGCACAAAAAAGTGGTTTTTGAATATGCAAAAAGTAGTCCGTATTTAGATATAGATAATCAAAGTCCAGATTATTTATTAGAAGAAGAAGAGTTTAAAGACAAACTAAAAAATGCGATTGCAGATTTAACAGAAGGAGAACGAGAAGTTTTTCTGATGAATAGAATAGACGGAAAAAAATACAGGGAAATTGCAGAAATGTTAGAAATCTCTCAAAAAGCAGTAGAAAAAAGAATGTCATCCGCATTAAAAAAGTTAAGAACTAAAATTGATGGTATTTAATTGATATAAGGTAGGGTAAACTACTTTTTAGTTGTTACTTATATAGAAGCATAAAAGATGGAAGATAAAAACGACATACTAAAATGGCTAAACAGAGAAACTTCGGATGAAGATCTTGTGCGCTTAAAAGAAACGGACGATTTTAAAACTTTAGAAAAAATTGCCCATTATTCGGCGCAAATAAAAACACCAAAAGTTGATGTTAAAGAAGCGCTTGCAGCTTTAAAAACCAAAACACAAGGCACTTCTAAAAAAGGAAAAGTTGTTCAATTTAATTTTAAACAATTGTATAAATATGCAGCAGCAATTGTTGTTATATGTACTACCTCGTATTTTCTATTATTTAACAACACCTCTAGTTTTAAAACCGAGTTTGCACAAACGAAAACTTTTAATTTACCAGACAATTCTGAAGTAGTTTTAAACGCAAATTCAGAAATTACCTATTCTAAAAAGGATTGGAAACAGAGCAGAAACCTAACGTTAGAAGGTGAAGCTTATTTTAAGGTTCAAAAAGGGAAAAAGTTTACTGTAAATACAGAAATTGGACAAGTAACTGTGCTTGGAACGCAATTTAATGTAAAAGAAAGAGCAAACTATTTCGAGGTTAAAACCTTTGAAGGTTTGGTAAGTGTTGCCTATAACGGTAAGAAGATAAAGTTACCTAGAGGAACTGTTTTTAAAGTAGTAAATGGTATTGTAGATACCACAAATACTTTTGATGTAAACGAGAAATCTTGGTTGCAAAAAGAATCTAATTTTAAAAGTATTGCTTTGCGTTTTGTTTTAGCGGAAATCGAAAATCAGTTTGAGTATACAATTGAAACAAAAGATGTTGATTTAGATATTTTATATTCTGGTGGTTTTACACATACCGATATAAATATAGCACTGCAATCTATTACAATTCCGTTGCAATTATCATATAAAATTGATGGTAAAAAAATTACCATTTTTAATTATGGTTCATAAAACATATTTTTTTATAATCACATTTTTATTAACAGTAAGTGTTACTTTTACTCAGAATTCTTCTGATAAAGTGGCGCTTTCTTCTTTAATATCAGCACTTGAAAAAACCTATGATATTAAGTTTTCATATTCTGATACAGATGTAAAAAACATTTTTATTGAGCAACCCAAAAAAGGAATTTCAATAGAAGAACTCTTAACTTTTTTAAACGAAAAAACGTTTTTACAATTTAAAACTTTAGACAACAGATACGTTACAGTTTCTTTTTTAAACAAGTCCATTTCTATCTGCGGAACAATTTTAGAATCAGAATTATTAACACCATTTGTATTAGCATCCGTAAAAGTAAATGGGTATAATTTAGGAACAACAACCAACAATGAAGGCGTCTTTTATTTAAAAAATGTTCCTGTAAATGCAATGTTAAGTATTTCTTTTATCAGTTTTAAAACCATAGTAATTGCTGCCAAAGAGTTGTTTTCTAATTCAAGTTGCAAAGAATTATTTTTAGAAGAAGAAACCGAGCAATTATCAGAAATTACAATGCCAAAATTTTTAACTTCTGGTTTGCAAAAAAGTGCAGATGGAAGTGTGGTTTTAAACACAGAAAAATTCGGAATTCTTCCTGGTTTAATAGAACCAGATATATTACAAACTATTAAAATTTTACCTGGTGTAGAAAGTGTAAACGAAAGTATTTCTACGATTAATGTGCGAGGCGGTACAAATGACCAAAATTTAATACTTTGGGACGGAATTAAAATGTACCATGCTGGTCATTTTTTTGGATTAATTTCTGCTTACAATCCATTTTTAACAAAGAAAGTTGCAGTTACTAAAAACGGTACGAGTAGCGCTTTTTCTGACGGAGTTTCATCAACCATAAATATGGAAACTTCAAATAGAATTACAAATACATTTTCTGGCGGAGGAGGTTTTAATTTATTGAGTGCAGATGCTTTTTTACAAGTTCCGATAAAAGAGAATCTAGAAGTACATATTTCTGCAAGAAGGTCTTTTACAGACCTCATAAATACACGAACTTATAATAATTATTTTTCACGAAGTTTTCAAGACAATTCTATCTCTTCTAGTACTATAAATAACGCTGAATCAGATTTTTACTTTTATGATTATTCTTTTAAAGTTTTGTACGATTTAAACTATAAACATGCTATTAGAACTAATTTTATCTATATTAAAAACAGTCTAGATTATAAAGAAAAATACAGCTTTAACAATACAATAATTGAAGAAGATAGTGCTTTAAAGCAAGAAAATTTAGGTGCAAATATTACTTGGAACGCCAATTGGAATTCTAAATTTTCTACCAATTTATCTGCTTTTTTTTCTGATTATAAAATAAATTCATCCGATTATAATAGAGACACAGATCAATTTCAAACGCAGTTAAATAATGTATTAGAAACAGAGATAAAACTGAATTCTACTTATGAGTTTTCTGATGTTTTACATTTTACAAACGGACTTGTTTTTAACGAAATTGGAATCACAAATACCACCACTGTAAATGCACCAACTTTTTCTAAAACACTAAAAAATGTGTTGCTAAAAAGTGCTTTTTATTCTGAAATTGAATATCAAAAAAAGAATACGTTTGCACGTTTTGGTTTGCGTTCTAACTACTTTCATAAGTTTCAAAAACTAGTAATTGAACCTAGAATTAACATCCAACAGAAATTAAATTCAGAATTCTCTTTAAAACTAGAAGGAGAGTTTAAAAACCAAACTACCGCCCAAAAAATAGATTTTGAAGATAATTTTTTGGGCATCGAAAAACGAAGATGGATTCTTTCTGATGACGAAAAAACACCAATTATAAAGAGTAAACAAGCTTCTTTTGGTTTAGAATATTCTAAAAATAAATTTTATATAGATATTACTGGTTTTTATAAAAAAGTAGACGGAATTACCGCTGCAAATCAAGGGTTTTACAACAACACGCAAACCTTTAATTCTATTGGTAATTATGATGTAAAAGGTGTAGAGTTTTTAGTAAATAAACAAACTGATAATTTAAGTACTTGGGTAAGTTATACGTACTCTAAAAACGATTATACGTTCGATATTTTTAATCCACAAACCTTTTCTAATAGTTTAGATATTTCGCATTCATTAAGTGCTGCGTTTAATTATGATATAGCTAAAAATTTAAAAGTTTCTTTTGGTGGTGTTTTAAGATCTGGAAAACCTTATACAAAACCTATTGAAGGTAATGAAACCATCCAAAATGGAAATAGAACCATTGTAAATTATAACAACCCAAACCAAGAAAGGTTAGCTAATTTCTTTAGAATCGATTTGTCTGGAAGTTATGATTTTAATTTTTCGGAAGCTGTAAAGTCTACCATTCGTATTGGTTTTACCAACCTTACTGATAAACAAAATACCATAGATTCTTACTATGTTGTAGATAATTCTAGTACCAATAATGTAAGAAGAGTAGATAATTTTTCTTTGCCTTTTACCCCAAATTTAAGTTTTAGAGTAAATTTTTAGTATTAAAATTTATTCATTCTAATATGCGGAATTCCGTCTTCTAAATACCCTTCTCCAACTTGTTCAAAACCATGAGATTCGTAGAATTTTTTTAAATATACTTGGGCAGAAATCGTTATTTTATCAACTTTAAAATGAGTTTTTACAGCTTCAATAGAAGCTTTCATAAGATCATGACCAAAACCAAATTTTCTTTCATTTTCTTGCACAACAACTCTGCCAATACTTGCGTTTTCAAAATAATCACCTGGTTTAAAAATACGAGTATAAGCAACTATTTTGTCATTTTTTACACCAAAAACATGTACTGCTTTTTGATCTTTAAAATCTAAATCTTGATACACACAATCTTGTTCAACCACAAAAACTTCTGAGCGTAATTGTATAATTTGATACAACTCGTGAATTGTAAATTCGTTAAATAATTTTATTTTAAAATCCATATTTAAGAAATAGGTTTCTGCTTTTGAAGAAATAACAGAAAGATTAACAAGAAATTTTAGTAACTCTATTTTGATGGCGACCACCTTCAAATTTGGTAGTAAGAAAAATATCTACAAAACCAATAGCTTGTTGTAAAGAAACAAAACGTGCAGGAATTGCTAATATATTTGCATTGTTATGCTGTCTTGTTAAGGCAACCAATTCATTATTCCAACACAATGCAGCTCGTATACCTTGATGTTTGTTTGCGGTCATTTGTGCGCCATTACCAGAACCACAAATAATAATACCTAATTCTGCTTTACCAATTTCTACAGCTTCTGCCGTTGGATGAATAGCATCAGGATAATCCATAGAATCATTTGTATCTGTTCCAAAATTTAAAACTGTATACCCTTTATTCTCTAAATGTTTTATAATTTCGAATTTGTATTCTGTACCTGCGTGATCGTTACCAATTGCAATTGTCATAATTTAATTTTAAATTGTCTTTACGAGCAAGAAAAACGAAGTAATTTTTTTGTTAATTAACAGATTGCTTCATTTCATTCGCAATGACTTAGTTATATCAACAAAAGTACAGAAACTAACGGTTATCAACAGTTATAAACAATCAAAAATTCATCATTTTTAATAACCTTTTAATTTTTAACTCTTTAGCTATATTACTAAATTGTTAAGAAGTATCGGTAAAGTTTTACAAGTAAATTTGGTGAATTAAAAAATTATTATAATACAGTGAGTAGTTTAACATACACAACTTTTTTTATGAGTTTTTGATAAAAGTTTATCAACATAAAATTTACATTTTATTTACATTAAAAGGCATGTTAATTATTAAAAAAAGATGGTTAATTACTGTTTATAAGTTTTGTTAATAACTCCATTTTTTAGTTGATTTTAAACTCTTTAAATAACTCATAACATGTAGATGGTTTTTAATAACTCGTTTCTAAAAGGAAAATAGTAAAATTTTATAGTAGCTATTCACACACTATTATAAACACCATTGTTTTTTAAAATTTTAATAAAAGAAATATACTTATAATATAGAATGTTTATAACTGTTGAAAAGGTAATTTTTAAAAATTGGTTAAGCACTGTTCATTTTATTTTAAAGTCTTAAATATACTAGATTTTACAAAGAGGCATTTTAAAATACTTACCTTTAAAATAATTAATTTTCTACTAATTATAAATAACTAAAACAAATTTTATATACATATGAGATATCATAGCTTACTTTTTTACTTTTTTATATTTATAATATCTTTTACTTATGGTCAACACACCAATATTCCTGATATAAATTTTGAAGAAAAATTAATTAATCTTGGTATTGATACTACTATTGATGGTAAGGTTCTAAACAGTAATATAGAAAATATAACTAATTTAAATGTTTCTAATTCTCAAATAACAGATTTAACAGGTATAGAAGGTTTTGTTGATTTAATGCGTTTAAATTGTGATGATAATCAATTACAAAGTATAAATGTAAATACAAATATTTATTTAGAATATTTATCTTGTTCTACTAATAAATTAGAAAGTTTAGATGTTACTAATAATGTTTATTTAAAAGATTTATTTTTCTTTGGGAATCAATTAACTAGTATTGATCTTAGTAATAATACTTTTTTAAAATATATATCTTCTGGTTATAATAATTTAAAAAATTTAGATCTTAGTAATAATACTTTTTTGCAAGATTTATTATGCAACGATAATAGTTTAACTAATTTAGATATTAGTTTAAATACATCGTTGCAATATTTAGATTGTTCTAGCAATAAGTTAGTAAGTATAAATATTACTGACAATAATTTTATTCAAAATTTTTATTGTTTTAATAATAAATTAACAAGTCTAAATTTAAAAAATGATAATAACACAATTTTGGATAATTTTAATGCAACAAATAATTTTAATTTAAATTGTATTCAAGTTGATGATGTAAATTATAGTTCAACAAATTCTAGTTGGATAAAAGATGCTTCTGGGTCTTACAGCGAAAGTTGTTCAACTGCAAGTATAGCTTCTAAAGATATATTAAAAAGCATTCGTTTAATAGTATTAAAACAACAAAAGGTTAAAATAATAACACCAGTAAACGTGAGTTTTAAAATTTATAACATAAACGGATCAGAAGTATTAGAAGAAGAAAATTTAATAAAAAAGAAAACTATTTTAGATTTAAATAGATTTTCAGTAGGCGTATATATTTTACATTTACAACATAAAAACGTTCAATTTAGCAAAAAGTTTATACTGTATTAGAAGATTTGTTATTATAGTAGTTTATAATCAACTAAATTAAATTTTAAATAAACATAAGACCAACTGTACTCTAAAAATGGATAGTTTGCTTAAAGAAATTAAAATAGAGTATCACTTATAAAAAATTTGATATTAACAATATTTTTAAATGCTTTGTAGTTTAACTTAGGTTAAACCGTTTTCTTTTCTGCTTTTAAAAAATACAAAGTGTCTTTTTGAATTTCTACGGTTTGATTAGAATTATCATCTGTATTTAAAGAAGTATTTATACTAAGTACAGTAATAAAGATTCCTGCAAGAAATATAAAGGCGAATAAAGCGACAATTTTTCGTAGATTTTTCATGTTAAAAATATAACTTATTTCTATAAAGACGTTTTTTTTTAGAAATTGTTACAAAAATTTTAAGATTTTTTTAACAAAAAAACCACTTAACTATGTTAAGTGGTTTTTTAAATGAAGTTTTAAAAAGTAATTTACTCTATAATTATTTTTTTAGTTGCTATTTTTCCGTCTTTATTAATATTTAAAATATAGCTTCCTTTACTTAAATTTGAAATTGTAATTTTAGAAGAAGATATTTTTCCTTTTTTAACTACTTGGCCTAATAAAGAATATATTTTAAAGTCACTATTAAGATATTCAGAAGCGATATTAATATAATTTGATGTTGGGTTAGGATACACCATTAAAGTATTCTTAGAAACCTTATTTATAGATAATGTAGCAGGATCTAACATGTATAATTCATTTCCTGTTATACCATCATCACCTTCGAAGTATAATTTACCATTTAATACAACAATATCGTCAATATCCTTAATTGTAGTATCTAATTGCACTGAAGTAGTCCCGTTTGTTCTAAATACATAACCGTTTGTATTATCCGAAGGTTCACCTCTGTAATATATATAATCACCCAAAACAGCATAGTTTGAAGGATCATGATTATTACCACCAGTTGCTGTACTGCCTGTAATATTACTAATATTTGTTACTGTATCTGCAGTTGGGTCATATCTCCAAAGTTGATCGTTTGATTCACCTGTATCACCTTCAAAATATAAACTACCATTCCATACAAAATATTCAGCTGTACTGCCTACTGCACTTGCATTTGCAACAGCTATAGTTCCTGCTGTTGTTCCATCTGTTTTCCAGACATTTCCTAAGGCTTCAAAATAAACTTCAGAACCTATGGTTACAAAATTGCTGATTCCAGCATTATCAGCATTTCCAGTAACATCTTTAATTAATGTGTATGCATTAGTTGTAAAATCGTATTCATACAATTCAATACCAATTGTTGGATCATCTGTAGTGGTTCTTCCATAACCAATTATTTTACCATTTAAAGACGTAAATTGAGCTCCTATAAACTCTACATCTTCGGTACCAGTATTTGCTACTTTTGATTGAGTTGTGCCATCAAATTGATATAAACCGTTGGCATCTAAAGTATTTATATAGTAAATTAATCCATTTAATTCTATCGGATTAAATACAAAACTACCACCAGTTGCATTGGTTCCTGCTTCAGTTCCATCAGAGGAAAATAAAACATTTCCAGAACCTGTATTTGCACTAAAATACATTGTACCATTAAATTCAAAAAAGAAATTTGGTGAAGAATTGTCAGATCCTGATCTTAAATCTTTTACAAATGTGGTACCAGTTTCTGTACCGTCTGTAACCCATAATTCATCTCCAAGATCTGCAGCTCCAGGAGTGTTAGAACCATTTGAATCATCTGCTTGAAAATAAATTTTGTTATTAAATACAAATAAATTTTCTGGTGATGAACTTAATGATCCTGAATCGTTAATTTCTTTAACTTTAACAACTTGTGCGTTGCTTGTTAAAAATGTAATTAAAGTAATTGCTAATAGTAATTGTTGTTTCATAATATTTGTTTTAAGTTAATATTTATTGTGGTAATGTGGGTATTATTGTTCTTCTAGTGGGTGTACTTAGTGTATTTATAAATGCTAAAACAGCATCTATTTCTTCTTTATTTAATTCTAATTTTTTTAGTAAAGGTGATGTTGTAGGTAGTAAAGAATCTCTACCAATACCTATATATTTATTTTGGATAGGAGCCGGGTTTCCTAAGTTATAAAATTCAACAACATCTAATAAAGACGGAAAGTGACCATGATGCATCCAAGGTTTCGTATTGGCAACTTCTCTTATTGTTGGCGTTCTAAATTTACCAATATCTTCTTTTTTGCCGGTAACATTATACCTACCAAAATCTTCATCTTTTGTACCAAAAAGTGTTTGACCATCATTATGAAATTGATTATCAGAAAAATACCCTGTATTGTGGCAATTTATACACCTAGCTTTGGTTCTAAAAATATGCAGACCCAAAACTTCTTGGTCTGTAAATTTATCTGATTTACCAGTTATAAATTTATCAAACTTAGTTAACGGACTTTTTACTGTTCGTTCAAAAGTAGCTATGGCATACTGTATTTTTTGTAATGTAATTTCTTGATCACCAAAAGCTTTTTTAAACAATGGTTTATATCCTTCTATATTTTTTAAATTATCAACAGCATATTCTAAATCCATATTCATTTCTAACTTATCCGGAATAGGAAACCTTGCTTGATCTTCTAAACTAGACGCTCTACCATCCCAAAAAAGTTCTTTAGCGTGCGATACATTTAAAATAGTCATAGAATTTCTGCTACCTGTTTGCCTATCATGACCAAAAGATCTAGTAGAATTATCTGTCCACCCTAATTCTGGGTTATGGCAAGAAGCGCAAGCAATTTGCCCGCTTTTTGATAATCTAGGATCAAAAAACAATGTCTTTCCTAATTGTTTTTTTTCATTTGAATAAGGATTATCTATTGGATATTCTACCTCTGGTAGCACACCAATATCTTTAAAAGTAGCTTTATCAATTAAAGAATCTAGATGTGGTTTTGGCCATTTACTAGCATCTGGTTGAGAATATAATTTTCTTAAATGAGAAATATCTTTATATTCTTCTTTTTCCTTTTTATTATAAGATAAAAAAAGGAATATTGCACAAACAAAAAATAAGGACTTTTTTATCATAATTTTATTTATAAATTAATCATTTCATAACAGTTACTATTAGGCAAATCTGGTTCTGGTTGTCCAGGTAAATTATTATAAACCATTGGCAAAGTAATAATGGTACCGTTTACTTGAGAAAAATCATAGGTAATTTCAAAATCCATTCGCCATAAATTAGTTGCAGCATCTAGTATTTTATAAGTTCCACTTCCGCTAATTGGTACAGAAAAACTTTTATTATCAGAAGTTCTTATTAGAATTAAATTCTGTGCAATTACTGCCATTTTACCACCGGTTGTACTGTTTCCGTTTGTAGGAAAAAACTCTATAGATTCAATTAAAGTTAATCCTGGAGATTTTGAAGATATACCATTAACTAAACTTCTAATAGCAAAAACATTTACACCTAACCCAGTTGAACTTTTAAAACCTATTTTAAAACGATGGTGATAAATATCATCATTTTCATTATTTGGTGTGTTATTATCACTTATAAAAACTGCATTAGCAGCTGTTTTATTAACAACAACAGGAACTGAAAAAATATTTGTTGCAAACCATTCACACTTTCCAGGTATATCTGTATCAGGTCTCCAATATTCTCCTCTTAATCTGTAAAAAACATCTGATGTATTGTAAAAATTAGCTGCCGGATTTCCGTCTCGATCAATTTTAATTGGCTTATTAATTTGTAAAGACTCGTTTGTTCCTTTTTTATAATTAGGAATATCTAAAAGCGATAAAAAAGCATTTAAGGAAACATCATCATTAATGTTTTCATTTACGGTTAGTGTAAATTCTACTTCATTTTCTTTCGTAATTGGTTTTCTAACCACACTATAATTAAAAGTTGAAGGTTGGCTAAACAAAGGAATATTCTCTATATCAGAAGCAATAAATCCGTTAGGAAAAAGCACGCTAAAATTAAAAGTTTCATTTAGTTTACCACTAATTTCTTTTCTGTTAATATTAAATAAATAAGAAAACGCTGTTTCTTTAAAACCGATGGTTAGCTCTTTATTTTGTATTTGTGTATTAGGAGTTCCAAGTATAATATTAGCATCACTAACACTTGTAAGTTCTAGTTTTATTTGTGGATTTTTACTTAAATCCCATCGCTCATTTAGTTTTATAAAAATGGTGTCAATTCTTTTTTCATTGGTAAAAGACAAACTATTTATAGGTGTAATGCTATAATTATCTATACCTGTTACACTCGTATTAAAAGTAACATTTATTGGGTTTTTTATGTTGGCTGTTGTTATGGCAACTGGAATTTTTAAAGTTTTTAAATTGTCTTTTTGATATGTTGTTTTTGCTAAAAGGTTGCCATTTTTTTCTGGAAATTCTAACACATTATTGTTGCTATCTACCAACAAAAAGAAACGGACAAATGAATTATTTTCTCCATTAAATCTTTTACTATCATCATTTTCACAAGAAAAAATAACAAGTACAAGTAAACCGAAAAATAGGTGTTTAATAACCTTCATTTTGTATAATATTTTCGTTAAAATTTATGCTCGAATCTGGAATTGGCAATACAAAAAAGTTCGATGGATAGTTTAAATTACAAACACTTGCCAAACAGTCTTTATCTCTAACAACATTCTTTTTATAACGCGCCAAATCAAAAAATAAATGAGATTCAAAAGCCAATTCTCTTCTGCGTTCTAAAAAAATTTCTTGTAAAAGATTTGTTGTTGTACTTAATGCTGATAAACCAGCTCTTTCTCTAATTTTATTTACATCAATTAAAGCATCGTTTTCTTTGGTTGTTCTTGCATTTGCTTCTGCTCTTATTAAATAGAGTTCAGACAATCGTATGTAATTTGTTCCTGCATCATTTTGAAACTTTTTGGTAAAAGAATAGGGTAAATTAAGTAGCACTCCAGCAACATTTGTTAATAGATTTTGTTTGAGAAATAAATTGCCACGAATATCATTTGATGCATATAAACCTAACAAATCTCCAGAGGCTACAAATTTTGCATAATTTGTTGTGGATTCATAACCAAAATGCTCTCTAATTGAAGAGGATACAGAGTTATCACTATCTCTTGGCGCAGAAAATTCTAGTACAATTTCAGAAATTGGCAGTTCTTCTTTTTCCCATTCTGCAATATAATTTTCTTTTGTAGTAAGTGCAATGCCAGAAGTTGTAATTACATCATTAGAAAAGGTAAATGCTTGCGGCCAATCATTCATTTGCAAAGCAATTCTTGCATACAAAGCTTTTGTAGTCATTTTGTTAAATAACGCATAACTTGGTGCTGTAAAAAAATGGGTATCAGTAAATAATAAAAGTGCAGTATCTAAATCTATTTTCAATAAATCATAGGTCTCTTTCATTGTTTTTCTAAACGGAAACTCTTCGCCAATTAACAATGATTTTGTGTTATAAACAATACCTAAATGAGAAGCATCCGCAGTAAAATTATAGTTTTGTGCATATAACAAACTTACCTGGTAATGTGCAAAAGCTCTACAAACTAATAATTCTGCTTTTAATTGATTTTTATCACTTTCAGATAAAAAAGTATAGGTTTCAAAGCGGTCTAAAATTACGTTTGTTTGATTTATGATACCATAAAATTCTTGGTAGTAACCTTCATAATCAGATTGTTGCTCATCGTCATTAAAAGAATAACTATTTTCAAAAGCTGACGGAATAGCAATTGTTTTGTTAGCAACAGCGGGTGTAAATGTTAAATTACCACCTTGTAAATCTGCGTATACCAAACTATTATTAGATTGTATGGCTTCAATATCTTTGTAAACACCATTTAAAGCTTCTAAAACTCCTGTTTTTGTTGATAATTGCTCATTTATAGAAATTTGTTGATCAGGTTCTTGATTTAAAAAATCATTACAAGAAAAAAATATCAACAAGAAAAAAACGATAAAGAGTTTAGTTGTTTTCATACTAAAATGTTGTGTTTATGCCCAATGTAAAGTTTCTTGATTCTGGGTATTGATTTCTAAATTCTGCTATTCCGTTTTTGCCTTCTGGCGATATATCTTTAAACCAATAATATAAATTTGAACCATTAAATACTACAGACAAACTATTTACAGGAAAATTATATTTTTTAACAGGAAAATTATAACTTAAACTAACCGATTTTAATTTGATGTGAGAATTATCAAACAAATATTTTGTTGAGTTTGTTATTAAAGGATTGTTATTAATAATTATTGGATGAATAGCAATATCTCCAGGATTAAACCAAGCGTCTTCAAAAATATTTACATTAATGTTTCTGTTAGTCAATACATTATAATTGTCATATAAAACTCTGTCTACCAGCATATCTGCACCGTAAGCATAAGACATAATAATGTTTAAATTAAAATTTTTATAACGAATACTATTTCTTAATCCGCCATAAAAATCGTCTTGAGAATCGCCAATTGGTTTCCAATCTTTAGCATCAAATAAGCTTCTAACTTGTGCGCCGTCATAAATTTGATCATTTACATTAAATAATTCTCTACCAGTTGCTGGATCAATACCAATAAAATCAAAACCCCATAATGTTGAGGTAGAAAAGCCAATGGTTTGTGCTCTTGCATTTTCTGCCGCAGAAAAAGCAGAACCTAAACCAACCAAAGAGGTAACTTTATTTTCTATGGTTGTAAAATTAAAGTTTGCACTCCAAGAAAAGTTTTTATTTTTAACAATTTCTGCATTTAATGCAAATTCAATTCCTTGGTTATACATTGCAGCACCATTAATTTCGGCTGATGTAAAACCAGATTCTACAATTACATTTCTAGTAACAATTTGGTCTACAATTACATCTCTAAAAAAATCTGTGGTAAATTGAAACTTACGCAAGAAATTAAAATCTAAACCAACATTAAATTTTTTATTTGTTTCCCAAGTTAAATTAGGGTTTGGTGCAGAAGATAAATTAGCATAATTAAAATCATTATAACCAGCGCCTCTATTTTTTGTATATAAACCCAATGCTCTGTAAGAGCCAATTCTTGAATTACCAGTGGTACCGTAGCTAATTCTTGCGCGTAAAAAATCTATGAATTTATTATCCTTTAAAAAATCTTCTTTGCTAATATTCCAGCTTGCACCAATTCCGCCATTAAAAGCAGTGTTTCTATCATTACCAAAAGCAGAACTTTGGTCTAAACGTAAGTTTATTAAGAAGAAATATTTTTTACTAAAATTATAATTAAACTGACTAAATAAAGATCTACCAGTATTTTCTGAACTATCGTTTTGAAAATCTTTTTTGAAAGCGTTGCTAATAATAGACATTGCATTTGTAAAATCTTCAAAACCATCACCTTTTGAGTATGTAAAATCAACTTTTTCTTGTCGTAATTCAATTCCTAAAATTCCATCAAAATTATGATTTTCACCAAAAACTGTGTTGTAAGCAATGTTAGAGTTCCAGTTCCAACGTTGTGTATTTCTATCTCTTACCACACGTCTTCCTTTTACCAAACCAAAACTATCTGTTGGGTCTCTATAGAAACGAGAATCTTTATCAGTACCAAAATCTCCAGAATCATTTAAACCAGAAAAAAACCTATCTTCATCTTTTTTAGAAAAATCTAAACCAAATAATGAAGATATTTTTAATTTTTTACTAAAAGAGTAATCTGCTTTTAAACTGGTTAAAAAAGCAAAAGTTTTAGCATCAGATATATTTTGATTAGCAACTGCTATAGGATTGCCATAGTTTGCAAAAGGAGTAAAGTCGCCATTTTCATCAAACGGAGCAATATCTGGTTGTAATGCAAAAGAATACAGCTTATTTGGGTCTTTTTTTAAGGTTATTGATGGTGAAAAAACCAAAGATGCATCAAATTTATCTTTTCTATAACCTAAAGAAAAAGAAGAATTTAATTTCTGATATGAATTGTTTATTTGTGCTTCAGCCGTTTTTTGAAAACCTAAACTTACTCTGTATGTAAAGTCTTTTTTACCACCAGAAGCACTAAAGTTTACTCTATTAAAAAGGCCGTCTGTGTTTAATAAATTAAACCAATTGGTATTTATGCCGTTCCAGGGTTGCACTCCTTGTAAATTTCCGCTATTTCTATTGTATTCATTTAAAATAGTTCTGTATTGTTCGCCGTTTAAATATTTTAAACCACTAAACG
Organism: Polaribacter glomeratus; assembly: GCF_002954665.1. GTDB lineage: Bacteria > Bacteroidota > Bacteroidia > Flavobacteriales > Flavobacteriaceae > Polaribacter > Polaribacter glomeratus. Next base: position 687,495 of record NZ_MSCM01000002.1, on the reverse strand, counting down.
CTTTGGTAATTCCAACTTGGCTGGAAGCATTAAATTGCAACGCTCCTTTTTTTCCTTTTTTTGTAGTGATTATAATTACACCATTTGCAGCATCTGCGCCATACAAACCAACGGCTGCAGCATCTTTTAAAATGCTAAAACTTTCTATATCATCTACACCAATTTTTGCTAACGGATTTAAAAAGTTTTCTGAAAGGTTACCGTCTCCGCCATCAAAAATAGTATTACCATCTAAACCAACTTCTTCTGCTAAAATAATACCATCAATAATAATTAAGGGTTGGGTAGAGGTGCCTACAACATTTCCGTTTAAAGGCGTTAAAGATCCTTGACCTCGAATATTTATTTTTACAGCCTCGCCAAGACGCGGACTTGTTTCAATAGAAACACCAGCAACTTGCCCTTCTAGTAACTCATCAAAAGAAACAACAGGTTGTTCTACGCCAAGATCTTTGGCGTTTACAGTAGCAATACTACCTACAACTTCTTCTTTTAATTTTTGCGTTCCGTAAGAAGAGGTAATTACAATTTCACTTAAATTAGTAGCACCTTCATCTAATAAAATTTCGAAATATGTTTTATTTTCTAGTGGAACCTCTTTTGTTTTAAAACCTAAATAAGACACTTCTAAAATTACAGAACCTACATCTGGATCGTTAATTAAATATTTAAACTTGCCATCGATATCTGTAACTGCTCCTTTCTTTGTTCCTTTAATTATTATTGTAGCATTCGGAATGCCAAAATTATCAACTTTACTTTTTACAATTCCAGAAATACCTCTTGTTTCAATGGCCGTTTTTTTATCAATAAATAATAGTTGTTTATTTTGTATGATGTAGTCTATATTAAGTTCTTTAGCTAGTATATTTAACACTTCTTTTAAGGGTGTGTTAGTTACATTTAAAGAAATATTTGTAGCATTATTTACTTTTTTTGCATTAAATAATACTCTGTAAGATGTCTGTTCTTCTATAGAATTTATAATTTCTTTTAAAGGTTTGTTTTTTTTGTTGATAGTAATATTTTGCGAAAATGAATGTGCAACGATTAGCATAAAAAAAACAATAAGGAAAAAAGTTTTTTTAATTTTTAAAGATATGTAAGTCGTTCTGTTCGCTATCATTTTTTATAAAAACTAAGGATTATAGATTTCTATAATACTGTTATTTTTTGTGTATTTAAAAGGTGTATCTAATTTAAATAAATCTAAAATAGTTTCAACATCTTTTTCTTTGATTTTTATTGTTCCAGTAAATTCTTGTGAACCTAAAAAAGGATACTTATTTACAATTTTAACATCATAATAACGCTCTATTTTTTTAGCAATATTGTTAAAAGATTCTTTATTAAAAACTAATTCACCGTTAATCCAGGCAGCGTAGTTGTATGGTTTTACTTGTTCTAATGTAAAATTTCTAGCATTTTTTTGCCAAGTTACTTTATCGTTTGGTTTTAGAATGATACTATTTTCTTGGTTTTCTTTTTCTGATAAACGTACAGACCCTTCTGTTAAAACACAGTTTATAAAATTATCATCTTCGTAGTTGCTTACATTAAAAGTAGTACCCAAAACCTCGATATTTACATCATTTGCTTCTACAATAAAAGGATTGTTTTTATCTTTAAAAACCTCAAAATAAGCTTCTCCTTTTAAAATTACTTTTCTAGTATTTGCAACATTAAATTGTTCTGGATACGTAAAAGTTGTTCCTGAGTTTAAATGAACAGTAGTTCCATCAGAAAGTACCACTTTAAACGTTTTTGAAAAAGGAACTTTAATAGTGTTGTAGGTTACTGTTTTAATTGCAGAATTTTTATAATAAACAAGTTCTTTGTTAGTTTGTTTACCTATAATATTGCCTAAGCTATCTTTTATGTTTTTATTGCTTTTTTCTGATATATATTCAATTTTACCAGAACTTTTTTCTAAAACAACATAGTCTTTTAGTTCAATACTTTCTTTTTTATCAGCTTTAAAGTATACGTTTGTAAGGTATCCTAAACTTGCAAATACGATTGCAATGGTTGCAACGTATTTAAGCGTTTTACTATAAAATTTCTTTTTAGGTAACGGAATCTGTGCTTTTATTAGATTCCAATCATATAAGTTTTTTGCATTAGAATTTGGTACTGACAAAACCCAGAGTTTTTTTAATTGTATAAAATCCGCTTTGTTTTTGTCAGATTTTTCAATCCAATCAAAAACTTGTAAAACTTCTTCTTCTGAAGCTTCGTTATTTAAGTATTTATATAATAAATCGTGAATCATTTTATCTTTTAAGGAGAACTACTTTAAAGTTTACATAAGTAAGTACACTTCACTTTTAAAAAACCCTAAATGAAATGTTAATTTAAGATAAAATAAAGTAAGATTGCAGGTAAATAGGCTGATAATTTTTTCTTTAAAACATTTATAGCACTAGAAAAATGAGCTTCTACAGTTTTTATAGAAATATTCATTTCGTCTGCAATTTCTTTGTTTTTTTTATTTTCAAACCTTTTTTTTCTAAATATTTCTTTGGTTTTTTCTGGCAATTCGTCAATAGAACTAAAAATAAGAGTTTCTAATTCTGTAAACGTTAAAGAATCGAATTCTAAAGATTGTAAGATTTCTAAATTTAAAAGTTTCTCTTTTTCAGAAAGTATATGGTTTGTATATTTTTGTTTTACCCTTTTATGGCGTATAATATTTAGGCATTTAGATTTAGAGTAAGTGTACAAAAAAGAAGAAATTCCGTTTACAGTTTCTATTTTCTCTCTTTGTTTCCAGAGATTCAAAAAAGCTTCTTGCGCAGTGCATTTTGCCTCATTTTCGTCATAAATAAATTGTACACAAAAACCAACAATAGTACTGTAGAATTTATAAAAAAAGTACTCAAAAGCAGCTTCATTCCCTTTTTTAAAGAGAACAAATTTTTTAAGTTCTTCATTTTCTATGTTCTTCATTTTTAACAAAAAGTAACGGCTATTATTATACGAATCTAGGTAAAATCAACAGCTTACAAAAGCATTATACAGTAATAATATAAACCTTTTACCCATTCTTAATTTACAAACTCTTTAATCTGCTTGTACAAATGATATAAAAGTTAAAGTGACAATAATAATTTATTTTTGTTTTCTAAGGTTTTACTTTTTAAAGCCCAGAATTTTATCGTTTTATCATTGTTTAAGATTTAAAGAATTAAACAAGGACAAGTTGTTTGGCTATTATAAAATAGCAGTTACTCTTTGATATATTAAAAAACAGTCTATTGCGCTTTACTGTGCTCAAAAAACCTAATTCACCACAAAACGAATCGCCTTTTCTATAATTTTTGCAGTTACTTTTCCGGTTCCAATTAACTCTCCATCTGCTTGAATAAAAGGATTTAAGTTTTTTGGAATAACTGTTATTTCTTTGGTTTTATAGGTTTCAATTTTTTTGTGATTTACTATATTTCCGTTGTATAATTTTTTGATATTGTAGATTAAATCAAACAAATTTAGATTTTTAGCAATGGTAATATCAAAAAAACCATCCGAAGTATTTATATCTTTTGTAAATTGGAGGCCACCACCAGAGAATTTGCAAATTCCAAAAAGGGTCATTAAGCAATTTGTTTCTATTTTTTTATCATCAAAAATAATTGTAAAAACAGACTTTTTATAAAATAATAAACCAGAAACTCCGGCTACCAAATAAGCAATAGCGCCAAAGCGTTTTAGTGAGTTTAGTTTGTTAACAATATAACCATCATACCCTAAACCAGCTACATTATTAAAGTAAGAAATGGAGGTAGCATCTGTTTCTAAAGCGCCAATATCTTGTAAAATTGTTTTATTTCTGTGGATGATTTCTATTGATTTTTCTACATTATTTGGAATGTTATAGGTTTTTATCCAATCATTGCCAGTACCAAGCGGAATTACCGCAATAGTTATATCAGAAGTTTTTACATACCTTTGCATCATTATTCCGTTTACTACATGATGTAGTGTTCCATCTCCACCAATCGAAATAATATTTCTAAAACCTTCTTGAATAGCGGTAGTTACCAATTCAATTTCGTGTTTAGAAAACTGTGTAAAAGCAACAGAAAAGTCTATTTTTTTGTTGGTTAATAATTGTTGAATTTCCTTCCATTGTTTAGAAAAATTCCGGTTTCCAGAAGTAGGATTTGCAATTATAAACCAAGAGCCAGCATTGTGCTTGACGAAATGAGACATAAATAATAATTTAAAAAGCCAAAATACAATAATAGTTTGATAACTATTTTTTAATAAACAATTACAGTAAAAAATTGTAATTTGGTATCATATAACAAGAAGTAAGAATTAATGACAAAAAAAAAGAAAGGTATATTTAAAAAGAAAGGGAATGTTGTAAAAGACTTAACCAGAAATATATTTAAAGTATTAAACGAAGACAGCGAAAAGTTTTATAATTACAAACAAATTGCTGCAAAATTAAAAATTTCTGATACAGATGGTAAAACTCAGCTGTTAAAGAAGTTAGCAGAATTAACAGCTACAAAAAAAGTAAATGAAATAGACCGCGGTAAGTTTCAAATTAATAAAGATAGAAAGTATTCTGTTGGTACGTTAGATATTACATCTAACGGAAATGGGTATTTTATTACCGATGACTACGAAGACGATATTTTTATACCAAATATAAACCTTGGTAAAGGGTTGCATCAAGATACTGTAAAAGCGTATGTGTATTCAAAACGAAGCGGAAAAAAATTAGAAGCAGATGTTGTTGAAATCTTAGAACGTGCAAAAACTGAGTTTGTAGGCGTTTTACAAATGAATAAAAACTTTGGTTTTGTAGTGCCTGATAGTAATAAAATGTATGCGGATATCTTTGTATCGCAAAACAATATTAATGGCGCAAAAGATGGTGATAAAGTACAAGCTACTATTGTAGATTGGCCAGAAAACTCTAAAAATCCGTTTGGTAAAATTACTACAGTTTTAGGTAGACCAGGAGATCATAATACAGAAATGCATTCTATTTTATTAGAATACGATTTGCCTTATGAATTTGAACCAGAAGTAGAAAAAGAAGCAGAAAGTTTATCCATAGAAATTACTAAAGCAGAAATTGCAAAACGTAGAGATATGCGTAAAGATTTAACGTTTACGATAGATCCAAAAGATGCAAAAGATTTTGATGATGCATTATCATTTACAAAATTAGAAAACGGTAATTATGAAATAGGGATTCATATTGCCGATGTTTCTCATTATTTAGAACCAAAAACTATTTTAGATGATGAAGCTTATAAACGTGCAACATCTGTTTATTTAGTAGATAGAGTAGTACCAATGTTACCAGAAATGTTAAGTAACGGTGTTTGTTCTTTAAGACCAAATGAAGAAAAATTAACTTTTTCTGCGGTGTTTGAAATAAATCAAAAGGCACAAATTGTTAGTGAATGGTTTGGTAGAACGGTAACCTATTCTGATCAACGTTTTGCCTATGAAGAAGCACAGTCTATAATAGAAAATTGTAAATTATCTGATGACATTCTGCCATATACAATGCCTGTTGATATTTCTATTATTGATAAAGAATATACAATAATTCCAGAAATTGTAGAAGCAACTTTAAAAATGGATGAACTAGCAAAAATTCTTCGTAAAAAAAGAATGAAAGAAGGCGCAATTTCATTTGATAGAGTAGAGGTAAAGTTTAATTTGGATGAAAACGCAAACCCTGTTGGTGTTTATTTTAAAGAATCGCAAGATGCTAATAAATTAATTGAAGAATTTATGTTGTTAGCAAATAGAAAGGTTGCTGAGTTTATAGGTTTTTCTAAAGGAAAAGCAACAAATAAAACATTTATTTATAGAGTGCATGATGAACCAGATATCGAAAAACTAGCTTCTTTACAAAACATTATTAGCAAATTTGGTTATAAAATAAATACAGATACTAAAGAATCAACATCAGATTCTTTAATCAAGCTATTAAGCGATGTTCATGGTAAAGCAGAATCGAATATGATTGAAACCTTAACCATTAGAACGATGTCTAAGGCTGTTTACACAACACAAAATATTGGTCATTATGGTTTGGCTTTTGGTTACTATAGTCATTTTACATCACCAATTAGACGTTATCCTGATGTAATGACACATAGATTGCTTCAACATTATTTAGATGGCGGAGATTCGCCAAAAGCAGACAAATATGAAGAAAAGTGTAAGCATTCATCAAAAAGAGAAGAATTAGCATCTAAAGCAGAAAGAGATTCTATTAAATACATGCAGGTTAAATACATGCAAGATCATAAAGATGAAATATTTGATGGTGTTATTACTGGCGTTACAGAATGGGGAATTTACGTAGAAATTTCATCAAATAAATGTGAAGGAATGGTTAGAATTAGAGATATAAAAAGCGATTATTATATTTTTGATGAAAAACAATATGCAATTGTTGGGCAATCTACCAAACATATTTATCAATTAGGAAATGCAGTAAAAATTAGAGTAAAAAACACAGATTTAGAACGTAAACATTTAGATTTTAACTTAATTGAAGAATAGATATAAAACACAAACGTATAAAAAATAATAATTAATACTAATGATTTTAACAACAACACCAAATATCGAAAATTTTCAAATAGTAGATTATTTAGGAATCGTTACGGGTACAGCATACAATTCTAGCTATTCTTACAAAGGAACTACAATGTCTTTTAAAGATATGTTTAATACTTCTAAATATTATGAAAACTATGAAGCAGGTGTAGAATCTTTGAAAGAAGTAGCATTTCAAAAGTTGAAAGAGAATGCTACAAAATTGGGTGCAAATGCAGTGGTAGGTATTCAATTAGATATAGAACCTGTTGCAAATTCATCAACTCTATTAGTTTCAATTACAGGTACAGCCGTAAAAGTTAAATAGATTTTAAGTTGGTATTATAATTTTAAAAATAATCACAAACAAATAATTTAAAAATGCATCAATTTGGTGCATTTTTTTTGTTTTGTATAAAATTAATTTATCCATCTTTGCCACAATAAAACACAAATTAACACTTTATACTGGTATACTTATTGATTTAAGTATTTTAAGTAAACTTTAAAATCATGAAAAAAATAATTTTTATAAGTGCTTTATTAATTAGTTTTAATTTTTTAGCACAATCTACCGTAACCAATAATCTAGGAGATTTTACAATTCTAAAAGTTTATAATGGTATTGAAGTAGAGTTGATAAAATCAAAGGAACAAAAGTTAGAAATTACAGGCGAAAAAGCTGAAATGGTAAAAATTAAAAATGTTGATAATACTTTAAAATTATCCTTACCATTTTCTTTAAAACCAGCTAACAATGCAGCAAATGGGCAGGTTTTAATAAAGCTTTATTATAACTCAGCTATTGCTATTATTGATGCAAATGAAGGTGCAACAATTACAGGAAAAGAAATTACCCAAGACAAATTAGAAGTAAATGTGCAAGAAAGAGCGTTTATAAACTTAGTGGTAAACACAAAAAGTTTGAACGTTAGAGCTTCTTCTGGGGGAATTATAAAATTAACCGGAATAACAAAAAACCAAGATGTAGTGGTAGATTTATATGGTGTTTATAATGGATTTGCTTTAAAAGCAAAAGTAAACTCAACCGTGATTGCGGGTACAGGTGCAAAAGCAGAAATTTTAGCTGGCGAAACTTTAAACGCAAAAGTAAGTTTTGGCGGTTCTATTTTTTACAAAGGAGAACCAGAAGTTATAAAGGATAAAAAAGTAATAGGAGGAATTATTCAAAAAAGAGATTAATTAAAACCTTTTCGTATCTTTGTACTCACAAAATTAAATCTTATGAATAGCTTATCTATATATTTAGGAATTGTAGGACCTTGGCAAATAGCGATTATTGTTGTTTTAGTTTTATTAATGTTTGGTGGTAAAAAGATACCAGAATTAATGAAAGGCTTAGGTGGTGGACTTAAAGAGTTCAAAAACGCTGCTAAAGAAAGTAAAGAAGATTCCGAAGAAAAAAAGTAATCTAAATTTATTTTAATAAAATTTAAAAGCTCAATTTGTATAAAACAGATTGAGCTTTTTTAATTTTAAAAAGAATTAAATTAATCTTTCTTTTTAGGTTTTTGGTTTTTCATTGCTTCACCAATTTGATTACTAGCAGTAAAACTTGCAACCATATCATTTAACATAGTACTACCTGCTTGTGGCGTATTTGGTAATAATATTAAGTTACTATTTGTGTGCTGACCAATAGATTGTAAAGTGTCATAATGTTGCGTTACTACAATTAAAGCAGAAGCTTCTTGAGAGTTGATACCCACTTTATTTAAAACCTCTACAGATTCTTCTAAACCACGAGCAATTTCACGTCTTTGATCTGCAATACCTTGCCCTTGTAAACGCTTGCTTTCTGCTTCTGCTTTGGCACGTTCTACAATTAATATACGTTGTGCATCACCTTCAAACTGAGCAGCAATTTTTTCACGTTCAGAAGCATTAATTCTGTTCATTGCTATTTTTACTTGAGGATCTGGATCAATATCTGTAACTAAGGTTCTAATAATATCAAAACCATAATCTACCATGGCATCATTTAATTCAGTTTTTACAGCAATAGCTATATCATTTTTTTTAACAAAAACGTCATCTAATTTCATTTTAGGCACTTCTGCTCTTACAACATCAAAAACATAAGAAGTAATTTGATCGTGAGGATAATCTAACTTGTAAAAAGCATCGTATACTTTTTCAGAAATAACTTTATATTGTACAGAAACTTTTAATTTAACAAAAACGTCATCTAATGTTTTGGTTTCAATAATTACATCTAATTGCTGAATTTTTAAACTCAATCTTCCTGCAACTTTATCTATAATAGGAATTTTTAATCTTAAACCAGACGAGCTAATAGTATTAAATTTTCCAAAACGTTCTAAAATAGCAGCAGTTTGTTGCTTTACGGTATAAAATGAAGCAAATAAAATGAGGCCGATAATAACTATAATAATAATTGCAATTGTTGGCATAATATTGTTTTTAAAAGTTAATAATATATTTAAGTAAAGATACTGAATTTTAATAGGTATCTATTTGACGCACTTTGTTAAAAATGTTACATTTTTTAAAAAAGAAAACCCTGCAAAAATTTCTTTATACAGGGTTTTTATGTAAAAAATTATATTTTTAATCTTGTGTTTCAACTTCAGCTTCAACTTCTTGATTGAAAGTTTTATTTAATTTTTTATTAAATTTAATCCATTTTTTATATTGTTTTTCAGAAAGCGTAGTTTTTAGGGTTGCATCCAACTTTTTATCTTCCTCTTTAAGCGTATTGCTAAGCGGTTCTAAATTTTCGTTCATTTTTTTAATAATCTCTGGTTGCTGAGAAAAATCACCACTTTTCATAGAAATTTTTTGAAAATTTTCAACCATTTCTTTTGTGCTTCTCAGTAAAAAGCTATTAATTCTAGTAATACCTTTAACTACTTTATTATAATCTGTTAATGTTTTAAAAAATAGTTTTCCTTCTTCGGATTTTAATTTTATACTCGATTTCTTAGCTGCTTTTTCAATATCATACACCACAATTCCTATGTATTTTTCAACTTCAAAATTTGGGTCTGGAGCCTTTTGTTGGGTTTGCGGTATGTCGTTTTGACGCTGTCTTTGGCCGTTTCTTTGGCCGTTTCTAAATTGAGCTTCTGCTGTAAATGCACAACACAAAACGATAAGTAAAATAAGTTTTTTCATGATTATAGGTTTTTTATTGCATTTTCAATTCTTTTAATAGTTTCTTCTTTGCCAATCATTTCTATAATATCGAACAAGTGAGGTCCTTTTAAAGCGCCTACTAAACTCAAACGCAAAGGTTGCATTACTTTACCAAAACCAATTTCTTTAGCCGTAATCCATTCTTTAATTTCATTTTCGGTATTTGCAGATGAAAAGTCTTCAATTGTAGAAATAAATGCAATTAATTGCTGCATAAGTTCTGCGGTATCTTCTTTCCAGTTTTTCTTTGATGCTTTTTCATCAAATTCTGTTGGGGCTTCAAAAAAGAAGTTAGATAATTCCCAAAAATCAGCAACAAAAACAGCTCTTTCTTTTATCGATGCAACTACTTTTTCAACGAAAACTTTGTCCTTTGTAATTCCTTTTTCTGACAAAATTGGTAGGTATAAATCAGTTAATTCTGCATCATTTTTTTGCTGCATGTATTGTTGATTAAACCACTTTGTTTTATCAGGATTAAATTTAGCGCCAGATTTACTTACACGTTTTAAATCAAAAGCCTGTACTAATTCATCCAAAGAAAAAATTTCTTGTTCTGTACCAGGATTCCATCCTAAGAAAGCCAGCATATTTATAAAAGAATCTGCAAAATAGCCTTCTTCTTTATATCCTTTCGAAATTTCGTTTGTTTCTTCATTTGTATAAGATAATGGAAACACCGGGAAACCTAATTTATCGCCATCTCTTTTGCTTAATTTTCCTTTACCAACTGGTTTTAAAATTAAGGGTAAGTGGGCAAATTTTGGAGTATACCAGCCAAAAGCTCTGTATAATAAAACATGCAATGGCATAGAAGGTAACCATTCTTCACCTCTAATTACATGGCTAATTTCCATTAAATGATCATCAACAATATTTGCTAAATGATAGGTTGGCATACCGTCACTTTTAAATAAAATTTTATCATCTAAAGTATTGGTATCAATGGTTATTTTTCCACGTATTTCATCCACCATTTCTAAAACTTCATCTTGCGGAGATTTAAAACGGATTACATAATTTTCGCCAGCATTTATTTTGGCTTTTACTTCTTCATCTGTTAAAACCAACGAATTTACAAGCTTTCCTTTTGCTCTATTATGCCAATTATAAATAAAGGTTTTGCCGTTTTCTTCATGTTCTTTTCTAAGAAAATCTAGTTCTTCGGATGTGTCAAAAGCATAATATGCCCAACTTGTATTTATTAAAATAGCTGCATATTCTTTATATAAATCTTTTCGTTCTGATTGTTTATAAGGACCAAACTTTTCGTTCTTATTTGGGCCTTCATCAAAAGGAATATTGCACCAGTTTAAAGAATCTATAATATATTTTTCTGCATTTGGTACATAACGTGTTTGATCTGTATCTTCTATTCTTAAAATAAATGTTCCGTTATTTTTTTTAGCAAATAAGTAATTGTATAAAGCCGTTCTTACACCACCAATGTGTAAAGGTCCTGTAGGACTTGGTGCAAAACGAACGCGTACATTAGATTCCATTTTCTTTGTTTTTTTGAAGTTACAAAGATAGTTTTTCTAAAAAAAATAGGCACGGATTTATAGATTATTCTGTTAAGCATTCTTAGAGAAGCTAAGAAGTTCATTTGTAAGTTAAATAGATTTTAAAAATTGGCACACGACACTTATATTTAGTAAAAGGTTTGTTACTTTTTATAGGATTAAAATACACTTCGTGTGATGTGGATTCAGAAACTAATTGATGTATTACAAGGCTTACTATACTTATTTTTATAGTTTAACATTTTTTGTTTTTTCTAAACAAATCTATTTATAAGTTAGCAAATTAGACTATACTTTAGATTAAAACACATAGCAAACAAACGAATTTGCAGATGCACAAGAAAACAATAGAACTTCAAGTGTTTATTATTTTATAACAAGATATAAATTTAGCAAAAAATAATACGTTTTTTTTTACATGAAAAATACAGGTGAATAAATTTTTAAATCATGATTTTAAGCCAATGCTAGAAAAAGCAGTAGATTTACTATTTAAATAAAACAGCATATTTTGATACTAACTAAAAAAAATATTGGTCTATTTTTAGGCCCAATCACTTTTATTGTAACACTTATTTTTTTTCATCCAGAAGGTTTATCAGAACAAGCAAATGCAGTTTTAGCATCTGCATTGTGGGTAGCTATTTGGTGGATTACAGAAGCTGTTTCTATATCTGTAACCGCGTTATTACCCATCGTTCTTTTTCCGTTAAGCGGAGGTTTATCGCTTTCTGAAACCACAGAATCGTTTGGACACAAATATATTTTTCTATTTATTGGTGGTTTTATTTTATCAATTGCAATAGAAAAATGGAATTTACATAAAAGAATTGCATTAAGTATTATAAAAGTAGTTGGTACAAATGTTACACAAATTATTTTAGGCTTCATGGTTGCCACAGCATTTTTATCGATGTGGATTTCAAATACAGCAACTGCCGTAATGATTTTGCCTGTTGGCATGGCAATTGTTTCACAGCTAAAAGACAATCCAAATACCGAAGAAAACGAAAATATGATATTTGCAAAAGCTTTAATGCTTGCAATTGCATATAGCGCTTCTATTGGCGGAATGGCCACTTTAATTGGTACGCCACCAAACTTAGTTTTGGCAGGTGTTGTGCAAGAAAGCTACAATACAGAAATTACGTTTTCGCAATGGTTTATGTTTGGATTTCCCATAAGTGTTGTTTTTTTAGTATTGTGTTGGTTATATCTTACTAAAATTGCTTTTAAATTCAAACAAAAAACATTTCCAGGAGGCAAGGATGAAATTGACAGACAACTTAAAGAATTGGGAACTTTCTCTTTTGAAGAAAAGTTGATCTTATCAGTTTTCGTTTTAACGGCATTGGCATGGATTACAAGATCTTTCTTTTTATCAAAATTTATTCTGGCAATAGACGATACAATTATTGCCATTATCGCAGCGGTAATTTTATTTATTTTACCAAGTAATAAAAAGTGTGTAAAATTATTAGATTGGCAAGATACCATTAGATTACCTTGGGGAATTTTATTGCTCTTTGGAGGAGGAATGGCATTAGCATCTGGCTTTGAACAAAGCGGATTAGCAGTTTGGATTGGTTCTCAATTAACTTCTTTAGAAACCATACCTCTAATCGTTTTACTTTTTATTTTAATAGCTTCTGTTAATTTCCTAACCGAAATTACATCAAATCTAGCAACCACAGCAATGCTTTTACCTGTTTTAGTTTCTTTAGCAGCAGCAATTGGGGTTCACGAATATTATTTATTAGTTGGCGCTACTGTCGCCGCTTCTTGCGCTTTTATGTTGCCGGTTGCAACTCCGCCAAACGCTGTTGTTTTTGGTTCTGGGTATTTAGAAATTCAGGATATGGTTAAAAAAGGAGTTTGGCTTAATATTGTTTCTATTATTTTGTTAACCTTAATTGTATATTTTGTATTGCCAATTATATGGGGATTTTCTTAAGTGTATTTCAATAAAAAGATAATTTAGTTTATAGAAAAAGTCCTCACAGGTTTTAAAACTTGTGAGGACTTTTAATTTTAGTATTTGTTATTTTGTAATTATTTTACTTGATTTTTGCTTGATTTTAACTTGAATGCAAGTAGTGGAATCTTATCGGAATACCTTTTGTTTACTCTCTGTAAAACCTTGTTAAAACTGTTTTAATGCATTTTGAAACAAATAGTAAATGGGTGAACTTAAAACTTCTTATAAATTCCAAAAGACAAGGCTATTTGTTGTGCAACATTATTACCAAAAAATGCAGCTGGTAAGCTCGCTGTAATACCCAAATCATCTGTAAACTCTCCAATTGCTTTTATGCCAATAACTCCGTATTCTTGGTCATTTACGTACAAACCCGTAGCTAAATTCGAAGCGGGTAAAACGATATCGCCATTTTTAAAAGATTTTTCGATGTCTAGAAAACCAATCAACCAAACGTTTTTAGAGATTTTACCGCCATATTCTCCTCCAATTTTAAAGTTAGAACTATAATTATTTGTTCTTAGTTTTGTGCCAATATAGGTCTGTAAATAGGATTTTTAAAAACTTTTTCCTGCTAAGAAAAGCGGAGAAAAAGTATAAGCATCATATCCTGTTTTTAATCCTGAATTGTTATCAAAAGAACCTGTATTTGCTTCTAAAGAAAGTTGGCCAGAAAGTAACCAATCTTTTTTATAAAAGTTGTGTTTAATTCCGATTTCAATATTTCCTAAAGCATTTTTTTCGTTCGTATATTCTGGGCAAGGAGCAACCAAACACGGATTTACCAAACCTTTATTCTTAATTAATTTATAAGGTAAATTAACTAGGAAGCTCGTTTTATCAGAAATACCATATTCACTAAAAAACTGAAGCGTGTTGTCAGAAATTTTACCAGCAATTGTATAGTCTGGGTTGCCAAATAAGGTGTTATAATACGGAATTGTAGAGAAAGAAATTTGTGTGTAAAATTTTCCTTTTTCTTGTGTCCACGGGCTTTGAGAAAACACAGAAATACTAATAAATAAAAAGAAAAGTTGAGTTATATTTTTCATAGTTTATCATTTTAATCTCAAAAAAATCGATTGGTTACAAATACTTAGTTGTTTCGTTTTTAATATACTTACAAATCGTTTTAACAATTTTTTGATTGCAAATCGTCGCAAAAACAGTATTTTTATTAGTTATTATGGATGGATACAATAACATAGCGCAAAAGTTACATCAATTTACTCGTAAATATTACACAAATGAATTGATTAAAGGAATTATTCTCTTTTTTTCTTTAGGATGTATGTATCTTTTTTTTACCTTATTTTTAGAATATTTTTTGTGGTTAAAACCAACAGCAAGAACTATTTTATTTTGGCTGTTTATTTTAGTGGAAGCTTTTTTACTAATTCGGTTTATTGCAATTCCTGTTTTTAAATTGATTGGTTTACGAAAGGGAATTTCTTTGCAAGATTCTTCAAAAATTATCGGCAATCATTTTCCGGAAGTTCAAGATAAGTTGCTAAATATTTTACAACTTAAAGAAAGTATAAATGACTCTGATTTAATTTTGGCAAGTATCAATAAAAAATCAGAAGAATTAGCGCCAATTCCTTTTTTAAAAGCGATTGATTTTAAGCAAAACAAAAAGTATTTAAAGTATGCAATTGTTCCGATTTTAATTTGGGTAATTAGTTTTTTTACAGGAACGAATAGTGCGCTTAACGAAAGTTTAGATCGCGTTGTAAATTATAAAACAGCGTACAATCCGCCAGCTCCGTTTTTATTTTCTGTATTAAATACTGATTTAAAGGTCATCCAAGGAAAACCTATCATAATTTCTGTAAAAACGATTGGTTCGATTGTTCCAAGTGAAGCCAAGATTTTTTTTAACAACCAAGAGTATTTTTTACAGAATACTGGAAACGCCACTTTTTCGTACACTTTTTCTGATGTGCAAGAATCCATCAATTTTTATTTAGAAGCAAACGGAGTTCAATCTCAGGATTATCAAATTGTGGTGATTGGCACACCAATAATAAAAAATATTTCTCTGGATTTAAAGTATCCTTCTTATTTGGGTAGGAGGAATGAAACCATTCAGAATTCAGGAAATTTAACAGTTCCCGAAGGAACTAATATTACTTGGAAAGTAGCAACGGTAAAAACAAATGCTGTGGCTTTTATCAGCAATCAAAAAAGAGAACTTTTTAAAAGTCTGGAGAATGATAATTTTGAATATTCAAAAAGAATTCAAAATGATATTAGTTATCAA
This sequence comes from Polaribacter glomeratus, assembly GCF_002954665.1. GTDB lineage: Bacteria > Bacteroidota > Bacteroidia > Flavobacteriales > Flavobacteriaceae > Polaribacter > Polaribacter glomeratus. Next base: position 671,972 of record NZ_MSCM01000002.1, on the reverse strand, counting down.
ATTTCGTCATCTAACAAAAACTTAACAGATTTTGAAAGTTTACAGTTTTCTGTGGATGTTGTAAAAGATGAAAACCCTTCGATTTCTGTAACATCAAATATTGATAGTATTTCTAGAGGAGTGGCGCAATTTGCGGGTCAGATTTCTGATGATTACGGTTTACGTAAATTACAATTGATATATTATAACGAAGAAAATCAAAATAAAACACAACCTATTGACATTGAGATAACTAAAGAAAATATTCAAACATTTTTTTATCAATTTCCCGATGGGTTAAGTTTACAAAAAGGAATTAATTACGAACTTTATTTTCAAGTATATGATAATGATGCGGTTAACGGAAATAAAAGTGCAAAAAGTAAGATTTTTAAATACAGGCAAAAATCCGAGGAAGAAGTAGAAGAGCAGTTGTTGCAAGAACAAAAGGAAACGATTAATAATTTAGAAAACTCGCTTCAAAAACAGAAAAAGCAGCAAGAACAGTTAGAGACGATTCAGAAAGATTTACAGAATAAAAAAGAGATTAATTGGAATGATAAAAAGAAGGTTGATAATTTTATAAAACGTCAAGAGCAATATAAGCAAATGATGGAGCGTCAAACCGATAAATTGCAAGACAACTTGGACGAAAAAAAGGAACCAAATGAAAGTTTGCAAGAAAAAAAGGAAGACCTAAAACAGCGAATTGAGGAATTAAAAAAAATGGATAAACAACAAAAACTGTTGGACGAAATTCAGAAGATAGCTGATAAATTAAACAAAGAAGATTTAGTAGAAAAGGCGAAAGAATTAGCGCAACAAAATAAACAACAACAGCGAAGTTTAGAAAAAACGTTAGAGTTAGTAAAGCGTTTTTATGTAGAACAGAAAACGATGCAAATTGCAAATAAGATAGAAGAATTGTCTAAAAAGCAAGAAGAACTAGAAAAGAAAGTAGCTACTAGTTTAGAGTCTCAAAAAGAAATTAAAAAGGAATTTGAGGATATTAAAAACGAGTTAGAAGAACTTAATAAGGACAATGAAAAGTTAAAAAAACCAATGGAGTTGCCAGACGTTGAAGATGAAAAAGAAGATGTTGATAAAGAACTAAAGAATATCGAAGAAAATTTAAAAGATCAAAATAGCAAAGAAGCGAAGAAAAGCCAGAAACAATCATCCAAAAAAATGAAAGAGATGAGTGTTAAAATGAAAAAGTCTATGATGGAAATGGAAGGAGAATCGATGGAAGAGAACATGGAGGATCTGCGTAAAATTTTAGAAAACTTGGTAATTTTTTCTTATCAGCAAGAACAACTAATGAATAAATTTAGCGAGACTTCAACAACACATCCCGATTTTGGTAAAGATTTAAAAAAGCAAAATGAGATCAAAAAATACTTTGAACATATTGATGATAGTTTATATGTGTTGGCAATGCGTTTGCCAAAAATATCAACTAAAATTCAGGATGATTTAGCGAGTGTTCATTATAATTTAGACCAATCTTTAGATAATTTTTCTGAGAATTTGTTTCCGCAGGGAATCTCAAATCAACGTTATGTAATGACATCCACAAATAATTTAGCTGATTATTTAAGTAATATTTTAAGCAGCATGAAAAATAATATGTCCATGAAAATGGGGAAAGGAAAGAAAGGCGGAGAAGGTTTTAGTTTGCCAGATTTGATTAAGAAGCAAGAAGGTTTGTCTGAAAAGATGAAAGAGGGAATGAAAAAAGGTGACAAAAAGGGAGAAGGTAAAGAAGGTGAAAAACCAGATGAAAATGGAAAACCCGGAGAAAAAGGCAAAAAAGGTGAGAAAGGAAAAGAAGGTAAATCGGGAGAAAATGGTCAGAAAAAAGGAGATGGCGAAGGTGGTTCTAATGATGATTTAGATGGAGAATTGTATGAAATTTACAAACAACAATCCCAATTAAGACAAGAGTTAAAAGATGCAATAAAAGAAAGCGAAAATGGCAATCCTGGAGGAAATGCAGCAGCAAAGAAGGTTTTAAAAACAATGGAGCAGCTAGAAAATGAAATACTTGAAAGAGGTTTTAATTCTGTTACACTTCAAAAAATGCAAAATCTAAATTATGAATTATTAAAATTAGACAAAGCAGCTTTAGAACAAGGAAAGGAGAAACAACGAAAATCAACTTCTAATCAGAAAGAAACTCAAAAGAATAATTTAAAACAATTAGAGTTTAAGAAGCAGTTTTATAATCAAACCGAAATATTAAATAGACAATCATTACCTTTGCAGCAAATTTATAAAAGTAAAGTTAGAGACTATTTTTCTGACATCAAGAAAGAGTAATATGGTAGAGTTTAATTACGAAACAACTTTCCAATTAGAAGACGAGAATCGCCTAGAAAAATGGATTGAAAATGTGGCTTCAAACAATGGTTATGAGGTTGGTGAAATCAATTACATTTTCTGTGATGATGAATACCTTTTAAAACTGAATGTGGAATTTTTGAAACACGATACGTTAACAGATGTTATCAGTTTTGATAACACGTTAGGAAAACTACTAAACGGAGATATTTTTATTTCTATAGAAAGAGTGTTAGAAAACGCAAAAGAATATAATGATTCTTTTGAAGATGAACTACACAGAGTGATGGTTCATGGCGTTTTGCATTATATGGGCTTTAAAGATAAGTTGGATGCCGAAATTAAGCAGATGAGAACTGCAGAAAATAGTGCTTTATTGCTATTAAACAATTGATATTCAAATTAATAAAAAATAAGTTTCACGTGGAACTATAAGATAATGAGTTTATTTTCAACAACATATGACGTAATTGTAATTGGTGGAGGTCATGCAGGTAGTGAAGCTGCAGCAGCCTCTGCAAATATGGGTGCACACACTTTATTAATTACAATGAACTTACAAAATATTGCACAAATGAGTTGTAACCCAGCAATGGGCGGAATTGCAAAAGGGCAAATTGTAAGAGAGATTGATGCCTTAGGTGGGTATAGCGGAATTGTTACAGACAAAACGGCGATACAGTTTAAAATGCTTAACAAATCTAAAGGACCTGCAATGTGGAGCCCAAGAGCACAATCAGACAGAATGATGTTTGCAGAGTGTTGGAGAACCATGCTAGAACAGACTGAAAATTTAGATTTTTACCAAGATTCCGTGAATGGTTTGTTGTTTGATGGCAACAAGATTATCGGAGTAAAAACAGCTTTAGGTTTAGAGATTAAATCAAAAACGGTAATTATTACAGCAGGTACTTTTTTAAATGGTTTGATTCATATTGGTGATAAAACATTTGGAGGAGGAAGAGCAGGTGAAAGTGCATCAACAGGAATTACAGAAGATTTAGTTTTAAAAGGATTTGAAGCAGGAAGAATGAAGACTGGAACACCTCCAAGAGTTGATGGTCGTTCTTTAGATTATTCTAAAATGTTAGAACAACCTGGAGACGAAAGTCCTGAGAAGTTTTCATATTTACCAACTACAAAATCATTGGTAAAACAGCGTTCTTGTTATTTGACATATACGAATCCTAAAGTGCATGAATTGTTGCGAGAAGGGTTTGATAGATCGCCAATGTTTAATGGTAGAATTAAATCTACAGGACCAAGGTATTGCCCTTCTGTAGAAGATAAAGTAGATCGGTTTGCTACGAAAGATAGACATCAAATCTTTGTAGAGCCAGAAGGTTGGACAACTGTAGAAATGTATGTAAACGGATTTTCAACTTCATTGCCAGAGGATATCCAAGACAAGGCAATACGCGCGATTGAAGGTTTTGAGAACGTAAAGTTTTTTAGATATGGATATGCAATTGAATATGATTTCTTTCAACCAACACAATTAAAGCATTCTTTAGAAACTAAATTAATTGAAAATTTATTTTTTGCGGGTCAAATAAACGGCACAACCGGTTATGAAGAAGCTGCATCACAAGGGTTAATGGCTGGTGTAAATGCTGCCCTAAAAACCCAAGGGAAGTCGCCTTTTATCCTAAAAAGGAATGAAGCTTATATAGGTGTTTTAATTGATGATTTAATTACGAAAGGTACAGATGAACCTTATCGAATGTTTACATCAAGAGCAGAATATAGAACTTTGCTAAGACAAGATAATGCGGATCTAAGATTAACTCCTTTGGGTTTTGAACTTGGTTTAGCCTCAAAAGAAAGAATGGATAGAGTTCTTGAAAAGCAACGAAAAACTGATTTGCTAATTAAATTCTTAGAAGAAACTAGTGTAACGGAGGCAGAAATAAATCCTATTTTAGAAGCTAAGAATTTAGATTTAATTAATCAATCGTTGAAGCTTTTTAAAGTTGCAGCAAGACCACAATTAGACTTTAGTGATTTTAAAGATTTAGAAAAATTAAAAGTTTTTATTGCAGAGAATGATATTGATTGGGAGATTATAGAACAAGCAGAAATTCATTTAAAATATTCTGGTTATATAGAAAAAGAAAAAAATAACGCTGACAAGTTAAACCGATTAGAGAACGTTACAATTCCGACTAATTTTAATTATCAAAAGCTACAATCTATTTCTTTTGAGGCTAGAGAAAAGCTAACTAAAATTCAGCCAACTTCAATTTCTCAAGCAAGTAGAATAAGCGGAGTTTCGCCAAGTGATATTTCGGTATTGTTAGTTTATATGGGAAGATAAAAATCGATATTCTTAAAATGTTCCTCGTGGAACAATTCAAAATACATGACAAAAGAAAAAGACTTTTATCAAAATTTACAACCTTTTTTAAACTGTAAAGACTACACTGTTTCTGGTGAAGTTTATAAAGTGATGTTAAATAAAGAATACGATATGTTGGTAACAACACCGGTTCCTAAAAATTTAGCTACGTATTATAAAAGCGAAAATTATATTTCTCATACAGATTCTAAAAAATCACTGTTAGATAAGGTTTATCAAATAGTGAAAAAGACCACGTTAAAAAGAAAGTTAAAACTGATTGATTCTTTTAAAACATCCTCAAAAAATATTTTAGATGTTGGGGCAGGAACTGGTGATTTTTTAAAAGTTTGTAAAAATAATTCTTGGAATGTTTTTGGCGTTGAACCCAGTTTAGATGCAAGAACTATTGCGGACAAAAAAGGAATTACTTTACAAGAAAATTTATCAGAAGTAAAAAATATACAATTTGATGTAATTACACTTTGGCATGTTTTAGAACATGTAGAAGATTTATCATCATATATTATTACGCTTAATAAGTTGCTTTCAAAAGACGGAAAATTAGTAATTGCGGTTCCTAATTTTAAAAGTGAAGACGCAAAGTATTACCAAGAGTTTTGGGCTGCTTTTGATGTTCCAAGACATTTGTGGCATTTTTCTCAAACATCAATTTCTAAATTGTTTGCATCAGAAAATATGGTTGTAGAAAAAACAATACCAATGAAATTTGATGCGTATTATGTTTCGCTTTTAAGTGAAAAATACAAATCAGGAAAAATGAATCCCATTATATCTTTTTATCGAGGTTTTGTCTCAAATTTAAAAGCAAATAGGACTAAGGAGTATTCTTCTTTGATTTACGTGCTTAGAAAGAGTTAAAAACGATTTTAAAAACCGTTAAGCGATGCGTAATAGCAAAAACATAGAAACCCTTTACTAAAAATTTAAAACCCCTTAAAGTAGTCTTCTTTAAGGGGTTTTTTATCAATAAAATCAATTATTAGTGTCCTTCGGATAGTTTTTGCTGATAAAATTGATTTTGGAATTCAAAACTTAAAATTTACTTTTTTTTACCTTGCTTCAGCATTTAGAGTACTAGGGATCTTTTATCGTCATTTTTATAATAGTTGAGGTTTTGGTTTACTATTTTAAGAAATCAGTTTTCAGAATAATCTAGCCGGAATTACTTATCAACTTACAGATGACCAAAAAGACCATCAAAAAAATGAGATGTTTAATGTTAAAACCATAAGTTTTAAAGTGTATTACAATCGGTAATTTTATTAAATAGAGTGCAAAATATTTTAAAAAAAAACAGTGTAATTATATTAAAAATAAAAGCACTTTTTATTCTACTCAAGAACAAAACGCGTAAACAATCATAGTAATTTAGCTAACTTTTAATTTCATATCTATTTTTAATAAACATCAATTTGTAAATTGTTGTTATCAGAAAATATGGTTGTAAAAAAAGCCAAAATGATATCTAATGTGTATTATACTTCTCTTTTAAGTTAGAAATATAAATCACAAAAAGAGAATCCGATAAAATCATTTTACCGGGGTTTTGTGTTAAACAGAAAAGTAAACATTAAAGTAACTAGGAGCAAAGTATGCTTCTTCTTTGACCTACTTAAAAAGAGTTAAAAACGATTATAAAACTGTTAAGTGGTTTGTAAAAGTTAATGTGCATAATGCTTTACTTGAAATTTAAAATCTCTTAAAATATTCCACTTCAAGAGTTTTTATCAATAAAACCAATTAGTTTTCTTTAAATATTTTTTGCTGATAAAATTACTTTTAAGATTCAAAGTTTAAAATATTGAATAAAAAAATCTTTCGTGTTGTCTTTACACGAGATAAATTTCTGGTTTGAAAAGTTGATAAATAGACTTTTTTGCACAACAGAAACGGAGTTGTGTGGGAATCTTTATCTGATAAAAAAGCATTAAAAATAAAATGATTTCACACGATGTATTTTCTCTAATTAAGATGTGTGTATTTTTTTGCAGTTAAGAGATAATTTAATCTTTATGCGCTTATTTAAAAAGTAAAAAAATAGCTTCTTTTAACGAAGACGTGATTATTTTTAATTCGGATTTTATCTAGTAACGAGCTTGCAACTAACACCAGAAAATTATTAAGGTTCAGAAACAAGTGAATTAAATTATATAAAATCACACTTACTAAAATATGTAAACAACTAAAGATTGTGTCTTAATAATTAATTTAAATAATTATTTCTAGAAAAGTGAGAGACAACCGTTTTGCATTTATTTTACTTTTTTTATCAATAAAAAAGATAGAATAACTGATGTCCCAATTATGACTTAAAAATTAAACATAAGTAAAAATGCTCTTTTGCATATTTAATAGTAAAAAACCTAGCAAATTGGATTTTAGAAAGTGAGTGCTTTTGACAAAGAAATTTTCTAATACAAAAATGAATTTCAAAATCAAATATTAAAAACAAAAACAAAATCAAAAACGAACTCATAACTGATTGGTCTTTGTTTTTATTAAAGTAAGTTGCATGTAAAGGTTAAGTATCTAAGTTTTGGAATAATACTTAGAAAGAATAGAAGTATTCTCTTTTACGATGCAACTACTTGCTTTAAAAAGAGCTAAAATGGATTTTAAAAACAGTTTTTTAGTCTTTTATTTATAAAACATCCAATTGCTTTAAGTAAAAATAAAAACCCTTTAAAACGTAGGTTTTAAAGGGTTTTTTTAATAAGTAATATTTATTGATATAAAAATAATGATAAGTTTTAGCTATTTAATAAATAGACTCCCCAAAGTGCAATACTAAAATAGACTGCTAAAGACATCGCACCTGCATAATCTTTTGCCAAACGCTGTCCTATCAGCAAGAAAATTAAAACAATCGCAGAAAGCTCTACACCTAATAATGCAAATTCATTTGCTTCTGAAGTGTATAATTCATAAACACCAATTAACATTAATAATCCTGCAACAATTTCTAAAATTAAAATAACAGCTAATAAAAGTGGAACGCTATTTTTTAAAGGCGAGTTTTTAAAATGTTCTTTAATAAAAGAAACATTTCCTTTCCAATCTAAAAGTTTGTCTATACCAGATTGTAAAAAGGTAACGATTAAAAAAAGTAATATTAAAACTTCTGTTGGGTAATTTGAAAGTAGATTCATTTATTTAATTTTTTTTTTGATTTGTTTATTGCTATTGAAATATTTTTTGAAAAAATGTTTTTGATTTTTGAGTTACTTCTTTAAAATTCTCTTTTGCTTCTTTGGCAAAATTAGTTAAATTTTCTGCAGTCTCGTGAGTAAATATAGATGCTTTCTTTTTTGTTTCTTCAATATTGTCATCAGTTAAAGTTTCATTTATTTTCTTTTTTGCAATTTCTAAAGCTTCCTTAGCATCCGTTACAACTTCAGTTGCTTTTTCTTTTATGTTTTCAATAAATTCTTTGTTTTTTTTATTTGTGTCGTTTTCATGCATAATGTTAGAACTTTAATTTTATAAATTTTTATTAAGAACTCTTTTTAAAAGTAGTTTCATATACTTCAATCCATTCATTAACAGTTATTTTACTTGCTAATTCATTAATTAAATTATAAGGAATTTCGTCCATTTTTTTAAACCGGATACAACTTTTACCCATGTCTAATTTTCGTTTACAATGTTTTGGATATTCGGATACAAACCAATCTAGAAGTTCTTTTTTAGCGTAAATGCCCATGTGATACAAATTTACCGAGGTCTTTTGAGAAGCAATACTCATAAAAGGTAATGGCAATTTTGGATCACAATGATAACCTTGAGGATATGCTGAATGCGGAACATAATAGCCTATCATTTTGTAATTAATACCTTCTTCAAAACCTGTAGGAAGATTTTTTTTGATGATGACTCTTAGTTTTTCAATAGCTATTTTTCTATCTTCTGGTAGTTGATTAATGTATTCTTCGGGAGTAGTTGCTTCGTAGGTCATCTTATATTTTTTGGTGGATGATTTAAAATCAGTAAGTTAACAAAATTTTAATTTAATTTTATCTACGATTGTTTGTGCCAACTTTTCATTACTTTCAACCGTCCAACCTGCAATATGCGGACTCAATAAAACATTTTCAGCATTTATTAAATATTGAAAAGCTTCTGGCATCTGGGCTGCGCTCGATGTGACATCCTTTTTAAATAGATTTTCGAAAGACGATTTTTCGTATTCTAAAACATCCAATCCTGCACCTAAAATTTTCCCAGATTGTAAAGCAGTAACTAAATCTTTGGTAATAACAGATGTTCCACGTGCTGTATTTATCAACCAAAAACTTTTTTTAAAATCGTTGATAAAACCAATGTTTACCATGTTTTTTGTAAGTTCAGTTTGTGGTGTATGTAAACTTAAAACGTCGGCTTTCTCTTGGATTTCTGATAAAGAAACCTGTTTGCAATTTTCATCTGCTACTCCTGGTTTAATATCATAACACAGAACTTCAACATCAAAACCACGGAGTTTTTTTGCGAAAGATTTGCCCATATTTCCGTAACCGATTAAGCCAATAGTTCTGCCATCTAACTCAATACCTCTGTTTTCTTCGCGCAACCATTTGCCGTTTCTAACTTCTTTATCCGCTTTATTTAATTTATTAAAAAGAGATAAAAGCATTGCTAAAGAATGTTCACCAACTGCATTTCTGTTGCCTTCTGGAGCCGCAATAAGTTCAATGTTTTTTGATGCTGCATATTTGCAATCTATATTTTCTAAACCTGCGCCAACTCTTCCAATAAATTTTAATTTTGTGGCTTTGTCAATAAAGGCTTTGTCAACAGAAAAACGGCTTCTAATGATAAAACCGTCATAGTTGTCAATTTTAGCTTCAATTTCTGGTTTTGAAGACGTATAATCTTCATCATTTGTAAAGCCTAAGTGGTTTAGTTGATCAATTAAAAGGGGATGATTTGTATCTAGGTGTAGGATTTTCATTTTTTTTCTAATTCAAGAAATTCATCATAAGAAATAATTCCTTTTTCTGGTCTGGCTTTTCCATCCAGAACTCCAATAAATTCTAAATAATTCCCATCAGGATCATCAAAATAAATAGATATTGCTGGCATCCAGGCAAAAACCATTGGTCTTTTTGAACCATCATTTAAGAAGTTTCTAAAATCTAAATTCTTATTTTTTAAAAAGTTAACGGATTCATTTATTATCCATTCAGGTTCGCACTTAAAGGCAAAATGTCTTTTAGCAATATCGCCATTAGTTTTTTCCCACAAACCCAACATCTGTTGTTTTTCTTTTCCCATCCAGAAAAAAGCCAATCTTCTATCGTCTTTTGTTCTGCACATTTCTAAACCAAGCGTATTTTGATAAAAATCAATTGCTTTTTCTAAATTCTTAACTTCAATATGTGTTTCAAATAAGCCTTTAATCATACTTTAATATTGCTCATCTTCACTAGGAAAATCTCTGCTTTTAACATCGGTAACATATTGTTCAAAAGCGCCAGTCATATCTGCATATAAATCTAAATATCTACGTAAAAAACGTGGGTTAAATTCGTGCGTCATTCCCAACATATCGTGTGTAACTAAAACTTGGCCGTCAACGCCGTTTCCAGCACCAATTCCGATTACAGGAATAGAGATTGATTCTGCTACTTTTTTTGCTAAATCTGCTGGTACTTTCTCTAAAACTAACGCAAAACAACCAATTCTTTCTAACATTAAAGCATCTTCCATTAATTTTTCTGCTTCTTCCTCTTCTTTGGCTCTAACAGTGTATGTACCAAATTTATAGATAGATTGTGGTGTTAATCCTAAATGGCCCATTACAGGAATTCCTGCATTTAAAATACGTTTTATAGATTCTTTTACTTCTCTACCGCCTTCTAATTTTATAGAATGACCGCCACTTTCTTTCATAATTCTGATGGCAGAGCGCAAAGCTTCTTTTGGGTCAGATTGGTAGCTTCCAAAAGGTAAATCTACAACCACTAAACAACGCTCAATACCTCTAACAACAGAACTTGCATGATAAATCATTTGATCTAAAGTTATTGGCAACGTAGTTTCGTGACCTGCCATTACATTAGATGCAGAATCGCCTACTAAAAGAACATCTAAGCCAGCACTGTCAAGTATTTTTGCCATCGTATAATCATAAGCGGTTAGCATAGAGATTTTTTCTCCGTTTGCTTTCATTTCTACCAAAGATTTTACGGTGATTCTTTTGTACTGTTTTTTTGCTACAGACATATTTTTTTAGAATTTAGAATTTGGGTAAAAATAAGAAATATCGTACGATATTTAACAAGTTAATATTGTAGTTGCAATATTTGCAATAAATCATAAAAATTAGCATTACATTTGGTGAATATCCTAAAAAATGCCTGAAGAAGTAAGCACTTTAAATCCAAATAAATGGATAGATAATTACGCAGATTATCTGTTTAATTATGCCGTTGTGCGCGTAAATGATAGTGATTTAGCAAAAGATTTGGTGCAAGAAACATTTTTTGCAGGTCTAAAATCTGCAAAGAATTTTGAAGGGAAAGCAACAGAAAGAACTTGGTTGGTATCTATTTTAAAAAGAAAGGTAATTGATCATTATAGAAAGATAAATTCTAATAAAGGGAAAGCTGAAGTTAGAATGAATTTTTATGCGGATGGCGATAATGAAGGAAATTGGATTGAAGAAAGAGTACCACAAAGCTGGGACAATGCATCAGAAAAAGACATAGAAAACGAAGAATTAAAAACGCAATTAGATCTTTGTATTTCTAAATTACCAGAAAAATACGCCATGGTTTTTAAAATGAAAACGATTCAAGAATTTGAGACGGAAGAAATTTGTAAGGAGCTAGACATAACTGCGTCAAACTTATGGGTTATCATCCATAGAGCAAGAACTCAGTTACGAAAATGTATGGAAGATAATTGGTTTAATAATTAGTATGATGTTCAAGAAATTTTTAATCAATTGTGATCAAGCAACAACGATCTGTGATAAGAGCCAGTATAACGAAGCTACGCTCTTAGATAAGGTAAAATTAAATATTCATTTTTTAAGATGTAAAATTTGTACGTTATATACAAAACAAAACGTATTTTTGTCATCAATGTATAAAGGTCAGGCAAAAAGTTGCAAACAAATAAAGCATTGCTTAACAGATGTTGAGAAAACAGCTCTTAAAAAAAGCATAGAAAGTAAAATATAGCATTTTTTCGGTTTTTTGAAAACCGTATTTTTTGATTTTTTGTTAGATTGAAACGGAATTTATAGAAATATAGGTTCCGTTTTTTTGTATTTTTGAACCCAGACTAGTCCGCATTTAGAAGATTCATTTTTTTAGAATGAATAAAATTATATAAAAAGCGAAAGATTTAAAAGCCTAATTAATCTTAAAAAGGATGCATTTTTTACCAGAAGAAATAGACAATTATGTTGTAAATCACTCACAACAAGAACCAGAAATTTTGCAGGAGTTAAGTAAAGAAACTTGGCAAAAAGTTTTAAACCCTAGAATGTTAAGCGGTGCTTTTCAAGGCAGAGTTTTGTCTATGATTTCTAAGTTACTAAAACCAACATCTATCTTAGAAATTGGCACGTATACAGGTTATTCTGCCTTGTGTTTAGCTGAAGGAATGGCATCCGAAGGAAAAATTATTACCATAGATAAAAACGAAGAATTAGAAACGTTACAGAATAAGTATTTTGAGAAATCTGGTTTTAGAACTCAAATAGAACAACGGGTTGGAAATGCGGTAAACATCATTCCAAAAATAGACAGGAAATTTGACCTCGTTTTTATTGATGCAGATAAATCTAACTACATAAATTACTTTCATTTAATTATTGATAAAATGAACCCTGGCGGAATTATTTTATCTGATAATGTACTCTGGAGCGGTAAAATTGTAGAAGCGTTAGACCCAAAAGATATTGATACAAAAGTACTTTTAGCCTATAATAAATTATTAAATACGGATGCTAGAATAGAAACAGTTTTGTTACCAATACGAGATGGTTTAACAATTAGTAGAGTAAAATAGTTTTAAACGTAAGCTTATTTTAGTTGGGCTTACTATTAATTTTGCTTGATAATAATGAGGTTTTGAGTAGAACTCAAAAAAGAAATTAAAATGTTATCGATTTCTTTTTATAGGTCCTGTTAAATCATCAATATTGTCTTTTACATCCGAAATACTTTTTTTAATGTCTTTGGTAAAATCAGTATCTAAACCCTGACTTTTTGCACTTTCATTAATATCTCTTTTAATTTCGTTTGTGGCATCTTTTACTTGACGAATTCCTTTGCCTAAGCCTCTCGCAATTTCCGGAATTTTATCTGCACCAAAAACCATTACAACGATTAATAGAATAACCATAATTTCTGGAGCACCAATAAATAAAAAAGTTGTATTCATAATAAGAATAAAGTTGTAACAAAGGTAAATATTATTAGTGATATAAACTTATCAAATAAAAAAATTTGTAAATTGTAGTAAAGAATTTTAAAATAGCTTTATGTTTAAAAAAATATTTTATCTTTTATGCTGTACAGTGGTTTTTATAGGATGTAAATCTTTGAGAATCAAACATAAAATTAACAAAGAAATAGCTTCTTCGTTTTTTGAAAATCAGTTTACAGGAATTTATATTTATGATGTAAATGCAGCAAAAGTTGTCTATAATTACAACGGAAGTAAGTATTTTACGCCAGCAAGCAACACTAAAATTTTTACGCTTTATACAGGTTTAGAACTATTATCAGATTCTATTCCGGCTTTTAAATATGCTGTAGATAAAGACACAATTACTATTCAAGGAACCGGAGATCCAACTTTTTTACATTCTTTTTTTAAAGATAGTACTGCTTTAAAAATGGCGAAGAATTATAAAAAAGTTAATTTAATCGTTAACACTATTACTGATAAAAAATTTGCTGCAGGTTGGGCTTGGGAAGATTTTGATAGTTATTTTAGTCCGGAAAGAAGTGCTTTTCCTATGTATGGAAATGTAGTTACTATCCAAAATGAAAACGAGTTAATAGTAACTCCTCTTTTTTTTGAAAATGAGTTAAAAATTACTGATAAAAATTACGGAAGAGAAGAGCTGGTAAATAATTTTTATTTTGGAAAAAATAGAACCCGAGAAACAGCCATTCCTATGATTATAGATACTATTTTACTAACTAATCTTTGGAATGATATTTTACCAAATAAAGTAAAATTGATAAAAGAATCAGCAATAAAACCATTCAAAATTGCCTACAGTATTCCTTCGGATACCTTATACAAAAGGATGATGGAAGTAAGTGATAATTTTTTGGCAGAACAGCTTTTAATTATGGCTTCGTCTACACTTTCAGACACTTTAAATTCTAAAAAAGCGATAGATTTTATAATAGCAAATCAGTTAAAAGATTTAAAACAAAAACCAAGATGGGTTGATGGCTCTGGGTTAAGTAGGTACAACTTATTTACACCTATTTCTTTTGTGGATGTTTTAATTAGAATGTATAAGGAAATACAAAAAGAAAGGTTGTTTTTATTTTTCCCTGTTGGTAATGCAATCCAAAATTTAAAAGACAAGCGGTTTATTTATGCAAAATCTGGCACTTTAGGAAACAATTACAGTTTAAGTGGCTATTTAATTACAAATTCTAATAAAATACTTGTTTTTAGTTTTATGAACAATCATTTTATGCATACAAATGCTGAAGTAAAAGAGCAGATGCAATTTATTTTTGAACAATTAAGAGATCAATATTAGGCTTGTTTTAAGATGTTTTGTCTAAGAAAATTACTTTAAGTTGCTTTTTAAATTTTTTGATGTTGTTTTATATCATTAAAAAACCAATTCGTTAATTATTTTTAAATTATTGAAAATCATATTATTGTAAAAAATTTCTCCCCATAAATGGGGAGAAAACTCCTTGTTTATAGGGAGAAGATAATTTCATCATTTTTAGGGATTGACACGTGTTTATATATTTTGGAACTTGAAAATATTTTAATTTTTAAAATTCATTATGAACTCTCTAACAGCAACATTACTTTTTTTACTATCTGTAACTTTTTTATCATTTGTAAAAATTGGAGACACTTCATCTAAATTAAAATTAGAAAAGAGTACTATTATTGAGATTCTCATTAAGCAAAAAAACGGATGCAGACCCTCTTCTGAATTTATGTTTTACGTAGAAACAGAGCTTGTTAAAAAAGCAAGAGGCGCCAATACGATTAATGCAAAAATCTACGTTTTAGACAGGGCTAGTGGTTTTTCTAATTTATTGGTAAGCGAAAATATTTTAGTTTCTTCCTTTAAAGGGGAAGTTTTTTTACAATATAAAACTGAAAAAAACTATTGTGGCGAGGCAACTTTACATAATGGAGACAAAATAATTGGTACTAAAGAGAAATCTTTATACTGCTTTAATGAACTTGTTAAGTTTGAATCTATTTACAGCAGTTACTTAAAATCTAAGAACAATTTATTACAGATAAAAAGCCTTTAAATTACGAAGGGTTACTTAAAAAGTATTGGTTAAATAAGTGAATTTAATTGTTATTTCTTCACCAACATTCGCTTAATCTCATTCAATTTAATTAAGGTTTCTATGGGCGTTAATTTATTTTTACTTGATCACACTATTTTTTAATAAATAATATTTCAAAAATTGTTAAAACAACTTAAAGTAAACGAGTTGAAATTTTTTAACATTTGTTGCTATAAATTATAGTAAAAAAACTTTTTTAGGCTCCACAGTTTTTTTATTGAAGTTTAATACTATTAATTTTAATTTTTTTAAAAAAGATAATAAACTGATAATCATAAATGGGTATTGACATGTATGCTTTTTGCTTTTATCTTGCAAACAGAAATAATTGCTAAATTTCTACAGAAAAAGAAAAAAAAATTCGCCTTCTCATGTTTAAATAGTTACAAGCTATAAAAAATAGGTCAAAAACAGTTGGGAGGTTTCTAATTCTAAAAACTGATATTTTAAGCAATAACAGCTAATAATTAGGGATAAAAGAACTAATTATTTAGATGTTGGTGGTTAACTCTAATGCGAAACCGAAACTAAAAATACCTTGCCTATGAAAATAACCGTATTGAAATTGAAAAACATAGTAAAAAAATTATTAAAACTAAGAAATTATAAAAAAAATAAGATTACAAAAATTTATAATCCTCTTTATCACAACTACATTTTTTGTAAGTTGTCAAGAAGATTATATTAACACATCACAAGTTTCAAATATTAAAAATTCGGCAAAAGCATTATTAGAAATTTCTTATAAGATGACAACTACAAGAGATTATGAAATAAACTCGACAACAATATCAAGTTTAGATTTATCAGTTCTTAATCCTAGTAGTGAAAAACAAGAAATAAAAATGGAATTGTTTGAAAGTGGACAACTAGACATAACTATAGAAGAATTAGATTTTAGTCAGAAAATTAGAAATCCACATAAAATATTGCTTGATGACAGTCCTAAAATTGTAAAAACTGTAATTAGTGGAAACACAATTAAGTTTTATGGTGCAAATGGCACATTATTAGGTACTGAGAATATTCCAATCCCAAATCACAGTGATTTAGTAAAAATAATTAAAGATATTGGTAAAGATTTCTCTTCAGAAGATATTAATGATGTCATTACAACAATGCAAGGACATCATCTAATTGATAATTTAGAAGAATTTATTAAAGACCTAGAACAAGATAATAATCATCTTCAAAGATCGTCTGGAAGTCCTATTACAATTATTGAGCAAGGAGACAATTTTGTAACTTTACGTATGCCTTTAAATAATATAGAACCAGCAATGAGCCAAGAATCAGTTTTATTGATAGACAAAACGTTAAATAAAATTGTCGGAACTAGAATATATAGTAATAATCAGCTTTTACAAAGCACTTTTTTTGGATATAATAAAGGAGAAGTACAATCCTTAAATGCAATAAAGACAATACAAAAAATTCAACTTTTATCTGGTAATGAAATAGACATGATAAGCTACTCCAAGATTGATGACATGGAATTTAATTTAAATTTATAAACCTATGAAAAAGATAATACAAAAAATATCACTTTTACTTATATTTACATTTAGCGCACTAAATGCTAATGCACAAGATAGAAACGTAGCATGGGTTCATGGCTTGGACGGAGATGCTAGTTCTTGGCAACATTATGAACGAATTTTTAATGATGAGCGCAAATTAAATAACCTTAGAACTACATATAATACAGATAATGGTATAACAAATGCAGCAAACCAAGTAATTAATTCTATGAATATGCGTTATGGTAATAGCGCTAGTGGTGCAAACAATCCTCAAAATTTAGGAATTGGGCATAGTATGGGAGGTTTAATGTTAAGAGATGCAGATAGAAGTACAGGAAGTGGCACTAAAAAATTTGGAGGGTATATAACCGTTACTTCACCTAATTATGGTGCACCCATTTCTAACTCTTTAATAGATGGCAGTGTAGAAAGAGCCGCTCAAAATGCTTGTAATAAAATAGCAGATGGTCCTTTATCTCAAGTATTTTCTTTACCCTGGGGTATTGTGTCAAATTTGGCAACCAATGTTTTATGCGATCAGTTTATTGACAATGATTTGGTTCAAGGCTTACAAGGTACTCCCGTTACCAATAATGATTTAAAAGTAGGAAGCCCTACCATAGATGCTATAAATGATTACGATAGTAATTTGCCTAGAATTTCTATTTGGGGAGAAGAAAATAGCCCTGTTCATTGGCGTATGATTAGCTCTAACCTGTATGGTAATGACACAAAATTTGTAAATATGGTAAACACAGCTAGAGGTTTGTATAACGGATTTTATGTATACAATACCTCACTAGCAGTTGTTACAGGTGTTGCTGGTTTTTGGAATCCTTTTGCTTGGGGATTTACTGCAACTTATATTTATAGAGCTACCCAATGGAAAAAAGGTAGAAATTGGATAGACGATAGTGAAAACATTTGGAGTTCTTTAATAAAAACCACAAGAACAGAACCACAAACTTATTGGGTAAATACTTGGATACCTTGTGCATATCCTCCAAGAATTGAAGTGGAACTAAGATCAGTAAAACGAACTCCAGATATAGATTGTGGAGAATGGAAATGGGTACAACGCACTAGAAATATTAGCGTAAATTACCCAAGTGATGGGTTATTACCTCAATATACACAAGAATTGCAAGGCATTCCTGCTGGTAATAGATATAAAGTAAGTGGGGCAAACCATTTGGAAGTTAGAAATATGACTACAGATGGGAATGGGGTAGATGAGACTGCTGTTGAGTTTAGAAGAATTTTTAATAGAACTGACTGGTTCAATACTAATTAATTTATTTTCTTATGAAATATATATCAACAGTACTAGTATTTATCATCTTTATGGCATCTTGCCATAAAGATGATAATTCTAATACACAAACAGATGAAGATGGGATTATTACTTCATTACCCTATCAATGGAAAAAATCATTACACAATCAAAACGCTGTATCTAATGGTTACATAAGTGATGCAATCTATTACAATGGTAATATTGCTATACCAACAACTAATGGTAAAAACAGTAAGTTTTTATCAATGGTTAATCCGAACAACGGAGAAATTATTTGGCAATGGAATGATAATTATTTACCTTATTCAAACCAAATAATCATCTTTGAAAAATACCAAAATAATAATTTATTAACGTATCAAACAGGTAATAAAAGTTATTGTATTAATTTAGATGATGGTACTACTCAATGGAAATTTGAGAGAAATGAACCTTTTCTTGTTCATTTATCAGGTTTAAATGCAAGCTATTTTACATTTGGACAATCTACAACCCAGTTTCAACAATATTCAGAAAAAGTTGCTTTTAAAGGCAGTTTAGAAACAGGAGAATTGAATGAGTTTATTATTCCTAATTTTACAATTAATAATATTGCGCCAGGTTATAGAATAGGAGATGTTACAAGAATAGAACCGTATATGTATAGTAGTGTACAACATTTAGTCGTTACTTGGCAAGAACCACAAAACGTAAACTCTATTAATGATTGGCAAACTTATTTAGGTTTATATAATTACGAAACTAATGAATGGGTGTATGAAAAAAAAGAAATGAATGAACCAAATATTAATGGTGTTGTTCTAGCACCACCTGTAATTTATCAAGGTAAATTTTACGCAAATATTGGGCATCAATTAGTTTGTCATGATATCGCAACAGGTAATCAAGTTTGGGTTAGAGATTTTCCACAAGATTTTCTTTTTTCAGGTTTTATCATAGAAGATGATAAAATTATAGCGAATAATGAAGACACTAATACCTATTGCTTAAACCCAGAAAATGGAAATATTATTTGGAAAACAGAAAGTTCTGGAACAAGTGGTAGAATGAGTTATTTAAACGGTATTGTTTATTTTGTAGGCGGATCTACAGGTAAATTACATGCTATAGACGTTAATACAGGTAAACATGTTTGGAAAATTAATGCTGGTAATTTAGAAGAATCTAGTACCAATAATTTTAAAACAAATGCTGTTTACGTGTTTGAGTCAGAAAATGGCAATCCTGCTAAAATTATTGCATTATCACATCTGAATGTTTACTGTTTCGAAGCATATCAATAATAAATTGAATTAAGAAACAAAGTATGCATTACAGGTAACACGGTATATAAAAAATAGCAGTTAAGTGCAAACCATAAAGTTTGTGCTTATCTGCTATTTTTATTTTTAAGCGGAAAGTTGTAGTTAATTTAATCTGCTACTTTTCATATACCCAACCGTTGTGGTTTGTATTTCGCTCATCTAAAAGCTGAATCGAATAATAAAAAGATGACCGCTTATTTACAAAAATTGAATACTAATCACTAACTTTAAAAACAGAAAATTATTAAAAACAGAAAATTGAAAAACTATCTCAAACTTGGAATTCTCTTCTTTGGAATGTCCTTATTATTCTTTAATTGTGAAAAAGAACCTAATCAACTTGATGAAAACATTACGATAAAAAGTTCTAACAATATTATTGTTGAGGAGTTTAGTATAAATGAAAACAATTATCAACCAAAATTTAACAACCTTTTAAATAAACTTACCTCTAAGGTTAGTAAGAATGATTTAAAGAAAAATAATTTACCAAGTTTTAATATTGATTCCAGTAAAGTAAAAAAAGTAACTTTAAATGGTAAAACTACATATACATTATTTATTGAGAGTGAAAATAGTGAAGTTGATAGTTTTGAAAATTTAATTTTAGAAATAGATAGTCTAGATATACCTAAGGCTTATATGGTAAAATATTTTCCTGAAAATAAAATAACATATTATGAAGAACACGACTCCTATACTTTTAGTGGAACTAAAGAAGTAACAGAAATTGATTTTAATTCTAAATTCTTATTAAAAAAATCATCTTTAAAAACTGAGGTCATTTGCGGATATGAAGTATGGTGTTTTTATTCTTACGCACACTTGGCAGGAACTTCTTGTAAAAATGTAGAGTTACAATATGTTTGTAAAGTTACAAGTGGTGGTTCTGGTCAAGGTAATCCAGGTAGTAATAGTGGTAGGCCAAGTAGTGGAGGTGGTTCTTCTAGTAGTGGAAATAGTTCTAGTTCAGAAAGTGCATTTAATACTGCAATTAATTTTTCACCAGAAAAATATACAATTAATAATTTTTTTAATTCTTTAACTACAGAACAGAAATCATTTCTTGAGACTCCATTAGATGGTACTATAAATTATAGTAAACAAATTATTTCAAATTTTCTAGGTCAAAATTACATACCACTATCAGAAGATATAAACAGTGGTAAAATTACAGATGAAGCTTATAATTTTATTATTAAAGCAATTGATATTCTTAGAAACGCCACAAATACAAATACATTAAGTACAGATTTCGAGAATCAGAGCTTTACAAAACTGGTTGGAAATATTTTAAATGCAAAAAATCAAAATATTTTTACCGATTTTAATAGTCTTTTTAACAGTCTAGAGTTCAATAATAGTTTATCAAATAATGATAGGAACTTAATTTCTCGAAAAATATTGGAAATTTATACTATTTCAAATCAATACGACTTAAGTTCTCTAAATGATATTAGCCAACTTTCAATATTCGACCAACAAACAATTACTCAAAATTCTTTGTTTATCAATTTCCTGCCAAATTTTGCATCTTTAGGAATCCAATTACCACAAACGGCAGAAGAATGGCAAGAATTTGGAGAAATTTTAGTAGAAGTAATGTATGAAATTATTCCAGATTTAATACCTGGAATTGCTGAACTTAATTCTCTTAAAAACTCTATATCAGCTTTTAATAGTGGAAATTATACTGACGGAACAACTGAACTAGCCTTTGCTTTAATTGGAGTTTTTCCTGCAGGAAAATTAATGAAAGCTCTTGCTAAATTTGCAAAACTCGCTAAAAAAACTGCTAAAATATTTAAAACTTATCTTAAGCTTTTTAAAATTAATAAATCTCTCGCTAGAGGTTACAAGGCTGTCATCAGTAATAGTAATGACATGTACCACATCTTCGGAAATGTTGGTCACAAATTAAATAATTTAGTAACAAAAGCAGGTGGAGAAAAAGAAGCTTTGTTAAAGGCATATGAAAAAGTAAATGATTTAAATTTAGGTAATACGTTATCCAATGATGAGTTCAAAATATTTACTGGATTAAATATTTTAGGAGAAGTAAATGTCACAATTTATTTATACAAAAATTTAGATGGTAGTTTAATAAAGATTTCTAATATGTTTATCCCATAAGAATGAAAAAATTAAATATAGAAAACAAAAAAGTTAACGATATAATCATAAACCTTGAAAATAATTTTATAAAGATTAGTGGAGTAAATTATTTTTATCCAATTAAAATAAAAAATGTTATAATTGAAGGTTCTTTTAGAAGTTTATGTTCAAATTTCCAAACTTTAACAATAGAAAATACGAAATTCTTTAATAATCCTGAAATAGAACAAAAAAAGGATGACAGTTTTAACCTATTTCGATCCAATTTCATAGGAATCTTTACTGTTAGAAATTGTGAATTCAAAGGGAAAGTAAATATTTCAGCACTTCATTGCTTAAAAGATGTTGTTATAGAAAACTGTATTTTTGAAGAATTTGTAGACTTTGGTGATTGTTGGTTTAGAAATAATACGACAATAAGAAATAATACTTTTAAAAAAGGAACAAATTTAATGGGAAATTCAGATAAAGCTTATAAAGTTACGTTTGACAAAAAGCCTACAATTGAAAATAATATAGGTAATTTAGAAATGAACATATTAACTTAATAAATACAAACCACAACACGGTATATAAAAACCAGCAGTTAAGTGCATACCATAAAGTTTGTGCTTATCTGCTATTTTTGTTTTAAAACTTAAAGTAATTGCATTTTAATACACCACTAAAACTGCAGTAAGCGTTACTTTTTCACCAACATCCTTTTAATCTCATTTAATTTCATTAAAGCTTCAATAGGCGTCAAAGTATCAATATTAATTGTTAAAATTTCTTCTCTAATATTTTCTAAAATTGGGTCATCTAACTGAAAAAAGCTAAGCTGCATTTCTTCATGCTGATTCTGTTTTAAAACGTCTTTAACGTCTTTATTTTTATTGTTTTTTTCTAGTTGTGCCAAAATTTTATTCGCTCTATGAATCACCATATTTGGCATTCCGGCTAGTTTTGCAACGTGAATACCAAAACTGTGATTAGAGCCACCAGAAACCAATTTACGCAAGAAAATAATAGTGTCTTTTAATTCTTTTACAGACACATTAAAGTTTTTAATACGCTCAAAAGTGGTGGTCATTTCATTGAGTTCGTGATAATGTGTAGCAAACAATGTTTTTGCTTTTGATGGATGCTCGTGCAAAAACTCTGTAATTGCCCAAGCAATAGAAATTCCGTCATACGTAGATGTTCCACGACCAATTTCATCTAACAAAACCAAACTGCGTTCAGAAAGATTATTTAGGATGGAAGCCGTTTCGTTCATTTCTACCATAAACGTAGATTCGCCCATAGAAATATTATCGCTTGCGCCAACTCTTGTAAAAACTTTATCAACAATACCAATTTTTGCATTTTGGGCAGGCACATAGCTTCCCATTTGCGCTAGTAAAACAATCAATGCAGTTTGACGTAAAATTGCAGATTTACCAGACATATTTGGCCCAGTAATCATAATTATTTGTTGCTGATTTCTGTTTAAAACAACATCATTTGCAATATAAGTTTGATCTATTGGTAACTGTTTTTCAATAACCGGATGACGCCCATTTTTAATCTCTAAATCTGTACTTTCATCCATTTGTGGACGCACATAATTGTTATCAACAGCTAATACAGAAAAAGATAAAAGGCAATCTATTTTTGCAATTATTTGCGCATTTTCTTGCACAATTTGTACAAACTGAATGATATATTGCAATAATTTAGAAAATATTTCTTGCTCTATTTTGGCAATCTTCTCTTCTGCACCTAAAATTTTCGTTTCGTATTCTTTAAGTTCTTCAGTAATATAACGCTCTGCATTTACCAAGGTTTGTTTGCGAATCCATTCTTGCGGCACTTTGTCTTTATGTGTATTTCTTACCTCAATATAATACCCAAAAACATTATTGAACGAAATTTTTAAACTAGAAATTCCGGTTCTTTCGGTTTCACGCGCCAGCATATCATCTAAATACTGTTTTCCAGTGCTAGAAATTGCACGTAAATCATCTAATTCTTGATGAACGCCAACTGCAATTGCATTTCCTTTATTGATGTTTACAGGTGCATCATCAAACAACGTTTCTGTAATCTTATCAATTAAAACGGTACAAGAATGCAACTGATTGCCAAGATTCTGAACCGTTTTATTTTTACTTTTTTCTGCGGATGCTTTTATGGGTAAAATTGCTTTTAAAGAATTTTTTAAATAGATAATTTCTCTAGGTGATGCTTTGCCAGTTGCTACTTTAGATATAAGTCTTTCTATATCAGAAATTTGTTTTAATTGATAAGAAGTTGTTTTAGAAAACTCATCAGAATCTATAAAAAACTTTACCAATTCATGACGATTTTTAATCTCGTCGATATTTTTTAAAGGAAGCGCCAACCAACGTTTTAATAAGCGTCCGCCCATTGGCGAAATGGTTTTGTCAATTACATTTAAAAGTGTAACGGCATTTGCAGAATTCGAATTGTACAATTCTAAATTTCTTACTGTAAAACGATCCATCCAAACGTAATTGTCTTCTGCAATTCGGCTAATCGCTTGTATGTGTTTTAGCTGATTATGTTGTGTTTCCGATAAATAATACAATACGGCTCCGGCTGCAATAATTCCGTTTTTAAGATCTTCAATTCCAAATCCTTTTAAAGTTTTTACTTCAAAATGATTTTGTAAGGTTTCGTTTGCATATTCAGGTTGAAAAACCCAATCATCTAAATAAAAGGTATAATATCTGTTTTCGAACAATTCTAAAAACTGTTGTTTATGTTGTTTTTGCACCAAAACCTCACTAGGATTAAAATTCTGCAATAATTTATCAATATACTCCGCATTACCTTGTGCAACTAAATATTCGCCCGTAGAAACGTCTAAAAATGAAATTCCGAGTTGTTTATTTAATGCTGAGCGAGTAGAAGTTTCAAAATGAACAGCCGCTAAAAAATTATTGGTTTTAGATTGTAAAACTTCGTCGTTTAAAGAAACTCCTGGAGTAATTAATTCTGTAACACCACGTTTTACAATGGTTTTGGTCATTTTAGGATCTTCTAATTGATCGCAAATGGCAACACGCATGCCCGCTTTTACTAATTTTGGCAAATAGGTATTTATAGAATGATGCGGAAAACCCGCTAAAGCAGTTTCTGTTTCGCTACCTGCGCCTCGTTTTGTAAGTGTAATTCCTAAAACATGTGCGGCTTTTTTGGCGTCTTCACCAAAAGTTTCGTAAAAATCGCCAACTCTAAACAACAGCATAGCATCAGGATATTTTTTCTTGATGGCATTGTATTGTTTCATTAAAGGAGTTACCTTTTTAGCGGTTGATTTTGCCAAGTTTTTAGAAAATTAAAGTTAGTTTTGCGAAGATATAAAATATAGTTGTTAGTGGTTGATTTTTGGTTGTTAGTTGAGCTACCAAAAATTAAAAGCCATGAATCATCAACAAAAATAGTATGAGAAAGTTAAAGAATAACGAATTAGGTAGAATTTCTGTGGATGAATTTAAGGCTACGGAAAAAACTCCTTTGATAGTAATTTTAGACAATGTTAGAAGTTTAAATAATATTGGGTCTGTTTTTAGAACTTCGGATGCTTTTTTGATCGAAAAAATTTACTTGTGCGGTATTTGTGCAACGCCACCAAACAAAGATATTCATAAAACGGCTTTGGGCGCAACAGAATCTGTGGACTGGGAATATGTTGAAGATACTTTAGAATTAGTTGAAAAGTTAAAGGCTGAAAATGTAAAAGTTTTGGCAATTGAACAAGCGGAAAACAGCACAAAATTGAATGCTTTTTATCCAGAGAAAAATCAGAAATATGCTATTGTTATGGGTAATGAAGTAAAAGGTGTACAGCAACAAGTTGTAAATGCTGCCGATTTTTGTATTGAAATTCCGCAAATAGGCACCAAACATTCTTTGAATATTTCTGTAACCACGGGTGTTGTTTTGTGGGATTTATTCTCTAAAATTATCAAATAAATTTTTTGTATCTTGTAAGTACTTGCTCTTAGTTTTACAACCTGCATTTAATCCCTACAACAATGTTAAAAAAAGGATTTTTTTTAATACTAATTTTATTTTACATCCCTTTTTATGCTCAAAATAATGTAGATTCTGTTCAAAAATACATTCATATTTCTAAGAAGCTTTACAATCCTGAAGAGAAAATAAATTACTTAGAAAAAGCCCGTTCTTTTGCTTTAAAAACAGACAATGATAGTCTGCTTGTTAAAACATTTTCAGAAATTGCTTTTCAGAGTATTTTACTTGAGGATAAAGAAAAATTTGAAGCATCTAACGAAACTTTAAAAGGTATTTATCAAGCTAAAAAATACGGATTACCGTTAGGTTTGTATTATCAGAATAAAGGGTTTTATTTTTATAATAATGCTAGCTTAGACAGCGCCTATTACTATTTTGAAAAAGCAGCGATTCAATACAAAAACGCAAAGAATCAAAATCAACTTATTCAAGTATATCTTAATTTATTAGACATTAATTACGTGTCTAATGATTATTTAGCCATTGAAGATTTAGCCATTGAAATCTTTACAACTAAAAAGTTTCAAAAAGAATATAAATTTTTAGCATACACTAATTCTTACCTTGGTTTAGTAGCCTCTGGTTTACATGATTATGATAGTTCTTTAGAATATCATAAAATATCTTTAGAACTTATTAAGAAAATTAAGGATGGTAAAATAAGAGTTATTGAAGAAGCAGCGCTTATTAATAATTTAGGCTTGATGCACCTTGATTTTAATAAATTTGAAGACGCGCTTGGCTATTTTAATGAAGCGTTAGCGAAAACACCAAATTTAAAGACCGATAATTTAGGCTTGTATGCAACGATTATTGCAAATATTGGAATTTGCGAAATAGAAACAGCAAGCAGAGAAAAAGGTGTAAAGAATTTGCAAGAAAGTTTATTAATTGGCGAGGAGTTAAAAGATTTAAATATTCAAATAGTATCTTTATTTGAATTTGCAAGATTTTACTATAAAGAAAAAGACCTTTTAAAGGCTAGGAGTTATATTGATAAAACAATGTTTTTATCAGAAAAAAATGGCTTTAAAAAAGTAGATGTACTATTGTTATCCGCAGAAATTTATACCGGTAAAAAATCAATTGCATTTTATAAAAAGTATGTTGAGGTAAAACAAATTGAAGAAGAACGAAATCAAAATGCAAAGAGAAAGTTTGTTCGTTTTAAATATGAAGCCCAGAAAAAAGAGGAAGAAAATGATGCTTTAAAGCAACAAAATGTATTAACGATAAGTACTTTAAATAGCGAAAAACAGAAAAATAAAATAATTGTATTATTTGCAATCATCGGCTTTTTTACAGCTTTTTTTATTTACGTGTTTTATCTTTCCAAAAAAAGAACATTTACTTATAAAACCAACCTAGAAAAAGCAAAAGCAAGAGAAGAAGAAAGACGTGAAATTGCAGTAACATTGCATGACAAAGTTGTAGGAGATTTATTGTTAATTTATCAAAGAGCGCTAAAAATTAAAGAAACATCTATTACAAAACCGCTATCAAAAGTAAATTCTGAAATTAGAAATTTATCGCATCAGTTGAGCTCGATAAGCTTTAATGAAGTTTCTTTTAAAGATCAATTAATTAACCTAATTAGTGATTATTTTTCGCCAACATTTAATGTTAAAGTAATTGGCTTAGAAGAAATTAATTGGAATTTAATACAACCAGAAATTAAAAGAGCCCTGTATTTAGCGATAAGAGAATCTATTCAAAACAGCAAAAAACACGCTTTGGCTTCTAAGGTTATAATAACGTTTAAGACACAGTTGCATAACTTAGAGTTAAATATTGAAGATAATGGAAAAGGGTTTGAGCTAAGCACTTTAAAGTATGGCTTAGGCTTAAAAAATCAAAAAAAAAGAGTATTAGAATTAAACGGAACTTACAATTTAAAGAGTAAAACAAATCAAGGAATTGCTACAACTATAAAAATTCCCCTAAAAGCATAATAATGAAAAAAATAATTAAAATTTTATTGGTAGATGATCATTTTTTAGTTTTAAGAGGATTGATTGCACTATTGGAAGAAATTACAGACTTTAGTTTTGATATTCATTCTAAAAGTAATTGTGACGAAGCGTATCAAGCAATTATTTTTGGCGAAGCAGCAACACCTTTTGACATTCTTTTTACAGATTTAAGTTTTACAGAAAGTTGTGGCGAAATTAACTCGGGAGAAGAGCTGATGAACCGAGCCAAAAAAATAGCGCCAAATTTAAAAATAGGAGTAATTACAATGCATACAGAAACGAATAGAGTTTTTAATGTAATCCTAAATCAAAAACTATTAGCCTATATTTTAAAAGTTGATTGCACTAAGAATGAGTTAACTTTTGCCATTCAAAAAATGCTGGAAAATGAAAATTACTATACGCACTCAATACATCAAAAACTATTACTAAGAAAAATTGTAGAAATTTCTATGGATGATATTTCTGTACAAATTTTAAAAGAATTACCAAGACATGCGCGATTAAGCAATTTAGTTGGACATATAAAAAATGAAAGCGGCCATATTTTAAAAATAAGGTCTATCGAGAATAAATTAACAGACTTAAGAACCGCCTTAAATGCAGTAAATAATACAGACCTTGTTTTAAAAGCAAAAGAATTAGGCATTGTTGATTAACCCTATTTTGCGGAAAACCACATTTTAAACAGCGCATATTTACATCTCTAAATTTTAGAATCATTGTACATTTAAACTATGATTATACATACAAAATTACCGGAAAATTTTGGGATTGTAGTTATATTTTAAACCGAATAGTGAAAAAGAAATAAGCCCTTCCGGATTTCTAGAAGGGTTTTTTTATGGCTTTAAAACAAGGTTTTTATGTTTTAAAGTACATTTAAATGGTGTCTGGTATATACATTTTAAGCAAAAAAACTAAAAGTAATTACAGTGTTATAATGAAACAAATAATTAAAATTTTACTAGTAGATGATCACTTCTTGGTTTTAAAAGGGTTGATTTCTTTGTTGGATGAGGTTTCTGATTATTCCTTTGTAATTCATGCCAAAACCAACTGCGATGACGCATATGCAGCTATTGTTTTGGCAGAGAAAACAGAGCCTTTTAATATTCTTTTTACAGATCTAAGTTTTATAGAAAGTAATGCTAAAATTAATACGGGAGAAGCGCTTATCAATTTAGTAAAAAAAGCAGCTCCAAATTTAAAAATTGGCGTTATTACAATGCATGCAAAAATAAATAGAATTTTTAATGTACTTTTAAATCAAGACCCATTAGTATATCTTTTAAAAGATAATTGTACTAAGGATGAGTTAGTTTCTGCCATTCAAAAAATGCTTAAAAATGAGGTTTATTATTCCGATTCCGTGCATCAAAAACTACTTAGTAGAAGAGTTGTAGAAATCTCTATGGATGAAGTTTCAATTCAAATTCTAAAAGAGTTGCCAAAACACCCAAAGTTAAACAACCTAGTTGGGCATATAAAAAACGAAAGCGGAGAAAATTTAAAAACAAGAGCTATAGAAACTAAGCTTGCCGATTTAAGAATAGGTTTAAACGCCATAAATAATACAGATCTTGTTTTAAAAGCAAAAGAATTAGGTATTATTGATTAATGTTTAAAAAATTACGCATTTTATAGTGCGATATTATACACTACAAAAACATACAAAACTCTAGTTTTGTATCAGATTTTTCATACATGGTTAGGTGATTATGTATTCAAATTTATCCTGAGGCTTCTAAGCTTTGGGATTTTTTTTTATACCTATAATGTGTTTTGCTTTCACAGAATACATCCAACTTTAAAAAAAGACATTAATTGTAACGTAACAGGCTTTTGTTTTGGATTCGGTACCTACATTTAGTAGCTATAAAATATGAGATTTATTAATAGAAACTTAATTGCCTTTTTTAAGAATAAGTTTACATGCACTAAAAAGTAAGAACCTTATTTTAAAACAAAAAAAAACACACTGTCAATTGATTTATAATTGATTACGAATTTTTAAAGCGATAAACTTTAAACAAATTTGTATTTTTAGGATAAGATTTTTTATACATTGTTGGGTACAATTTATAGAAATTTATCCTGAGGACGCAAAGCCTCGGGATTTTTTATTGCAAGCTTAAGCTTCTTTTTTAAGAAATAAATAAAACGTACTATACTGGTTGCCATGGTTATTTTAGGTGCGTCTTAAAATAGAATAAACGCATAGAAATTTTTTAGAAATTGTATAATGCTATTATTGTTTGATTTCTAAACAATTACGCATTTTTAAGTGCGATTAATATACCGTACAAAACTAGAAAGAGTGGTAACTTTGGTTTAAGATTTTTATAGATTGTTGGGAGGCGATCTATTTAAATCTATCCTGAGGCTATTAGTCTCGGGTTTTTTTAGATTTCAATAATTCGTTATCCTACTAAAAAAATAAAACATCTAATACTACAAGTAATTACACCTTAGAAGTTTTATTATGAATGCTTTTTTGAAGTTAAAGGCGAATAGTATAAAAGCAGAACTTACTTATAAAGGAGTAGATTTTTATAAAATAAACAAAACAACTATTTCTTAAGGTGTTGGTAATGAGCGTTTTTTTTAGATATATGCGTAATTCCGCATTTTTATTTGCAGAAAAATTTTAAAATTAAAACTGAAATTTTTTAATTTTGATGTGTATTTTATACATTGTTGGGGGATAATGTATTTTGATTGATCCTGAGGTTTAAAAACTTCAGGATTTTTTTAGATACCTAGAATAATTTTCGCTATTGAGAAATATATTAAAATTCCAAAAATATCATTACTAGTTGTTATAAAAGGACCCGTTGCCAACGCAGGGTCAATACCTCTTTTGTCTAAAATGATAGGTACAAAAGTGCCAATTAAAGAAGCAATAATAATTACTGACATTAAAGAAATAGAAATGGCTAAACTAAAACTAATAGGAAAGCCTAATATTTTAGTAAACACAATAATTATAATAGAGAGTAAAAAACCATTTATTAAACTTATTGATATTTCTTTTAATAACCTGCGCCACAAACTACCTTTAATTAAATCGTTTGCCAAACCTTGTACAATAATAGCCGATGATTGTACACCAACATTACCAGCAACAGCAGCAATTAGTGGTGTAAAAAAGAATAAGGCTTTGTAATCTGGATTATCCATAATTGTTTGAAAGTTTTGCATGATAATTACAGCGCCCAAACTACCAAATAAACCCAATATAAGCCAAGGCAATCGGCCTTTAACCAATTCGTAAACGGTATCATCTGCTTCTACATCTTGGGTTAAACCATTTGCTAATTGATAATCTTTATCTGCTTCTTCTTTTAAAACATCTACAATATCATCAATGGTTATTCTACCCAATAAAACGTTATTATCATCAACAACAGGTATTGCTTCTAAATCGTATTTAGACATAATTTTAGCAACCTCTTCATCATCCTCATTTACATTTACAGCATCTACTTTATCAATATAAATTTCTGAAATTTTTTGCTCGTTTTTTGCTACAATTAAATCTTTTAAAGAAAGACGGCCTATTAATTTATCTTGTTTATCAACTACGTAAATAGAATGCACTCTGCTTACTTCTTTGGCTTGCGCTCTAATTCTGCGCATACAACCAGCAACCGTCCAAGTTTCATAGACTTTTACTAGTTCTTTACCCATTAAAGCACCAGCAGAATTATCATCATAAGATAGTAATTCTTTTATATCTGCGGCATGTTCTTCGTCTTTTAAGGCAGAAATTACATTTCTTTGACGTTCTTCAGAGAGCTCGCCAATAATATCAGCAGCATCATCGGTATCCATTTCACCAATTTCTCTGGCAATTTCTTTTGCTGATAAATTTTCAAGAATTTTTTCACGAGTATCTTCGTCTAATTCGGTAAGAATTTCTGATGTTTTTTCGCTGTCTAAAAGTTTAATGATATAGATAGATTCATCAAAATCAAGTTCATCTAAAACTTCTGCAATATCTGCATAATGCAAGTCTTCAAATAGCTCTGTAATTGCTGGGTCATTATTAATAGCTATAAGCTCTGTAAGGTTTTCTAGAAAGTCATTGGTAATCTCAAACGCCATGATCTGCTAATTTTTGTGTAAGGGAAATAAAGGCAGCAACAGATAATTGTTCTGGTCTTTTCGCAAATATAGGGTCTTCTTTTAAAGAATCCGAAAGATTAAAGGACTTTAAACTAGAACGCAACATTTTTCTTCGTTGATTAAAAGCGGTTTTTACCACTCTAAAAAACAGTTTTTCATCAACAGGTAAGGTGTAGTTTTCTTTTCTAACAAGCCTAATTACACCAGAATCTACTTTTGGCGGCGGATTAAAAACAGTTGGTGGTACGGTAAATAAATATTCAACATCAAAAAAAGCTTGGGTTAAAACAGAAAGAATTCCGTATACTTTACTACCTTCTTTTTCTGCAATTCGCATGGCAACTTCTTTTTGAAACATACCTGCAAATTCTGGAACAAATTCTCTATGTTCGATTGCTTTAAAAACAATTTGAGTAGAAATATTGTATGGAAAATTACCAATAATCGCTACTTGTTTTTTATCAAAAATTTCCTCAATATTTTGCTTTAAAAAATCTCCTTCTAAAATGGTAAACTTGTCTTTAGAAGTGTCTAATTTTATATGCTCTAACCAAAATGTGTTTTTAAGATAACTTACTGATTCTCTGTCTAATTCAAGAACAGTAATTTTCGGTTTTTTTTGTAATAAATACTTGGTTAAAACGCCCATTCCTGGACCAATTTCCAAAACGTTATCGTAATTCGTTCCTGTTAAAGCATCGGCAATATTTTTTGCGATGGATTCATCAGTTAAAAAATG
Organism: Polaribacter glomeratus; assembly: GCF_002954665.1. Classification (GTDB taxonomy): domain Bacteria; phylum Bacteroidota; class Bacteroidia; order Flavobacteriales; family Flavobacteriaceae; genus Polaribacter; species Polaribacter glomeratus. The sequence goes on along the minus strand of NZ_MSCM01000002.1, from coordinate 639,651 downwards.
TTGACCTAAATGTTTTTTTGCTTTTACAGACAAGATGTTTGTTTTAAGATTAAGAGAACAAATGTACTCTAATTTCGGCATAATTTTTGGTTGGTTTAACTTTAAAATCAGCTAAATGCAAAGAATTTTACTAGTTCTACTATTACTTGCCACAGTAAATTTTACTTCTTTTGCGCAAGACGGAAAACTAAAAAAAGCGAAAGAAAGTTTAAATAAATCTACAGCTACAATTTCTACTTCCAATTCTACATCAAGCATAAAAAGAGGTTCTAGAAGGGCTAGAAATGTAAACAACGACGCTACATTTAGCTCTTTTTTTGCAAGTATTTTTATAAATTTATTTGCTTACACAGCATATGGCGTTGCAATAGAATCGCCCTTTGAGCTTGATGGCAGAATGCATGATGCAGAAATTGCAAATTATCCTTACAAAAATTCATCCTATGGAAACTTTATCTACACAGATTCCACGAATTATAAAATAGCAAGGTTTGATGTTACTACTAATTTTGTAATAGAAAACAGTAATTTATACGGTAACAATTTTGGTGCAGATTTTCGTTTTTTAAAACGTTTTGGTTTGGAATTTGACTATTTATATTTAATAGAAAAAAGCAGTATCAATAGAGATCAATTTTCATTGTATTCCGCATTGATAAATTACCACAGAATACGAACTCAAAAATTAGATGTTTGGTTTGGGTTGGGAATGATGCATGTTGGATCGGGTGTTAATAAAACAGGTTTTGGGGTTGGTTTAGGTGCAGAATGGTTTGTTGCAAAACCAATAAGTGTAAAGGTTTCTCATAAATTTACAAACATCAATAATCAAGAAGTAAACAACACAAAATTGTTATTGAAATACTATTTAAAAAACTATCATGTTTCTTCTGGATACGAACATTTTAAAATTGGTGTTTCTAACATTGATGCTTTTTCTATTGGTGTTGGAGCAAGTTTTTAGAAGAACTATATCCTTGAAAATCTGCGAAATTATTTCCCCACAATAGTTACATAGAAAACATAATTTAGCAATAATTAGTAAAATTTGTATCTAATTTCTCTGCGTGAATCTCCGTGTAAACGCTCTGTGCTTCTCTGTGAAATTATTTTCCCACAATAGTTGCATATAAAACATAGTTTAGCAATAATTGGTAAAATTTGGGTCTAGCTTTTTCTTTGTGAATCTCTGCGCAAATGCTCTGTGCTTCTAAGTGAAATTATTTCCCCACAATACTTACATATAAAACATAGTTTAGCGATAATTGGTAAAATTCGTGTCTAACTTTCTCCTCGTGGACCTCTGCGAAAATACTCTGTGATTATCTGTGTAATAACTTCAAAACCAGAAAATTAATTACTAATATTTGTAGGATAATACTCTTTTATCAACCGCAATTCTGTTCTAAAAGTCAACATTTTGTCTGCAAATTTTTTAAGACTTTCTCTGCGTAATCTATCTGCATCTTCCTTGTAATAATCGTCTAAATCTTCTCTTGTATTTGCCGTGTATTGTATAGAATAAGTTTTGCCACCCATCTCCTCATCAACCAAGACTTCTGTAAACTTTGCAGAGGTAAATTTACCGGTGTTTAAAACATCCATAATATGGGTTTCCATCCAAGTTAACCATTCTTCGTGAACAGCTTCATTTATATTTATTGTTACGTTGTATATGTACATAAATCTGTGTAATTGTTTATTTGTGTAAACGTTTAATTGTAGGGTTTAACTTCGTTAAACTTTATCTCCTCTTAATTTTCTAAATTTATTTCTAGCGTCAACCAAATAAATGCTCGAAGGTTGTTCAAATATTATTTTCTGATAATATTCTTTTGCTTTTTCTATATCGATTATATCATTTGCGTACAGTTCTGCCATCATAAAATAAACATCATCGGTTAGCATTCCTTTATTATCAGCAGCAATAATTTTTTCTAAACTAAAAATTGCGTCTGTATATCTTTTTTGTTTGATAAATAATTTTGCCTGAAAAAATAACACATCATCATAAATAACCTCACCAGGTACTAGGCCATTTACCAATATTTCTTTGGATGTAAATAAGGTTTCTAATTCAGCCAAAGCTTCTAAATCTTTATTCTGATACGCCAATAATTCTGCCCTTGCCAATTGTTTTAATCCAGACGGAATAGAATCTACAGGTTCATTGTCTGTAATTTTTAAAAATAAATCTACAGCATCGTTGGCAATTAATTGTGTTGTAGAACCTTTTAATACTTTTAGTTGTGCTTTTGCCCACGTAAAATCACCTTTAAAATAACTTGTTTGGGCTACTTTATAACGCGCTTCTTGCGCCAGTTCATCATCTGCTAATTGTGTTTGAATTTGAGAAAAATAGATTAACGCTTTGTTAAAGTTTCCACTAAAAACCAATACATCGCCTAATTTTAACTTTATTCTTGCTTCGTCAAATTTTGAGCGAGAAAATGTCAATGCTTTTTCTAAAACGGCTCTTGCTTTGTCGGGATCATTTTTTGTGAAAGTTAAAAAATCTGCATATTCAACTTGTAGTTTTATCGTAAATTCGGTGATACCAAATTCTGTAAATAACGACTCGAATAATTTTTCTGTTGCCGGATCTTTTGTTGCCACACCAATTTTTGCCAAGTATAAATTTGCATCAATTTTTTCGTTGATAAAAGAAGTTTTTTGGTTGATAAAATCAAAACATAATAAAGCCGATTCAAAGTCTTTATTGTTAAAGGCTAATTTTCCTAAACTAAATATTTCTGCAAGATCAAAAGCACTTCTAGCATACAATGCTTTTTCTTGAATAAGCGCTTTACCATACTCTTTTTGTTGTGCAAATAACCAGCTCAACAAAATATTCCATTCGTTTTTAGCGTTGCCTACAGACTTTTTTAAAAGTGTTTTTTTAAATAAAATATTGGTTTCATTTTCTGAATCATCCGTAATGTATTGGCTAGCGTATCTTTGTACTAAACTGAGGTAGTTTTCGTTTTTATCAACCAACTCTAAATAGGACTCAAACATTTTTTGATAATCGCCCTTTTCTCCATAAATTTGGGCAATTTGAAAATTATAATTGGCATTGGGATTTTGTTGCATCGCTTTTTCAAAGACTAAAATAGCGTTGTCTAGCAAATTATAAAACTTAAATAGGTTGCCAATTATATTGCTGTATTCAGGATTTTTATCCAAAGAATTTATAGCTTTTTTGTAATTATAATTCGCAAGTTCTACTTGTTGCTGACGGTCGTAATTGTAGCCTAAAAAAACATATAAAAAAGCTTCAGATGCATCTTGCTGAATTCGTTTTTGAAGTAAATCTTGAGCAGATTTAAAGTTGTTAGATTCTTGATAACAGGTAATTAACTTGCTTAAATATGCGGTGTTAAACGGACTTTTATCATATAGTTTTTTAAAAATCTGAGTTGCTTTTTCAAATTCTCCTTGTCTAAAATAGGTGTCTGCCAAGAAAAAATCATTTTGATCTTCTTCTTGACTAAAACTTAAACTACTAATAGTTACTAAAATAAGTAAAAGAAAGTGCTTCATACTATTTCAAAGATACTCAACAAAAATGTTAATTTTTTAATAAAGCCATTTAACTTTCAAGTTTAGCTTGTAACATTTTGGCACGAAACTTGTCTTTATTGTAAGAACGAACCAAAAACTAAAAATCATGAACGACCTAAACTTTAAATACGAAAACGCAAAAATAAATTCTATTGAGTTTATGAAAACCGGACAAATTAGTGCTTACTTTAACGCACTTTTAGAAATGAATAAGTACAAAAGATTACTAGTTGCTGTAATTGCGAATTAGTTTGCAGTTTTCAGTCTCAGTTTTCAGTCAAAGGATAAACTGTATACTGCTACTGAAAACTATTTTATAATATCAAACCCACAATAAGGCACCAAAACATCGGGTATTTTAATTCCGTCTGCAGTTTGATAGTTTTCTAAAATTCCGGCTAAAACACGTGGTAGCGCTAAAGAACTTCCGTTTAAAGTATGCGCAAATTCACTATTGCCTTCTTTATTCTTAAAACGAAGTTTTAATCTATTTGCCTGAAAAGTTTCAAAGTTAGAAGCAGAACTAATTTCTAACCAACGGTCTTGTGCTGTAGAAAACAACTCAAAATCGAAGGTTAAAGCAGAAGTAAAACCAGTATCACCACCACACAAGCGTAAAATTCTATACGGTAATTTTAATTCTCTCAAAATATTTTTGATGTGCTCAACCATTCCGTCTAAAGCAGCATATGAAGTATCAGGATGTTCAATTCTTACAATTTCTACTTTATCAAATTGATGCAATCTATTTAAACCACGAACATGTGCGCCATAACTTCCTGCTTCACGTCTAAAACAAGGAGTGTAACCCGTGCAAAGAATAGGAAACTCAGATTCTTGCATTAAATTTCCGCGAAACATATTTGTAATTGGCACTTCTGCCGTTGGTATTAAGTATAAATCGTCTTCATTAGAATGATACATTTGTCCTTCTTTGTCTGGCAATTGGCCAGTTGCAGTTGCAGACTCAGCATTTACTAGGTGCGGAACTTGTACTTCTGTATAACCAGCTTCAATATTTTTATCTAAAAAATAATTAATTAGTGCACGTTGTAATCTTGCTCCTTTTCCTTTGTAAACAGGAAAACCTGCGCCAGCAATTTTTGTACCTAATTCAAAATCGATAATGTCGTATTTTTTTGCTAATTCCCAATGCGGCAGTGCATGTTCTCCTAAATCAGGAATAGCGCCTTCTATAAAGATTTCTTCGTTATCATCTGCCGATACACCTTGTTTTACAGATGCATGAGGAATATTAGGGATTTGATATAAAAGTGTTTGAAGCTCATCAGAAAAAAGAGTTAATTTGTCTGATAATTCTTTAGAACTTTCTTTTAATTTACCTGTTTTTTCTTTTAAAATAGTGGCTTTTTGAACTTCACCAGATTTAAAAAAAGCGCCTATTTCTTTAGAAAGTTTATTAGATTCTGCTAAAGTAGTATCGAGTTCAACTTGGGTTGCTCTTCTATTTTCATCCGCAGTTAAAACCTGCTCAATAATACTTGCTGCATTTGCAAAATTACGTTTAGCCAGTCCTTCTAAAACAGTGGCTTTGTTTTCTCTAATAAAGTTTACTTGTAACATTTTTCTTAAAATTAAGGATTGCAAATATATAATTTGTCATGTTTATTTTGGTGTAAATCAGAAATAATAAATTTGATAATAGTTGCGCTTACAACTAAAGATAGCAAAAGTAATTAGTAGTAATAGAGAGTTTTTTTGGGCGTTACCACAAGGGTCAGGCTTTCGCACTCGCTTTTTTTGTAGAAAAACAAAAAAGAGCTCAAACAATTGCTCTATCCTTAACGCGAATGATCGTTTTAGAATGTAATTAGTTTGTACAAATTTAATCTTATCAATTATTAAAGCCGTCAGTTTTTTTAAAACAAAATATAGAACTTCAAATTTATTTTTTAATAGAAACTGTTAATCAGTTATTTCAAAATAAGTCTTGTTTCTTGTCTCAATCAGCTAAGCAATCTTGTTTCTTTTATGAATTAGCAATGATTTTTAATATAATTTCTTGCAGTTTCTTCATCTTTCTTAAGTTGTTGAATTAAAATTTCAACGGAATCAAATTTTTCTTCATCCCTTAAAAAATAAATCAATTCTATGGTTAAATTTTGATCATATAGGTTTTGGTTGAAGTCAAAAAAATGAACCTCAATTGTTTGATGATTTCCATTTACAGTTGGTCTATTGCCAATGTTCATCATACCAAAAACAATTTTTTTATCAATGGTCGATTTTACTACATAAACGCCCGTTTTAGGGATTAATTTGTAGCTTTCTTTAACATCAATATTTGCAGTTGGGTAGCCAATTGAGCCACCTAATTTTTTACCGTTTACAACATTGCCATGTAGCATAAAATTATAGCCTAAATAATTGTTAGCAGTTTTTAAATTTCCACTAGCTAAAGCGCGTCTAATTTTTGTGGAACTTACAGAAACATCGTCAATATCTTGTGCCGGAATTTCTTCGACTTTAAAATCGTATAAATGACTATATTCTGTTAATTGGGTAATATTGCCTTCTCTATTTTTGCCGAAGTGATGGTCATAACCGATAATCAATTTTGATATATTTAATTGATTTACCAAAATATCTCGCACAAATTCAAGTGCCGTCATTCTAGAAAACTCCTTACTAAAAGGGTGAATAATTAAATAATCTAAACCTGTTTTTTCAAGCAAAGTTGCGCGTTCTTCAATCGTATTAATTAGTTCTAAAGTAACATCTTTTTGTAACACCATTCTCGGATGCGGAAAAAAAGTTAAAACCACCGATTTTTTATTCGCTTTTTTTGCTTCATCAATAAGTTTTTCTATAATTTTTTGATGCCCAAAATGAACACCATCAAAAGTGCCAATGGTAACATATGTTTTTTCTTTATCAGAAAAATTAGAAGTGTTTTGTACTATTTTCAAGGAAAGAAATTTTTTGTAAAGTACAAATGTACAATAACTGTAACATTAAAATTAAATAAAAGTTGATGTTCTGAGGTTCGTATTTGATAATACTAACAGTATTTTTTTATTAAAACCATAAATTTCTTACTGATATATTCATAAATTCAAAAAAAATTGTATTTTCGTCTAAGTTAACAAATAATTCAAATTATGATAAAAAAGATTTTACTAGTTGCATTTATTGCTCTTGGTAGTTTAGCAATGGTTGGTCAAACCACTGTTACCGGAACAGTTAAAGATGCAAAGACAGGAGATTTACTCCCTGGGGCAAATATTAAAATTTCTAGAAAGGCAGTGGGAACAAGCACTGACTTTGATGGAAATTTTGTACTATCGGTTACCGAAAAACCGCCCTTTACCATTGAGGTTTCTATGATTGGTTTTCAAACCAAAAGTGCAGAAATCACTAAAAACAACCAAAAAGTAGAGATTAACTTAACAGAAAACGAAACGTCTTTAGATGAGATCGTTGTTTCTGCTTCGAGAACTCCAGAACGTATTATGGAATCTCCAGTAACCGTTGAAAGAATGGATGCTAGAGCAATTAAAAACACTTCTTCACCAACTTTTTATGATGGTTTAGAAAATTTAAAAGGAGTAGACGTTAACACAAACAGTTTAACATTTAAATCTGTAAACACAAGAGGTTTTGCCACATTTTCTAATACGCGTTTTATGCAGTTAGTAGATGGTATGGACAATTCATCACCAGCATTAAACTTTGCTATTGGTAACCTTTTAGGAATGTCTGAATTAGATGTTAAAACGGTAGAGTTATTACCAGGTGCATCTTCTGCATTATATGGTGCAAATGCTTTTAACGGTATTATGTTTATGACAAGTAGAAGCCCTTTTGAAGACCAAGGAATTAGTTTTTCTTATAAGCAAGGAGTTACAAGTCAAGAAGCAGCAGGTAATAATGATGTTCATGATCTTAACATTAGAATGGCGTATGCTTTTTCTAATAAATTAGCTGCAAAAGTATCTTTAGCATATTTAAAAGGTACAGAGTGGTATGCAACAGATTATAGAAACACTGCAGACGGTGCTTATGCTCCAGGAACAAGAAGTGAAATTCCACAAAATAGTGATGACCCAAATTATGACGGTGTAAACATCTATGGTGATGTTGCTTCTGCATTTTTAGCACCTGCTATTGGTACTGTTAGTAGAACAGGTTATAAAGAGGTAGATTTAATAGATTACTCAGCAAAGAGTGTTAAGTTTAGTGGTGCTGTTCATTACAGACCTTTTGGTGATGACAGATTGGAAGTTATTGTAAACTCTAAGTTTGGTACAGGAAATACAATCTATCAAGGAGGACAAAGATATAGTATCAAAAATTTCTATTTAGCACAGCATAAATTAGAGTTTAAAGGTAAAAACTTCTTTGTTAGAGGATATACAACTAATGAAAATGCAGGAGATTCTTACAATACTCTATTTGCAGCACTAAACATAAATAGAGCTTGGAAATCAGATGCACAATGGTTTCAACAATATGCTGGTGCCTACCTTGGTTCTGTACCAGGTGTAGAAGCGTCAAGTCATGCAGCGGCAAGAACGTTTGCTGATACTGGTAGATTTATGCCAGGAACTCCAGAATTTGAAGAAGCTTACCAAAGTGTAATTGCAAATCCAGATTTAAAAACAGGAGCAAAATTTAGAGATGAAACTAAATTATATCACGGAGATGTAAATTACAACTTTCAAGATGTTACAGATTGGGCAGAAGTTCAGGTAGGAGGATCTTACAGAAGATATGAATTAAATTCTTTTGGAAATATTTTTACAGATTCAGATGGACCTATTATTTATGATGAATTTGGTGTTTACACACAGGCTCAAAAGAAATTTTTAGAAGATGATCGTTTAAAATTAACAGCTTCTGTTCGTTATGATAAGGCACAAAATTTTGATGGTAATTTTTCTCCAAGAGTATCTATGGCATATGCAGGTGGTGAAAATAAAAATCAAAACTTTAGAGCTTCTTTTCAAACAGGTTTTAGAAACCCAACAACACAAGATCAATATATTGGTTTAGATGTAGGTTCTGCAATTTTAGTTGGCTCTGCAGCCGATAATTTAGATAGATTTTCTGATGAGTATCAAGATGCAAATGGAAATACTTTTACATTAACAGGTAGAGACGCTTATCAAGAATCGTATACAATTGCATCTGTTTTAAGTGGAGCACCAGAAAAAGCAAATGTTTCGCTTGTAGCACCAGAAAAAGTTACAGCATACGAAGTTGGTTATAGAGGTCTTCAAAAAATAGGAGAATCAAGATTTACTATCGATTTAAGTGTGTATTATAACGTATACCAAGATTTTATTTCTGCTAAAGATGTTAGAGTAGTTTTAGACAAAAGTTTAACAGGAAACGATTTAGCGACAGCATTAAATACTAGAGGAAATTATAGAGAGTTTACAACATATACAAATTCAAAAGCAGACATTAATTCTTACGGAGCTTCTATAGGAGTAAATACAAAAGTATTTGGCGGTTTTGATTTTGGTGTAAACTATACTTATGCTAAATTTGATTTTGACCAAGCGTCTGATCCAGATTTTGAAGCAGGTTTTAACACACCAGAAAATAAAGTAAAATTAGAGTTTGGTAAAACAGATCTATTTAAAAACTTTGGTTTTAATGTAAATGCAAGATGGCAAGATGATTTTTTCTGGGAATCTACTTTCGTAGACGGATTAATCGAAGCTAGAACAGTTATAGATGCGCAAGTAAACTATACGGTACCAGCATGGAAATCTATATTTAAAGTAGGTGGGGCAAACTTAACTGGTCAAGAGTTTAGAAGTGCGCCAGGTGTTGGTGCAGTTGGATCTCAGTATTATGTTTCTTGGACAATAAATAATTAAAAAATAGTAAATAGATGAAAAATTATAAATATATAGGTTTGTTTCTTTTATCATTAAGCATTGCTTCTTGTGATGTTAATAATGAATTAGAACCAATTCTTGAAGAGGCGATGCCTCAAGTACAGTTAAATACAAATGGATTAGATTTTACTAGATACATTTCTATAGGAACTTCTTTAACAGCTGGTTTTACAGATGGAGCTTTGTTTAAAGCAGGTCAAGAAAATTCTTTTCCGAATATTTTGGCAGAAAAATTTGGTGTTACAGGTTTTAAACAACCTTTAATGAATGATAATATTGGTGGTTTTGTTTTTAACGGAACAGCAGTTTTAGCCCCAAGATTTTATTTTAATGGAGCTGCTCCTACACCACTACCAGCTTTACCAACAACACAATTTGGAGCTCGTGTTGCTGGGCCTTTTAATAATTATGGTTTACCAGGAGCAAAAAGTTTTCATTTAGGTATTGCTGGTTATGGCGCATTAAATCCTTATTTTGGTAGAATGGCCTCTAGTGCTTCTGCTACCGTTATGGGTGACGCTTTAGCGCAAGACCCAACATTTTTTACGCTAGATATAGGCGCAAATGATGTTTTATTTTATGCAACTAATGGAGGTGCTGGAGCCGACCAAACAGGTAATTTTAATCCTGCAACTTATGGACCAAATGATATTACTGATCCTAATGTATTTGCAAGCCTTTTTTCTGGTATGGTAACTGCTTTAACAGCTAAAGGAGCAAAAGGAGTTGTTACAAATGTACCTAATGTTACAGATGCAGCTAATTTTAAAACGATACCTTTTAATGCAATTCCTTTAAATGCTGCTACAGCAGCTCAATTAAATGGAGCTTTTGCAGCGTATAACGGTGGATTACAACAGCTTTTAGCAGCAAAAAACGCAGGTTTATTACCTGCTCAAGTTTTACCTTTATTAGCTAACTTTAATCAGGCAGAGGTTGATAAAAGAAAAGTTACTTTTGTTGCAGGTCAAAATGCGGTTTTAATTTTAGATGAAAATTTATCTAATTTAGCACCTATTAACCCAGGTTTAACAAAGATGAGACAGGCTACTTCGGCTGATTTATTACTATTAGCTAGTAGACCAGTTTTAGGAACTACAGTTGGTGGAAATCCTCAGTTAATTAATGGAGTTTCTGTACCTTTAGAAGATAAATGGGTTTTAACACCACAAGAACAAGCGTTAATAAAAACAGCTACAGATGCATATAATGCAACTATAGCTGCAGTTGTAGCATCTAATCCAAATATTGCCCTTGGTGATATTAATGGCCTTTTAACAGACGTAACTAAAGGTGTTATGTTTGATAATTATATGTTGACGGCTAACCTTGTAACTGGTGGTTTTTTCAGTTTAGACGGTGTGCACCCAACAGGAAGAGGTTATGCATTGGCTGCTAACAGAATTTTAGCAGCTATGGATGTTAAGTTTGGTACTAACTTTACTACTGCCACTAATGGTTTAGCTAAAGCGGATGATCATCCTACAAACTATACACCATCGTTGAGATAGATTTTAAAAAAAATAAATAATATATAAAAGGTTGAGAATTTTCTCAACCTTTTTTTATTTTATAAAGCTTTGTAATTTATTAAATAATGCTTGTAATTCTTTTGGTGGATTTCCATGATCAAAGGGTGATGAAACATAGCTTGTGTCATTTTTTTTGATAGTAAAATTAGCAATTAACGCACCATCATAAAACCGCTTATCAGAAGGAGCTTTTAAATTGGAGATCTCAGAGAGTTTAATTTTTGAGAGAATCTCGTTTATAGTATTTGCATCAATCTTGCTTAAAACTATTGATTTATCTTCTGTAGTAGATTTAAAAGTAACCGTACGCTCTTTAAAATGAATGTTTATAAAGCTACCTCTCGTTTTAGCCTCATAATAAACATCATAAATTGCGGTATCAATATCCTTTTGAACAGAACAGCTCATAAATAATAGTATAAACGGAATGGTTATTTTAAGTAGAATATTCATTTTCAATTGTTTTTTAGATTTTTAAAGATATAAAAAAGTATTCTAATTTAAGAGTTGGTAAAAATCTATTACTAGCGTAACATACTAAAAATAAGGAGCGGTAAAGTTGGCTAATTTTCATCTTTTTGTGCTTTGAAGATTTGTTAATTGTGCTATTACAACAGCAAAAACCAATAATTATAAAATTAGACACATTTAAGTTTACCTGAAAAGGGCATTTAAGTTTTATAAATAATCTTTAAATAAATGTATTTTTAAACCTAAATATATGATGTAAAGTTATTAAAGTGCAAAGTTACACCACAAAAAAAGTTTGGAAAAAAACAGACTTACTAAATTTTATTTCATCTTTTTTTTAAAATAAAACCTAAAAAAGCCCTGTTTTTCAATGTTTTTCATGAAAAATAGTGCCTTTTTTTTACTAATAGCTTAACTAAACCACATATAAATGAAAGTAAACAATTAATCAATGTACATTTGCAGATCTATAAGAAACAAAATTTACATTTTTTAAATATTATCAATGTCATTTAAAGACCTAGGTTTATCAGATGCTTTAGTAAAAGCAGTAGAAGAAAAAGGATACACTGTTCCTACTTCAATTCAACAAAAAGCAATTCCTGTTATTTTAGAAGGAAAAGATATTTTAGCTTCCGCACAAACAGGAACAGGTAAAACAGCTGGTTTTACCTTGCCTATTTTACAATATTTATCTGAAACAAAACACCCAAAATACAGACCTTTACGCGTGTTAGTTTTAACACCAACAAGAGAATTAGCAGCTCAAGTGCACGACAATGTTAGAGAATACAGCAAATATGTAAATGTAAAATCTGCCGTAGTTTTTGGAGGTGTAAAAGCAGCAAGTCAAATTAAAACGTTAAAACAAGGTGTAGATATTTTAGTTGCTACTCCTGGTAGGTTATTGGATTTACATGATCAAAAAGCAGTGTCTTTTAACAGGATTGATGTGCTAATTTTAGATGAAGCAGACAGAATGTTAGACATGGGTTTTGCTAGAGATTTAAACAAGCTTATTAGTTTTATGCCTGCAAAGCGTCAAAATTTGATGTTTTCTGCTACCTTTTCTAATGATATTAAAAAATTGGCAGCGGGTATTTTAAGAAATCCGGTTTCTGTAGAAACGGCTCCACAAAATTCTACGGCTCAAAAAGTATCGCACAAAGTTTTTAACGTTGATAAAAATGACAAAACAACGTTACTTATTAAACTGATAAAAGACGGAAATTGGACCCAAGTTTTAGTTTTTACAAGAACAAAACATGGTGCTAATAAATTGACAGAAAAATTAATTAAAGCAGGAATTTCTGCAGCCGCAATTCACGGTAATAAAAGTCAAGGTGCTAGAACAAAAGCGTTAAAAAACTTTAAAGACAATAGCATTAAAATTTTAGTAGCAACAGATATTGCTGCTCGTGGTTTAGACATTCCTTTATTACCGCATGTTATTAATTACGAATTACCAAATGTACCAGAAGATTATGTACATAGAATTGGTAGAACAGGTAGAGCTGGTGCTGCAGGAGAAGCAATTTCGTTGGTTTGTAGTGAAGAAACTGAATACCAAAATGAAATTGAAAAAATACTAAACGAGAAATTAAAAACTACCGTTTTAGAAGGTTTTGAACCTACAGATACTGCACCTGCTAAAAGAGCTGCAACGCAAAGTAAAGGTTCTTTTGGTAAGAAAAGCAAGAGCTCTAATTCTCAAGGAAATAGGCCAAAAAACAAACCACATTTTAAAGGAAATAAAACAGAAAGCACCACGGGAAGAGGTAGAACTGGCGCTCCTAAAAAGAAAAGATAGTAAACAAGAATTTTACAGTTTGCACAGGTTATTGTGCTAAAATTTTAAATAGTATATCCTACAAGGTTTTAAAACTTTGTAGGATTTTTTTTACCATAGAAATTTTGAAAACTTCTCAAAACATTCTAATAAATTCCTAATTTGCGTTAGGGATTGAAATGGCATCCTTTTTGCCTTTTTAGGCAAAAAGATATAATAAAAAGCCCGCTCGAACGCCCTAAAAATACCGCTAAATCTATTTTAGCTTTTTAGAATAAACCTGATGATGTGCAGAATCAAGGTCTGTTTGCTTTAATAATTGCTACCTTTGTTTTTAAATTCAGATACGCATGAAATACCATCTAATAGACTCACAACTTTTTATTAAAAACCGTAAAAATTTTGCTTCACAAATGAAGTCAAATAGTTTAGCGGTTTTTAACTCGAACGATATTTATCCAATTGGCGCAGATAGCACAATGCCTTTTGAGCAACACCGCGATATTTTTTATCTAAGTGGTGTAGATCAAGAAGAAAGTGTATTATTATTGTTTCCAGATTGTCCAAATCCAGATTTAAGAGAAGTTTTATTTGTAACAGAAACAAATGATCATATTGCCGTTTGGGAAGGTGAAAAACTAACTAAAGAAGCTGCTTTTAAAACAAGCGGAATTACAACTGTTTATTGGTTGCAAGATTTAGAAAAAATCTTGTTTGAAATGACCACGTATTGCGATACATTTTACATTAATACCAACGAACATTACAGAGCTTCTGTAGAAACAGAAACACGTGAAAACCGTTTTACAAAATGGTTATTGGCAAAATATCCTGCACATGCTGTGGCAAAAAGTAATCCTATTTTACAACGTTTACGAGCTGTAAAAGATCCTATTGAATTAGATTTAATGCAGCAGGCTTGTAACATTACAGAAAAAGGTTTTAGAAGGGTTTTAGACTTCGTGAAACCCGGTGTCTGGGAATATGAAATTGAAGCAGAGTTAATTCACGAATTCATTAGAAATAGATCTAAAGGATTTGCGTACACACCAATAATTGCCTCGGGAAATAATGCCAATGTATTGCATTATGTAGAAAATAATCAGCAATGTAAAGAAGGCGATTTAATTTTGTTTGATATTGCCGCAGAATACGCAAATTATAAAAGTGATTTATCTAGAACAATTCCAGTTTCTGGGCGTTTTACAGATCGACAAAAAGCAGTTTATAATGCTGTAAATCACGTTAAAAAAGAAGCTACAAATATGTTACTTCCGGGAACTATTTGGAAAGAATATCACAAAGAAGTTGGAAACGTAATGACATCAGAATTGTTAAAATTAGGTTTACTAGACAAAGCGGATGTGCAAAGTGAAGACCCAAAATGGCCAGCATATAAAAAATATTTTATGCATGGAACCAGCCACAATATTGGTTTAGACACGCATGATTATGGTTTATTACACGAGCCAATGAAAGCAAATATGGTGTTTACTGTAGAACCCGGAATTTACATTCCTAAAGAAGGTTTTGGAATTCGTTTGGAAGATGATGTTGTTGTTCAAGAAAAAGGAACTCCTTTTAATTTAATGGGAAATATACCTATTGAAGCGGATGAAATTGAGGAATTGATGAATCGTTAATTGATTATTATATTTTAAAAAGCGAGTTTTTTAAAACTCGCTTTTTTTGTTTTAGTACGTTTTATCGATTTAATCTACCAGTAACATTTCCTTCTAAAATAGATAATACATCTTTTTCATTTGCATAGTTAACATCTCCAGAATAGGTGTGTTTTATCGCGCAAGCGGCGTTCCCAAATTCCATTGCTTTGTCGTCATTAAAATTTAATAAACCATGAATTATTCCGGCTGCAAAAGCATCACCTGTGCCAATTCTATCAACAATATGCGTAATATCTAATTCAGTAGTTTCCTTAAATTCTAAGCCATTCCACATTCTTGCTTTTATCTTATGCCAAGAAGAATTAATAGAGGTTCTAATTTTATCAAAAACTTTTTCTATGGATGGAAATTTAACCATTAACGCTTTACTAGCCTCAATAAAATCTTCGTTGGAATACGAATACGTTGTGCCTAAAAGTTCATTCATTTCATTTACTCCGCCAATAAAAACGGTTGAATAATTAATTAATTCTGATAAAACTTCTTTTGCATCTTCTCCATATTTCCATAAACCACTTCTATATGTTGGATCTGCGGAAACGGTCATTCCTTTTTTTCTTGCTAATTTTAAACCTTCTAATAGTGTTTGATGACTGCCATTGTTTAATGCAGGCGTAATCCCTGTCCAATGAAACCATTTACCATTTTCAAGTGCTTTTTCCCAATTTACCATTGAAGGTACAATTTCTGAAAAAGAAGAATGAGAACGATTATAAGAAATAGAACTTGGTCTCATAACTGCACCAACTTCTAAGAAATAAACACCTAAAGGTCTTGAAGAACGAACGATTGATGAAGTATCTAAGTCGAATTTATTTAAGTAAGAAACTGCTGTATCACCAATAAAATCGTCAGAAATGCTAGAAATATGTTTTACATTTCCGCCAAAATTGGCAAGAGAAATTCCAACATTTAATTCTGTGCCGCCAAAGTAAAACTCTACAGCATTCGATTGTATAAATTTTTTGTTTCCGATAGGAGATATTCGCATTAATACCTCACCAAACGTTATAATTTGCTTCATTTTAATTTTTTTTAAAAAGTAAATATAAAAAAATATAAAACTTAAAGAGGTTTAAAAGAATCTAATTTATAGAAGAAATAAAGCGAATGGTTTGATGATTAAAGGTTTGTGGTTGCTCAACATTAACTACATGACCACAATTTTCAATTACAAATAACGAAGAGGTTAGATGTTTAGAAACTATGTTTTTTATTGAAGGCAAAAACAAATGATCTTCTGCACCCATAATATAAAAAGTAGGAATATTTATATCTTTTGTTCTAAAAAAACGCAATAACGGGTTAATTTCTGATGTTAATTTAAACCAACGTATAAACTCTTTTTGATATAATTTTTTAGCTTCGTTAACAAAAAGTAATCTAGATTTTTTATGATTTTTTCTTGGCATTATAATAAATGCAAAGAGTTTATAAAGTAACATATATGGCACTACCGATTTAAAAACGACGCCAACTTTGATAAGTACCTGTGAGCGAAAATTGAGCTTAATAATTGCGCCGCCCATAATCATACTTTTAACTAATTCGGGTCTTTTTTCGGCTAAATTTCGTATTAAAATTGTACCTAATGAAATACCTATAAAGTGCGATTTTTGAATTTTTAAATGTTCAATAACTTCAACAATATCTACCGTAATTGAATCAAATGTATATTTAGAGTTAAACGTGTCTTTTAATTTTGGTTTGCTATTGCCATGACCTCTTAAGTCTAAAATTAAAACATTAAAATGCTTTTTAAAATCGCGAATTTGTTTGTACCAAATAGAACTACTGCCTCCTGCTCCGTGAACAAAGGTTACCCATTCTTTAGAGGTTGTATGTGGATATGAATAGTAGTTTAACAAATAATTTTTTTAAATATATAAAACTAAATACAAAAATAGGGCTTTTAATTTTGATAATTCGACAATGTAAAAAATTGATGTTTTAATATTATTTTTTGATTTAAAATATAGATGTTGAACTATTTAAAGGCTAATTTATTTTACTCTTTCTTAAATTAATTACCCGATAAAAAAGGTGTCTAAAAATGAGTAAACTTTTATTTAGACAATAGACCTTATGAAAGTCACCTTTAGAACATCAGATATCTCAATAGTTTAAATTTTGACTTAAATTATTACAATAAAGGATTAATTTGTCTTTTATTTTTTTTAAATTTGCATAATAAATAGAATTATGTTTTCAAAAACGTGTGAATATGGCTTAAGAGCTGTTATTTTTATTGCTTTAGAATCTAATGTAGATAAAAAAGTTAGTATTACTGCAATAGCCGATGCTATAGAATCGCCACAAGCATTTACAGCAAAAATTCTACAACAACTTACAAAAAATAAAATAGTACAATCTATAAAAGGACCAAATGGAGGCTTTTTTATTGATGATAAAAGTCTAAAAACAGTAGCTTTGAGTAACATAGTAGCCGTTTTAGACGGAGATGCTATTTATACTGGTTGTGGTTTAGGACTGCACCAATGCAATGATAAAAAACCTTGTCCGCTACACTTTAAGTTTGTAGAAATAAGAGAAAATTTAAAGAAAATGTTAGAAAGTACTACATTATTTGAACTTGCTACAGACATGAATTTAAAAGAGTATTTTCTAAAAAATTAAAAAAATTTAACAAAATAAAAGATATAAAGGCCTTTTAATATTAATAATAAATCATAATAATAACACACATGATTACAGCTTCAATAAACGATAATATTATCTATAAGAAAGATAAGCCAGCAATAACCCTGCTTTTAGAAACAGCAACAACTAAAGAAATAAGAATTGTTATGCGAGAAACACAAGAGATGAAAGAGCATTCTGCACCTAAACCAATAGTAATAGAAATTTTTGAAGGCGAGATTCTTTTTGGCGTTCATCAAAAGGAATTACGGCTAAAAAAAGGTGATTTAATTGCCTTAGATGCAAATGTGCCTCATAATTTATTGTGTAAAAAAGATGCAATTGTTAGACTTACAATTGCAAAAACAGACTCTATAAATAGGGTAAATAAAGTGATATCATAATTTATAAAGACAGCATAATGAAAAAAATTTGGATAGCTTTTACAAGCGTAATCGTACTCTCTTTTGCAGTACTAATTTGGGTAGGAACACAGGTGTATCAAAAACAACCACCCATTCCTGATAAAGTTTTAGTGAAAGATACAAATGAAGTTTTTTACACCAAAGAAGACATACAAATAGGACAAAATGTTTGGGAATCTATTGGTGGTATGGAAGTTGGCTCAATTTGGGGTCACGGAAGTTATGTGGCACCAGATTGGTCTGCAGATTGGATTCATAGAGAAGCGGTTTTTATGCTAGATCTTTGGGCTCAAAGAGATTTTAATCAGAAATACAACGCTTTAGATGTAGAGCAAAAAGCAGCTATTAAAGCACGTTTAATAAAAGATGTTAAAACGAATACCTATAATTCTGCTACAAAAACCATCATAATATCTAAAGAAAGAGTAGCTGCCATTAACAATAATATACAGCACTTTAGCCAGGTTTTCTCAAAAGGAAACGAACGATATGCAATTCCCGAAGGTGCTTTAACAGATGAAGCAAAATTAAAACAATTAAACGCGTTTTTCTTTTGGACCTCTTGGGCCGCAAGTACAAATAGACCAGAAAAGGATTATACCTATACTTCTAACTGGCCACATGAGCCTTTAATTGATAATAATATTACAGACAGCTCAATTATTTGGTCTGGTTTATCAATCGTTTTGTTACTTGTTTTTATCGGAATATTGACGTTCTATTACTTGAGAAATCATGAAAAAGGAGAATCTTTAACAAAACCAGATTCAGATCCTTTGGCAAATATGACTTTAGCAAAATCTCAAAAAGCGGTATTAAAATACTTTTTTGTAATCTCTTTGCTAATTGGTTTGCAAGTAATCTTAGGAATCATAACGGTGCATTATACCGTTGAAGGGCAAAGTTTCTTTGGTTTCAATTTAGCAAAATATTTACCCTATTCTGTAAGTAGAACTTGGCATACACAATTAGCTGTTTTTTGGATTGCAGCAACCTGGTTGGCAACCGGATTATTTTTAGCGCCAATGATTTCTAAAAAAGAGATGAAATATCAACTTTTTGGAATCAATTTTCTTTTTGTCGCATTAATCGTTATTGTTTTCGGTTCTATGATAGGTGAATGGTTAGGAGTTCATCAATTTTTAGACTTAACAACCAACTTTTTCTTTGGTCATCAAGGATATGAATACATGGATTTAGGAAGATTCTGGCAAATATTTTTAGGAATCGGTCTTGTTTTATGGGTTGCGATGGTAAGTAGACACATTATCTATGCGATTCAAAAAAATGACGAATCTAAACATTTATTAATTATCCTATTAATATCTGTAATGGCCATTGGTATGTTTTTCTTTTCTGGATTAATGTACGGAGAAAACAGCAGTTTACCTGTCATAAATTATTGGCGATGGTGGTTAGTTCACTTATGGGTAGAAGGTTTTTTCGAAGTTTTTGCAACTGTGGTGATCGCTTTTATTTTCTCTAGAATGGAAATAATATCACCTAAAACTGCTGGTAGAGTTTCTATAGCTTCTGCTTCAATCTTTTTAGCTGGCGGAATTATTGGTACGTTACATCATTTATACTATTCTGGCACACCCATACAAGCAATTGCTTTAGGTGCTACATTTAGCGCTTTAGAAGTTGTTCCGTTAACATTAATGGGATTCGAAATTAGAGAAAACTGGAGTCTTTTAAAAAGTAAAAAATGGATTCAGAATTATAAATGGCCTATATTTTTCTTTATTGCCGTTTCTTTTTGGAACTTTTTAGGCGCTGGGGTTTTTGGTTTTTTAATTAATCCGCCAATTGCATTGTATTATATTCAAGGTTTAAATACCACTGCAGTTCATGCACACACCGCTTTATTTGGCGTGTATGGCATGTTAGGAATGGGCTTTATAATAATCTGTTTGCGCTTTTATTCTGATAGAGTTTGGAGCAGTACAAAACTAAAAAGAGCGTTTTGGTTTCTAAATATCGGTTTGGTAGCGATGGTCGTTTTAAGTTTATTACCCATAGGAATTATACAGGCGTATACTTCAATAACAGAGGGATATTCTTTTGCAAGATCATCAGATCTTCTATACTCGCCAACAATACAAACCTTAAAATGGATGCGAATGATTGGAGATATCCTCTTTTCTATAGGAATCTTTTATTTCTGTTGGTTTACAATTGATGAAGTAATGTATAATTATAAACGAAAAAAATAGTTTTACTAAAAGAGGCGATCAGAAATGGTCGCCTTTTTTTATTTTATTTCTAATTTATAACCAACACCGTGAACATTTATAAGCTGAATAGAAGCGTCATCTTTTAATTTTTTTCTAAGTTTTGAAATATACGTATCTAAACTTCTGCCTACAAAAACACCATGATCTTCCCAAACTTTTTTGGTTAATTCTTCTCTTTTTATAATCTTATTTGGGTTCGCCACAAAGATTTCTAGCAACTCACATTCCTTTTTAGAAAGGCTAATTTCTTTGGATTTTTGCATCAATTTATGTTGCTTCGGATAAAAACTAAAAACACCTATTGAAATAAAATCTGTATCCTTTTCTTCAATTTTAGCAACTGATTTTCTAGTGTAAGAAAACCAAAATCCTACAAGAAAAATAACTACAATAATAAGTAACAAATTCCGATTAAAAGTACTCGTTTTTATATCTGTAAAAATAATTTCTACCTGATAACAATCTACAGGTAAAACCCTTCCAATACAAGGGATAATATTTTTTTCTGATTCGTTTTTAACTATACACAACATCATTCGTAGCACATTGTATAACTTCTACAAAATAATTTTTGGGAAAATCTGATTTTTGGAATGCATTTTTCACAACCGAAACCAAAATTTCTGGATTAATATAAAGGTGCTTTTCAAATGAAATTTGATACTTATTTTCCGTGATTTTATTAACTGGTAAAATTAAAGTAATGGAATCTTTATTTGATAGCAATATTTGATGACCAATAGCTCTTAAAGCTACTTTTACTTTCTTAGAAAATAGTTCATTATTGTTTTCCGATTTAGAGAAATTCCAAAAACAAAAAATAGCAAAAGCAATACATAGCATTAAAAAAATCTTCTTTTTGTTGATCATAAGTGCAAATAACACACAATTGATTCAATTTTTATAACAGTTTACATTTCTTTTACATTTTTTTGACACTTTTTAGCTGATGTTGAGATAGTTTTACAGAAAGAACAAACTCTTAAAAAAACCATATGAAAAAAGCATTTCTAATTATTACCTTATTCTGTTCATTTTTTCTTTCTGCACAAGAAACTGAAAAAGAAAATTTAATAAAATTAGACAGCACTTGGGGAAAAGAAGTATTCCCTTTTCCGATTCGTTTTGCGCAAGAGATTAACTATACAGGTCTTGCAGAAGTTCGTTTTCCACCAAAAGGTTGGCGAACTCCAGAACACATTTTTTTCTGGTCTTATACCTATGCTTGGAGTATTAATTATGATAAAAATATGACAGAAAATCAGTTAGCTTCTGATTTAGAAAAATACTTTGATGGCTTAAATAGTGTTTCTGAAACCAATAATTTAAATCAAAAAGCAACCGCAACAATTGTTAAAACAATAACAGAAAAAACCATCACTTTTTTTGAAGGTAAAGTAGCTACGTATGATCATTTTGCAACAAGTAAGCGATTTGTTTTAAACGTAAAAATAGCAAGTCATTTTTGTGAAAAGACTCAAAAAACGTTACTACTTTTTAAATTTTCGCCAAAAGAATTTACACATAAAGTTTGGCAAACTTTAAATGAAATTGAGTTAGAAAAAGGCTTTTGTAAAAACTAAAAAAGGCGAGCATTGCAGCTCGCCAAACTTAATTTAAACTTACTTTACAATTAAAGTATATTGTGGTGTTGGGTTTAAAGGACAAAAATATACATATTCCCCTTTTTTAAGCGTTACAGATTTAGAGTTTTGCTTTGTGTTGTTCTTTACTTGTTCTGTTACGTATGCATTTTTAATGTGCGCTTTTACATCCGATTTTGGCGCTAATACAAAACCAACATTATGACCAACATTATTATTATTAATTTCAAAAATGTAAGTTCCTTCTGCTAACGTTATTTGTTTCTGTGTAAACTCACCTTTTGTTTGTTCTAAAGAAACTGTTTTTACCTCTTGCGCATTTGTGTTAAATGTAAAGCCAAATGCAAGTACTATTATTGCTACTAATTTTTTCATGTTTTCTGATGTTTTAAATGTTTAAATTTTAATTATACGGTTGCTATTTCTAAAGGTTGTGCTACTGGAAAATCTACTGCAACAGCTGTTGTTTTATGAAAGTAATTGGTAATTGTAATTTCGCCAATTAAAATAATTGCATCTGCTAAATTTCCTTTTGTGTAGCCCGCAGCATATAAGTTTTCAACGGTTTCTTGAGTTGCAGCTCCTCTGTTAATAGTACTATTTCTTGCAAACTTTGCTAATGCATCTAATTTTGCGTCAAAAGTAGCTTTACCAGCTCTTAATTCTAAAATTTGATTTTCTGTAAAACCATTCATTTTTCCAATTGCAGTGTGTGCAGATAAACAATAAACGCATTCGTTTACTTGACTTACAGCTAAATTAATTACTTCTTTTTCTTTTGCTGAAAAACTTGTTTTTCCGTTTCCGATTGCTAAAAAATTACCTAAAGCAGTTTCACTATGTGCAAATGCTGCATATAAATTTGGAACAAAACCCAATCCTTTTTCTAATTGAGTAAAGATTGCTTGGTTATTTTCTGATACTTCGTTTTTTGTTGGTACGTTAAATGTGCTCATAATTTTATTTTAGATTGTTTTATTATTAATTTTTAGCTTTGTTTATATTGATGTTTTGCATTCGCAAAGTTGCTGATTTGGGTTTTGCTCATCGTATGTTTGATATTCCCAACAGTTTGGACATTGCACGTTTTTTATTGTTTTCATTTTTGTTGATTTTTTAATTACTTCTCTTTGACACTGCAAAGGTGCAACCGATAGTAACCTTAAAAATTGGACAAAAGTTCCTTCTGTTTGGACACGGAAAAAAAGCTGGTAAAAAGCACGCGTGAAGGATAGAGCAAATTGTTTGAGCTCTTTTTAAGTTTGATAAAACTTAAAAAAGCGAGTTGCGAAAGCCTGACCTGCAAGGGCACGCCCAAGTTGCTAGTACTATTAAAAAGAGGAATAAAACAACGTTAATACTCTTTTTTAAACTGCAATGGAGATTTTAAAATTGCCTTTGTAAAGAAGCGTGTAAAATATGCAGGATCGTTAAAACCGAGCTCAAAAGCAATTTCTTTTACAGTTTTATCTGTGTAAATTAATTGACGCTTGGCTTGTAATAAAATACGGTTTTTAATAAAAGCTGATGGCGTTTTTGTGCCTAATTTTTGAAAGTGTTTGGTAATCGATTTAGGAGAAATTCCCAATCGATTTGCATAGGCTGTTACCGAATGTAGTGTTTTAAAATTTTGCTCTACTAACAAACTAAAATCTTTAAAAAGACGCGTTTCTGTATCGTCTTTAATAACGCGATTTTCTTTTTTAACACGAACGGCACAAATAATAAATTGCTTTAAATAGGCTTGCAACATATCATAATGCGCAGTTGCCGGCTGCTGAAATTCTTCTATGAGACTTTCTAAAATAAAATTAAGTTTTGCAGCGTCCTTTTTACAAGGCTTTACAAACGGCGTTTCATAAATATTGTTGAAGAGAATTCCGTTACAAGCCACTTCTTGATCGTGGGTTTGTATGCAGTAAAAACCGCTAACAAAAGTTAGCTTGTATGCTGTTTTTATTTGTTCGGAATCTACGGTGAATATTTGGCCAGGAGAAAGAAAAAACACAACATTATCATTAAAAGTATATTGTTCAAAATCGATATTATAGGTTCCTTTTCCTTCCTGAATCCAATAAATAGAATAGGCATTTTGGGACACAGAATGCTCTATTGTACAGGCTTTTTTAAACTGAACTGAACTTAAAGAGAAAGTTTCTTTAAAAGAGTATTTTACGATTTCTTGAATTGCCATATTTTTTGTTGTGGTTTGTTGGTCGTAAAAGTTGGTGAAACTTTAATATTTTTTAACGAATAGATTGAGAATGTAACCTTTTTCAAATTTTTTTACAAACAACTTTTTTGTATCAGCTTTTTATTTTTTTAATTAAGGTGATGTATTGTAAGAGTCTAATGAATTGTAATATTATTTTTAAGACCAAGAAAAAAGGCTCCACTTTTGCAGAACCTTTTTTAGTTATTTTTAATTTAAAATCGCTACGTCAAAAGAGAAGGCGATCGTTTTTTTTGATGATTGAATTCAGGTTTTAATAGCTAGTTAGGCATTTTAACTGAATTCATCTGCAATGTTACTGCTGTTTGTGCTAGCAACCTTCCGTTAACACTTGCACCTGTTTGCACAGCAATTGAAGTTTTACCTAATAAGCTTCCTTGAAACGAACTTGTTGTACCTAAAGTAACAGCACCCGCAGTTTGCCAAAAAATATTTTTAGCCTGAACGCCATTCGTTAAAAGAATTTCAGCTCCAGAACCCATATCAAAAGTTTCTGCAATCTGAAATATAAATATAGAATCTTCGTTACCTTTAAGTTCTAAAACACCATTAAGTAAAACTGCGCTTGTCCATTTATAAACGCCTGGTGATAGTGTCATTCCTGTTATATTACCAGCTCCTAAATTTGTTTTATCTGCACTACTAGCGCGCCCTGCGATATCTGTATATGCAGTTTCCATATCTCCAACAGCGGTTGACAATCTAGAAGGCGCAGTTATTTTACAAGCTGGGCCGGCAGCATTTACGGTGTATATAGTACCTGTTACTTCTTCACAAGTTAATAAAAGTGCGGCACCTGTTATTGGGCTTGTTCCTACATCTCCTTTAATATCAGATTGTCTAACATTCGTAATTCCTGATTTTGTAAGAATTACAAACTCTCCGGCAACACCTAAATTGATTCCTTCCGATTTTTTAGAACTAATAACTGGTTCTAATTTAGTTTTAGTTGATGAATTAATCGGTGTCATCAAAGTAGTTTCTTCTGCTGTATCACAGCTCGACAGTACTCCAATCAAGAACATTGCTAAGATTGGCATTAATTTTAATAATTTCATAATTTTGGTTAGGTTAAGTTAGTGATTAAATAATTTTTATGCTTAAAATTGAGAATTTAACAATTTTTACATATGACAAACTTACAACTAAATATCTCTAAAAACGGGTTATACTACTTTTTTTGCAACTTAAATACCTGAAATACAGCGGTAATAGGTTTTAGCCAAACGCTTTATCGTAAAACCTCTACAGTTTTGTTTTCAAAATGATCTTATTACGAAGTGTTTGTTTCTTTTTAATCTTAAAAAAATGAAGCTTATTAATGCTTTTTTTAGAAGTTTAAATAGCTGAAATATGAAGATTCTTTTTTGTAGTATTAGAAATATTTAGGAAAAAAACTGACTCTTTTTTGTCTATTAAACCGAAAACGACACTTCTATTTATCTTTTCTCCTAAAGAATTTATAAGCCAAGTTTAGAGAACTTTAAATGCTATTGAATTAGTTTATAGCTTCTTAATTTCTATTCAACAACTAATCTTTTAGCTATTTCACCTATCTTAATTATGAAAATTCCTTTCGACAAATTATGCAACTTTATCCTTTCGTTCTTAGAAGTTATTTTTTGACTTTGAATAAGTTGCCCTGTTATGCTATATATTTTAATGGTGGTTTGGTTATTTATATTCATTATTGAAATAGTTAGATAATCTTTTGCTGGATTTGGATACAGTTTAAAACCTGTTTCTATAAATTTATCAGTAGACAATGTTGAATGTGTTCCTGCAATTCTGAATCCAAAATGGTCATTGCCTCTATTTTCTTCGTCAAAAAAACGTATGGCAGTTTGTAAAGTTGCTTCATGATAATTCCAAGAACCACCTCGCCAACATCTTAAAGTAGAGCCGCTAACCTCAACAAAAGGATCGGTAACCGCTGCAGTATCATAAGGTGCAACATAGTTATCTGCAATCCATTCCCAAGAATTTCCTGCCAAATTATAAAGTTCAAAAGGATTTGCTGTTCCGCTTATTGCACTTCTTACATGTCCTGTGGCCAAACCTCCTGCTTTATTCCAATTTGCATCACTAATATCCGCACCATCGTGCACTGCGTCTTGAAAATTAGCGCCTCCTTTTGCCGCAAACTCCCACTGTGCTTCAGTTGGTAGATTTACGCTGTAATATTCTGCAAATGCTTTTGCTCCCCACCATCTAATAAAAGTTACAGGCCAACCAGAAACTTCTGTTTGAGTTGGTAAATTGGTCGCTGCTGACGGATTACTTTCCGTCCATCCTTGTAATTCATCAGAATAATTTTGCCCTGTTCCAGCCCAATCATCAAAATCATTTAAAGTAGCGCCCTCGAATACCATTTGTGTAGTTCCGTAATCTTGATAATTACAAACTGCTATCCAATTAAAATCATTCACATTAAAAGGGTCTTTTACATAAAAAACATTAGCGGTTTGGTTGAAATCTATATAAGCTATATTTAATGGATTTTCTGGTTCTATGCTTCCTGTAAATTGGTTACTATCTCCATCCTCATTGCCATGATCTTTTAATACTCTAATTCCGTCAAGCGTATACAATATCTTGCCGTTATAAGTAGAAGATACTGTACCTTGAATTAATCGTTTACCATTATCTGGGCCTCCTGTGCCAGAAATAATTTTAATTAAACCCTCATTAAAAGCAGCATTTAAAAACACTACATATTGCGCATTTGTAATTTCTGCTTCACTCATCGAGTAAGCTGATACTGTTACCTCGTGCTCAGGAGCAGCCACTTTCTGATCTGGATTACCCGTTAAGCTATTGTTTCCCATTGTAAAAGTACCACCATCAATATCTTTCATTAGTATTTCACTTGGTAACGTTTGCGCCCTTAAAGTTGATTTTGGAATAATTAAAAAGATAAACAGAAGTGCACTAATAATGTGTAATTTTTTTTCCATGGATGTGCTATTAAAGGTTTAGTGTTTTAACTAATAAAAGGGTAGATAAGCAAACACTCTTAAAATGAATTGAAATACTTTTTATGTATGTTTAAATGCTCAAAGCATGCAAACATTTTGGTAAAACCGTAAAAAAAATAGAGAGTGGTAGGAAGTGAAAAAATTAAAGGTTCAATGTACCCAAAAAAATAGCTTAAATAAAATTAATTGCTGTTTAAAAATAAAATGTTTCAAAAAAAACTAGCGAAACCAATTTAAACTGAATTATAAAAGATTAAAAAATTATGAAGTACATCTGCTGAACTAAACTTTGTAAAGGAATTATTAATTTTTTTCAATCTTTTTAAAACGAACATTTTGCGGCAAAGATGAAGAGAGTTCTTTACTTACTATTTTTCTTCTCATTGAAGGTTTATCTTTAAAATGACGAGAAATATTTTTTACAACATCAGAATAATTATCTGAGCCATCTTCTCTTTGATGATAATAAATTTTTATTGAACGACAGTTTTTGTGTTCAAAAATAGTATTTAACATCACCCTGTCTGATAAACCACAAGAATGTCCTAAAACAAATATTTGAAATTTTCCGCTATCGATATATTGTAAAAGTTTATTGTATTTGCTATTTTGAAAATATTTAAACGATTTAAAGAATTTTAAGTATTCATTATCATCTAAGTTTTCGATTAATTTATAATCTTCATCTATTTCATCACCAAAACCAAAAACCATATTATTTAAATCTCCATGAATTTTATTAATAGAATAGTCAGCTGCCCTATTTCCTAATTCTTTGATATAAAATGGAATTGTTGAGGTATAATTAAAATCTAAAAAAAGAGAACTATAAGTTATCTTATTTTTAGTAGACTTTATTAAAGTATCACTTATACTCAAAACATCATTTTTATCATCAGAAAATGAAAACTCTTTAGAATAATTTTCTATTTTTTCTTTAAAATTCAAATGATTTTGAAAAAAATTATTTGATTCAAATATTTCTAAAAATTTTTGTCAACTCTTTTGATTCTTCAATTTGTGTGAAGTCATAAATTTGATTCACCTTGCCTATAAGGTAGTTTTTTAATAAAATTTTTACACTTTCAAATTCTATATTTAATTTTAAAATTTTTTTCCTTGTCTCTTTTTTTGTTTCCTCCTCAGTGAAATTCCCAAACTTTAATTTAGCTATCCTTTTTAGCTGCAAGTAGTACTCGTTTTCTATATCTACCCAATCTTCGATTGAGTTTTTTAAGTTTATTATTTTAAAGAAATCATTTTTGAATTTAAATATATTTTTAAGTTTATCTCTAGCAATAAAATCTTTTTCTTCAAAAATATAGTTATCATTTTTACAATAATTTTTAAGGTTTAATGCCAAATCATCAAACCTTTCTATTGTATTATTCCCGTTATTAAAATAATCATTGTATTGATCGTCTATCGCAATCAAATTTTTCACCTCTTGGTTGTTATAATTTTTAGAAAAATTCTTCCAAAAGTCATTCAAAAAATCACGATAAGAAGTTGGCAATCCATGTGCTAAATCAAAGCCATTGCCAACAAGTAGTAGTTTATTCATCGATGATATTTTTTTTCTTTACCAAATTTAACCCAATAAAAACAAATAAAGAAGGCAAAACCCAACCCAAACTATACTCGGCCAAAGGAATCATGCTTTTAATTCCGGTTAAGTTTTCTTGCGCAATTATAAAGCCTAGAAAATCCGGAATACTAAATATAAATGTTACCAAAACTACACTTCTAAAAACGAGTCTTGAAGCCAATTTGTTTGGCACAATATTTAGTAAAATTAGTACCATTGTAATTGGATATAAAAACATTAAAGCTGGTACGGCAACATCTATAATAAAACCAACATTATAACTGCCAACTATAATACCAATTACTGATGAAATTGCTGCAGTAACTATATACACTCTTTGCGAATCATTACAAATTCCTTTAAAGTAGTCTGCTGTTCCGGTTACAATACCTACGGCCGTTGTAAAACACGCTAAAGCAACCAAAACACTTAAAAAAGTGGTTCCGAAATTGCCTAAAGTTTGTGTGCTTAACCCAGATAAAACTTCAATTCTTGTTGCGTTTTCTGCAAATGTTGAAGAGAATAAAGATCCGCTTAAAATTAAACCACCATAAATTAAAAGCAAACCTGTACCGGCAATAAAACCAGCTTGTCTAATCAGTTTTCTTTTCGCTTCAAAAGTCGTGTGGCTGCTATAATTTAAGGAGATGATAATTACGGCTCCAACAACAACACCGCCAATGGCATCAAAGGTTTGATATCCTTCTAAAATACCATCTATAAAAGGGGTTTTAAAAGTGGTTGGCGTTATAGTTTCTGGTGCTGTAAAAAACGCAACGACAATAATCATCAGTAAAATTAAAACGATAATAGGCGTTAAAAATTTACCAATTAAACCAATAACTCTTGTTCTATTAATAGCAAAAACAAAGACGAATACAAAGTAAATAATACTTGTTAAAAGTGGCGATGTATCAAAGAATGGTTGCACCGTCATTTCGTGCGTTACTGCTGCGGTTCTTGGAGACGGAATTGCAACTGCAATTACGTAAATTAACAAGCAATAAACGGTACTAAAAAGCGGTGAAACTTTCTTGCCAAAATCATATAATGTTCCTTGTAATTTTGCGTGTGCAAAAATTGCCAAAATAGGAATCGTTACTGCGGTTAACACAAAGCCACAGACAACAATCCACCAATCAAAGCCTGATTTTACACCTAAAAAAGGAGGTAAAATTAAATTTCCTGCTCCAAAAAAGAGTGAAAATAGCGCAAAACCTGCAATCCAAATTTCTTTTGTTTTGTTCAAAATTACTTCGTTCTTTTAAGGTTTAAATCATGAAAATCGAAACTAAAATCGGTAATTGGCGCAACATAATTCATCGTGGCATTTGTTGCACTTCCGTTTTCATCAAAAGTAAAATTCACAAAAACATCTGCGTCAAAACTTCTATTGTTCCATTTTGCAACAAATGTGGTTAGATTGTACGGTACTAATTCACCAATTAAAGCAGCAGAACGTTCGCATTTTATATTGTACGTATTTCCATCGTGTGTAATGGTAACGTTTCCAAACCAATTGTCTTTATACGTGCCAACAATTTGATTCGGTTTTGGTAAATTTGGATTTTTTTTTGCAAGTTCAACGTTATTAAAAACACTTGTTTTTATACTGTCATTATACGCTATAAAATCAGCATTTTTATCTCCGTAATTTTTTATCCAATTTCTATCTTTATATCCTAAATAGCTATCTTTGATCGTGTTTGTAATCGTGTTAAAAGCGTTGCCATTCATCTGATTAGTTAACACTACAATTGCCAAATCTAAATCTGGAATCATGGTAAACTGCGTTACTGTGCCCAACAAACCACCTGTGTGATATACTTGCTTGTAGCCACCTTTTACATCCGTTAAAAACCAACCCAAACCGTAGCCTTTAAAATTGGAATTGTAACTGTCATTTTTACCAACTTTCATAGTGGTTTGTAATTGCCATAATTCATGAAATTGTTGCTCACTTAACAAACGATTTCCGTCTTTTGTAATGGCATCATTCATTAAAAATTTTGCCCAAGTTAACATGTCAGTTACGTTGCTTACAATTCCGCCCGCAGCATTTGCAGTTTCGCTCCAATCATGCGGAATCTGAATTATTTTGCCATCCGCCATTGTATGCGCATCAATAATATTGGTCTTATTGGTAACTCGGTTGTAAGACGCTTTGCTATTTGTCATTCCAACAGGTTTCATTATTTTCGTCTCAATAAATTCTTCCCAAGTAAGACCGCTAACACGTTTTAAAACTTCGCCAGCAATAATAAACATATTGTTGTTGTACATAAATTCACTTCTAAATGAACTTTCTGGTTTTAAGTGTTTTACATTGCTGATAACATCTTTTACCGTAAAATCATTTCCTTCAGGAAAAAACATCAAATCTCCTGCGCCTAAACTTAAACCACTTCTGTGCGTTACCAAATCTCTAATGGTAAATTGCGCTGTAACCCAAGCGTCTTGCAATTGAAATTCCGGAATGTGTTTCCGTACTTTATCGTCCCAATTTAATTTGCCTTCATCCACCATCATTGCCAATGCAAAACAAGTAAAACCCTTGCTATTAGAAGCAACACCAACCAATGTGTTTTGGTTCATGTCTTTTTGATTCGTTAAAGAACGAACTCCAAAACCTTTGGAATAGACTATTTTTTCATCCTTTAAAATACCTACAGAAATACCAGGAACCTCAAAAGTTTTTAAGGTTTGTGTTATTAATTTATCGAGTTTTTTCTCATCAATTTGTGCAGTAAGCGATACTGAAAAAATAAAGACAGTTAAAAGTGTGATTTTTTTAAAAAACATAAGATTGGTTTAATTAGATACTTTTCAAATATAGTAAATACTTTATGATGTTTTAAGTTCTCTAAATAGAATCAAATCTTATATTTGTTTCTATGATTCTGAATTTTAAAAACGCCAACATTTTTTATACTGATCAAGGAAAAGGAACTGTAGTTGTGCTGATTCATGGGTTTTTAGAAAATACCACGATGTGGGATAAAATAAAACCAGAACTCATTAAAAAAAACAGAATTATTACAGTTGATTTATTAGGTCATGGAAAATCTGATTGTTTGGGATATGTGCATTCTATGGAGTTGTTTGCAGAAACAATTGATGCCGTTTTAAAACACTTAAAAATCAGAAAATATATTTTGGTTGGGCATTCTTTAGGAGGCTATATTTCTTTAGCGCATGCCAAAATAAACTTCGCCAAAATAAAAGGGCTATGTTTATTAAATTCAACCTCTTACGAAGATTCTGAAGAGCGTAAAAAATTAAGAACGAGAGCAAATAAAATGGTGCAAAATAATTTTGAAAATATGGTTAAATTATCCATTTCAAACTTGTTTCATCAAGAAAATTTAGCTGCTTTTAAAAGCGAAATTACAGCTGTAAAAAATGAAGCTTTGCAAACCTCATTACAAGGTTATATTGCAGCCAATGAAGGCATGAAGTTGCGTGAAAATACAAATTTTGTTTTATCAGAAAATAATTTTAAAAAATTGCTGATTATTGGCAAAAAAGACCCTGTTTTAGAGTACGAAATTTCTTTGGAAGAAGCTAAAAAAACCAATTCAGAACTTGTTGTTTTTCCTGACGGACATATGAGTCATATTGAAAACAAAGTGGAACTTATAGTTGTTTTAAAAAATTTTATTAAAACCTGTTCCTCTAAATTATAAGTATATTTGAGAATTATGAATTACGAATCAATAATTCCTTTTTTGGCGGTACTTATTGTTATTCTTTTTTTTCTTTTTTCGGCTTTTTTGCTATCGGTAAAAACAGAAAAAAAGATAAGCAACCAATTATTAGCGGCTTTTTTAGTTGTAACAGCTATAGATATTAGTGCTTTTTTTTATCATCAGTTTATAGAATTACCACTTGCAATAGAAATGTTGCGCATCAAAATATCAGCATTTAAAAATCCATTACTTTTCTTATATATTTTATCTGTTATTTACTCGAATTTTAAATTAAAAAAGAAGCATATAGTTCATTTATTGCCTTGGTTAATTTCCATTTTAGTTTTAGTTCCTAATTTTTTTTTAGCAAGTAATGAAGCAAAAATTGAATTTTTTAAAAATTACGATGCTAATTTTGAAAACACTTTTTTAGATTATTTAGGAGCTATTTTATCATTTGCTTATTTAGCTGCAGAAATATATTATATTGTTCGATATAGAAAGTTATTGTTAGAAAATTTTACGGATAAAAACGCTTTTAAAAACTATAATTGGCTAAAACAATTAACTATTTTACTTTTTATTGGTCAAGTTTTAACAGTTATAAAAGGTTTTTTTAGAACGAATTCAAATGGCGATTCTTTAGAAATTATAAGAATAATTGTATTGCTTTTTGGTGTGTTTTTTATCTGTTGGTTGTTTTTAAAGGCGGTAAATTCTCCAAAATTATTTAAAGGAATTGAGGTAGATTTAAAAACTTCTCAAGAAATAAAATCATTTAAAGAAGATTCAGAAATAAGCCAACAAGCTATTGTTTTAAAAGATTTTATGAGTGCTGAAAAACCATATTTAAACCCTTCGTTATCTATTAGAAATTTAGCGGATGATATTAAAATGAATACTAGAGATCTATCAGTTTTAATCAATCAAAATTTAAATCAGCATTTTTTTGATTTTGTAAATGAATATAGAATTGAAGAGGCAAAAAGCATCTTAAAAAATCCATCAAAAAAAGAGTTTACAGTATTAGAAATTTTATACGAAGTTGGTTTCAATTCCAAATCTTCTTTTAATACTGCTTTTAAAAAGCATACAGGTTTAACACCAACTCAATACAGAAAAAAATAATAAAAATGGAAAATTTAGACGTATCAGATCTAATAAGAATTATAGCTACCTGTATATCATTGCTTTTGGCATTTTTTATTTTCTCTGTAAAATCTACTAATAAAATTAGCAATAAAATTTTTGCTGCTTATTTGGTATTAAGTGCTTTTGAATATACTTCTTGGTCTTTATTTTTAAATATAACAAGTAATATTATAATTTTTAAAAGCCAATTATCGTATTTAATAATGCCGATTTTTTACTTGTATATTCTTTCTGTTTGTTATTCAGACTTTACATTAAAACGAAAACAGCTATGGCATTTAACACCTTATATTATTGGGAATTTGGTAATGACTCCCAGGTTTTATTTAAGCAATCCATCAGAAAAACTTACCCTTTTTGAAAATTACAATTCGCAATTTGAAATCATCTATTTACATTTTTCTTTACACATTCAATTTGCTATTTACATTATCTTAGGTTTTATTGTTTTAAAAAGAGCCAAGAAAATATTTGTAGAAAATTATTCTAGTGCTACTATACAAACGTACAATTGGTTGCTTCAGCTGTTGGTTTTTATTGGAGCTTTATTCGGCGTTGCTTTTGTTAAAAATTTATTTAAATATTTTGGAGATAACGATTATTTTCAAATTTCAGAAATTGTTTTAAGTATTGTTACTTTATATTTTGTTTGTTGGTATGGACTAAAAATCATGAAACATCCAAACTTATTTAATGGAGTAGATTCTAAAACTAAATTAACTACAGAACTTAATAAAGAAGATCAAAAAAATAATATCGATTTAAAAGAAGTTGAACAATTAACAGCTTATATGAAAACAGAAAAACCTTATTTGAATCCTTCTTTATCAATAAGAAATTTAGCTGAAGAAATTGAAATGAATTCAAGAGATTTATCAGTATTAATCAATCAACATTTGAATCAACATTTTTTTGATTTTGTAAATGAATATAGAATCACAGAAGCTATGGAAATCTTAAAAAATCCATCCAAAAAAGAAGTTACGGTTTTAGAAATTTTGTACGAAGTTGGTTTTAATTCTAAATCTTCTTTTAATACTGCTTTTAAAAAGCATACAGGTTTAACACCAACTGAATACAGAAAAACAGCTTAAAATCAAATACTTAACGTAAAGTCGAACGTTTGTAAAACAAAGTCGAACTCATTTCTAATTTAGAAAAGGGTTCGACTTTGTGTTTTCGGTCGCACAAAACTCTTTTCAATTGCACATTTGTACCATCTAATAAAAAAAGTACAAGATGAATACAAAAATGAAAATCCTTTTAATAATTACTTTATTATTTTCTGGGATAATAAAATCGCAGATAATTAAAGGAAAAGTAACAGATAAAACCGATGTCATCCCTTTTGCAAATGTTATTATAAAAAATACAACTAATAAAATAGTTGCAGGAACAACTACAGATAATAATGGGCTTTTTGAAATAAAAGTAAACCAAGGAAAGTTTATCATTGAAATTAGTTATTTAGGATATAAATCTTTTACAAAGGAAATTGAAATAACTAAAAATATCAACTTAGGAAGTGTTTTACTAGAAGATAACGCGCAATATTTAAATGAAGTTGTTGTAAAAACTGAAAAAAGAGTCATCGAAAGAAAAATAGACAGACTTGTTTTTAATGTAGAAAAAAGCATTGCTGCTGTTGGTGGAAATGGTTTGGATGTTTTAAGAATAACACCTGGAGTTCAGTTGCAAAACAACACACTTTCAATCTTAGGAAAAGGGGCAAGTCAAGTACTAATTAATGGCAGATTATCTCCTTTAGCAGGTGATGATTTGATTGCTTTTTTAAGCGGATTTTCTGCAAATGATATTGTAAAAATTGAGGTAATTACAAATCCGCCAGCTAAATATGATGCAGCAGGAAACGGAGGTTTAATAAATATTGTTTTAAAGAAAGGTGCACAAGATTCCTGGAAAAATGCAACCACACTTTCTTACAATCAAAATAAGTATAATTTCACCTCATTTTCTAATAATTTCTTTTACAATAAGGATAAAATTTCCTTTTCTGGAAGCGTTAATGCAACTAAAGGAGGAGAACAAAATCTAGAAGGTTTACAAATAAATTATCCTGCAAATTTTTGGGATATCGATATTAAAGGAAGAACACAACAAGATCAATTTTCTGGACGTTTTTTAATTGAGTATGTAACAAGTGATAAAACTACTTTTGGATTGCAATATTTAGGAAATACAACTCAGCCAGATATAGTTACAGAAACGATGTTTGATATATTTGACACGAATAATAATCTAGAAAGATCACTACTTACAACAGGTAATAATACCAATGATAATAAGAATCATTCTGTAAATTTCCACTTACTAACACAATTAGATTCTTTAGGTAGAAACATTTCTTTTGATGCCGATTATTTTACATTTACTTCAGATAGAACTATCAATTTTTTTACGGAAAGTTTTAATAATTCAGGAGCTTCACAAGGTGTAAATTCGTCTGCTTTAAACGAAGCAAATCAAGAAATTGAAAATTTTAGCGCAAAAATTGATGTGGAATATCCGTTTAAAAAAGTAAATCTATCTTATGGTGTAAAAGCGAGTATTACCAATACAAATAGTGGTGTTCTATTTTTTGATACCCTTTCTGGAACTCCAGTTTTAGACCCAAGTCAGTCTAACGATTTTGAATACGAAGAAAATGTTTTGGCAGCTTATTTTTCTGGAAATACCAATTTAACAGCGAAATTAGAAATGCAATTTGGCTTGCGTTTTGAAGACACCAAAACAACTGGTTTTAATGTAGATTTAAATCAGGAAAACAGCAATAATTATACTAAATTTTTTCCAAGCTTGTATTTTTCATATTCAAAAAATAAAGCTAATAATTTCAATTTTTCTTATGGAAAAAGAATCAACAGACCTAATTTTAGAAACTTAAATCCTTTTCGTTTTTATATAAATGATAATAGCTATAGTGAAGGAAACCCGTTTTTACAACCTTCTTTTTCTGATAGTTTTAAAATTTCTCATTTGTATAAAAACAACCTCAACTCTAGCTTATCTTTAGACATTATTACCAATGGTTTTGGGGTGTTTTTTAATACAGATGTTGTCAATCAAAACCAAATTGTAACCCAAGAAAACTATTTTACAAAACATACTTTAACGTGGGAAGAAAGTTTTTCTTACAACAAGATTCCTTGGTTTAAAAGCCAAAATAGCATCAATTTATTAGGACATTTTACAGAATTAACTAACAACAATAACGCAGAAGTTAATGACGGAATTCAATTTTTTGCAAGCTCAAATAATACCTTTATTTTAAGTCAAAGCACAAAATTACAAGCCAATGCTTGGTACAGTTCTTTTCATAATGATGGTTTGTTTAGTGTTGGCGAAATGTTCCATTTATCTTTTGGATTGCAACACGATTTTAAAAATAACATTAAAGTATCAATGTTTTTTAGTGATGTTTTAAACACAGGAAGCTTAAATAATTATGATTCTACTGTAAATAATATCAGCCAAAGTTACAGTCAAAACCAAAGCTCTAGAAATTTTAGAATATCACTTTCTTATGATTTTGGAAACAAAAAAATAAATGTAAAAAAGAGAGGTTTTGGGAATGATGAAGAACAAAGAAGGAGTAATTAAACCTTCTTTTTTAACCCAAACAATGCCAATAAAAAGGCAATAATAATCAATACTGATAAAAAAACATAACTCATTACTAAGTTGCTCCAGTTAGAGATTGCCCCAAGAATTACTGGCCCAACTAAAAAACCAACAAAGCCAATTCCAGAAACTATAGATATTGCAAAAGAAGTTTCTATACCTTTTGTTTTACCAGCAATTCTAAAAACTTCTGGCACAATAACAGACAAACCAAAACCTAAAAGTCCGAAACCTAAAACACTAAAATAAAAACTTGAAGAAATTATACATAAATAGGCAATAAAGGCAATACTAGAAGAATAGAGAATAATTTTTTTAGAACCTATTCTGTGGCTAAATCCGTCGCCTAAAAAGCGACCAATAGTCATGGTTAAAGAAAAAAGAATAAAGCCAAAACCTGCTTTACTCTCCGAAACTTTTATTACATCAAAAAGAAATAAATTACTCCAATGTTCTACAGCGCCTTCATTAAACATAATGATAAAAGCAATTATAGAAATTACTAATAAAGGTTTTATGCTGCTAAAAAAAGTAGCATTATGATTGGTTTTTTCTTTTTCTGAACCACTTATTTTTTCGTAATTTTTAGCTAAAAAAAAGGTAGTTAAAATAATAAATACAGAGATTCCAAGCATATGAATACTTGGATTTGAAAACTGACTTATAAATAAACTTCCTATTCCTGCGCCAATAAAACCGCCCAAACTAAAAAAACCATGCGCTGCAGACATAAAATTTTGTTCTTCATTTTTTTCGATATGAGAAGTTAACGCATTTAAAGAAATACTTGTAAAACCAGACAGGAAACCCACACACAATAAAGCAGTGCATAAAGCAATATAACTTGGCGCAAGTAGCGGAAAATTATAGAAAATTGCTAAAAGAATAATTCCGATTTTAGTCGATTTACCAACGCCAATTTTTTTATTTATAATCGCTACAAACGGAATAGAAATTAACAAACCCAAAGCCGTAAAAAACAAAGCGAAACCAATTTGAGCATCATTTAAATCAAATTTACCTTTAATATAAGGTATGTAAAGTATCCAAGTACCTATTAAAATATTGATAGATGAAAAAACCCAAGCAGGCGCAAAATATTTTGCATTAGACAGAATTAAACGCAGTGATTTCATTAAAAGTAACGATAATTTTTAGTGATAAAGGTTTCGTTTAATCTTGTTTATTTAACGAATTCCAACCTTGCGCTTTCAACCCAATTTCTTGACCAGCTCTTGTAATTAATTGCAACCCTTGGTTTTCTGCGGTAACATGACCAATTATTGAAAAATGAGGATTTCCTTTAATTTTATCAAAATCAGCAATGCCAACGGTAAAAAGTAACTCGTAATCTTCGCCACCACTTAAAGCAACCATCGTAGAATCTAACTCAAATTCTTCACAAGCAGAAATTACTTGCGGATCTAAAGGTAATTTGTCCTCGTATACTTTACAGCCTACTTTGCTTTGTGTACAAATATGAAAAAGTTCAGACGATAATCCATCAGAAACATCAATCATAGAAGTTGGTTTTATCTCTAATTCTTGCAATAAACCAGCAACATCTTTTCGTGCTTCAGGTTTTAGTTGACGCTCAATTAAATAGGTGTAATTTTCTAAATCTGGCTGATTATTAGGATCTACTTTAAAAACTTGCTTTTCTCTTTCTAAAACTTGTAATCCTAAATAAGCAGCACCCAAATCACCA
The DNA here is from genome assembly GCF_002954665.1 of Polaribacter glomeratus. Taxonomy (GTDB): domain Bacteria; phylum Bacteroidota; class Bacteroidia; order Flavobacteriales; family Flavobacteriaceae; genus Polaribacter; species Polaribacter glomeratus. The sequence continues at coordinate 600,841 of NZ_MSCM01000002.1, read as the reverse complement.
GTAACCACAATTAAATCGGTTTCTTTAGCGGTGTTTCTATACACAGCTTCGTCTTTATTTACCTTGCCAATTGCAGTAACAGAAATTAACATTCCTTTGGTTGATGATGTAGTGTCGCCACCAATTAAATCTACATTATACGTTTCACATGCTAACTGAATTCCTGCATACAACTCTTCAATTGCCTCCAAAGAAAATCGGTTAGAAACCGCTAAAGAAACTGTAATTTGTTCTGCAACACCATTCATTGCATACACATCAGATAAATTAACCACTACAGCCTTGTATCCTAAGTGTTTAAGTGGCATGTAGCTTAAATCAAAATGGACACCTTCAATTAACAAATCTGTAGTAACTAAAGTTTGTTTTTCTGATGCATCTAAAACGGCTGCATCATCACCAATTGCTTTAATTGTTGATGAATTTTCAGTTTTAAAATATTTTGTAATATGATTGATTAAGCCAAACTCTCCTAGTTCTGCTAATGATGTTCTTTGTTGGTTTTTGTCTTCTAACATGCTGCAAAGATAGGTAGATTTTAAAATTTTTTTGAAGTACTTTAACAGAGATGTTTATTAAAAAATAGATTTTATATATTACTTTTGACAAAAAACACCCAAACAATGAAAAAAATTACCTTAATAGTTATACTAGTATCCCAATATTTTTTAGCTCAAACACCCTGTGTGAATGGCTTTGCAGGACAATATCCATGTAAAGATTATGATTTACAATCTCACATTTCTATTTTTACCATTGGTAGCTTTGGTGCAGAAGGAAATGATAGCTGGGGTTGGGTAGATCCAGAAACACAAAAGGAATATGCATTGATGGGCACAACAAAAGGAATGACCTTTATTGATATTTCGAACCCAGTAGCACCAATTATTTTAGGCACTCTTAAAACAAGTACTGTAAATAGTCCATGGAGAGATGTAAAAGTGTACGATTCACATGCATTTATTGTAAGTGAAGCTTCTAATCACGGCATGCAAGTTTTTGACCTAAAAAGATTAAGAACGGTTTCGAATCCTCCTGTAAACTTTACAGCAGATACTCATTTTACAGGATTTGGAAGTGCACACAATATTATAATTAATGAAAGTACTGGTTATGCGTATATTGTAGGCGCTAGTAGAAGTTCTACTTACGGTGGTGGACCAATATTTATAAATATTCAAAACCCTACAAACCCTGTTATAGAAGGTGGTTTTGGTGCCGGTGGATACGCTCATGATGCACAAGTTATTACATATAACGGTCCAGATACAGATTATACTGGCAAAGAAATTCTTATTGGTAGCAATGAAAATGAGGTTGTAATTGCAGATGTTACCAATAAGGCGAATCCAATAATAATTTCAACAATAAGTTATACGAATGTAAGGTATGCGCATCAAGGTTGGTTTACAGAAGATTTAAAGTATTTTATTTTAGGTGATGAGTTAGATGAGCAGCAAATTGGAAATAACACAAAAACTATTGTTTTCGATTTTACAGATTTAGACAATCCTTTATATCATTTTGATTATTTCGGCAGCACAGCAGCAATAGATCATAATGGTTATATAAAAGATAATATATATTTTCAAGCAAATTATACGGCAGGTGTTAGAATGATAGACGTGTCAAACGTAGAAAACAAAATTTTTACAGAAGTTGGTTTTTTTGACACGTACCCAAACAACAACAGTACTGCTTTTAATGGTGCTTGGAATGTGTATCCGTATTTTCCTAGTGGTAATATTATTGTTAGCGATATTAATAATGGTTTTTTTGTCATTAAAAAAAATGGAACATTAAGTTTACAAAATCAAGAATTACAAAAATCTTTTTCTGTTTACCCAAATCCAACATCAGGCAAAACAACTATTAAGTCATCAAATAATCAATTTGTACAAAGTATACAGATTTATAATTTATTGGGTCAAAAAATGATCGAAGAAAATAATATTAATAATGATACATACGTTTTAGATACAAAAGGGCTTCAAAAAGGTGTTTATTTTATTAAGATTAATAATCAAAATACGACCAAACTTATTGTTAAATAATCAAAACACTACTATAGATTATATAAAATGATACATTGTAAGATCTTCTTTATGTGTACACGTAACTTTAGACTTAAAAGATAAACCTAGCTAATACTCGTAATTAATAAATGAAAATAATTGGTTATATAATAGTGCTGCTTTTTTTATGCAACTGTTCTAAAGATAAGGTTGAAACAAACCTTGATGTCTTTATAAATTCTGGGCAAGTAAGTAGTGTTAAAACATTTGGTGGTTCTAAAAATGATGCACTAAATTCTATTGTTAAAACAACAGATGGTGGTTATGTCGTTTTGGGTTACACACAAAGTAATGATTTTGATAGTTCTAGTAAAAGCGATGAAAGTTTTGATTTTTGGGTGATGAGGTTTTCTTCGGATGATGAATTACTTTGGAACAAAACGTTTGGTAGTTCTGGAGATGATAGAGGCGTAGATATTATTGCCACAAATGATGGTGGTTTTGCTCTTTTAGGATATGCAAGTACCGCAGATAAAGACGTTTCTTTAAACGCAGGTTCACAAGATTTCTGGATTCTTAAAATTACAGGAGAAGGAGTTCGTTTGTGGGAAAAAAGTTTTGGTTTTTTAGGTTCAGACAAAGGTGTTTCTTTAATCCAAACGTCAGACAATGGATACCTTGTAACAGGTGTTTTAGATGTCTCCGCTTCTGGAGGTCAAGGAAACTCTAAAAAAGCTAAACATGCTGGCGGCGATATTTGGGCGTTAAAATTAGCGCCAAACGGTAATTTACAATGGAGCAAATATTTTGGAGGTTCTTTTACCGATACTCCTTTCGGAGTTGTAGAAACCTTAAATAACGAGTTTATAATTGCAGCTTCTTCAGACAGTAAAGACTTTAATATTACTAACAATAAAGGAGGTTATGATTTTTGGGTTTTAAAAATTACTTTTGAAGGAATCCTTATTTGGGAGAAAAATTTTGGAGGTTCAGAAATTGACGAACCAAGAGCAATTGTAGCTACTGATGACGGAAATTTTATAATTGTTGGCGATACTAGAAGTGCTGATATTGATGTTTCTTTTAACAACGGAGCAGCAGATTTATGGATGATAAAAATAAATACAAACGGAACTCTTATTTGGGAGAAAACAATTGGAGGAACTAGTTTTGATGTTGCTCGGTCTATTTCTAAAACACAAGACAACGGTTTTGTAATTGCAGGAAGCTCAAGAAGTTCTAACCTTGGTTTTATAAATCAAGGGCAAAATGATGCTTGGATTCTTAAAGTAAATTCGTTTGGTGAAATAGAATGGCAAAAAACAGTGGGTGGTTCTCAAATTGACTTTTTGTACGATGCGGTAGAGTTGCAAAATAAATCAATAATTGCCGTAGGAGAAAGTAATAGTGCCAGCGGTGATGTTACAGAAAACAAAGGCTTTTCGGATGCATTAATTATAAAAATAAAATAGAAAATGAAAAAAATAATTTTGTTTTTCTTAACCCTCATTTTCTTTTCATCTTGTGGTGATCAAGTAGAATGTTGTGTGTACCCAGAACCTGTAAATGTTACACTAAAATTCACCCAAAATTGGGATGGAGTTCCTGTAACTTCATCAGATTTTAATGATTTTAAGTTTACGAATCTACATGGCGAAACAATAAGTATTAGTGATTTAAGATACTTACTTTCTACTATTACAGTTGGTAGTAAAATAAAAAATTATCAACTAATTAATATCGGAGAAAACACTGGTTTGCAACTCAATTTTGAGCAAATTGAACAAGGTACAAGTATTTTAAAATTTAGATTCGGTTTTGCCGATGCCGACAATAAAGATGGTGAATATCAAGATTTAAATTCAGTTTCTTTCAACGTTCCTGGTATGTTAGGCGGTGGTTATCATTATATGCAGTTTGATGGTAAATACAAAGACACCAACAACCAAGATGCAAATTTTAATTATCATACTCTTAGAGCTGTAAACAGAGCAGATCCTTCAAAATTAATTTTTCAAGATACTTCTTTCGAAGTTGATTTAGGTACTGTAGAAATCACAAATAATGCAACGATTGAAATTAAAATGAACATTGCAGAATGGTTTAAAAACCCGAATACTTGGAATTTAAACCAATTAAACACCGTTTTAATGCCAAATTTTGAGGCACAAAAATTGATGAGTGCTAATGGTAAATCTGTTTTTAGTTTGGGTGCTATAACGCAGTAAAAATAGCTCGATACAATTTCCTAAAAAAATGAAATCAATCGATCTTAAAGAGCGTTTATAAAGTTTTTGAGAGTACTGTTTTAAGAATTTTTAAAATAAATATGACAAAAAAATTTCTATACCTTCTTTCTTTTTTTCTTCTGATCAATTGCGCATCAAAAGAAGAAGAAATCTATACACCAATTCCATATAATTTAGAAATTCCGGCACTTTTTGCAAACAAATTAATTGCACCCGTAATTCCTTCGAACAACCCTTTAACCCAAGAAGGTGTTGCACTTGGTAAAAAATTATTTTTTGATAAAATACTTTCTGGCGATGAAACGCAATCTTGTGCTTCTTGCCACAATCCAAAGAAATCATTTACAGACAATCAACAACTTAGTGACGGAATTAACGGACTTCTAGGAACAAGAAATTCAATGCCTTTATTTAATTTAGCATGGAATTTTGATGAGCGTTTTGCTTGGGATGGCAAAGAATTTGGTTTAGAAAAACAAGCTTTAGAGCCCGTTTCAAATCCTATAGAAATGCATGCGAACTGGAAAAATATAGCCCAAAAATTACAAGAGCATCCAGAATATCCAACGTTGTTTTTGCAAGCATTTGGTAACTTAAATATCGATTCTGTTGCCGTAACAAAAGCAATCGCGCAATTTGAGCGAACGCTTATTTCTGGTAATTCGAAATTTGATAATTATTTAAAAGGCGAAGCGATTTTAACATCCGAAGAACAAAACGGATTTGCTATTTTTATGGACGAAGCAAAAGGAGATTGTTTTCATTGCCACGGAAGTGATAACAATCCGCTTTGGACCGATAATAAATTCCATAATAATGGTTTAGACGCTACTTTTACTGATTTAGGATTTGGCAATATAACAGGCGATCCTGCAGATAACGGTAAATTTAGATCTCCATCCATCAGAAATTTAGTTTTTACGGCGCCATATATGCACGATGGCCGATTTACAACTTTAGAGGAAGTAATTAATCATTATTCAGAAGGTTTGCAAAGATCATCAACCTTAGATCCTTTAATGAAGAAGGTAAATCAAGGCGGCGTAAACTTAACAACAAAAGAAAAGGCAGATTTAAAGGCCTTTTTGGTATCACTTTCTGATTTTGATTTTGTTAATAATCCAGACTTTCAAGAGTAATCAATAAAACTAATTGTTCCATCACATTTGATAATATAACTTTGCATTAATATGTTAGTTATATTGTATATTTGTAGCCTATTTAGATTTAATCTATTTAAAATTATGATAAAAGTTTCAGATACAGCAAAGAGAAAAGTTATTGAATTAATGACTGATGACGGTTTTGATGCAGCTCAAGATTTTGTGAGGGTTGGCGTAAAAAGTGGTGGTTGTTCAGGATTATCTTACGATTTAACTTTTGATAAAAATCAACTAGAAAATGACAAGGTTTTTGTGGAAAATGATGTAAAAATCATTGTAGACAAAAAAAGTTTTTTATATTTAGTTGGCACTGTTTTAGAATATTCAGGAGGTTTAAACGGAAAAGGTTTCGTTTTTAACAACCCAAACGCAAACAGAACTTGTGGGTGTGGGGAGTCTTTTAGTTTGTAAAGTTAAAAAGTTGATTGAAAAGAAAAAAGTAAAAGAAATGGCTAAATTTAATTCTTTTAAAGAAATCCTTTCATAGCAAAAATCAAGAGATTTAAAGATAACCGTATATCAAGTAACAAATTTAAATGATTTATTTAATAAAGATTTTGGATTAAAAGATAAAATAAGAAGAGCGTCAGTTTCAATTTCATCTAAAATAGCTGAAGGATTTGAAAGGCAGACAACAAAAGAGTTTATTAGATTTTTATATATAGCTAAAGCATCCGCAGGCGAAGTTCGTTGTAAATTATATTTAGCTTTTGATATAAAATATATTAACAAAAATGAATTTGAAGAATTAAAGTTAAAAGTAAATGAAGTTTCAAAGTTGATTACTGGTTTGTTAAAATACCTACACTCAACTGTATAAACTTTTAACTTTTTAACATTATAAACTAATTGTATGAGTAAATATACAGAGGAAGATTTAGAACAAGAATTAAAAACCAAAGAATATGAATATGGTTTTTATACAGAGATGGAAAGCGAAACCTTTGCAAAGGGGTTAAATGAAGACGTGGTTCGTGCAATTTCTAAAAAGAAAAACGAACCAAAATGGATGACAGATTGGCGTTTAGAGGCTTTTCGTGTTTGGCAAAAAATGAAAGAGCCAGAGTGGGCAAACGTAACGTATCCAAAACCAAATTTTCAGGAAATTGCGTATTACTCTGCGCCAAAAAAGAAGCCTAAATTAGACTCGCTAGATGAGGTTGATCCTGATTTACTAGAGACTTTTAAAAAATTAGGAATCTCTATTGATGAGCAAAAAAAGCTAGCAAATGTGGCTGTAGATATTGTTATAGATTCTGTTTCTGTAGCAACAACTTTTAAGAAAACATTAGGTGAAAAAGGTATTATTTTTATGCCAATTTCTGAAGCAATTCAAGAACATCCAGAATTAGTTAGAAAATATTTAGGAACTGTTGTACCAACATCAGACAATTTTTACGCAGCATTAAATTCTGCTGTTTTTTCTGATGGATCTTTTTGCTACATTCCAAAAGGAGTTCGTTGTCCGATGGAATTATCAACCTACTTTAGAATTAATGAAGGCGGAACAGGTCAGTTTGAAAGAACGCTTGTTGTTGCTGATAAAGGAAGTTATGTTTCTTATTTAGAAGGTTGTACAGCGCCAAGTAGAGATGAAAATCAATTACACGCAGCAGTTGTAGAATTAATTGCCATGGATGATGCAGAAATTAAATATTCTACAGTTCAAAACTGGTATCCTGGAGATAAAAACGGAAAAGGTGGCGTTTTTAACTTTGTTACCAAAAGAGGTTTATGCGAAACAAATGCAAAAATTTCTTGGACACAAGTAGAAACTGGTTCTGCCGTAACTTGGAAATATCCTTCTTGTATTTTAAAAGGAAATAATTCTGTAGGTGAATTTTATTCAATAGCAGTAACTAACCATTATCAGCAAGCTGATACAGGAACTAAAATGATTCATTTAGGTAAAAACACCAAATCGACCATTATTTCTAAAGGAATTTCTGCTGGTCATTCTCAAAACTCTTACAGAGGTTTGGTACAGATAAACTCTAGAGCAGAAAATGCGCGTAATTTTTCTCAATGTGATTCTTTATTAATGGGCAATGCTTGTGGTGCACACACGTTTCCTTACATAGAAGTTAAAAATAAATCGGCACAAATAGAACACGAAGCTACCACTAGTAAAATTGGTGAAGAACAATTGTTTTATTGTAATCAACGAGGAATTGATACAGAAAAAGCCATCGCTTTAATTGTAAACGGATTTAGTAAAGAGGTGCTTAATAAGTTACCAATGGAGTTTGCTGTTGAAGCTCAGAAATTATTGGAAATTAGTTTAGAAGGTTCTGTAGGTTAAAATTAATTGACTTAATCGTTTAAAATAATTTATCTAATAATCATAAAAACGAAATATAAAATGAAAAATATACTTTTCTTATTTCTTGCAATTAGTATTGTAAGTTGTAAAAAATCAGAAAAAAAAGTAGAAGAAATTGCGAAACCAGAAGTAAAATTATATCAATTAGTTGGTGGTTCTATTTTGGTAAAAAAATTAGAAGTTTTTTCGCAAGACACTACCTATACGGGTCAAACAAAACAATTTACAGACACATATTATGTAATTTCTCATCCAAAAGGAAATTTAATGTGGGACGCGGGTTTGCCAGAGCAATTGGTAATGACAGATGCTTATAACGAACCAAGTGGTGTTTACGCTATTAAAAGACCAGATTCTTTAGCAAATCAGTTAAAATCGATCGGTTTTAAAATTGAAGATTTTAAATATTTTGCAATGTCTCATTCTCATTTTGATCATACAGGCCATGCAAATTTAATGAAAGATGCTACTTGGATTGTACAAGAAAATGAATACAATTCAGTTGCCGGAGATTCTGCAAAAGTTAAAAATCCTGCGATAGCAGCATTAAAAAATATTCAAAAAATTAAGGGTGATTTTGATGTTTTTGGAGACGGATCTGTAGTTATCAAATACACACCAGGTCATACAATTGGGCATCAAGCTTTATATGTAGAAGTTGCCGGTTTAGAAAAACCTGTTTTATTAACGGGTGATTTATATCATTTTGAAGAAAATAGAGTACATAAAGGAGTCCCATCTTTTAATTACGATGTAAAACAGACTTTAGAAAGTATGGACTTGTTTGAAGCTTTTGCTAAAGAAAAGAATGCAGAAGTAATTATACAGCATTCACCAATTGCTTTTGAAAAATTAGAAAAATTATTAAATAAAAAGTAGTCAAAAGCCTAATGTCTGAAAGTAGAAAGGACATATTAGATTTGATAAAAATAAAAGAATATGAATTTTAAATCTTTCGAAGAAATTGAAAGTTGGAAAAAAGCAAGAGTTTTGAATAAGCTTATTTATACTATTTTCCAACAAGAAAATTTCTAGAGATTTTGATCTAATAAGACAAATAAGAAGAGCTTCTGTACCAATAAGTTCAAATATTGCAGAAGGTTTTAAGAGAAATACAGACAAAGAGTTTGTTTATTTTTTATATGTTGCTAAAGCTTCCGCAGGTGAAGTTAGGTCGCAATTATATTTAGCAAACGATTTAAATTACATAAACAATGATGATTTCAATCAACTTAAAGAAAAAGTTGCTGAAATCTCGAGATTAATAGGAGGATTAATTAAATACTTAAAGAAATAAATTAAAGAGGTATTAGACTTTTGTCTTTTGACTTTTAGACTTTAAACTAGAATATAATGTTAAAAATCAACAACTTACACGCTAAGATAGAAGGGAAATCAATTTTAAAAGGATTGAATTTAGAAGTAAACGCAGGCGAAGTCCATGCAATTATGGGGCCTAATGGTGCAGGAAAAAGTACTTTAGCAAACATCATTGCAGGTAAAGATGACTATGACGTTACAGATGGAATTATTGAATTAAATGGTGAAGATATCAGCGAGCTTGCTCCTGAAGAAAGAGCGCATAATGGTGTGTTTTTATCGTTTCAATATCCGGTAGAAATTCCTGGGGTTTCTGTAACCAACTTTATAAAAACGGCTATTAACCAAACACGTAAAGCAAAAGGTTTAGAAGACATGCCTGCAAAAGACATGCTAAAAATGATTCGTGAAAAATCTGAATTATTAGAAATAGACCGTAAATTTTTATCTCGTTCTTTAAACGAAGGTTTTTCTGGAGGAGAAAAAAAACGTAACGAAATTTTTCAGATGGCAATGTTAGAGCCAAAATTATCTATTTTAGATGAAACGGATTCTGGTTTAGATATTGATGCTTTGCGTATTGTTGCAAATGGTGTAAATAAATTAAAATCTAAAGACAATGCTGTAATTGTTATTACGCATTATCAACGTTTGTTAGAATATATTGTACCAGATTTTGTACATGTTTTATACGATGGTAAAATTGTTAAAACTGGCGATGCATCTTTAGCTTTAGAGTTAGAAGCAAAAGGGTATGATTGGATTAAACAAGAATTGGTTTAAAAAAAGTAGGCAGTATTCAGTCTTAATTCAGCAGTAAAATGCGCTTAAAATTGAAGGCCATAAATTTTAAAAAAGTATCCTGTTTTTATAATATTTAGTTTTAGCAAAATGCTGATAACTATAAACTTAAGACTGAGTACTGAAGACTAAAAACAATGGAATTAAAAGAAAAAATACTATCATCATACGTAGCTTTTGAAAACGGGATTGATATCAATTCTGATATTCATGAAATAAGAACAGAAGCTTTAGAAAATTTTGAAAAGCTAGGTTTCCCAACCAAAAAATTAGAAGAATGGAAATACACCTCTTTAAACGCTGTTTTAAAGAATGATTTTAGCATTTTTCTTAATAAAGAAAATTCTGTGCAATTTGCAGATGTAAAAGAGTATTTTATTCATGATATAGACACTTATAAGATTGTTTTTATTGATGGAAAATACAGTTCTTTCCTTTCTGATGTAACTCATGACGGTAAAGATATTTGTTTACTTTCTTCTGCTTTATCAAAATCTAAATACAGTTCTGTAATAGAAAATTATTTTAATAAAGTTGCAAAGCAAGATAACCTAACGGCTTTAAATACGGCTTTTGCAAATGAAGGAGCTTACATTTATATTCCTAAAAGTGTAGAGGTAGAAAAGCCAATTCAAATTATCAATTTTACAACAGGTTCTGAAGCAGCAACAATGGTGCAGCCAAGAAACTTAATTGTGGTTGAAGAAAATGCGCATGTTCAAATTATTGAACGTCATCAAAGTTTAACATCCAACGCAGTTTTATCTAACGTAGTTACAGAAATTTTTGCTGGCAGAAACGCTACTGTAGATTATTATAAAATTCAAAATGATGAAGAAAACGCTTCTTTGGTTGATAATACTTTCGTAGATCAAAAATCAAATAGCGTAGTTTCTGTTCATACTTTTTCTTTTGGAGGAAATATTACAAGAAACAATTTAAACTTTTATCAAAATGGAGAACATATAGATTCTATCTTAAAAGGAATTACCATTATTGAAGGTAAACAACACGTAGATCATCATACTTTGGTGCATCACATTGAGCCAAATTGTGAGAGTCACCAAGATTATAAAGGTATTTTTAATGATCGTTCTACAGGTGTTTTTAACGGTAAAGTAATTGTAAATAAAGAAGCGCAGAAAACAAATGCGTATCAACAAAATAACAATGTTTTAATAAGCGATAAAGCAACGATTAATGCAAAACCACAACTAGAAATTTTTGCAGATGATGTAAAATGTTCTCACGGTTGTACTATTGGTCAATTAGACAATGATGCGCTGTTTTACATGCAACAACGAGGTATTCCTGTAAAAGAAGGAAAAGCATTATTAATGTATGCTTTTGCAAATACAGTATTAGAAAGTGTAAAAATACCCGAAGTAAAATCTAGAATTACAAAGCTAATTGCCACTAAATTAGGCGTAAATATTGGTTTTGATTTGTAATTAATACGCTAGTTTTTCATAAAATTTAAACCACGCAAATTGCGTGGTTTTTTTTTGTAACTTTATTAAAAAATTAAAAAGATGAATAAAACGATTAAAACAGTATTGCTAATTGTAGGAGTTATTTTACTAGTTTACGGTATTTACACAATGATTACTCCAGAAACACAAGTTTCAATAGGCAATTTAGACTTGTTAAAAGTACAAGACAACACCAATTCTTATATTGTAATTGGATTAGGGCTTGTAGCTATTGTTTTAAGCTTACTAAAAGGGAAAGAGTAATTTAACAGAACATCATTTCTATTTTATACTTTTAAGAATTCCGCTTAAAAAGGTATCAATATTTGCGTTTTTAGTTAATCCCATTCTTACAACTACAAGCTCTTGGTCTGGAAAAATATATACATTCTGCCCTTGATGGCCGCTAAAATAATACATGTTTTCTGGAACGTTTGGATACTCTTTGCCCGCGTTTAACCATATTTGCGCACCATAGGTATTTTTTGAAGTTGGTGTTGGGGTAGTAGCATATTTTACCCATTCTTTAGTAAATAATTCCTCACCATTCCAAGTTCCGTTATGTAAATACAACAATCCTAATTTAGACCAATCTCTAGCAGTTGCCCAGCCATAAGAAGAACTTACATAGTTGCCTGCTAAATCGGTTTCTATAAGCATAGAGTTCATGCCAATTTTATCAATTAAAGCAGCATACCAAAAGTCTAAATACTCTTGATGTGTTTTAAATTGCTGACGTAAAATACCAGACAAAACATTTGTTGTTCCTGAAGAATAATTCCAAGTTTCGTTAGGTTTACTAACCAACGGTTGTTTAATTTGTCTTTGCGTCATATCACGATCTAAGTAGAGCATTTTTACAACATCGGTAAGCGTACTATATTCTTCATACCATTCTAAACCAGAATTCATTTGCAATAAATTATGAATTGTTATTTGCGCTCTTTCATCATTTTTCCACTCTTCAATTGGCGCTTTATTGTGTATGTCTATTTTATTCTGATGTTCTAAAATACCAAACAGCGTACCTGTTATACTTTTTGTCATAGACCAGCCTAACAATTTTGAGTTTTGATTAAATCCGTTGGCATAACGTTCTGCAATAATTTGATTTTTATAAATTACAACCGATGCTCTTGTTTGATTTAAAGGATCGAACAAAACATCTACCGTTTTATTTAATACCGAATAGTTTACGTTCTTAAAAATAGTGTCTTTTTGTGGTCCATTTCCAAACGGAAAAGGAGTCTTATCATCAGAAATTGTTCTTTTTGGTATTAAATATTTTGCATTAAAATCTTTCGCTTCAAAACCCAAAACACTTCCTAAACCTTCTCTGTAAAATGCTTTTTTAGTAACCAAGCCTAAAACATTTGCAGAGGCAGTTTTATCCGAAGTATTTATTTGATCACTAGCTAAATTTATAGGAGAAAAATTAGTGTCTGTTTTATTTGTAAATTCAAGAGTTCTATTGGCAACAAAGACAGAGGATGCCGTATTTTTTGCAGAATAACCAGCAATAATCTTTAATTTAGGATAATTATAAACGATGGCAACAATAAGGATTACTAGTAGTATGAGAACAACTCTTTTAAAATTTTTCATGAATGAATATGGTTTGATGATGTAAAAATAAGAAATTCATATTGACTTTTTTACATCTTTAAAATTGCATGGTTTATCTTTGCACTTCAAAACTATTTTTATGTTGAATGTTGATAAAATTCGAGAAGATTTTCCTATTCTAAAAAGAACTGTTCATGGAAAACCTTTGGTCTATTTTGATAATGCTGCTACTTCCCAAACACCGCAAATTGTTATAGATGCTATTGTAGATTACTATAGCAATTACAATGCAAATATTCATAGAGGTGTGCATACTTTGAGTCAAGAAGCTACAGATAAATATGAAGAGGCACGTATTAAAGTTCAGAAACATTTTAATGCAAAAGAAGCTTATGAAATTATATTAACAGCAGGAACAACACATAGTATAAACATTGTAGCATCAGGATTTACAACACTTTTAAATGAAGGTGATGAGCTTATTGTGTCTGCTTTAGAGCATCATTCTAATATTGTTCCTTGGCAAATGTTATGCGAAAAAACAGGTGCAATATTAAAAGTTATCCCAATGAATGAAGAAGGTTCTTTAGATATGAAAACCTATCATCAGCTTTTAAACACTAAAACAAAATTAGTGTTTTGTAACCATGTTTCTAACGCTTTAGGAACCGTAAACCCAATAGAAGAAATTATTGAAGCCGCCCATAAAATCGGTGCTGCAGTTTTAATTGACGGCGCTCAAGCAACACCGCATATAAAACCAGATCTTCAAAAATTAAACGCAGATTTTTATGTAGCTTCTGCTCATAAATTATGCGGCCCAACAGGCGTTGGCTTTTTATACGGCAAACAAGAATGGTTAGAAAAATTACCTCCGTATCAAGGTGGTGGAGAAATGATTGCTACCGTATCATTTAAGAAAACTACCTATGCAGGTTTGCCTCATAAATTTGAAGCAGGAACACCAAACATTTGTGGAGGAATTGCTTTTGGTGTGGCTTTAGATTATATGAATGCTGTTGGTTTTGAAAACATTGCAACCTATGAAGATGAACTTTTAAAATACGGAACACAAGAACTTTTAAAAATTGAAGGCTTGCGGATTTACGGAACATCCGCAAAAAAAACAGCTGTTATTTCTTTTAATATTGATGGAATTCACCCGTACGATATGGGTGCTATTTTAGATAAGTTAGGCGTTGCTGTAAGAACGGGTCATCATTGCGCACAACCAATTATGGATTATTATAAAATACCAGGAACAATAAGAGCTTCTTTTTCTTTTTACAATACCAAAAAAGAAATAGATATTTTTATTGAAAGCGTTAAAAAAGCACAAATAATGTTGAGCTAAAATCTCAAAAATTAGATTTAAAAACACTATTATTTAAAAAGTAATGGTGTTTTTTTTTGTAAAAAAGTATAAAAATTTTGAACATACCAAAAAAAGTGTATATTCGTATTGTTAATAATTTAAACATTTTTATATGTAATTGTTATATTTATAACATTTTAATTGCATTTAAGTTATTTTTTTAACACATTTTAACTAATTCATTAAAACCCTTACTCAATGAAAAAAGTATTTTTATCATTACTAGTTGCAACTAGTATCTTTATTGGATGTCAAGAAAACAGTACAGACATGCCTAATGAAACACAAACAAAAATTGATATGAGCGATTTTATAGTTCATACAGACGAACCAGAAACTTTTGCTAAAAACGACAAAAATGGTAAAAATTGCTATTCAATGCAAGTTTTAAACAGACAGTTAAAAGAAAACCCAGGTTTGTATAAAAAAATGTATAATGTAGAATATGCTACAAGAAAGTTTATTGCTGCAAAAGGGAAACCCGTAAAACCAGGAGATGGTGGTTCTGGTGGTTCTGGAAGTGGTGATGTAGATGTAGCACCAATAAACGATGGTTTTGGTATCGTAACGATTCCTGTGTATGTGCACGTTGTTTATAGTAATAGCAATCAAAATATTTCTGATGCTCAAATAAACTCTCAAATTGCAGTTTTAAACGCAGATTTTAGAAAAACAAACAGTGATTTAAATTTACCTTCAGGTTCTACATTTGCTAATGATGCAACAGATTCTGAAATTGAATTTACCTTAGCAGGAACTTTTAGAAATGCTAATAGTAATGCTTCTTGGGGAACAAATAATGCAGTAAAGAGTGCATACCCACCAGTTACACCAAACACGCATTTAAATATTTGGATTGCAGAAATTGGTGGCGGTATTTTAGGATATGCTCAATTTCCAGGAGGAAACTCAGCTACTGATGGTGTTGTAATTTCACCTCAATACTTTGGAACTACAGGTTTTGTTGCTGCTCCTTTTAACAAAGGTAGAACTGCAACGCATGAAGTTGGTCACTATTTAAATTTACGTCATATTTGGGGAGATGGTAGATGTCGTCAAGATGATTTTGTTTTAGATACGCCAAGTTCAGACGGGCCAAATTATGGTTGTCCTTCTTTTCCTACAGTTAACTGTAAAACTACAGATATGACTATGAATTATATGGATTATACAGATGACGCTTGTATGTATATGTTTACAGACGGTCAAAGAAATAGAATGAGAGCTATTTTTGCTTCTGGAGGTCCAAGAGCAGCTTTTGCTGGTAATTAATACAAAAGAAATATCTAATTAAAAAAGGGATTAAATACTCATAAAAATTAGAAAAATATTAAATAAGAAGGAGTAAAACGATTGTGTTTTACTCCTTTTTTGTGCTTTATGGTTAATTGGTTATGCTGTTTTATCAGTAAAAACATAAAGCTATAATGGCCGCATAAAGCATATTTATAAAAAAACAATATATCCATAATTTATAAAAAATAGATTTCAATATAAAAGCGATTAAATAAAGTTAAACCTTATTTAATCGCTTTTTTTAAATTAAAGCTAAAACAATGCCAATTTTTAGGCTACTTATTTAGCGTTTTTTTATTTTTTATTGGTTTAGAAACTACCTTCTTCTACCTGCTCCTCTACCTTTTATGATACCAAGAATAAATAAAATAATAATAGCTCCAGAAGCACCTTTTATAATGTCGCTTATCCATCCACTACCAACACTAATACCTAATTGGCCAAATGCCCAAGCACCCACAAAACTACCAGCAATACCAATAATAATGCTTATAATTAAGCCATAGCCGTTATCACTCATCAGTACATCTGCAATGTAACCACAAATTGCCCCAATAATAATAGTATACAATAATCCATCCATAGTGTAAAAATTTTAATTGATTAATTATTGCTAATTTAGTAAAAAAATAATAGTTAATAATTTTTAAAAGAAACAATAGGTTTTCTAATTTAAAAACAATCTTTTAATTTAGTCAGCTACAATAATTATTTACATGAAAAAAATTACATATTATTTATTCTTTATATTTAGTAGTGCATTAATAGCACAACAAGAACCAACAAACGCTAACATACTACAAAAGTCTTTAAAAGAGAAAATTCAATTACAAAACACCTCTTTGGTAAAAAACATCAATTTTACAAATATTGGGCCAACAGTTATGAGTGGACGAGTTGTAGATGTAGATGTAAACCCTAATAATACCACAGAGTTTTATGTGGGTTACGCCTCTGGTGGCTTATGGTATACAAATAATAATGGTACAACTTTTACACCCGTTTTAGACAATTCATCAACTCAGAATATTGGTGATATTGCAGTAGATTGGAGCTCAGAAACCATTTGGGTTGGTACAGGAGAAAAAAATTCTTCGCGCTCTTCGTATGCCGGAATAGGTGTTTTAAAATCTACGGATAAAGGCAAAACATGGACCAATGTTGGTTTGCTAGATGGTCATCATACAAGCAGAATTCTCATCAACCCTAATAATACAGACGAAGTTATTATTGGTGTTATTGGTCATTTATATTCTTCAAACGAAGAAAGAGGTGTTTTTAAAACTTCGGATGGAGGAAAAACATGGTCAAAAACTTTATATATTGATGAAAATACAGGAATTATAGATGTTGCAGTTGCACCAGAAAATTTTAATGTAATGTATGCGGCTTCTTGGGAAAGACATCGTAAAGCGTGGGATTTTGACGGTGATGGTAAAAACTCTGCCATTTATAAAAGTACAGATGCAGGAAGTTCTTGGGCAAAGATTGCTGATAAAAGCGGATTCCCAATTGGCGACGGAGTTGGTAGAATCGGCTTAGCAGTTTTTAATGAAAACATCGTATATGCTTTACACGACAGTCAGTTTAGAAGAGAAAAAAGTAAAGACAGAAAACGTTCTGATGATTTAACAAAAGAAGATTTTAAAACAATGTCTTCGGATGATTTCTTAAAATTAGCAGATAAAAAACTAAACACGTATTTAAAAAACAACGGATTTCAAGAAAAATACAGATCAGAAAATGTAAAACAAATGGTTCGAGTTGGTTCTGTACAACCAATTGATTTAGCTAAATATTTAGAAGATGCAAATTCTATGCTGTTTGATACAGAGGTTGTTGGAGCTGAGGTTTTTAAAACTACAAACGGTGGTAAAACTTGGAAAAAAACGCATGAGGATCATTTAGACGGATTGTATTCTTCGTACGGTTATTATTTTGGGGAAATTAGAGTAGACCATCGAGATGAAAACGGAATTTACATTTTAGGTGTTCCTATTTTAAAATCGAAAGATGGCGGAAAAAGCTTTACATCCATCGGCAAAGAAAATGTGCATTCAGATCATCAAGCATTGTGGGTAAATCCTAAAAAACCGGGTCATTTACTAAACGGAAATGACGGTGGTTTAAATCTTTCTTATGACGACGGTGAAAGTTGGACAAAACTAAATAATGCTGCTGTTGGGCAATTCTATTCTGTATATGCATACAATCAAAAAAATTACAAAGTCTATGGCGGTTTGCAAGACAACGGTGTTTGGGTAGCCAATAATAATGCAAGAATTGATAACAGCTGGCAACAATCTGGTCAAAATCCGTACGAGTCAATTATGGGTGGCGATGGCATGCAGGTTCAGGTGGATGATAGAAACCCAAATATCGTTTATACAGGTTTTCAATTTGGAAATTATTTTAGAATTGATAGAGCAGCAAACGATCAAAAATACATTCAGCCTAAGCACGTTTTAGGCGAAAATCCGTATCGTTTTAATTGGCAAACGCCAATTTTGTTATCGAAACACAATCAAGATATTTTATATTTAGGGGGTAATAAATTACACAGATCTTTAAATAAAGGCGATGACTGGGAAACGATTTCTGATGATTTAACAACAGGTGGTAAAAAAGGAAATGTGGCTTACGGTACCTTAACAGCAATTGCCGAAAGTCCGTTTCAATTCGGGTTATTATACACAGGTTCAGATGATGGATTTGTACATGTTTCTAAAAATGGAGGAGGTTTTTGGACAAAAATATCAGATTTATTACCCCAAGATTTATGGGTTTCTAGAGTAGTCGCTTCGGCTCACAAAAAAGAAAGAGTGTATGTCACTTTAAATGGGTATCGTTTTGATGATTTTACATCGTATGTGTATATGTCTGATGATTTTGGGCAAACTTGGAGAAATATTGGTGAATCGATTCCAACAGCAGCAGTAAACGTAATTAAAGAAGACCCAGCAAACGAAAACTTGTTATATCTTGGTACAGATAATGGTTTGTATGTTTCTTTTAATAGCGGAAATTCCTGGCAAGCTTTCAGTAAAAATTTACCAAATGTTGCAGTGCATGATTTGGTCATTCAGCCAACGGCAAAACATTTAATAGTTGCAACACACGGTCGTAGTTTATACAAAGCAGACATTGAATCTTTACAGCTTTTTACGGATGAGTTAGCAGCAAAATCGGCGCATGTTTTTGCGATTAATTCGATTAGAAAAAGAGATTCTTGGGGAAGTTCTTGGAGTAAATGGTCCGATTTAAATGTACCAGAAATCAACATTCCATTCTATACAAATGAAACTAAAAAAGTAACTGTTGATATTTATTCAGGAACTGAAAAAGTCAACTCAGTTTCTGTGGATGCAGACAAAGGTTTCAACGAAGTAATTTTTGACGCTTCCTTTTCTGATAAGGGCAAAAAAGCGTTTGAAAAAGCAAATAAAGAAGTGAAAATTGAAAAAGCTAAAAACGATGTGTATTATTTGCCAACGGGAAAATATACCGTTAAAATTGAGGAAGCTACAGCTGAATTTGAGATTAAATAAAGTGTAGTGCATTTGAGAAAGAGAATCTACAAAGCAATATTATTCGGAATTTTGGGATCAACAAAAGGCGGAAATGCTAACTTTAGAATTACGGAAAATGAGTTTTATATAGTAGGTTTTTTTAATGATCAGAAAATACACTCAAAGGAAATTTAATAAAAATTAAGGGAAGTGCTTTTATGAAAATGGAGTGATTTTAAAAGTTAACAAAGATTTTCTTAAAATTAAATGGGTTGAATTAGATGTTACTGTTAGCTTATGAAAATTTAAAGATTAAAAAAATGAGTAAATGAAATATGTTATCAAAGTTTGGTTGTTCACAATAATAATTTCGCCTCTTATAATAGCATTAATTTTAGGCGTTATTATTAATGAATCTAGTTTCGATAGCATATTGAATTCTTCTGAAATAATATTTGTAATGATTATTATAGGTTTACTTTCGTCAATGCCAGCTATGATAATTTTTTGGCTAATTAAAAGGAGTTTAAAAAGTAAATTCTCTAATTGGAAAGACAAGATAATATTATCACTTTATTCCTTTTCATCTGTTTGGATTACCTTTTATATAGTCGATAATGGATTTATAACCAAATGGTCAGAACAAACAATTTGGGTGCTAATTTATTCCTTGACCATTGTTTTAGGCGTTTGCATTTTTAAAATTAACAAGAAAGAAATAGTTGAATAAAAACGGTTTAAAAGACTGTATAAAATTAATTACTTAAAACACGCAATGAACAATACAGATCAAGTTAGAAAACATTAAAATCAGAAAATATTGCCAGGAGAAGGAAGTATTCAAGGGATGTTAACTAGTTTGAGTAATAATAAAAGATTACTCAGAAAAAAAAATATGTTTAGACCCGAAAGAACTTTTCTGAGTCTTAAACGTGCATATATAAAATCTGCCGGTGGTGAAATAGAATTAAAAAAAGCGACTAAAAAGCAATTAAGAGCTATTCGTATTCAAATTATCAGAGAAAGAAGGAAAAATTGGCATGCATTTTACAACATATTTCTTTTTTTGTTTTTGATCGTTGGTTTTATTACCTATAATTTTATTCAGAATTATACCATTGCAAAAGAAAAAACTAAAAAAATTGAACTAGATAATAAAATTGAAAGGAGTCTTTTGCTTATTGCAAAGGGAGATTATTGGTTAAAAAAAAGAAGTTGGTATAATGCAATTTTTGAATATAAGAGAGCTTTTGAGCTTTTACCCAATGATTATACTGTATATTATCGGTTAGCCCATGCATATAGCTTGAGATGTGAAAATGAATTCGAAGATTGTAAGAAAGGAAAAAAATTACTCGATAAATTAATAAATCAATTTCCTGAAAAGTCTGAATTATTAGAACTAGAAGAACTTTTGAAGTATGAAAATTAGATTCGTACTAACATGTAAAACGAACATTTGCTAAATTCGTGTTTGTAAAATTGCTAGTTCACAAAAGGGGAACTTTTTATAACGTAGAAGGAATAAATAAAACAGATTTTAATTTTCGTTTTAACGAGTGCCATATATGATTGTTAAAAATAGTATATAAATGAAAAAAATTAGTGTGATTCTGTTTTTAGTATTTACAGTAACAATCAATTCCCAGTCTAATTTTAAAAGTTTTTTTGAGCTTTCTGGCCCTAAAAAAATGTGGGTTTTGTTTCATCCTTTTAAGGCAACAAAAGCATTAAAAATTTCTCAGCAAGCTAATAGAGTTGCAGATTCTATCAAAAAAACAAATTTGTTAGATGGTGATGCTGCAGGCGGACAAGTAGATGCTTTTAGACATGCGTATTGGATGGCAAGATTGCATCAAGAAATTGGCGAATCTGCAGCGCGCTCTTTAGGGAAAGCGCACGAAAAAGAAAATTATAGTACGTTTAAGAAACTTAAATTAGAAGACGGAGTTGTGCCAGATGAAATTTCATCAAAAATGGATTTATTTAATAACGAACAAGGCTTAAAATTGATTTTTAAAGGAAGTAAAGTTTCTAATAATGGACTAATTTATAGAGTGGTAAATGCAATTTTGAAAGGGAAAATGAAAATCATTCAAAAAGATAAAAAAGGATACTTTTTAACTTGTGACGGAATTCTTATTTCAAAGGAATCTTTAATTGGAAAATGGAAAAACAACAAATGTTTGGTGAATTCCAATTTAAAGAAAGAATAGAAAAACACAATTTATTTGGTTTTTTTTACAAAACGATTCTGCAAACTATTTATAACAATTCTAAATACAAAATAATTAGCCTATTATTTATTGGATTGAAAACGATTTCGCCGTAAATTTGTTTAAAATTTTAACTAACTTATACAATGAGCGGATTTTTCAAATCTTCAATTGGAAGAAAAGTCGCAATGGCGCTTTCTGCATTTTTTTTAATGTTCTTCCTGTTACAGCATTTATCAATAAATATTTTATCAGTTTTAAGTCCAGAAACTTTTAACGAAGTTTCACATTTTATGGGAACAAATCCTATAGTTCAATTTGCTTTGCAACCTGTATTAATTTTTGCAGTTGTTTTTCACTTTGTAATGGGTTTTGTTTTAGAGTTAAGAAATTCTAGAGCAAGAAATGTTTCGTATGCAAAAAATAATGGTGCTGCAAATTCAACTTGGATGAGCAGAAACATGATTTGGACGGGACTTACCATTTTAGCATTTATTGGTTTACACTTTATCGATTTTTGGTTTCCAGAAATCAATACAAAATTTATTCAAGGCGATTGGTCTGGAACAATGCAAGGTGTTGATGGTTTTCGTTATCACGAAGAGTTAGTTCATAAATTTGCACATCCGGCAAGAGTTATTGCGTATGTAGTTTCATTTATTTTCTTAGGATTGCATTTAGCGCATGGTTTTACATCGGCATTTCAATCGATGGGTGGAACAGCGGGAAGAAAGAAAACATTACAAACAATTGGTAAAGCATATTCAATTATAATTCCAGCAGGTTTTATTTTTATTGCAATTTATCATCACTTTAACCATTAATCTTATAAAATTATGGCTTTAGATTCAAAAGTACCAAAAGGTCCAATTAAAGATAAATGGACAGATTATAAAAATCATATCAATCTTGTAAACCCTGCAAACAAACGTCATATCGATGTTATAGTTGTAGGTACAGGTTTAGCTGGTGGTTCTGCTTCTGCAACATTAGCAGAATTAGGATACAACGTAAAAGCATTTGCTTACCAAGATTCACCAAGAAGAGCGCATTCAATTGCGGCTCAAGGAGGTATTAACGCAGCAAAAAATTACCAAGGAGATGGTGATTCTACCTATAGATTGTTTTACGACACGGTAAAAGGTGGCGATTACAGATCTCGTGAAGCAAACGTTTATCGTTTAGCAGAGGTTTCTGCAAACATTATTGATCAATGTGTGGCACAAGGAGTTCCTTTTGCACGTGATTATGGTGGTTTGTTAGACAACCGTTCTTTTGGTGGGGTTTTAGTTTCTAGAACTTTTTACGCAAAAGGGCAAACAGGTCAGCAATTATTATTAGGTGCTTATTCTGCCATGAACAGACAAATTGCGCGTGGAAAAATAGAAATGTTTAACAGACACGAAATGTTAGATGTTGTAATTGTAGACGGAAAAGCAAGAGGAATTATTGCCCGTAACTTAGTTACAGGAGAAATTGAGCGCCATTCTGCACACGCAGTTGTAATTGCATCTGGTGGATACGGAAATGTATATTTCTTATCTACAAATGCAATGGGATCTAATGTTACCGCTGGATGGAAAATTCATAAAAAAGGAGCCTATTTTGCAAATCCTTGTTATACGCAAATTCACCCAACATGTATTCCGCGTTCTGGAGATTATCAGTCTAAACTAACGTTAATGTCTGAGTCTTTAAGAAATGATGGAAGAATCTGGGTGCCTAACAACTTAGAGGACGTAAAAGCGATTAAAGAAGGCACTAAAAAACCTACGGATTTAACAGAAGATCAAAGAGATTATTTCTTAGAAAGACGTTACCCTGCATTTGGTAACTTGGTTCCGCGTGATGTTGCTTCTAGAGCAGCAAAAGAGCGTTGTGACGCTGGTTATGGTGTAAATGCTACAGGTGAAGCTGTGTATTTAGACTTTGCAGCATCTTTTGAGCGTTACGGAAAAGAGCAAGCTAAAATTCATAATATCGAAAATCCATCCGCAGCAAAAATTAAAGAATTAGGACAGGAAATTGTAAAAGCGAAATACGGAAACTTATTTCAGATGTATGAGAAGATCATAGATCAAAATCCGTATGAAACACCAATGATGATTTATCCTGCAGTACACTATACAATGGGTGGTGTTTGGGTTGATTATAATTTGATGACTACAATACCTGGTTGTTATGCAATTGGAGAAGCAAACTTTTCTGATCATGGTGCAAACAGATTAGGCGCATCCGCTTTAATGCAAGGTTTAGCCGATGGTTATTTTGTATTACCTTATACTATTGGAGATTATTTAGCAGATGATATTAGAACAGGAAAAATAGCAACGGATACTCCAGAATTTGACGCAGCAGAAAAAGACGTAACCGAAAGAATAGAATTCTTTATCAACAATAAAGGAACCCATTCTGTAGATTATTACCACAAAAAACTAGGTAAAATTATGTGGGATAAATGTGGAATGTCTAGAAGTGCAGAAGGTTTAAATGAGGCTATAGAAGAAATTTCTGCATTAAGAAAAGACTTTTGGCAGAATGTAAATGTACCTGGAACAGCTACAGAATATAATGAGCAGTTAGCAAAAGCAGGTAGAGTTGCAGATTTCTTAGAATTAGGAGAATTATTTGCAAAAGACGCTTTAGAAAGAGAAGAATCTGCAGGAGGACACTTTAGAGAAGAGCATCAAACAGAAGATGGTGAGGCTAAAAGATTAAAAGAGTTTCAATTTGTTTCTGCTTGGGAGTATAAAGGAGAACCAAAAGATGCTATTTTGCACAAAGAGCCTTTAGAGTACGAGAATATAGAAGTTAAAGAAAGAAGTTATAAATAATATAGTTTATGGTTGATGGTTGTTAGTTTATGGAAACAGCAACTAACAACAAACAACTAAAAACCAAAAACTAAATAAAAATGAATTTAACACTCAAGATTTGGAGACAGAAAGACTCAAAAACTAAGGGTCAAATGGTTGATTATAAAGTGACTGAAATTTCAGAACATATGTCCTTTTTAGAAATGATGGATGTTTTAAATGAGCAGTTAGTAAATTCTGGTGAAGAGCCAGTTGCTTTTGATCACGATTGTAGAGAAGGTATTTGTGGTATGTGTTCTATGTATATTAACGGCGAAGCACATGGTCCAGACAGAGGCGTAACAACGTGCCAATTGCACATGCGTATGTTTAAAGACGGCGATACTATTACTATTGAACCTTGGCGAGCAGCAGCTTTTCCTGTTATCAAAGATTTAGTTGTAAACAGATCTGCTTTCGATAGAATACAGCATGCAGGTGGTTATATTTCTGTAAACACTTCTGGTAACACACAGGATGCAAACTCAATTCCTATATCTAAACACGCTGCAGATACCGCAATGGACGCTGCTACTTGTATTGGTTGTGGAGCTTGTGTAGCAACTTGTAAAAACTCGAGTGCAATGTTATTTGTTGGTGCAAAAGTATCTCAATACGCATTGTTACCTCAAGGGCAAGTAGAAGCAGCAGACAGAGTTAGAAACATGGTTGCTCAAATGGATTTAGAAGGTTTTGGAAACTGTACAAATACAGGAGCTTGTGAGGTAGAATGCCCGAAAGGAATTTCTTTAGACAACATTGCAAGAATGAACAGAGAATTAATGAAAGCATCTATTTAAGTAAGTTTTATAGTGCTTTTAGTTCGACTGGTTGCGCTTTTTGGCGTAATTGTATCGAGAAATTTATATAGAAAAAACTCTTTAGTAAACGCTAAAGAGTTTTTTTATGCATTTATTTTCCGTTAAAAGCATTCATGGTATTTGCCAAACCATCTGTACCAAAAGAGGTAATTATTTTTGCAGATGTTGGCAAACGCTCTATTAATAAACTTGTTTCTTCTTTAGTCCATTCGCCTAAAACATAATCTACTTGGCGCCCTTTAGAAAAGTTACCGCTAATTCCAAATCGAAATCTTGGATAAACACTTGTGCCTAATTTTTCTTGAATATCTTTAAGGCCGTTATGACCACCATCAGTTCCTTTGGCTTTAATTCTTAGCGTTCCAAAATCTATATTTAAATCGTCTGTAACCACTAATAAATTATCAATAGTAATTTTTTCTTTTTGCATCCAAAATTTTACAGCTTTGCCACTTAAGTTCATAAAAGTGCTTGGCTTTAGCAAAACAAAAGTTTTTCCTTTAAAACGGAAGGTAGCTACATCACCTAAGGTATCTGTTTCAAAAACTACTTTATGTTCGTCTGCAACTTCATCAACAATTTTAAAACCGATATTATGACGCGTATTTGTGTATTTTTCGCCAATATTACCTAAACCAACAATTAAAAATTTTTTCATCAACGCTTCTCTAGTTTCAACTTTTATACCAATAATTTTATAAAAGGAGTTTATTAAATTCATTGCGCAAAAATACTAAGAAAAAATAGTTTATTTAGTTGATAACAAATCTACTTGTTGGTTGCAATTAATTAAAATCTTCAAAAAATTCTTTTGGTGAAATATCTAATTTATACAAAATACTAAGAAATCTTTGAATGTCTAGTTTTGTTATACCTTTTTCAACTTTAAAATAACCACTATCAGTAAGGCCTAATTTTAAAGCTAAATCTATTTGAGATAAACCGGCTTCTGCTCTTTTGTTTGCTATTTTTCTTAATATTTCAAAATAGTAATTTTCAACTTTTTCTCTCTCTTTTTCTTTCATTTTATTTTCTAAACTCTCAAAAGTAACACAAAAAAACCATTTTTCACGTTCCATTTTGGACTACTAGTTTTTAGGTATAAAACCGCCTCCCCAGAAACCATTAGTCCAAAATGGAAAGCGATTTATTTTTTTTAACCGAAAACATTTCTGAGATTTGATAAAGAGAAAATTGCTATCATTCTTATTTTTGGAGCCCTAAAAACAAGAAGAATTCTCAAAAAATGTATCGATTGTATTTTTATGGAAACAGCATTTGTTTCTAAAAAAGTATTTTAAAACAAAAAACCTCCGCTTGCGGAATTAAGAAATATAAAATTCATTCCGATGAGGCACGAAGAGGAAACTCAATTTAAGTAAGCTTTTTTCTACCAATTTTTTACAGAATTTTAATTTGGTGCAATCAACTAAAAACTCAAAGAAAATAACAAACTAACCTTAAATAGGTTACAAATTTTAAATTATGAAAAAAGTATTTTTAATTTTAGTATTTGTTCTAGCAACAGGAACAAGTTTTATGAATGCTTCATCTGCTAATGATGAGTTTTTGCCAATAACAAAACCAGTTATTGAAATTGAAGAAGATTTTGGATGTGCAAGTCGTTGTGTAGGCTGGGCTAGAGGACTCGTCGTTGATTTTGCAGAAAGAAATGAAGATGATCCAAATGACAATCAATTTTATATGGATATTTACATGAGGTATTATACTGGATGCTTAAGAGGTTGTTAATATAAATTAAATGACCTACAACTTATAAGAAAGTTGTAGGTTTTTCTAAAAAAATAAATAATGAAAAATTATATTATAAGCCTTATACTATTTTGTTCATACACAAATTTTGCTCAAAAAATTGAGGGTAGAATAACATATATAGCAAGCACTAAAAAAGCTTTAGATAATATTGATAACAAAGAAAAAAATAATTTCAAAATAAAAAATGATATTGATGAAATTTATAAAAAGGCTAAAGATGTAGAAGTAATTTTAAATTTTAACAACTTATTATCTGAATATTATGTAATCGACAAATTGGTAATAGATGATTATGAAAAAATAAATATAACACACATAATGGCTGGTAGTGAAAAAAAATACTATACTTCCAATTCATTTTCTGGTTATAATAATAATACATTTGATTGCTATTTATTAGATGAGTGTTTTTTAATAGAAAATATTTTGCCAAAATGGGAACTTATGCAAGAAACAAAAACTATACAAGGTTTTGAATGTTATAGAGCTGTTTTAAAAAATCAAAAAAGTGGTAATATTAATTTAGAGGCATGGTATGCTCCAAAAATACCATATCAATATGGAGTAATGAATTATTTTGGTTTACCTGGGATAATTTTAGAATTAAACAAAAATACATTTAAAATAACAGCAATTAAAATTGAATTAAATCCTGTTGAAAATATTATTATAGATAAACCAAAAGAAGTTAAACAATTAACTCAAAAAGAATTCAAAACTTTAACAAGAAAAGCAATGCCAGATTTTTATAAGAAGCAATGATCTAGCAAATTTATAACTGATTAAAACATTCTAAAAAGTATATTTATACAGTAATTAAATATTGATTAAAAACTCTATTACATTTATATGTTAGTAGTAGCAACTTAATCTTAAAAGTTTATTTAGTATAAATCCATTTTTAACTCCTTTTTGTTATCTACAATTATTTTTAAAACTACTTGTAAAAAAAATTAATGAAATATATTAATCATAAATAATTTAACATTTGAAAAAAAACCTCCTATTTATTTCAATTTTAATTTTTTCAACAGCTATTTTTTCCCAAAAAGTAACCTTAACAGGTTTTGTAAAAGACAGCTTACAAAACCCTTTGCCTTATGCAAATGTAATTGCAAAACCCAAAGACGTTTCTAAAAACCTGCAATTTGCAATTACAGATAACGAAGGCTATTATAAATTGTTGTTAGCGCAAGGAGATACTATTGTTTAAATGTTATTTAAATCTCGTTATTTCTATTTAAAAACCATAAAAAAAGAAGTTCTCAAGCATAAAAGTAAGCTCAAAAAAAGTTTTTTTACCTGATAAAATACTAATTTTAAGTAAAAAAATAAGTGATAATATACACTTTATTTTAACGTAAAATATTTATAATCAATATTTTAATTCATTTTTCACGTTGCATTTTGGACTACTAGTTTTTAGGTATAAAACCGCCTCCCCAGAAACCATTAGTCCAAAATGGAAAGCTATTTATTTTTTTTAACCAAAAACATTTCTGAAATTCGATAAAGAGAAAATTGCTAAAAATCTTGTTATTAGAATCCTAAAACAAGAAGAATTCTCGAAAAAAATGTATCGATTGTATTTTTATGGAAACAACAGTTGTTTCTAAAAAAGTATTTTAAAATAAAAAACCTCCGCTTGCGGAATTAAGAAATATAAAAATCTTGCAAATAAATGTACAACTTAAAACAGCTGCTTATGTAAATAAACAACAACAAACAGAGGAAGGCTACAAAAGTAAGCTTTTTTCTAGAAGTTTTTGGAGGGTTTTTCTTAAAATAAAACTTCCAAAAAACAAAATTTTTATAGTACTTGATACTAAATAAAAGTCAAGTATACCTTAAAACAGATGAATTATGAAAAAAGTAATATTAAGTCTAGTATTTGTACTAGCAACAGGAATGAGTTTTATGAATGCAACAGCTACTAATGATGAAATTTTACCAACAACAAAAGTAGCTATTGAAGTAGTGGAAGAGTTTGGTTGTTATAGCGAGTGTAATAGTGACGCTAGAGCTGGCGCACTTGCTTTTTCCGAAGACGTTGAAGATAGAAGTGTAAATGGTGAACTATATGGTCTTTGGAGAGATTTTTATGGAGCTTGTATTGCAGCTCGTCAATGTTAATAAATAAATAATTAATTAATGACTAGAGTTTTACTCTAGTCATTTTAAATATATAAAAATGATAAAATTAACGATAACCATATTAGTGCTTCTCTGTTTTGTGTACTCAAATCTAAACGCGCAAAAAACAGAAGGAATAATCTATTATAAATCTAAAATTAACAGTAAAAAATTAGATGAATATTTAACGAATAAAAGAAAAAGTATAAAAAATAAAAATGTCATAGAATCTTTAGACAAAGTATTTCTATATACAAAATCTATAAATTCTACTATATCATTTTCTAAAGGAGAAGCTTTATTTGTAGTAGAAAATAAATTAGATGTAGATATTAATGATTTAGGACAAAGAGTTTTAAAAACAGTTAGTGGTGGTGAAAGAGAATACTATTTCAACGATAAGAATAAAACCTATTTAATAAAAGATTGCGAAGCTTTAGGGGAGTGTTTCATTTTTGATAATACCTATTTAGAATGGCAATTAACACAAGAAACAAAAACCATAAATGGATATAAATCCTATAAAGCAACAAGAAGTAATGGTAAAGTAATTGCTTGGTATACTCCAAGTATTCCTTTAGGTTTTGGGCCAAAAGGTGAATATGGTTTACCGGGTTTAATTTTAGAGTTAGAAATAGGAAATGTAATTTTTAATGCCTCTAAAATAGTTTTAAATCCTAAAGAAGTAATTAAAATTGAAGAACCAAAAGGAGGTAAAAGAGTAAGTAAAGAAGAATATGAAGTAATTATGGACAAAGCAAAAAAGAGTGTTTTTGGTAATTAAAAGTATAAAATTACAAGAGTAAACATTAAAAACTTTATGAAAAAAAACCTCCTATTTATCTTTCTATTTGCTATATCAACAACAACCTTCTCCCAAAAAATAACACTTTCTGGGGCAGTAAAAGACAGTTTACAAAACCCTTTGCCCTATGCAAATGTAATTGCAAAACCCAAAGACGTTTCTAAAAATTTGCAATTTGCAATAACAGATAACGAAGGTTATTATAAGTTGTTGTTAGCGCATGGAGATACTATAACTATTAGTA
This sequence comes from Polaribacter glomeratus, assembly GCF_002954665.1. Lineage (GTDB taxonomy): Bacteria > Bacteroidota > Bacteroidia > Flavobacteriales > Flavobacteriaceae > Polaribacter > Polaribacter glomeratus. The sequence continues at coordinate 570,902 of NZ_MSCM01000002.1, read as the reverse complement.
TTTCTTATTTAGGCTACAAACCCATAGAATACCAGTTTATAGCTTTAAAAGCTGCTACTAAAAACTTTACGTTACAGCAATCTTCAGAGCAATTAGATGAGGTAATTATAGAAATGCCAGTTACAGTTCGTGGAGATACTACCACTTATAAAACAGATAAATTTACAGATGGTTCAGAACGTAAATTAAAAAATGTACTTAAAAAATTACCTGGAGTAGAAGTAGATAAAAACGGAGGCGTAACTGTACAAGGTAAAAAAGTTACAACCATGTTAGTAGATGGCAAAAAGTTTTTTGGAGGTAATTCTAAATTAGCAGTAGATAATATTCCTGCAAATGCTATTGGTAATGTGCAAGTGATTGACAATTATAACGAGGTTGCATTTTTAAAAGGATTAACAGATTCTGATGAAATGGCAATGAATATTCAGCTAAAAGAAGATAAAAAACGTTTTGTTTTTGGTGATGTAGAAGCTGGTAAAGGCAATAAAGAGTTTTATAAAACTAGTGCTAATTTGTTTTATTATTCGCCCAAAACCAATGTAAATTTTATAGGAAATAGCAATAATATTGGCGAAAAAACATTTACGTTTAAAGATTATATGAGTTTTTCTGGAGGAATAAATGCCATTTTTAGCAGTAATTTTAGTTGGAAAGGTGGCGATTTTTCTCAATTTATGGAGAGCAATGATGTGGTAAGTAGCAAGCAAAAATTTGGTGCAATTAACATTACAAAAGTAGCCACGCAAAAATTAGATGTTTCTGGCTATGCAATTTTTAGCAACTCAAACACTAGTAGTTTTGTAGAAAATGTAAATGAATATACCACATTTACAGAGCAAAGAACCAATACTATAACTGCAGATAATTTATTAGGTATCGGTAATTTAAATTTAGAATACACACCAAACTCTTTAGAAAAATGGCATGTAAGAAGTCAAGTAAAAAGAACCAATAACACCAACAACAATAGTTTGGTTTCTCTAATTAATGCAAACACAAATACCATTGCTACAGATAGAGATTTAACAGCAACCTACATCAATCAAAATATAGAATGGCATAAAAGGCAAAATGACAAACACACCTTTTCTTCTGTGTTTAGTTATGTATTTGATAAAAATAATAATGCTGCTTTTTGGCAAACACAAAGTCCAATTTTACAAGGTTTAATCCCTGCGGATAACAGCCAAGATGTATTACGAATTCATCAGCTTAAAAATAATCAAGAACAAAATATAGATGTTGTTTTAAAACATTTTTGGGAAATTAACAACAGCAATCACATCTATACAACTGTTGGGAATAAATTTATAAGCGAAGATTTTTTAACTGATGACAGCCAAACTTTAGATGATGGTTCTCTAAATAATTTCGCTAATGGCGGATTTGGAAATGACCTAAATTTTAAATTGAACGATGTGTTTTTAGGAATGCACTATAAATTTAGAACCGGTATTTTTACTGTAAAACAAGGTGTAGAAGTACATAATTATAATTGGAACTTAGCCAACCAAACTAATTTAGAAAATAATAAATGGGTGGTTCTACCAGATTTTTTAGCCGATATTGAGTTTAATAAATCAAAAAAATTAAAACTGAATTACAATTTAAAAACTTCTTTTTCTGATGCTAGTAAATTTGCAGATCGTTTTTATTTACAATCGTATAATTCCGTTTTTAAAGGAAATGAAACTTTAGAAAACAATTTGTATCACGCTGCAAGAGCTTATTTTAGTAGATTTAGTTTGTACAGAGGTATTATGTTGCATGCAAATTTAAATTACAACAAACAAATAAAAAGCGTTAGAAGCACAGTAGATTTTAATGATATCAATCAGTTTTTAACGGTTAAAATGTTTAACAATCCATCCGAAGATCTTAGAGGAAATATCCATTTAGAAAAAACCATTAAAGAATTAAAATATAAGTTTGATGTTGGTTTTAACAACGCAACATACATACAAGAAATCAATACTACTCTACAAACCAATAAAAATAATGGGTATGATTATGAATTTGCGGTAGAAACCTTGTTCGATAATTTCCCAAAAATTGAACTAGGCATTAGAACCGATGTTGGTAAATTTACATCAAGTTTAAACACCTCAAAATTTGTAACTACAGAACCATTTGTAATTATAGATTACGATTTTTTAAAAGGATTTATTTTTAATTTCGATTACAGACAGAGCAATTATCAGAATAAAACATTAGGTCAAAAAAATGTGTACGAAATTGCTAATGCAACACTATCTTACAAAAAAGAAAACTCTGGTTGGTCTTATAAAATGACGTCTCAAAATATATTTAATGCACAATTTAAACAAAGCAATAGTTTTACTGATTACTTAATTTCTGATAGTAAAACTTTTATTTTACCAAGAATTGTAATGATTTCTGTAGGCTATAATTTGTAGATGTATTAATCTTGATAACTGATAACTGATAACTGATAACTGAATACTGCCAACTAAAATCATTTCCTTCCAAAATCCGCAGGAATTTCTCCCCAAGCTTTCGTTTCCCATTTTAAAATTGGGTTTTTGTAGGTGTTTTCTTTTAGCCAATTTTCGGCTCTTTTTATCAAATCTAACAAGTCTTTGTTAGAAACATCAAAATGCATATTGGTTTTACACCTTTTTTGTTTTACCCAACTCATGGCAATTTTAGAATCAGAATAAATAGGAATATCTTCTTTGTTTTTGCTTTTTAAAAGCGCAATTCCGTGCACTAAAGCTAAAAATTCGCCAATATTATTTGTCCCTTTTTGAAAAGGACCCATTAAGAAAATTTGTTTTTTACTATGTGTAAAAACACCTCTATATTCCATTTTTCCTGGGTTTCCAGCACAAGCAGCATCCACAGAAATGCTTTCTAAAATAGGTTTGCCAAATTTTTCTTTTTCTACGGATGATAAAACAGCTGTTTTTGTGTTTTTGCCTTTATAAAGTTCGTAGTTTTTAGTGGATGCAATTTCGGCTTCCTCTAAAATAGCAAACGATTTGTATTGTGCCCCTTCAAAACCATCAATTTGTCTTTTACAAACGTTCCAAGAAGTAAAAACACCCGTTTTTCTTCCTCGCCAAACTACATAAAATTTCTTTTTACTCATTAACATCTAAAATTACACGCTCAATAATTCTAGAAAAATATCTTTTTTCTAGCAAATGAATCTTTTCTGCGATGGTTTCTGGCGTATCATTTTCATTTAAAGCTGTTTTTGCCTGATAAATAATGGCTCCTTCGTCGTAATTTTCACTTACAAAGTGAATTGTAATGCCTGTTTCTTTTTCATTATTTTCTTTAACAGCTTTGTGAACGTTCATTCCGTACATCCCTTTTCCGCCATATTTTGGTAACAATGCAGGGTGAATGTTAATGATTTTTTTTGGAAAAGCTTCAATAATTTTAGTTGGAATTTTCCATAAAAAACCAGCTAAAATAATGTAGTCTGCTTGCTCTTTTAAGATATTTAAGATGGTATCTTCCTTTAAAAACTGCTCTTTATTAAATAGTAAACAGTTAACATTTAGTCTTTTACATCTTTCAAAAACTTTGGCGTGTTCATTGTTACAGAGTACCTGTGTAACTTTGGCAATTTTGGTGGAATTAAAAAATTTTATAATATTTTCTGCGTTCGTTCCAGAACCAGAAGCAAAAACTACAATACGCCTCATAACTATACATCTAGACTACAAAAAAAAGAATAATTATTAACATTGTGGTTATTTTAAGAGTAGATTAAAGTTTTTTATTTATCTTTAGTAATCATTTTACACGCAAAAAGTTAGTTAGAATTAATAAGATTTGTATTTTTGCGTCGATTTAAATTTTTAAAAAAACAGAATTATGTCAGACATTGCATCAAGAGTAAAAGCTATCATCGTAGACAAATTAGGCGTAGACGATAATGAAGTAACAACAGAAGCTAGCTTCACAAACGATTTAGGAGCAGATTCTTTGGATACTGTTGAGTTGATTATGGAATTCGAAAAAGAATTCGATATTCAAATTCCAGATGATCAAGCAGAAAATATTGGAACTGTTGGTCAAGCAGTTAGCTATATAGAAGCAGCAAAAAAGTAATTTTTATATGCAATTAAAACGAGCAGTAATTACTGGACTTGGCGCATTAACGCCAATAGGAAATAATATTGAAGAGTATTGGAATAGCTTAATTAACGGAGTTAGTGGAGCAGCGCCTGTAACGTATTATGATGCTGCCAAGTTCAAAACTCGTTTTGCATGTGAGCTAAAAAACTTTAACGTCGAAGATTTTATCGAAAGAAAAGAGGCTCGTAAAATGGACCGATTTACGCAATACGCAATGGTTGCTTCCGATGAAGCGATTGCAGATTCTAAATTAGACCTAGACAAAATTAACAAATTACGCGTTGGCGTAATTTGGGGAGCAGGAATTGGTGGCTTAGAAACTTTTCAAAACGAAGTATTAAACTTTGCAGCTGGAGACGGAACACCAAGATTTAACCCTTTCTTTATCCCAAAAATGATAGCAGATATTGCTCCTGGTAATATTTCCATTAAAAACGGATTTATGGGACCAAACTATACTACAGTTTCTGCTTGTGCATCATCTGCAAACGCAATGATAGATGCTTTAAACTATATTCGATTAGGTTATTGTGATGTAATTGTTACTGGTGGCTCTGAAGCTGCAATAACTATTGCAGGTATGGGTGGTTTTAATGCTATGCACGCTTTATCTACAAGAAACGAAAGCCCAGAAACAGCTTCTAGACCTTTTGACGCAGAACGTGATGGTTTTGTTTTAGGAGAAGGAGCAGGTGCGCTTATTTTAGAAGAATATGAACATGCAAAAGCAAGAGGAGCTAAAATCTATGCAGAAGTTATAGGTGGCGGTATGTCTTCGGATGCGTATCATATGACGGCTCCACATCCAGAAGGAATTGGAGTGATTGCAGTAATGAAAAACTGTTTAGAAAATTCTGGTATTAAAGCAGAAGATGTAGATCATATTAATACGCATGGTACTTCTACTCCTTTAGGTGATGTTGCAGAATTAAAAGCAATTTCTCAAGTTTTTGGAGCACATGCCAAGAATATTAATATAAATTCTACAAAATCTATGACAGGGCATTTATTGGGTGCTGCGGGTGCTATAGAATCTATTGCTGTTATCTTAGCAATGCAACATGGTATTGTGCCACCAACAATAAATCATACTACTGCAGACGAGAATATTAATCCAGAATTAAATCTTACGCTAAATAAACCTCAAAAAAGAGATATTAAAATAGCTTTGAGTAATACGTTCGGTTTTGGAGGTCATAATGCTTGCGTAGCCTTTAAAAAGTTAGACGAATAGTTTATGAATTTTATTCGTAAAATAGTTACATCTCGTTCTCAAGAAGATCAAGAATTATATAACGAATTAAAAAAAGTAATCAGTTTTTCTCCAAGAAACATCAATAGGTATAAAAAAGCATTTACTCACAGATCTATTCAAATTATAGATAGTAAAGGAAATCCTATAAATTACGAACGTTTAGAGTTTTTAGGAGATTCTATTTTAGGCTCTGTAATAGCTGCTTATTTATATAAGAAAGTTCCTACGGGTTCAGAAGGATATCTTACGCAAATGCGTTCTAAAATTGTAAGCAGAGAGCATTTAAACGAGTTAGGAAAAGATTTAAACTTAATCCGTTTTGTAAAAAGTAATATAGACCAAGCAAATGTGGGCGATAATATTCATGGTAATATTTTTGAAGCTTTAATTGGTGCTATTTATTTAGATAAAGGCTATAATTCTTGTCAGAAATTTATTTATCAAAATGTAATTGTGCCTTATGTTGATATTGCAAAACTAGAAGGTAAAATTACAAGCTACAAAGGTTTAATTATAGAGTGGTGCCAAAAACAAAAAAAGAAGTACAATTTTGATACCTACGAAGACTCAGGTAATGAGACAATAAAACACTTTAGCGTTAAAATTAGTATTGACGGCGAACAAGTTGCAAAAGGCAGAGCAACCTCTAAAAAGAAAGCAGAAGAGCAAGCAGCTAAAAGAGTGTATTATGCCTTTCAAAAGCAGATTTCTGTAGGGTAAATTTTTACCGATACATCTGTTGTTTATTTAAAAAAATTACGCTAATTAATTTCCAAACCCATATAGGTGTCCCCGATTGTAAAAGCAGAAACAGCATTTGTTGGGGCATGATAAGAGCCAAAAAACATTAAAAGTTACACTTTTTAAATCATAACTTACATTTTTATCTATACTAATAACCCATAGATTTGGGTTTTATGATAGATATTCTAAGCTATCATTTCTAGAATCATCTCTAAAGTTATTAAGTGTAATTTTACTGTAAAGTATGTACTCTAATCTTACAGGAGAATGTTACGAAAAGTAGTTTCTGTTTAATGCATTATTAATATCAAATTTAGTATTAAAGCTTAGTTACGAAAAAAATTTATCCTATCTAAAGTTGGCATAACTATTCATTTCTTTAATACTAGTATTTTTTAATTTACAAGCACTAAAGCCAAAAAAACTTTCTAAATAGAATTTTTTATCTTGTGAGTTATTGGTAGAATCCAAAGCAATATTTACAGCATATTCTTTAGATTTATAATCTTTTGTTACATAATCATCTTTGTATGTAAAGCTAACTTGAATAATTAGATGGTTAGAAATTGGATAATAACCATTTGTATTAAAATTTTTTGTCTCGGAACAGGTAAACATTGTTACAGAGATTACATGATCTCCCTTTTTTTAAGGTTTTAACACTAAACTCTTTTGTTTTTTGAGTATACTATTTCTCCATAAACATTATGAATAGAAATATTATAGTATGTTTTTTCAGGTTTGTAAGTTTTTTCTAATGCAAAATTACCGTTACATGGGTCTGAATCTATATAAACTTTATTTAAAGAATTATTGGACCTCATAGGATTAGAGCTAAATCTTAATGCATCATTGCAGGTACTTTGACCGTCACCGTCACCATCACTAGATGGACTTACATTAACATACGTATATTTTACAGATGATGAACACATATTTGTACTTGTTATTTTACATACAACCACAGCCAGACCAGGGCTGCCTGCTTTTGCAACTATTTTATTGCCATTATTAGAAATAATGCGCCATCCACCAATATTTGTACCCGTGTAACCATCAACATCAAAAAACCAATCATAAGTTGTATTCTCACCAATATCTGTGACACTATATGTTAAGTTTTGCCCAGGTACAGCACTTATATTTCCCGTCATTTTTGTATCATAAACTATGGGTAAAGGTTTATCTGTATTATCAACATCTAACTCTGCTTTTAACCAAGCTACATTTTCTGTTGTTAATGTAATATGTGGTTCATTTTGTTCTGGAGCAAAATAATTATCAAAAGGTGTTTCACCTGTACAATGTCTATCTTTATTACCAATAACTTCATCTAAAACATCACTACCTGTGTAAGCTAATGCACTTTTTGTTGGGATGAAACTGTGAGTTGGGTCTAAAACATAAGCAGTAGTTGTTAATGTTCTCCAATAATTCCAACCAAAAATTGTAAAAAAGGAAGAACCCTGTGCTTCATTGGCCAATTCTGATTGTGCATTAAAGTAACCTCCAGGTGCAATATCATAGCTACCTTTACTGCTGGGAGTAGAATATTTTTTAGATTGTGCTATTATATAAATTTTAAAAAACAAAAAATTTAAATAAAAACCACCAGCATTAAAAGTTAAATAATTTTGACTTCCATTTTTTTTATTTGTGTTGTGATAAAATTTATTTTGTATAATAGGAGAACTAGAACCAAATATTGGTATTCTTGTATTAATTTGAAGATATTGTGCTTCAGAAATTCCATTCAGTACTCCAGACATACTGCCATTAAGTAATGCTACTTTTCTCAAATTTTGTGGCATTCCTAAATTGTCTAAATCATTTTGAAAGCGATTTCTAAAGTTTGGAGCACCAACTGGCAAATTGCTATTATTTGTATAATGATTTACCAACATCTGTTTTGTTGCAGGTCTGCTTAATTGGTCGTCTATAAATTTTTGACCTCCTTTATTATCTAATTCATCTGCAAAATACTCAATGCCTTTTTGTAAACCAATAGGTATATTTGCTCCTTGATGAGGACTATCAAAACTTACCCATAACCTTGTATTATGATTCCATTTAGCATTATCTCCAGTTTCTGCTAATTTTTTCTCCATATATGCCAAAGCATATCTAGAAATTAAACCACCCATACTTGGGCCAATTACAACAGCTTCTTCATTACCTTGTTGTATGCTTTTTATATGACGCATTAAACTAATAAATGTAAAGGCATTTCTTTCTATATAATCACTACCGGCATCTCTATAAATTGTTCTGGTAAAGTTTAAGCTGTAAAGTGGTATGTTTACAGTATAACTACCAATAGAATCTCTAGTGTGGTTTACTACAATTATATCATAACCCAAAAGGTTTAATTCTTTAATCATATCTTTTTTTGGAGTAATAGAGTCTTTATCGTGGTCGTAACTCATCAATTCTAAAATACTTTCTTTACTTACATCGTGTCCATCATCTTCTCGTTCTATTTTTCTTGTATCACCTGGATCATAACCATCAATAATATATAAAGGTTTGTCTATGGTTTTAGAGGCATCACTATAATAAATTCTATATTCATTTTTTCCTTTTTCTAATTGGTCTCCAAGTTCATAGCCTTTAAATGCCAAATCATCATCTGCTTCAATAGGCAATAATTCAGATGTGTTTGTGCTATTTTTTGCTAAAGTAGTTGCAATCATATTTACATACACATTTGCGTATGTTGTTTTTGTAGTATTGTCTGCATACGTAATGTTAAAACGTAAGGTTTTTATACCAGAAGAGGAGTATATAGTAGAAAAAGTACTCGTATTAAAATTATAATTTGAGATAAGATTATAAATACTGCCATTTGTAACTAATTGTAAGGTTTTAATCTGTTTGCCCAATTTGTATAACCTAAATAAATGATCAGTTTTAAATTGAATAGTATTTCCTGTTACCCTTGTAACTAATGGACTAATAATAGTAGTTTGCCTTTTTATAAACGGGTTTTTACCAGCAATGTTAGCAAATAAACCTGTAGTTTCATTAAAAGTTACATTGGTATTTGCTAGTTTGGTACCAAAATTAAATTCGTGAAACTCGGTGTTAATAATGCCAATAGGCACCACATTTGCTTGGTACTTTCTACTTTCTAAAATTAGGTCAAGTTCATTTTCTTTAATTATGTTTTTAATATAAGATGCTCTGTATAATTCGTCCCAAGCTTGTGTAAAATGGGTGTAGGAAGAAGTATCTATTTGTACACCTTGGTTAAAATCATTAATTTTAGCGAAAGAAAAGACTCTGTTTATTAAAATATTAGAGGTTATTGTACTCTTGTTTAGGTTTTTAATTCGCTCGTCTATTTCTTCTGTATAAGTACCATTGGTAATTTGTGCTTGTAGTTGTAATGATAGTATCATTAACAGCATACATAATGTAATTTTTTTCATAATTTTGAATTGTTAAATGTTAATTATTTGTGTTAGTATTTAATTATTATGAGCAGTTGTTGGTAGCAACTGCTTTTTATTTATTTACTGTATTTAGATTGATGTCAAATCGTCCATTTGTAATTTCAATTATATCATTTTCATCATCTTTGTTTTTTAGTTTTACGCTAAAAGTTCCTGAATAAATACTATTTGTTATATCTAAACGAGTAAATTCTAAATTACCAGAATTATAAAATGACCTATACTGACGATTTGATTTATCAATTAGACAATATATATGAGCATTTGATAAGTTAGATCTACCACTCCCGTCGCTTTCATCTATTGTATGTTTAGTTTTATTATTTTTGAGTGTAGGTAGATATAAAAAGATATATGTACTTGGAGTATCTTTAGCATTATATGTTTTGATAAGCCATTTATCATCACCTTTATTTTTAATAAAATTTTCACCAATGTTTACTTCAAGATTATTTGTACCACCTCCAGGTGTAAAGTTAAAAGAATCTTTAGGTACAAATACCCTACCATTCACAATAGCACCAAATGTATTTGCGCCAGTTTGTGTAATTGGTGGTAATTGGTCTTGTGGGTCGTTGTTTTCGCAATTAAAAAAGGTTATTGCAAAAAGTAAAAGTGTTGTTTTTAAGAATGTTGTTTTCATAATAAAAATTGTTTAAGTGTTATTTTGTTTAATTGTGTAATTTTTTTTTTGTAATATTAGTTTTAATGATTAAGAGGTGTTTTTAGTGTAAAATGCTCTGTATAATTCGTCCCAAGCTTGGGTAAAATGGGTATAAGAAGAAGTATCTATTTGTACACCTTGGTTAAACTCGTTAATTTTAGCAAAAGAAAAGACTCTGTTTATTAAAATATTTGAGGTTATAGTTCTCTTGTTTAGGTTTTTAATACGTTCGTCTATTTCTTCTGTATAAGTACCATTGGTAATTTGCGCTTGTAGCTGTAATGATAGTATCATTAAAAGGATACAAAATGTAATTTTTTTCATAATTTTAATTTGTTAAATGTTAATAAATTTGAGTTTGTTGTTTTTAATATTTCACGGCTGTTGACGTAGCCGTTCTTATTTATTTACAGTATTTAGATTAATATCGAATCTACCTTCGGTAATTCTTATAATTTCGTTAGAGTCATTGCTGTTAAAAACAGTTAATTCAAATTTTCCTGATATTATCTTGTTATCATTATCTAATCTTGTTATAGTTATAGTACCTGAATTAGTGTCGGATAAATATCTTTTTTCATTATCTAATTTATCAGAAATCCCTACCCAACAATGAGGGTAATCAGGTTTAAATGTGGATGCAGGTTGAGAGGAACTTAAACCAAAATTATAAGTCCCAATAGAATTTAAATTATTTATATTTATATATATATTATCACCTCCAGTATCTCTAAAGTTTCCAGCATCTATTTCAAAGTTTTTATTTTGAAAATAATAGACACTTAATCCTTTTCGAGGTCCTCCAGGTCCTCCTAAATTTCCTCTTGCATCTTTTGGTATCAAAATTTCCCCATTTATAATACAACTAAAGGTATTTGCGCCAGTTTGTGTTATTGGTGTTAGTTGGTCTTCTGGGTCGTTGTTTTCGCAATTAAAAAATGTAAGAGCAAAAAGTAAAAGTGTTGTTTTTAAAAGTTTTGTTTTCATAATAAAAATTGTTTAAGTGTTATTTTGTTTAATTGTGTAATTGTTTTTTTGTAATATTAGTTTTAATGATTAAGAGGTGTTTTTAGTGTAAAATGCTCTGTTTAACTCATACCACACTTGTTTAAAATGCGTAAAAGAGGTAGTATCTTGCCTTACACCTTGGTTAAACTCTACAATACTTGAAACAGAGATAACTCTATCTAACAATATATTAGAAGTAATGGAGCTTTTATCTATATTTTGTAATTTAGTATCTACTGCTGTTGTGTACTTTTCTAAAGTAGTTTGAGCTTGAAATTGTATTGCAAAAAAGAGTAGTAGAATGCCAGTTATAATTTTTTTCATAATTTTGAAATGTTAAGTTAGACACTGAAATAATTTCAGCGCTTGTAAATTTTGTGTTTGTTATGTTTAACTTTTTGTTAAGCAGTTGTTGGTAGCAACTACTTTTTTAAATTTATATATCAAATCTACCATCAGTAATTTCTATTATTTCTGTTTCATTGTCCTTATTTTTTAATTTTGCATTAAAAGTACCTGCGTAAATCCCATCCTTAAAAGAAATTTTAGAAAAAGAAATTGAACCAGAATTTTGAAAACTTAAATATTTAATACCATTAACAATGGCATATATGTGCGCAAAATCAGGTTCATTTAAGCTATATTCAACACCTGTACTATTCTGAAAATTATACGTTTCCTCATTAGGTAAATCTTGTGGTATATATATATATTCTTATAATTATTTGCTTCTATAACAAATGTTCTACTATTACCACGAATTTCTAAACCTCTTGGTGTACCTCCACCAGGAGGAGAATACCCTGTTTTATCTTTCGGTATAAACACTTTACCATTTACAATAGCACCAAAGGTATTTGCACCAGTTTGTGTAATTGGTGGTAATTGGTCTTGTGGGTCGTTGTTTTCGCAATTAAAAAAGGTTATTACGAAAAGTAAAAGTGTTGTTTTTAAAAATGTTGTTTTCATAATAAAAATTGTTTAAGTGTTATTTTGTTTAATTGTGTAATTGTTTTTTTATAATATTAGTTTTAATGATTAAGAGGTGTTTTTAGTGTAAGAAGCTCTGTATAATTCGTCCCAAGCTTGTGTAAAATGGGTATAAGAAGAAGTATCTATTTGTACACCTTGGTTAAACTCATTAATTTTAGCAAAAGAAAATATTCTGTTTATTAAAATATTAGTGGTTATTGTACTCTTGCTTAGGTTTTTAATGCGCTCGTCTATTTCTTCTGTAAAAGTACCATTGGTAATTTGTGCTTGTAGTTGTAGTGATAGTATCATTAAAAGGATACAAAATGTAAATTTTTTCATAATTTTGAGTTGTTAAATGTTAATAATTTTGTGTTTGTTATGTTTAACTATTTTATTGAGCAGTTGTTGGTAGCAACTGCTTTTTTATTTATTTACTGTATTTAGATTGATGTCAAATCGTCCATTTGTAATTTCAATTAAATCATTTTCATTATTTTTATTTTTAAGTGTAACATTGAAAGTGCCTGAATAAACCCCTTTATTAATATCTATTCTAGAAAATTCTAATAAACCTGAATTTTCATATGATAGATAAGTGTTATTATTACCATTTATGTGGCAATAGATATGTGGATTTGGTAAATCTGAATTTTCAAAACCATCACTTTTACCAATTGTTTGATTAATATTTATATTTAATAAAGATGGTATATAAATAAATAAGTATATGCTTGGATTTATTTCAAAATTACCAACTAAAACAGTCCATTTATCATTACCAGAACTATTAATAAAATTATTACCTACAAAAGATTGGAGTCCTTTAAAATTGTTTGTACCAGGAATACCTGAAGGAGAATCTGCAGGCACAAATACCCTACCATCTACAATAGCCCCAAATGTATTTGCACCAGTTTGAGTAATTGGTGGTAATTGGTCTTGTGGGTCGTTGTTTTCACAATTTAAAAATGTAATAACAAAAAGTAATAGCGCTGTTTTTAAAAGTATTGGTTTCATAAGTTATGGGTTTTTGGGTTATTATGTAAAAGTATTTTAAATTATAATTTTAGGTGTCCAGAATTTCATGAAAACGAGAAATTCTGGACACATTTGCGAAATTCTGGACACATTTTATTTTTAAGGATTTGATTATTAGTAACTTATTAATTGTGTCTTTTTTTGCTTAATTTGTTGTTTTTTTAGTTAACTAGACTTTTTTGGGATGAACGGGAATGTTTATAATTTGATTTTTCATAATTTTTAAAACGCTCTTAAAAATTTTAAGAACGTTTTAATTTTTTTGATTTGAAATAGTTTATTCTTTTTTTTGATAAAATCTTTTTATATCTATAGTTGGCAACCATTACAAATAAAACTCTGAAAAATGAAAATAAAAGGACTATTCGTAAAAAACTTATTGGAATTTATTGATTGTGAAATATTCATTGAATATGGTGTTTTTCAGAGATTAATATTTAATTCTAGAACTTTTAAAAATTATCATAATCCGAAAAATAAATCGGAATTTGAAATAAAAAGAGTTTCTTCTTTACCTTTATATTTTATACCCGCAAAACATAATTTTGAATTTACATATTTGGGAGTTAATGATGAAAACCAAAGAGTATTTTTAAAATTAAATATTTTTAAGTTATTCCTAATAAAATGGAATTTAAAAAAGTATTTAATACAATCTGAATCAATTAAAACGGACATATTAAAATATATAATTGGCGGAATAATAGGTTTTTTAACAACACTTTTTGTTCAAAAAATAAGCCAATATATTAAAGACCCTGAAATTCCCCCAATAACTGAAAGTATAAAATCTTTTGAAGTTAAATATATAGTCGCTGACTTTAATTTGTTTAATAATGAATCCATAATAAATTGATTTTTTAAATTAATAATCGGAATTTAAAAAACGGTAGCCAACACTGTACAAAATTAATTGCTGGCAAATCGCTTATTTAGGAAAGTACTCACGTACTTTCAATTTGGTTATTCTCTATAAATTAATCGCTCAACCACAGCAACTAATCTTGTACAAATACGTTGTGAAATTTCCAAATGGATCATGCCATGCTTGATAAGAGTAGATAAGTCTATTGCCAATAATTTCAATTTTTAATTTTTGGTCTATAATTGTTAGATTGTCAATATCATATTTACCATTAAATTTATTCCATTTTCCAAAATCTTCATAAAATTTACATTTTCCTATTGAGTCCTTATAAAATACAATTTCAGTATACCTTTTATTTGATTTAAACTCAATCGTTGTTTTAGACATACAACTGTCTATTGGAATATTTGTTTTATCAGCTGTCTTTTTAACTAAAAACCAAACCCCAATCAAAGGTTCAGATTCAAATTCTCTATCAAAATTTTCACAGCTAATTATTGTTGAAATAAAAAGTAATAATGTTGTTTTTAATAATAATTGTTTCATAATCGAGAGATTTTAAACTTGTGTTGTAAATATATTTGATATTATAATTTTAGGCGTCCAGTATTTCTTAAAAACGAGAAATTCTGGACACATTTGCGAAATTCTGGACACATTTTATTTCTAACTAATTGATTATTAATAATTTATTAATTGTGTCTTTTTTTGCTTAATTAGTTGTTTTTTAAGTTAGCTAGACTTTTTTGGGATGAACGGGAAAGTTTATAATTTGATTTTTCATAATTTTTAATTTATAAAATAATTAATTTTTAAAACGCCCTTAAAGTTTTAAGGACGCTTTTTTAATCAAACTCTCTTTTTCAAATATTATTTAATTCTGTGTATAGCAGCTTCTGCAATTGTTTTTATGAGTTCATTAAAAAGAAGCAATAAAAAAGCAAAAGAAATAGTAGCACCAAATAAATAGGATTTTAAAAACGAAAACTCCATTTTTTTATAGTTTTAATTTCTAAAACAGGAATTTTTATTGTTTCATTTATCTTTTTTACAGTCATAGTATCTTTGTTGTAATTAATAAATTGTCCTTTTCATTTTGTTGAATTTAACGATTCAATTTTAACCTTTTTAGGATTGTTAGTTTCATAATCTTTTTAATCAAAAGGTTTATAAGAATAACAACTTCGAAGTAAAATTAAGATTACTAATAAGTAAATGGTATCTTTCATGATTAAAATTGTTTACCAATAGTGATTCCTACTCGAGGATATATTAAATCAATTTTATCAGCATTTATTAGAGTTCTTATTAAGCCAAAAGTAAACTCTGCAACCCATCCTTTTTTTGTTTTGTATTTTTTTCCAACTCCAAAACCAATTCCAAAACCAGTTCCACCTTCTTTAGCATTTGTGAAAAAATCTCCAGTTGTGTGTTTTTGTGAGTAAAGAGCTAAATTTCCATCAATAAAAAAACCTGAATTAGTTTGTTGTCCAAAATAAACTCTGTAATATGGTATTAAACTAAAGTTATAGCCATTGCTACTTTCATTGTTGTTTTCATTTGATGAAGTATCATTTATAGAAAATAACATAGATATTCCAACTGAGGTTTCGTCAGTTAATAATCTTTCATAAGTTATTTCTGGATAGCCAGCAATTAAATAAGCAAGATTTATCTTAAACTCATTTTGTTTTAAACTATCATTTTTTTGTTGAGAGTAAAACATTAAAGAATACATTAATGCTACTAGGAGAATACATTTTTTCATAATTTAATTATTTTTAAATTTCAACTAAATTAGAAAACAATAAAAAACAGGTATCCAGTATTTCTCCAAAAGGAGAAATTCTGGACACATTTGCAAAATTCTGGACACATTTTTGCTTTTTGAGAGAAAGTGAAAAACAATTCGTTTATAAAGGTATCGGTTGTTTAAGCATGCAAAAGAGCAAAATTCACAAAGACTTTAAGTTATTTTAACAATGATTTTTGATATTCTGTAGGTGTTAAACCTGTATGCTTTTTAAAAGTAGCATAAAAAGAAGATTTAGAGTTAAAACCAGATTCTAAACCAATAGAAGTAATTGTATAGTTTTTATAAGCTTCATCAACTAATAATTCTTTTGCAAATTCTATTCTAAATTCATTTATATAATCGCTAAAGTTTTTATCAGAAAATAGCTTAATAATACTCGTTAATTTTACGGCATTTACATCAACCGTGTTTGCCAAAGAATCTGCAGTAAGCCTTGGTTCTATAAAAAGTTTTTTCTCTACGATTAAAGCTTCTGTATTATCGAAAATCACTTTTTTATATGAATCTTTTGGTTCTTCAACTAAGGTTTCATTAATATCAATAGATGAAAAATTTAATTGTTTACGCAAATTTTTACGTTCTTTTAATAAACCCAATTGCATGATTGCTTGGTAGCCAATCCAATAAATTAAAACAGTAGTTAAAACTCTTAAAGGATAATACGAGTAAATAAATTCTTTAAAATTTAAAGCTACGGAAATTGCAAGAGCAATAATCCAAAATAAATAGGTAAATAATCCTAATTTAAAGAAGGTGTAAATCCATTTTAAATTATCAAAAGATAAAATTTTTGTAAATAACTTTTCTTTTTTTGATAGTATTTGAAAAGAATATGCAAAAACGGTTAGTGAAATTAATAAGCTAAAAATTTCCTCAAGAAATGTATATTTCTCAAACAGATGAGCAATATCAACAGTATTTGAATCACTAAAAAAGAATACAAAACTTATTCGGATAGAAATGATGAATAAAAAAATGGGTAAAATAATTTTTAAAATATTTTTACTTCTTTTTTCAATCTCTAAATAATGGATTAAAAACATGTAAAAAAAAGGAGCAATTAAAAAATGCCAGGGTATATGCAAATAATCTAAAAAGAAATATTTGATAAAAAAGTCTTTAATTAAAATCCAAGATTGAATGTTGTTTAAAGAAACTACAAGCACTAGCAAATTAATAAATTGCATACTTTTTTCTCTTCCGTTTTTAGAAAAAAGGATAACAATACTAAACAAAAAACCGTGTATAGCACTAATTAATAAAAAGAGATTAAAGATTTCTTTAATGTTCAAAATTGCAATTTTATGTAAATATAACTATTTACTGATTAATAAAATTTACACTTTGTACAGCAACTTTACCAGCAGTTTCTGCGCGCGAACTACTTTCGCCAAAAGAAACAGGAATTCCCTTTTTTTCTGAAGAATTTAGAAAAAAACGAGCATAAAACTCAGTCTTCAATTATAAAAAGTTAAGAGTCATTTATCTAGTTACTAAAACTTTTTTCAACAATAAATAATATGTTTTTTTAAGATTTCTATAAGCTAAACACGATAACGTTTTCGTTAATATCCCAAAAATATTCATAAAGTATTAGTAATTTAGCGTCTTAATTAGAAGAACTAAAATTAGTAATTACGTATGCAAATTCACTCTTTAGGTTTAGAAGATTTTTGTGAAGAGGAGTATTCCTTAATTGGTATTCATACCGCATTAGAAGATTTTAAGTTAGCCTATTTATTGAATAAAACGCTATCTACCAGTTTTTATAAATCTAGAGAAGATTTAAATTTTGAAGATACACAGAAAAATGCCTCTTTTTCAATTTTTAATTACTCAAGCAATAAGTATGATTTTGATTGGTTTTTAATAGCAAATAGCTCTAAAAGAGAAAATCAAAAAGAGTCGAACGAACTTCTATTAACATCAGAAACAAAAACATATTTAATTCCAGAAAAGAAAAAAGTAGATTTCTTTATTAAAATTTCTGGAGATTTAGAGTATACCTTTATGTCTGAAACCGTAGATAAAATAAAAAAAATAGAGCAAGTAATCACTTCCTATTTAATAGATAAGAACACATTAAAGTCGAAAGACTTTTTAATTTTTTAGAAAATATGCCAAATCATAATAAAACAAAGATAGTTGCAACCCTAGGGCCAGCAACTGACACAAAAGAAATTTTAACACAATTAGCTTCTAACGGAGTTAATGTTTTTAGAATTAATTTTTCTCATGCAGATTACGAAGATGTAAAGAGAAAAGTAAAAATAATTAGAGAAATAAATAAAGAAAATGGCTATAATGTAGCTATTCTTGCAGATTTACAAGGTCCTAAATTACGCGTTGGTGTAATGGAAGATGATGTAATTTTAGAAGATGGAGATACTTTTACTTTTACTACTGTAAAATGTATAGGAACTAAAGAAAAAGCATTTATGACCTATCAACGTTTTCCTAAAGACGTAAAAGTTGGGGAAGCGATTATGGTTGATGATGGTAAATTACGATTCGAAGTAATCTCTACCAACAAAGAAAATGAAGTTGTTGTAAAAGTAATTGTAGGCGGACCTTTAAGATCTAAAAAAGGTGTAAACTTACCAAATACGGCTATTTCTTTACCTGCGTTAACCAAAAAAGATATGGAAGATGCTGTTTTTGCAATTGGTTTAGATGTAGATTGGTTTGCATTATCTTTTGTTAGAACTCCAGAAGATTTAAGAATGTTACGCGATTTAATTGCACAACACTCAGATTATAGAATTCCAATTATCGCCAAAATAGAAAAGCCAGAAGCAGTTGCAAATATCGATGCATTAATTCCTTATTGTGACGGGTTAATGGTTGCTCGTGGAGATTTAGGTGTAGAAATACCAATGCAAGACGTTCCTTTAATTCAGAAAAAATTAGTAAGACGTGCAAAAAGAGCAAGAATTCCTGTAATTATTGCTACCCAAATGATGGAAACAATGATCGATAATCCTGTGCCAACAAGAGCAGAGGTAAACGATGTTGCCAATTCTATTATGGATGGCGCAGATGCAGTAATGCTTTCTGGAGAAACATCTGTTGGTAAATTTCCATTAAGAGTTATTCAAAAAATGTCTGAAATTATTAAAGCTGTAGAAAACTCTAAAATGATTAAAGTTCCTCAAGAACCGCCTCATATTAGAACCAATAGATTTGTTACAAAATCTATTTGTTACCACGCTGCTTTAATGGCAAACGATACAGATGCAGCAGCAATTTGTACCTTAACAAATAGTGGGTATACTGCTTTTCAAATTTCTTCATGGAGACCAAGAACACACGTTTTAGCGTTCTCTACGGATAAAAGAATTTTAGGTAAATTAAATTTACTTTGGGGTGTTAGAGCTTTTTATTACGACAAAAACCTTTCTACAGATGACACCGTTGTAGATATTAACAACATTGCTAAAGAAAAAGGTTTTGTAACTTCTGGAGACATTATTATTAACTTAGCTTCTATGCCTGCAGAGGCTAGAGGAATGGTAAATACGTTACGTGTTTCTGAAATTGACTAAAAATATATTTTAATGCATAAAAAAAGCGTTCTAAATTTTTAGAACGCTTTTTTTATGCATTAAAATCTCATTATTAGAGTTTTAAATTCTTACTTATTATAATAGCATCGTTGGTAACAAATGGCATTGGCATCATTTCTTCGGATCTTGGACTAATAGAAAAATTTGAATTCGTTAATAAATCGTAAGAGATTTCATTTAAAATTAGGTCTAGTTTTTCGTTTTTATTTACACTAAAAGAGAGTGTTACGTTTGTATCAGAATTTGACATAAAATAGATTAAAACAGTCCCTTTTTCTACCGTATAATTTTTACCATTATTTACAACAGCGTCATTTACCTTAAATTGTTGTAAAGTAACTTTGCTATTGGTTATAAATTCGTATTTATTTACTTTTCTAGTAGGCGTAATTACCAATTCTAACAGACGCTTATTGCCAATAATAGTATCAAAATCTATTACTATTCTTGATGAAGAAATTTTTTTATTAGCTGTTTTTGTATGATAGCTAAAACGAGTATTGTACTTGCTTTTTGTTTCGGCACTTTTAATGCTTCCTTTTGTGGCGTTTTTATCAAAAATTTGTTTTGTGTACGAATCTAACACTTGATTGTACGTTCCAAAATAGGCAGTTTTGTCATCAGAATTCTGAATGTAAACAATGCTATTCGGTTTTTTATTGTTGGAGGAAAACCCGCTAGTATAGGTTGCAAATCCAAAGAAACCGATTGTTAAGATTCCGCATGCTTTTAAAACCCAGAATGATTTTCTCTGATAAAACGAAAAGAGCATCAGTCCAAAAATTAGAGCGATCAAAATACCACTTATAAATAAATTTTTTAAGCCTAGACCAACGGGAAACATTTGAATTAAGGGCGCAAAAATATAAATAGTTGGTATTGATAAAATAGTAAATAGAACACGATTGTAACGTCCTTTTAAGTCTGTAAAAACAACAATTGCTAAAATAAATAAAGCACAGTAAACTGGGATGATAAAAAAGCCCGCTCCTTTAAAATACACACTAATTATGCTATTAATGAGCAACCAAATAAAAATAGGCGCTATTAAAAAGTTTGCTGTCTTTTCTTCATTAGAAAAGTATTTGTATGTTTTTAGTAAAATCCAAAGGTTTAAGAATACAAAAGCCGCAATATACGTATAGCCATTGTAGGTAAAACCCTGTAAAATATCATTGTATTGAGGATGAATTTTTAAAAGTAATTTCCATAAACCAAAAGAAACACCGCCACACAAAACAAGCGAAATTAAAAATGGGACAAATCCTTTTAGGGAGTTTTTAACGGATATTTTATTTAGCGAAAACCCGAAGAAAAGTAATACCAGAAATAACACTATTGCACCAATTAACATTGGTAAAACATAAGAAAAAGGATAAGTTAACAAACTTGAAAAAGGAAAGTTTACATAGACATCATCTTTATCTGAATTTAAATTTTCTAAATTAGAAAAAGCAAAATAACCTAACATAGACGTTACATAATCTGCTTGCTGTAAAAGCGATTCTCTGTCTAATCTTGCATACGTATCTTGCGCTGTATGATAATCGAAATGATCGCCAAAAAAAGCAAAATTGAATCCGTTTATGTTTGCGTCTTGTCTAAAAACAGTTAAATCTGTGTCATTTGGTAATTTTTTATAAACGCTGTACATTAAAGAGTTAGCTGCAGGAAAATTGGGTTTTGCAGCTAAAAATTCTGATAAAAGTTTGCTGTTTTTTCCATTCGTTTCCATTAACATATAACTTGGGCCGCCACTTCCTCTAGCTTCAAAGTTTAAAACTAAACCTACATTTTTTGTCCAAGGATGTTTATCTACAAAAGCCTGTGCGCCTAATAAACCTAATTCTTCGGCATCAGAAATTAGAATGATAATATCGTTTTTTGGTGTCTGTTTTTTTGATAGAAAGGCTCTTAGTCCTTCTAAAATTACAGCAACACCAGAGCCCGCATCACTTGCGCCAAACGAAGAATGAGAATTTGAATCGTAATGCGAAAGCAGCATTAGCGCTTTTCCGTTTGTAGAACCTTTAACCTTAGCAAGTATATTTTGTGCCGTTGTAGCAGCAAACCATTTTTTATTTACGGCAGTTTCAGTCTGAATTTCGGTTTCTAAGCCCATTTTATTCAATTCCTCAACAATATAGTTTTGAACATTTTTGTGATCTTTAGAACCAACGTAATGTTCTTTTAAACTGATTTTTTTTACGTGCTCTAGTGCATTGTAAGCAGAAAAACCTGTTTTTACTAAAGATTCATCTTTAGGCAAAGAGGGTTTAATATCAGAAAAACTCCAATAAATAACGCCTAAAATTATGAGGATAGAGAATATAAATGATGCTTTTTTCATTGGATGTAAAAATTTGTATAAATATAAGAAATAAAAAAACTTTATATAAATGTGGATTCAAACAGAATTTTCTGTAAATTTCAATCAACTTAAAATAAACGTATTATGGGAATTAAAAGCTTTCAAGGAAAAAGAGATGAGTCGCAAGGTAAAAATGACGAACAAATTTTAGTTTCTGATTATATGACAACCAAATTAATCACTTTTAAAGCGGAGGATTCTTTAGATCATGTAATAAATTTATTGATTAAGCACAAAATTTCTGGAGGTCCGGTTGTAAATGATGAAAATGAGTTAATTGGTATCATTTCTGAAACCGATTGTATAAAGCACATTTCTGAAAGTAAGTATTATAATATGCCAACAGACACTAATAATACTGTAGGAAAATATATGGTTACAGATGTAGACACGATCGATAAAGACATGAATATTTTTGATGCTGCTTTTAAGTTTATTAGTTCTCACAGAAGAAGGTTTCCTGTTGTTGCAAACGGAAAGTTAATAGGTCAATTAAGCCAAAAAGATGTTTTAAAAGCTGCCATTAAGGTAAAAGGAAATACCTGGAAATAAAATAGATAGTTAACAAGGGAGCATGCTCCCTTGTTACTATTTTTAATTATTCTTTTTTTATCAGCAAAAACATTTCATTTTCTAATGCTAAATACCCTTCGTTATACACGTAAAAATAGGTGTTTCCTGTTTTTGTTGTATAGATAGATGTAAAGAACTGAAAGTCGAAACCCTTATCATATAAATTAGTTCTAGTTACTTTTGTTTTACCAGAAGTATTTAAACCTGATAAGATTTTATAATTTTTTCTAAGCCGATTATTAATATTTCTGATAAGGTTTTTACTGTCTTTATTTACGCTGTTATTGTAAGAATTTCGGCAATAATCAGAGCAGAATTTTTTATCGACCCTACCCTTTACTGGTTCTTCACATTCTAAACAACTTCTTTTTTCCATAGCATTTTTTTATTTTTTATATCTCAATTTTCCCCCAATTCTCTCCAGATTTTATTCTATATAATTGCATGGTAGTTACCCCAAACTGACTTGCAATAATTCGTAATCTTGTTCTTCTATTAGGATCTAATAACTTTTTCTTAATTACCTTAACCTTTGCTTCAGATAATTTAGCACGCGTTTTTAAACCTAATTTTTTTCTTCTTTCTGGGTTTGTTAATTGATGAACTGTTAGTTCTTTTTGATTTACCCACTTTAAATTTTCGATGTAGTTGTCTGTTAAATCATGATTTTTATGGATTACAAATTTTGCATCTTCCTTTTTTTCTAGAAATAAAAAGGCAATTGCTCTGTGTACATAAAAACTTCTAATTTTGTTTTTACTGTTGAGATAAGAAAGTGTTTCAAATTTGTTGATAATGCCGTTTTTGTGTAATTTAAATTCTTCGGCTCCATTTTTCTTTTTTTGAACTCTTCCGTAATTAGATACTAGTATTTCTTCTTTTTCAAAATTGCAATCAACGATATCAAAAGCTTTCCAGCTTTCATTTCTAAATGACTTCATGTTTTGATGCTTTTTTATTTACGTAAATATACAAATTATACGTTTACAAACGACTACAAATAATTACAACCGAAAGTAATTGCTTCATAACCGAATAAAATTTCTGTTGTGTTTCATCTTTGCAGTGTCAAAACGAATTGACATAAAATTATAAATAATATAAAAACTTATCTTATGAGTACGTTAAGAAACAAAGTACAGTTAATTGGTAGATTAGGTCAAGAGCCAGAAATAGTAACCTTTAAAGATGGTAACAAAATGGCAAAATTTTCTATGGCTACAGATGATAGTTACAAAGACAAAACTGGTAATAAAGTTGAGCGTGCTTATTGGCACAACATTGTTATAACAGGCGGTTTGGTTAAAGTAGTTGAAGATTATGTAAAGAAAGGCCAAGAAGTTGCTATAGAAGGGAAGCTAACATCAAGAAGTTATGAAACTAAAGAAGGTGAAAAGCGTTACGTTACAGAGATTCTATGTAGCGAGCTTTTAATGCTTGGAAACAAGCAATAGAAATAGTGCTATGAAATTAAAAATTTGAAGAAAGACCAATATTATGTTGGTCTTTTTTTTTGTTATTTTATAAGGTTTAATACATTGTTTATAAATTTTTAAAAACACAATAAATATTTTAGTAAATAAAAAACCTTCGAAAATTTTTGTGCTTATGCTAGAACCATGTCATTAATTACACATGGTGTTGTAAGGTTTGTTAGGTTAAATAATTTTATTCTCCAATTTAACTCTAAACTTATTAGCTGCTCGTAAGTCAATTTAAAACCGTTATACAAATTGAATAATGAAGGTATGTATATGATACAACGTTTAAAGTTTTTCTAGTTTTATAGTAAGAATTTAGTATTATTCCTAAACTCATGTTTTTGTAAGTAGTTTTTTTGGTTGTTGGAAAGTTTACTGTTTATAGATAACGATACCATTCTTTCCAATAATTTACTGAATAATTGATTCCATACCCAAAAGTAAAACGTTTATGTATAATATTGACAGTTGCCTAATATAATATGAAAATAATGTTTTATCAACTAGTGTAGGAAAAGGTAATTTAAATTTAAGAACAAAAGAAAAACAATATGAGATACTTAAATCTATAAATACTATTCTTAAAGAAAGAGAATACTTAAAATCATGAATTCATTAAGAAATAAAGTACAGTTAATTGGAAATTTAGTAAATGACCCAGAAATTATTACATTAGAATCTGGAAAGAAATTAGCAAAGTTTTCACTCGCCACTAACGAAAGTTACAAAGATGCTTCAGGACAGAAAGTTGATAATGTATAATGGCATAATCTTGTAGCCTGGAATAAGACTGTTGATAGTATTATAATTTCAAATTAATTCTTAAATCAATTGAAGATGCTATTCCGTTAATATTGTTTCCTCCCCAAGAATAACCTAAACCAAAAGCAAATTCAAAATTTAATTTTTCAGATAAAGCTCTTCTCAGTCCATATTTAGGAATCAATCCAAAAGCTTTATTTATAGTAAGATTATTTCTATTAGTTGAAGATAATAAATCTGAAACATAGAAGATTTCTTTGCTAAAATAATTAGCAGAATTATTATTAGTATTCTTACCTTTTTCGTTACGTTTTTCAAAGTTGTAATTCATCGCTTGAAGATCTTTGCTGTAGTGCTTTTTTATTAGCTTTAACCTTATTTAAATGCCTTAAAACTTCAGTTTCAGCTGTCTTTTCGTTAACAATAGGTCTTAAGGAATAGAAGCCTTTAGAATAAAATTTATTCTCTAAAATAGCTGCTATTTCATATTCATCTTTTTCTTTAATATTTTGATAATAGTTTTGAAATGTAGATTTGTTTGGAAAATATAATCTTCCGTTTAAAACACTAATTTATTCGAGTTTTATAGTTTCTGAAACTGCTTGAGTTTCTTCTAATATTATACTATCTTCATTACAAGAGCTTAATAAAAGTAATAAAAAGAATATTGGTAATAAGATTTTCGTTTTCATGGTAATAAGTTTTTTACTTATTTTAAATTATTATATGATTCATTATTTTAAGTCATTCATAGCATTATGACTTGTTTTTTAATCATTAAACTTTCCGTTTGTGACACTAATTGTATCAGTATCATCGTTTTCATTATACAAAGTAAACTCAAAAGTCCCCATTACATTAATCTCCGAAATATTTGTAAAAGTTACAATCCCTGAACTATTTTTAGAAAGGTATTTTTTATTATCTATCATAGCAATAGCATGGTTAATAGAGTGAGTATCTGAAGATCCTGAAAAACCAAGACTTTCTTTTAAGGTGATTTTACCTATTTTCCGATCCGAAATAGAAAAGTAAACAAAATCAGAAGAGTTACTTGCTTTCAAGCTAATAAAGGTATCATAAACATAAATTGATAAGCCACTATTAAAAGGAGATGTGTCAATCAAGTTTGTACTTCCTTTTGGAGTAAATAATTGTCAATTAATATAACATCAAAAATTGTCACTTCCTGTTTCTGATATATCATTTGTTTCGCATGAGCTACTTGTTAATAGTAATATTAAACTGCTAAAAAATAATATTGTTTTTATTGTTTTCACAATATTTTGTTTTAATCAATTATAATCATTTTTGAAATTGTTTTTCCCTTAACATTAGCTCTTAAAATCATAACTGAACCTTTTGGGTTATTTTTAAGGTCTATAATGTTGTTTTCTACGATAATATTTTTTTTAATACCAATTGCATAAATCAGATATTTGCTGAATTTATTTTCAGTGAGAAGTTTTTGTCTGACTTTTCTAAAGTATTTTATCATTGATTTAGTTTGGTCAGAATTGTTGCTAACAGCTTATAAAACGAATCATCAGCTTGCATTGATTTTAATCAAGGTAGTTTATAATTTAATTAAAAATGTTCGTAAAAATGTAGTTTATTTTGCAAATGAGTTATTTCTTTTTTCAAAGAATCAACCTGGTTTAATAAGTTATAAATTACATCTACACCTTCTAAATTTATATTTAACTCATAGTGTAAACGAATCATTTTTTCTACTTCTGTAATGTGCGTTATTTTAATATAATCCTCATTATTTGTTTCAACAATCTCTATTAATTCGTATTCTTTTAGTGCAGCTATAAAACTTGCAGGAATAGTATAATGCTCACAAAATTGCGCTATAGATATTAAGTTTTGAGTTTTCATAATTAGCGTTGTTTTTGTAGTTCTTTAATTAATTCTATTTCCTTTTCGTTTAAATTAGTTGGTATTTTAAGTTGATAAGTTATATATAAATCACCAAACTGACCTTCTTTTTTATAGACAGGAAATCCTTTTCCTTTTAGTTTAACTTGGGTTCCGTTTACTGTTTCTGGTTTAATAGTTAATTTTACATTTCCATCAAAAGTAGCAACCACTAATTGTCCGCCTAACAAAGCGGTGTATAAATCTAAATCTATAGCTACGTGGAGGTTTTCTTTATCTCGTTTAAATCTTGAATTGTTAACAATTGAAAATTGAATATATAAATCGCCATTTGGCCCATTGTTTACACCTTTTCCTCCATGACCTTTTATTTTAATAATTTGACCGTTTTCAACTCCTGCAGGAATGGTAATTCTTATGCTTTTTCCATTAACAGTAATAACCTGTTTTTGGGTTGTGTAAACATCTTGTATATTTAGTTTTAATTCAGAATTGTAATCTTGACCTCTAAATTTTGAGTTTGTACTTCTTCCAGAGGATGACCCGCCAAACATACCTCCAAACATCTCAGAAAAATCTTCTTGAGAATAACCACCTTGAGCGCCTTTAGCTCTTTCTTGATATTCCTGTTGTCGTTGTTTTTCTTGCTGATAGGCTTCTCCATTTTGCCAATGTTCGCCATAGGTATCGTATTTTTTTCGGTTTTCAGGGTTGCTTAAAACCTCATTTGCTTCATTAATTTCTTTAAAGTTTTTTTCTGCATTTTTATCATTTGGGTTTACATCTGGATGATATTTTCGTGCTAATTTTCTGTACGCTTTTTTAATGTCAGCTTCAGACGCACTTTTGGTAATTTCTAATGTTTTATAATAATCTACAACTGCCATTTACTTTGTTGTTTTAAAGAATAATATTTTTTAATTATTTTTTTTGAAGCTAAACTAATTCTCGTAATTAAACTTAATTCAGATTTATTTATATCAGTATTTAGTTCTTTGTTATTAATTTAAGTACTAGACGGTTATTTTTTTATATGATTTAAAACTGAAACTCTTTTTTAAAACCCACACACATAAAATAATTAAAAACTGGTTTAGTTGATTCGTTGCATCCAAATAAAAATTAGCAGTAACAAAAGTTATTTTTTATTTAAACCTTGAACTTTGCCTTTACTACAGAAACATATGCAGCCGCAATAGTATAGATCAGTTTACTTGAGTTTGGTTATTGGTTTTTGTGAGGGTTTCATAGTAAACGAGTTATAATTTTTGATAAAAATAGCATACTTTAAGATGATAAATTATGATAAAAGTCAGTATTATCGTTAATCTTTGTCTAAATTTTAGTAATTTTAGTGGCTTATTTAATCGTTTAAATTGCTACAGAAATGCTAAATAAAGAGCAAGATATTTTTAATGTACTTTTTGAAGCTGTTTCGGAAGGCGTCGTTGTTGTTGATGATAAACAGAAAATAGTTTCTGTAAATTCATCTGTAGAAAAAATGTTTGGGTATCAAAAAGGAGAACTTATAAACCAGCAGCTTAATGTTTTAATACCTAGAAATTATCATGCTGGTCATGGAGCTCATTTTAATGGGTTTATGAAGCAAAAGGAAAAAAGACAAATGGGCAATGGTCGAGACTTGTATGGAGCCCGAAAAAATGGAGATATTTTTCCTTTAGAAGCAGGTTTAAATCCGTTTGAGATTTATGGTCAAACCTTTGTAATGGCACTTGTTATTGATATTTCTGTTAGAAAGCAACAAGAAAAAGAAATAATTAAACTAAATGAAGAATTAGAGAAAAAGGTTAAAGAAAGAACAAAAGAATTAAGTAAAACGGTTAAAGAGTTAAAGGTTGTAAATCTTGAGTTAGACCAAGAAAACCAAAAAAGGATTGAGGCAGAGAATAAAATTAAAGATGCTTTAAAAAAAGAAAAAGAATTGAACGAATTAAAGACAAAGTTTTTATCGTTAGTTTCTCATGAATTTAAAACACCTTTAAGTGGAATTTTAACTTCCACCATTTTATTAGGCAAATATAAATTAACAGAACAGCAAGAAAAAAGAGACAAGCATATAGACACGATTACCAATAAGGTTCATTATTTAAATAATATTTTAAATGATTTTTTATCCGTAGAAAAACTAGAAACTGGTAAAATAAACTATAAATTCCATACTTTTAAATTAAGTAAAGTGGTAGATGAAGTAATTTATAATGCAAATATGCTTCTAAAAGAGGGCCAAAGAATTAAATATCCTGATGATATTGGTGAAATTTCTTTAACACAAGACGAAAAAACAATTGAACTGTCATTGTCTAATTTAGTAAATAATGCTATAAAATATTCGCCAGAAAACACAGAAATTGACATCAATATAATACAAGATAAAAAACAAACTACTTTTAAAATTAAAGATTACGGAATTGGAATTCCTGAAGCAGACCAAAAAAATATATTTAACAGGTATTTTAGAGCAGAAAATGCTTTATTAACCCAAGGAACAGGTATTGGTTTAAATATTACTAAAAGTCACTTAAAAAATTTAGGAGGTACAATTACTTTTAAAAGTATAGAAAATATTGGGTCAACTTTTACAATGAAGATCATGAACAAAGCAAAATGAAAAAGATACTATTAATTGAAGATGATACGGTTTTAAGAGAAAATACTACAGAACTTTTAGAATTATCTAACTACCTAGTTATAAATGCGCCAAACGGTAAAGTAGGAGTAGAAGTAGCAAAAGAAATACTGCCAGACATTATTGTTTGTGATATTATGATGCCAGAACTAGATGGATATGGCGTTTTAGAAGCCTTAACAAAAAACGAAAGTACACAACACATCCCCTTTATTTTTTTATCAGCAAAAACAGAAAGAAAAGATGTTAGAAAAGGAATGGACTTGGGAGCCGACGATTATATTACAAAGCCTTTTAGTGAAGATGAACTTATTAGTGCTATAGAAAGTAGGTTGGCAAAAGCATCCATTTTAAAAGATATTAGAGAAAAAAATCAAAAAAAAGGGAAATTAAAAGAAACAGAAGAAGACACAGAAGAAATAAGAAGCCTTAATGATTTAAAAAATTATTTTGATGATTACGGAGAAACTTTTCAATACTCTAAAGAAGCGATTATATATAAAGAAGGCAACAACTCTAATTATATTTATTTAATAATTAGTGGTCTTATAAAGTGTCATAAATTAGACGAACAAGGTAAAGAGCTAACCACTGCTTTATATAAAGAAGATGACTTATTTGGATATACTTCTTTTACCCAAAATTTAGCGTATCAAGAATCTGCAACTGCAATAAAAAAAACAGTATTAGTAGGTTTATCTAAAAAAGCATTAACAAGTGTTTTAGACAAAAATCATAAAGTAACTTTAGAGTTAATAGAGTTGTTAACAGAAGATTTAGCAGGGGTAAAAAACCAATTATTACAAATGGCTTACAGTTCTGTGAGTAAAAAAACAGCAAATACAATTTTAAAATTTGCAGAAAAATTAAATCATAAACCAGAAAATCAAATAAAAATTTCTAGAAACGATTTAGCAAGTGTTGCAGGCATTGCAACCGAAACATTAATAAGAACAATGTCTAGTTTTAAAAAACTAGGTTTAATAGAAATTGAAGGCAGAACTATAAGAATTTTAGATTTAGAGAGGCTAAAAGAAATTTGCTAATTTTAGAGTAAACAATATATTACGAATGTAATATGACCAATATCATTTTTTAAAAAGCGTTTGTGCAATAAATTTGTCTTATACTAAGACGAATTTTAATGAAAAATATACTTTTACCAACAGATTTTTCTGACAATTCTTGGAACGCTATCGTTTATGCTTTAAATTTTTATAAAGATGCTAATTGTAATTTTTATCTATTGCATGTTAGTAAGTTAAGCACGGTTGTAACTAACGATTATCCTTATGTTCCTGCGCAAGGTATTATTGAAGATGTTTATATAAAACCTACTAAAAAACAATTAAGGGCTGTTCTTAAAAAAATCTCAGAAAATTTTCCCAAGAATAAAAAGCATAATTTTTATACGTTAACAGATTACAACTTTTTTATAGAATCTCTAAGAGAGCATTTAGAGGAAAAAAAAGTAGATGTTATTGTTATGGGAACAAAAGGTGCTTCTGGGTTAAGCAAGCTTATTATTGGCAGTAATACTGGTGATGTTATTACAAAAGTAAAATGTACAACGCTTGTTGTGCCAGAGAATGCAAAATTTATAAAGATAGAAGAGATTGCGTTTCCTACAGATTTTTCATTGTCTAACGATTTGCAAATATTACAGCCAATTGCAGAAATTTTAGAAGAAAATAATGCTTCATTAAGAGTGTTAAATATTAGTAAAAAATCTTTAGGATTAAATATAGATCAACAAAAAAACAAAGAATTGCTAGAAGATTATTTCTATAATCATAAGCATAGTTTTCATTTTTTAACAAATAAAAAAGTAGAAGATGCAATACAATGTTTTGTTGAAAGTAGAGATATAGATATGATTGCAATGGTAGCTAAAAACCTTAATTATTTTCAACAAATACTATTTCACACCAAAGTAGAGGAAATAAGTTACCATACAGACGTTCCTTTTTTAGTGCTGCATGAATAAAACAGTGTTATACAAATAGGTAGATTTAGTAGCGATATTACTAAAAGCTATTTAAAAGAAGATAGAGGTTTTAAGTTTAATTTATTTAGATATTCTAAAGAAAATCAAGAAACTAAGAAACTAGAAAAGCAAAAAAGAATAATAGACTTAGAATAGAAACTTAAGAAAGTGAAAAAAAGGTTAAAGTATTATAATTGAATCAATATTAAGAAGTTTTGAAATCTAAAGAGATAACAGAGACTAACGTTAAGTTAGTCTTTTTTTGTGATTTAGAGCGATTAATTTATTCTTTTTAATTAAATGATTTCTAAACCCTTTCAATTAAACCCGATTTTTTCATGTAAAAAACTCAAATCTTTTTTTGTAACTTACAACATCAATTTAAAAATCGATTTTATATGCCAAACTACACTTTACACATTAACGGAAAAGAGCGTTCTGTAACTGCAGATGCAGATACCCCTTTGTTGTGGGTTTTAAGAGATGAACTTAATTTAGTAGGTACAAAATTTGGTTGCGGAATTGCACAATGTGGCGCTTGTACTGTGTATATTGATGGCGTTGCAACTAGAAGCTGTCAAATGGAGGTTTCTTTTCTAGACGATGTAAAAATCACAACGATAGAAGGCTTATCCGAAGATGGTAAACATCCTGTTCAAGAGGCTTGGAAAGAGATTGATGTACCACAATGTGGTTATTGCCAAGCAGGACAAATTATGACAGCAACTGCATTTTTAAACGAAAATAAAAACCCTTCGGAAGACGAAATTAGAGCAGCAATGCATGGTAATATTTGCAGATGTGCTTCTTATAATAGAATTGAAAAAGCGGTGAAAGTTGCTGCAAAAAAAATGTCATAATAAAAAAATTCCTCTACGTTTTACAAGGAGGAAACCAAAAAATGTCTTTCCCATGATAATGGGAATCTAAAAACTACTCAAAAATGAAACCTCAAAAAACAGATAATTTTAGCAGAAGAAATTTCTTAAAAACTTCGCTTTTAGCAAGTGGTGGATTGTTAATTGGATTCAATTTACTTGCAGCCTGTAAACCAGGTGCACTAATGCCTGTTGATATTGAAAACTTAAATTTTAATGATTTTAACGCGTTTATTAAAATTTCTGATGATGGTTTTGTAACCACATTTTCTCCAAATCCAGAAATTGGTCAAGGTGTAAAAACATCCATGCCAATGATTATTGCAGAAGAATTAGAGGCAGATTGGAGCAAAGTAAATGTAGTGCAAGGCGCGTTAGATTCTAAAAATTTTACAAGGCAAGTAGCTGGCGGAAGTCAGTCTATACGTTCTAGTTGGGACGCATTTAGACAAACTGGTGCAACGGCTAAACAAATGTTGATTAATGCTGCTGCTATAAAATGGAATGTAGATGCTTCAACTTGTGTTGCATCAAAAGGAATTATTACAAACGCAAATGGTGATAAATTAGGTTACGGAGAAGTTGTAAAAGAAGCGGCTTTATTAGAAGTGCCTGAAAATGTAAAACTAAAAGAAATTAAAGACTTTACGATTATTGGTCAAGAAATTGTAAACGTAGATATTGATAAAATTATTACAGGAAAACCACTTTTTGGGTTGGATTATAAAGTTGCAGGAATGTTGCATGCATCTGTTTTGAGACCGCCAGCTTTTGGTCAAAAATTAGAAAGTTTTGACGATACAAAAGCCAAAGCTGTAAATGGAGTTTCCGAAGTGATTAAATTTGGAGATAAAATTGCGGTTTTAGCAACATCAACCTGGGCAGCGATGAAAGGTAAAAAAGCACTTTCTGCTACTTGGATAAAAGATTCTGATTTTGAATCTACAGAGAAACACAATGAAGTTTTAACTAAAATTTTAGACGGTACTAAGTTTGAAACAAGGCGAGAAGATGGTAATATAAGTCAAGCATTTGCTGCTGCAGATAAAGTAATTGAGAGAACGTATCATTCGCCATTTTTACCGCACAATTGTTTAGAACCTATGAATTTTTATGCGGATGTTACGGCAGAAAAAGTTCATTTAGTTGGGCCAATTCAAACTCCACAATGGACGGTTAGTAGAGTTGCAAAATTATTAGAGAGAAAAGAAGAGGACATTTTTTGCGAAATGACAAGAATGGGCGGTGGTTTTGGTAGAAGATTGTATGGGGATTTTGCCTTAGAAGCTGCAGAAATTTCTAGTTTAGCCAAAAAACCCATCAAAGTAATTTTCTCAAGAGAAGATGATATGACGGCAGGGACCTACAGACCATCTATAAAATACAGAATAAAAGCATCCATCAAAGATGGAAAAGTAACCGGATATTACTTAAAAGAAGCTGCAATTAACGGAAATATGTATGGTGCAATTCCTAACTTTTTTCCTGCGGGATGTATCCCAAATTTTAAAGTAGATACCGCAAATCATACTAGTAATATTACAACCGGAGCTTGGCGAGCACCTTACACTAATTTTTTAGCATTTGCAGAACAAACTTTCTTTGACGAATTAGCATCAGAATTAAATATTGACACGATTCAATTGCGTTTAGATTTATTACAAAATGTAAAAAATACTACGGATGAAAAAATAGAATATTCTGGACAAAGAATGGAAGACACTATTAAACTCGTTAGAGAAAAAGCAAATTGGGGTAAAACTGAAGAAGGCGTTTTTCAAGGTTTTTCTGCATATTACAGTCATAATACACACGTTGCAGAAATTGCAGATATTGTTTTACAAGATGGTTTTCCTGTAATTAAAAAAGTTACAGTTGCTGTAGATTGCGGCGTTGTGGTAAATCCGTCAGGAGCTAGAAACCAAGTTGAAGGTGGCGTTATAGACGGAATAGGGCATGCCATGTTTGCAGATTTTTCTTTTAACGAAGGAAAACCAGATGCTCAAAATTTTGATACGTATCGATTAATTAGAATGTTAGAAACACCAAAAGTTGAGGTGCATTTTATTGAAAATAACTTATCGCCAACAGGTTTAGGAGAACCAGGTTTACCACCTGCAGGAGGCGCAGTTGCAAATGCAATTAATGCAGCTTTAGGAAAAAGAATATACAGCCAGCCTTTTGCAAAAGAACTTGAAAAGAGTGGTATTTTAGGATAAAAAAATTGTTTTTTAAAACAAAAAAAATGCCGCACAATGCGGCATTTTTTGTTTAATTACAGTTGAATTTATTTTCCTCCAGATTCCATTTTTGCATCATTTACCATTTTATCATTTGGTACAATTGCAACATTTACTCTTCTGTTTTTTGCTCTTCCTTCTGCGGTAGCATTATCATATTTTGGTTGTGTTTCTCCATACCATAAAGTTTGGAATCTATTTTTAACCAAACCTTTAGACATTAAATAATCGGTAACAGATAAAGCTCTTTTTTCTGATAAAGTCATGTTATATTCATCTTTACCAGCACTATCTGTATGACCAACAACTAAAATATTTGTATCAGCAAATTCTGAAAACACAGCCGCAAGTTTGTTTAAAGTTTCTTGAGATTTTGTGTTAATATTAGATTTGTTTGTGTCAAAATAAACACCACTATTTTCATCAAAAGTAACTACAA
This sequence comes from Polaribacter glomeratus, assembly GCF_002954665.1. Classification (GTDB taxonomy): domain Bacteria; phylum Bacteroidota; class Bacteroidia; order Flavobacteriales; family Flavobacteriaceae; genus Polaribacter; species Polaribacter glomeratus. Next base: position 536,135 of record NZ_MSCM01000002.1, on the reverse strand, counting down.
TTCCATCGTCTACTCTTTCTACTTTAGCTCCAGGAATTTCAGTTTCAATCTTTTTAGCTTGCTTGTCCATTTTGTTACCAATAAGCACACCTGCACCACCACCAACAACACCGCCAATTACAGCACCTAATTCTCCATTTCCTCCTTTGCCTATATTGTTACCTAAAATTGCGCCAATAAGTGCACCTCCAGCAGTACCAATTACGGCACCCTTTTGTTTATTATTTGCATTTTTTATTGCTTCACAGTTTGATAAACTTAACACTATTGTAAGTGCTAAAGTTGTCATTGTTATTTTATTGATTAAATTTTTCATGTTAATTATTGTTTTGTAAAGTTCATGTTAATAATAAATTGTGTTCCGTCTACATTTAAGTACTGTTTCCATTGCATTGTAGTTTCAGATAATTCTGTTAATTGCAATCTAAAGCCTTCTTTGTTTTCGTTGTTTTTTGGTTTTAGCAAAAAGTCGTAATAACCAGAAGTTGCATCAATTTCTTGAACTACAAATATAAAATCTCTTTCTCCAGACACACAATCTGTGCTGTTTATAGCATACGTTCCCGAGTTGTTATTAGGTACAAACTTCCATGAACTACCTTCAAAACACTCTTTTGGAGCGTCTTTAAACATGGTCACTTTATAATCACCAGTTTTACTATAAACAATTTTATTTAAGGTCCAATTTCCTTTAATAATTTTTTCTTTTGTTCTTACATTTTTTGTTGCACCACAAGAGAACAATATCAACGAGAGTGCTACTACTAATAAATTTTTCATAATTTCTATTTTTGTTAGACTGCAAAGAAACAAACAAATAACTCACAAATTTTGTTAAATTAAATAAATTTATTATTTTTTTTATGAAATAATTGGCTGTGTATTTCTAGATTTTCTCTCAGTATTATGGTAATTTTTTTTCTGTGCAAGACTTTTGTAAAGCGATTAAAAATAAATTTCTTGCGCTACTCTAAACGTATTTGCATGTGCATCTACAATAATATTTACATCTTTAGAATACCCACCACCCATAGAGCACATCACAGGAATTTTGTAATCAAAACAAGTTTGTAATACAAATCGATTACGTTCTTTACAACCTTCTATAGTTAAGGCAAGTTTGCCTAGTTTATCGGTTTCAATAACATCAACTCCACATAAATAATAAATAAAAGCTGGCTTTTCTTGGTTGATGAGTTTTGGTAAGTCTTAGCATTTTGTTCTATCAATTTTGACGCGCAAAAGAATTTTTTATATATCCTAATCTTTAATTATCTAACATTGATAATTGTATTCTGGAGATGTATCATCGATATATTGTAAAATTTGGGCGTTGCTAAACCACTCAGCAGCTTGTCCTTCGGTTGGCGCGTTGTAAGTTAAATTACCATAATTAGACTCTTCATTTATATTATCGTCGCCATTACCAGTATCAGTAACAATAAATTAATCCATGAGGCAACGACAGGATATTCCTATATGCTTAGCATAAGATTCTATTTCTACACTACCAAATCTATAATTAAGGTTATACGTCTTGAGACCAAGATAACTAAATTACGTAGAACTCCACCAGGTTCCGTTGATGCCAATGCCGTTAGAACTACCATTGGTAACACGAGCACCGCCTGGAAGACCTGAAAATCCGCTACTATTGGTAGCATCCATGTTAGGTGAATCCCAACCTGTGGTAGTTTTCATTTTACCCCCAGCTATGCTTTCACCACCTAAATAATCAATCAATACGGTCCATTCGTCTTCTGTAGGTATATGCCAACCAGGAGGACAAAGACTACCTGTCTCAACAGCATACCCATTATATAATTTACCATAGATGGCATTATTTGCTGGATTATCGTTATGGTAGCTCCAAGCAGGCTGTTGGGTATCATAATCTACGTTCCAACCTTGATCACCTATTACATGGGGAATATTGTCACTATAGCGCAAGTTTTCTGCAAACCAGATTTGGCTGCCAATTGTTACAGTTTCGTATGTTTGTCCATCTCGGGTGTCTGTAATGGTTGATAATACACTTCCACAGGCACCTTGGCAATCAGAAAGGCTACTATATATTCCATTACTACCAACGTTCATGCAATCACCGTCAATGCAATTAAATGATTCATAGCTGTTTGTGTTAACAGAGTCATTGAGTTCATCATCTTCTTTACACCCTCCTAGAAAGATTAAGATGAGAAAAGTTAAAATTTTTAAATTATTTTTCATGTCTTTTAATTTTTAAAATTAGTTGGGGTGACTATTATTTAGTGGTTACTGAAACAGTTGATAGAATTTCATTTTCGTTCTTTTTGTAGTGACTGTATGTTTTCCCTTTGTAGTACCAAGTAGATGATATCTCTTCTCTTTTATAGTTGGTAAATGAATAGTTTGCTGTATTTGTTCGGGTATTTATCACGAAAGTATTTGTTCTAGGTGTACTCGAAGTCTTGTCAGATTCGCTAAAATCAGAAATAGTAATTTGGTATTGATTGGGAGCAATTTCTTTCCAAGAAGATTTTTGTTTAAAACTGTTAATCGTAATTGACTTATCCATTACCTTTAAAATAAAACATGAAATAATTTATAATTTCAGGTTTTGAAATTATCGAGAAACGGAAGAGTATTAGTTATATTTTCTAAAAGATCCCCGTTAGTGTCCCTGTAATTGTTACTCTTTGTCGAGGAAGAAACGTAAGGTTATTTTCAAAAACCACATTGTTGAAAAATATGTTGGTTTCATTTCCGGTTGTAGAAATCGTGATTGTTCCATTTATTGCTGTCATTCTAATTCCAACACTATTATCAAATTGAAAATCTCTATGAACGGTCAATTCATTGTTACTTAGATTGTATTCTTGATTTTGCAATATTCCATTTTCATTTTTTATCCTGAAAAAACTAAGTTGTGCTAATTTCCCATTAAAAGGGCCAGCTATAATGGTACTTCCTTGACTAACTTTACTAAAAAAACCAGGATGAATATGTAGTTCTTCATCTGCAGCACTTTCACCCTCTGTACTTGTGATTTCTAAAGTATTGTTTGAAATTTTTTTCGATATACCATCAGGTAAGCATGGTATGCCTAGACCAGTCCCTGTGGGCTTAACTATTTGTATAAAATGGGTTATTCCGGCTTTGTCAACTTCAACGCTTTGTGTCTGTTCATATCCATCGTCAAATTGAACATTGACGCTATATGTGTTACCTTTCGGCACGAAAAATGATGCACTATTACAACTAGAATATTGAATGTCTCGTCCAGATTGTAATGTAAAACTTGAATTCCCTCATGTAAAGTTATCTTGCGCGTTTTCAAAATCTTCATAAACTTCAGCTTGGATTAAAAGATTTGCAAGACCCTCATTTTCTGACATATATATAGGGCCTCCCACTCCTTCTAAACTACTGCCATTCACAGTAATTGCTGCTCTACAGTTATCCAATATATTAACCACAATACGGGATTTGGTTAAATCTTCTTCGTTTGCGCTCTCCCTAACGTACCCTTTGAAAAAACTTTGGTTATTACTGTCTAGAATTTCTAACTGTCCGTTGTCAATCTCGCCCAATAATCCATTGAAATTAGAATAATTTCCGCTTGTATTTGAAATTGAAAAAGTAATTATAAACTGATCTTCATTTATAATTATCTTTTCTGCTTGTCCAGATATGAATCCATCAACAAATTGAATCTTTAGCTCATTATCTGTAATTGTAAACAGCGCTTTTTCTTGGTTAAAATCTTCGTCATAATACTCAAATAAACCGTTAATATTATCAATCGAAGTATCGGTTGTTGAACCTTGATCATTATCTAAAATATCATTATCCTCTTTGGAACACCCTGAGAGAAAAATCAAAATGAGAAACGTTAAAATTTTTAATATATTTTTCATGTCTTTTAATTTTTAAAATTAGTTGGGGTGACTATTATTTAGTGGTTACTGATGCAGTGGATAGAATTTCATTTTCGTTCTTTTTGTAGTGACTGTATGTTTTCCCTTTGTAGTACCAAGTAGATGATATCTCTTCTCCTTTATAGTTGGTAAATGAATAGGTTGCTGTATTTGTTCGGGTATTTATCAAGAAAGTATTTGTTCTAGGTGTACTCCAAGTCTTGTCAGATTCGCTAAAATCAGAAATAGTAATTTGGTATTGATTGGGAGCAGTTTTTTTCCAAGAAGATTTTTGTTTAAAACTTGAAGATTGGCTTGTTTTGAAATTGCCCCTATTAAAAAAGGCAAAAACTGGGTAGCTGGTTTGGTCATAATACTCATTGTAATCTTTGGCGACCCAATAGCCTACTACATCTTCTTGTTTTACTCCAATACTGTCCTTATATATGGCTGTTACGAGCTTTAATTCTCCACATAACTTGTTTGAAGTCTCGTTATATTTATCTACAACTTCTCTAATTTCATCCTCAATAAGCAGCGCTTCCTGTTGTCCTCTACTTAGAGTTTGACTACCAACACTATAAGAATCCTGTTTTGCATCACACACGAGTTTAAAATACTTGCTGCAAAGAGAAGCTGGTGTTGCTACGTCCCAAGATTCTGCACCATCCGCTAATTTTCTATATTTAGAAACTTTTGCTTGTTCTTCAGGGCATTGTGCGTAACCAGTAGAATTGATACCTATGAATACTAAAATAAGTAAAGGAAATAAACATTGTGTTTTGGTTTTCATGATAGATTTATTAGAATATTAAAAAAAATCAAAGTTGTTATCTAGGTCAATAGCGTCTTTGTAAGAAAAAAGTAATGACTTTTAAGTAGAGCACAGGCTTCATAAATAACTCGTTGAATAATTTGCTTTTTTTATTGTAGGTCAAAAATTAGGCAACCGCCAGATGTTATTTGGAAATTTCCACTCCAAGTGGTCGAGTTGCATTTAGCAGTAAAACTATGATTACCAACAGGTAAGCTAAACACTTCTCCTTGGGTACAGTCGCTGATCCCATCTGGATAGTAATATTGCAAGTATTGGGTTATACTTCCAACGGTAATACTAATTGAGCTACAACCATTATCTTTTCTGGTATAAAATGCTATTTCACCATTATCGGTTGTGGATCCGCCACCTCCATCACAAGGAAATTCATTAGAAAGGCTATACGTAGATGGATTATGAGTCTGTTGAGCTGCTGCATCCCATGGAGCTAAAATTAAACTATTTCCATTTTTTTGAATCCTAAATTCTACTTCATCGCCGGCATTGAACAAAGTAAAAAAAGCAATGTTAGTATTTTCCCATCTTAAGCTTGAATAGGTTCCCGGAACAGGATTGCCATTGCTGCAAAATTTTGGAGTTTCAGATGTTAAATCTATATAAACCTCTTCTCCACTTTTTTTCCAATAGTTGTCTGCCCAACTGGTTGAAGTGTTATTATCATTACTATCAATTATGCCAGAGTCATCTTCCTCACTTTCACAAGAGAAAAGAAAAATTGACATAATAAATAGCAGTAAATAAGGTAGTTTTTTAAGTTTCATAATTTATAGTTTAATGTTAGTATTAGTAGCACTCTTTATTAAAGAATAAGGGTTACGGCGATAGAAAGAAGAGTATCGATGGCACTCTATTGAGGTCTAAAAACTTCTCCATTTATGGTTAATCCTGGATAGTCACTAGACGTTCCAAAATCCCAAGCACTAGACCAATTTGAAAACAGTCCTGTTGCACTAGTAGGATTTTGTAAATTTGAAGTTGATACCCCAACATCATTACCACTATTAACTATCGTGTCGCTAGTTTCTGTATTGTAATAACTTTTTATTTTTACTGCAGGAATACCTCGCCATTTTCCAACAAAAACAGACTCACTATATAGATTATTCAAATTCATTCCTATTGAATAACAATTAGTAATACTATTATCTGGTAGATAAGTACTATCAGTCCCTTCCATATAACCCGCAATAGTTCCAGTTTCACTTTCGCTAAGATTAGTCGCTAATCCGTTTACATCGCCTGAAGTATAAGAGTTTAGTATTGAAGATTGGTCGCTAACCTCACCGGCAATCCCACCGGCAACTTTACCTGTCACGTTTCCAGAAGAAAAACTATTCGATATTGTTGTTGTGGTACTATAATTATTGGTATGTCCAGAAGTACTTAACAGTAATGCAACAATACCTCCTGCAAGATGAAATTGTCTTTGTCCGTCTGAAGTTGAGGTTACGTCTCCCGTTGTATAACAATTAATTACATCTCCAGTACATAGTCCAACCAGTCCACCTGCCCTACCAGATGAAATAACATCACATGTCGTATAGCAGTTTTCAATTACGGATTTACCATTCATATCAGTAGAAATACTTCCAACAAGACCTCCAGCACCTCTCACAATTCCACCGTCTACATAGCAATTTGAAATTCTAATACTATACTCAGTACCTGCAGATAAAGCCCCACCATATGTCACATCAACATTTAATAAGCCAATATTTTTAAATGTAGTATATCGTCCAGTTATAGAAAATAATCCTTCGCCAAATAAGTTTGCTATGGTAAAGGAATTTCCATTAAATTCAGATGTAAAGAGAACATAAGCCCCACGCACTGTCGAACCCATTGCTTTCCACCCTTCACCACTAGTATAGTTAGTGTTAACTACTCCGCTCATATAGCTATTAGGATCCTTAAAGTCTAAATTTCTTTTTAATTCAAAGCCTTGGTAATTACCAGTTGTTGTAGTGTTATTGGGGTCATTAATGGTTGGAAATGCTTCCAAAAACAGCTCTCGATTGTTTGGGTCGTCTGTAATGCCATCTGCATTAAGGTCATACCTGATAGCGTTAAGCTGTTCTATGAAGTAAATTTCAATGAGTTTGTCGCCATCAGAGTCAATTTCGATGACCTCGGGTAAATCATTATTAGTCACTTCTTGAGATGTTTCATCCTCACTTTCACAAGAGAAAAGAAAAATTGACATAATAAATAGCAGTAAATAAGGTAGTTTTTTAAGTTTCATAATTTATAGTTTAATGTTAGTATTAGTAGCACTCTTTATTAAATCTCATCCATGTATCTCTTTCTTCGTCAATTTCATCATACGTTTCCCCCCCAATGTTTTGTGGTACCGGTAAAACAATAATCTAGATCTATATTGTAATTGATATGTATCTTGTTTTACCAACGGGTTGCGTATTTAGAGCCTTCAACTGTTCTTTCATCGAATATTTTAAAGTCCTCTTTAAAGGTGTGTTTTATGATTTGATTAAAATAGGCTACTTTGTCTCCTTCTATACAAATGTTAGTGTATGAATCTGAAATATAAATAGCATACGTGTATTCAGTTAATTTATCTTGTGCATTTGATGCAAAAGCCATGGCTATAAGAACTATGGTAATAAGATTTTTCATAAGTATTTGTTTTTAGAACTTATTTCTACAAGCTTCTTCTTCTTCTTCTTCTTCTTCTTCTCGTTTTAGTCACGTAGGCTATATGTTTGAATACTTTTAAATTCTTTTTTTTAACGCCAAATAACACATTTGAATATAAAATGAATCAAAACATATATTACAACGGCCATCATTTGCATAACCAAATCCTTCTATTTCTCTGGTAAATTACTTGGTACTTTAAGAATGTACTGTTAACGAAAACAAAAAGAGAAAAAATAAATAGCACACAAGTACAATTTTAAGCAACAAATTTAATAGCTGTAAGGCAATAATAAAATACCTATAGATAGGTATTTTATTTAAATCTAAATCTTGTGGTTTTTTCTTAAAACTCAAATAGGTAAACAATAAGCATTATAACTTTAACATCAAAAAAAGCTGAACTAACTGAGCATTAAGTCATTGATTTTAACGAACCAATTGCAAGTAAAAATATTTTTGATGTAATGAATAATGATTTTGGTTGGAAAAAAATGCCTTTTTTGTTTTTCAATGAAAATAGTACGTTTATGATCGATATAGCATTGCTAAAAAATTTCTCTACGTATTTTGTTGGGTTAACCTCGAATACATTTGAAAGTATCTCGGCAAAAACCCGCATAAAAAAGTTTGTTTTTAGATGTATCAGTGTAGTTGTAATAAAGATTTATCAAGGAAGAAGTTGGCTTTTAAAACGTTATACTAAAGAATCTTGTGAAGTGCTTTTATTTTTAAAAAAAACACTCTCTTTCGTTAAGAAAACCGCAAAGTTAAACTTCTTACAATTATTTTAAAAAAAACAAGATACTCTTTATTAATTGTTTATAACCTGTGTGTTTAATTTTTTAAAATCAATGAAGTTATCAAGCACAAATAAGTAAAAAGAAGAATCCAAAAACGGTTAAACAGCTAAATATTGTTTTGTGACTAAAATCTATCTTAAAATAAACTTAAAATTGGGTATTCGAGTGAAATTTTAGAGATGTGAATTTAACTTGCTGATTTAATGTTAACTAAAAATAAATTTCTTGCGCTACTCTAAATGTATTTGCATGTGCATCTACAATAATATTTACATCTTTAGAATATCCACCACCCATAGAGCACATCACAGGTATTTTATAATCAAAACAAGTTTGTAAAACGAAACGATCACGTTCTTTACAACCTTCTATAGTTAAAGCAAGTTTTCCTAATTTATCAGTTTCAATAACATCAACTCCACATAAATAATAAATAAAATCTGGCTTTTCTTGGTTGATGAGTTTTGGTAAGGTTTTTTTCAAGATTGATAAATATTCAGCGTCCTTGGTATCATTCTCTAGTGCAATATCTAGATCTGATTGTTCTTTTACAAACGGATAATTGCTTTTTCCGTGCATCGAGAAGGTAAAAACAGAAGCGTCATTTCTAAAAATTTCTGCAGTTCCGTTTCCTTGATGTACATCTAAATCTACAATCAGAATTTTATGAACTAAACCTTTATTTTGTAAATATTTTGCACCAATAGCTTGGTCGTTTAACATACAAAAAGCTTCGCCACGATTAGAAAATGCGTGATGCGTACCGCCAGCAATATTCATTGCAATTCCATTTTTTAGCGCAAATTCAGACGCTTTCATTGTGCCATCTGCAATAATCATTTCTCTTTCTACTAAAACTTCGGATAAAGGAAAACCAATTTTTCTAGCTGCTTTTTGTGATAAAGTAATGTTTAGTAAATCAAAAAAATAATCAGAATCATGAACCGTAAAAAAGTGTTTGTTGTTGGGTATTTCTGGTTCAAAGAAATTTTCTTCTACACAAGTGCCTTCGTAGAGTAGTTGTTGCGGTAAAAGGTCATATTTTTCCATAGGAAAACGATGACCTTCTGTCAACTCGTGTTTATAAATAGGATGGTATGCTATTTTAAGCATTCAGTTATTATTAATCTGTAAATTTTCTAAATATAAAATCTTTTGAAAATGACGTATATTCTGTTTTTATGTAAAAGTCTTTATATTTAAAAACGGTACTTCCTTTGTTATTCGACTTAAAATCTTTCATTTTATCAAAAGCATTTTCTTTAATTTCTCCTTTTACGTGGTTAAAGTTTTCATCAAACAAAGACTCTATTCTGGTTGTTTTATTATTAGAAAAAGAGTTGAATGCAATTTGAGTTGGATTAAAAAATACAGTGGCAGAACCTATCGTACCTAAAGGAATTCCGCCAAAGGGCATCATCATTCCTGCATTTGATTTTTGAACAATATAACCGCCAATAATTACATGGTATTGATTATTTACTTTTCTTACAGAAATACCCGAATTCCCTTTCGAAATTCTTCTTAAAAAGCGATTTGTTTTTCCTAATTCTCTATATGCGTCATACATGCCGCCTTCTTGAATAATTGCTGTATTTTTAAAAGTGATTTCTTCGTCTTTATTCGCCAAATATTCTTTAAGTAAATTACCGGTTTCAAAATCTAAAATTTCAACAGAAAATTCGTTTTTTGTTACGGCAATTGTAAAAATATTTTTGCCATTTAAATAAGAATTTGTTCTTTTTGCTTTCTCGCCTAATGCAGGTTTATTAAATTGAAATGAATTAGCAGTATACGTTTCTAAATCAATTTCTAAAACTTGCGTAAACATTTTATGATGGTCTAGTGTAAAAAAGATTAAATTTTCTCGCACAAACATCTTCGTTGCTTCGGATGTTAATTCTATCGAGTTTGGAGTGTTTTCTTCAAACTTTTTAAGATCATTTCCTGTAATTAAAAGTGATAAAAGAGTTGTATTTTTTCCTTTAGAATCTATAAATCTTAAAGCAGAAATATCAATATCATTTTTTATAGGAGTTCCGTTTTCATCAAAAGAATAGATATACAAATGATTTTCTGATTTTGATCCAGAAATCAAATAAAATTGGTTTTTAGAATTTATAGTTTGTATAAACTCTTCATTTTCACCAATTGAAAACTCTTGTAATGAGGTTGTACCATCTTTAAAAGAAAAGTTAATAAAGGCGAAATTATTTTGATTTTTATCGGTTAAAAACACACGATAAGTATCGTTTTTAGAAGCACTAGAGCCAATTAAAACTTTGTATTTTCTACTTTTTTCTTCGGATGTTATTTTTGCTGTAACTTTAAAATCGGCATCAATTTTATAGCCATAAACGTTTTTAGCATCGGCTACAAAAAAAGCAATTTCGTCTGTTTCTGTGTTTACAACCGGAATTACATCTTTAATATCAGAAGAAGAAGTTTTTAAATCGTTGGTAAACGAAAGCACTCTTTCTTGTGAAAATGTGGCAATACTAAAACTTAAAATAATTAATCTTAAAAAACTCTTTATCATATTTTATCTTTTCTAACTTACTTGTTGCCCGTTTTTAACTAGTTTTTCTGGTTCTACAAAGGCTAATTTTCCGTCAGGTGTGTCTGTCATTAAAATCATTCCGTTGCTTTCTACCCCTTTAATTTTTCTTGGCGCTAAATTGATTAACACAGAAACTTGCTGACCAATAATTTCTTCTGGCGAAAAACTTTCTGCAATTCCGGATACAATTGTTCTTATATCAATACCAACATCCACTTTTAACTTTAATAGTTTTTTGGTTTTAGCCACTTTTTCAGCTTCCAAGATAGTTCCAATTCGGATGTCTAGTTTTGTAAAATCTTCAAAATCAATGATTTCTTTTTGAGGTTCTAAAACTCTTTTTTCTTCTTCGTTTGCTTTTTTAGTCGCAATTAATTTTTCTAGTTGCGCTTCAATAGTTTCGTCTTCAATTTTAGAAAATAATAATTCTGCTTGGTTTATTTGATGATTTGCTTGCAATAAAACGGCTTTTTCTGATACGTCTTTCCAAGTTATAGAATTATCAATACTTAAAATACCTTTCAATTTATCCGAAGTAAAAGGTAAAAAAGGTTCAGAAACGATTGCTAATGCTGCAGATATTTGCAAGGCCACAAACAGGATTGTTTTTACACGTTCTTCATCCACTTTAATTACTTTCCAAGGCTCTTCATCGGCTAAATACTTGTTTCCAAGTCTTGCTAAATTCATTAATTCTTGGCTAGCTTCTCTAAAACGATATCTTTCAATCGATTTTCCAATACTATTAGGAAACTCTTTAACGGCAGCCAAAGCATCTTCATCGGCTTCCGAAAAATCGTTTGGAGTTGGTAAAACTCCGCCATAATATTTATTGGTTAAAACCACCACTCTGTTAATAAAATTACCAAAAATGGCAACCAATTCGTTATTATTTTTTGCTTGAAAATCTTTCCAAGTAAAATCGTTGTCTTTACTTTCTGGTGCGTTTGCTGTTAACGTATAACGTAAAACATCTTGCTGATTTGGGAAATCTTCTAAATATTCGTGCAACCAAACTGCCCAATTTTTAGAAGTTGATAACTTATTGCCTTCTAAATTTAAGAATTCATTTGCAGGCACATTATCTGGTAAAATATAATCTCCGTGGGCTTTTAACATCGCAGGAAAAATAATACAGTGAAAAACAATATTGTCTTTCCCTATAAAATGAACTAATTTTGTATCGTCTTTTTTCCAATAATCTTCCCAGTTTTTCCCTTCTCTTGCTGCCCATTCTTTGGTTGATGAAATATAGCCAATTGGCGCATCAAACCAAACATACAACACTTTGCCTTCTGCGTCTTTTAACGGTACAGGAATTCCCCAATCTAAATCTCTAGTTACAGCTCTTGGACGTAAACCATCGTCTACCCAACTTTTTACTTGTCCGTATACATTAGGTTTCCAGTCATTTTTATGACCTTCTAAAATCCACTCGCGTAAAAAATTTTCGTGCTTATCTAAAGGTAAAAACCAGTGTTTTGTTTCTTTTATAGTTGGCACATTGCCTGTAATTGCAGATTTTGGATTGATTAAATCTGTAGCATTATGACTTGTTCCGCAGCTTTCACATTGATCGCCATAGCTTTCTTCAAAGCCACATTTTGGGCAAGTTCCTACTACAAAACGATCTGCTAAAAACTGATTTGCTTTTGCATCATACAATTGTGCTGAAATTTCTTCAATAAACTCACCATCGTTATACATTTTTGTAAAAAATTCTGATGCAGTTTCGTGATGAATTTTAGCCGAAGTTCTTGAATAATTATCAAAAGAAATACCAAAATCTTCAAAAGATTTTTTGATAATTCCATGATATTTATCGATAATAACTTGGGGCGAAACGCCTTCTTTTTTAGCTTTCATTGGTATGGCAGCACCATGTTCATCAGAACCAGAAATGTATGCAACATCGTTACCCGTTAAGCGTAAATAACGTGCATAAATATCTGCAGGAACGTACACACCTGCTAAATGGCCAATATGAATTGGACCATTTGTATATGGCAAAGCGGCTGTAATTGTATATCTTTTAGGAGCACTCATGTGATCTTTTGTTTTTATTTTTGGACTGATTTTTGAAGTGCAAAAGTACGGAAAAGCAATTTTTAAATCCGATAGAAAATAGATACATTTACGAGAAATAGATTTTTTGACTATTAGAACCAAGAACCAAGAATTATTTTGAAGAGAAGTATCTTTATTTTAGTGTTTTTTTTCCTTTCATGTAACAGTAATTTTTATGGTGATAAAGATGTAGGCGGAGATTTCTATTATATGGTAGAACCTGCGTTTAATAGTATTTATATTGCTAAAATTAAAGATAGTCCATATCAATATTTAGGACCTTATGTGATTGAAAATATTGAATCTTTAGGTTTTAATGACAGGTTTATTTTAATTAGTAATAAAAAGAATGACTCGTTAAAGTATTTTTTAATAGATAAAGAAAAAGAATTAAATAGAAATTATGAGGATAGACTTCAGAAAACCTATTCACTTGAATTAGATTCCTTAAAATTTGAAAAATTAATAGTCATTCACAAAATCAAAATAAAAACTAATGAAGAATATAGGAAAGAAAATGGATGGGAATAAACTTTTAGTTTTATTCTTTCTCGTAGCTTTTTCAACTACAACCGCACAAGAAAAGCTAGATTCTATAAAAGTAAAAGAGAACCCAATTGTATTTGGCGATTTTCTTGTTGGATATTCAAACACAGGAAAAACTGCGGTTACGGTTGCGGGGAATCTTAATTATCAATCAAAAAACAATTTGTACACGTTTAGAACTTCACAAACAACAAGTATCGATAAAATAGATTGGTTTTTTTTTATTCCCATTTCTGTAGTAAGCAATACAACAACAGAATATGCGGCGCTTTATGGAAAAAGGTATATCGAAGACGGAATGGCGTATCATTTTTCTGGCGGAATTTCTTACAATATAAATGAAGATGTTAACGAGGATATTAAAACAAGAGATACCTTTGCAGGATTCCCATTAGAAATTGGAATGAGTTTTTTTAAACCAAATAAAGAGCGATTTAGAATCTTGTACGGATTAATTCCCGTTGGGGAAAAAACAAGTTTTGGTAGATCTTTTGGGTTTAAATTATACGCAAACATTGCTAAAAGATCATATGTTGGTTTAGGTTTAACATTTGGTTTAGGATGGCATAAAATATATTAAAAATGAAAAATAATGTATTACCCTTTTTATTATTGATGACTTTTTCATCGGCATTTGCACAAAAGAAATTTAAAACGCCACCGTATTTAAAAGTGGGCGATACGATAGCCATTGTGGCGCCAGCGGGCATTTTAAAGAATAAACAGGAAACCATTCAAAAAGCAAAAGAATTAGCAGAAAGTTGGGGACTAAAAGTAGTTTTAGGTAAAAATTTATTTAATCAGAATAATCATTTTTCTGGAACAGATAACGAACGAACTCAGGATTTTCAAGAAGCTTTAGATAATAAAAATATCAAAGCAATTTGGGCGGCAAGAGGCGGTTATGGATCTGTGAGAATTTTAGATAAATTAAATTTTACCAAGTTTAAAAACAATCCAAAATGGATTATTGGTTATTCTGATATTACTGCCTTTCACAATCATATTCATACTTTAAAAGTAGAATCAATTCACGGAATGATGGCTACAAATTTAAGTGAAAAACCAGAAGATATTTTAGAAACCGTTGCCTCCTTTAAAAAAGCACTTTTTGGCGAAGAAATTAGCTACACAATTCCTTCATCAGCATATAACAATGCTGGTAATTCGTTAATATTAGGTCAAGTTATATCAGGACAAGTTATTGGCGGAAACATTTCTATTTTAGCTTCTATGTTAGGTTCTAAAAGTCAAATAAATACGGAAGGTAAAATTCTTTTTATTGAAGAAATTGGAGAATATAAATATGCTATCGACCGGATGTTACAAAGTTTAAAACGTGCAGGATATTTTACAAAAGTAAAAGCGGTTGTTGTGGGCGATATGTCAAGGATTAAAGCAAATTCAACAGAATGGGGAAGTTCTATAGAACAACTAATTTTAGATGTTTTGCCAAAAGAGATTCCTGTTTTATTTCATTTTCCTGCAGGTCACGAATCAGATAATAGAGCTATGATTTTTGGAAGAAAGGTTGAGTTAATTATCGGAAAAGAAAATTCTTCATTTGTTTTTAAAGAAAATTAGTTATTAAATTTCCTTCTGTATGATAAGGTTCAAAACGCGCAAATAACTCTTCTGAATACCAGTTAAGTTCTCTCGTTTTCTTTACCATTTCTGCATGCTTTGGGTTGCTGTAGGCATAGTTAAACATGGCATCTGCAGACGACCAAATAGAAAAAGTAGCTTGCATTAATAGCGGGAATTCTCCAATACCCTTAGAATATAATAATTCTTTATAAGCATCCATAGATTTAGAAACTTCGGGTACATTTTTCCAGAATTGATACGCTAATTTAGGTTTAATTGTAGCTCTTGTAATTACAGCCAAAGGTTTGTTTTTATCTAGTTCTGTGCTGCTTTTAAACGGATTTTGCTTACTCCAATTACCATGACTTTTAATAGTTTTCATAAATACAATACTAAAATTGGTTGCACTTTTTTTATATTGTTCAACAACTTTTGTTTGTGTAAATATTTTGGCATGTTCTTCACTCTCAAAAACAGTGATAAACCCAAAAGTAGAAAAGTCTGGTTTTATAGAGAAACCATTGCCACTTCCTGTTCCTAGTGGTTTAAAAAAAGTTAAACCAGGTGTTTTATTTAAATAGATTGGCGGTCTTCCCATTCTTGCAAAAGCATTCCATTTATTTTTGAAACCTGCATATTCAAAAAAACAAATTAAAGTAGTCTGCGTCATACAACAAAGATAAAGGTTCCGCTTTAAAAGCTCAAAAAATATGGTGTACTTATTTTTATTTAAATTCTTTAAAAATAAACTTTTAAGCGATGTCTTATTTATCTAATTAATCTTATCAGAATTAAAGCCGAGGATATTATCTTAACTGTTCTGTTAGCTTCATGTAATGTTTCCGTGCCTGCTAGTTGCTAGGTTGTTTTTAAAAACGAAGCAGTTTAATGTATTTTATCGTCAATAATAATTCTACTTATTAATGTTCAATTATTTAGATAATTTATTTGTAAATTTATTTTTTAGAAGTAGCAATAACAAGCCAAAAAAGTATTTTGGTAAAATGATTACAAAAGGTTTAATTATGGCAGAACACAATGAACTTGGTAAAAAAGGAGAGAAGTTAGCAGTCGATTTCTTAATTGAAAACGGGTATAAAATCTTGGAAAAAAATTATCGATACTTAAAAGCAGAAGTGGATATCATCGCCCAGATAAAAGATATTTTGGCAGCTGTAGAAGTAAAAACAAGAAGTTCTGATTATTTTGGAAATCCGCAAGATTTTATTACACCTAAAAAGATAAAACTATTGGTTTCTGCAATTGATTATTATGTGGTACAAAGAGATTTAGATGTAGAGGTGCGTTTTGATGTTATTGCAGTTCTTTGTAAAAAAAATGACACAAAAATTGAACATTTAGAAAATGCTTTTCTTCATTTTTAGGACTTATTTTTTTTCTAAATATTCTTTAACTTCATCAATATCATACGGTTTTGCAACAATTTTTTTATTTTTATCTAACACAAAATAACTTGGCGTAGAGAAAATTTGATAGGCTTTAGCTGTTTCATTCTCCCATTTATTTAAACCTAATACATTGTGCCAGCCATTTAAATTGGTTTTAGAATAGTTCTCCCAAACAAAAGCATCATCCTCTAAAGCAAAAGCTATTACTTTTATATTTTTCTTATTTTTCAAGTAAGTATGTAGCAGCGGCATTTCTCGCATACAATGAGAGCAAGTTGTGCTCCAAAAAACCAAGACATATTTTTCTGCGTCATTTAAAGTAGAAAGTTTAAGCGTTTTTCCGTTTTCTTTCCAAGAAAAATCTGGCGCAGTTCTGCCAACTTCAGAGGCAAATAATGCTTTTTTTTCTGCTTTAAATTTAGCACTTTGTAATGCTTCTGGTAGTTTGTTGTATTTGTTTTCAAACAGATAATCTATAATTTCTAAATTTTTATAAGCTTCGAATTGTACTATTAAAAACTCTATAATATCTCTTTTGTAAGTTTGATTTTTAATTTTAGAGAGCACCGTTTCTATAGATTCTTTATAAAGTCTTTGTTGTGTTCTATTGTCATCAGAATAATTAATGTAAAAAACATAGGATACAATTCTATCCGTCAAAAAAGAAGAATTCAACAACGTTTTGTTAGAAAAGTCTAATTTGTTAAAAAATGTATTTTTAATATTAAAAAGATAAGCATCTACAGAGGTTAAAATATCTGTAGAATTGCTTTGAACACTCGCTTTTATAATAGGAGCAATGTATTTTTCTTTAGATACTTCTACGTATTTATTTTGAATGGTATTTACTTTTTTATAGGCCTTTTGATAGGCTGTTTTTAAGTCTGCTTTTGGGTTTTGAACTGCTGCAATTTGTATAGAGTCTAATTTACTTTGAGCTTTAGAGATGGCTGCTGAATATTCTTTGTAAAGCTTGTTTTCTGATGATTTTGAAAAAGAAACAGTTTGATCTGGATAGTCTGGATTAAAAATAAAAGAGATGTTTTCTTTATTGAAAAAAAAGTCTAAAAATCCTTCACCTTCAGTTCTGTAACTTATTCTATAAGCACCCGGCTTTGCTTCTGGTTTTAGCGTAAATTCAAAGCGGCTAATGGCTTTTTTTTTACCACTAATAGTCATAGAATCAATTTTTATAGTAGTATTACTTACAAAAACTTGTTTTGTGCCTTCAACTTTATACAAAATAACCCAATCACTAACTATTTTTGGGCTCATAGTACCTTTTATAGAATATTGTGCATTTGCTACCGAGGTAATAAATAGGATAAAATAGAAAATAGTTTTCATCATTTTTTTATATTTTGCTTTTTGATTTTTATGTTCAAAAAACATGTCAAATGTACTATATCTGCATCAATTTAAGTATATTGTAACGTTAAATAATAAATAATTATGAGTGGTTTTTCTGATAAAATAATATGGATAACTGGAGCTTCTTCCGGAATAGGAAAAGCGTTAGCAATAGCGCTATCTAATCAAAATGCGAAACTTATTTTATCTTCAAGAAAAAACCAAGAGTTAGCACTGGTTAAAAAGCTATGTAAAAACCCAAATGATGTAAAAATAGTTACGTTAGATTTAGAGGATTATACAAATTTACAGCCAAAAGTTGATCAAGCTATTGCTGCTTTTGGCAAAATAGATATTTTGGTAAATAATGGCGGAGTTAGTCAAAGATCGTTTGTGAAAGACACTCTAATTTCTGTTGATAAGCGAATTATGGATATTAATTATCTAGGAACAATTGCATTATCAAAAGCTCTTTTACCACATTTTATTAAAAATGAAAAAGGACATTTTGTAGTAACTACAAGTATTGTTGGCAAAATAGGGACACCTTTACGCTCTAGTTATGCAGCAAGTAAACACGCTTTACATGGTTTTTTTGATAGTTTACGCACAGAGCATTATCTAGATAATATTATGGTAACATTGGTTTGCCCGGGTTTTGTAAATACAAATGTTTCTAAAAACGCGTTAACTGGTAATGGAACACCACAGCAAAAAATGGATACTGCTACTGCTAATGGAATTGCTCCAGACCGTTTTGCAAAATTAATGGCTAAAGCAATTCTAAACAAAAAAGAGGAAGTCTATATTGCGGGTGCAAAAGAGAAATTAGGCGTGTATGTAAAACGCTTTTACCCAAAGTTGTTCTCAAAAATGATTCGTAAACTTAGTGTTACTTAATCTTCAAAATAGTCTAAAGTTTCAAAATAAGAAACAATAGCGTCTTTCATTAAAATAGTTTGTTCACCACCTTTTAAGTTTGGTAATTCTGTAAGTGTTTTAAAATGTGGCCAACCATCTTCATCAAAATAATCGAATTCATAATATCCGTAAGGCTCTAATAACTTGCAGATTGCAATATGCATTAAGTTTACTTTTTCGTCTTTTTTAAATTCTCTATGACCTTGCCCCAACTCTTGCACGCCAATTAAATAGATAATTCCGTCTAAATTTAATTCCTCACCTTCAGAAAAATCGTCAGTTAGTTTGGTTACTAAATAATTCCACTTTTCTTTTAAATTACTAACTTTTGTCATAAAACTGTTTAAAGTGTAAAGATACACTGTCCATTTTTAATTTTTAAAAAAAGGATGTAGATTTACAAAAACTATTTTGAATGAATATTTTTGACATCATTATTGGTGCATTGCTGCTTTTTGCTTTTGTAAGAGGAATTATGAAAGGATTTTTTGCAGAAGTTGCATCTTTAGTGGCAATTATTGCGGGTGTGTTTGTAGCGATTCATTATGCGCATCATTTAGAAGTTTATTTATTAAATTCTAGCTATCTAAATTGGTCTGACGAAACCAACAGAATTGTAGCATTTGCAGTAACTTTTTTAACGGTAGTACTTGTGGTAATTGTAATTGGGAAAATTTTGACAAAAATTGCAGATATAACTGCGTTAGGAATGTTAAATAAATTATTAGGAGGCGTTTTTGGTGCGCTAAAAATTACCTTAATTTTAAGTGTAATTTTCACTTTTTTTGGCAGTATAAATAGCACAATACCTTTTGTAAAACAAGAAACTTTAGATGCATCTATTTTATACAACCCAGTAAAAAAGATTGCACCCGCTTTATTTCCATCTATTATAAAAGAAGGAAAAGACGGTAAAAAAGAACTAAAATTTAATTAAACTCTGTATTATCAATCCAGCTAAAATAGTTTTTATAAACCGTTTCTTTTTCTGAAGCTACATAAGCTAAAAATGCTTTTGCCACAGGCGATAAAGTTTTCTTTTTTAAATAGATTAATTTCCACACCGATTTTAAAGGCAACCCTTTTGCCGGAATTATTTTTAACTCGTTTTGTAACAATTCGTTTTTTATACTAAGCAAAGACACAATAGAGACACCAATATTTGCAACGACAGCTTGTTTTATGGCTTCGTTAGACGTTAATTCTAATTTAATTTTTGGTGCAATTTTTTCTTGTTTAAAAAATTGCTGCATCGTGTGTCTAGTGCCAGAACCTTCTTCTCTATAAATTAAGGGAATTGTTTTAAAAATTGAGGTTCCTTTTTCGCTAATAATTTTATTTTCTTTGGATGCTACTAAAACCAAATGATTGTCCATAAGTGGCAATTCTTCAATTTCTAAATGACTAGGACTTACAGTTACCAGAGAGAAGTCGACTAAATTTTGCTCTAAATCTTTTATAACAGTTGTTTTATTAGATACATCTAAAACGAGTTCTACTTTTGGATATTTTTTTAAAAATCCGCTTAAAAAATAAGGCATTACATAATTACCTGTAGACACTACAGATATTTTTAACTTACCAGAAAGTAAGCCTCTAAACGCCTCTGTTTTGTATTGTATCGTTTCTGTTTTATTTAAAATTTCTTCTGCAATTACAAAAATTTCTCTACCAAAATCGGTTACATAAAACTGTCTTCCTATTATTTCTGATAAAGGAATATCAAACTGATCTTGAAAATTTTTTAGTTGTATAGAAGCTGCAGGCTGCGTCATGTTTAATTCGTTAGCAGCTTTGGTAATGCTTTTGTTTTCTACAATTGTGGTAAAAACTTTTAGTTGATGTAAGGTAAAGTTCATTAAAAATATTTATGTTTGGTATAACGAAATTAAATAAAAATATATGAATATTTGCTTTTAGTTTTGTCAGATTTTAAAAATCAATAAATGAATATAGATGTTTTAATAAGTAATTTAACAAACCCGGTATTATTATTTTTTGTTCTTGGTATTATCGCCACCTTGGTAAAAAGCGATTTAAAAATACCCGAATCATCCTCAAAGTTTATTTCACTGTATTTACTTTTTGCTATCGGATTTAAAGGCGGTCAAGAACTTTCGCACAGCGAATTTAATGCAGAAATTTTATACTCAATTTTATTTGCTATTTTTCTTTCTGTAATTGTACCTATCTACACATTTTATATGTTAAAAAGTAAAGTTGGTATACCAAATGCAGGTGCAATAGCTGCGGCTTATGGTTCTGTAAGTGCAGTAACTTTTGTAACGTCAGTTTCTTTTTTAGAGAATCAAGGCATCACTTTTGGAGGACATATGGTTGCAATTATGGCAATTATGGAGTCGCCTGCTATAATTGTGGGTGTTATTTTAATTATGGTGAACGACTCCACACAAAAAGAAAAAAAATCAATAGGAAGTATTATAAAACACTCATTTACAAGTGGTAGTGTTTTAATGTTAGTAGGTAGTTTGGTTATAGGTTTAATTGCGGATGCAACACAAGCCCGCGGAATAGAGCCTTTTACTACAGATATCTTTAAAGGATTTTTATCCCTTTTCTTATTAGAAATGGGAATGGTTACAGCGAGTAGAATTAAAGGATTTAAGAAATATGGATTGTTCTTATTTTTCTTTGGGATTCTCGTTCCGCTTTTTAACGGAATGATTGTAGCATATTTAAGTGGCTTTATTACAGAAAGTGCAGGTAACAGATTCTTATTTGCAATTTTAGCTGCAGGTGCATCTTATATTGCAGTTCCGGCAACTATGAAGTTAGCAGAACCAAGAGCAGATGCTGGTATTTATATACCTATGGCTTTGGGTATTACGTTTCCGTTTAACATAACAATTGGGATGCCTATTTATTTTGCAATTGTCCAATTGTTTTAAGTATGTTTTTTTCTTAAAAGTAAAAAACCATCAGAAAAATTAATTCTGATGGTTTTTTTAGTTTTAAAATTGTGTTTTAGTTTAATCTAAATCTAACGTAAAAATATCATCTAAATGTGCTGCGCTATCCATAGATACTTTTAAATCTTTAATAACACCATCATTTAAACCATACACCCAACCATGAATTTCTAGACCACTATCATCTTTCCAAGATCTTTGTACAATAGACGTCTTTGCTAAATCATATACTTGCGCTATTACATTTAATTCTACCAAGCGGTCAAAACGTTTGCGTTCGTCTGTTATTTTTTTAAGTTCGGTATAATTATCCTTATAAACTTCTTTAATATTTCTAATCCATTTATTGATTAAACCTAAAGATTTATTTTGCATCGCAGCTTCAACACCACCACAACCGTAATGGCCACAAACAATAATATGTTTTACTTTTAGGTGGTTTACAGCATAATCTAATACACTTAACATGTTCATGTCTGTATGAATAACCATATTTGCAATATTTCTATGAACAAATATTTCACCAGGAAGTGTACCAGTAATTTGATTTGCAGGCACTCTACTGTCTGCGCAACCAATCCACAAAACAGGTGGTTTTTGTCCTTCGGCTAAGCTTTTAAAATAGTTTTCATCTTTTTCTAGCATTTCACTAACCCACTTTTTGTTGTTAGTTAATAGTTGATGGTAATATTTATTTTTCATACTATACTATTTTAGTGTTTGTCTTTAAACTTTGTTTTATCCAAGCTGTGCATTCATCAAAAGATTTAAAAATATGCTCTTTTGGTATAAAATCTGGAATTATATCAATTCGTTCCATCATATATCTTGGTTGTTTTAATAAATTTACAAATAAAACTTCAATATTCTTAGTTTTTAAATCTTGTAGCATATCTTCCATTGCGTATAAACCAGTTTGATCCATGTATTGCATTCTTCCTAGACGCATGATAACAGTTTTAGCTGTGTCTGGAATTTGTTCAGAAAGCGCTTGAAAATCACTCGTTGATCCAAAGAATAAAGGTCCTTTTATATGTTTGATAAAAACTTCTTCTTTTAAACTATCAGGAAAATCTATTTCATCCGACCAAGCTTCTTCTTTTAATGTTTTAACGTTGGATCGTTCTGCTGTTAAATCTCCAATCTTTTTCATAAACATTAGTGATGCAATCACAAGACCAATCCCTACGGCATATACCAAATTCCAGAAAGTTGATAAAATTAAAACCACAATCATAATTAACACTTCAGAGCTAACTTTAAAAGGACCTATTTTCATGTCTTTAGGTAAACTCGGTATTGCTTTTAATCCTTTGTAATCCATTACGCCAATACCTACTGTAATTAAAATACCTGCTAAAACTGCCGCAGGAATTTTAGATGCAACAGGTCCTAAACCTAGCATAATAATTAGTAACATTACACCAGCAATCATTCCAGAAAGTTTGGTTTTTCCACCAGCATTAATGTTTACAACAGTTCTAATAGTTGCACCCGCACCAGGAATTCCGCCAAACAAAGCAGCGATACTATTTCCTATTCCTTGCCCCACCAATTCTTTGTTAGGTTTGTGTTTTGTTTTTGTCATGTTATCTGCAACAACGCTTGTTAAGAGCGAGTCGATGGCTCCTAAAAGTGCTAATGTTAAAGCGGTAAAAATGTAAGGTGTAAGGCTTGATAATGTAAATCCAGAAAATATTTCCCATCTAATTTCCGGAATTCCACTTGGTATTTCTTGAATAGTTCTATAATCCAAACTAAAACCAACTGCAACACCAGACATTACAACTAGGGCAACGAGCGTACTTGGTATTTTGGTCGTTATCCGTTTAAATCCGTAGATAATAATAATAGTTCCTAGTGCTAGTAAAAGTTCTAATAAGTTTATATTTTGTATTGCTCTTGGAAAAGCTTTAATCGCCCCTAAAGCTCCCGAGGTTTCTTTTGCGGCTAAAGTTTGGGATTCTGTTTCTATTTCTTCAGCAGTAATTTTACCTCCTCTAATAGTCGTTTCTTCAAAGTTTTCTAAAACCAAGATTCCTTCTTTAGCTTCATCCTTTAAGATGTTTTCTAAAATAACCTCTTGTGCTTGTGGCTTAAAGGTATTTACAAATTCTGTATCTTCTTTTGGATAATAACCTACAGAAGGTAAAATTTGAGTCAGTAAAATAATTACTCCGATTGCTGTCATAAAACCAGACACAACTGGGTAGGGAATATATCTAATGTACTTTCCAAGACCTATTAAACCTAATCCAATTTGAAAAAGTCCTGCTAATAAAAACACCGTTAAAATAGCGGGTAAAGCTTTAGAAAGATCACCGTCATTGGCGGCAACAATACCAGCAACTACCACCATACTTACAGCTGTCATGGGTGCAGTTGGTCCAGAAATCTGAGTACTTGTTCCGCCAAAAAGAGCAGCAAAAAAACTGATAAAAATAGCACCATATAAACCGGCACTTGGTCCTAAACCAGACGAAACTCCAAATGCTAATGCTAAAGGTAAAGCTACAATACCAGCTGTAATACCACCAAAAGCGTCACCTTTTATATTTGAAAAAAGTTTTTTCATAAATGATTGATTGATTTTTACGCATCACTATTAAAATGATAAGCGTATAAAGTTAAAATAAAGATTGATTTTTTTTGATTGAACCAGGATTATCCTAATCGTGGAGGTTGCGATGTAAATTCTTTAGGTAAAACCTTGTGTTTTACAACAGCGATAGAATGGTATTTTTCTTTTTGTGAAAGAGTAAACGTAAAAAAGCAGTTTAATTTTTGATAAATTTTTACAGAAGAATCCAATCTATTTTCTTCTTCTTCTTCTTCTTCTTCTTCTTCTTCTTCTTCAGATTGATCAACATCTAAAAGGGCTGAAATTTCTTCGGTAGTGGCAAGCTGCGCTATATTTTGATAAACAACAAAAGAGAGCTTTAATGAGAGCGTCATTAAAAACAATATCTTAAAAATAAATCGTTTATTAAATGTCATTAAAGTTCTTTTACCTCATCGGCAATAATCCAACCAATTTTACCATCGGCCAATTTAATCTTTTTCCAGCTATCAATTGCGTCTAAAACTAAAACTTTTGTGCCTTCGTGCAAAGTAAATACTTCTTCTGAGTTAAAAGTTGGTGCATTTCTAACTTCTGTTTCTTCTGCAAAAACAATCGCTTCTTTGTTATTTTTAGAAATTGAATACTGATTAAATGTAATTACTAAAGCGGCAATTAAAAGAATAAAACTAACCGAACTGGTTACAAAATAGAACCGTTTTATAAAAGGAGTATCCGCAAAATAAAACAGTAAAAATAGTAAACTTCCCAAAACAGAAAACACAATAACTACAATTGCCCATTGATTGTAAGTGAGTTGTTGTAGGTAATTAATATTAAATTTTTGAAATACTGTTTTTGGCAATTCTTCAATTTTATCAAGTGCTAAACGTTTTGCAAAAATTAAGTTATTTTTTACATCTTCGTTTAAAGGATTCTTTTTTAAAGCCTTTTCAAAGTAATAAATAGAAGGCCCAACTTTGTTTAGTTTATAGTAAGAATTTCCTAAATTATAGTACAATTCAGATGATGCTAAACCTTTAGATTCAATTTTTTTATAGAGTTCTATTGCTTGTTCAAACTTTTCGTTTTTATACAAATCATTTGCAGACGAAAACAAACCATCAACACTTTGTGCAGAGATTGTATTGGCAATAAATAGTATTAAAAATAAGATTTTTTTCATCCGATAAAAAAATTGTTACTCTTTTAGTGTTTACTCATTTACTTAGTAGGTAAATAATGTTTTAACTTACAATTGTTTGTCTAATTGAACTATTACTTGTTTTGCTCTTTCAAATTCTTCCTTCATTTCTGTATTTGTTATTGGTGTATAACGCGCAAAATCCGAAGCTTTTAAAACATCAATAAATTGATGAATAGTTGGCGCATCAACTTTTTTCTGTTCTAAAATTTGAGCTATATTTTCTTTGCTAATATCCGCAATTTCTATACTTAATTTTGCTTTTAAATAATTGTGTAAAGCACGTTCTAAAGCTTCATAAAAAGCTTCTTTTTTACCTAATTGTTTTTGTGCTTCGGATAAATATTTTTTAGCTAATCGTTCTGCTTTTCTTTGTTTTCTACCAATAACATCACTATTTCTTTTTTCATTATTTTTTGCAATAATAATTCCGACAGGAATAGCAAATAAAGGCAATAATAACAATAAATAAAATAAGTTAGATTTGTAAAAATCGCTACTTTCTTTGGTCTCAAAGTTACTGTTGGTAGCTATATATCTAAAGTTATTACCTGTAGAAACTACGTCTTGTTTTTGTATATAATTTCCGTTATTATTTGAGTTGGATGCCAATTCTTTTCCTTCTAAAACTTCAACATACAAATCATTGGTAGCAATCGTTTCGTATTTCTCTTTGATAGGGTTAAAATAAGAAAAAGTAGTATTTGGTATTTTATATTTGCCTTTGTATTGTGGCACAATAGTATACGTATCTGTTACAGATCCCGATATTCCGTCGGGTTCAACATTTACATTTTCTTTTCTTTCTGGTTGATATTTTTCTAGTTCTGCAGGGGTTTCTATCACCGGTAATTCAAATAATTTTAAATTTCCTTTACCAGAAACCGTTACTTTAATTTGCGAAGATTCATTTGCTTTTAAATCATTTTTACTCAAAGAAACATCAAAAGAAAAATTACCAACGGCACCGGTGAAATTTTCTGGTTTTCCATCAAAAGGAAGACTTTTAGGATTGATGACCTTTTTAGCTGATGCAAATTCTTTTCTGATATTTCTAGTAATAACATTCCCAAAAAAGTCTGCTCGTCCTGTTGGAACACCAATTACGATGTCCATTTTCATAGGATCAATAGTAAGATTACCTGTTTTTGTAGGAATTAACAATGCTTTATGAAGTACAATATATCTGTAGTTTTCATTGTTGTACTTTCCTGGTTTTACAGAAAAGCCATCAATTTTAATCTCTTGATTCCAAAAACCGTTGTACTGTGGCGCCTCTGTTACAGATGTGTCATAAACACTAACATTTTCGCTTACATACAATCTATATTCTACATAAATTCCTTCACCTACAAAAGGTTGAGATTTAGAAACTTCTGCAACTAAATGAATATTTTGCTGCGCAATATAATCTGGGTCGTTAGGGTTTTCTGGTATATCAATAGGATCTACCACAATGATTTTCATCATTTTGGAATTTAAAATTCCGCTGTTATATTTTATACTCGCAGCCTCTATAATAAGTTCCCCTTTTCTTTTAGGCTCAATAATATAGGTGTAAGATTGAGAGAAAGTTACTTTACCGTTTATCCAAGATTGACTAACAGATTGACTAGGACCTTGTATTACTTTAAATTCTCTAAAACTTGGTGGCGTAAAATTATCTGCGCCTTGTTTGTTAATAGAAAATTCGATTCGTAAACGTTGGTTTAAGCCTAGTTTATTTTTGCTAACATCTACAGATAATTCTGCGTCTTGCGCAAAAGCTGTAAATGTTAGTAAGCTTATAAAAATACATATGTAAAGTTTCAATTGCATCGCCATCTTAAAACATCAAATTTACCAATCTTTTTCTTGTTTTACTTTTTCGCCCTTCGCTTTTTCTGCATTCATTTTCTTTTGGGTCTTTTTTTCCTCATTATTTAAGCTTTCTAGTAATTGCTTAATTTGCTGAGGAGACATTTTTCCTTTTTGAGGTTTAGGCTTTTCATTTGGATCTTTTTTGTCATCATTTTTTGGATATGGTTTTTTATTTCCTTCACCATCTTTATCATCCTTTTTATCCTTGTCGTCGTTGTCTTTTTTGTCTTTATTTTTATCTTTATTTTGATCGTCTTTATCCTTTTTATCTTGGTCTTTATTATCTTTATTGTCCTTATTTTTATCGTCTTTATTATCTTGCTTCTCCTTTTCTAACAATTCTTGAGCAACGGCTAAATTATAGCGAGTTTCATCATCAGTTGGGTTGTTTCTTAATGAGTTTTTATAAGCATCTACAGCACCTTGAAAGTTTTTAGTTTCCATCATAGAGTTGCCAAGGTTATGGTAAGCTTCTGCTTTTGTAAACTTATCTGTAGCTGTTTTTGCTGTTAATTCGTATTGGGGTGCAGCTTCTTTAAAATTTTTATTTTGATACATGGCATTACCTAAATTATAACTTGCCTTGTCATAACTAGCGCTATTTTCTAATGCTTTTTTGTAAGCAACAGAAGCGTCTGTATATTGTTTTTGTGCATATAATTGATTGCCATCTCTTACTAAGCTTCTTGCTTTACGCTGCAATGCAAGAGAATCTTTTTGGGCAAGTATTTTTGTTGATGACAAAAATAGCAAGCATAAAATAAGTATGTTTTGTAATAATTTCATGGTTTATTTTTTTGCTTTTTCTTCATTAAATAAATCTACCTTTCTTAACCATTTTGTTTTCTTATCAAATAAGAAAATATCCAAGACTAAAAATAAGATTCCGATTCCTAAAAACCACTGAAATTGATCTTTATAATCAGAAAATTGTTTGGTTTCAAACTCACTTTTTTGCGCGTTTGCAATAATATCAAAAATCTCTTTTACAGGGTTTTCGGTACTATTACCATCAATATATTGCCCGTTTGCAATTTCTGCAATATCTTCTAAAACAGTTGGTACCCGTTTTGTAATTACAGTTTCGCCACTATTATCTTTTTTGTAGCCAATCATAGAACCACTTTCGCGCAAAGGTATTGGCGCCCCTTTTTCTGTACCAACACCAACGGTATAAATCTTTATCCCTTTATTAGATAAGTCTTGTGCCATTTGTTTGGTTTCTTCTTGATGATCTTCACCATCAGAAATAATAACTAAAAAACGATTGGTTTGTTCGTCGTCATTATAGTACGTTTTTGCCAATTCTAAAGCTTCATTAATGGCGGTTCCTTGACTAGAAACGATATCTGGATTTGCATTTTGCAAAAACATATTAGCTGCTGCATGATCTGTTGTTATAGGTAAAAGCGGATACGCATTACCTGCATAAACAATAATACCAACTCTATCACTACCTAATTGATCTATGATTTTTGAAATAATTTGTTTCGCTTTTTCTAATCTGTTAGGTGCAATATCTTCTGCTAACATACTTTTAGAAACATCCAATGCAAAAACGATGTCTACACCCTCTCTTTTTATCGTCTTTAGTTTAGAACCCATTTTAGGGTTTACCAAAGAAATCACCAAAAAAGCAACTCCTAACAACAACATAATCAATTTTAAGGATGATTTAAATGTTGATGAATTTGGTGCTAATTTTTTTAATAAATCTGGATTAGAAAATTTACGTTGTGTTCTCTTTTTCCACCATAAAACCAACAGAAAAACAACAATCATTGCAGGAATAATTGCTAGCAGATAAAAATAAATTGGTTCTTCTAATTTGTACATTTCTTAATTGTTGAATCGTGTATTTGTTTAAACGTGTAATTGTGCAAACATGGTTGGATACAGTTACACCTTTTTAAGTTGTGATTTTCTTAATGCATTTTGCATGTTTGATATTTTATAAATACGTTCTCTTAATTTTAAATATTCTTCATCAGAAATAAATTCTAATTCTTTGGATATGATTTAAAACTTCTAATTTGACTTATTAATCTATATTTTTCATCACTAGAAAAACTAGCTGTTACTTTATCGCTTTCTTTTGAAAGTTCAATTGCTTCTTTTCAAACCTCTAATTTTTCAAATGAAAATACAAACATCCTATAACAATTAAACGCTTAAACATTTATACAACTCATTTATATAAAACTCTTAAATAATGTATTTTTTAATATAAATTCTAGTATCAAAAAACCAAGAGCTAAAAAGACCAGATCTCTATACATTTCTTGATGGTTGTAATATTTAAATTCTTCTATTTTTGTTTTTTCGAGTTTATCAATTTCGTCATAAATTTCTTTTAATGACGTATTGTCGGTTGCTCTAAAATATTTTCCTTGCGTTTCTTTTGCAATTTCTTTTAGCAATTTCTCATCAATTTCTACCTGTTGTTTTCTAAAGTTTAATTGACCAGTTCTAGGATCTTTGCTCCATGGAAAATCTGCCATTCCGTTTGTTCCAATTCCTATTGTGTATACTTTTATGCCTAATTCTTTTGCAAGTTCTGTTGCAGTTCTTGGGTCGATATTACCAGAGTTATTTACACCATCGGTCAATAAAATAATTACTTTAGATTTTGCCTCACTTTCTTTTAATCTATTTACGCCAGAACCTAAACCCATTCCTATTGCTGTTCCGCCATCAAGCTGTCCCCATCTTAGTTCAGAAATTGTACGTTTTACAATATTTTTATCACTTGTAATTGGTGTTTGTGTAAAGCTTTCTCCTGCATACACTACAATCCCAATTCTGTCATTTGGCCTTCTATCAACAAAATCTACAGCTACTTTTTTAAGCGCTTCTAATCTATTTGGTTTTAAATCTCGCGCCAACATACTTGCAGAAACATCAATAGCCATTACAATATCGATACCTCTGTTTGTTTTTGTTTTTTTACTTACAGAAACATTTCTTGGTCTTGCCAACGCAACAATAATTGCCGCTAAAGCTAAGATTCTTAAAAGAGATAAAACTGGTTTTAATTTCGATAAAATAGAAGTTGGTGCATTAAAACCTTTTATGCTTGGTATGGTTAAAACGGCAACATCTTTTTTGCGCATAAAGAAATACCAAATGGCTAAAACAGGAATTAAAAGTAACAGCCATAAAAACTCTGGGTTTAGAAATTCAAAATTATTCCAATTCATCATCTTTCTTAATTGGTTTAGGTTTTAAATTACTAATAATGTCTAGCGCATCTTTTCTATCTTCTTCAATTTCTAAAGACAATGGTTTCGATTTTGCGAATTTTACTAAATCTGCCTCTTGCAATAACTCTTTTAGTTTTTTAATAGTTTCTTTAGATGTATTTATAGTTTGTGCTTCATTAAAATCTCTAAGCATTTCTACAATTTCATCCGTAGTTTTTTCTAAAGCAGGTACTTTTAATTCGCGTTCAATATAACCACGCACAATTTCTGTTAACTCGCTATAATATTCTTTAACTTTATTGTTTTGCCATAATAGTTTTTCATCCAATTCATTTAACTTGTAGATAGCCTCTTCGAAAGGAGGTAAAATTCTAAAAGTAGGACTGTCTTCTTCGGTTTTTCTTTTTCTGATAACAAACCAATAAATCCAAAAACCAATAATTGCCAAAGCAGCTAGTAAAATATATATGTACATTTTAAAATCATCGAACGTGTACGGTTCTGCTTTAATGGTTTTTATTGGAAATTTCTTAACCTTTGTAGTGTCTATTTTAACGGTTGCAACGTTTACAAGCAGTGAATCTGTAAGATAAGCTTGGTTTCTAATGAATATTTGTTGCTGCGGAATGTAATAGGCACCACTATCAAAACCGGTTAAAATATACTTTTGAATAAGCATGTTGTTAAGCGTGTCTATCTTAGCCGAATCAATAACTTCTAAACCTTTTAATTCTAGTTTAGGTAAAATAACGTTGTTAATTTCATTCACAGAAATTCTTAAACTAAATTGTTCACCAATTCTAATTTGCGAAGTTTCAATTTGAGCTTTTACTTTTGGATTTTGAGCAAAAGTGATTGTTGCTATGAGTAAAAAAATATGTAAAATGTATTTTTTCATTTTTTGCTTATCTTCCTTTGTGTTTAAAATAGCCTAATAATTTTTTCACGTAACCTTCATCAACTCTTGTGTTAATGGTTCCTGCGCCACTTCTTTTAAAAGTATTTATATAATAATCTGTTAAACGTAAAGCATTTGCTTTGTAATTTCTTCGGATGGATTTTGAGGATGTATTTACCATTTGAACTGCACCAGTTTCTGCATCTAACATTTGTACCATTCCTAAATTCGGAATTTCTTCATCATGTTTATCGTAAATACGGATGCCGGTTACATCGTGTTTTTTTGCAGCAATTTTTAGTGTTTTTTCATAATCATCATCAATAAAATCTGATAACATAAAAACAATCGCTCTTTTTTTCATCACACTTGATAAAAACTTTAAAGCCACAGAAATATCCGTTTTTTTACTTTTTGGTTTAAACTCAATTAATTCTCTAATAATTCGTAAAACATGACTTTTTCCTTTTTTAGGCGGAATATATAACTCAATATCATCAGAAAACAGAATTAAACCTACTTTGTCATTATTTTGAGTGGCAGAAAAAGCGAGTGTTGCCGCAATTTCTGTAATTGTATCTTTTTTAAATTGTGTAGCTGTTCCAAAAGATTCCGAGCCAGAAATATCAACCATTAATAACATGGTTAATTCTCGTTCCTCTTCAAAAACTTTTACA
Organism: Polaribacter glomeratus; assembly: GCF_002954665.1. Classification (GTDB taxonomy): domain Bacteria; phylum Bacteroidota; class Bacteroidia; order Flavobacteriales; family Flavobacteriaceae; genus Polaribacter; species Polaribacter glomeratus. Next base: position 504,168 of record NZ_MSCM01000002.1, on the reverse strand, counting down.
TAAGGCTCGTTGTAACGCGCGGTTACATTCCAATCAATTGCTCTTACATCATCGCCAAATTGATATTGTCGTACTTCAGAAAAAGTCATACCACGACCTTTGAATGACGAATGGTATTCGCCTCCAAAAATATGATCAGACAAACGTCGTGTCTTGATCTCTATTTTACGAACTTTTTTAAGTATCTCTTTGGTATCCATTTTTTTAGTAAACAGTTTTCAGTCGCAGTACTAAGCAAACTGATGAGTGTTATAATTTAGTATTCAGAACAAGTAAGCAACTGCCAACAGATACTGGATACTGCCAACTCTTTTCTATGGTACTTCAACTTCGTTAATAATTGCGTTAATAATGTCTACAGAAGTTACATTTTCTGCCTCCGCTTCATAGGTAATTCCTATTCTGTGGCGTAAAACATCAAAAACTACGGCTCTAACATCTTCTGGAATTACATAGCCTCTTCGTTTTATAAAAGCATAACATTTAGCCGCTTTTGCTAAGTTGATACTTCCACGAGGAGAAGCTCCAAAACTTATTAAATCTTTTAATTTTGGTAAATTATATTTTTCTGGATAACGCGTTGCAAAAATGATATCTAAAATATATTTTTCAATTTTTTCATCCATATAAACTTCATTAACAGCGCTTCTTGCTCTTAAAATTTGTTCTACAGATATTACAGGGTTTACAGTTGCGTAGCTACCAGATAAATTTTGACGCATAATAATTTGTTCGTCTTGCAGTTTTGGATAATCAATAACTACTTTTAGCATAAATCTATCAATTTGTGCTTCTGGTAAAGGATAGGTTCCTTCTTGCTCTACAGGGTTTTGAGTTGCCATTACTAAAAAAGGCTCATCTAATTTAAAAGTAGTGTCGCCAATTGTAATTTGACGCTCTTGCATTGCTTCTAATAATGCAGATTGTACTTTTGCAGGTGCTCTGTTTATCTCGTCTGCTAATACAAAGTTTGCAAAAATGGGTCCTTTTTTAATAGAAAAATCATTTATTTTCATGTTGTAAATCATGGTTCCAACAACATCTGCGGGTAATAAATCTGGTGTAAATTGTACTCTACTAAAGCTTGCGTCTACTGCTTTAGATAGCGTATTAATTGCTAAAGTTTTTGCCAACCCAGGAACACCTTCTAGCAAAATATGACCATTACCAAGTAAGCCAATTAACAAACTTTCAATCATCTGTTTTTGACCAATAATTACTTTATTCATTTCTAAAGTAAGAATGTCTATAAAGGCACTTTCTCTTTCGATTTTTTCATTAATCGCTCTTACATCTACATCCATAATATAATTTTATTAAGTATTAACTTTCTTGACCAACAAAGCTACAATATTAGCAATATTAACAAAATTAATGTTGTTAAAAGAAGGTTAAAGATGATATGTTATTTTTTAGTACTTTTAAGGATTATTGACGATTACAATTTTACATGGAAAAATTAACAGATAAGTTTTTATGGAAAGCATTAAAAGAAGGAGATTTAAATGCTTTTTCTGTACTTTTTGAAAGTTACTATCCGCAGTTACACAGTTATGGTTTAAAAATATCGAAAAGCAATGTAGTTACAGAAGATACGCTGCAAGACTTTTTTCTTTACATTTATGAGCGTCGAGAAAATTTAAGTGATTTAGATACCATTGCTCCCTACCTTTTTACATCTTACAAACGCTTTTTATTAAAGGTGATGAAGAAAAATGAAATGTTGAAACATACAGATTTTTCTAATGAAATTTTTATTGACATACAATTTACTGCAGAAGAGGTTATCACAAACCAAGAAACAGCTATTTTTAAAAACAGAAATCTATCACTTTTACTAAATAAGTTACCAAGTAGACAAAAAGAGGCTATTTACTTAAAATATTACAGCGGATTAAAAGCCTCAGAAATATCCGAAGTAATGGGTATAAATTACCAGAGTGTTGTAAACACTTTGCACAAGGCGATAAAGAGTTTAAAAGAAGAAATTTCAATATTAAAGTTATTTAGTTAATCTTTAACATAGTATTAAGAGTATAAAAAGTAAAAAAAATACTTATATAAATACAACCGAACATAGAATTGCAATGATTAAAAAAAAATATAACAACCTAAATGATTTTCTAGAAGACGCTTCTTTTAATAATTGGGTTTTACAAAATAACGCTACAGATATACATTTTTGGGAATTTTGGATTGCGAACAACCTTGATAAGAAAGAATTAGTAGACAAAGCTAAAGAACTTATTTTAGGGTTTTCTTTTAAGACCGATTTTGTGAATAAAGAGAAAGTTGCTTTAGAGTGGCAAAAATTGGAGTCTAAAATTCTAGCTCAAAAAACAATTCCAAAAAGAAAAGTACGTTTTTTAAGACAATTTAGTGTTGCAGCATCTATACTTTTGCTTGTTTCTATCGGTTTTTATTTTTTGAATAGTACTTCTAAAGTTACGCACAAAACTAATTTCGGGGAAATTATAAACATCAAGTTGCAAGATGGAAGTGATGTTACTTTGAATTCAAACTCCAGTTTATCGTATTATAAAAATGAAAGCAGAAAAGTTTGGTTGTCTGGTGAAGCTTTTTTTCAGGTTGATAAAAAGGCCGCAACGAACGCGAAATTTTGGGTTTTAACGGATGATTTATCTGTAGAAGTTTATGGTACCTCTTTTAACGTAAATACTAAAAAGAACAAAACAGATGTTTTTTTAGAGGAAGGAAGTATTTGGTTAAAATTAAAGAATGGCGCAGACAAAAAAATGATTCCGGGTAATTATATTTCTTATTCGGCAGACAAAAATAAAATTTTAGAAGATAAAAATATTTTTAATCCTGCTACAAAAACTTCATGGAAAGATGGTTCTTTGTTTTTTGAAAACTTATCTTTGGAAGTAGCTATGGATAAGATTGAAGAAACGTATGGTTTTTCGATCATTTTTAAGGATGAGAATTGTAAAAACATATTAATAACAGGAGCTGTGCCTGCTACAAATATTGACATCTGTATAAAAGCTATAGAAAAATCTGTTGATGTAGCTATTATCAGACAAGGTGATAATTTAATTATCAGTAAGAAATAGGTGTAAATTTAAATCAGTAAATGGTTCAAAAATTACTATTCATAAAATTAACATTAATTGTTTTTGTATCTTTTGCTTTTCAAACTACAACGGCACAAGAGCGCGATAAAAAAACAATCCCTTTAGCTAGCCTATTAGATAAAATTAGTAATAAGCATAAAGTTTTCTTTACGTACAATGCAAATTTACTTACTAATAAATACATTCAAGAAGAAGGCTTTACAAACTTAACTTTAAAAGAAACCTTTTCTTTATTAAAAAAAATAACTCCTTTTCTATTTGATGACTTAGGTAACAATTACTATGTTATTTACACAAAAAAAGAAGTGGATGAAAGTAGGTTTCTTTCGAAAGAAAAATTTATTTTTTCGGGAAACTTTTCAATTGACACCACTTTTAACAGAAACAAAGTAATTGTTAGAGGTATTGTATTAAGTTCAGAAAACACACCACTTAGTGGGGCAACTTTACAAGAAAGTGAAACGCTATCGGGCACAACTACAAACAAAGACGGAACCTTTGAGTTTGAAATTCAAAAAGAAAACAGTGTTGATATTTGTTTTTTAGGACACACTTCACAAACATTAAAGTTAACACCAAATATATTTCATACAATCGTTTTGTTATCTGGCCAAGAATTAGAAGAAGTGCAAGTGGTAGGTTCTAGAAATAAAAAAAGAGTAGCAAACGATACCCCAGTTGCAATTGATTTTATAGATATAGAAAAAACAGCCTCTAAAAGCAGTCAAGTAGAAATAAATCAGTTTTTACAATATGCAATACCTTCATTTAACGCTACCAAACAATCTGGCGCAGATGGCGCAGATCATATAGATCCTGCAACTATTAGGGGTTTAGGACCAGATCAAACTCTGGTTTTAATAAATGGAAAAAGAAGGCATCAAGCATCATTAATAAATTTATACGGAACCAGAGGAAGAGGTAATTCTGGTACCGATTTAAATGCGATTCCTATATCCGCGATAAAAAGAATAGAATTATTAAGAGACGGTGCATCTGCACAATACGGTTCTGATGCAATCGCAGGTGTTTTAAACATTGTTTTAAATGATTCTGATAACGAATTAAATGTAAGTTCTACTTTAGGTTTTAATAATGCAGATAGTAATGCTGTTTTTCCTAATAGAGTTGATGGTTTTACCTATAAATTAGGCTTAAATTATGGTGCAAAAATTAGCAAAGGAGGTTTTGTAAATTTTTCTGCAGAAGTGCTATCTATAGATAATACGATAAGACCAGCAACAAAAGCAAGAGAAAAATTTGGGCAAGCTGGCGTAAAAAATGCAAGTATTTTTGTGAACTCTGAAATACCTATTTACAACAATACAAAATTGTACTTTAATGGTGGTTTTAATTATAAAAATACAGAGGCTTTTGCTTTTACCAGAAAGCTAGATAGCGAAAGAAATGTGCTTGATATTTATCCAACTGGATTTAACCCATTAATTACGTCTAATATTTTAGATAATTCATTTTCATTTGGAATGCTTACAAGTTTTAAAGAATGGAATGTTGATGTGAGTAATACTTTTGGAAGAAATAATTTTCAGTATTTTATTAAAAACACATTAAATGCAACTTTAGAAGAAAACTCACCAACAGAGTTTGATGCAGGTGGCCATCAGTTGATACAAAACACTACTAACATCGATTTTTCTAAATATTTTACAACCGAAACCTATGGTTTTAATATTGCGTTAGGCTTAGAATATAGACTTGATAAATACATTATATTTTCTGGGGAAGAAGGTTCTTATGCTTCTTATGATATAAATGGCATTATAGTAAATTCGCAAACTCCAGTGTCAGATTATAAAAGGTATAATGGAGAAATAAGACCCGGAGGTTCTCAAGGTTTTCCAGGTTATTCTCCAGAAAATGAAGTAGATAGAAATAGGTCTAATTCTAGTATTTATTTAGATACAGAAATTGATTTTTCTAAAAAATTTATGATTGGTACAGCTTTACGCTATGAGTTTTACAGCGATTTTGGAAGTACTTTAAATTATAAATTTGCGTCTAGATATAAAATAACCCAAAAACTTAATTTAAGAGGTTCTTTTAGTACAGGTTTTAGAGCACCTTCTTTGGCGCAAAGTTATTATAATTTAACTTTTACAAATTTTATTGGAGATACACCCTTTGAATCGCTTTTAATAGCAAACAACAGCCCAATTGCCAGAAGGCTTGATATTGATCGATTAAAAGAAGAAAAAGCTAGAAATTATAGTTTGGGTTTTACCGCTAAATTAAGTCCAACTTTTAATGTAACAGTAGATGGGTATCATGTATTTATTGAAGACAGAATTATTTTAAGCGGTAATTTTGATGCTTCTAATTTAGGTATAGGTATCGATAATGTTCAATTTTTTGCAAATGGGGTAGATACAGAAACTACAGGGTTGGATGTGGTTTTAAACTGGGAAAAGAAAATGGGAGACAGCGAATTATCAATAGATTTTTCTGGGAACATTAATTATATGCATATTACAAAAGTTAAAAATAAGTTATTAGATAGCGAAACTTTTTTTGGTGAGAGAGATCGCCAATTTTTATTAGCATCTGCTCCTAAAAGTAAATTTAACTTGGGTTTTAATTATAAATATAAAAAATTAAAAACAGCATTAAATTTTACTCGATTCAGTCAAATTAAATTAATTGACTGGCAAATAAACCAAGACGTAACTAATTTTAATAATTCGGCATCAGAAAGGTTAGCCGCAGCTACAGATATTTATCAGCCAAAAATAACAACAGACCTTCATTTTAGCTATCAACTAAACAGCATTATTAATCTACAACTAGGCGCCAACAATTTACTTAATATATATCCTACCAAACAAAATAGCTATACCGATAGTGGAGGATTGTGGGATGCTACACAAATGGGAACAAATGGTTCTTTTTACTACACAAAATTGAATTTAAAACTTTAATCGATAAGATTTCTTAGAGGCCATGTACAAATGCTTTTGTTTAAAATAGAACTTATATCGAAAACTCCCGCTAGGTAGTTGGTTAAGAGCGTAAATATTTTTCTCATAATTTTTTCAAAAAAAATAAGTAAATTTTTAAGGGCCTGTTTTTCATTTTATTGTCTATCTTGCAAATGGTTGTATGCTTTTTAATAGCTATAACTCCTAGACGTTCTGCCTCACCAGTCAAGAAAGAAATTTGAAAACAGTTGGTTTTTATCAAACTAAAAATAAAGTTTTTTTCTCCTTGACACTAATGCATCCCTATATCCCTACCTCGAGATAGTTCATTAAAGCAATGACCAACTATGCATATTAATTAACCAAAAATTTATTTATTTATGAAACAAAAATATTTATTAAAACTATGTACCGGGGCTTTTATTTTTTTATTGCCTCTTGGGTTTATAGCGCAAACAATTAAAGGTAAAATTACAGATTCGTCTGGTGGTACTCTGCCTTATATGAATGTAGTTGTAAAAGGAACTACAAATGGAACGGTTACAGATGATAACGGAGAATTCTCTATTACAGTTAAAAGTTTACCAACTACAATTACTGTTTCTTCAATGGGTTTTGCAACAAAATCGATAAAAGTAACCAATAGTGATTATTTAACAATTGTTGTTCAAGAAGACAACGCGTTAAATGAAATTGTTTTAGTTGGTAGTAGAGGGAAACCAAGAACTGCGTTCGATTCTCCAGTACCAATTGACAATATTAAAATATCTGAATTAACACAAACAGGTCAAGGAGTTTTAGATCAACAATTAATGTTTAAAGTACCTTCTTATAATTCTACGCAGCAACCTGTGTCTGATGCAGGGGCTCATTTTAGTCCTGCAGATCTTAGAGGTTTATTTCCAAGTAGAACACTTGTTTTGGTAAACGGAAAAAGAAAGAATGCAAGTGCATTAGTGTATAGTTATGTAACTCCTGGTCGTGGTGAAGTTGGTGTAGATATGAAATCTGTTCCTTCTGCAGCATTAGAGCGCGTTGAGATTTTAAGAGATGGCGCAGCTGCTCAATATGGTTCAGATGCCGTTGCTGGTGTTATCAATTTAGTCCTAAAAAAATCAATGGATCCATTTGTAAATACAAGTTATAGTGTAACTAGCGAAGGTGATGGAGAACAATATCAACTAGAAACAGGTTTTGGAGTTAATATTAGAGATAAAGGTTATGCAAATTTTACTTTTAATTATTTTGATGCAAAACGTACACAACGTGCAGGAACGGTTACGAGTGTAGAGGATGAAGCAGGATATTGGGGAGTTACAGATGCAACAGACTTTAATACAGCCGATTTAACTGCTTTTTTGGATAAAAACCCAAGTGCTGGTTTTCAAGTTGGTACGCCAGATATGACAATTACCAATTTCTCATATAATATGGGGTACACATTAGACGAAGAAACAGAAACAGAAGTATATTCTTTTGGTACATTAACAAATAGAAGCGGTTCTGCACCTCAGTTTGCAAGAGTTCCTTATTGGGTAACTGGTTTTGAACAGATATATCCTGGACAAGATTTTTTCTTAGCAGAAATGTCTCCTCAAATTTTAGATAATACCTTAGCAATAGGTATAAAAACAGTTTATAATGGCTGGAATTTTGATTTGAGTTCTACAACAGGTAAGAATAGAATCGATTATTATATAACAAATTCTTTTAATCAATCTTATGGGGCAAGTAGTCCGTCTGATTTTTATAACGGTGCACATCAGTTTAGTCATGTAGTTAATAACTTAGATGTTGTTAGAACTTTTGAAGGAGATGACGATAGATCTATTTCTGTAGCTTTTGGAGCAGAACATAGAACAGAACGTTTTGTAACTGAAGAAGGAGAATTGGCTTCTTACAATGATGCTACTCCAAATATAGCTGATAGAACAGGTTCTGAATCTTTTGGAGGTTTTAAACCAGAGAATGCATCTGATGATTATAGAAGTAATATAGGAATTTACACAGATATAAGTGCAGATCTTTCGGAGGCTTTCTTAGTTGGAGGAGCGTTGCGTTTTGAAAATTATTCAGATTTTGGATCCAACGTAAGTTGGAAACTAAATTCTAGATGGAAAACAGATAATGATAAACTAGCCGTAAGAGGATCTGTAAGTAGTGGTTTTAGAGCACCGTCTTTGCATCAAATGTTTTATACAGCAATAACAACTACTTTAACAGCAAACGGAATTCAACAAAACGGAATACTTAACAATTCGGATCCAGCGCTTAGAGCATTGGGTATTCCTGAATTAAAACCAGAAACGTCTAATAGTATTGGTGCAGGTATTTCTTATCGTATTACTAGAAAGCTTGGTTTTACACTAGATGTTTATCAGATAGATGTTAATGATAGAATTGCACTTTCTGGTCAAGTAACACCAACTGGAAATCCTTCAAGTCCTATTGATCAAACCTTAAGTGCTGTTAATGTTGGCGCAGCAGGGTTTTTCTTAAATGCAATTGATACCAGAACAAAAGGTATTGACCTTGTATTTAGTTATGATAATGTTAAACTAGGTTCTGGTATCTTAAGTGGTAGTATTGCTGCTAATTTTAATAAGACAGAAGTAACTGGGTTTAATTTCCCTAAATTTATAAAGGATAATAATTTACAAGATGCAATTTTTTCTAGAGAAGATATTTCTAGAGTAGAGTCTTGGAGACCAAGACAAAAAATTATTGCTTCTGCAAATTATAAAATTAATGAGTTAACGGCAGGGATCTCTTTTATGAACTATGGAGAGGTAACATATAGACATGCTTCCGATGCTTCTAACGATGCAACTTTTGGAGGTAAAACCTTAACTGATGTAAACGTTGCTTATAACTTAACAGACAAAGTAAATATTTCTGTAGGTGTTAATAATTTATTTAATGTGTATCCAGATACTTTTGCAGATGCATATAGTAGTACTGGTGGTGTGCCAAATGATAGAAATTTAGATTTTGTAGGTAGGTTTAAATACCCTTGGCAAACAACTCAATTTGGTATAGATGGAACAAGAATATTTACAAAATTAGCGTTCACGTTCTAAAATCTAGATTTAAAACAGCGCGAAGTTTTAAGCCGTTACAATTATAATTGGTTTATTAAGATTAATAAAAAATGCTACTCGAAAGAGTGGCATTTTTTTATGTTCTAATTTTTTGTGTACTAGAAAAATAAGAAGTTGCTATTAATTTTTATGTTGTAGGCAAACGTATCGTTCGTTTGCAAGAATCAAAGTGAAGCTTATAGGTACCAAAAATTATTTGTTAAGTGAGCAATAAAGTATTAACAAAAAGATTTTTAGTTTGATAAAATGCTATAAAACAGTATGTTTTAGATCTATAAACTTGATAAAGTAAACAACATTAGAAAGCTTAAATCGTAATATTAAAGCAGTATTATTATCGACTATATACCTATTTGTAAATTTCTTTAAAAAAAAATCAATTTTAAAGAGTATACTTTTTCTTTTTCTGTCTTATATAATAAACGGGTTATTTTGTATTGCCATATAAAAACGCAAAAGCTAATTAACATTTTTATTAACTAATTAATTTATTTATGAAACAAAAGTATTTTTTAAAAGCATTTACTATCGCTTTTATGTTTATGCTACCATTAGGTTTGCTAGCACAAACAGTAAAAGGAAAAATAACAGATTCATCTGGCGGGGCATTGCCATACATGAATATTGTTGAAAAAGGAAACACTTCTAACGGAATGGTTTCTGATGATAATGGAGAGTTCTCTATTACATTTAAAAGTTTACCAGCCTCAATAGTTATTTCTTCTATGGGTTTTAAAACAAAAACAGTAAAAGTAGCAGATAATTCTTTTTTAACAATTGTTGTTCAAGAAGATAATTCTTTAAATGAAGTAGTTATTACAGGTTCTAGAACACCACAAAGAAGTAATACTAAAAGTCCTTTGCCAATAGATATTGTATCTGCAAAAGATTTAGTTGCTACAGGTCAAACTACTTTTGACAAAGCATTACAATTTAAAATACCTTCATTTAATACGGTTCAAACACCAGTAAATGATGCAACGTCTTTATTAGATCCATATGAAATTAGAAACATGGGACCAAGTAGAACGTTGATTTTAATAAACGGAAAGCGTAAAAATTTATCTGCATTGCTATACACGCAAACTTCTCCAGGTAGAGGTGAAACAGGTTCTGATATTTCAGGAATTCCTATTGATGCAATTAAAGATATACAAGTATTAAGAGACGGTGCATCTGCACAATACGGTTCTGATGCAATTGCAGGTGTAATTAATATTATCTTAAAAGATAATGTAGATGGTGGTGCTGCAACTGTAAGAACAGGTATGACTTCTGCAGGTGATGGAGAAATGTTTGGTGTTTCTGTAAACAATGGTTCTTCTATTGGTGAAGACAAAGGTTTTATCAACTATACAGTAGATTTTTCTAAAACAAGTTTAGCGAATAGACCAGGTACAGTAAGTGCTGCTGGTGAAGCTGCAGATTTTGGAGCTCCTTTAGCTGATGTTCAAGAGTTTTTAAGCAGAAATCCAGATGCAAATAACATTAATGGTTCGCCAGAAACGGCTGCTGCTAAGTTTTTAGTGAATGGTGAGTTTGAATTAAGCGAAGAGTCTAAGTTATATTTTAACGCTGCTTTTATTAACAAAAAAGTAAACTCTTTTGCAAATTATAGAACTCCATACTGGAGATCTGTTACCGATTATCCTTATTTAGCAGATTTTTTCCCTGGAGATAACCCAAATACTGCAGGTGGTTATGATGGATATGTACCAACTTTTGAAGGAGATTTAAATGATTACAACGCTACTGTTGGTTTTAAATCTGTAATTAATGACTGGAATGTAGATGCGAGTTTTACAACGGGTGGAAATACTCAAACTTATAAAGTAAACCAATCTCATAACAGAAATAAAGTGTATTCTCCTTCTACCTGGGTAGATGCGAATGGTGATGGTAACGTGAATACAGTTGCTTACGATTTAGATGGAAATGGAACTATTGATTTAGGTGAAGGTGTTGAGGTTACTCAAGGAGCTCTATTATACAGAGAAAACTCTAAGCAATCTTTCGATCCAGGAGGAACAGGATTTTATAATAACATAGGAAATTTAGATATTTCTAAAATCTTATCAGACAATTTAAGTGTTGCCTTTGGTACAGAGTTTAGATATGAGATTTTTGAAGTAATTGAAGGAGAATTAGCGTCTTATGACGGTGGTGGTGCAGATTCATTTGCAGGAAACAGCCCAGAAAATTCTGGTAAATTTACCCGTTATAACTTTGGTGGATATGCGTCTTTAAACTGGAATCCAACTGAAAACTTAACTTTAGATGGTACTATTAGATCTGAAAACTATTCTGATTTTGGTAATGCTTTTGTTTGGAAAGCAAGTGGAGCATACACTATTAACGATAAATATACTTTAAGATCTTCTTTATCTACCGGTTTTAGAGCACCTACTTTACACCAAATTTATACACAAAAAGCACAATACAGCTTTATTCCTGGACAAGGAATTCAAGTTGGAGGTTTGGTAAATAATGTGTCTTCTCAAGCTAAATTGTTAGAAATTCCTGATTTAAAACAAGAAACTTCTACAAACTTTACATTAGGTTTAGGTGGTAAAGTAAACCAAAACTTAAGTTTTACAGTAGATTATTACAGCATTAATGTTAAAGATAGAATTGTATTGAGTACAGAAATTACACCACCAGCTTTACCAGCTTTTGCAGGTTTGTCTGATTTAAGTTTCTTTGTAAATGCATTAGATACAAAAACTTCTGGTATTGATGTTGTTATTGGATATAACAAGTTAAAAGCAGGAGAGGGTACTTTAGGCTTTAACTTATCTGGTAATTATGTAATAGAAAATGCAAGAGATGGCGCGGTTAAAAATCCTGCTTCTGTTGCCGCAACTGGTCAATCTGTTATAAATCAAACACAAGAAGCATTATTCTTTACGTCTAGACCAGAAATGAAGTGGATTTTAGGAACTACTTATGATATTGGTAAATTTGGATTGAATTTAAACAATACCTATTTCGGAAAAACTACATTTTTTCAACAAGGTTTAAGTACAGATGCAAACGGAATTTTTAATTTAAGAACTGAGTTTACACCAAAAGTGGTTACAGATTTAGGAATTAATTTTAATGCAACTGAAAAATTAACACTTGCTTTAAACATTAATAATTTATTTAATGTTTTACCAGAATGGGGCTTTAAGTCAGAAAATGCAGCTGGAGACGTTATTTTAGCAGATCCTGCGCAAGTTAAAGTTCAATCTGATTTAATTACTTTTAACCAACGTTATTCTCAAATGACATACGATGGTTCTCACTTTAGTCAATTAGGAACAATGTTTAATTTATCTTTAAACTATAGATTCTAATTAAAAATTTATTATTTGAATTATTAAAATGCTGCTTTTTTTAAAGCAGCATTTTTTTTATCTTTATTTTAAAAATATCACAGATATGCAGAGCTTGTATTCTAACGGATTTGAAAAAATCTATGATGAAATGTATCAAACATTTATAGACTATAAAGAAGAGTTTACTTTTTATAGTTCTATTTTAAAACAACATCAAAAGAACCAAGTTTTAGAAATTGGTTGTGGTTCTGGCAACTTAGCAAGTATTTTTATTGATAACAAGTATGTGTATAGCGGTTTAGATTATAGTTTAGACATGATTAAGCTTTGCAAATCTAAAAATCCTGAAAATAATTTTATTTTAGGTGATATGACAAGTTTTTTATTAAAAAATAAAACGGAAAGTATCTTAATTACTGGCAGAACTTCTAGCTATTTATTATCAAACAAAGACATTTCTGGCTGTTTAAAATCGATTCATCAAAATTTAAAACCAGACGGATTATTGTGTTTTGATTTCATAGATGCAAACCGATTTTTTAAAGAAATAAAAGGCGGAAAAGAAGTGAAACACACGGCATCCTTTCATCAGAAAAAGTACGAAAGAATTAGTTTTTTTAATACCAATACATCCGAAAATTTAATGTTTATTTGGGATGCAAAATATTATGAAATAAACGCAAATCAAACGAAACTAATTGCAGAAGATGCATCCGAAGTAAGAGCTTTTACCAAAAACGAGTGGGAATTATTTTTACACCTAAATAACTTTAAATTGGTAGCATTTATAGACAGAAAAAGTTATGCTTTTGATACGTATGTTGTAGTTGCTAAAAAAATATAATAATGATACAATACACAAAAGCGCAATCTAATAATGAGTTAGAGCAAATTTTAGAACTTCAGAAAAATAATTTATTCGAAAACTTATCCGAAGAAGAAAAAAAAGAACATGGTTTTGTAACGATCAAACATACCTTCGATATTTTAAAGGCAATGAATGATGTTTGTCCGCATACCATTGCAAAACACGAAGATAAAGTTGTAGGTTTTGCATTGTCAATGACTAAGGAATTTGCTGAAGATATTGAAGTTTTAAAACCAATGTTTCATGAAATTTCGAAACTAGTTTCTAACGAAAATTACATTGTTATGGGGCAAATTTGTATTCATAAAAAATATAGAAAGCAAGGTGTTTTTAAAGGTTTGTACGAGTTTATGAAAACAGTTATTTGTCTAAATACCTTTAATTCTATAATAACAGAGATAGATATTAAAAATGAACGCTCGCTTAATGCACACGAAGCCGTTGGTTTTGTGCGCCTAAAAGATTTTAAAGCGGGTGATAAAAATTGGAGAATTGTTTTATTAAAAACATAATAACAAAATTAATATGTTAATATTTTCATAATATTATTTGCTGTATTTAATAAATAAAGCAATCTTTGTTTAACATTAACAAATAATATATAATTTATGAAACAAAATAACATTTTAAAAACGTTTTTGTTTTCCATTTTGTTTTTGCTTCCATTAGTAATGGCAGCTCAAACTATTAAAGGAAAAGTAACAGACGCTTCAGGTGGTACTTTACCATATATGAACGTAGTTGTAAAAGGAACTACAAACGGAACCGTTACCGACGATAATGGTGAATTTACCATAACAGTAAAAAGTTTACCAGCAAAATTAGTAATTTCTTCTATGGGTTTTATGACCAAAGAAGTTACGGTTGCTAATACTAGTTATGTAACAATCGTTGTAAGTGAAGATAATGCGTTAGAAGAAGTTGTTGTTATTGGTTCTAGAAACCCAAACAGAACAGCAATAGACTCTCCTGTACCAATTGATATTGTAGATATTAAGGAATTAATTGCTACATCTCCACAAGTAAATTTAAATCAGATTTTAAATTTTGTAGCTCCTTCATTTACCTCAAATACACAAACTATTTCTGATGGTACAGATCATATTGATCCTGCTTCTTTAAGAGGTTTAGGGCCAGATCAAGTTTTGGTGTTAATAAATGGTAAGAGAAGACATACTTCTTCTTTAGTAAACGTAAATGGTACTTTTGGTAGAGGTTCTGTAGGTACAGATTTAAACTCAATACCAGCAGCAGCTATTAAAAGATTAGAAGTTTTACGTGATGGTGCAGCAGCACAATATGGTTCTGACGCTATTGCGGGTGTAATTAACATCGTTTTAAACGAAAGTGTAAATGAGCTAAATATGTCTGTTACTACAGGTGCACATTTTAGTAAAAACTCTAACAGCCAAACAGGTGGTGTAGATGGTGCAACTACAAATATTAGTGCAAGCTATGGTATTCCTTTAGGCGACAAAGGTGGTTTTATTAACTTTTCTGGAGATTTTGATGTTCGTGAAGATTATAATAGAATGAAAGAATGGGAAGGAAGTATTTTTAGCGGGTACAATGCTATCGAAAGGTTAGCGGATGCTCAAGGTTTAAATCTTGCAAACTTAACAGATGCAAATGTTAGAAGTTTATCTCAAAATTATTTTTCACCTTCGGATGTTTCTGTAATTAATGGTTTAACAGCTGCTGAATTACACACTCAAACAAAAAAAGACAGTAACGGTAATACTACATTTTACAATCCTTTATCTAATAACGTAACAGATTCTGAGTTAGCTGCAAGAGGTTTAAACAGAGCTGATTTTAATATGAGAGTAGGTCAATCTCAAGTTCGTGGTGGTCGTTTCTTTGCAAACTTTAAATTACCTTTAGATGATAAAGGTACAGAATTATACTCTTTTGCTGGTTTAAGTTCAAGAGATGGTAATTCTGCGGGTTTTTATAGATTACCAAACCAAGATAGAACCTATACGCCTGCTTATATTAACGGTTTTTTACCAGAAATTAACTCAACTATTTCTGATCAATCTCTAGCTGTTGGTATTAAAGGTAAAGTAGGAGATTGGAACATAGATTTTTCAAATACCTATGGTAAAAATGCTTTTGATTATACAATTGGTAATACTTATAATGCATCTCAAGGTAATGCATCGCCAACTGTTTTTGATGCTGGTGGTTTTTCTTTTGCACAAAACACAACAAATATTGATTTAAATCAATTTTTTGAAGACACTTTTGATGGATTTGGGGTTGCTTTTGGAGCAGAACACAGATTAGAAAATTATGAAATTATTGCAGGTGAAGAATCTTCTTATGCGCAATATACAGCAGCAGGCGAAAGAATTACATTATCTACGCAAACACCATTAAAAGACTTTTTTGGAAGATCTAGACCAGGTGGTTCTCAAGTGTTTCCAGGATTTGGGCCAAAAAATGAATTGGCAAGAAATAGAAGTAGTGTAGCGGGTTATATAGATTTAGACGCTAAGTTTTCGGAGGCATTCTCAGCAACTTTTGCAACACGTTATGAAAACTATTCAGATTTTGGTTCTACTTTAAATTTTAAATTAGCTGCTATTTATAAAGCTTCGGATGATTTTAGACTTAGAGGTTCTTTTAACACAGGTTTTAGAGCACCATCTTTACACCAATTAAACTTTAACTCAACTTCTACAATTTTCCAAGACGGTATTCCTGTTGAAGTAGGAACGTTTGCTAACGATAGTAAAGCAGCGCAATTATTAGGAATTCCTCAATTAAAAGAAGAAACGTCTAACAGTTTTAGTGCAGGTTTTACAGCTAAACTTCCAGAGTCTAACATTTCTTTTACAGTAGATGGATATGTTGTTAATATTAATGATAGAGTAGTGTATACAGGTCAGTTTACGCCTACGCTTATTGCTAGCGGTTTGCCTAACGCAGGTCAACCAATTGATGCTGCAAATGCTGAGTTACAAAACTTGTTAGTACAAGCAAATGCTTCTGCAGCAGGATTCTTTGCAAATGCAATTGATACGCAATCTAAAGGAGTAGATGTTGTAATTACACATAAAGCAGATTTT
The DNA here is from genome assembly GCF_002954665.1 of Polaribacter glomeratus. Classification (GTDB taxonomy): domain Bacteria; phylum Bacteroidota; class Bacteroidia; order Flavobacteriales; family Flavobacteriaceae; genus Polaribacter; species Polaribacter glomeratus. The sequence continues at coordinate 487,771 of NZ_MSCM01000002.1, read as the reverse complement.
GGTGCAAATACAAGATTAAAAACAGATTTAGCAGGTACTTTTTCTCAAACTAGACAAGTAGGTGAAATTAAATCTTCACAACTTTTAAAAGATGCAGGTAAAGAATCTACTTATTTTCCTGAAGATAGTAGAATCTTTTTAGAAGAGGCTGTACCAAGAACTAAAGTAAATTTAACCAATAGTTTAACGTCAGGTAAATTTAATATTTTCTTAAGAAATGTGTATTTTGGTGAAGTATCTGAAGCTACAAATTCAGTAGCAAATCAACAAAATTTTTCATCTAAAGTAGTTACCGATTTGTCTTTTGGTTACAAGGCAACGAGCGATTTAACCTTAACAGTTGGTGCAAATAACTTATTAGATGTATATCCAGACAGAGCTATCGAAGCGAACCGTAGTGATGGTCGTTTTGACTGGTCTAGAAGATCTCAACAATTTGGTATTGGTGGTCGTTTCTTATTTGCAAGAGTAAGTTTTAACTTAAGATAAACCAATTTATTATATCATAAAAAGGCGGCAATTTGCCGCCTTTTTTATTGCCTATACTTTAGATTCATCAACATACTTTATTTTTAAAATAGTAGTAAACATTGCTAAAAAATGAAAAAGTAAAATAATTTATAAACCGAGGTGTAACTATTAATCATTTTGGTTTTGAGCTATCTCCTTTTCCTAGTTTATCTTTCTATTCTAGGATCACTAAAAAATGCACCAAGCATAATGATAGGTGCAGAAAGTATTAAGAAATTTATTGTTGATATTATGAACTAATCTTTAAATTCTCTTAAAATTAATTCACCTTTAGTAAGTTCTCCATATGTAAAATAGCGAATCCAATCGCCAAGGTTTACGTATTTGCTATTTTTTTGAAGTGCTATTTCTAGAGGTAAGTGTCTATGGCCAAACACAAAATAGTCGTAGTGTTTTTCTGTGAGTTTCTGTTTGCAATATAAAACGAGCCACTCATTTTCTTCGCCTAAAAACGTTGCATCTTCATCACCAGAAATCAGTTTGTTTTTAACAGACATATATTGCCCTAGTTTTACGCCCAAATCTGGATGAAGCCATTTAAACATCCATTTAAATAAAGGAAAAGTAAATACTTTTTTCATGCGTTTAAAGCCTTTGTCTCCAGGGCCTAAACCATCTCCATGACCAATTAAAAACTTTTTATTGTTGATTAAAAATTCTTGTGGTTTATGATATACAGGAATGTTTAGTTCTTTTTCAAAATAATCATTCATCCATAAATCGTGATTTCCAACAAAGAAATAAATAGGGATTCCGGAATCTTTAATTTCTGCTAATTTGCCTAAAACACGCACAAACCCTTTAGGAACAACTGTTTCATATTCGAACCAAAAATCAAACAAATCGCCCAATAAAAAAATGGCTTCTGCGTCTTTTTTAACTTCGTCTAACCAAGCAACAAACTTTTTTTCTCTTGGAAAACTTGCTGCTGCAGTTGGTGCTCCAAGATGTTGATCTGAAGCAAAATATACTTTTTTATTTTCTGATGTAGTTATTGAAATCATTATTGCAAAGAAAAGCTATTCCTTTTTACTTTCCAACTCTAAAACCTTTTGCAGCATTTTATCATCTTCATGTATAATTTTATAAAAGCCAATATCACCAAAAAGGGCACTTGCAATTGATGCTTTTAAATATTTTTTAATACTTTCTTTTGATTCAGTAGATAGATTTGCCCATTTTTTTATGTTTGTTAAATAGCTATTTAAAACAGTATTATCTTTATCAAAATCAGTAATAAAGCTATTTACATTCCATTTAGATAATTTTTTTCGATTATTGTCTACGTACTCAAAAGCAAAATTATTTATCGAATTAAAATAGAAATTAGATAGGTAAGCGGTGGTATCAATAGCAACAAAAATATCAGGAATAATGCCTCCGCCACCATATACTATTTTTCCTTTTGGCGTTTTATATAGCAAAGAATCTACTACTTTTATACTGTCTCTGCTTAACAATTCTCCGCTTGTAATTCTTTTTTGATAGTCTTTGTAATAGTTTCTTTTTTCGCCGTTTGTATATGGTTTTTGAATAGAACGCCCAGTAGGAGTGTAATATCTTGCCGTTGTTAAACGAACTGCAGAACCATCTCCTAGATCCATTTCTATTTGCACTAAACCTTTACCAAAAGAGCGTCTTCCAATAATGGTTCCTTTATCATTGTCTTGCAAAGCGCCTGCAACAATTTCGGATGCAGATGCAGAGTTTTCATCAATTAAAACATACAAACCACCTTTTTCAAAAGAGCCAATTTCTGTAGCAAAAAACTCTTCTATTTCGTCTTTATTATTTTTTGTAAAAACCATGAGTTTGTTGTCTTCTAAAAATTCATCAATAATTCTGTTGGCAATGTCTATGTAGCCGCCACCATTTCCTCGTAAATCTAATACCAAGGCTTTCATTCCTTGTTTAATTAACGAATTCATTGCAGATTTAAATTCTACAAATGTATTTCTTGCAAAACGATCTAGCTTAATATAGCCAATAGAATCGGTCATCATATAGGCTAAATCTACACTCTTAATATTTACTTTACCGCGAGTAACATTTACTTTAAATAAAGAATTAGTGCTTTTTCTATAAATTTGAAGTGATACTTTGGTTTCTGGTTTTCCTTTTAAATACTTGGGAATATTATCACTTTTAATATTTTTACCGTATAAAGTATCAGTATTTGCCATTAAAATTCGGTCACCCGCTTTAATACCTGCTTTAATACTTGGGCCGCCTCTTATAGTTTGAATAACAGTAATAGAATCTTTAATCATTCTAAATTGAATGCCGATTCCTACAAAATTACCTTGCATACTTTCTGTAACTTCTTGCAAATCTTCTTTAGGAATATACACAGAATGTGGATCTAATTCGCCCAGCATTTGAGTTATTGCACCGTCTAACAAGCTATCTGTATCTACTTTATCTACGTAATCTTGTTCAATAAAATTAATAAGTTTTTTAATTTTTAATTCTTTGGATGGTGTTTTAGAAAAGGAAAATAAATCATTTGAATTTCCGCCAAAAAAAACGCCAATTAAAATACCAATAACAATAGCAATTGAAAAATATATTGGCAAACTATTTTTATTCATAAGGTAAATGTTTAATTTCTACTCCAGCTTTTTCTAAAAAATCTAAACCGGCATCATCTCTATAAGCTTTTGCGTACACAACACGCTTTATTCCCGCTTGGTGTATTAATTTACTGCATTGTGTACATGGTGATAATGTAATGTATAAAGTGGCATTTTTAGCAGATTGTGTAGAAGATGCAACTTTTAAAATTGCGTTAGCTTCTGCATGTAAAACCTCCCATTTTGTTACTCCTTCTTCATCTTCACAACAATTATCAAAACCAGTGGGTGTTCCGTTGAAACCATCAGAAATAATCATTCTATCTTTTACAATTAAAGCGCCAACTTGTTTGCGTTTACAATGAGATAATTTACCCCATTCTAAAGCCATTTTTAAATACGCTTTATCGTATTTTAGTTGCTTTTTTTCTGTCATAAAACGAAAGTATAAAGATTTGTAGAATTAGGATGTTAATTAATAGACAAATATATTACCAAAAAACTCTATCCATCATCATTTGTATAGAGAAACCAATAACTATGGATGAAAAAACTAAAATCCAATCTCTTCTATTTACATTAAATACATTTAGAAAGAAGAAACCTAGACTTAAAATTGCGAGCACTATAATTATTTGTGCAGCTTCAATTCCTAAGGCAAACTCAAGCAACGGTAAAACTTTATCTTCTTCTTGACCAATCATCATTTTAAAGTAATTAGAAAAGCCTAAACCATGAATTAATCCAAAAAATAAGGCAAAAAGTAAGTTGATATTTTCTTTTCCTTTGGATGTTTTTTTCGCGGTAAAAAGATTAATTACGCCTGTAATAAAAATGGTCAACGGAATTAAAAATTCTATTAAATCTACGCTGATTTCCAAAACCCCAAAAGCAGCTAAAGCCAATGAAAACGAGTGCCCTAGCGTAAATAAGGTTACTAACCATAAAACTTTTTTCCATTGTTTAAAAGAAAAAACAACCGCTAAAACGATTAGAAATAAAATGTGGTCAATGGCAGAAAAATCTAACACATGATGTAAACCCATTTTAAAATACAGCATAAAATCGTCCATATAAAATCTTAATTTAGAAGTTGTCAAAGATATTAAAAACTAGTAAACATTACAATTTTGAAACGTGTACATTAGTGCTAAAAAAATGAAATAATGGAAAGTACACGTTTTGAAAAGGCAATGCTATTTATTGATCAGGAAAATTTAGAAGATATAAACACGATTATAATTGATGGCGTAAAACAATCTAAAGAAGTATTGTACTCGCAAAGAATGACCAAAAAACTTTTACAATTTGAGCCAAACGCATCTAAAGCGCTTCAAATAGCAGCAAGAGCGCAACATATTTGTCGTTGGAAAATTGCCAGAAACGAATATGCAATGGATAAAGTTGGGTATCTAAAATGGCGTGAAACTTTAAAAAAAATGCACGCGCGTATTACATCAGAAATTTTACAAAAAGTTGGTTTCGATACTCAATTTATCAAAAGAGTTGAACATATAATGCTAAAAAAATCTCTCACAAAAAACGGAGAATCTCAAACTTTAGAAGACACGATTTGCTTGGTTTTTTTAACTGATTATTTTGAGGAGTTTGCAGAAAAACACTCAGACGAAAAAGTAATCGACATTCTAAAAAAAACATGGGTAAAAATGTCTAAAAAAGGACACAATGCGGCTTTAACAATTTCTTTTTCTGATAAAAGTTTTGCTTTGGTAAAACAAGCTATTTCTTAAGCTTTACAATAAGTAAAATCCCCATTACTATAAAAATAATGAGGACTTTTAATTAAACAAATAATCAAATAATATTATTGTATCGTTAAATAAGTTCCTTTAAAACTTTGATTTAAAACCATCATTTCTAAAGGCCTGTTTTTTGTGTTTCTTTTTACTTCTATAGACGCTTTTCCGTTTGCCATTTCTATAGACTCACTTCCTGTTGGTGTTCCCAAGTTTTTCATTGTTTCGCCGCCAGATAAACATTGAAAATAGACCCTATTTTGATAATCTAAACAACGCAAACCATTTGAATCTTGCGCAATTGCGGTTACTAAATAGTTGCCGTTTTCTAAAATTTTATAAGACAGTTTTAAACCTTCCGCTTTGCTGTTTTTAGTAAATCTATAGTTAATAATAAGTTGGTCAGAAACTGTTTTTCCATCCGAAGTTTTACTAGTTGAAACCAAAACATTTTCACCTTCTTTAAATTGTAAATTCCAGTTTAAACCAGAAGCCGGAAATGCTTTTAAATCTCTCTTTTTTGAACCTAAATTTTGTCCGTTTAACGACAGCTCAACTTCCTTACAATTGCTGTAAACACTTACATCTCTTGCCAAACCTTTTGGTCCTTCTCGTTCTGTCCAAGTATGAGATTCTATGTAGGTAAAGGGTTCTTTGCTCCAGTAACTTTTAAAAACATAAAATGCATCTTTTTTGTTTCCTGCTCTGTCTACCAATCCTTTTTGATTCATATACGGAATGGCATTTTCCGGTCTTAACGGTGTTCCAAAATCTTTAAATGCCCATTGCACATTGCCTACAAAAGTGGAATCGTTTTCTGATATTCTTAAATGCCAATCAAATAAATCTACAATATAATTTTCGCTCCAATCGCCAATTTGAGCAATATTTGCAACGTCATTTTGTGTAATTGCTTCTTCCCAACCATCAGCTTGAATTTCACCTTCGCCTGTAATTGGGTTTTCTGAATGTCGTCCTAAATGACTAGAACCACCATATTCTGCATGTAAAAAAGATTTGTATTCTTTTTTATATAAATCAATTGCTTTTTCGTAATTTTTGTAACTTCCAGAATACCAACCAGACCAAATTGATGGCGAAAAAACATCTACAATCTCTGCGCCTTCATAATATTTTCTGATTGCCGTTTTTCTCGTTGGATCTAATTTGTGCGCTAAATCATTAATTTCTGATAAAAATTCAGTTATTTTTTCTTTATTTCCGCCGTCCTCAAAATCTGGTAACCAATACATTTCATTACCCAAAGACCAAATAATAACACTTGGTCTGTTGTAATTTTGATTGATAATTTCTGTCAACATATTTTTGGTATTTGGCTTCCAATTAGCAGTACCAACGCCACCTCTGCACCAAGGCAATTCGTCCCAAACCAACATGCCTAATTCGTCGCAGGCTTTGTAAATTTCTGGATCTTGCGGATAATGTGCCAAACGCACAAAATTAGTTCCCATTTCTTTGATAAGTTCCATATCTGCTCTGTGTTGTTCATTACTCATTGCAGCACCAACGCCAGCATGCTCTTCATGCCTATGCGTTCCTCTTAATAGCAAACGTTTTCCGTTTAAAAAGAAAGCGCCATGCTTTTTAAATTCAAACCATCTAAAACCAACTCGATCAGATATTTTATCATTTTCAGTATTATTTTCGTCAACCAAAGAAACTTCAATAGTATATAAATTAGGGTTTTCTGTGTCCCACAATTTTGGGTCTTTAATGTTTTTAAAACTGATTTTAGCCAAACCATTATCAACAGAAAAACTATTTTGTTTTCAGTATCTTTTAAAATTACTTTTACTTTAGATGTTTTATGTCCGTTAATAACAGCAACAGTTCCTTTTAAAGTTGCATTTTCTTCGGATACGTTTGGTGTTGTATATTTTAGATTTGCTAAGTGTGTTTTAGGTATCGTTTGCAACCAAACATCTCTTGTGATTCCGCCATAAATAAAAAAGTCAGATTTTTGTGATGGAATAATTTCTGGATCGTAACTATTATCTACTCTTACAATAATTTCGTTTTGTCCCGTTTTAAGAGCTTTAGAAATATCAATTGTAAAACCAATATAACCGCCAATATGAGTGCCAACTTTAGTGTTGTTTACATAAATTTCTGAGGTAATATTTACACCTTCAAAATACAGTTCGTAAATAGTATTTGAATTTAGAGAAACATCAATTGTTTTTTTATACCAGCTGCCGCTTCTTCTATATCCTGGTTCTAAATCTGTTGCATCTAAACTATTCCAAGAATGAGGTAAATTTATTGTTTGCCAATTTTGTGCACTTAGTGCATCAGAAATACTTTCTGTATCATTTTCTAAATACCACCAATTTTGGTTAATGTTTGTTTTTGTTCGTTCTATAGTCGATGAAGATTCCAAATTAGAATTGCAGGAAAAGAAGAAAAAAATCAAACTAAAAAAAAGCATAAAGTTTGATAGAGTTGATTGATTTAAACGTGTAAATTTCATGCTATTTTTTTTCTTGACTTTTTAAACGAATTAAAGTTTCTAAAAAATAGTAATCTCCATATACGATTGGTTCGTCCATTTCTGATCTTTTAGACCAATCTCCAGAACTGTGATTTAGTATAAAAGGTGCTTCTATATCCGAAGATAAAATGTAATTAGATGTTTGTACGTTTTTTAGAAATTTTTTACTGTAATTAATATAAGTTTCATCTTTTGTGTATGTGTAAAGTTCTATTAAAGCAGAAGCTACAATTGCCCCAGCAGAAACGTCTCTTGGTTCATTAGGAATATTTGGAGCATCAAAATCCCAATACGGGATACCATCTTCTGGTAAGTTTTTATGATTTAAGAAGAACGCAGCAGTAGCTTTTGCTTGGTTTAAATATTTTTCATCTTTTGTATATCTGTAAGCCATTGTAAAGCCATAAATTGCCCAACTTTGTCCACGAGACCACGCAGAGTCGTCACTAAAACCTTGGTGTGTAACTTTCATTCTAATTGCACCGTTTTCTGGATTGTAATCTAGTACATGAAAGCAGCTATTGTCTTTTCTAAAATGGTTTTTTAAGGTAGTATTTGCGTGTTTTACTGCAATTTTATGAAACAAACTGTCTTCAGAAATTTTTGTAGCTTCAAAAAGCAATTCTAAATTCATCATATTATCTATGATTACAGGAAAACTCCATTTTTTTTTGTTAAAATCCCAAGAACGAATGCTACCCACAGTATCGTTATAGCGAGAACTTAACGTTTGTGCGCTTTTAACAATAATATCTTTATACTCTTGATTATTTTGGTCTTGTTTTAAACCTTGGCCAAAGCTAGAAAAGACTTTAAAACCCATGTCATGTGTTTTATCATTATACTTTTCTTTTTCGATAAAAGCAGTCCATTTTTTTGCTAATTCTTTATAATCTGGGTTGTTTGTTAATTCGTAAATCTGCCAAAGATTTCCTGCGTAAAAACCGCTAGTCCAGTCTTTTGAAGGGACTTTGTTTATTTCTTTTTTAAGTATTGAAAAGCTTCTTGGAAAACCCAAAGAATCTGGTTTGTAATTTAAAAGCTTAGTATATCTACTTTCTAAATTACTTTTAGCGTCGTATGTTTTTTCTTGCTTATTACAAGATAAGAAAAAGCTAAAAGAAAAAAGGATTAGTAAGTAGTAGATTAATTTTTGAGTCATAATTTTTAGGTCAAATATGTTATTAGCATACACTAATAAAACAGTGGTAAAAAGGGTCAAGTCTTTTATCAATTAGGTTTTAATATTTAAAATTAGAATTTTAAACACTATTTTTTAACATCAAGAACAAATTTCTTTGTTTCTATATAAGTCTTTAAGTTCTTTTTTTTTGATACTTGTAACGTTTTACTTTTAATGTAAATAGTACTGGGTTTACAACTTAAAAAGTAAAATTGCAAACCCAATACTTTGAATTTAATAGTATAATCTATGGGTTTTAGTAGCCAGAATTATTAGGCATTAAGTTAGGGTTTCTCTGTAACTCATCTCCTGGTATTGGTAATAAATAATCTCTTGCCGAATTAAAGTTAGGTCTTTGCTCTAAACCACCTGCACCAAAAACGTTGTATGGAGCATCTCCCATTTTTCTTCTTGTAATATCAAACCATCTTATAAATTCAAATGCAAATTCCCATTTACGATCTTCTAAAACCATTGTTCTAAAATCACTTTGACTTAAACCAGAAACATCCGCAGGAAAACTTGAACCATTTCCGCTTCTTGCTCTCGCTCTAACTCTGTTTACATATCCATTTGCTTCGGATGATCCTGGAGACGTTTCGTTTAATGCTTCTGCAGCAATAAGCAACACTTCTGCATAGCGCATCATGGCATAATTAATACTAGACTTTCTACCGTTTCCATCAAGACTTAAACCTATATGACGTGTGTATTTAGCAATATGAGGTCTTGCAACAATTGATGGGTGTTTCCCTAAAAAATCAGTATAAGGAACAACTGCACCACGATACAACATAGTATCATCAAAACTAACCGCTTTTCTGTAGTCTAAATTATTCCAACTATTATAAACAGCTAACGTAGGAACTGCAACAGACCAGCCACCACCAGTGCTATTTCTTTCGTCATTTCTAATACCAGTTAAAGCAGGTTGGAAATCTCTACCGTAATCTCCGTCTCCAAAAGCATTATAATCTAGTACAAATAATGGCTCTTTAGAAGCGTCAACTTTATCAGCATTAAATAAATTTTGAAAATCTGGTTCTAAAGCCAATTGATACTTTCCTTCATTTTGAATAACTTCTTTAGCTTCTAAATATGCTTTGTTAAAATTAGCATTATCAAATTGACCCATTGTTAAATATACCAAAGCTAAATAAGATTGTGCGCTTGCTTTAGAAGGCATAGATCTTACTGGTTGCACATCTGGCAACCAGGTTTTTGCAAATACTAAATCTGCAATAATATTAGTGTAAACGTCTGCGGTTGCTGTCTTAGATATAGATCCAGCTTCTTCTGCATTTGTTACTGGTTTGTCTAAATAAGGAATGTCTCCATATAATCGTACTAATTGAAAATAGGTAAAAGCTCTAATAAAATAAGCCTGTGCAGTAATTTTATTTTTAATGTCGTCTGCTACATTTACAGATGCTGCACCTGCAATAGCTTGGTTTGCAGCAGCAATAACCTGGTAGCTTCTTGGCCAAGATTCAGTAATCATTCCGTTATCATCTGCCACTTCAAATGTGTCGTGATCTCTTCTTCTTTGCGCTGTATTTGGGTCGCCAATTGCTACCATATCACTTCGAAGCATAATTGGTAAAGAACCTTTTCTGCCCCACCAATTTTCGTGTGTTAAATGACCATAAGCACCATTTACCGCTGTTTGTATATCTTTTGTAGATTTAAAGAAGCCTTCAGGAGCTAATAACCCAACAGGTTCTTCTTCTAGGTTTGAACATCCTATTATTGACAATCCTATCAATAAGAATAAATATTTATATGTTTTCATATGATATGTTTTTTAAATTATTGATTAAAATTTTAAGTTCAAACTAAAGCTTACAGATTGGATATTTGGATAATTACCATAATCAAAACCTTGGTTTACGTTGCTGTTTTGGCTTCCTGAAGCTTTGTAACTTACTTCTGGATCTAAACCAGGATAGTCTGTAAAAGTTAATAAATTTTGCCCACTTACAGAGAGCCTAACATTATCCATTCCTAGTTTTTTTGTAATATCTGAAGGCAAAGTATAACCCAAAGCAATGTTTTTTAGTCTAATATAACTTCCATCATATACAAAACGAGAAGAAATATCATTTGCTCTAACTTTTGCAGAAGGCACATTTGTGTTTGTGTTGCTAGGAGTCCAAGCATTTAAAACTTCTGTAGTTGAGTTAGAGTTTCCGTTTGCTAGCTCTAAATGTGTAAGACTCATAATGTCGCCACCGTAAGCACCTTGAAAAAAGATATTTAAATCAATATTTTTATAGGTAAACGTATTGGTGATACCCATTGTCCAATCTTGGTTAGGATCTCCTATTATTTTTCTGTCATCAGACGATGTAATTTTACCGTCACCATCAATATCTGTAAATAATTCATCACCAGGAGCAGCATTTGCAGTTAAAGTTCCTGTGCCAGTTGGCAATGCGCCGCCTTGATAAACGCCTTGATAATCATAACCCCAGAACACACCAACAGCTTCACCTTCTCTTAATAGATGAGTCTCGTCTCTTAAAAAATGACCAGGAGCAGCGTTTAAAAATACATCTTCGCCACCAATTAAGGTTACCATTTTATTTCTGTTTTTAGACCAGTTAAAATCTGTTTTCCAACTAAAATTATCAGTACTAATATTTTTTGTTGATAAAGAAATCTCTAATCCTTTATTATTTATTTCACCAATATTTTTTAAACTTTGGTTGTTTAAGAATCCAAAATATTCTGGCTGACCAGTATCTCCTAGAATAACATCTTTAGTATCGATATTATAATAATCTAGAGAAAGCGATATTTTACTATTGAATAAACCTAAATCGATACCAAAATTTGATTGGTAAGAAGACTCCCATTTTAAAGTTGGATTTGCACTTTGGTTTGGTACAACTGCATTTACAGTTTGCCCGCCAACAGCTGCATAAATATTATTAAAACTGGCTAAAGATTGGTAAGGAGAAATAGAAGGATTTCCTGTAACACCATAACTTACTCTTAACTTTAAGTTAGAAATTTGTTCAATATTTTTTATAAATTCTTCGTTAGATACTTTCCATCCAAAAGCGCCAGAAGGAAAAAATGCATACTTTTCATTTGCAGCAAAGTTAGACGCGCCGTCTCGTCTTGCAGTAAGTGTTAATAAGTACTTATCATTATAGTCATAATTTAATCTACCAAATTGAGATAAAATTTCTGTTTCTGTTAATGAGGATGCTGGTGGTAATGGAGTTGCACCACCGCCTAAATTATAGTAAGAAAAGCTATCCGAAGTAAATCCTTGTGCACCTGCAGAAGATCTTTCTGTGGTGTTTTTCTGATAGGAATACCCAGCTAATAATGTTAATTTACTTTTATCAAGATCTTTTGTGTAAGTCAAATAATTTTCACTTAAAACATTGGTCATTCTTGCATTTGCTATTGCACCAATTCCGCCTTGTTGACCAGCAGTAAGCTCTAAGGTTGATGGTTTATAAGTTCCTCTTGTTTCATTAATAGTACTAAAACCAAAAGTAGTTTTAAAAGTAAGATTTTCTAGTAGATCATAATTTGCATAGAAATTTGCTCTGTAATTATCTGTTTTAGTTTCATCTATACTTTCTTTAGCTACAGCAACAGGATTGTCTATTCCGTCTCTAAGAAAATCGACTGAATTTGATCCATTAGCATTAAAAAGGCCTAAATCTGGCGAAAATCTGAAGGCGATAGAAACAACATCACCTGATCCACGACCACCAGTATCTGCTTGTGTAGAAATTCCTTGTTTTTCACTTCTGCTTCCAAAAGCATTAAAACCTAATTTTAATTTATCTGTTATTTGTGCATCTATATTTGATAAAAAAGAAGTTCTATTAAAACCAGAATTTAAAACAACACCATCTTGATCAAAATAAGTTCCAGAAGCGTAAAAATTTACTTTATCTGTTCCTCCTGAAAAAGAAAGTTGATGATTTGCAGTACTACCCGTTTTGTAGATTAAGTCTTGCCAATCTGTATTTGCAGTTCCTCTTACATAAGCAGGATTGATTGCTGTTTGATAATCGCCAAATTGATCTGCATTTAACAAATCTAATCTTTCTGAGGTTGTTTGTGCAGAATATGTGCTATTTAACTCTACAGACAAACGGCCTTTTTTACCTTTTTTAGTGGTAACTAAAATAACTCCGTTAGAACCTCTAGAACCATATATTGCAGTAGCAGAAGCATCTTTTAAAACTTCTAAAGATTCGATGTCATTTGCTTGTGGCATGTTTGCGCCTACAAAACCATCTACAACAATAAGAGCAGAACTACTTGCGCCAATAGAAGTGTTTCCACGAATTTTTACCGAAATTGGTGTACCAGGTTCTCCACCATTATTAGACTGTACAGAAACACCTGCAGCTCTTCCTTGCAGAGCTTGAGCGGCATCTAAAACAGGAAATGCATTTAATTCTTCAGATTTTACAGAAGAAACAGCACCTGTAATGTCGCTCTTTTTAACAGATCCATAACCAACTACTACAATTTCATTTAAAAGATTTTCATTTTCAGCTAAAGAAATATTAATGATGCTTCTTTTATTTATTTTTACTTCTTGCGAAGCATATCCTAAATAACTAAAAACTAAAATAGCATCAGCATTAGAGACTGTAATTGTATAGTTACCATCAAAATCTGATGTTGTACCGTTTGAGGTTCCTTTAACTTGAATGGTTACGGTTGGTAATCCAAATTTACTGTTGCCGTCTGTTACCTTACCTGTTACTTTTTGCTGAGAAAAAGCAAAAAGCGACGCCAGCAGAAATAAGCAGGTGCTAATTTTTTTAATTGAGTTGTTTTGTGACATAAAATTTAGTTTTTAATTGATTTAATTACATACTATCCAAACAGGTCTGCTAAACATTCATATATCTACAGTCTTCCATATCTATATTATTTTAACAATCATAAATGTTTTTTTATTAAAAAAAGTAAACCATTGTAAGAATCAAAACCATAATTATTGAAGCTAAAATAATTTGAGTAAAGATTCTTTTTGGATCGCTTTTCATGTTTTAAAAGTATAGTAACTACTTGAATTTGAAATCCTGAAAGGGTGTAAAATTATCCAAACTCAAGTATATGTGGGGTTTTAAGGTAAAAAAAACACACTAATTAGTGTCAGAAAATCTATTTGAATACTGAGAAGGTGTTTCGTTATATTTTTTTGAGAAGCATTTGCTAAAATATTTTGGGTTTTTAAAACCAACCTTATAACTTATTTCAGAAATATTTATTTTTCCTTGTTCTAATAATTGCGCTGCTCGCTTTATTCTTAAATGTTGAATAAAATCGTTTGGTGTAAAATTTGTCCAAGCTTTAATTTTTATAAATAACATGGTTCTACTAAGCCCTAATTCTGAGCAGAAATAAGGAATATCAAAATCTTCATTAGAGATGTTTGCTTCTACAATTTCTAAAGATCTTTTGTATAGTTTTTCATCTAAAGAAGAAATAACAACTTCGCTTTGTGCTAATAAATCATTGCTAGAAAATTTTTCTTTTAATCTATTAGTAGTTTCTAGTAGATTTTTAATTCTTATTTTAAATTCATCAACATTAAAAGGTTTACTTATATAATCGTCTGCACCACTTTCTAAACCCTCAAGTTTGTAAATTAACGACGATCTAGAAGTTAATAAAATAATAGGAATGTGGCTTGTTTTTATATTGCTCTTAATTTCTGAACACAATTCTGTACCCACCATAATTGGCATTACAACATCACTAACAATTAAATTTGGAGAATGTTTTATGGCTATTTTTAGAGCGATTTTACCGTTTTCGGCTTCTAGAATATTGTAGTCTTCTTTTAATAAACCTTTCATAAATTTACGCAGTGGTTTGTTGTCTTCAACTAAGAGTATCGTATCTTTTTCTGTATCATTTATTTTATCGGTTAACTCATCTTCTAAAATAATTATAGGCTCATTTAATTGAGTTACATATTGAGAAACATCATCGCTAAATTTAAAGTCTTTTATAATTTCATCTTCATTTAAATGATCTTTTCCAGATGGTAGCGTTACCTTAAAAATAGAGCCCGTATTATTTTTATTATTTTCAACTTTTAAGGTTCCTTTATGAAGATTTACAATGTTTTTTGCAATTGATAAACCAATTCCTGTTCCTTTATTATAGTTAGTATCTGGTTTGTTATTTGCAGTTACTTCAAAAAAGCGATCAAATATTTTTTCATGATTTTCTAAAGAAATTCCAACGCCAGTATCTTCTACAGAAATTATAATAGTGTTGTTTTCTTCTTTTATTCTGATGTTTATTGCGCCGTTTTTTGGTGTATATCTAAATGCGTTAGAAATTAAGTTATAAAAAACGCGTTCTAATTTATAACGATCATAATAAACTAGAATAACATCTTCTGTGGTATGAAAATTAAAATCGTAATCACCATCTTTTGCATATTCTGTAAACGATAAAAAGATTTCTTTTAAAAATTTTACAATATTACCTTCTGCAGCCTCTAGTTTAAAAAGATTGTTTTCTAGCTTTCTAAAATCCATCAATCTATTAATTAATTGCAATAAATGTTTGGCACTATTTTCTACCACCAACAATTTTTTATACATCTTACTGCTGCCTTTATAATCTGATAAAATATTTTGTAAGGGTCCTAAAATAAGCGTTAAAGGTGTTCTAAATTCATGAGAAATATTGGTAAAAAATTCTAGTTTTGCTTTGTTGTTTTCTTCAATTTTTTCGTTTTCTAACTGTTCTAAATCTAAGGCATGTTTTAAACGTGTTTTAGATTTTTGTATAGAAAATAAAAAATAAAGCGCAGTTGCAATTAGAAGTGTGTACAATAAAAAAGCCCACCAACTGCGCCAAGGTGCTGCGTTTACAGTTATCATTAAAGTTGTTGGTTTTAGATTCCAAACACCATCATTATTTGCTCCTTTTATTTCAAAAGTGTAATTTCCAGGATTTTGAATTGTGTACGAAGCAGAATTTTCTCTGGTAAAAATCCACTCTTTTTCTAAACCTTTTAATCGATATTGATACGAGTTGTTTTTAGAGTTTATATAATTAGGAATCGCAAATTGAATGGAAAAATTACCTTCTTCATACGTAAGTGAAATATCGTTTGTAAAGCTAATTGTGTTTTCTAAAACATTAGAATTGTCTTTGGCTCTTACAGATTTATTTTTTATTTTAAAGTCTGTAATTATAACTTGTGGTGCATAAGAATTTGTAGTAAAATTGGCAGTATTAAAGGCAGTAATGCCATCTGGACCACCAAAATAAAACTGAGAATCACCAATTTTTAAACTAGAATTATCATTAAACTCATTACCAATTAAACCATCTTTTTGATTGTAGATGCTCGTTTTTTGAGTTTTAATATTGTATCGAATAAGTCCTTCGTTTGTGCTAATCCAAAGGTTGTTTTTGTCATCCTCTAAAACACTATGAACGTTAGATATGTTTCTTGTTTTACCAAAAAGTTGGACTTTTATAAATTTTTCTCCTTCTAATTTAAACAACCCTTTTGCTTTTGTACCAATCCAGATAGTATTATTTTTATCCTCAAAAATTGCGGCAATATCATCTCCAGATTGCACATTGCTGTCATAAAAATAACGCTGCACTTTATGAGTACTTGTTATTTTATTTAAACCTCTTTGTGTACTTGCCCAAACATTATTTTTAGAATCGATGGTAATAGATCTTACCAAATTATTAGATAATGAATTGTTGTCTGCAATATTATTTTTAAAAACAGTAATCGACTTGTTTTCAGAATTGTATTTTACAACTCCTAGTCCAAAAGTACCAAACCAATAATTTTTATTGCCCTCTTTTTTTATCGAATAAACGCCTATTTTACTCAAGAATTCACGAATTTCTTTGGTCTCTTTATCCTGTTGAAAAGTATTTTTTTCTAAATCATAAATTGCAATTCCGCTATTAAAAGTACCAACCCAAAGTTTGTTTTTATCAACAAAAAGAGATTTTATGTTATCATCTAAAAGTAGAGAATTATTGTTTTTATCTAAATATTTTACATTATTTGTTTTGGTATCAAAAATATTTATTCCTTTTCCTTCTGTTCCCAAAAACAAAAGATTTTTATAATTTTCGATAGAACTAATAACGTTGTAATTAATTTTTTTAGAGTTATTGTTTTCAGAAAAATTGATAAAATTAACATTTGCAGTATCCCAAATATTTAAACCTCCATAATAAGTACCAACCCAAATTGAACCTTTTTTATCTTTTAAGATTGATTTAATACTGTTTTTACTAATGCTTTTAGAGTTGTTTACTTCATTTTTTAAATCGAGTATATCTTTACTGTTTTTTAGAATGTGTAATCCGTTGTAAGTACCAATCCAAAGTTGGTTTTTATCATCAAAAACAATTCGTCTAATATCATTAGAAACTTTTTTTTGATGTACTTCTGATAAATGATATTCTATGCTGTTTTTAGACTTATTTAAATACAACAATCCTTCATTTTTTGATGCAATGAGTAAGTTACTTTTACGGTCTTCTAGTAAATCTTGAACATAAATAGGATTCTTATTATTCTTAAAATTTGCAAAATTATTAAAAGTAAATTCGCTATTTGTTCTCTTAATTAAATGACTTAAACCTGTTGTTGTGCCTATATAAATATCTTTATTTTTAGTTTCTAAAATCGATAAAATATGGTCACCAACAAGACTTTGTTCATTGTTTGTTTTGTTAAAAATATTTGTAAATGAATCTGTTGTTTTGCTATAAATAGAAAGTCCGTCAGCAGTACCAATCCATATTTCGTTATTAGACATTTCTTTAAGCGTCCAGATAGTATTGTTACTTAAAGAGTTGCTATTATTGTTGTGAAAATAGTTGGTAAAAGTGTTTTTTTTAGGATCGTATTTGTTTAATCCATTATAGGTTCCAATCCAAATAAAACCTTCTTTATCTTCTAAAATGGATAAAATATCATTGTTACTTATAGAGGTTTTATCATCAGAAATATTTCTATAAATTGTAAATGTATTACCATCATATTTATTTAAACCATCTCTTGTGCCAAACCACATTTGTCCCAGTTTATCTTGATGGATTGCAATTACAGAACTTTGTGACAATCCTTCGGAAGTAGAAATATGATTAAATTGAATTTCTTCTGTTTGCGAAAAACATAAGAAACAATTTATTAAAAAAAGGAAGTAAAGAAAGCGATATTTTATGTTCATAAATGATTAAAATTCTTTTAGAAGTTGCCTATATGTTTTCTTTTTTACCAAAGAACTCAACTACTTTTTGTTTGTTTAGTAATTTTTTGGTGTAATCGATAATTGAGTCTGATGAGATGGTAGGGCTTTTAACTTGAAATGACCGTAACGATTTATCTTTTTGAGGAGCAATTAAAATTGTTTTTCCAAAATTTAAATCAAAAAGCCTTGTATTAATAATTGCATACGCAGCATTTTCTGCTGTTTGAAACGCAACATAATCTATTCGATTATTTTTGGTTTTAATAAATCCTTGTCCTAAATAATCTGGATGATTTCTAGAAACAGGCGTTCTTTGATTTAAATTATAATTTACAGTATCGATGGTGTCGGTTAAAATAATTAGGTGAAAAAAAACGGCATCTTTTAATTCTTTTAACCTGTTTTTATTCAATTCGTTATTCCCTACAGAAAAGCTATTCATTAAAATTTGCTTGTTTCCTAATTCAAACTCTTCGCTAATACTTCCTAAACCTTTAAAACTTTCTTTGCCAATTAGATCGTAATCAGAAACCGGAAAAGCACCAAACTCAAAAGGACCAAAGTCTGCAATTCCTATAAATTGCTTGTCATTTTTAAGCATTTCTGTATCCCAAGTTGTAGAATCATTTCTATTTTCTAAAAATTGTTCTCTTTTTTCGAGATTCCATAGCTCTTTTTGAAGCTGAACTTTAGAATCTTTTTTTGTACAATTATAAAGTAAACAAGTAAAAACAAGAAGGAATACTAATTTTTTCATGCGTTTTTATTAATTTTTCAATAGCTATAAATATACTTATTTTTTGATGCCTTTTTTATTGATATTTATATGAGGAAAGAATTTTATTTCCCAAATTGATATCCAGCGTAGCTGAAATCTGGCAAATAATTTTTTCTGATAGTTTCTTTATCAGAAATAATTTTCGCAACTTCTTGAGCATATAATAAGCTGAAGAGATTTAAAAATTAGAACAATAAAAAGAATTTATTTTTTGTAATCCATAATCGATAAATTTTTATTTATAATATGTATGCTTTGTAAAAATAGAAATAAAGAAGGTGTTTATAGTTCAAAATAGGTGCATTATCGTCTAGTTTATGCTATTTAGGATAGTTTTCGTTCTCAAATAACTTTTGATTTAAATCATGATAAATTACATTTTCTTTTATGAGAATATCAATAGGAAGGTAAATTTTTGTAGCTATTTTTTTTTTATACTTTAGTTGATCTGCAATTAAACGAATGGCTTCGTAGCCTTGCTCAAAGGGTTTTTGAGAAATTAAAAAGGCAACAGAATCGTCTTTTAGAAGTTCAATATTTTTTTCAATATTATCAAAACCAATCAATTTTAAATTTTTTAAATGTTCTTCGGATAAACATGCTACAATTTGCGATATTCTACTTGATGGCACAAAAACACCTTTTATTGTCTTGTTTTTTTCTAAAAAAGCTTCAATTATTTTTCTATTAGAACTTAGGTCCGTAAAATTATCTATGGTTAATTTTGTAACGGTATTCTTTAATTTATTTTCTATAAAATAATTTTCGTAACCTTTAATTCTAGAAGAAATTGTTTGGTTTTTTACTTGATTTTTAGTTTTAATTATTAAGGTTGATGTGTTTTCTGGAATGCTTAAATTCATTAATTTACCAGCTATAAACCCAGCGTTATAAGCATCTTGACCAATAAAACGAACATCGTCAAAACCTAAAGGTTCTATGTTTAAAAAATAACATTCTATGTTTAATGCTTTTAATTGATGTAGTATTTTTTTTGTTTTCTCAATAAAAAAAGGAACTAACAAAACAGCGCTTGGTTTTGTAGCAATTAATTTAGTAAAAGCAGCTATGTAAGAACTAGGTTCAGATTGATTAAACGAGTAGTAATCTACACGGATACCTGTATTTTTAACCTCATTGCTTGCTTTTAAAATTCCATAATATGGAGATTTCCAAAATATATCTTCGTCTGTAAATTCAGGGATTAAAACGCCAATGCTAAAATTAGTCTGCATCGCCAAAGCACTAGCAACAGGATTTTGAATAAAATTTCTTTCTTGTAAAATTTTCTTGATTTTTTCTTCCGTTTTTTTCGAAACACCGCCTCTGTTATGCAGCACTCTATCAACCGTTCCTTCAGATACATTTGCTTCTAAGGCAATATCTTTTATTCTTAACATGTTATTTATTTAATTTACTCGAAAATAATAAAGCAATAAAAATAAATAAAAATAGTGTGCGTACACTATTTTTATTTATATATTTACGTTTGCGTACACGAAATTAATAAAATAGGTATCATAATTATGAATAAAACAATCGTATTAACAGGAGCAGGAGGCGTTTTATGTAGCACTTTAGCCATGGCATTTGCAAAACAAGGCAACAAAGTTGCTGTTTTAGATTTAAGAAAAGATGCGGCAGATAAAGTTGCAGACGAAATTAATAAAGCAGGTGGGCAAGCAATTGGTGTTGCTGCAAATGTGTTAGAAAAAGATTCTTTACTCGCAGCAAAAAAAGTAATAAATGATGCTTTTGGTAAGGTTGATATTTTAGTGAATGGCGCAGGTGGAAACCATCCTTTAGGTACCACTTCCAATCCGTATTTAGAAGCTGCAGATTTAGCGAATAAAACAGAGGGTTTTAAAACTTTTTTTGATTTAGATGTTAACGGAATTCAATTTACATTCAACTTAAATTTTATAGGAACCTTATTACCAACGCAAGTTTTTGCAACGGATATGGTTGGCAGAGAAGGATGTAATATTTTAAATATTTCGTCAATGAATGCATTTACGCCATTAACAAAAATACCGGCGTATAGTGGTGCAAAAGCAGCTGTATCGAACTTTACACAATGGTTAGCCGTTCACTTTTCTAAAGTAGGAATTCGTGTAAACGCATTAGCTCCTGGTTTTTTCTTAACAGATCAAAACAGAAGTTTATTAACAAACGCAGACGGAAGTTTAACACAAAGAGGACAACAAATTATAGATCAAACGCCAATGGGACGTTATGGGAAAGCAGAAGACTTAGTAGGAACTACCTTGTTTTTATGTGGTGATGGCGCAAAATTTGTAACAGGTGTAGTAATACCAATTGATGGTGGATTCGCAGCATATAGTGGAGTTTAAAAAACAATAAATATGAAAGAAAGATTAGAACAAACTTGGCGTTGGTATGGACCAAATGATCCAGTTTCTTTGTTAGATGTTAAACAATCTGGAGCAACGGGCGTCGTTTCTGCGTTACATCATATTAAAAATGGAGAAGTTTGGACGGTTGAAGAAATCAATAAAAGAAAGGATATCATAGAAAGCGCTGGCTTAACTTGGTCTGTAGTAGAATCTGTGCCAATTCATGAAAATATTAAAACGAAATCTGGCGATTATAAAAGGTATTACGAAAATTATAAGCAAACTTTACTGAATTTAGGCGCATGCGGAATCGATATTGTATGTTATAATTTTATGCCAGTTTTAGATTGGACAAGAACAAACTTAGAGTACGAAGTTGCTGATAAATCTACTGCTTTGCGTTTCGAAGCTGCTGCTTTTGCTGCTTTTGAATTGTATTTATTAAAAAGGCCAGGAGCAGAAAATGAGTATTCTGATAGTCAAAAACAAAAAGCGGCCGAGTTTCTTAAAAATTCATCCGAAGAAGAACAAAAAAAACTAATTAGAAATATTATTGCAGGTTTACCAGGTGCAGAAGAAGGCTATTCTTTAAAAGAATTCAATGCAATTTTAGCAACGTATAAAAATGTTGGTCCAAAAGAGTTGAAAGCAAACTTGTTTTCTTTTTTATCAGAAATTATTCCATCAGCAGAAAAAGCAGGTGTTTTAATGTGTATTCATCCAGATGATCCTCCTTTTCCAATTTTAGGTTTACCAAGAGTAGTCTCTACAGAACAAGATATTGTAGATTTATATGATGCAGTAAAATCGCCAAATAATGGTTTAACTTTTTGCACAGGTTCTTTTGGGGTTAGAGTTGATAATGATTTAGCAGGAATGGTTGAACGCTTGGGCGATAGAATTCATTTTATTCATTTACGCGCTACTAAACGAGATGCTGTTGGCAATTTTCATGAAGCAGATCATTTAGAGGGCGATGTGGATATGTTTGCTGTAATGAAAGCGTTGGTTTTAGAACAACAAAAACGAATTGTAGCTGGCAGAAAAGATGTAAGAATGCCTTTTAGACCAGATCACGGTCATAAAATGTTAGACGATTTAAAGAAAAAAACAAATCCGGGGTATTCTGGAATAGGACGTTTGCGAGGTTTGGCAGAATTACGTGGTTTAGAAATAGGAATTAGAGGTTCATTGTAATTGCAATCGATTGTATTTTGCTATATTTACCAAAATTAGTAACCAAAAAAACTGTTTCAATTTTAGAAACAATATTTTAAAATCAATTTGGGATGAAAAAAAACACGCTTTTTTTAACACTCTTTTTTTTAAGTTTTTCGCTTGTATTTATTGGATGTAAATCTGATGAAACTACAAAAATTTTAAGATTAGGTCATAGTTTAGATACCAAACATCCTGTGCATCAAGCCATGGTTATTTTAGGCGAAAAGCTATCAGAAGTATCTAAAGGAAAATTAAAATTAAACATTTATCCAAGTAGCCAATTGGGCGGCGAAAGAGAATGTTTAGAGTTGTTACAAATTGGTAGTTTAGATATTACAAAGGTTTCTGCTGCAGTTTTAGAAAACTTTATTCCAGAATATAAAGTATTTAGTATTCCGTATATGTTTCGAGACAAAGCACATACTTTTAGTGTTTTTGATAGCGAAATTGGTGAAAGTTTATTGCTAAAAGGACAACAATTTAGATTGCGAGGTTTAACTTTTTATGATGCAGGAAGCAGAAGCTTTTACATGAAAGAAAACCCAATTAACGCTCCAAAAGACTTAGTTGGTAAAAAAATTAGAGTCCAAAAAAGTAACATGGCCGTTGCTATGGTTAATGATTTAGGCGGCTCGCCAACACCAATTTCTTGGGGAGAATTATATACCGCTTTGCAACAAGGGGTTGTTGATGGCGCAGAAAATAATCCGCCAAGTTTTTATACTTCTAAACATTATGAAGTGTGTAAATTCTATTCTTTAGACGAACATACAGCGGTACCAGATGTTTTATTAATCGGCACAGACACTTGGAATCGCTTGAACGAGCAAGAACGAAATTGGTTAAAAGAAGCTGTAAAAGTAAGTACAATTGAACAAAGAAAATTGTGGGGAGCATCTGAAATAGAATCATTAGAAGCGGTAAAAAAAGCAGGAGTTCAAATAATTTATCCTGATAAAGCACCTTTTGAAGAACAAACAAAAGGAATTTTAGACATGTTTAAGGATGATCAAGAAATGAAAGCGTTAATTCAATCAATTAAAAACAAACAATAATGAGAGCAAAAATTGATGTTATTTTAGAAAGGTTAGTGCTTTTTGTTTTGCTTTTAATGCTGATAAGTGTTGTGTGGCAAGTATTTTCTAGGTTTGTTTTAAGGGCACCAAGTACCATTACAGACGAAATTTCTAGCTTCTCATTAATATGGTTAGGCTTGTTAGGAGCAGCCTATGCAACTGGCAAACATTTGCATTTAGCAATTGATTTAATTCCCGAAAAAGTAGTTGCAAAAAAACAAAATTTGTATGATGGGATTGTTTATTTATCAACCTTCACTTTTGCTTTTACAGTAATGGTTATTGGCGGATTTAGATTGTGCCAATTGTGTTTTCAATTCGGACAAACATCAGCAACTTTAGAAATCCCTTTAGGGTTTATTTACTTGGTTGTTCCGCTTTCGGGATTGTTAATTTGTTATTATAGTTTGCACACATTTATCAACCAAAGAAAAATGAATAAAGCCTAAAGATATGAATTTAATAGAAGTCTTCATTTTAGTAACAAGCTTTTTGATTTTTTTGTCATTAAGAGTTCCAATTGCTTATGCAATTGGTTTAGCTGCATTATTTACCTTATTAAGTGCGATGCCCTTTTTGCCTTCTGTAACAACATTGGCACAAAGAATGGCCACTTCGTTGGATAGTTTTACGCTGTCTGCAATTCCGTTTTTTATACTCGCTGGTCAAATTATGAACAGAGGAGGAATCGCCGTAAGACTTATTAATTTTGCGAAAGCAATTGTAGGTCCGCTTCCTGGTGGTTTGGCTTTTGTAAACATTATTTCGTGTATGTTATTTGGCGCAATTTCTGGGTCGGCAGTTGCAGCAGCATCCGCAATTGGAGGTTTTATGAATCCAATGATGGAAAAAGATGGTTATGACAAATCTTTTAGTGCAGCTGTAAATATAACAAGTGCAACCACGGGTTTAATAATTCCGCCAAGTAATGTGTTGATTGTGTATTCTTTAGCGAGTGGTGGTGTTTCTATTGCTGCCTTATTTATTGCCGGTTATGTGCCTGGTTTATTATTGGGTTTGGCGTTAATGATTGTTGCGTTGATTTATTCTATTATTAAAAAATATCCGACAGATAAAGTTGTTGGGTTTAAAGAGTTTTTTAAACGATTTATAGCAGCATTTCCTAGTTTAATGCTTTTAGTGGTGGTTATTGGCGGAATTGTAGCAGGAATTTTTACAGCTACAGAAGCATCTGCAATTGCAGTAATTTATACACTCGTTTTAGGTTTTGCTTATAAGGAAATTTCTATGAAAGACATTTCCCCAATTTTATTAGAAACCGTAAAAACATCATCAATTGTGTTGTTGTTAATAGCTACTTCTATTGCAATGTCTTGGGTAATGAGTTATGAAAATATTCCGCAAGAAATTAGCAACACGCTTTTATCAATAAGCGATAATCCAATTGTAATTTTAATAATCATCAATTTAATATTGTTGTTTGTTGGTATTTTTATGGATATGACTCCTGCTGTTTTAATTTTTACACCTATATTTTTACCAATTGTAACAGAATTAGGAATGGATCCAATTCATTTCGGAATTGTTATGATTATGAATTTATGTATTGGTCTTTGTACACCACCTGTTGGCTCTGTACTTTTTGTAGGGTGTAGTGTTGCTAATTTAAAAATTCAACAAGTAATAAAACCCTTGCTACCCTTGTTTTTAGCAATGATTGCAATATTGCTTTTGATTACTTATTTTCCAGAATTAACGTTATGGTTACCAAGACAATTTGATTTAATTTAACGTACGTGGTTTTTTTAATCTGATTAAATACGAAATAGGTTAGCAAATTAGAACTATAAAACAGACGTTTTTAGCATCAATCTCTTCGGATTTAAAGTTTATTTATATTAGAACTAGTTGATTCTAAATACTTTTAAATCAATTAATTTTTAAACCCTGTAATTAGAGATTTTCTTATGGTTTTAGACTAGAATTATTTAGATTTTAGAAACTATATATTTAAACCACCTTTAGGTTTTACGCATATTTATAAAATAAAATTTAAAGGTGGTTTTTGGAAATGTATACTATCGGTTAGTTTTTTTGAGGCTAATATTACATTATTTAAGGCTTAAAAAATTTCGGCTAAAAATAATAAATGGACTAAAAATATTATTTAAAATTAAAGTAATTTTTAGCATTGTAATAGCAAATATCACTTACAATTTTGCCTAAAAATTCTTCATCGTTTGGTAGCTCTCCATTTTCAACATCAGTACCAATAATATTGCATAAAATTCTTCTAAAATATTCGTGTCTAGGAAAAGACAAAAAACTTCTAGAATCTGTTAACATACCAACAAAACAACTTAATAAACCTTGATTAGAAAGCGTTTCAATTTGTTTTTCCATTCCGTCTTTTTGGTCTAAAAACCACCAAGCAGCGCCAAACTGAACTTTACCTTTTATAGTACCATCATTAAAATTACCAACCATCGTTGCAAACATTTCATTATCTGCCGGATTTAAATTATAAACAATCGTTTTTGTTAATTGATTTTTGCTATCTAAAGTATTTAAAAATCCGCTTAAAGCCTTCGCTTGCGAGAAATCGCCAATAGAATCAAAACCAGTATCTGGCCCTAGTTCGCTTAATAAACGTTTGTTATTATTTCTGATAGCACCCAAATGCAATTGCTGTGTCCAACCTTTTTTATGATACATTTTTCCTAAAGCAATCATGGTTTTTGATTTAAAAAAAGCAACTTCATCCATCGTTAAATCTTGATGATTTTTTACTGTATCAAAAAGTGAAGAAATATCATATTTTTCAGTTTCAAAAAAGTACAATTGTTCTAAACCGTGATCCGATAATTTACAGCCATTTTCGTTAAAAAAATCGATTCTGTTTCCTAAAGCAGTCAGCAGGTCTGCGTAATTTTTAATTGATAAATTACTTGCTGTTTCAAGCTTTTTAAGATATTCATTGTAGCTTTTTACATCTTCTACTGCAAAAGATTTATCAGGTCTAAATGTTGGGTACGTTTTTACTTTAGCAGCATCTTTTTGAATGGCAATATGATACTGTAAAGAATCAACAGGATCATCAGTTGTGCATAAACTTTCTACGTTTTGCATTTTTAATAAACCATTTGCAGAATGTGTTTTTTGTTGCAATATTTTTTGAGTTTTCTCGTAAATTTTTTCTGCGTTTTTTGGTGATAAAATTTCATCAATTCCAAAATACGCTTTCAGTTCTAAATGCGTCCAATGAAATAACGGGTTTCTAATGGTAAAAGGAACCACTTCTGCCCATTTTAAAAATTTTTCTTTATCAGTTGCGGTACCCGTTATGTATTTTTCATTGATACCAAAAGCACGCATTGCACGCCATTTATAATGGTCACCAGCCAACCAAACTTGGGTAATATTTTCAAATTTAGTGTCTGCTGCAATTTGCTGCGGTGATAAATGATTGTGATAATCAATGATTGGTAAATCCTTAGCAAATTGATGATACAATTTTTTAGCAAAATCGTTTTGAAGTAGAAAGTCTTTAGTAAGAAATGTATTCATTTTTTAAGTTTAAGAAAGGAAGTTAATATTGCCATTAAGAAATTCAAATATACAAAGTTGAACTTATTTTTAACATCAAAAAACAACAATAAATGCTTAATTTTTTAAAGTTAGGTTGTATAAAATATAAAAGTGGATAATTGAAATTCAACAGTATAGTACAGGATACTTTTAATTTTTTGAAAATTTATATTTTAAAATAAAACAAACAAAATATCACGTCAACTTTAATAATAATGGATCTACAGAATAACAATAATATTAAAGAAAAAGCATTTTATTATTTTATGTTTCTTTATTTTTTATTTGGTACAACCTTAGAGATGTTTTCGCAAAAAATATTTCTAGAAAAAGCGGGTATTGTAATGATGGAGGCAGAAAATACAACGAGTCCATTAGATTTGTGGGTAACAAGTACAACTTTTTCAACATTTTCCGGAACGGGTCATTTAGAGTTTTCTGGAGGGGTTGTAACAGGTTCAGGGTCACCTTTATCGCCTTTAGTTTACAAATTTAAAATTAATGAAGCAGGCGATTATTCCTTAAATGTAAGAGGTAGGTCTAGGTTGCTTGCAGACGAGCCCCAAGATTGGGGAAATGATGCTTGGTTTAAGGTACAGGGAGATTATACTGTAGGTGTAAATGGGCCACCAGATATTAGTTGGATGAACACTGATACTAAAATATTTGTGGGTAGAGGAGGAAATGGAGATTGGGGCTGGGGTACCAATTATGATAGAAATCATTTGCAACCAAAAGCTATATTCAGTTTTAAAGCAGGAGAAATTTATACATTAACGATGTCTGGTCGTTCGCAACGTTTTAATGTTGATAGAATTTTATTAGCAAAAACTTCAATTCCAACTCATCAAGCAAGAGCAATTACTCAAGAATCTCAATGGTTTGATGATGGCGGAATTGTAGAAAGATATACTTATGATGCAATTAATCACTTTACAAATATTAATGTAGGCGAAGTAGATTATTATAAAGATGTTGCAAGAAGCGCTTTAGCAATTGATGCATCCGCAGTAACTGATAGAGGTAAATTTGCCAAAGCGAACACAGATTTTAAAGGAAAAAATGACACCTATAATGTTATATTAAAAACGTTGGCAGAGTTTGACGGTGAATGTTCATATCGTTTTTTAGTAAATGATGTTGTGGTTGGTACGTATACAAATCCGTCAGTTAGTCAAGATAAGGACTATCAACATCAAGAGGTTATTTTTGAAGGTGTAAAGATTAATAAAGGTGATATTATTGCCGTTGAATCTAATTCGCACACAAATGGAATAATTTCTGAAGGAACAGGAACAGCTTGGGCACGAGGAAGATGGAAAAGTGTTGCCATGGTACCAACTGTTTACCAAGGAAGAGTTGCAGTTGTTGCAGATGGAAATTATAGAGATTCTGACGATATTGCAGGAACACCAATTTCATTAGCAATTTTAAAAGCGTTGGGTTTAGAAAACCAATTGGTACATTATTCGCATTCTTGTGATTTAGTTCCTGGAGCAAATGATCCTGGAGGTGCTTTTCGTGAAGCAGAAATGCAAACGAGTTGCGACGGAACAGCATTAAGGTTTGGTGGTTTTGATCATATTACTTTTTTCAACTGTCAATTGCAAAAAGCAGCAGCAATAAAGGATTTAAAAGATAAAATTAACGACTCGTCAAAATCAAATCCTCTATGGATTATAGAAGCAGGTGAACCAGATATTATTTGGGAGGCTGTAAATGCTGCAGAAGTATCAAAAAGAGCATTTATATTTGTAATTACACATCATCCTGCAAATGATGTTGGTGATACATATGATTTAAGTGATGTAATGTCGTTGGGAATTCCAACAACAAATTTAAAATCAATTCCGGATCAAAATATTTTATTAAAAAAGCCTTTAAGCGATTGGTATTGGGCAAGAGATCATACAGATTCTAGAATAAATTGGCTTTGGGATAGAGGCTTTGTAGCCCAAACAACAGCAATGAATTACCCAGCAATTGTTGGTAAATTTGATTGTTCTGATGCTGGTATGATCTATTATTGGGCGACTATTAAATCGGGCGGTGATTTTTCTTGTGATGTTCTAAAATTAAAAGAATTGTTTTTAGAATATATTCCTGTAATTCCACCAGATGCAGAGTTTCTTAATCCAAAAAATGAAAAAATTTTTGAAACGGGTTCAACCATAGAAGTAGAAGCAGCGCCAAATATAGATGCATCACAAATACAAAGTATTGAACTTTTTATAGATGATGTTTCTGTAAGTATTTTAAATCAAGCACCTTATACTTGGGGTTTTAATGGTCAATCTAATACACAATTAGAAAATATGGACGAAGGATCCTATGTTTTACTCTTAAAAACTACAAATACTTCCGCAAAAATTTCTACAGCAACAATTATTGTTTATGTAAAAACGCCCGTTGTGCACGAACCTTATGGGGGAGTTATACATAATATTCCTGGTATTATACAGATTGAAGATTATGATGAAGGCGGAGAAGGAGTAGCTTTTCATGATACAACTGACGGGAATTCAGGTGGTGTATATAGAACAAAAGAAGGCGAAAATGTAGATATAGGTACTGGAGGTTCTGGGTTTGTTACTGAATCACTTTCAGGAGGAGAATTTACAAGGTATAGTGTAAATGTTGAAGAGGATGGAGTTTATCAAATACTTGTAAATTACTTTACATATTCGGTAACTTCAAAACCATTAGAAGCATATATATTGCCAATTGATTTGACTAGTTCAACCCAGTTATTTGCAGCACTTGGAGGCTCGTCAACAACAGGAATTAAAAAAATAGTAAATGAAAATGATGAAGTGATTTTTGGAGATTATACTTCATCAAATTTTAATCTAACTAAAGGAAATTGGATTTTAGAGTTTAGAATTCCTAATGGTGGCGCAGGGCCAAGATATGATTATATCACCTTAAATAAAGTAGAAACCCTAGGTTTAAATTACCTAAATAATGAAAAAGAAATATTAAATATATATCCTGTTCCTAGTAATTATGGCATATTTAATTTAAGTACTTCTCAAACTTGGATAGTTTATTCAACTTTAGGAAAACAAATTTTAAAAGGAGAGGGCAATCTTGTTAATATATCAAAATTTTCGAAAGGTGTTTACATTTTAAAAACTAAAAACGGAATTAAGAAAAGATTACTTTATAATTAAATTTCACATCAATATTGAACAGTTATATGTTAAAGTTAAACACTTTACAGCATAGTACAGGATGCTTTTTTTAAGATGTAGCTTTAAATTTGTTAAAAACAATCATTAATTAAATAAAAAACTTTATGAAGACAAAATTACACAAAGCACTATTTATTGGTGCATTAGCACTTTTAGGAGCGCAAACGTCACAAGCACAAGGGGATAATGTCTATTTAGGAGAGCCATTTGGAGGTACCGCTATAAAAATTGGTGCAACAGGCGTTGTTGGATCTGTGACTAGAATGGAATTAGAAAATTTTGATTCTTTACCTGGTTTTCCTGATAGTTTTAATATTGGGGCAAATATGTCTAGTGAAGCTTTTGGTACTTATTGGGATAAATCAGTAGCCGCAGGAGCAGTACCAGGAAACAATTCTGGTAATGATGTTGCAGGTACATATAGGCCAGCTGGAGATGTTGATGTTGCAGAAATAACTTACGAAGATACTAGCACGGGTTATGTAATTACAGGTAATCAAGGAGGCGAATACACATTACAGACGGTAGAGGTTGTAACAGCTGGTACCTATCATTTAAACCTTAACTTTAAAAGCTTTGGTGCTGGTAAAAGGTATGAAATTACTTTGTATTCTCCAGCAACTTTAACACCTGTTAAGCAGTTATTTGTAGCTACTAGTGCTGATGCAATTGATGGAACATTACTTTCAACAAATATTGCAGATGATGGTGGTTATATCTATAGAGACTCACAAAACTCTAAGCCGTTTACGCTAGAAGTAGGAACTTGGATCGTTTATGCTAGAACATTAGATGGTGGACCAACTTTTGATTATATAAAATTTACCTTTGATAGTACCGCAACAGCGAGTGTTGATGATGAGCAAGTTTTAGGAAGTAAATTATCTGCGTATCCAAATCCATCTGCTGGAGGAGTGTTTAATTTAAACAAGGAAAGTAACTGGGAAGTTTATAATGTACTTGGAGTTAAAGTTTTAAGAGGAGAAGGAACTTCGGTTAATCTTTCGCAATTTGCTAAAGGAGTTTATATTTTAAAAACACCACATGCAACTAAAAGGTTGATTACAAATTAAGAGAATAGTATTAGAATAATATTAAATAAGGGCTATCTAATTATTTTTTAGATAGCTTTTTTAGTTATCACTATTTTAAAATAAAATTTGTTAAGATATACAGTATAGTGCAGGATGGTTTTGTATAATCTGTCGGTTAAATTTACATAATAAGAAACAAAATAAATAAATATTAAAATGAAAAAAATCACTTACATATTGTTATTATGTGTTGTAGTATTTTCTTGTAAAAAAGACGTTGAAGACGAGATAATAGGAGGAGGGGTCTCAGGAGAAGGAGACAATTGGTTTGCAGGCCTAGATTTGCCTTTGGCAGATAAAACAGGATATCCTTATGAATCAGCAAAAATGACAACGGCAACACTAAGTATCAATTCATCTAATACAATTGCAGCTAATAACCTTTTACTAGGTGCAAATTTTGGAGGATTTTCAACCAATGACGAAAAAGAAATTGTACGTTTTTTAAAACCCGTTACTGTTCGTTTTCCAAGTGGAGTTTGGGCTAATTGGTACAATTGGGAAAAAGATATGTCTGAATATGATGCTACAGACCCTTATGATATTGGTGAATTTCATAGAGGCGTAATGGATACTTGGGCTAATAATAATACAAAAGCTGGTTTTCCTGGTTTAACAGATTTACATGCAGAAATGGGTTTTAATACTATTTTTACTTATAATGTAAATTATGATAATGCAGCAAAATCTGTAGCACGTTTAAAAGATAGTGAGGCAAAAGGTTTTGATGTAAAATATATAGAATTAGGAAATGAACAATTTTGGTTAGATCAAAGAAGTTCAAAGACATCAACACCAATAAAATATTTCTTTACGGTAAGGCCAATATCAGCAGCTTTAAAAGCAGCAAAACCAGGCTTAAAAATATCCGTGCCAATGGGATGGAGGACAGACCAAGCAGCTTATAATCTTCAAATAGGAATCTTTAGTAAAACGTATTTTGATGCTATTTCTTTGCATAAATATATTGATCCAGAAAGAACAGATCCAAAAATTATAAAAAGTATTGAAACATATAAAACGATTCTTACTCCAAGAATCGAATTAAAAAATTCTACAAAATTTGTTCAAGATTTTGCGCCAGGAAAACCAGTTTGGTTAACAGAATGGGGCGTAAGTTGTGGTTTAAATGCTGCTTCTTTTTTAGGTCAAGCAGACGCTTATATGTATTTATTTGAAAACCAAGACACCTATGAACGTGCAGAATGGTTTGGATTAACAACGGCTTTAAACCCAATGTATAGTTTTGGTGATGAGTTTACAGATAACGGTGGACGCCCAGAAAAATCGTTAAGAAATATGAAAAAAACTGGACATGGTGCAGTTTATGAAATATTACGTGATGTATTCGAAGATAGTCAGATTTATGAAACTTCAATTTCAACAAGAATTTTAGATACAGGAGTAAATGCTGTAGAGGCAAAAGCTGTAACTAAAAATGGAAAAACATTAATTTTTGCAGTAAATAAAACGGTAAGAAGTGTGCCTTTTAGAGTAAAATTAGATGGAACCGTTTTAACAAGTTCTAAAAAACATGAAGCGTTATTTTTCGAAAGCCTTCAAGATAATAAGTATTTAAATCTTGATCAAAGTGCCTTAACTTTAATAGATGAAGGAACATCAGTTATCATATTACCTCCTTTATCAGTAAATAAAATTTCATTGTAATAAGTAGAATTAATTACGATCATAATGCTAATTTAATCTGATTTTGAAACAATCTTATCAGATTAAATTAGCATTTTTTGTTCTATATTAAATTAAAAAATAAATAGATGAAAAGAGTTTTTACCTTAACGTTATTAGTGATAATTACATTACAAAATTACGCACAAAACCCAGTTATTTCCCAAAGATATACTGCAGATCCAACTGGTTTAGAATACAATGGTCGTTTATACCTATGGACTTCACATGATATCGATGAACAAAAAAGATATTGGATGAATGATATTACCTGTATTTCTACAGAGGATATGAAAAACTACACAGATCATGGCGAAGTGTTTAAAGCGCCAGATGATATGCCTTGGGTTACACAAGCTTGGGCTCCATCCGTAGTAGAAAAAAACGGAAAATTTTATTTGTACACAGGTGATGGAAATAGAAGTGTAAATGTTTCTGTCAGCGATAGTCCAACAGGTCCTTTTAAAGGTGTTGGCGGCAAACCATTAATAACTAAAGAAACTCCAAATTCTGATGTAGAATGGCTTTTTGACCCCACTGTTTTTATTGATAATGACGGTCAAGCCTATTGCGTTTTTGGAGGCGGACCAACAAAAATTCAGATGGATGGAAAACGTAAAAAAAATGGAAGAATTATTAAATTAGGAGACGATCTAGTTAGCACAGTTGGGGAAGCTGTTTTAATTGATGCGCCGGGTTTTTACGAGGGTGGTTATATTAGTAAACGCACTGTAAAGGGAATTACAAAATACTATTTTTCATATTTTACTAATATTGGTACAGGTATGAATATAGAGTATATGATGAGTGATAACCCTATGTCTGGTTGGGAATATAAAGGAATTATTTTAAAACAACCAGCAGATAATTATAACAATTCTCATGCAAGTGTTTTTTCATTTAAAGACAAATGGTATTTAGGATATCATACAAGAAAAATTGCTACGGATAGAAAAGTGGAGGAAAACATTGCATTGCGTCAACGTTCTGTTTCTGTGGATGAATTATTTTTTAATACCGATGGTACAATCAAAGAAGTAATTCCAACATCCGAAGGACCAAAACAGGTTAAAAATGTAAATCCGTTTCAAAGAAATGAAGCAGAAACAATGGCAACACAATCATATTTGTTACCGGGAATTGAAACTGCTGCTTGTAATGATATTTTTCAAGGAAGAATGGTTACAGAAATTGAAAGTGGCGATTGGATAAAAGTTGCTGGAGTAGATTTCGAAAACGGCGCAACATCTTTTGAAGCAAGAATAGCAGCACAAAATTTTGGCGGAATTGAAATAAGAATTGGCAGTGAAAAAGGTAGATTAATTGGTACTTGTGAAATTACACCTACTGGAAATTTAACGATATGGAAAACTGTAACTTGTGCTGTGGAGCAAATAAAAGGCACACACGATGTGTACTTTAAATTTACAGGTCAAGGAGCAAATGTTTTCAACTTTAATTGGTGGGAATTTAAAAAGTAGATCTACTATTTTTTGGTTGATTTACAAAAACTTATGTTTAGCAATAAATCATTAAAAAATTAAAAATGAAAAGGTTAGCCATAGTAAGTTTTTTGTGTCTGTTTCTTTTAATTGAAAAGAGCTATTCCCAAAAAGAATCACCCCTTAATTGGGAAAATCAAGCAATTATACAACAAGGTACAGAAGAGCCACATGCGCACTTTTATAGTTTTCCTAGTGTTCAATCTGCAAAAACATTTAATCGATCAGAATCTTCTTGGTTTCAATTATTAAATGGTGATTGGAAATTTAATTTTGTTGAAAAACCTGCGGATAGACCAATCGATTTTTACAAAGAGAATTTTGATGATTCTAATTGGGATACAATTCAAGTTCCTTCTAATTGGGAAATGAAAGGATATAGTTTGCCTTTATATACTAATGTGAAGTATCCTTTTCCTAAAAATCCACCTTTTATTCCTCATGATGATAATCCTGTAGGATCTTACCGTCGTAATTTTGAAATTTCATCAGCATGGAAAAATCATGAAACCTTTATCACTTTTGATGGGGTAAATTCTGCTTTTTTTATATGGATTAATGGTAAAAAAGTTGGCTATAGTCAAGGAAGTAGAACTTCTGTAGAATTCAATATTACAGATAAAGTAAAACTAGGAAAAAATGTAGTTTCTGTAGAGGTATATCGCTGGTGCGATGGTTCTTATCTAGAAGACCAAGATTTCTGGCGACTGTCTGGTATGTATCGAGATGTATATTTGAGTTCTAGAAAACGTGCGCATATTCGAGATTTTACCATTCAAACCGTTTTAGACTCAAATTATGTAAATGCAACTTTAGATATTGATTTAAAATTAGCAAATGTACCTCTTAACTATGCTGTTGAGCTTCAGCTTTTTGATGCAGAAAGAAATTTAGTATTAATAAAAGAAATTGCTGCTAAAGAATCTAAAATTTCTTTAGCCATAAAAAATCCTAGAAAATGGAATTCAGAAGATCCTTATTTATATACAACTTTACTGAACTTAAAGGATGAAAAAGGGACTATTTTAGAAAGCATTCCTCAAAAAGTGGGCTTTCGTAAAGTTGAAATTAAAGGTAATTTGTTTTTAGTAAACGGAGTTCCGGTGAAGATGAAAGGTGTTAATCGCCATGAATTTGATCCTGTAAACGGTCAGGTTGTTTCTAGAGAAACCATGTTACGAGATATTCAATTAATGAAATCTTTTAATATCAATGCCGTTAGAAATAGTCATTATCCAGATGTTCCAGAATGGTATGATCTCTGTGATGAGTTTGGTATTTATTTGATGGATGAAGCCAATTTAGAAACCCATGGTTTTGGAAATCGCGGTTTTAATCAACTGTCTAACGATCCCACTTGGGAGAAACCTTATCTAGATCGTATTACAAGAATGGTAAAGGCAAATAAAAATCATCCTTCAATTATTATGTGGTCTTTAGGAAACGAATGTTCAGACGGCCCTCATTTTATAAAAGCATATAATTGGATTCATGAAAACGACCCAACGAGACCTGTTCATTATCAAGGAGATCAAAATGCAAGTGATGTTATTTCTCGATTTTATCCACCTGTAGATTGGCTTCCAGAAAATGCAAAACCATTAATGACGTGCGAATATAATCATGCAATGGGAAACTCGTCAGGGAATTTAAAAGAATATTGGGATTTGATTTATGCAAATGACCGTCATTTTGGTGGTTTTATTTGGGATTGGATGGATCAAGGATTAAAAACTAAAACACCAGATTCAGCAAAAGACAAAATAGGAACAGGTCCTGTAAAAGAATATTTTTCTGCCTACGGCGGATGGCACAAACAAAAGTATTCTAACGATGGAAGTTACTCTCAAAACGGATTGATTGATGCCAATTGGCAACCACATCCAGGATTATATGCTGTAAAATATGCGTATCGAAATATTCATACAAAACCTGTGGATTTAGAAAACGGAATTGTTGCAATTCATAATTGGTTCGATTTTACAAATATCAAGGAAATAGCAACAGGTATTTGGGAAATTCATGAAAACGGAAAATTAATTGCATCAGGAAGTATTGATTATTTAGATATTTCTGCGAGATCAGAAAAGAAAGTGAACTTAAATTTGCCAATTTTGGCTACATCAGCACAGGAAAGATTTTTAACAGTTCGGTTTTTCTCAAAAAATAAAACAGCATTAGTAGCTGCCGGACATGAAATTTCTTGGGATCAGTTTGTGCTTTCCGGAAGTTATGCTGTAGAAGAAACTAATAATAAAGAGCGCATCAGTTTAACTGAATCTGCAGAAAAAGTAGTAGTTTCTGGTGATACTTTTTCTTTGGAGTTACATAAAATTAGTGGTGATTTTACTTCCTATAAAGTATTGGACAAAGAAATGATATCTGGAAGTAGATTAGATTTTTGGCGTCCTTTTACAGATAATGATAGAGGCGCAATGGGTAAAGGCGAGTTAGGTGGCGCTGTAGGTTCTAATATTTGGAAAAACGCAAATGAATCTCAAAAAGTAACCAAGTTTACTGTTGATAAAAAAGAAAATACAGTTGTTGTTATTCTTGAAATTTCAAACTCAATTACAAAAGCAAAAGTTACAAGCAATTATACTATTTATGGAAATGGAACCATTGACATAGAAGTACTTTATGATAACTCTGCTATAGTTTTAAAGGATAGAAATGCACATAGAATAGGTATGAAATGGCAGGTAAATGCAGATTTTTATAACCTAAATTGGTATGGTCGTGGGCAGCAAGAAACCTATGCAGATCGTAATTATGAAACCATTGGTTTGTATAAAGGTGCTGTGGATGCACAATGGGTAGATTATGCTCGTCCTCAAGAAAATGGCTACAAAACAGCTGTTCGTTGGGTTACTTTAACCGATGAGAATGGGAAAGGTGTACGTTTCGAAACTTTAGGAAAACCTGTTGGAGTTGGAGCACGATATTATTCTGATGAAACGATAGAAAAATCAAAATATGCTTTTGAAATGACTCGTTCTCCTTACATTTTTTTCAATATTGATGCGTTTCAAATGGGTGTTGGCGGTCGTAATAGTTGGGGCGGAGTTCCGTTAGATCAATATCAAGCATTGAACGATTTTTATTCCTATAAATATCGAATATCTCCAATAAACAAACTTTAAAAAGAAGAAGATGAAATTAAAATTAAGTATTGTAGCGATTATATTGATTACCATTAGCGCTTGTAAAATGCAACAAACTAAAGCTGACATGACCGGTTTTGTTTCGTTATTTAATGGAGAAAATTGGGAGGGTTGGTATTTAAAAATCAGGAATAATGATGCTGATTTAGCAAATAAAGTGTTTCAGATTGAAAATGGTATGATCCATGTTTTTAAAGAAGTGCCAGAAGGATCAGAGGTTGCAAATGGTAAAAACCCAACGCATGGTTTGTTTTATACAGACAAAGCCTACAGCAAGTATATTCTGAAATTTGAATACAAATGGGGAAAGAATAAAGCAAATAATTACCCAATGTTTCAATATGATGCTGGGTTGTATTATCATGTTATCGATGATGCTATTTGGCCAAAAGGAATAGAATATCAAGTGCGTTATAACCCGGAAATCGATAAAAATCATACAGGAGATTATTGGGGATTAGCGCCGTATAATTGGACTTCTAATGAAAACAACGAATTTGCTTTTATTGAAGATGGAGGAAAACCACAACCACCAAGAGGTATGGAGCATTTGGCAAGTCCGACTCGAAATTTTAACGGTTTAAATGACAAATGGAATCAATGTGAAGTCATCGTTATGGGAAGTGAATATTCAATTCACAAACTAAATGGAGAGATTGTAAATATGGCAACGAACTTTGTAATGGATGGAGGTAAAATAGGTTTTCAATCTGAAACTGCTGAAATTTACTATCGAAATATTATGATTAAAGAATTGAAGGAATTTGTACCAGCAGAAACATTTTTAAAATAATAATTACATAAAAAATTATGAATATTAAAAGTATCCTTTTATTATTATCTCTCTTTTATTTACCTACAAACGCACAACAACGCACCATTTCTGTTGATGTAAATAAAGTAAAAGGCGAACTATCGCCAAGTTACCTATACTGCATTGGTGCAGGAAGGGCAAACGAAGGTTTAAGAGCCGACTGGCAAGCTCAACTGAAAGAAGTGCAACAAGAAATCGGCTTTAAGTATATTCGTTTCCACGGAATTTTATCTGACGATATGGGCGTTTACTTTGAAGATCAAGCAGGCACCCCAATTTATAATTGGCAATATGTAGATAGGCTTTATGATTTTTTATTAACGCAAAACATTAAGCCAATTGTTGAGTTATCATTTATGCCATCGGCCTTAGCCAGTGACGATAAGACTGTTTTTTGGTGGAAAGGAAATGTTACGCCTCCGAAAGATTATGCTAAATGGAACGGACTTATTACGGCATTTGTAAAACATTTAGAAGAACGCTATGGCAAAGAAGAAGTAAAAACATGGCTATTTGAACTTTGGAACGAGCCAAATCATCCAGCTTTCTTTATCTCAAATAATATTGAGTTTCCAAATAAGTTGGACGCTTACATGAAATTGTATAGTGAAACGGCAAAAGCTGTCAAGTTAGTTTCTACAGATTATAAAGTTGGCGGACCTGCAACTTCAGGTACAGCTTGGATTTCAGATTTCATAGAACTTTGCGTTGCAAATAATTGGTCAGTTGATTTTGTTTCTACCCATGCTTACGGCGTAAAAGGCGATGGCTTAGATGAATTTGGTACTAAAAAGCTTATTTTACGTCCAGATTTGGACGTTTTACCCAGTAGAGTGGCTAACTCGAAACAGGACATACTTAAATCTCCACGCCCAGATCTTCCACTTCATTTTACGGAATGGAACACCTCATATTCGCCCGCAGATTTAATTCACGATACATATTTTAATGCAGCTTATATTCTTAACGTTCTTAAAAAATCGGAAAATGAAGCTACTAGTATGAGTTACTGGACATTTACAGATATTTTTGAAGAAGCAGGCCCGCCTAAAACGCCTTTCCATGGTGGTTTTGGTTTAATTAACCTTCAGGATATTAAAAAGCCTTCCTACTTCGCGTATGAATTTTTGGCAGGCTTAGGTAATAAAGAATTAACGACCGATGATCAAAGTGCCATAGTTTGTAAAGATGACAAAGGGAATGTTCAAGCTTTATTTTGGAATTTAACCAATATTGATTTCAAAGGTTCTTACAATAACGAATATTTTGGGAAAGAAGTACCAGCAAATTCAATTGGAGACGTTACGCTCAAGGTCAACAATTTGCAACCTGGTACATACAACGTTCAGGTTTACCAAACTGGTTATTTAGTCAATGATGCTTATACAAAGTACATCCAAATGGGAAGTCCATCGCAAATAACGAAAGCTCAAGAAAAACAGTTAAAGGAAGCTTCAGAAAACAACCCTGTTGAAGAATTAACTGTAACCATCAAAGACGGAAAATTTGCTAAGACGCTTAAAATTAAAGAAAATGATGTTTTTTTTATGACCATGACTAAAATGTAGTCTTTATTATGAATCTTTTTGTTATCTACTTAAAGTAACATAAAACAGTCAAGCAATAACGATGGATTTACCAGATTATTAAGTGGTTGTTCATAGAGTAAAATTTACTACAAAAAGATGACAAAGTAGTAAAGCGTTTAATAAAAGTTTGTTGCAATTATGAGTTGAATATTGCATCAATTTAAATCAATACATAAATATTTTTAATAAACATGAAAAACAAGTATTTGTATATTTTTATGGGCTTGGCTTTAAGTTCTGTATTATTTATTTCAGGCAAAAAGTACATCAGTTTAGGTGATCAACCATCAAAGAAAGGTATAGCGATTTACAAAAATCCGAATGCTAATATTAACGATAGAGTTAATGACTTGCTTTCTAAAATGACTTTGGAAGAAAAGGCAATGCAATTGAATTCGGCATCTATACGAAAATCCGCAGCTGTAGAAGAAGGAGTAGAGCTTATTGAAAAATCAATTGAAGAACAGCTAAAAAACGGTATCGGTTTTATTGAAAACACTTTTGATCAGCGCATGCCAGAAAAAAGTGTTGAGATGGTAAACAGTCTTCAGAAATACTTAAAAGAAAAAACCCGACTTGGGATTCCTGCAATTATTGGGACAGAATGTTTACATGGACACGCAGGTCGTAATTCTACTGT
Source organism: Polaribacter glomeratus (assembly GCF_002954665.1). Lineage (GTDB taxonomy): Bacteria > Bacteroidota > Bacteroidia > Flavobacteriales > Flavobacteriaceae > Polaribacter > Polaribacter glomeratus. The sequence goes on along the minus strand of NZ_MSCM01000002.1, from coordinate 447,303 downwards.
TTTTCCTACACCGCTTGCCATGGCTTCTAGCTGGAATACAAAACTTGTTAACGAAGTGTTTGATGTAATTGGACGTGAAGCAAGAACTAGAGGAGGACACGAAGCACATACACCAGTGCTAGATATCGGTAGAGATCCGCGTTGGGGTAGAATCGAAGAAACCTATGGAGAAGATACGTATTTAACAACTCAAATGGCTATTTCTATTATTTCTGGATTACAGGGAGGAACCACAGGAAACCCAGGATTAACGCATGTAATTGCGTCGCCTAAACACTTTGCAGGTTATGGTCAAGTAGAAGGTGGTAGAAATTTTGCTGCAACACCTATTGATACCAAAGTTCTTTTTGATGAGATATTGCCTCCGTTTAAAGCGGTTGTTGAACAAACCAACGCATTAGGAATGATGGCGTCACATTGTGAAGTTGACGGTGTGCCTGCACATGGAAATAAATGGCTTTTAACCGATTTGTTAAGAAATACTTGGGGTTTTAAAGGTATTGTGGTTTCTGACTATAATGATATAAAACGTCTTGAAGAATTCCACCATATAGCGGCAACAACTCAAGAAGCAGCAAAACTAGGTCTTATCGCTGGGATGGATATAGATTTGCCTTCTGCTTCTGCTTTTAAATATCTACAAGAAGTTGTAGAAGAAAATCCAGCACTTGTAAAGGAGCTTGATGCAAGTGTAAAAAGGATATTACGTTTAAAGTTTATGTTGGGGTTATTTGAAAATCCGTATACAGAAACAAAAGGAGTGAGTGATTTTATAGGAAATAAAAAACATGTAGCACTTGCTGAGAAAATAGCAACAGAATCAGTCGTTTTATTAAAAAACACCAATAATATTCTACCTTTGAATGTAAAGGAGATTAAAAATATTGCTGTTATTGGGCCAAATGCCAATTCGGATGAGATGGGAACATATTCCATGAAAAATGATGATGTTGTTTCTATTTTAAAGGGAATAAAGAATTACGTAGGAAAATCGGTTAAAGTCAATTATGAAGAAGGATGCAAAATAGCCAAATTTGAAAATAAAAATGGACAAGACCGACTTATAGAATACACAGAATCTGAAGAAAAGGAATCGATGATTAAGGCAATCGATTTAGTTAAAAAATCAGATGTTGCCATTGTTTGTGTGGGTGGAAATGAAAAGACAAGTAGGGAGGCTTTTTACAGACCAGGAGTTGCAGGAGATAGGTCGACAATTGATTTGTTAGGAAATCAGAAAAAACTAGTAATGGATGCAATTGCAACTGGAAAACCCGTAATCGTTGTGCTAATGGGCGGCAGACCTTATGCTATCCCTGAAATTGCGGAAAAAGCAAGTGCCATTGTAAATACCTTTTATTTGGGACAAACAAATGGTGACGCTTTGTCTAAAGTGATTTTTGGCGCAGTAAATCCCTCAGGAAAATTAACAATAAGCTTCTTGCACTCTGCAGGACAGATTCCCTTTTATTATTCTATGAAAGCAAATTCTTTTTATAAAGGATATTGGGAAACACCACCAACGCCAGTGTATGCATTTGGTCATGGTTTATCCTATACGTCTTTTGAGTATTCAGATTTAAATATTGAAAAAGAAGTTTTTGATATGAATGAAGCTGTTACTTTTTCTGTAAAAGTAAAAAATACAGGAAAAATTGATGGTGCTGAAATTGCACAAATATATTTTAGAGATAAAGTGGCTTCTGTAACTCGACCTGCACAATTGTTAGTGCGATTTGAGAAAGTATGGTTAAAAGCAGGTGAGGAAAAAACATTGACGTTTGCGCTAAATCCAGAAAAAGATTTATCATTTACAGGAATAGATTTAAAAAAGGTTGTAGAACCTGGCGAATTCAATTTGATGGTTGGAGGTGCTTCGGATGATATTCGATTAGAGAAAATATTTAGATTAAAATAATACGATTTTTTGGTCAGTTTCAAATATGGGAAAATTGCTAATCATGAGGTCTTTTTTGGCTGATATTTGATGTGATTTCTGTTATATAAAAATGAATTTAAAAACAATCAACTTATGAAAAAACTATTGTATCTATTCATCATTTTCGCTGTAATAATTAGTTGTAAAAATGATCAAACAAAAATAGCAGTTCAAGAGAATAGTATCCAAAAAAATGAAACCGATGTGTTTTATCATTATTCTATTTGGGAAGCTTTTGTAAATAAAATTTACGATGGTACGTTAACTGCCGGCGAATTAAAACAAAAAGGAACTATTGGTTTAGGTTCTTATAATGGTTTAGATGGCGAGCTAATTATGTTAGACTGAATTTTGTACGAAGCACTAGGAAACGGACAAGTAATTGTAGTAAATGACACTACCAAAATTGCCTATGCTAATGCTGCATTTTACACAGAAGACAAAACTTTTGATATCAATAAAGTTGAAAATTATAATCATTTAAGAGCACAAATTAACGAACAAATAGGCTCTAGAAATTATTTCTATGCGTTTCAAATTCATGGTACTTTTAACAAATTAAAATTAGGTGGAGTTCCAAAACAAGAAAAACCGTATACAGAAGGTTTGGATGTTTTAATCCCAAATAGACCTGTTTTTGATAGGGAAAATATCACTGGAACGTTGGTTGGTTTTTACTGTCCAGATTTCATCGGAAAAATAAATGTGGCTGGCTATCATTTTCATTTTGTTTCTGCTGATAAAAAATCTGCAGGTCATGTAATGGAATTTACTGATGCTTCAAATTTATCTGGAGGTTTTAAAAGAATTGCAAAATATCAATTTGATTTACCAGAAACTCCAGCATATGATTCTGTTAATTTAGAGAAAAGTTTTCAATACAATAAAAAATAATTATGATAAAAAGGCTTCTATTTCAATTTATACTAGTGCTAACTTTTTTTGGGTGTCATAGACAAGTTCAAAATCAATTTCAACAATCAGAATTAGAAGCAAATTTTAAAAATCCACCTGCAGACTCAAAAGCAAAAACGTGGATGCACGCTTTAAGTGGCAATATGTCCAAAGAGGGTTTGACCAAAGATTTAGAAGCGATTGAGAAAGTTGGACTTGGTGGTGTGTTGCTTTTTAATGTTTCTGAACATACTCCTGCTGGAAAGATTGCATACAATTCGCCCGAACATCACGAAATGTTAAAACATGCGGCAACTGAATGTGATCGTTTGGGGCTTACTTTTGGGTTTCATAATTGCGATGGATGGTCTTCTAGCGGTGGCCCTTGGATTACGCCAGAAAACAGTATGAAAATGTTGGTCTATTCTGATACAATTTTGAAAGGCGGACAAGTAAACGTAAAACTAAAACAGCCATTTACACGCAAAGATTTCTATAAAGATGTTGCGGTTTTAGCATATCCAACTTTGCCATCGGAAAAAGTAGATTTTAATAACAAACCTAAAATTACTTCATCAGATCCTAATTTTAATAGCGGTTTGGTTGTTGATAAAAATTCAAAAACCGAAGCTACAATTGAAGGTAAAAATTCTTGGGTACAGTTTGATTATGGCAAATCGTATACCATCCAGTCTTTTTTTATGGAAGTCAAAGATAGATGGGCAAGTGCAGAGTTGTTAACTTCTAACGATGGCATAAATTATACAAAAGTAAAAGACCTTTTTAAACACAAAACAGTTCATCAAAGAGTTGATTTTTTTGATCATTTTGAACCTATTACTGCTCGTTATTTTAGAATTAATCTCCATTCGGTTTCGGTTATAAGAGAAATTAATTTGATGGCTACTTTTACTGTCGGGAATCTATTAGCACGAACTGGTCTTCTTCGAATTGACGATAATGAGCTTTCTAATATTGGAAATCCAAAAAAAGAGATGATTATTGATCCAAAAACAATCATCAATTTATCGGCTAAAATGGATGCAAAAGGGAATTTAAAAACCACTTTGCCAAAGGGTGATTATACCATTATTCGTTTTGGATATACTACAAATGGTCAAGAGAATGCACCGTCCTCAGTTTCTGGTCGCGGGTTAGAGTGTGATAAATTCAGTAAAAAAGCAATCAAAACGCATTATGATAATTTTATTACCAAAGCAGTTCAAAATTTAAAAGGGAATAATTCCTTGCAATATATTGAGATTGATAGTTTTGAAAGAGGCTTACAAAACTGGACTGATGAATTAGATACTGTTTTTAAACAAAAGGATGGGTATGATTTGGTGCAATTTCTACCCTTGTTTACAGGTCGATTTGTAGAAAGTGCCAAAGCTTCGGATGCTGTTTTGTCTGATTTTAGAAAACTTACTTGCGATTTAGTTACCGAAAATTATTATGGGTATTTTAGTGAGTTGTGTCATAAAGACGGATTAAAAACTTATTTTGAACCCTACGGCGATGGTATGATAAACGAATTGGATGTTGCGGAAAAAGCCGATATTAATATGGGAGAATTTTGGCCAGATCGTAAAGTAAAAATGATGGGTGCAGCAATTTCTGGAAGTCGTATTTATGGCAAAAATATTGTTTCTGCAGAATCCTTTACTTCTATTCCAAAAACCAATTGGAAAGGACATCCTGGAATGGTAAAAGTTGAAGGAGATTCTGCTTGGGTGCAAGGTATTAATCAGTTTATGTTACATCGTTTTGCGCATCAGGCAAACACACAAGTAAAACCAGGAATGACGTTGGATAAATGGGGTTTTCATTTTGATAGAACCAACACTTGGTGGTACAATGCTGGCGAAGCTTGGTTTAAATATATGCAACGAGGTTCTTATATGTTACGACAAGGTTTGCCAGTTTCTGATGTATTGATTTTTATTGGTGAAGGTTCTCCAAATGCGCCTTTTTACAGAGACGATTTTGAACCAAACATTCCTAATGAAACTAATTTTGACAATGTAAATGCAGATGTTTTAATTAACGGAATTACCATTAAAAAAGGTCAAATAGTTTTGCCAAGTGGTACAAGTTATAAAGTTTTGGTTTTAAAAAATTGTGAAAAATTATCCTTAAAATCGCTAGAGAAAATTCATAAAATAGCATTGGCAGGAATTCCTGTAGTTGGTGTAAAGACTATAGAACCCGCTGGTTATTTGGTATCAGAAAAACTGAAAGAAACGTTTAAAAAGTTGGTTTTAGAAATTAAAAATCAACCTAAAACCTATGCCGATTTTAATTGGAAAAAAATATTTAAAGAAAATAATATTGCTACCGATTTAGATTTTGTGGATAGAGACGATTTGTTGTACACACACCGTAAAGATGAAAATACCGATATTTATTTCTTTTACAATCGTGATAAAAAAGCGGCTGTATTTGAATGTGATTTTAATATTGATGGTAAAATTCCTGAATTATGGAATCCTATTGACGGAAGCACTAAAAAATTAGGTCAGTTTATTCACAAAAAAGGTCAAACAAAAGCTTGGATACATTTAGAAGGTGAGGAAGCTGTTTTTGTAGTTTTTAGAGAGTCATCAAGAGGAATTCATACAGTAAGTTTAGAAAATCAACCTAATAATATACAAACAGAATATATTCTTAATAGCAAGAATCAATTGCAATTAATGGTAAAAGAAAACGGAATATTTATAGCAAATTTAGATTCAGGAGAAAAGAGACGTATCGAAATTAAAAATATAGAAAAGCCGATTGACATCAGTAAAAATTGGAATGTAGAATTTTTAAAAGAAAATGACTTTGAAGCAAAGATTCCTTTTAAAGAATTAACAGATTGGAAAGATCATAAAAATGAAAATATCAACTATTATTCTGGAACTGCCGTTTATCGTAAAAGTTTTAGTTTTGATGATAAGAAATCAGAAAAAACAGCACGTTATATATTAGATTTAGGCAAAGTAAGTATTGCCGCTGAGGTAATTTTGAATGGGAAAAATTTAGGGGTTTTATGGATGTCTCCTTTTAAATTAGATATTACAAAACAATTACAAAAAGGCGAAAATACATTAGAAATAAAAGTAACCAATCAATGGACAAACCGCTTAATTGGTGATGAGAGATTTCCTGCTACAGATGGTTTCGATAAAGAGGGTGCAAGTATGCCAGATTGGTATGTAAACAATCAACCAATGCCTAAAAGTAAACGAACTACTTTTACAACTGCTAACTTTTACTATGAAAATAGTAGTTTAATATCCGCAGGATTATTAGGACCGGTTCAAATAAAAAATGAGAGGTTAATTTTTATTGAAAGCAAAAAATAGTATTTTCATTCATTAGTTCCTGATTAAAAATAATTTTATTTTAAGTTACGGCTTTTTTCAGCTAATTAGAATCAAGTCTTGGTTCTTGCTTCTAAAAGCGAATCTGTCTTTAGTGCTTTATTGTGCAACAATTATTTTTATAACAATGAAGCATACTTACAGCACAGAACAGGATGCTAAATAAAAAATATATAAATAGTTTCGTTTTTAGTTTATTTTTTAAAAGTCAAAAGAGTTTAATAATTTATTTTACACTAGAAAAACACATGAAATTAATTCATAAAACGATAGTTTTCAATTTACTTTTGATGTTCGTTTGCGGTTCATCCTCATTATTAGCACAAAAGTTACAAGCTCATAAATTAGTTGTAGAATATCATATAAACCCTATTGGAATTGATGTTCAAAAACCAAGATTAAGTTGGCAAATGCTTTCTTCGGATGAAAATAGTGCGCAAACTGCTTATGAAATTCGTGTTGCTAATTCGGCATCAGAATTAAGCAAAAAAAGCAGTTTAGTTTGGACTTCAGGAAAAGTAAAGAGCGATACCGCTGTAAATATTGAATATGAAGGAGAAGCGCTAAAATCGATGCAACGTTTGTATTGGCAAGTAAAAATTTGGGACAACAAAAACAAGGCTTCTAAATGGAGTGCTGTTGCTTTTTGGGAAATGGGTATCTTAAAAACTACTGATTGGGAAGCATCTTGGATTACCATGAAAGATGAAAAAAAATCAGCAACTTCATTACCAAGTCAGTATTTTAGAAAAGAATTTTCAGCTTCAAAAACAATCAAATCAGCAAGAGCATATGCAACTTCATTAGGATTATATCAACTATTTATCAATGGAGAAAAAGTTGGAGATCAACAATTTACGCCAGGTTTTACAAGCTACAAAAAGCGTATTCAATATCAAACTTTTGATGTTACTTCAATGCTGCAAAAAGCAAATACAATTGGCGCTATTGTTGGCGATGGTTGGTACAGAGGTTATTTAGGTTGGGATGGATTGCGTAGTTATTATGGAGATACCTTAGCTCTTTTTGTACAGTTAAAAATAGAATATACAGACGGAACAAATGAAATTATTGTTACTAATGATTCTTGGAAATCTAGTTACGGACCAATTTTAAAATCAGATATTTATAATGGCGAAACCTATGATGCAAATCTAGAAATGAAAGGTTGGGCTACTAATAATTTTAATGCATCAACTTGGAAAGCAACAAGTATTTTAAATCACTCTAAAGAAATTTTAGTTGCTTCAAACGGATTGCCAGTAAGAATTACACAAGAAATAAAACCAATTAAAACGATAAAAACACCAACAGGAGAATTGGTTTTCGATTTAGGTCAGAATATTGTGGGTTGGGCAAAAATTAAAGTAAAAGGGAAAAAAGGAGATACCATTACGTTAAAATTTGCAGAAGTTTTAGACAAAGAAGGTAACTTTTTTACAAAGAATTTAAGAGCTGCAGAAGCAACAGATCGTTTTGTGTTGTCAGGAAATGGTGTAGAAACATTTCAACCACATTTTACATTTCATGGTTTTCGTTTTATAAAAGTTGAAGGTGCAACTCCAATTGCAGACGATATTACAGGAATGGTAATTCATTCTGATATGCAAGAAACAGGAACTTTTGAAACGTCAAATCCATTAATTAATCAATTACAAAGTAATATTCAATGGGGTCAAAGAGATAATTTTTTAGACATTCCTACAGATTGCCCACAACGAGACGAACGTGTTGGTTGGACAGGTGACGCTCAGGTTTTTAGTATGACTGCTGGTTTTAATTTTGACGTTGCTTCTTTTTACACAAAATGGTTAAAAGATTTAGCTTTAGATCAGCAACCAAATGGCGAAGTGCCAAATGTTATACCGGATATGTGGAATAATAAACTGGGTGGAACAACTGGTTGGGCAGATGCTGCGGTGATTATTCCTTGGTCTGTATATCAAACCTATGGCGATGTGCGTGTTTTAGAACAACAGTATGCAAGTATGACGGCATGGATTGAATATATGAGAAAACACGCAGGAAACAATTTTTTATGGGATCAAAATAGATGGCACTGGGGAGATTGGTTAGCTTTTAATTCTGATGCGCCAGATTATGCTGGTTCTGTAACCGAAAAAGATCTAATTGCAACGGCATATTTTAAATATTCAACGTCATTAGTAAGCAAAATTGCAACTATTCTTGGAAAAAAGGAAGATGCAGCCAATTATAAAACGTTAGCAGAGAACGTAAAAAAAGCATTTATTCAAGAATATATTACGCCAAATGGACGCTTAATGTCTCATACACAAACGGCATATGCACTAGCTTTATCTTTTGATTTAGTTCCGGAAAATTTAATTCAGAAATCGGCTAATTATTTTGCTGCGGATGTTAAAAAGTTTGGTCATTTAACAACTGGATTTTTAGGAACTCCGTTATTATGTAGCACATTATCAAAAATTGGTAGAGACGATTTAGCGTTTATGTTGTTAAATAGAAAAGAATTTCCAGGTTGGTTATATCCTGTAACGCAGGGCGCAACCACTATTTGGGAACGCTGGGACACTCAAAAACCAGATGGATCAATTATTGACGGAATGAACAGTTTTAACCATTATGCGTATGGTGCAATTGGTGAATGGTTGTACAATTATGTGGCAGGTTTAAGTATAGATCCTAAAAATCCTGGGTACAAACATATTTTATTCAATCCGCATGTTGGTGGCGGTTTAACGCATGCAAAAGTAACATTTCAATCTTTGTATGGCGAGGTAAAATCTGGCTGGAAAATTGAGAATGACAACTTTGTGTATGCTATTACAATTCCGGCAAATACAACAGGAACTATCACTTTAAATAATGCAAAAATTGAATCTTTATTGATAAATTCAAAAGCAGTAAATGCTGATGTGAAGCAAAAAATAAAGGCTACTGATAAAGCTTTAGAATTGACTTTAGGTGCAGGAACGTATCAATTTGAATATCCTTTAAAAAAATAAAATAGTAACCCAAACAGGGTTTAATATCCTGTTTGGTTTAAAATATTTAACGAATTCAGATGAAATAATTTTTAAACGATAGTTTCATCGTTCTTCTAAGCATTAGCATATCTCAACATGAAATTAAGTTTAAAAATAGGTGTTTATTTTGCGCTATTATTTTATGGCGTAATACTAAACGCACAACCAAGTGACGCATATATTAAAAAAATAAGGGGCGACGTGAACTCTAATTGGTTTCTAGAGAAAGGGAATGAGGTAAAATCCATCTCTTTAGATTGGCAATTTCAAACCGCTGTAGGTTTTAATAAGGTTTCTAAAAAAGCTAGAAAAACGGCTGTTTTAAATAATAGTTGGCATTTTTATCCTATTAAAAATGGAAAACCTGTTTTAGAAGCAGAGAAAATTAAATTACCTCACAATTTTAGTGCTAAAGAAAGAGATTTCGTTGCTGGTTGGTATATTTCAAATTATAAAATTGAGAAAAATCAGAAAAAACGATACCTTTTAAAACTTGATAGAATCCAACTATTTTCTGAAATTTATATCAATGGTAACCTTGTAGGACATCATTTTGGAGGATTTACTCCTTTTGATTTTGATATCTACGAGTTTTTAAAATCAGGAGAAAATAGTATCGCCATTTTTGTAAGAGATCAAAGTGCGTCGTTAGATAATGGTAAAATTTACAATCAAGTTGGTACAACAAGATTAGGAAATTACAATCCAGAAAGTAACAAGAAGTTAAAAGGCGGTATTGAAAGTAAAATTGTTATTGAAGAGTTAGAAGAGGTTCATCTAAAATCCGTTTTTATAAAAACATCAACAAGACAAAAAAACGTAGAAATTGACTATGAAGTTACTTCTAATTTCGATAAAAAAGCAACTATAACTTTTGAAATATTTCATTGACCAAATGGAGAAAAAGTAGTTTTAGAGCTTCCAAAAGTTCAATTAACTAAAGACGAAAATGGAAAAAACACTTATAAAGTAGCTTGGGAAAATCCAAAATTATGGAGTCCGAATCATCCAAATTTATATGTGTTAAGGACCACTTTAAAACATGGAAATAAAACAGATGTTCTTGATACTCGATTTGGTTTTAGAGAATTTTGGATAGAAGGAAAACAATTTGTTTTAAACGGTGTGCCAACACAATTACGTGGTCAATCTCACTATAGAAGCAGTCGAGAAGATGTTGATTATCATCGAGAAATCTTTTTAATGCATAAAAAAGTATTCGATGTAAATGCCTGTAGAATTCATGCAACGATGCCGCCAAATGAGATTATGTATGCAGCAGATGAAGCCGGAATTTTACTTATTAATCAATCTGCAATTTGGTCTGTAAATAAATCTTTTTATTCAAACGGAGGAGAATGGTTTGCAAAAAACATAGAAAAAGAATTTGAAGAATGGGTTAAAAGAGATCGAAATAATCCTTCTGTAGTTATTTGGGATGTTGAAAATGAAATGTTGCGTTTTAATTTTGACACCTATCAATGGATTCAATATTTTCCCAATTATATTAGAAAATTTGATACTACAAGACCCATTAATTATTCGGGCGCAGGTTGGTTTGATGACAGTCAGGAGATGGTTTCTTTGCACATGCAAGAACATTATACCCGAATTATGAAAGATTGGAAATCTAAAGATTCACGCCCTTTAATTATGGGTGAATTTTGGGTTGGAGGAAGATCTGAACAACGTTTATCTAATGCTGCAGAATTTAAATCGGTACAAGAACGATATTTAGAAGAGGCTAAAATCTATGAAGAAAAGTTTCTAGAAATGCGAAATATGGGTGTTGCAGGAATCATGCCTTTTAGAACAGAATTATTATCTTTTGATAATAGACCAATAGAAAATGGTGGTTTTTTTGAATTTTATGACGGATCAAAAATATACTCACAACCAGAAGTTATACTTCAAAAAATGCGACATGGTTTACAACCTGTAACAACATTTTTTTGGCCAAGAGAAAGTTATGTAGAAAAAAGGGATACTTTAAAAAAAGAGTTAGTTGTTTGCAATGATAGCGAAACAGAAAACACGTTTATGGTAAACTGGAAATGGCTTCAAAAAGAATATTCGAAATCTGTTTTTTTAAAGCCAGGAACTCAAGAACGTATTTCTTTAAACTTAAAAAGCCCTGAATTTAATGAAAACCTAATTGCTTCTGTTTCTGTAAACTCAAAACTAATTTCTTCGGATACACTTTTTATCAAACCTTTTGAAAAATCGATTTTAAATCAGACAAAAAAGATTCAGGTTTATGATGATGAAAAATTGGTTTCTAAACTAAAAAGTGCTGGTTTTAATGCTTTTTCATCCAAAGAAATACCAGCAATTAAAGACCAAGTCATTTGGGTTTTTCCAGAACATGCAAATAATAGAGTCTTAACCAATTTAAAAAAAGACATTGAATTGTATTTAAAAAATGGTGGTGCCGTTTTAAGTTTAAAGCAAGATCAAGCGCCAACTTGGTTTCCTGTAAAGTTTCAGTTTAGTTCTGCAAATCAATCTAATTTACATAATTATGCTAAAATGGGTTGGGAAGGTTTGAATAAAGATTTATTCTTTTCTACTGAAGCACCTATTTATCAAAAGTCACATCCTATTTTTAAAAACCTAAATACTAGTAATTTACAAGGTTGGGATTTGTATGATGGCCGAATAGCAGACGACTTGTTTTCGAGACCATCAAGCAATGATAAATATGAACAAGGAAATTGGACAACCTTATCTGGCGGAACTCGAAGAGAGCAAATAAGTGTTGCTGAAATTTTTTATGGAAACGGAATTTTATTGGCTTGTCAATTAAATATTATTGATAATATAGAAAACGCACAAGCAAACGGATTGTTGGTGAATATGATTAATTATTTGTCTAATCGAAAGCCAAAAATAGCAAATGCTAAAGTTAAAATAGCAGGAGATAAAAACGCAAAAGATGTTGCTAATTTTGTAAACATAGAAGCATCGGTTTTTGAAAGAGCCAACCCAGAAAAAGGAGATTATCTATTTGCTTTTGATGGAACTTCCTTACATGAAATAAAAGAATGGCAGGCAAAAGGCGGAAAAGTTTTGGTAATATCGCCAGCTGTAGCAAGTACTTTTGACGGTGTTGAAATTGGAAAAGAAAAAACCGGATTATTAGCTACAAAAATTAATGAGCATCTAGTATTAAACGGAGTTTCATCTGCAAATTTTATGTCAACTGAAAAAAGTTTAGCACATTCATATTTTAAAGAAATACCAAAAAAAGCAGAAATTATATTGCAAGGATTTACGTCTAGTTCCACTTTTTGGAAAGTAGAAAAAGCACATCCTATTTTAATTTCTATTCCTTTTGAAGGTTCAGATATACTGCTTTCTACTATTGAATTTAGTAAAGAACCAATTGCAAGTCAACAAGAATTTTTAGCACAAATCTTAACCAATTTAGGTGTTGCAATTCCTTTTTTAGAAACACCAAAACTATCAGAAATAGCGATTAAAAAAACAGTTCCTATTAAAGTGGATGGAAATTTAGAAGAATGGTTAGAAGATATGGAAGATCGTTTAGTGTCGCCATATATTCATGCGCAACCTATTTATTTAACATCAGAAAGCACTGTTGAAGGACCTCAAATTTTCGATTTAAATTTATCCGCCATCAATTATATGATGTGGAATGCGGATGCTTTGCTTATTTCTGGAGTTGTTTTTATGGAGAAAATGTTTTTTGGAGGTGAGAAATTTCCAGGACCAAAAAATTACAAACAAGAGATAAGATTGAACGACGATAGTATTAAAATAGAAGTTTTAAATGCTAAATTTTTGGTTTCGATAAATGGTAAAATTAATGACGAAATATCAGCAAAAACAGCAATTATAAATGCCAAAGAAATGACGGATGCTACCAAATTGCAATTCAATTTTATTCATGCAAGTGGTAAAATTAATACTTGGGATAAAATGGTTGGTAATACTTTTGAGCTAAAAATTCCATGGAAATTAATCTCAACAAAACCCGAAGAAAAAAAAGGAAAAGCTTTGTTTATATTACAAAATGAAACTAATAAAATTCAAATGCCTTTAAAAGCAGACGTTAACAATAAAGAAAATTGGCTAGAAATTGAAATTAAAAATTAACATAGAGAATCTGTTTTTTAGTATTTCAAATTTTTAAATAATAAAGAAAATAAGTAATCAGTACAATTAAAAAAACATATAATATGAAGGTATTACAAATGGTTTCTATTGCAATAATCATTTTATATACTTTAAATAAGTATTCAATTAATTTAAACTTAAAATAAATTTAGAGATGAAACAACATTTAATGAATACCTTATTAATCTGCTGTTTTATAAGCTTTTTAAGTTGTATAAAACCATCTGAATTATACAGTTTTGATAAAATTGAGTATCCAGAGGATTTAAAAAAATTACATGAAAATGTACTAAATTATCATTTAAATTTAGAAATAGACCATCAAGAATTAAAAAAAGATCTGGAAAATTTACTAGAAAATGGTTCTTTTTCATCGATAGATTACACAAATAAAATCCGTGGAAATTGGCCAGTGAAGTTTCATTTGCAAAAAGTTCAAAATTTTGCAATAGTCTATAAAAATAAAAATTCAGCGTTTTATCAGAATAAAAACCTTTCCATAAAAATTCATCAATCATTAAATTATTGGCTTGATAATGATTTTTTAAGCACAAATTGGTGGGATCAACACATCGGAGTTCCAGAATTATTGTTGCCAACACTTTTTTTAATGGAAGATGAATTGAGCAAAAATCAAAAGGAAAAAGCATTGGTTTTATTGTACAGAGCCAAAATTAAAATGTCTGGGCAAAACAAAGTGTGGCTTTCTACAAATGTGATGTTGCGTTCATTATTCTTACGAAAAGTAGATTCTGTTGCCATTGCAAGTAAATCTATTCAAAACGAATTACAAATCTCAAAAGGAGTTGGTGTAAAAGCAGATTGGTCGTATCATGAACATGGCGCGCAACTTCAATTTGGTAATTATGGTTTGTCTTTTTTAGAAGATATGTTAAAGTGTTATTCGTTTGTAAATGATACGCCTTTTCAATTTAAAGAGGATAAAATAGAGGTTTTACGAAATTATATTTTAGAAGGTCAACAATGGATAATTTGGAATAAAAATTACGACATAAATGCTTCTGGAAGACAGTTATTCCCAAATGAACAGTCTAATAAATATGAGAGGTTAAAAAAATGTATTGATAAAATGAAAAGTTTGGATACTGATTTTTCATTGGCTTATGAACATGCAAAAGATTCTAAAATTTTAAGTGGAAATAAGCATTTTTGGGAATCTGATTTTAATGTTCATCGCAGAAAAGACTTTTACTTTTCAGTAAAAATGAGTTCAAAACGAGTAATTGGCACAGAGTCTGTAAATCAAGAAAATATTCAAGGGTATTATTTAGGTGATGGTGTTTCTTTACTATATTCAAATGGTGATGAATATAAGGATATTTTTCCTTTTTGGGATTGGAAACAGTTGCCAGGAACAACCATTATTCAGGATGAAAAACCATTACCAATTATTAAATTTTCAGATTTTAAAACCGATAGCGAATTTGTTGGAGGAGTTAGTAATAATGAAAACGGAATTGCAGTTTTAGACTATAACAGAGATGGCTTAAAAGCAAAGAAATCTTGGTTTCTATTTGATGAAAAAATTGTTTGTCTTGGCGCCGATATTGAAGCTAATACTGATTTTAAAGTAGCAACAACAGTAAATCAAGTATTTTTGAAAGGAGATATTATGGTTAGTGAAAACAATAAAATAATAGAAAAATTTAATAGTTCAGAACTAAAGAAGTTGGATTGGATTTTACATGACGACACTGGTTATTTATTTTTAAATGAAGACAACGTAAAAGTTCAAACTCGTTTTTTAGAAGGAAGTTGGTACAACGTTGCCAA
The DNA here is from genome assembly GCF_002954665.1 of Polaribacter glomeratus. Lineage (GTDB taxonomy): Bacteria > Bacteroidota > Bacteroidia > Flavobacteriales > Flavobacteriaceae > Polaribacter > Polaribacter glomeratus. Next base: position 432,160 of record NZ_MSCM01000002.1, on the reverse strand, counting down.
GCGTTTTAGACCTGTAATTTTAACAGAAAGCACTTTTAAAATTTGGTTTGATCACGGCAAAAACCCGAAGGATAAACGGTATGAATATATTTTGGTTCCGAATGCAAATAAGCAAAAAATGGAAGAACTAAAAATTAAAAAACCATTTCAAATTGTAAATACAAAAACGCAGCAATCTGTAATTTCTTCGGATGAAAAAATAGGAGGTATTGTTTTTTATGAAGCAGGAACATCAAACATTTATGGAGGTATTTCTGTTGATAAACCTTGCATTGTTTTACTACAAAAAAAAGAATTCGGAATTGAAGTTTCTATAAGTGATCCGTCACAAAAATTAGAAGCGGTTACAGTTCTTTTTAAAAAGTATGTAATTGAAAATAAAAAGGATTCTTTAAATGAGAAAAATAGTTTGAAAGTAGATTTACCTTCTGGCAATGAGTCTGGTAAGACTGTGAAATTTTACCTTAAAAAATAAATTATTTTCACAGTATAGTACAGGACAGTATTTAATTCTTCTACCTTTAAATTAGCAATGCTTTTATTTAAGAGCAAATTTATTTAGTACATTATTTAAATTATCACTGTGTCATGAAAAAAATAATAGTAGTTTTATTTTTAATGGTTATTTCAGTATCAACGTATTCTCAAAAAAGATTTGAAACGGAGGCAAAAGCAACAGTAGAAACAATGAAAACTGTAATTTCTATAACGTCAGAAGAAGAAGTTGCTATTTATAATTTAGAACTAAAAAGCAATCTAAAAAGAGGTGAAATACGAAAAAATAATGCAGGAAATCAATCACAAATAAGAACAGAAATGAAAGTTCTTGATAAAGAAAAACGTCAAGATATGATGAAAATTCTGGGTAAATCAAAAATGGCTGAGTGGTCAAATTATTTGAAAGAGCAAAGAAAAAAAAAGGAATAAAAAGCATAGAATTATTTGCTTATAAAAAAGGAATCTGAAAGGATTCCTTTTTTATAATTTAAAAAAAGTAGTATTTATTTTACTGGGATAAGTTCTGATAAAAACATCAAAATAAAATTATTAATAAAACATTTATGACACAATATAAAAAAGCATTTTTTCTATTTGCGTTTGCAGGTTTTCTTTTTACTTCTTGCGGAATAAAAACTCAAGATAAAACAGAAACGGCAATTTCATCAGAAGGAAATAGAACCAAGTACAACTTTAATCCAGACTGGAAATTTATTAAAGAAAATCCAGAAAACGCGCAAGATTTAAATTTTGATGATGCTTCTTGGAGCACTATTAGCTGTCCCCATACATTTAATGATATCGATACTTTTGACGATTTAAGTCTTGGTCATCATGACGGAGAGAAAAACCAATGGAGAGGAACTGTTTGGTATCGTAAACACTTTAAATTAGAAAAAGAAGACGCAGCGAAAAAAACATATATTGAGTTTGAATCGGTTCGTCAAATTGCAGATGTATATGTAAACGGGAATTATGTTGGGCAAAATCAAACAGGTTTTATTCCTTTTGGGTTTGATATCACTCCGTATTTAAAATTCGGATCAGAAGAAAATGTAATCGCTGTAAAAGTAAATAACGACAGAAATAGTGATAATTTTAGAGACAATGATCCATTAGTTTGGAATCACGAACATTGGCACCCAACTCATGGTGGAATTTACAGAAATGTGTTTTTACACACCATGAATCCAGTTCACATTACATTACCACTTTATGACAATTTAAAAACTGTTGGAACCTATATTTTTGCGGAAAATATTACTGCAGAAAATGCAGATGTAACGATAAATGCAGAAGTTCAGAACGAACATAAAATTGCAAAACAAATAACTTTTGAAGCTCAAATTATTGATAGGGAAGGTAAAGTTGTAGCAGTTTCTTCTGCAACTAAAAAAATAGAAGCTGGAGAGAAACACACCTTTACAACAAGTTCGAGTGTTCAAAACCCGAATCGTTGGTACACAAGAAATCCTTATATGTACAAGGTTTTAACGATTCTTAAAGATGTAAATAAAGTTTTAGATAGTTATGAAACTCCATTAGGAATTAGAAGTTTCGATTTTAATGTAGATTCAGGTTTTCATAACAATGGCGAATATGCAAAATTACATGGCTGGGGGCAAAAACCAACAAATGCTTGGGCAGGTTTAGGAGCTGCACTGCCAGATTGGTTAAGAGATTACACCTATCAACTAATGGATGAAGCTGGAGGAAACTTTATAAGATGGGGACATTCTGCAGGTTCTCCTGCAGAAATTGCTATGGGCGATAAATACGGTTTTGTAACCTTAATGCCAGGCGTTAGTGGTGAATCTCAAGATGATGGCGAAACTTGGAGAATTCGAATTGCAGCTTTTAGAGACATGATTGTGTATTATAGAAATCATCCTTCTATTTTTATTTGGGAAGGTGGTAATTGGGCAGAAACTGCAGCGCATTACAAAGAGATTTTAGAAGTTATAAATACCTACGATCCTAATGGAAAACGCTTAATGGGTAACAGACGCGCAGATGTAAAAAACGATTCTGAAGGCTATGTATCTATAGAAATTGGTACAGAAGGTTGGGAACGTGAATATCCAGATTTACCAATTGTTGAAAGCGAATATATGAGAGATGAAGCGCCAAGACGTATTTGGGATAAATTTTCTCCGGATGATAATTTTTGGAGTCATAAAAATTTAGATAAAAACACCTATACAATAGGTTCAGAAGAATTTGCGGTAAGACAAGCCGATCAATGGTGGAATAAAATGGGTAAAAAACCATATCATTCTGGAGGTGCAAATTGGATTTTTTCTGATGGAACACACGGTGGAAGAAATCCTACAGAAGTTACAAGAGCAAGTGGCGAAGTAGATGCAGTTCGTCTTCCAAAAGAAGCATTTTTTGCACTAAAAGCAATGTGGAGGCCAGAAGCTCAAATTCATGTTATTGGTCATTGGAATTATAAAGAAGGCACAAAAAAAGACATGTATGTAATTTCTAATACCGCAAAAGTAAAACTGTATGTAAATGGAAAGTTATTAGGTACAGATGCAGAACCAGAAAATGGTTATGTATATAAGTTTAAGAATGTTGAATGGAAATCAGGCGAAATAAAAGTAGAAGGTTTTATTGATGATATACTAGTGGTTTCGCAAACTAAAAAGACAGTTGGCGTTCCAGTTTCAATAAAATCAACATCAATTACAGGTTCAAAAGGATGGCTTGCAGATGGTTCTGATATCGCTTTAATAGACTTTGAAGTAGTAGATAAAGAGGGTAATAGATGTCCGTTGGATGCTGCAAGAGTAGATTTTACCATTTCTGGCCCTGCAATTTGGCGTGGAGGTTATAATAGTGGAAAACCAAATACTACTAATAATTTGTATTTAGATACAGAAGTAGGTATCAATAGAGTGGCAATCCGTTCTCTTTTAAAAGCAGGAAATGTAACAATTACTGCATCAAGAAAAGGGTTAACATCAGCAAGTATTACTTTAACTTCTTTACCATTTGCCCTTAAAAACGGATTAACAACGCAACTTCCTCAGGTTTATATTGATGGTTTTGTTGCAGAGGAACCAATGCCAATTTATACGCCAATAATGCCACCTTACGAAGTAGGAATTAAAAATAGAAGCGAGTTGTTTACCAAGTTTAGTTATACTGGTAACGGAAAAGCAATGTTGAGAACAAATATGCATTGGGGTAAAAAAGCACATACAGATTTAGAATATAATTACACGGTAATTCCGAGGTATTTAAATGAAGCTGAATATGTAAGAACGCCAAATTCTGATAATAGATATTGGGCAAGAGATCAACTGCAATTTATTGCTGGTGTAGATATGGATATCTATATTTTACATGATGACACTGTAAAAAGACCAGAGTTTTTATTAGAAAAATACAAAGATACTGGTGATAATATAGACGTTGGCGGCGTAACTATGTCAATTTTTAATAGAGTAGCCAAAGCTGGTGAAAGTATTATTATGGCTGGAAATAGTGATGGAGATGCGCCTAAAGACTGCAGAATGTATACGGTAATGGCTAAAAAAAGATAATCAAAAATTATAATAAAATTGAATTTTAAATCCAATATAAAAAAGAGCAACATAATTACATATATTCTATGTTTTATAGTTTGTTCTTTTAGTTTTTCTCAAAATAATTGGGATAAAGCGGATGAAATAATCAATCAATTAAATCCTGTAAATTCATTTTTAAATACGTCATATCTAATTACAGATTTTGGTGCAAAAGGCGATGGAAAAACACCTTGTAAACTAGCTTTTGATAATGCAATTACAACCTGTAGCGACAATGGTGGAGGAACTATAATTGTTACAAAAGGAGATTATTTTATGAATGGACCACTTGTTTTAAAAAGCAACGTTCATATTGAGTTAAAAGCAGGAGCAATTTTAAATTTTAGTACAAATGAAAACGATTATCTTCCTGCTGTTATTACAAGATGGGAAGGAACTGAACTTTATAATTTTTCTCCATTAATTTATGCATATCAAGTTAAAAATATTGCCATAACAGGCAAAGGAACTATCAACGGAAATGGTTCTAAAAATTTTGCTTCTTGGAAAAACTTACAAGCTGCTGATAAAAAAACTCTCCGTAAAATGGGGAAAGAAAATGTGCCCGTTTACAAAAGAGTTTTTGGAGAAGGACATAAATTACGTCCGGGTTTTTTTGAGCCTTTTGGCTGTACAAATGTTCGTATAGAGGGCATTACAATTTTAGATTCTCCTTTTTGGGTACTTCATCCAATTTATTGTAATAATGTTATTATAAGAGATGTAACTGTTATTAGTAATAATCCAAATAACGATGGTTGTGATCCAGAATCGTCTACAAATGTATTGATTGAAGATTGTAATTTTATCACTGGTGATGATGCAATTGCTATAAAATCTGGTCGTGATAATGATGCCTGGAGAGTTGGGCAACCATCAGAAAATATTGTTATCAGAAATTGCGTTTTTAGTTCAAAAATAAACGGAGTTTGTATTGGAAGTGAAATTTCTGGCGGTGTTAGAAATGTATTTATAGAGAATATAAAGATTCCAAAATCATCAAATGCTATTTACTTTAAATCCAATTTAGATAGAGGAGGATACATCGAAAATATTTATGTTAGAAACATCACAGCAGGTTCTGTTGCATCTAGCTTAATTCGTTTTGAACCAAATTATAAAGGAGAACACTCTGCATTTCATCCCACGAAATTTAAGAATTTTATGATTGAAAATATCACTTGTAAAGAATCAAATCAAACTGGTTTTTATTTAGCAGGATTTGAAGAATTGCCAATAGAAAATATTTTACTAAAAGATATTTTTATTGAAAAATCAGTATCTGATTACAGTTTAAAAAAGGGTAAAAATATTGTTTTTGATAATGTTTCTATCAACGGAAAAAGTTAGAAAAAAACCCAAAGGAAGTCGATTTAATAAAGCTAAAAAAACATTAATATATGAAGATTGATGAAAATGTTTGTTGGGGAATTATTGGTTGTGGAGATGTTACAGAACTCAAAAGCGGACCTGCTTTTCAAAAAGTAGAAGACTCATCCTTAGTTGCTGTGATGCGCAGAAATGAAGAAAAAGTAAAAGATTTTGCAGAAAGACATCACGTTAAAAAGTGGACTACAAATGCGTCAGAAATAATTAATGATAAAAGTATAAATGCTATTTATATTGCAACGCCACCTTCAACACATTTACAATATGCATTACAAGTTTTAAAAGCTAATAAAAATGTGTATTTAGAAAAACCGATGGTGTTAAATTCGATAGAAGCAAAAATACTTTCTGATGCGCTTAAACAATCAAGAAGTAAGTTAACAATTGCTCACTATCGTAGGGTTTTACCAGTATTTTTAACTGTAAAAGAATTGTTAGAAAGTAATGTAATAGGGCATGTTTCCCTAGCAGAAATTACGATACATCAATCAAAAAGTGCAAATTTAATTGCAAAAATAGCAGATAATTGGAGAACAAATCCCACAATTTCTGGAGGTGGATATTTTCATGATATTGGGCCACATCAAATAGATTTAATGGTTCATTATTTTGGTGAAGTTGACACAATTATAGCAGTTGATTTAGAAAAGAACACAGTTTCAAATGATGTTGTAAAAGGGTTTGTTCAGTTTAAAAATGGCATACAATTTAAAGGAAATTGGGATTTTAATGCAGAAGAAGACAAAGACAATTGTACTATTTATGGTATGAAAGGTACTATTTCATTTTCTTTTTATGGGGATGAAATAATTATTTTTTTAAAAGGAAAACAAGAAAGATATCAGTTCAAAAACCCTATGCACGTGCAACAACCAATGATCGAAAAAACAGTTGGATACTTTTTAGGAAAAAATGTAAATCCGTGTTCAATTCATGAAGCAGCAGTTGTTACCCAAATTATGGATGTTTTTTGCGGAATAAATTAAAATGAACAAATCAACAATGAATTTAACTAGCAGCATTTTAAAATCAAGTTTTGTGTTAGGAATATTGATATCGAATTCAGTGTTTTCACAAAATCCGATTGTGCCAAATAAAGGTCTAAATGACCCGCATATTCACATTTTCAACGATACAGCCTATGTGTATGCATCGCACGATACATCCATAGAAAACAAGAAATTTGTGATGGAAGATTGGTGGATTTGGTCTTCGCCAGATTTGGTAAATTGGAAACAAGAAAGCGTTTTAAAACCAGAAGAAACTTATATTGGAAAGCCTTTTGAAAGTTGTTGGGCAACAGATGTGGCATATAAAAGCGGAAAATATTTTTGGTATTTTTCTGAAGGAAATCAGCAAACAGGAGTTGTGGTTGGTGACTCGCCAATTGGACCTTGGAAAGATGTTTTGGGGAAACCTTTGTTAACATCAGATTTAACGCCTACGGATGAATATGACATGGCCATTTTAGAAGATAATGGCGATCATTATATCATTTTCGGTGTTTGGGATTATTATATCGCAAAGTTAAATGATGATATGATGAGCCTTGCAGAAAAACCAAGAAAGTTAGAAATCACAAATCCGAAGGGGCCTTATAATTTAGATGGAAAAAACACAGAAAAACCAACAGATGACAAACCTTTTATGCATAAAATGAATGGAAAGTATTATTTGTCTTGGGGCGTTTTTTATGGAGTTTCAAATAGTCCATATGGACCTTTTGATTGCAAAGGATCTATTTTAAATTTAGACAGTTTTGCTGATGGATATGACAAACCAACTTGGCCTTCTGGATTTCAACAAGGTAGACATGGTTCGTTTTTTGAGTGGCACAATCAAACCTATTTTGCGTATTGTGATATCAGCCAAACAGGAAATCGCTATTTCAGAGATACTTTTATAAGCTACGTTCATTATAAAGAAAATGGCGAAATGGCAATAATTAGAGTTGATGCAATTGGCGTTGGAAATTACGACGCAAATCAAGGAAAAATTGAAGCGGAAGATTATTTTATATCCGAAGGGATTTCAAAAAAAGAAAATAAAGATGGTGGATTTGTGCTGCATGACATCAGTAATAATGATTTTTTAGTGTATCAAAATATAAAAGGATTATCAGATAAAAAGAAGATTTCATTTTCTGTTACTGTGCATCAAAAAACGGAAATTGAAATCAGAGAAAATTCACCAAAAGGAAAATTACTACAAACAGTTTGTTTATCAGTTTCTGATAAGAAAAACCAAGAATTCAAATTAAAAAAACTATCCAATATAAAAACTCTTTGTTTTGTTTTTAAAGTCAAAAAACAAGATTTAGTAACCTTTGATAGTTTTCAATTTTTAAAGTAAAATTATGAACAAAGCATACATTTTAATATTAACAGTACTCACTTTTATCTTTCAAACTAGCGGACAAACAAAAGCTAGTTCTAAAGATTATAAAAATGCAAATTTATCAATCGATGAAAGAGTAGAAGCATTATTACCGTTATTATCCTTAGAAGAAAAAGTAGCTCAAATGCGAATTTTTCATGCAAATATTGGCGTTGAAGCAGATGAAAAAGGCAATTTAAAATTATCTGAAAAAGTAATTGAAAAGCTAAAAATAGGAATTGCCGGAATTAAAAATCCTGGAGAACATTTGAGTCCTGTTGATGCGGCAAAGTTAAATAACGAATTGCAAAAATATATTATTTCCCATAATAGATGGGGAATTCCGGCTTTATTTGTTACAGAATCTTACAATGGAGTGGATGCAGCTGGGTCTACAAAATTTGGAAGACCAATGACTTCTGCAGCCTCTTTTAATCCGAGTTTAGTAAACAGAATTTGGGATGTGGTTGGTAAAGAAGCACGTTTGCGAGGGATGCACATGTGCCATTCGCCAGAAGCAGATGTTGTGCGTGATCCGCGTTTTGGTAGAATGAGTGAAGCCTTTGGAGAAGACACTTTTTTAACTACTGAAATGGTTAAAAACGCCATTATTGGTGTGCAAGGAAATTATGAAGGTTTAGGAAAAGGAACACATATTGGCGCAGTTGCAAAACATTTTGCTGGTTATGGTCAAGTGTTGGGTGGTTCTAATTTTGCTGCGATTGAAATATCAGAAAGAACATTAATTGATGAAATTTATCCGCCTTTTGAAACTGCCATTAAGGAAGCAAGAACTTTGGGAATTATGGCTTCTCATGGAGATTTAAACGGAATTGCAAGTCATGGAAACGCAGCATTATTAACAGGTGTTTTGCGTGATGAATGGGGTTTTGATGGATATGTAGTTTCCGATTCTAATGATATTGCACGATTGTATTATTTTATGAAAGTAGCAGAATCACCAGAAGCAGCAGCTCAAATGGGTTTAGAAGCTGGAATTGATATTGATTTATATGCAGAAGATTCGTACGCATATTTACCGGAAATGGTGAAGAAAAATCCGGCTTTAGAAAAATTAATAGACAGGTCTGTAAAACGTGTTTTAAGAACAAAATTCATTTTAGGTTTGTTTGATAATCCATATATAAATATGGAAGAAGTGCAAAAAGGAGTTCGTGCAGAATCATCTTTAGAATTGGCAAAAGAAGCGGATTTAGAATCTATCATTTTATTAAAAAATGAAAAAAACACGCTTCCTTTAACTAAGAATAAATCAATAAAAATAGCACTTTTAGGTCCGCTTTTAAAAGAAAATACAAAAGCAATGTTTGAAACAGTTGCTGGTAAAAATGTAAGTTTTATTTCAGAAAAAGGCTTTCAACTTACTGATGAAAAAGGTGGTGCTCCAAAATTATTAGAAAGAGATCCAAAAGCAATTGCTAATTTGGTAAACATTGCGCAAAATGCAGATGTTACAATTCTGTTTTTAGGTGGAGATGAGTTTACATCCAAAGAAGCCTATTTTAGTAACAGCACTTTAGGCGACAGAGCAACTATTGATCCTGTTGGCGCTCAAGACGAATTGGTAGAAAAAATTAAAGCCTTAGGAAAACCTGTAATTGTGGTGTTAAAACATAGAAGAACCTTATCAATTAATATGATTGCAGAAAAAGCAGACGCAATTTTAGATACTTGGGATTTGAGTGAATTTGGAGATGAATCTACTGCGAAAATTATTTTTGGTGATGTATCACCTTCAGGAAAATTACCAGTTACTGTTCCAAGATCAATTGGTCAAATGCCGTTTCATTATAGTATGAAAGAAATCAACTTTAAAAAAGGATATCTATTTTTAGAAGACGGACCTCTTTATCCATTCGGATTTGGTTTAAGTTATGCAACTTTTGAATATCCTGATATCAAATTATCGAGTTCAGAAATTACACCAAACTCAGAAATTACAGCAAGTGTAACCGTAAAAAATACAGGAACTGTAAAAGCAAAAGAAGTAGTTCAAATGTATCTAAAAGATGAAATTGGCTCAGTTACCAGACCAGATAAAGAGTTAAAAGGATTTGAAAAAATTGAGTTAAATCCTGGAGAAAGTAAAACCGTAACATTTACAATCACCCCAAAAATGTTAGAATTTACGGGCATCAAAATGGAGAAAATTTTTGAAGCAGGAGATTATAGAGTAATGATAGGAACATCATCTAAAAACTATTTAGAATCAAACTTTAAATTAAAAAATTAAAAATGAAGAAATCAATTTTAACACTAGTAACTGTTTTTACACTTTTTAACTGTTCAGTTGCTCAAGAAATTTTTGATACATCAAAGATTGAACAAGCAATGGTGGAAGCTTTAGAATGGCAAGAAGCACATCCTATTTATGCAGTTGATCCTACAGATTGGACAAATGGAGCGTATTATACTGGTGTAGCTAGAGCGCATCAAGAAACGTCTAATCAGACTTTTATAGCAGCCTTGAAAACAATGGGACATAGAAATGCGTGGAAACCTTTTAATAGATTTTTTCATGCAGATGATATTGCAATTTCATATGCATATATCTACATCAATTCTACTAGAAAAGATTTAGTAAACCTAGAACCAACAGATACCTTTATTCAACAGCATTTATTTGATCCGCATCCTTGGAGAGAAGGAATTAAAGGTAAAGATATGCAAACGCTGTGGTGGTGGTGTGATGCTTTATTTATGGCGCCTCCGGTTTTAGCGAGTTATGCAAAATTAAAAAATGATGAAAAATATTTGGATGAAATGCACAAATATTACAAACAAACGTATGATTTATTATACGACAAAGAAGAGCAGTTATTTGCTAGAGATGTTCGTTTTTTATGGGAAGGAAAACCATCTGATAAAAAAGGAGAAAACGGCAAAAAAATATTCTGGTCAAGAGGTAATGGTTGGGTAATTGGTGGTTTGGCTTTAGTGTTAGATGATATGCCAAAAGACTACAAACATCGTGCTTTTTACGAAAATTTGTACAAAGAAATGGCGGCTAAAATACTAGCATTACAACCAGAAGATGGCTTGTGGCGCACAAGTTTATTATCGCCAGAATCTTTTAATCATGGTGAAGTTAGCGGAAGTGGTTTTTTCACATTTGCTTTGGCTTGGGGAGTTAATAACGGCATGTTAGACAAAGATACATACTTGCCATCGGTAAAAAAAGGATGGATTGCTTTGGCTAAATGTCAGCATGAAAACGGAATGATTGGTTGGGTACAAAATATTGGTTTTGATCCAAGACCAGCCGACGCAAATAGTTGGCAAAATTACGGAACAGGAGCTTTTTTGTTAGCAGGAAGTGAGGTTTTAAAACTAAAAAATTAATATTTAGGAGGTTAAACCAAAAAAAAATCTACCAGAATCATTGAAATCACTGGGAACAAACAAATAATGGTTTAAATTAAAACAGTTTAGAAAAATGAAAAATAGAATAGCTTTTAAAATGAAATTGAAAGAAGGTCAAAAAGACACCTATTTTAAAAGACACAATGCTATTTGGCCGGAATTAAAAGTATTGTTAAAACAGGCAGGTGTAAGCGAATATTCTATTTTTTTTGATGAAGAAACGAATACGCTTTTTGCCTTTCAAAAAGTGGAATGGGGTTTTAGTTCTCAAGATTTATCAGAAAGTCCTGTTGTAAAAAAATGGTGGGATTATATGAAAGATATTATGGAAGTGAATAAAGATAATTCACCGGTCTCAAAACCACTTAAAGAGGTGTTTTATTTAGAGTAGTATAGCTCTTTTTTGATTTTTTTTTAAAAGATGTAATCACAAAATATACCTCAAAAACTAAAAAATAATAATCACAGATGAAAAAGATACTAATTTTTACATTTTTTTTACTACTAACAAACTGTTTTTTTTCAGTTGCTCAATCCAAAGAAATTACACACAAAAATAATTTTAAAAACCCATTAAGTCAGTTTATGCCAATGCCTTTTTGGCACATGAATGGAGATTTAGAAGATGCGGAAATTCAGAGACAAATGCAAGAAGCTAAACGGATGAATTTTAGCGGAATTGCTGTTTTACCGATGCATAATATGACGCCAGAGTTTTTAAGCGAAGTGTATTTTGAAAAATACAAACTTATTTTAGAGAAGGCTAAAAATATGGATTTGAATATTATCTTATATGATGATGTTGGTTTCCCGAGCGGAACTGCTGGCGGAAAAATTGAAAGAGATTATCCGCAGCATGTGCGTAAAAGTTTAGAAAAAATTGAATTTAAAATTATTAGAGGAGCTGTTTTTAAAAGTTTTGTTCCTCAAGGTAAATTAATGGCGGCGGTAGGAATGGATATGGATACAAAAGAGCGTATTGATTTAGCTCCTTTTATTGAAAATAAATTATTGACTTGGAATTTTCCTAGAAAAGGAAATTGGACGGTTCAATTTTATATGTGTACGCCAGCAACTTTTTGGAAAAGTTATATGCCAGTTGATGCGATGGATCCAGCTGCTGTAGATCAGTTTATAAATTTAACGTATGATGAATATGCAAAACGTTTTAGCTCGTATTTTAAAAATACCATTCAATTAACATTTTTTGATGATGTTGGTTTTTTAAGAAGAGAACGAACTTGGACAGGTAAATTTAACGAAAAATTTAAAGAAGTAAACGGGTTTTCGCCAACTTTATATTATCCTGCTTTGTGGTATGATATTGGGCTAGAAACGGAAGCTGCACGCGTTGCTTTTTTTAATACACGATCAGAGTTATTGGCAGAAGGATATCCAAAACAAGTAAAAAACTGGACAGAAAAATATGGTTTAAAAAATACAGGTCATCCGCCAGGAAATTACGCCATTCAACCAGTTGACATGCATGGAGATATTTTTAAGTTTTTTAGATATACAGATCTTCCTTTAACCGATGCAATTATCAATTATGGTCATGGACGAGATGGTTATAAAATGATAAGCTCAGCTGCCGATTATTATGATAAACCTATAGTTTCTGCAGAGGTTTATGGCGCGTTTAAAGAGGATACTGTTGATGAAAAGATGCTGTACAGAGCTGCAATGGAACTATTGGTAAGAGGTGTTAATTTTATGGTGCCTCATGGCATGTGGTACAATCCAGAGAAAATAGGAATTCCGCCGTTAATTTCTGCAGAAAGTGAAAAGTTAGCACCAGTTTTACCTGCGTATAATAATTATTTTGGTCGCTCTTGTTATATGCTTCAAGGTGGAAGAAAAGTTTCTGAAATCGCTATTTTATATCCTATAGAAAGTTTACAAGCAGGTTTTTATTTTGACGCTCCAGAGAATATAAGAGCAGGAACTTGGGCATATCCAGAAGCCGATTATCAACAAATAGGAAGTATTTTAACAAATGAAATTCGACAAGATTTTACGTTTGTACATCCAGAATTTTTAATTACTGATACATATGTACTTGAAAATAAATCTATAATATTAAATAATAAAGTAAATCATCAAGACTATAAAGTGATAATTATTCCTGGTGGTAAAGTGATTTCTGTAAAAGCACTTCAAAAGATAAAACAATTTTATGATGCAGGAGGAAAAGTAATTGCAACTACTTTATTGCCATCAAAATCATCAGAAATAGGAAAAGATGAACAAGTTGTTGCGCTAATCAATGATTTATTTGGTAAAGAAGCGTCTAAAAACGGACAAGTTCAGACGAATAAAAAAGGTGGAAAAGCAGTTTTTCTTGCAAATCCATCCAAAGAAATACTAGAAAAAACGATTGAAAATTTTCATCCAAATCCTTCTGTTTATTTTGAAAATAACCCAATAATTAAAAGTGAATTAGGATTATTTTCTTATTTGCACAAAGTAAAAGAAGGTAAAAACAACTATTATTTTGCAAATTCTAGTGATCAAGAAATTAATACAACTGTATTTTTAAGAGGTAAAGTTCAGTTAGAAAATTGGAACCCTAAAAACGGAGAAGTTTCTAATCTTAGAAAAGGAATTTATCAAAAAATAAAGGGTGAAATGTACACAAAATATCAATTAAATTTATCGCCTGTAAGTAGCACATTTTGGGTAGAGAAATAATTTATACTTATGATAGAAAAATCAAAAAAATTTAACGTTTCTAGACGAGATTTTATTAGAAATACTTCTTTAGCTTTTGCTGCAATTACCATTGTGCCAAGACATGTTTTAGGAAGAGGTTATACGCCACCGAGTGATAAAATTAATTTAGGTTTTATTGGTTTAGGAAAACAAGGTTGCATACTCGCTAATAAATTTTTATGGAATACTAAGGATGCTCAGATTGTTGCAGGAAGTGATGTTTGGGATACAAAAAGAGCCAATTTTCAAAGCCATGTAGAAGGGTTGTATTCCAAACACAAAAATATAGATTCCTATAAAAGCCTAATTACTTATTTAGACTATCAAGAACTCTTAGAAAGAAAAGATATTGATGCCGTTTTAGTAGCAACTCCAGATCATTGGCACGCTATTCAAGCTATTGATGCAATGAAATCTGGGAAAGATGTTTATTGTGAAAAACCCTTAACAAACTCAATTGCAGACGGAAGAGCCCTTGTAGACACTGCACAAAAAACAAAAGCAGTTTTTCAAACAGGAAGTATGCAACGCTCTTGGGAACGTTTTCAAAAAGCAAGTGATATTGTAAACTCTGGAAGAATTGGAGACGTTAAAAAAGTATTGGTAAATGTTGGTGATCCTGCTAGAAATTACGATTTACCAGAAGAGGTTTTACCAAATGGAATTGATTGGAATAAATGGTGTGGACCAGCGCCACTTTTAACTTATAATAATAGAATTGCACCAAGTAAAGTGAGTTTTTATCCAGATTGGAGAGATTTTAAAGAAACTGGAGGAGGAATTTTATCAGATTGGGGAGCACACATGTTTGATGTGGCGCAATGGGTTTTAGGAATGGACGCTACAGGACCTGTAAAATATAGCCCACCTAAAGATCCAAATGCAAAAAGAGGTTTGCGAATGTTTTATGAAAACGGTATTGAAATGGTTCATGAAGATTTTGGAAGAGAATGGGGTGTTCGTTTTATAGGTTCTAATGGAACGTTAGATGTAAGTAGAAAATATTTAGAGATTGATGCAGGAACAAATCAGCAAGAAACTCCTAGTTTTATAAATACAAAACCATCAGAAGGAAATCATTATCAAGATTGGTTAACTGCTATAAAAAATAGATCAGAAACTATTTCTGGTGCAGAAATTGGTCACAGAACTGCAAGTGTTTGCAATATCGCGAACATAGCTTATGAATTGGGTGAAACTTTAGATTGGAATCCTAAAAAAGAGAAATTCATCAATAATAAACAAGCGAATAAAATGCGTAAAAGAATACCTAGAAAATTTTAAAATTACACAATATCTAATGAAATTAAAACTAATACTCTTAAGCTTTATCATAGCCTTTACAGCCAATTCAAATACATTTCTGGCACAAACTAAAAATCAAGATCGTCAATTTTATGTAGACGCCATGTTAAAAATTGCACACCCAGTTTTAGATGCGTTGAGTAAAAATGAACTCAAAAAAATAATGCCGGTAGAAATCTCTTCGGATGCTGTAAATGATAGATCAAAATTTACACATTTAGAAGCTTTTGGTAGAACTTTATCCGGAATTGCACCTTGGTTAGAGTTAGGTTTAGATGCTTCTGATGAAGGAAAATTAAGAAAAAAATACATTCTGATGACGTTGCAATGTTTAAAAAATGCAACCAATCCAACATCAGCAGATTATTTAAATTTTAGTGATGGTAGTCAAGCTTTAGTTGATGCTGCTTTTTTAGCGCAAGGTTTATTAAGAGCGCCAACCCAATTATGGGAAAGATTAGATATTAATACTCAAAAAAACATTTTAATCGCTTTAAAGAAAACAAGAAGATTATCTCCAGGTTATAACAATTGGTTATTATTTACAGCGATGATTGAAGCGGCAATTCTAAAATTTGAAGGAGAAGCAGATATGGTTAGAATTCAGTATGCTTTAAACAAACATAAAGAATGGTATTTAGGTGACGGCATTTATGGCGATGGTCCTAACTTTCATTGGGATTATTACAATAGTTTTGTCATTCATCCAATGTTATTGGATATTTGGAATGTGTTAATTTCTAAAAAAGGAAACCTTGCTAATTGGCGTTATGAAAATGCACAATCAGCATATGATGAAGTTTTAAACCGCGCAAAACAATACGCTATCATTCAAGAAAAATTAATTTCTCCAGAAGGAACGTATCCGCCAATTGGGCGTTCATTAACTTATAGATTTGGCGCATTTCAAGCACTTTCACAAATTGCGTTGTTTGAAAAATTACCAACACAGATTACACCAAGTCAAGTTCGATCAGCATTTAAAGCAGTTATTAAAAAACATTTAGAAGCCAAAGATATGTTTGATGAGAATGGTTGGTTAACCATTGGTTTTTATGGACATCAACCAGAAATGGCAGAACGTTATATTTCTACAGGAAGTTTATATATCTGTACAGAAATTTTTTTAGTGTTAGGTTTGGCTTCAGACAATCTTTTTTGGACAGATAATTCAAAAGATTGGAGCCAAAAGAAAATTTGGGCAAAAAATAAATGAGTCAGCACAGTACAGGACATGTATTGAAATTTGAAGCTGTACCCTTGCTTAACCAAAAATAGTATTTAAATGAATTTAAAGAAAATCGTAATTATTTTTTTAGCTTTATTTACAGTTAATTGTGAATTTGCACAACAAAAGGAACCTACCATTTTTGTGTTTTCAAAAACAGGTGCTTTTAGGCATAAATCAATTCCTGCCGGAGTCGAGTTTTTCAATAGTCTAAAAAAAGAAACCAATTGGAAAATCGATTTTTCTGAAAATGGAAATGATTTTACAACCGAAAATTTAAAGAAATATAATGTACTTGTTTTCTTAAATACATCAGGAGATATTTTTGATGAATATCAGAAAAAAGCATTTCAAAAATATATTGCAAACGGAAATGGTTTTGTTGGAATTCATGCTGCATCAGACACCGAAAAAGAATGGCCTTGGCTTGCAGAAATGATTGGCGCAACTTTTAAAGACCATCCAAAAGTGCAAAATGCAACGGTATATTTTGATAAATCTACAGAACATCCTGCAATTAATCATTTAAAGAAGAAAGAGGTTTTTAAAGATGAGTGGTATAATTTTTTAAAACCTGTTGCAAAACACGTAAATATTTTGGCAACTGTTGATGAGAGTTCTTATAAAGGAAATCAGATGAACACCAAAAATCATCCAATTACTTGGTTTCATCATTTTGATGGTGGTAGAATTTTTTACACTGGTTTAGGTCATACAGAAGAATCGTATGCTGATGTTCGTTTTCAAAAAATGATCAAAGGCGCTATTCTTTGGGCAGCAGATTTAGCACAAATTAAAAAGCCATCCACAAAAAAATGGACGAACCTTTTTGAGGGTGATCCTTCTAAAAATTGGGATGTTTTTATTGGCGCGCCGCATGCAACTGTAAAAGGTTTAGAAAATGTAGATCCAAAAAGTGATGGTAAAAACGCAGCTCCTTTAGGTTTAAATAAGGATCCTAAAAAGGTGTTCATTTTTGAAAAAGAAAACGGAGAAAACATCTTGCATATTTCTGGTGAAATTTATGGGGCTTTAACGACGAAACAAGAATATGAAAACTATCATTTAAAACTACAATTTAAGTGGGGAGAACAAATTTGGGAACCTCGTTTAAAAAGAAAAAGAGACAGCGGAATTCTATATCACTGTTATGGAGCAAAAGATGCTTTTTGGAATGTTTGGATGTCATCGCAAGAATTTCAAGTTCAAGAAGGAGATTTAGGCGATTATTATGGTTTAAGCGGAACATTAATTGATATTCCATCAGAAATAAAAGAAGGAGAAAAAGAGTTTAAGTATATAAAAAATGGAGATTTGAATCCGTTTTCGAGTTTACAACGTTTGCCTCCAAATCACTGTAATAAAGGTTTTGATAACGAAAATCCACATGGACAATGGAATACTTTGGAATTAATTTCTTTTGAAGGAACAAGCTATCATGTTGTAAACGGAAAAGTGGTGTTGGCTTTGTATAATTCAAGATATAAAAACAGTGATGACGAAATTGTACCGTTAACAAAAGGACGTATTCAAATTCAGTCTGAAGCAGCAGAGGTTTTTTATAAAAATGTTCAGATAAAATCAATTAGAAAGTTGCCTATAAAATTTGAAAAACAAACTAATTGAATTAAAAAAAATAGAGTAAATATCTCATTAACATTTATTTAAAGGAATTTATGAAACTTTATCTTTTAAAGATTTTAAAATAAATACTAAAAGAATAATGGTTAAAACAACAAATTAAATTTTATTACTATATTTAGAAAACAGAACAGAATGGTCTTATGAAATTAAATTTTAACATCAAAATTAATAGCGGAGTGCCTAAATATCAGCAGTTGGTAAATGCTATAAATAATGAGCTTTCAAATAATCTTTTGTCAGAAGGCGATGCATTGCCTTCCGTAAATAAAATGTGCGGTTTGTATAAACTTTCTAGAGATACTGTTTTTAAAGCATATACTATTTTAAAGAATCAAGGTGTTATAAAATCAGTGCCAAGTAAAGGCTATTATATTGCGAATGAAACTCGAAAAGTTTTGTTGGTTTTAGATACGTTTAAAGCCTATAAAGAAGTTCTTTATCACTCTTTTATAAATAATTTACCAGATAATATTATTACAGATGTTCAATTTCATCATTATAATATAGATAATTTTAAAACGATTTTAAACAACAGTAAAGGTAAGTATTATAAATATGTAGTTATGACTTTTGATAACGATGAGGTGTCTTCTGTAATCTCAAATATTGATAACGATAAATTATTATTGATCGATTGGAATATCCATTCTAACAAAAATAATAATTATGTGTTTCAAGATTTTGGAAAAGCTTTTTTCGATGCTTTAAAAGACGCTGTTCAAGTTTTTAGAAAATATGAAAAATTAGTTTTTTTATATCCAACTTTTACATTTCATCCAAAAGAATCTATTCTTAATTTTAAAAAATATGTTGAGTTATTCAATTTTGAACATGAAATAATAACAGAGCCAAAATTATTTAAAGTAGAAAAAAACGTTGCCTACATTAGCACAAGCGACAGAATGTTAGGCAAGTTTTTAGAACAATGCAAAACCCAAAATTTTGAACCAGGAGTAGATGTAGGGTTTCTATCGTACAACGAAACACCTATGAAAAAATTTATTTATAAAGGCATTTCTGTCATTTCAACAGACTTTGAAGAATTAGGAACCAAGGCTGCAGAATTTGTTACTCAAAATAAACCTGTTCAGCATTATGTACCAACCAAATTAATAGTAAGAGAATCATTATAATATGTATTATTTAGGATTAGATATTGGAAGTTCTTCCATAAAAGCTGCATTAGTAGAAATTTCAACGGGAAAAAGTGTTGGAGTTGTTCAAGAGCCCAAAGAAGAAATGAGCATGTTCGCTCAAAAAAATGGTTGGGCAGAACAAAAGCCAAACGATTGGTGGCTGCATATTTGTAATGCTATTACAAGTTTAAAAAAGCAATATAACGTTAGCAGAACACAAATAAAAGGTATTGGTATTTCATATCAAATGCATGGTTTGGTGTTGGTTGATAAGAAAGGAAATCCGTTACGTAAATCTATTATTTGGTGCGATTCTAGAGCTGTAGAAATTGGTAACAATGCTTTTGCAGAAATTGGCGAAGAAAAATGTGCTTCACATTTATTAAACTCACCAGCAAATTTTACAGCATCAAAATTAAAATGGGTAAAAGAAAATGAACCAGACATTTATAAGCAGATTTATAAGTTTATGTTGCCTGGAGATTATATCGCCTATAAATTTTCAGATAAAATAAACACTACTATTTCAGGATTATCCGAAGGGATTTTCTGGGATTTTAAAAACGATTCAGTTGCCGATTTTCTTTTAGAATATTACGGAATTGACCAATCTTTAGTGCCAGATATTGTAGATACTTTTGGTATTCAATCTTTAGTAGATGAAAAAGGAGAAAAAGAAAGTGGCATTGCTGCAGGAACTCCAATTTATTACAGAGCAGGCGATCAGCCAAACAATGCACTTTCTTTAAACGTATTTAATCCCGGAGAAGTTGCTGCAACTGGAGGAACATCAGGAGTTGTGTATGCAGTTACAGATAGTTTATCAGGAAAAGAAAGTACGAGAGTGAACAATTTTGCACACGTAAATTATTCAAAAAATAGCAAAAGAATAGGGAAGTTATTAAACATCAATGGTGCAGGTATTCAATACAGATGGCTGCTAAATAACTTGGCAGTAAGTTCTTATGAAGAGATGAATACATTGGCTTCAGAAATTCCTGTTGGTTCAGACGGTGTTTGTTTAATTCCTTTTGGTAACGGCGCAGAACGCATGTTAAACAACAAAGAAATTGGCACTAGAATCGTAAATATGAACCTGAACAATCATCATAAAGGTCATATGTGCAGAGCCGCTTTAGAAGGTATTGCGTTCTCTTTTTATTACGGAATGGAAATCTTAAAATCAGACGGAATTAATCCAACCGTTATCAGAGCAGGAAATGATAATTTATTTCGTTCAGAAATTTTTGCCAATACGGTAGCAACTTTAATTCAGCAAGAAATTGAAATTTACAACACAACCGGCGCAATTGGTGCCGCAAGAGCAGCGAACCTTCATACGGGAAATTTTGAAGCATTTAGCAAATCGATTATGGACAACGATCACGTAATGACATTTATGCCCTTTAAAGACAAAAAACCATATTTAGAAGCTTATAACAATTGGAAAAAAGAATTAGAATTGGTTTTAAATAAACAATAAAAACAGAGTGTTTTGGGCGTTACCAAAAAAGGTCGGGCTTTCCAATACAATCTTTTTGCTTGTTCTCGATACAAAATTTCTGAAAAAGAAATTTCACTCGAACTGACAGCAAAAAGGATTTCCATTGCAATCCCTAACGCAAATCCAGTACATAAAACAACAATTACACAAATAAACAATTAAACATTTATCAAAATGGCAAACAAAGAATATTTTAAAGGAATCAATAAAATTCAATTCGAAGGCAAAGAATCAGACAATCCTTTAGCATTTAAATATTACAATCCAGAGCAAGTTGTTGCAGGGAAAACAATGAGAGAATGGTTTAAGTTTTCAATTGCATATTGGCATACTTTCTGTGGTCAAGGAGGAGATCCTTTTGGTCCAGGAACACAAAGTTTTGAGTGGGACAAATCATCAGATGCAATACAAGCAGCAAAAGACAAAGCAGATGCAGCATTCGAATTTATCAACAAAATGGGCTTCGATTACTACTGTTTCCATGATTATGATTTAATTCAAGAAGGAGCAACTTTTGCAGAATCAGAAAAAAGATTAGATACCATTACAGATTACATCAAAGGAAAACAAGCAGAAAGTGGCGTTAAATTATTATGGGGAACAGCAAACTGTTTTTCTAATCCTCGTTACATGAATGGTGCTGCTACAAATCCTGATTTTAATGTAGTTGCAAGAGCTGGTGGTCAAGTAAAATTAGCTTTAGATGCAACCATTAAGTTAGGTGGAGAAAATTACGTTTTTTGGGGAGGTAGAGAAGGTTATATGTCTTTGTTAAATACAGATATGGGACGTGAACTTGATCACATGGCACAGTTTTTAACCATGGCAAGAGATTATGCAAGAGCACAAGGTTTTAAAGGAACTTTCTTCATAGAACCAAAACCAATGGAACCGATGAAACATCAATATGATTTTGATTCTGCAACTGCAATAGGCTTCTTAAAAGAATACGGTTTAGACAAAGATTTTAAAATGAATATTGAGGTAAACCACGCAACTTTAGCACAACATACAATGCAACACGAATTAGCGGTTGCTGCCAAAGCAGGAATGTTAGGAAGTATAGATGCAAACAGAGGAGATTACCAAAATGGTTGGGATACAGATCAGTTTCCAAACAACATTCAAGAAACTACAGAAGCAATGTTAGTGTTTTTACAAGCTGGAGGTTTACAAGGTGGAGGAGTTAATTTTGATGCAAAGATTAGAAGAAACTCAACAGATATGGAAGATGTTTTTCATGCACATGTTGGCGGAGCAGATACATTTGCAAGAGCCTTAATTACTGCTGATAAAATTATGCAATCATCATCTTACAATTCTTTGAGAGAAAAGAGATATTCTTCTTTT
Source organism: Polaribacter glomeratus (assembly GCF_002954665.1). Lineage (GTDB taxonomy): Bacteria > Bacteroidota > Bacteroidia > Flavobacteriales > Flavobacteriaceae > Polaribacter > Polaribacter glomeratus. The sequence goes on along the minus strand of NZ_MSCM01000002.1, from coordinate 410,056 downwards.
GATTCAGGAAAAGGTAAAGACTTTGAAGCTGGGAAATTAGAATTGTCAGATTTGTATAAAATTGCTCAAGAAAATGGTGAGTTAACTTTACAAAGCGGAAAGCAAGAATTGTTTGAGAATATAATTAATCAATATATATAAATGTATCTTAAAGCTCAAAAGTTAGAATAACCTTTGAGCTTTTTTAATAATCAATCAACAACCTAAAATAAATTTATGGCACAAACAACAAATTCAGGATATCTTATTAAACTTACTTTAGTTGCAACTTTAGGAGGTTTATTGTTTGGATATGACACAGGTGTAATATCAGGAACAGTTGGTTCTTTAGATAGTTTTTTTGTGCTTCCAAAAGCATTATCAGAAACAGCAGCAAGTGCCTTTAAAGGTTTTTTAGTGTCTAGTGCATTAATAGGCTGTGTAATTGGTGGAATTTTTGGAGGTTTAGTTAGTAAAAAACTAGGTCGAAAAAAAGGATTAATTCTAGCAGCTGTTCTATTTTTAATATCGGCTCTAGGTTCTGCAATGCCAGAAATGTTTTTAGCACCAATTGGTGAGTTAGATCATACTTTTTCTACAATTTTTATTGTGTATAGAGTTATTGGTGGTATTGGAGTTGGTTTAGCATCAATGTTATCACCTTTATACATTGCAGAAATTGCACCCGCAAAAAGTAGAGGAAAGTTAGTTTCTTTTAATCAGCTTGCAATTGTTGGTGGTTTTATGGTTGTATATTTTGTAAACTATATTATTTCAAGAAGTGGTGGTTCAGATGAATGGTTAAATACTATTGGTTGGAGATGGATGTTTGCATCAGAAGTAATTCCTGCAAGTTTGTTTTTAGGACTATTATTTTTTGTGCCAGATACACCTCGTTCTTTGGTATTGAGAAATAAACCAGAAGAAGCTTTGGTTGTTTTAGTAAAAGTAAATGGTGAAGTAGAAGGAAATAGAATTTTGGCAGAAATACAAGCGTCTATGGACGAAAAAACTTCAGCTAAACTTTTATCTTTTGGTTGGCTAGTTATTATTATAGGGATTTTAATCTCTGTATTCCAGCAATTTGTGGGAATTAATGTAGTTTTATATTATGCTCCAGAAATCTTTAAAACAATTTCATCAGGTACAGATAGTGCGTTGTTGATGACGATTATTGTTGGTGTTGTTAACTTCTTATTTACCATTGTTGCAGTAAAAACAGTAGATAAATATGGTAGAAAACCATTAATGGTCATTGGTGCATTTGGTATGGCTGTTGCCATGTTGTCTTTAGGTTTTGTATTTTATTCTGGCGCAACTGGTTATTTAGCATTGTTTTGTATGATGTTATATGTTGCAAGTTTCGCAATGAGTTGGGGACCTGTTGCTTGGGTTTTACTAGCAGAAATATTCCCGAATAAAATTAGAGGAAAAGCTCTAGCAATTGCAGTTGCAGCACAATGGATCTCTAACTATTTAGTGTCTTTAACTTTCCCAATGATGAATGATAATTCGTATTTAACAGAAAAATTTAATAACGGTTTTGCTTATTGGATCTACGGAATTATGAGCATTTTAGCCATGTTATTTATTCTAAAATTTGTTCCAGAAACAAAAGGGAAAACACTAGAAGAGATGGAAGAACTTTGGCAAAAGAAGTAATTATAAAAGCAATTTAAAATAATAATTAATCCAGTTGACTATTTTCTTTTCAACTGGATTAATTTATAAATATAAATAAAATAATGAATAAGAAAATAGACCAACAGTCAGCAGATAATATTAGAGCATTGGCTGTTGCAATGGTAGAAAAAGCAAATTCTGGTCACCCAGGAGGACCAATGGGAGGTGCAGATTTTATGCACATTCTATATTCAGAGTTCTTTAACTTCGATCCTTCAGATATGACTTGGGCATTTAGAGATCGTTTTTTTATGGATGCTGGTCATTTATCAACATTAATGTATGCGCAATATTATTTATTGGGTAATTATGAAAAAGAGGATGTTGCTAATTTTAGACAATGGGGTTCTATAACTCCTGGTCATCCAGAAGTGGATGTAAAAAGAGGAATTGAAAATACATCTGGACCTTTAGGACAGGGACATACAATGGGTGTTGGTGCAGCAATTGCAGCAAACTTTTTGAAAGCTCGTTTTGGAGATTGGATGAATCATAAAGTATATGGTTTTATTTCTGATGGAGGAGTTCAAGAAGAAATTTCTCAAGGAGCAGGTAGAATTGCAGGTCATTTAGGTTTGAGTAATTTTATTATGTTTTATGATTCTAATGATATTCAATTATCAACACCAACAGACGAGGTAACTTCTGAAGATACCGAAATGAAATACAAAGCTTGGGGTTGGAATGTGGTTACCATTGATGGACATAATCACGATGAAATTAGAAAAGCATTAAAAGATGCAAATAACGAAACTGAAAAACCAACCTTAATTATTGGTAAAACAATTATGGGGAAAGGTTGTGTTACTGCAGATGATAAAACCTTTGAAGGCGAATGTGAATTACACGGTCAACCAATTGGTCATACAGGAGCAGATTACGCAAAAACACTTTCAAATTTAGGAGCAAATCCAGAAAGTCCTTTTGATATTTATAAAGATGTAAGCGCATTTTATCAGAATTTATTAAAAGAAAAAACAGCAAAAGCATCAGAAAAGAAAGCAGAAATTGCAACTTGGAGAAATTCAAACACTGAATTAGCAACAAAATTAGATTTCTTTTTATCAGGAGAATTACCAGCATTAGATTTTGAATCGATTGCACATAAAGACGGATTGGCAACAAGAGCGGCGTCATCAAGTATTTTAGGGTATTTAGCTGAAAATGTAGAAAACATGATTGTTTCTTCTGCAGATTTATCAAATTCTGATAAAACGGATGGATTCTTAAAGAAAACACACGCACTGAAAAAAGGTGATTTTTCGGGATCGTTTTTACAAGCCGGAGTGGCAGAATTAACGATGTCTTGTATTGCAAACGGACTAGCTTTACACGGCGGAATTATTCCTGTAGTTGCAACATTTTTTGTGTTTTCAGATTATATGAAACCAGCGATTCGTTTAAGCGGAATTCAAGAATTAGGTGTAAAATATGTATGGACACATGATGCTTTTAGAGTTGGAGAAGACGGACCAACACATCAACCCTTAGAACAAGAAGCACAAATTCGTTTGTTAGAAAAATTAAAAAATCATAGTGGAAATCCGAGTTTCTTAGCATTACGTCCTGCGGATTCTGCAGAAACAAGTGTTGCTTGGAAAATGGCTTTAGAAAATAAAAATACACCAACAGGTTTAATTTTATCAAGACAGGGCATTAAAGATTTACCAGCAACAAAATCATCAAGATATCAAGAAGCATTAGCGGCAGAAAAAGGGGGTTATTTGGTAAAAGAAGTAGCAAATCCGGATGTTGTTTTAATTGCAAATGGTTCTGAAGTTGCAACATTAGTGGCAGCAGCCGAAATTTTAGAAAAAGAAAACGGCCTAAAAGTAAATATCGCTTCGGTAATTTCTGAAGGATTATTTAGATTACAATCTAAAGAATATCAGCAAAGTATCATCCCAAAAAACAAACCTTTATTTGGTTTAACAGCAGGTTTGCCAGTTAATTTAGAAGGCTTAGTTGGTGACGCAGGAAAAGTATTTGGATTGGATCATTTTGGGTATTCTGCACCTGCAAATGTGTTGGATGAAAAGTTTGGTTTTACAGGAGAAAAAGTAAGTCAACAAGTATTAGCATATTTAAAAACAGTTTAAAAATAAACGTATGAAATTTTTTATTGATACAGCAAATTTGAATGATATTGCAGAAGCAGAAGCTTTAGGGGTTTTAGATGGCGTAACTACAAATCCGTCTTTAATGGCAAAAGAAGGAATTACAGGAGCAGCAAATATTTTAAATCATTATAAAAAAATATGTGATTTAGTAGCAGGAGATGTTTCTGCAGAAGTAATTGCAACAGATTATGCTGGAATGATTCAGCAAGGAGAAGAATTAGCCGCTTTACACTCTCAAATTGTGATAAAATTACCAATGATTGCAGATGGTGTAAAAGCGTGTAAATATTTTTCTGATAAAGGAATTAAAACAAATATGACGCTTATTTTTTCTGCAGGACAAGCATTGTTAGCAGCAAAAGCAGGAGCAACTTACGTATCTCCTTTTTTAGGAAGATTAGATGATATTTCTACAGATGGGTTAAATTTAATTTCAGAAATGAGATTGATTTATGATAATTACGGATTTAAATCACAAATTTTAGCAGCATCAGTGCGTAATACAATGCATGTTATTAACTGTGCTAAATTAGGATCTGATGTAATGACTGGACCTTTATCATCTATTACAGGGTTATTAAAACATCCTTTAACAGATAGTGGTTTGGCACAATTTTTAGAGGATTATAAGAAGGGTAATTAGCACTTAAATTAGTTAAAAAAACAGGTTTCATTATTTCTAACTCACTAGAAATAATGAAACTTTTTTGTACTACAAATAGCAATTTTAAGATGTATACCTTTTGTGTAATTTTTGCTATTTTTTTTATTAATAAATATTCAAGTTAGATTATACTGGTTGTTTAGGACTTTTTACATTTTAAGGATTATTGATTGCTTTATTTTGGACTGTATAGTAGTTTTATAAACATATATTTGTAGCTGGAATTCTAGTTAGAAACATTATTTTTAACGCTTTAAAAATACTTAAAATTTTACACAAATTAAATTACAGGAAAATTAAATTAAAAAAGTTTTTATTCTTCTAATTTGTAACCTTGGATTCTTTTTTCATAAAAAATAATAAATCTATAATTTTAGTATTGAAACACCTTTTTTTTTTAAAATCTTCCTAAATAATGATTATTATCTAAAAAACAGTACAGTGCAGGATGCAGTTTGTTAGTCAAAATTATTTATTTGTGTATATATCAGAATTTAGATGAAACACTAATATCTTTTCTAAACTTAAATTAATATTTAAATAAATGCTTTTAAACATGAAAAAATTAATTAAAACACGTTCAAATAGGTTAACTAAAAATAGCCTTTTTTTAGCGTTTCTGTTTTTAATGGTATGCAGTCTCTCCACAAAGGCTCAAACAATTACTGTTAAAGGGGTGGTTATCTCAAATAACGGAGTTCCCTTGCCAGGAGTAAGTGTGCTTCAAAAAGGTACAAGTAATGGTACTTCAACAGATTTTGATGGAAATTACACAATAAAATTATTAATTAATAAATCTAAGACTTTAGTTTTTGCTTCTTTAGGTTTTGAAGATAAAGAAGTTGCTGCTGGTAACAAAACGGTAGTTAATGTTACTTTATCAGAAAGTAGCCAGCAACTAGAAGAAATAGTAGTTATTGGTTACGGTACAGCTAATAGACGAGATGTTTTAGGTTCATTAGCGTCTGTTAAGTCAGAAGATTTAAATGCGAATGTTCCTGTAGATGCTTTAGCTGGTTTACAAGGGCGAATTGCAGGTGTACAAATTTTAACAAACGGAGCTCCTGGAAGTTCTTCAGAAATTTTAATTAGAGGTATTTCTACACTTAATTCAGGCACAGGTCCATTATTTGTAGTAGATGGCCAACAAGTAGACAATATTGATAATATTAACCCAAATGACATTGAGTCGATAGAGGTTTTAAAAGACGGTGCCTCTGCCGCAATTTATGGGTCTAGATCTGCAAATGGCGTTGTTTTAGTATCAACTAAAAAAGGTAAGGCGGGGTTACCCAAAATTAATGTTAGTGTTCAAAATTCTGTAAGCTATTTGAGAAATAAAGTTCCTGTTTCAAATACTATTCAGCGTAATAAATTTGAATCATTAAGAAGTACTGGTTCTACAAATGCTTCTGGAGAAACATTAGATTCTTTAGGTATTCGTACACAATTAGTTGTAGATGTTCAAGATTTAATTAAACAAGTAGCTCAAAAAACACAAGTAAACGTTGCGTTTAGTGGTGGTAGTGAAACAGCTAAATTTTATTGGAATACTGGTTTTTTAGACGAAGAAGGGATTATTGTTGGTAGTAATTTTAGAAGAATTAACACAAACCTAAATCTTAGTTTTGATATCAGTAAAAAACTATCTGCGGGTACTCGTTTAACTGCTACATATCAGTATCAAGACGGAATTCCAGAAGGAACTGTTTTTAGAGAATTATCTTACAGACAGCCAGATGTTTTAATTTATGATTTTGATGGTTCATTTATTAGAGAGCGTTTTGCAAGAAATAATCCTGTAGCAAGAGCTATTTTAGGGATACAAGATAATAGACAATATAGAGCTTCTTCTTTTAACTATTTGAATTATCAATTTACGCCAGAACTTTCTTTTAGAACGACCATCGGTATTAATTTTAATCAGCAAAAACTTAATGAGCTAAGACCATCTCAAACAGTTGATGTGCTAAGTGGTAGAATTACAGGTAGAGAAAGACAACGTACATCTTATGATATACAAAGTGAAAATTATTTTTCTTATGATAAAAAGTTTAAAGGAGGGCACAGCTTTACAGGCTTACTAGGTTATTCTGTTCAAAAGTGGCACCAAGAAAACTCTACTCTTACAGCAAATGCTTTTAATAACGATTATATTCAAACGTTTAATAACGTTGCAGAATTTGATGTTTCAAACACAGGAACTGAGAGCTTTGAAAACTCTTTAGTTTCTTACTATGCCAGAGTAACGTATGATTATGCAAGAAAATATTTATTTGGTGCTACTTTTCGTAGAGATGCATCCTCTAGATTTGGTCCTAATAATAAATGGGGAGATTTTCCTTCTGCTTCTGTGGGTTGGAGAGTTTCTAATGAAAAATTTTTAAAAAATTTAAATTTAGGCTTTCTTTCAGAGTTTAAATTAAGAGCAAGTTATGCAATTACAGGAAATGAAAGAATTGATGATTATTTAACACAAGCATTGTATGGTTCTAATAATTATTATAACAGTATAAATGGTTTTGCACCTTTTCAATTAGGAAATCCAGATTTAAAATGGGAAGAAACTGCACAACAAAATTATGGTGTAGATATTAATCTTTTTGGACGAAGAATGCAGATTGCTGTAGATCATTACATTAAAACAACTACAGATTTGTTGTATGAAAGACCCATACCTCAAGAAACAGGATTTTCTACAATTTTTGCAAATATTGGATCTATTGAAAATAGAGGTTTTGATGTTGAAGTAAAAGGCTCACCTTTAAGGACTAAAGATTTTGAATGGTTTTCAAGTTTTAATATTTCGTATAATAAAAATAAAGTATTAGCATTGGCAGACGAAGACGGTTTTGAAACAGGAGGTTATTTAATTCAAGCAGGAGAATCTCTTGGTAATATGTACGGGTTTAAAAATCAAGGTATTTATAGATATAATGAATCTAATGCTTACACAGAATCTGGGGTTAGATTAACAGCAAATTTTGATGAAAATGATAACTTTAAAGACTATACACTAAACGGCCAATTATATACAGGAGTTATAAAACAACAAACTTTTGGAGGAGGAGCTGATGGTGTCGTTTTAAAAGGTGGAGATATTATTTGGGAAGATCAAAATGGAGATTTTGTAATTGATGCTACTAATGATAGAACAATTATTGGTAACGGACTAGCCGAATTTGTAGGTGGATGGAATAATAATTTTAGCTACAGAGATATATCGCTATCATTCTTATTTAATTTTTCTTTTGGGAACGATATTTATAGAGGATATGACCACACAAGAAACAAGGCAAGCAACTCTGTATACACACCAGGACCAGATAGAATTGAAGATGCTTGGGTTAAACAAGGGGATATAACTAGATTCCCAAGTTTAGAGTCTTCTAGAATTCAAAATAGAACAGGTTTTGATTCTGATTATGTAAGCAAAGGAGATTTTATAAGACTTCAAACGATTAGATTAAACTATAATTTTCCTAAAAAAGTTTTAGAGAAAGTAAAAATATTTAACGACCTTTCATTAAGTGTTGTTGCAAATGATGTTTTAACTTTTACGAATTACGAAGGTTATAATCCAGAATTAGGTAACAGAGGAAACCCTTTAGAACCAGGTTGGGATAATTTAAGGTACCCAAATAAAACAAGTATAATTTTTAGTTTGAACGCTCAATTTTAAAAGCTATGTTGTCAATAAAAAACAAAAAAATGAAAAAAAGTAAATATATTTTATCATCATTAGTAGCTGTCTTTTTGCTTTTAGCAAGTTCATGTGAGAATGTTTTAGATCTTGAACCTATAAGTCAAATTCCAGATTCTAAATTTTGGAAAACAAATGCAGATGCAGAGTTAGGAGTAATAGCTATATATGATGCAATGCAAAGTACTTACAGGGTTAAACACTTTCTATGGGGAGATTTTAGATCAGATAATTATGTCTCATCAACGCAACCAAATGCAGATACAGAATCTTTAATTTTGAATCAGTTAGATCCAGAACAATCAGATTATGCAAGCTGGGGTGATTTATATAGAATGATTTTTAGAGCAAATTTAGCCATTGCAAAAATTCCAGAGATTCCACTATATAATAAGAATTTGTTAGGAGAAGCTTATGCGTTACGTGCCTATGCCTATTTTGATGCGTATAGAATTTGGGGTGGTGTTCCACTTTTTAAAGATGCAGCTTTAACTTTTGATGAAAGCTCTTTTAAGGCAAGATCTACAGCCAAAGAAGTATTAGACTTAGCACTTGCAGATTTAGCTGAGGCAGAAAAGTTAATAAATTCGCAATCAGGACCAAATGCAACAAGATTTTCAGTAGGAGCTATGCTTGCATTTAAAGCAAAAGTATTAATGTTTTTAAATAAGCCAGCAGAGGCAAATATTGTACTTCAAGAATTAATAGATACAAAATTATATTCGCTTACGATAGATAGAACATCTTGGGGAGATTTATTTTTAAATGATATTGCTTTTCCAGATAGAGGTCAAAAAGGAACAGAATTAATTATGTCTCTTAGATATGAGCAAGCAGAAGACGGTAATAGAGCTTCTGGTGTATATCAATTACATTTTCCAGGTGTTCCAGGATATTGGATATCTCCTAAAGTTCAACAAAAATGGGTGCAAAAATTTCCAACAAACGAATTAAGTTGGAGCGAAAAATACCCAGGTGTACCACCACCAATAAAGGATGTAGACCCAATAACTGGGCTTCCACTCATTTATGGAGATTACAGATATTATGAAACAATTACACAAGTTGGTAGCGTGCAAGATTTAAGAGTTTCTAAATATGCCAAAACAAACTATAGCCCAAGAGATGACGATACTAATATTGTTTTATTTCGTTACGCAGATATGTTATTGTTAAAAGCAGAAGCAGAAAATCAACTAGATAACCCACAAGGTGCTGTAGATTTATTAGATAGAGTTAGAGTTGCACGTGGATTGCCAAAAGTAAATTCTGGTACTTTTCCAGATATTGTAAACATTAACGATAAAGCGGCTTTAGAAAATTTTATTTTAGATGAAAGACAACTAGAATTATTTGCAGAAGGAACTCGTTGGTGGGATCTAGTTAGAACAGGTAAAGCTGTAGAAGTTATGGGTCCAATTAATGGGCAAACAGAAGCTAGAATAACTTGGCCAATTTATTTCATTCATTTAATAGATAATCCTAAGTTAGAACAAAATGAAGCTTATAAATAAAATCATGAAAAAAATGAAAAAAACAATAAAACAAAGTATCTATACTTTTTTATTAATATGCACCACTTTAGTGTTTACAGGGTGCGATTTAGAAGTTCAAGAATCTTTTGTATTTGACCCGCAAACAAAACCTCAATTTACTTTTGGCGCAACAACGCCATGGGAATGGTTGCAAACAAATCCTAAAGGAGAGTATAGTTATATGATTAAAGCTATAAAACATGCAGGTTTAGAAGCAGAGTTTAGCAATACAACAGATAAAAGAACCTATTTTTTGCTTAAGGATTCAGGTTGGTCTGATGCAAGTAAAGTAAATACTGTTTTAAACAGAGAATTTGGGAGCCAAACAATTTTGATAGAAGATACAGACCCAGTAAAACTAAGAAATATTTTAATGTATTATATTTTACCAGTTTATGTAGATCAAGGCCCAGGTAATTTGAAAACTTTAGATGCCTTTTATGAATTTAAAACTTTATCGAGTGATCCAGGAAATACATATTTGACTTTAGATAGAGACTGGAATTATTCAATTGGTATTAACTATGCACCAGGTTTATCCCCAAATGCACTAGGAACTCGTTGTAAATTGCACAACTATATTTTTTCTAATGGAAATTCTGTAGCACATATAATCGAAACTCACACAAGATTAGAGATTTTTAAATAACATAAACTAAATAATTAAAAAACTTCTCTAGAAAAATGTTTTAGAGAAGTTTTTTTGTTTGTAAACTATACTATAATGCAGTATAGTGCAGGACAGAGAAATCAATAAAAAAGGGTTTATTTGAGTTAAAATATATTTTATGATTAAAAATTCAATCATTCTTATTTTTGCTACAATTATATCTTTAAGTTGTAAAAAAACACATAACGATAAAGTTCCTTGGGAATCTTTAATTGAAGGTAATTCTTTAAAAGGCTGGTCTGTAAAAGGAGGAGAAGCCACATTTAGTATTTTAAATGGAGTTATTACGGGAGCAACTGTAAAAAATACGCCCAATACTTTTTTAACTACAGACAAAAATTATAGTAATTTTATACTAGAACTCGATTTTAAAGTAGATTCGAGTATGAATTCTGGAATTCAAATACGAAGCAACAGTTTTCCCTATTACAGAAATGGTCGGGTTCATGGATATCAAATAGAAATAGATCCTTCTAAACGAGCTTGGAGCGCTGGTATTTATGATGAATCTAGACGCAAATGGTTGTATCCTATTGCAGATGAAAATGCACCATCAAAAAAAGTATTTAATCAAAATAATTGGAACCATTATAGAATTGAAGTAATAAAAGATACCATTAAAACTTGGATTAACGGAGTTGCTGCAGCCAATTTAATTGATGATAAAACAGCATCTGGCTTTATTGGCTTGCAAGTACATAGTATTCATAGCGATCAAAAAGAAGGAACTACTATTTCTTGGAAGAATATTAAAATCCTTACACAAGAATTAGAAAAGTATACTAAAAAAACGACAGCGAAACCTGTTCATACTAAAAATACTCTTACTGATGATGAAACGAAACAAGGTTGGAAAATGCTTTGGGATGGTAATACAACTAATGGATGGAGAGGCGCAAAATTAGATAAGTTTCCAGAAAAAGGTTGGGAAATTAATGATGGAGAATTAGTTGTATTGTCTTCTGGAGGTGCAGAAGCTGCAACTGGTGGAGATATTGTAACTGAAGAATTATATGGAGATTTTGAGTTAAAAGTCGATTTTAAATTAACAGCAGGCGCAAATAGTGGAATTAAATATTATGTTGACACTAATATTAACAAAGGCGAAGGTTCATCGATAGGGTTAGAATATCAAATTTTAGATGATGCGCTTCATCCTGATGCAAAATTAGGAAACCATAAAGGAAGCAGAACGGTGTGTTCTTTATATGATTTAATTGAAGCAAATACAGCAAAACCAATGAAGGTAATTGGCGAATGGAATTCGGCATACATCATCTCAAAAAACAACCATGTAGAACATTGGTTAAATGATATGAAAGTATTAGAATATGAAAGAGGAAGTAAAGATTTCTTGAAAATTGTTTCAGAAAGCAAATATGCGAAATGGCCAAATTTTGGATTGCTAGAAAAAGGACAAATTCTTTTACAAGATCATGGAGATAAAGTCTCATTTAAAAACATTAAAATTAAAGAACTTTAAAAGATAATGACTTCTAGAAGAAATTTTATAAAAAAAACAGCTTTAGCTGGTGCAGGTATAACAGTGGCAAGTTCAGCTATGGCAATGTCTGCAAAGAGTTATAATAATATAATTGGTTCAAATGATCGTTTAAATGTTGCAATAGCTGGTTTAGGGAGAAGATTAGGTGCTTTTAAAGATCCAATTGCAACAAAAGAAAGCAATGTAAAATTGTTGTATTTATGTGATGTAATGGAAAGTCAGCGTTTAAAAGGCTTAAAGGAATTTAGACAACATATTAATTACAATCCAAATTTGGAGAATGATATCAGAAAAGTTTTGGATGATAAAAATGTAGATGTTTTAATTAATGCTACACCAGATCATTGGCATACTCCTGGTTCAATTATGGCCATGAAAGCGGGTAAGCATGTTTATGTAGAAAAACCATGTAGCCATAATATGTATGAAAACGAGCAACTTGTAAAAGCATCAAAAGCCTACAGTAAAGTGGTGCAAATGGGAAATCAGCAACGTTCTTCTGGGCATACAATAGAAATTATTAATGAAATTCATAACGGAATAATTGGTACTCCGTATAAAGCTGTAGCTTTTTACAGTAACGGAAGAGGTGAAGCGCCTTTGCAAAAAAGTGCTCCAATTCCTGCTGGTTTAGATTGGGATTTATGGCAAGGTCCAGCACCAAGAAGAGCCTACACTTCTGAAACTTGGAACTATAACTGGCATTGGTATGGCTGGGATTATGGAACGGCAGAAGCTGGTAATAATGGTACACATGAATTAGATGTTGCAAGATGGGCACTACAAGTAAATTATCCAAAGCAGGTGTATGTTGAAGCAGAAAAGCGTCAATTTTTAAATGACGGTTGGGAAATGTATGATGATATGGAAGCTACCTTTAAATTTGCAGATAATAAAGTAATTAAATGGAATGGAAAATCACGTAATAACTACACTACTTATGGAGCAGGAAGAGGTACAATTATTTATGGATCAGAAGGTTCTGTATTTGTAGATAGAGGGAAGTATATTTTATATGATCGAAATGGAAAACTAATTAGAGATAGTAAAACTACTTCAAACGAATCTGGAACCGCACTTGGCGGTGGTGGGGATACATCAACCAAACATGTACAGAATCTTTTTGACACCATTCGTGGTAAAGCCGTTTTAACAGCACCAATTGATGATGCTAGCAAAAGTATGGCAATGGTTCATTATGCTAATATTGCTTTCAGAATAAATAGTGGTTTTGATGTTGATGATACAACGGGCGTGATTTATAATCGTGAAGCCATGAAATTATGGTCACGTACGTATGAACCAGGTTGGGAAATATAAAAAATTGATAACCATTAATTAAACAATATTGAAAAGAAGAGAATTTATAAAAAAAAGTAGTTTGGCAACAGGAATCTTAGCTTCTTCTTCTGTTCTGGGTAGTGTTGGATACAATCTATTAAAAGATAAAATTATAAATATTGGTATTATTGGTACTGGTGTTCGTGGCAAAGGATTATTAAATATCATAAAAAATATTGAAGGCTTGCAAGTTGTGGCGTGTTGTGATAACATTCCGTTTCGATTAGAAGAAGGGATAAAATTAAGCAATAGTCTTGCTAAAGGGCATGATAATTATTTAGAATTATTAAAAGATAAAACAATAGACGCTGTTATAATTACAGTTCCTTTTTATTTACATGCGCAAGTTGCCATTGATGCTTTAGAAGCAGGCAAACACGTGTATTGCGAAAAAACTTTGGCAAAGGGATATGAAGGAATACAAACGTTAGTAAACAAAGTAAAAAATACGAACAAAATCTTTCAGGTTGGTCATCAATACCATAGTTCTAGATTGTATAGACATGTTGTAGAATTGATTAAAGAAAGAAAAGTAGGAACTATTTCTGCTTTTGAATGCCAATGGAATAGACATGGAAACTGGAGAAAACCAGTTCCAGATCCTGCTTTAGAACGACAAATAAATTGGAGAATGTACAAGGAATATTCTGGCGGATTATTAGCAGAATTATCTTCACATCAAATAGAATTTGTAAATTGGGTTTTAGAGGCAAATCCAGATCAAGTAATGGGAATGGGAGGCGTAAATTATTGGAAAGATGGTAGAGAAACCTTTGACAATATTCATCTTATATACAGTTATCCTAATGGCGTAAAAGCAAAATTTACCTGTTTAACAAACAATGCAAATGAAGGATATCAAATTAAAGTAATTGGTGATAAGGGTACTATTTTAATTGATTATGATGAAGTTTGGTTTTATCCTGAAGGAAAGAAAAAAATAATGGATACGGATGTAGACGGAGTTTCTGGCGCCACAGCAAAAGCAAATTATAATAACGGAGAAGAAATTAAAATTACCCACGCCGATCCAACGAAACAAGCTTTAATTGATTTTAAAATAAATATTTTAGATAATAAAGAACCAGAATCTAATATTTATACAGGAGCAAGAGCCGCAATTGCAATACAAATGGGATTAGATGCCTTGTACAATAATGAAATAGTAAGTTGGAATCCAGGGTTTGATATTTAAATTGAATACTTTAAAAAAGAATAATGATTAAGTTTATAAAAATAGCACATCAAAAAATAAAACAAGTATTAATTTTAAGTTTTGCAACTCTTTTGCTCTTCGGATGTTCAAATAAACCAGTAATAGAAATATCACAGAAAAAACCAAATATCATTTTTATTTTAACAGATGATCAACGTTGGGATGCCATTGGTTATGCTGGTAATAAATTAGCCTACACCCCAGAAATGGATCAACTTGCAGAGAAGGCTGTGTTCTTTAAAAACACCATTGCAACTACGCCAATTTGTGCTGCAAGTAGAGCAAGTATTATTAGTGGCTTGCAAGAACGCACACATAATTATAGTTTTACAACTGGCGAAATGAAAGAAGAATATATGCAAAATGCATATCCAAGAATTCTTAAAAAAGCGGGTTATTATACAGGTTTATATGGGAAATTCGGAGTCAAGTATAAACACTTAGATTCACTGTATAACGTTTCTGAAAACTACGATTTACGCTATGATAAAAAAGACATTACAAGTTATTACTACAAAACTTTAGGAAAAGATACCGTTCATTTAACGCGATATACAGGAGAAAAAGCGATAGATTTTATCAAAAAAGCACCATCAGACAAACCTTTTTGTTTACAACTTAGTTTTTCTGCACCTCATGCAAGTGATAATACGGTTGAGCAATATTTTTGGGATGAGAAATACAATCACATTTTAGAAAATACTACAATTCCGGATGCAAATAATTCATCTGATGAAGATTATAATAAATTACCACAACGTGTAAAAGATGGTTTTAATCGTTTGCGTTGGTTTTGGAGAAATGACACACCAGAAAAATATCAACATAGTGTAAAAGGATATTACAGAATGATTGCAGGAATTGATGATGAAATTTCTAAAATCAGAAAGGAATTAGAACAAAAAGGAATTGCAGATAATACCATAATAATTTTAATGGGAGATAATGGTTTTTTCTTAGGAGAAAGACAAATTTCTGGAAAATGGTTGATGTATGAAAATTCCATCAAAGTACCTTTAATTATTTATGACCCAAGAAATAAAAACCATAAAGATGTTGATGAAATGGCTTTGAATATTGATGTTCCTGCAACAATTTTAGATTTTGCAGGTGTACAAGCTCCGGCAACTTGGCACGGAAAAAGTTTAAAGCCTTTTGTAGATACTGATAAAGTTGATTTAAAAAGAGATACCATTTTAATTGAGCATTTATGGGATTTCAAAAACATTGCGCCAAGTGAAGGTGTTAGAACAAAAGATTGGAAATATTTTAGATATGTTGATGATAAATCAATTGAAGAATTATACAATTTAAAAGAAGACCCAAGAGAAACAAACAATCTTATTAAGGATGAAAAACATCAAGAGGTTTCAAATAAATTACGAAATAAATTAGAAGCTTTAATTTTGGAATATAGAGATCCTTTTGAGTTTAATCCTATAAACGTAACCTTCAATAAAAATCAGTTTAGTTGGGAAGTTTCTAACAATTCTCAAAAGCAAACTGGGTATCAAATATTGGTTTCTTCATCCAAAGAAAATAATGATAATAATATTGGTGATGTTTGGAATAGCGACAAGGTAGAAAGTGATGCAAAACAAGGAATAAAGTTTGTTGGAAATAAATTAGAATCTCAAAAAACCTATTTCTATAAAATGCGTATTTATGATGAACTCAATAGAACGGGTAGATATTCTGCGCCACAAAAATTTACAAACTAAAACTTTTATTTAAAGTTTTAAAAGCTCGAAAATCAGAAAATTTTCGAGCTTTTTTTTAACAACAATTAATATAAAATATTTTAAAATGAATTCTTTAAAACTCATATTTACATTAATTATTTTCTGTATTTCTCCTCAAATAATCGCCCAAAATCCTATTGTAAAAGATTTTGGGATGGCAGATCCGCATATTTATATTTTTAACAACAAGGCATATTTGTACACAACGCGTGATGAAGATAGAAATGCAAATCAATTTATAATGCCCGATTGGCATATTTGGTCATCAGAAGATTTGGTAAATTGGACCTATGAATTGAAGATTGATCCTTCTGAAACCTATATGGGAAAAGGTTCTAAAAGTTGTTGGGCAACAGAAACCGTAACTAAAAACGGTAAATATTATTTCTATTTTTCTGATGGTAATAAATCAACCGGAGTTTTGGTTGCAGATAATCCGGAAGGTCCTTACAACGATGTTTTAGGAAAACCCATGTTAGATGAAAATTTAACACCAGGTAAAGAATATGATCCTACGGTTTTAATTGAAGAGGATGGACGTGCTTATATTATTTTTGGGCATCATTCTTCTAAAATAGAAGGTTTGCGATATTACATCGCAGAACTTGCAGAAGATATGATTTCTTTAAAAGAAATACCAAAACCTATGGTTGTTAATAAGGAAAATGGGTTTTCTAATGATAAACCAAACTTACACAAACACAATGGAAAATATTATTTATCTGCCGGATCTTTATATGCTGTTTCTAATACTATTTATGGACCGTATAATTTTGTAGGAAATTCGGGCGATGGTACTTATGGATTAACGGGTCAAGCGCATGGTAATTATTTTACTTGGAATAATCAATGGTTTCATACCTGGTGTAAATTTGTTACTGACAAAAAAATTCGATTTAGAGAATCTTACATAACTTACGTGCATTATAAAGATAATGGAGAAATGGTGGATGATACTAATTTCTTAAAAAATCATTTTGCAACAGGTATTGGTAGATACGATGCAAATTGGGATAAAATAGAAGCGGAATGGTACATGAAATCAGAAAAAGTAGAGAAAAAAGAATCTCCAAATGGTGGATTTGAAATTCAGAATATTAAAAACAATGCAAAACTTTATTTCCCTAATATTAAAAATATTGCTGATAAAAAATCAATAAGTTTCTTTGTATCATCTGTCAATGAAGGAATTATAGAAATACAAGACACGAGTGGAAAAGTAGTAGGTTCTTGTAAAATTACATCAACAGGAAATAGCAACTCTTACGCTACTTTTACAGCACACTTAAAAAACACAAAAGCGGTTAGCGATATTTGTATAGTATTTAAAGGAATATCAACAGATATTTTACATTTAGATTGGTTTAGTTTTCAATAAAACTTTAACGTTTTAATAGTGTGAAATTCAGTACAGCACAGGATAGTTTTGTTTTTTCTATAAAGTAAGTTTATAAAAATTATTTATTGAAATATAACACATGAAAAAAACATTTACTTTTATCTTTTCTGTATTTGCATTCTTAATAGTGCAAGCACAAGTATCAATTTCTACAGATTTTACAGACCAAACCAAAGAAAAAGAAGAACTTCATAACATTTGGAGAGTTGCCAATCGTATTTCTCCAGAAAACGGCGTTGTTGTGAGAAATGGAGTTGATGTGAATACAGTAAGAATGATTGGTGGAATTAACAAAACTGTAAATGGAAAACGAGTGCCAGACTATGACTATGATCCAGTTAGATATGATTCTGTAAATAATAAATATGTCTATAATTTCACGGCTTTATTGTCTAGAATTAATACAATTCGTAATTCTAACACTAAACTTTTTCAAATTGTTTTAGACCAGCCTTCTTGGGCTTTTCAGCACGGATATACCTTTATTCCTAATGGGCAATCTTATAATGGAACCGATTTTAAAGAGAGTGAAAGAATAACAATTTATGGTAATTCTTTACCACCAAAAGATAGAGTTGCTTTTAGAGATTTTGTAAAGGCAATGGTGCAAGAGTTGATTGATACTTATGGAGAAACAGAAGTGCTTTCTTGGCGTTTTAGAGTGGGTTCAGAAATAGAAACACCCGATCATTGGCGAGGAACAAAACAAGATTTTATAGCTCATTTTCAAGATATAGAACAATCTGTTAGAGCTATATTACCAGAAGCAAAAATTGGTTTACACACTAGAGAACCCAATTTCTTTTATAAAAATGGCAGCGAAACAAATTACAAAGGAGAACCTTTTGCTTCTTTTGCAGATGGCTTAATTGAGTATTGTTTTAATAATAATCTACGTTATGATTTTTGGGGTATTTCTGATTATATAATTGTTAACAATAGTAGATCTTTAAAGTTATCAGAAAAATTTGATCAACTTTTTGCTCCGCTAACAAATCATTCAAAATGGAATGCAAATGCCAAATTAGATGTTATGGAGTATGCGCCAATAATTTCTATAGCACCACCAGAGGAAGATGGAGGTAGTTTTTTAAGAGCTGCTACAACGCATGCAGAACTTGTAGACCTTACTTTTTCGCACATGTTTTATAAAAATCAGAATAAGGGTTTAGACCAAATTTATAGATGGGGAATTAGAACAGGAAGAAATGACGGAGTTATTGCAGTCGTAAATAATATGGTTGGTAAAAAAAGATATGAAACAACTGTATCTGGAACACCAAAAGTTAGTTCAAATAAGTTAGATGCTATTTTTGCGAAAGGAGATGCTAATAATAAATTTGATGTTTTGGTATATAATTATAATGATAGTTCTTTAAATTATAGAGATTCTGAAGCGGTAGAAGTTTCATTTAATTTAGAGGTGCCAGTTGGAACAAAAATTTACTATAGAAATGCATTGTATGGTAAAGAACAAAATAAATTTCAAGCTTTTTTAGAAAATGAACCTGCTTCTGGTTGGATAAAAAATAGATGGGATAGAAAAGGAACACCAGAACGTGTTTTAAATGCAGCTGGTTTGGCGGCTTGGGCAGTTTACGATCACAAAACTCCTTACACATTTAGTAAATGGATAAACATAATTACAGAAGCAAGAGTTACAAGTGGTTCTGGATCAATGATAACTTTGTCAACTGAAATTCCTTCTTTTGGATATAGAAAGTTTGAGTTTCAAATAGAACCAGATTTTGTGCAAGAATTAAGTCCTGCAAAAGTTATTTGGACAACTACAGAAGATTTTCAACCTTTTAAACCTGCAAGTGCAGGAATGGTAATTGATACTGAAAACGATTTGTTAACTTTAAATTTTGTAGAGTCTGGTTGGGGTTTTCCAATGGCAGAAATTACAAATTTAAAAATCAATTCAGATAATTACGATACTTTACGATTAAGAGCAAGAAATACAACAGATAATGTAGGCATACAAATGGTTGCTAATGTGCCTGGTCAAGATTTTTCATCTGGTAGAAAAGTAGTAAATATACCTTTAAATCAGGGGTTTGAAAATTTTGAAATTGATATTTCTGATTGGAGTCTTTGGCAAGGTATTATCAATCAATTTAAAATCTATAGCAGAACAAAAACAGGAAGTTTAATTATAGATTCAATAGAATTTGTGCCTCGTACAGATGCTACGGTTTTAAATGTAACTTTAACTCAAGAAGGAGAAGGATTGCTGAATTATAAAAGTGGAACTTGTTTTGCTGGTCGCGAATTAAAATTACTGGCAATTCCTGATGAAGGTTGGGAGTTTGCAGGATGGACAGGAGCTATTGTAAGTATGGATAATCCAATAGATATTACGGTTGAAACTGATTTGAATATCAAAGCAACTTTTTCTAAAGTTTTAAGTATTAATGATGTTATTTTTAATAAAAAAACAACTGTATTTCCAAATCCAAGTGAAACGGGAATCTTTAGACTAAGTAGTGAAGAAATTTGGGAAGTGTATGCCATTTCTGGAGTAAAAATTTTAAGCGGAAAGGGAAATCAAATAGATTTATCAAACTTTAAACAAGGAATTTATCTTCTTAAAACAGAAAATAAATCATTTAAATTATTGAAATTATAAGTCCGTAATGAAAAAGATTCAACTTGTATTTTTGTTTTTTTTATTCAATTCTTTCTTTATAGATGCACAGAATTGGAAGAATGCTCAGTGGATTTGGAACCAAGAGGATGGCGCCCTAAATAGTTGGATTGCCTTTCGAAAAACTGTTGTTATTAAAACCATACCAGAAAAAGCACTTGCAAATATTGCAGTAGATAGCAGATTCTGGTTGTGGATAAACGGAGAAATGGTCGTTTTTGAAGGAGGTTCTTCAAGAGGTTCAAGTCAAGCAGGAGAATGGAATCGAAAAGAAAAAATTACACCAACAAATACGTGGTATGAAGAAGTGGATATCAAAAAATATCTAAAAAAAGGAAAAAACACGATTGCCGTTTTAGCTTGGTATTGGGGCAGAGAAACCCATAAAGGAACTTATATAGATAGTAATAAAGGAGGGTTTTTATTTGAATGTGATTTAGGAGATACCACAATTACTTCTGATGTTTCTTGGAAAGTAAAAAAGCATCCTGCGTATGATTCAAATACAATTGAAAACGGAAATTCAGTTGTGCAATATCCTGTTAAATATGATGCAAGAAAAGATTTAAATGATTGGTCTAAATATGCTTGGTACTCAGAAAATTATAATGATAATAATTGGTCTTTTGCTGCAGAAAAAGGGAAAGTTCCAACTGCTCCTTGGTATCATTTAGAAAAAAACTATACAGAACCTTTAGTAAATCACGGATTAAAAAACTACGAGAATAACAGTGCATTAAACTTTCCTTTTATTAGTGACGGAAAAACGATAATTTGTAAACTGCCTTTTAACATGCAAATAACTCCGTATTTTGAAGTTGAAGGAGATTCTGGAGAAATTATAGAAATAACTACGGATAATCGATTAAATAAAATATCAACCAATTACACTACTAAAGCAGGTAATCAAATCTTTGAGTCTTTTTCTTGGATGAATGGCCATACCGTAAATTACACGATTCCCGCAGGAATAAGAGTAAAATCGCTTAAATATAGATGGATGAGTGTTGGTGAAATGGTAGGTAGTTTTGAAACGAATGATCCTTTTTATCAACGCTTATGGTGGATGGGAAGAAACACATTATTTGTTTGTGCAAGAGATAATTTTATGGATTGCCCAGATAGAGAAAGAGCTTTATGGATTGGTGACGTGGCAGATCAAACAGGATATATTTTTTATTCGATGGATAATGCAGGTCGTTTGTTGTTGAAAAAAGCCATTTTAAACACGATTAATTTTAGTGAAAATAAAGTAATTGGAGCTTTAGGGCCACTTCGGGTTCGTGAATTACCAGGCCAAAGTTTGCAATTTATTGCGCAAACAATTTGGCCTTATTATTTTAATACAGCAGATTTAGAAACACTTCAAAAAGCCAATCCTTATGTATTTGATTACCTCTCTTTGTTTGAAATGAAAGCAAATGGATTGCCAAAATATAGAGTGCGTGCAAGTCCAGATAGTTGGGATTGGAATGATTGGGGCGTAAAAGAAACAGTAGACCCAGAACCCATTCAGGCTGCATTTTATTATATGGCATTAATTAGCGCAAAAAAAATAGCAGAAGAGTTGGGGGAAATAACTCAAATTACTTGGTATACTAAAAGGATAAAAACAATCAAAGAATCTTTTGATACAGCCTTTTGGAAAGATGGTTTTTATAGCAGTGATATTTTAAAATTTAAGGATGATAGAGCAAACGCATTGGCGATTCTTTCTGGTCTTGCAAACCCAAATAACTATAATCAGATTGTAAAGAATGTATTAATTCCTAATAAATTTTCGAGTCCGCATTTTGAGTGGATGGTCGAAGAAGCAATGTGTATGGCCGGAAATTATGAAGCATCTTTAAATAGAATGAAAGAACAATATCAATCGCAAGTAAATCAAAAAAACCTTACAACATTGTACGAAATGTTTCCGCGAGGCGGAAGTTACAATCATGCTTGGAACGCATCAAACACTGTTTTAAGTAAACATATTGCGGGTATAGAACCCACAAAAGTAGGATGGAGTCAATTTAAAGTTTGTCCTAACATGGCACATCTTACTACTATAAAGCAAATTGTTCCAAGTGTGCAAGGAGAAATAATAGTTGCTATTTCTAAAAAAGAAAATGTTTTTAAATTGGATTTAGAAAATCCTGAAGGAACGACTGCAATTATTGGAATCCCTAAAAAAGATTTCAATATTAGCAAAGTTAAACTTGGAAATACCATAATTTGGAACAAAGGAAAATTTGTAGATGGAACTTTTGGAGTCACTTGGATTGGTGAAAATTCAGATTTCATCAAATTTGAGGTTATATCAGGAAAATGGAATTTTGAAACTGAATAAAAAATCTTTTATTTAAATTAAGCTCATTAATTTTTCACTAAAATCTTTGAGGTTTTTAGGGTTTAAACTCAACGATTAAAATGGTTCGCTTTTTTTGTGGTTTTTTACTGAAAATATTTTTTTGTATCGCTTAATCAAAATAAGACATCTCAGGACAGAACAGGATGCTTTTTATAAGTACAAAAAGTAGGTTTGATAAGAAACTCTTAATTCTTATTACATGAAAAATACTTTATATCTTTTACTCCTTTTTTTAGCAACAAATACTTTAGAATCCCAAATAAAACATGGACTTCGTGATGATTTAGGAAGACATGTAATTCCTAGAGGTTTTGTAATTATTACCGATGCTGGCGATTTTAAAAGTGAAGATTTTGTACGAATGGTAAGAATGGGCGCAAATTACCAAGTTGTGCGTCTAGAATTAGGAAGATTAAGTAATTTTCCTGGCGCAAAATTAGAGGAAAGTTATTTGAACCAATTAGAAGAGTTAGTAACTTTAGGAAAAAAAGTAGGTATTAAAACAGTTTTTAAAATGACTGTTTATGGAGTTGATAAATTTTCTTGGGAAGAGTTTTGGTTAAATAAAAAAGACGAACATTCAACGTATATAAATGCTTGGAAAGAAGTTTGGAATCGTTTTAAAAACGAGGAATTTGTGGTTGGTTATGATGTGGTAAATGAGCCAAGAAAATTAACAATGGATATTTCTTACAACGAATTAACTTCAAACTATTTGATTCCTGTTTATCAAAAAATTATTGATGAAAGTCATAAAATTAATCCTGATAAAAAAATCTTAATTCAGTCTATTTTTATGAATAAGGGTGAAGGAATTGACAATAATCAATATGCAGAAATTACAAAGTCAGTAAACAGAGAAAATATTGTTTTCTCTCCGCATATTTATCAGAATAAAGAAGATTTAGTAGCACCTGTTATGAATCGTTTCGACAAAGAATCTGCTATGTTAAACGCTCCAATTTTAATTGGTGAATGGGGTTTTCCAACATTTGCAACTACAGATACCACTTTAGTTGGTAATTTAGGGCAGTATAAATATAGAGAACTGTACATAAAAACAGCAGAAGTTTTTGATAAAATGGGCGTTGGAAGCATAAAAGCATGGTTTTCTGGCAATTCAAAAATGCAGAATTTTATGGCTGGTGGTCCATCAACTTGGGCAATTTTTTCTGATAAAAATGCAGTAGGAACTACCGAAAGAAAATATATTACAGATATTATTGCAAGACCTTATCCGCAAATAATTGCAGGAACAATTAATTCATTTATGTTTGATTTTGCAACCAGAACTTTAGATGTTCATCTTAAAACGGATAACAGTAAAGGAGCTTCACAAATTTTTATTGGCGCCAACAGACATTATCCAGACGGATTTTCTATACTTTGTGGTGAAGATGTTGTATTAGTTTATAATCCGCTTAAAAATGTTGGTTTAGAATTGGTAAAGGGAATTGAAAATACGAGTATTTCTAATTTTATTTGGAACGAAAATTATCAGCAATTAACCATTTTAAAATGGCCAGAAAATAATGCAAATTTGAACTTAAAAATTGTTCCCGGAATTTATAAAAATTAAAAAGGCCATGTTAAAATTAAAAATTAGCTCTTTCTTTTTTTCGTTGTTTTTAATGACGCAAATGATTTTTTCGCAAAACCCAATTACAAATGCAAAAGGAGTTTCAGATCCTCATATTCGTGTTTTTAATGATACCATTTATTTGTATTCTGGTCATGACTCAAGTCCGAATGATAAATTATGGGATATGAAAGATTGGCGTGTATTCTCGTCTACTAATTTATTAGATTGGAAGTTAGAACAAACTATTTCACCAAAAGATAATTACATGGATAACAATAGTATAGATTGTTGGGCAAGTGATGCATCGGCCAGAAATGGCAAGTATTATTTTTATTTTTCTGATAAAAAAAGAGGAATTGGAGTGATGTCTTCTAATTCTCCAACAGGTCCTTTTAAAGATGCTTTGGGTAAACCTTTAGTTGCACCAATGCACGATCCAACCATTTTTATAGATGATGATAAAAATAAAACACCTTATATTATTTATGGCGATAAATCGGATTCTTATTATATAGCAGAGTTAAATGAAGATATGATTTCTACAGCAGAAACTCCAAAACCAATTGCTGTAAATGGTAATTTATGGGACAAAGCACCAAAGTGGATGGATAAAAATTATGTATTTAAACATAATGATACTTATTATTTAAGTTGGGGAAGAGATTATGCAATATCAAAAAATATTTATGGCCCT
Source organism: Polaribacter glomeratus (assembly GCF_002954665.1). Lineage (GTDB taxonomy): Bacteria > Bacteroidota > Bacteroidia > Flavobacteriales > Flavobacteriaceae > Polaribacter > Polaribacter glomeratus. The sequence goes on along the minus strand of NZ_MSCM01000002.1, from coordinate 385,218 downwards.
TATGAGTCTGCAGGTTCTTTTGGAACAGGGCACAAATTAGATGAATTTGCACACGGAAGTTTCTTTTATTGGAAAGGACAATATTACCATGTTTGGTGTTATTATTTAAAAAATGGACTCAAATTTAGAGAAACTATTATAACCTATTGTCATGTTGGCGATGATGGGAAAATAGTATCGGATACCGCTTTTTTAGACAAGCATTTTAAAAACGGCGTTGGCCAATATGATGCTTCTTGGGAGGTTATTGAAGCAGAATGGTTTTATGAAAAATCATCAGAAATTGAAAAAAAAGGAATTCAAAAAGAAGGTTTCAAATTAACGAATGTTCAAAATAAAAGTTGGGTAAAGTTTGCAAACATTAATTTTAATCAGCAATCAAAAATTGAAGTTTCTTTAAAAAATATCCAAGGAAAAGGAAAATTAGAAATACGAGAAGGCAGTATTTCTGGTAAAATTTTGGGTAGTATTTCTGTTAAATCCTTAAATCTAAAAGAAGAATCTCAAAAATTTATAGCAACTATAAAAGAAGTTGTAGGGAAAAAAGACATCTATTTAGTTTTTAAAGGAAATAGAAAATTTAAAACTGAATTTGATTCTTTCAGTTTTCATAAATAAAAAATAAGTAACTAATGAGAAACTTTGCCGTAAGCATCGTTTATGTTTTATATTGATTACTGTTTCTGCGCAAGAGCTAACAAAACAAAAACTAAAATATCTCCATTTATCATTAGATTTCGAAACACGATCATTAGATATAGAACGGCAAATGTCTTTGGGTGAGAAATTTTTTTAATTAGTAAATAAATCTCCTGCAATTAAACTTTTACGTAATTAAAATAGAGCAGCAACAGTGTCTACAACTTTCTATACAGCTACAAATGAACTTCTTTTTTAAATTCAGATAGTAGCTTCTATTAAGGGATATTAGAATAGCGTAAATTATACATGTCGATTAAAGATATTATTCTGGTCTTTAAGTTGATAAAATCAGGATAGTACAGGACAATTTAAAACAGTAACCAAAGTAATTTAGTGCCAAATAGAGAATCATCAAATAAAGACCAAATATGTATAAAATAGCTCTTAAAGTTTTACTAGTTTTAGTAATCGTAAGCTGTCAAAATAATTTAACATCAACTTCAAAGAATGATGATATTGATGATAAAGTTTCATCCCTTATTGGTAAAATGACACTTGAAGAAAAGATAGCAGAATTAACGCAAGACGCTCCCGCCAACGAACGTTTAGGAATCCCTATTATGAAATACAGTGAGTGTTTGCATGGTCTTTGGTTAGAAGGCGCAACCGTATATCCGCAGGCAATTGCGTTGGGTTCTACTTGGGATCCAGAATTGCTTAGAGAAATGACTACAGAAATTGCAAAAGAAGCAAGAGCTGCAAATTTAACACACTGTTATTCACCTAATTTAGATGTCATTTCTGGCGATGCGCGTTATGGTAGAGTAGAAGAATCTTATGGAGAAGATCCTTATTTAGTTTCTAGAATGGGCGTTGCTTTTATTGAAGGCTTGCAAGGAACCGGAGATGAATATTTAGACCAAAACCATATTTTAGCAACTGCAAAACATTTTGTGGGATATCCAGAAAATAGAAGAGGTATTAATGGCGGATTTAGTGATATGTCTGAACGCAGATTAAGAGAAGTTTTTTTACCGCCTTTTGAGGCTGCTGTTAGAGAAGCAAAAGTAGGTTCTATTATGCCAGGACATCAAGATTTTAACGGGGTTCCTTGTCATATGAATACCTGGTTGCTTCAAGACATTTTGAGAGGAGAACTTGGTTTTGATGGTTTTATTGTTTCTGATAATAATGATGTTTTACGTTTAAACACCATGCATTTTATTGCAAAAACTAAAACAGAAGCTGCAATTTTAGGCTTAAAAGCAGGCGTAGATATGGATTTAGTAATTGGTAAAAGTCCAGATTTCTCTGCATATATAAATCACGTTTTATTAGATACGTTAAAAACGAATTCATCTTTGGTGAAATATGTAGATCAAAGTGTGTCAAGAATTTTAAAAGCAAAATACAAATTAGGTTTATTTGATACGATGGATAAAACCTATCCTGATGTAATTGTTAGTAAAAAAGAAAGTCAAGATGTGGCTTTAAAAATTGCAAAAAAGGCAATTACTTTATTAAAAAATGATGGCAATCTATTACCATTAGATAAAAACAAGGTTAAAAGTATTGCTGTTATCGGTCCTAATGCTGCTGAGGTTCGTTTTCCAAACGGAAAATATCCGCAGTTAGGCGGTTATGCAGGAATCCCGCCTTATTATATTTCTGTTTTAGAAGGAATTCAAGCCAAAGTAGGAAAAGATATTACCATAAATTATGCAGAAGGTTCACCTTTAAAAAGTATGTCTAAAGATGGTTTTGCAGCAGCAATTGCTGCAGCAAAAAAATCGGATGTAGTTATTTTAGCAATTGGCGGTTCTACAGAAACTTGTGGAGAAGGGTTAGATAGAGATAATGTTGATTTATTTGGAGTGCAAAACGAATTAGTAGAAGCAATTCACAAAACAGGAAAACCTATTGTAGTTGTTTTAATTAACGGTAGACCTTTATCTATAAATTATATAGCAGAAAATATTCCAGCAATTTTAGAAACTTGGTATTTGGGCATGAATTCTGGTGAAGCAATTGCAGAAACTATTTTTGGAGACAACAATCCTGGAGGTAAATTAACAGTCTCTTTTCCGCGCTCTGTTGGGCAGATTCCTGTTACGTATTTAGAAAAGCCAGATTTTATTGGGTCAGGAAAAGGCTTGTATAAGTTTTCGGATAAAACACCACTATTCCCTTTCGGATTTGGGTTAAGCTACACCTCTTTTAAATATGATAATTTAAGATTAGAAAACACATCCATCGCAATTGATGGTAAAACAAAAGTTTCTGTGGATGTTACAAATATAGGAAATTATGATGGCGATGAAGTTGTACAAATGTACATAAGAGACGATTTTGCCACTGTTGGTAGATATAATAAAATGCTAAAAGGTTTTGAGCGTATTTCTTTAAAAATTGGAGAAACAAAAACAGTTTCTTTTGAGCTCAATTTCGAGAATTTATCGCTCTATAATCAAGCAATGAAGAAGGTTGTAGAACCTGGTGATTTTACAATTTCTGTAGGAAGTTCTTCTTTAATTAAAGATTTACAAACGATTAAATTAAAAGTAAAATAAGTTTATTTAATATGAATAAATTACAAACTATAGTGGCTATTTTTCTAAGAAAAAACAGCCATTTTCTATTTCTATTTGTTTTTACCTTTTATCAAGCACAAGACTATCCTTTTGTTATTGATGATAATATTACGGCAACTTTAGATGTGCAAACAAACACTACAGAAGAATTTAGAAATGCACTTTTGGGCTACAATATTTTTGGTTTTAATTCGGATCTAAATAAAGACTTCATCAGAAAATTTAACCCAACAACAATTCGTTTTCCTCATGGATTATTTGCAAATTGGTATGATTGGAGAGAAGATAAAACAAGAGTTTTTGGCGATGAAACATTTAATTATATCCACAGGGATGGAGCTCCAAAAGAAACAACGATTGGGGAGTTATTTGCTATAAAATTTTCAGACAGAAACAACATAAAAGTAGGTATTGATGGCCTTGAACAATTAAACAAAGAACGAAATTTAGCACAAGGTAAAAAGTTTGATGTTATCTGGACTTTTAACATGAGTGCAGACGCTGAAGCTGGCGCAGACACCTCCGAAAGTCCAGAAACGGTTGCTCATTATCAAGATTTAATTTCACGTGGTTTTGAAGTAAATGATATTGAGTTTGGAAACGAAAATTTTTATCCAGGTCAACGAAGTTCTTTTACTCCAAATGCATCAGATTATATTGCAAGAGCAAAATCGATGTACAAAGACTTAAAAGCAATAAATCCAAACATTCAAGTTTCTGTTCCTTTATTAAGAAGAGGTTCATTTGTTGATCCAGACTGGAATTCAAAATTAACAGAAGATATTTCTTATTTTGATGCCATAACTGTGCACACGTATATTGGTGCAGATCCAGATAATTCTAGTAATAGCGATGATGCCTATAGCACGGCTTTAACCGCAAGAAAAAGTTTAGAGAGTTCTACAAATAACTTTGCTTTAAAAAATTATCATAACCATGGCGGTAACAGTAATCCTCTACAAAAACCTGTTTGGTTAACAGAATGGGGTGTAAAATCTGGCGGTTTTAATGGCGCATCTGCTTTAGGAATGGCAGATTGTTATCTATTTATGTCAGAAAATCAAAATGTGTATCATAGAGCTAACTGGTTTAGTGTAAACGGAAAAGCAAATTCATTTGTAACTTTTGATGGCAATAGTGTAAAGTATCCTTTAGAAAAAACAGCTTACGGCTTAACGCACGAAATTTTAAAATCGGTATTTGAAAATAGTACACTACTGCAAAGTACTATGACCACTTTAAATTTAGTAGATGACGTAAAAGCGGTAACTGCGAGAGCTGTTACTAAAAACGGTAAAACGACGGTATTTGTGCTTAATTTAACAGATAAGCCAGTTCCTTTTACCTTAAATATGGATGGAAACTTATACGCTGATGCTTTTATTCATAAAGCAATGCAGTTTAATTCTGTAAGCCATGAACCTCAAATACCTATTGATCAAGACCCATTAAGCCTTATAAAAAATGGTACAGGTGCTATTAGTTTACCACCACTTTCTGTAAATGTTATTTATTTAGGTTCTGATGATGGTTCTCAAAATCCAAAAGTAGAGTTAACTTCTCCTTTGCCATTTTCTACGCATCTTTTAGGAGAAGTAATTCCGATATCTGCAAATGCATCAGATACAAATGGAACCATCACAAAAGTTCAATTTAAGATAAATAATGTGCTTCTAAATGTTGCGGATACGACTATTCCTTACCTAGAATCTTTTATTCCTACGGAAGTTGGAACTTATAAAGTTTCTGCATTAGCAACTGATACTGATGCAAAAGAAACAGAGGTTTACACTTTAATTTATGTTACAAAACAAGAACCCTATTCAGGAACACCAATTCAAATTCCAGGAATAGTAGAAGCGGAAGATTATGATAAAGGCGGACAAGGAATTGCTTATAATGATGCTGATACAGAAAATAGAGGAGGACAATATAGAACATCAGAGGGTGTAGATATTGGTGCTGTTGATGCAGGAGGTTTTAGTGTTGGTTATATTTCTGCAAATGAATGGATTGAATATACCGTAAATGTGCAAGAAGCGGGTAATTATAATGTTAATATAAACTATTCATCAGGTAGAAGTGGCGGAGGGAAATTTAGTTTAGCTACCAATGAAAACAGTCTATTTGATAATTTTTCTTTAACACAAACTGACGGTTGGGGTGAGTATGAAATAATAACAAAAGAGAATGTAAGTTTAGAAAAAGGAATTCAAACTTTAAGATTGACTACAAATTCTGGTGCTTATAATGTAGATAATTTAGAGTTTGTAAAAAATACTTTATCACTTGAAAACACTGAATTAAAAAAGCTTTTAATTTATCCTAATCCGAGTAAAAAAGGTATTTTTAAAATAAATAAACCCCAAGATTGGGAAGTGTATAGTGTAACCGGAGTAAAAGTATTGAGTGGTAAAAAAAACAGTATAGATTTATCTAAGTTTTCAAAAGGTATGTATATTTTGAAAACAAAAACGAAGATTGCTAAGTTAATATATCAATAAAAGAAGCATCAAAATCAAAATGAAAAAGCAAATTCTAGTTATTTTAATAACTATTTCAAGTACTTTTTGTTATACACAAATTACTTTCGATAAAGGATATTTTATCAATAATGCTGATAAAAAAATAGAATGCTATATAAAGAATTTAGATTGGAAAAACAATCCAACTTCTTTTGAATATCGTTTATCTGAAAATTCAGATAAAAAGGGACTTACTATAAAAGAGGTTAAAGAATTTGGTGTTTACAACTACTCAAAATATATAAGACAAACTGTAAATATTGATAGGTCTAGCGAAAATATTAATGTTTTAAGTAGCGAAAGAAATCCTGTTTTTGAAGAAGAAGAACTTTTTTTAGAAGTTTTGGTAGAAGGAAAATCTATGCTATATACTTATGAAAACGGAAGTTTGATACGTTTTTTTTATAAAGAAGAAAATACCGAAATTAAACAGTTAATTTTTAAAAGCTATAAAACAGATAAGCTCGAAATTAAAACAAACAATGAGTTTAGGCAACAATTATTACTCGATTTAAAATGCAAAAGCATCACAATAAATGATATTAAAATTTTAGAATATACTCAAAAGGAATTGGTAGATTTTTTTGTGCTAAAGAATAAATGCAATAATTCTGATGTTATAAATTTTGATGAAAAACAAAAAAAGGATTTTTTCAACTTCACTTTAAGACCAGGCCTAAATTTTTCATCAATTACAAATCCTGATTTAATTTCAAGTTCTATAGATGCGGATTATGGAAATAAACTAAACCTAAGAGCGGGCCTAGAATTTGAATTTATAATGGGTTTTCATAAAAATAAATGGGCAGTAATTGTAGAACCAACTTTTCAATACTATAACTCCGAAAAAGAATCATCAACAATAAAATCAAATATTAAGTATACATCCATAGAAATTCCTGTAGGAATAAGACATTATTTCTTTTTAAATGAGAATTCTAAAATTTTTATTAATGGTTCTTATGTTTATGATATTAATGGAAATTCAACGTTAAGTTATAACGATAAAAAAGAGTATAAAGTTACATCAGAACAAAATAATTTTGCTTTTGGATTAGGATATAAATTAAGAAATAAATTTAGTTTAGAACTAAGATATCAAACAACAAGAGATTTGTATAATGAGTTTTTTGTTCTAGATTTAGAATATAATACTACTTCTTTTATATTTGGTTATACCATTTTTTAAAACCTACTTTATTTTCGTTGGTAATTCTATATTATTAAACTGTTTTACAGTACAGTGCAGGATGCTATAATTTTTTTTCAGTTCTATTTTTACCTATTAAAACATCTTTTTTGTAGATATTCTCAAAATAAGATATGATAAAATTTAAAAATATGATGAAAATTACATTTTCTAAGAAGCAATCTTTAAACTTCATTCAATTGATTTTTTTAGTGCTTTCTTTGCTTGTTTTTAACTTAAAAATACAAGCACAAGAGTATCCTTTTAACTTGCCAAATACAATTACTGCCACCTTAAACGTGGAAACAACAAGTTCAGAACTTTTTAATAATAAACTGTTAGGTTATAATATTGAAGGTTTTAATACGAGTCTTCAAAAAAGCTTCATCAAATTAGTAGACCCAGTTACCATTCGTTTTCCGCATGGAGTTTGGGCAAATTTTTATGAATGGCAAACAGATGGTTATCAGCAAGATAGTTATGATAATGGAACCCATCAAAATGTGTTAAATACATATGTAAGCAGCGTTAAAGGTCATATTGCAGGGGTAGCTTCTTTAAACAATGATAAAAAAGACAGCAATGGCGGCAAAGGGTATGATATGATGTGGACCTATACTATTAACTTTGATGATGGCCCAAGTAGTGTTGCTAGAATAAAAAAAGATTTAGGATTAGGTTTAGAAGTAAAAGCTATAGAATTAGGAAATGAACATTTTTGGACGAATCAACGTTCATATAGAACTTCTACACCGGCAAAATATTTAGCAGAAGCTTCTGCTGTATCATCAGCTATAAAAGCAGAGTTTCCAGATATTCAGTTATCAATTCCGCTTGGTTGGCGAAGAAATCAAGGTAATTATAACAATTCTATTATTGGCAATGGCACTTATTTTGATGCAATTACAATTCATAAATATCTAGGCGCAGATCCAGATCAGCCAGGAGAAAGCAACAGTGCATATACTTCACTCTTAACCGCAAAATTAGAATTAGAAGAAGATGTAAATTGGGTTAGAAATAATTATGCACCAGGAAAACCGGTTTGGTTAACAGAATGGGGCGTTTCTGCAGGTTCGGATGTTCATGGAGGCGCGTGTTTAGGAATGGCAGATGCGTATTTGTTTATGTCAGAAAATCAGCAAATTTTTGATAGAGCAAATTGGTTTAGTTTTAATAGAGTTTTAAACGCAATGGTCGAAGTAGGTTCTAATAGAGAACCTGTTTATCCCTTAAAGAAAAGAGGATATTTTTCTACTTATCAAATTCTTCAAGACGTACTTAGAGATGCTACTATGCTAAAAAGTACGGTAACTTCATCGGCTCAATTAACAACTTCTAGAGGCTCTGTAAATGCTGTAAATGCAAGAGCAACAACCAAAGATGGTAAAACAAGTGTCCTTGCAATTAACCTCACGGATAAACCTGTAGTTTTTGAATTAAAATTTAATAATATTGTGTATGCGGGTGGTTTTAAACACGAAGCTTTAGTTTTTAATAATGTAGGTGTGGTAGCTGCAATCGACTTTTATGCAGATCCATTAACACTTATAAAACAAGGTGGAGGTACTATTACTTTACCAGCGCTGTCAGTAAGTAAAATAACTAATATTTCATTAGACCCTGCTATTAAAATTATAGAAGGTACAATTGAAGCGGAGGAGTATAAAGATGGCGGGCAAGATGTTGGTTATTTTGATACTACTGCCGACAATACGTTAAGTGCTGCGGATGATACAGATGGTGTAGATGTTGGTTTAGAAAACGGTATTACCTACGTTGGCGATACTCAAAATGGAGAATGGTTAAAATATGATGTAAATATTTTAAATACGGGTAACTACGATTTTGAATTTGTATATGCAGCACTAACTGCTGGTTCTTTGGTTAGTATTGAAATTGATGAGGTTGTTCTTTTTGATAATTTTTCACTACCACAAACAAGTTCATTAACAGACTTTCAAAATGCTGTAAAAAAAGATATTGAATTAACTCAAGGTTTACATGTTTTAAAACTAAATATTCAAAACGGAGGATTTAATTTAGATAAAGTAAATATTAATTTTGTAAGACCTTTAGAGTCTCCAATTTTTGTAACTCCTAGCGAAGGAAGTTCTATTGTTCCAGGAGGAAATATTGAAGTAGAAGCAACTGCAAAATTAGAGGCAACAAATATTGTTAGTATGCAACTTTTTATTGATGATGTTGCAGTTCGTACAATTACAAATGCTCCTTTTAAATGGGGATATAACGGGCAAAACGATGTGTTGTTAGCAAATAAAAGTGAAGGTACTTATTTGTTAAAAATAGTTTTAACAGATGATAGAAATAGAACGTCAGAATCTAGTATAACTGTTTTGGTTAGTAACACACCAACACAACCTTATGGCGGAATAGCGCATACGGTTCCTGGAATTATTCAAATAGAAGATTATGATATTGGCGGAGAAGGATTTGCTTTTCATGATTCAACAGTTGGTAATTCTGGAGGAGAATATAGAACGGCAGAAGGAGAAGATGTAGATATTTCTGCAGCAGGAACTGGTTTTGTTTCTGGTGCTTTGTCTGGCAATGAATATACAAGATATACTATAAATGTAACGCAAGCAGGAAGCTATGAAATGCTTGTAAATTATAAAACATTTTCTACAGTTTCAAAACCTTTTTCGGCCAGATTATTGCCGCCAAACTTATTAACTTCTAGAGAATTATTTTTTGCAGAAGCAGGTTCAACAAATTCGGGTATCATTGTAATAGGAGCAGGTGTTTTTGGAGATTATACTTCACCAACATTCGATTTACAAGCAGGAAATTGGGTTTTAGAACTTCTAATTCCTTCTGGTGGTGCAGGCCCAAGTTATGATTATGTTACATTAAATAGACTTGGTGCATTAAGCACAAATAATGTAAATATAAACGAAGAAACTTTAAATGTTTTTCCGATTCCTAGTAGAAATGGAAAGTTTCATTTAAACAAATCTCATCAATGGGAAGTGTACTCTATTCTGGGAACTTTAGTTAAAAAAGGAGAAGGAAAAAGTATCGATATAGCTGCTTTTTCTAAAGGAATGTATATTTTGAAAACAGCATCAGGTAAAACGAAAAGAATAATCTATAATTAAATATTGTTTCTTTTAAATCCATTACAAGAAATCCTTATCAATTTTGATAAGGATTTCTTATTTTTATAGTCAGGATAGCACAGGACAGGATTTGTTTTTATCTAATCTAATTTTAGTAGCTCTAATTCTAAGGCTAAAATCACCCTTTAAATTAGTTTCATAATTGAAATATAGAAGTATCAAAGAAATTTTTTTATGCAAAAACAAACGTTTTTAGTAGTTTTAGTACTGGTTTTTAATAGTTATAAAACGCTGTATTCTCAGCAAAAGAACACAACTGCAAATAGGCCCAACATTATCTTTATTTTAACAGACGATCAGCGTTTTGACGCTATTGGTTATGTGGGCAATAAATATGTGCAAACTCCAGAAATGGATAAATTAGCAAATGCTGGAACCTATTTTAAAAATGCCATTGTAACCACGCCAATTTGTGCAGCAAGTAGAGCAAGTATTTTAACAGGATTGCATGAGCGTTCGCATAATTTTAATTTTCAAACAGGTAATGTACGAGAAGAATATATGGCAAATTCGTATCCTACATTGCTAAAAAATAGTGGTTATTATACAGGTTTTTTTGGAAAATATGGTGTAAGATATGATGATTTAGACAAACAGTTTAATGAATTTGAATCGTATGATAGAAACCATAGTTATAAAGACAAAAGAAGTTATTTTTATAAAACGATTGGTAAAGACACTGTTCATTTAACGCGTTACACTGGCCAGCAAGCATTAGATTTTATTGATAAAACATCGGCAGAAAAACCATTTTGTTTATCGTTAAGTTTTAGTGCACCTCATGCACACGACAGTGCACCAGATCAATATTTTTGGCAAGCAGAAACCGATAAATTATTGCAAGATATTACGATTCCTGGTCCAGATTTGGGTGATGATTCATACTTTAATGCACAGCCAGAAATTGTAAAAAAAGGCTTTAATAGATTACGTTGGACGTGGAGATTTGACACACCAGAAAAATATCAGCATAGTTTAAAAGGATATTATAGAATGATTTCTGGAATTGATTTAGAAATTGCTAAAATCCGTAAAAAACTAGCAGAAAAAGGCTTGGATAAAAACACAATTATCATTGTGATGGGTGATAATGGCTACTTTTTAGGCGAACGTCAATTAGCAGGAAAATGGTTAATGTATGACAATTCTATTCGTGTTCCTTTAATTGTTTTTGATCCAAGAGTGAACAAGCATCAAGATATTGAAGAAATGGTTTTAAATATTGATGTTACCCAAACCATTGCAGATTATGCAGGCGTAAAAGCGCCAACATCTTGGCAAGGAAAAAGTTTAAAAGCATTGGTAGATAAAGAAACAATCACTATTGCTAGAGATACAATCTTAATAGAACATATTTGGGATTTTAGCGAAATTCCGCCAAGTGAAGGCGTAAGAACTAAAGAATGGAAATATTTTAGATATGTAAATGATAAAAGAATTGAGGAATTATACAATTTAGAAAAAGATCCAAAAGAGATAGATAACCTAGTTGGTAAAAAGAAATACAGACAAATTTTAGCAAATTTAAGAGCTAAAACAGATGCGCTTATCAAAAGAAATAGCAATAAATATAGAAATCCGCCAACAGATTTAACGGTCGAATTAATTAGAGATCCAGGAACGGATGTTCAGATTTTTGATACAAAACCAGAGTTTGGTTGGACGGTTCCTATTGAATCGAAGTTTCAATCTGCATATCAAATTTTAGTAGCTTCATCTCTAGAGAACATCAAAAATAATTATGGCGATGTTTGGGATAGTCAACAAGTAAGATCAAGCGAATCCACAAATGTTGAGTATCAAGGAAAGCTTTTAGAAATAGGAAAAACCTATTTTTGGAAAGTTAGAATTTGGGAAGAAGAAAACCGATTGGTAGATTATGCAGAAGCGCAAAAATTTACAGTTGGTAAAAGTGATAACTATATTATATCCACAGAAAATAAATTTCAAATTGATAAAATTAAACCTGTAAAATTCGAAAAAAGAGGAGATTTCTTCTTTATAGATTTTGGCAAAGCTGCATTTGCAACCATCAATTTCACCTACAATGCAAAAACACCGCACACCTTAACTTTTAGAGTTGGAGAAATGCTAGATGATAAAGGAAATGTAAATAGAAGTCCGCCAGAAAAAAGCACTATACGGTATCAAGAAATAAAGGTTGATGTAAAACCTGGACAAAAAGAGTATCAAATTTTAGTACAAACAGATGAAAGAAATACAAAAATAAATAAAGCAATTCCGTTGCCAAAAGGATTTCCACCTTTGGTGCCTTTTAGATATGCAGAAGTAGAAGGAAATCAAGAAACAATTACAGCAAATAATTTTACACAATTAGCGTATCATACCTTTTGGGATGAAAAAGCAAGTAGTTTTGAAAGCAACAATGATATCTTAAATCAGGTTTGGGATTTATCAAAATACTCCATAAAAGCCACCACTTTTAATGGTTTATATGTAGATGGTGACCGAGAACGAATTCCGTATGAAGCAGACGCGTATTTAAATCAGTTAAGCCATTATACAACAGACAGAGAATATGCAATGGCAAGACGTACGATTGAGTATTTTATGAAAAATCCTACATGGCCAACAGAATGGCAGCAACATGTGGCATTGCTTATTTATGCGGATTATATGTACACAGGAAATACGGAACTGATAGCACGTTATTACGAAGCTTTAAAGCATAAAACTTTGTATGAATTATCTAATGAAGACGGATTAATTACATCTACAAAAGTGGATAAAGAGTTTATGCGTAAACTGGGTTTTCAAGATGATTATAAAAAACCATTAACGGATATTGTTGATTGGCCATCCGCTAATTTTAATGGAAGCAAAACCAAAGGAGAAAGAGATGGTTTTGTATTTAAAGAGTATAGTACTGTTATTAATGCGTTCTTTTTTGAGAATATGAAAATCATGTCAGTTTTTGCTAAAATCTTAGGGAAAACCCAAGAAGTTTTAGATTTTGAGTTAAGAGCAGCAAAAGTAAAAAAAGCACTAAACGAACAAATGTTTGATAAAAAACTAGGAATTTATGTTGACGGAATTGGCACAGACCACGCCTCCTTACACGCAAATATGATGCCTTTAGCTTTTGGTCTAGTGCCAGACGAACATTTAAAATCGGTAGTAGAATTTGTGAAATCTAGAGGAATGGCATGTAGTGTTTACGGTTCTCAGTTTTTAATGGATGGTTTATACAATGCAGGCGAAGAAGATTATGCGTTAGAATTATTAGCAAGTAAAGCAGAAAGAAGTTGGTATAATATGATTAGAATTGGTTCTAGTATAACTTTAGAAGCTTGGGACTACAAATTTAAAAACAATTTAGATTGGAATCATGCTTGGGGCGCAGTTCCGGCAAACGCAATTCCTAGAGGATTATGGGGCATTAAACCAAAAACGGCAGGATTTGGTATTGCTGCAATTAAGCCACAAATGAGCAAATTAAAATCGAGTTCTATTGAAGTGCCAACAGTTAGAGGAACTATAAAAGCATCCTACACATTTAACGGACCAAGATTACAAACCTATGAAATTGAAATTCCTGCAAATATGGTTGCAGAGTTTTCATTAAATAATTTAGATGGCAAAGATTTACTTCATAATGGCGCAAAAGTACCAGCTGCCTTTGAATTAATTAGATTATCGCCTGGAAAACACATAATTGAGCTAAAAATAAATTCGTTTTAATAAGCCTTTGTAAGTTAAAAACTATGTTTTAATACTATCGGTTATCAATTAAATTACAATACAAAAAGAGTTTCCTGTTAGCTTTATGTTTTTGCCAAACATTGTAGCAAATTAATTTTACTGATTAATAATTAAATTAATTTTAAAATAAAAATAATGAAAAAAGAGACTTTCTAATAAACGAAGAAAGTCTCTTTTTTTTAATTTTAGATATCATTTAATTTCTACATAAGTTAATATCTTTAAACTGAATGTGTGCAGTTACATCGCCAGTATCACTTGTGCCATATGCGCCATATCTTGTATATACCCTTTGTGTAGTGTGATTGTGAGTTATTGATCTTTCTGTGCCGCCTACTTTTATAAACGAAAAAGCGGTATTAGAAGAGTTGTATCCTGTTTCATACCTAAAGGTGTATTCTTGACCGTAATTAATAGTTTTTAGTTGCAATGCAGTTCTACTGCCGCCAGAATCTGTAGTATATGGATTTGTAGTAACATGAGTTTCTAATACAATTTGACTGCCGCTCTTTCTTGCATAAAGCAAAAACTGTGCACTACGATTTGTCTTACCGGCTTCTACCCCTTTCATGATTTGCCCTCCAGCGTGAGATTGAATGATACAAGTGTTACCATCACTTAAATCGTAGATTCTAAACCTACCAGTAAGAATTGTGTTGGTATTGTTTTCTTGAGAAAGCTTGTTAAAGAAGCGTTCTACTCTAGTTTTTGTGCCATTGTATCTTGTTGATCCACCCCTTATTTTGTATTTTCCCCATGAGGCACCAATATTATCGTACCCTCCATAACTTTCACTTGTTCTGCAATCTAATTTTCCGTTGTTGTTTGGGGTTGAAACATCAGAACATGATTGTGGTGCATCAGGGCCAAGTGCAGGAAATGTTGAGTCGCACACTAGTGCTCTGGCTGCTGTACCTATGGATTGAGATACTTTTTTTGATTGTAATGATTTATCTAAAACAGATTCATAAAATAACGGTTCAATTTCGTCATTATTAGAGCAAGAAAATGCAAAACCCGTTAATAGGATTAAGCTTAATTTTATAACTAAAGTTAAGTCTAATTTTTTTTTTCATTTTTTATTATTTAGTTTATTTGTGATCAATCTACTTGTTAAATAAATATTAATTTTATCAAAAAGAATAAATTTATTTTTTCTTATCATCCTGTACTAACCCGTTTAAATTTTATGATACTAAACGCGTTCTAATTGTGTAATAAATTGACGAATGCGATTAAAACTAAACCAATAAAACAATGATGGCAATTATAATTATTTACAAAACAGATATATTATTAATTCTTTATGAGTTGAAAAATGATTAATTAAATTAAAATTGAACATTTTCTTAGTTATAGTTAAAAGGTTTAATTGGATGTAGCAGGATGCCTCAGGATAGTTTCTGTTAGATTTTTAGACAAATTGCATTTTAAAATGCATTATTTTTAATAAAAGCAAATTAATAGTAGATGAAAAAAAGTATAACAATTAAATTTCTTAAAATTAAAAGCAAAAAACGTATTGCATTATTTTGCTTTTTCTTAAGTTTAAATGCTATTGTGAGCGCACAAGTAACTTTAGAAAAAGAGGTTAAAATTTCTGATTTTGGTTTGCATTTTAATGGGTCTAAAGTTGATAATGATGCCGCTAATACAGGCGTAGATGCTCCTTATGATTATGTTTTTGGAAACATTATTACACCACATGGAGATTGTATAAAAACCTATAAAGAATTTGTTTTTATGACTTGGTATAAAGGAGGTAAAGAAAATCGCCATGTAATGTTAACGCGTTATAATACGATTACAGGAACTTTAAAAACTATTGAATTTCCACATCAACACAGTGGTTTTCAAAATAATTGGTGGTTAGGAGAATCTCACAATACAATCGCTGTTGCCATAAGTCCGTTAGATGGCACAATCCATTTACTGTATGATATGCACGCTTATGGAAGAACAAAGCCGGCAAATGGTAGTTTAAGTAATGATTATTTTAGATATTCTTTTTCTGTTAAAAATGCTGCGTCCGCTTCTGATGAAGATTTTAGCCTGAATCAGTTTGTAAAAAACACTAATGATGGATACAAGCATTTAAGTTTAAATAGGGCAGAGAATTATGCTGCTTTTTCCGAATTAACATATCCGCAGTTTTTTCTAAACGACTCTGGAGACCTTTTTATGTACATGCGAGAAGGTGGTAATAATAATGGTGCATATAAGTTTTCTAAATATACTGCAAGTACTTCTTCTTGGTCAGGTTTTACACATTTTAATATTTTAAATGCTAAAAACAGAGGCGAAGATTACAATTGGGGTTTGTATGGAAATATGAAATATGTAAACGGTAAGATTAGAGTTGGTTTTCAACGCAGATCATCAAATAATAATGATAAATATGAATATCAAAACGGAATTTATTACGCCTATTCAGACAATCAAGACGGTACAGGTAGTTGGAATAATTACAGAGGAGACAGTTTTGCGTTGCCACTAGTTTTTGCTGATTTGGTAAAAGTATCAGAACCCGGAGATTTAGTTGCAACTACTGCAGCAAATCAAGTTTATATTGTTGGTGGTTTTGATTGGACAGTAACTGATAATGGAGATGTACATCTTATAAGTCAAGTAAAAGACAATGAAAATAATGAAACGAAGCAAGTACATACTTATAAAAAAGCAGGCAATCCAGATTTTATAACCACTACTGATTTTTCTGGTGCAGAATCGATTTATACCACAGGAAGTGATATTTATATTATTGGTTTAACTAATAATGGGCGCGTATTTGTTGAGAAAGCAGAAGGAGGAACCAATAATTTTACGAGAATTTATCAAGCAAATAGTGGTAAATATTTTAATCATGGCCAAGTGCATATTGCAGACGGAAAGTTGTATTATTATTTAATGGAGAAAAAAACTGGAGATGCACAACCTATCTATTTACAGGTTATTGATTTAGATATTGTACAACAACCCTTTAATGTCTCTCTGTCATCTCCATTTAATAATCAAACTTTTAATACTGGCGAAACTGTAGCGCTTTCTGCAAATGCTTCTACAGATACTGGTGTTATTTCTAAAGTAGATTTTAAAATTGATGGTTCATCATTTGAAGAAGACACTACTGCTCCATATTCAGTAAACTGGATACCAGTTACAGCAGGTCTATATATTATTCAAGCAGTTGCTTACAATGATAAAAACGAAAGTATTTCTTCTTCAGAAATAACAGTCACTATTCAAAATAAAGATTATACAGATTTAACAGGAGAAATATATAGGATAAAGAATCTAGAAACTGGCAGATATTTGGATTCTGAAGAAACAGCAGTTATTGCAAGCATTTCTGGTGTTGGCGCAGATAAAGAATGGGAGTTTGTAAAAGCTGGCGATTATTTTAATATCAATAGTACCACTAATAGAGGAATATTAAGAGCAGCAGGAAGCCCAGTTGGAGCAATAATAAACACAAGTTTTGCAGCACCAAGAGAAGATAGTGACAAACAATGGACTGTTATTTATGAAGGAGATGGAATCTATCGTTTTGAAATTAGAAATGCTGTAAGATATTTATACAATCAAACAGATAATACAATTATACACTCAGAAAACACAGATAACAGAAGTAAATGGCAAGTAGAATTAGCAAGTACGCCACTTAGTTTAGATGATGAAAAACTTGAATTAACATCCGTAAAAGTATATCCTAATCCTGCCAATAATAGGTTTACAATAGCATTAAATGGTTTTAATAAAGCAATTATTATTGTTACGGATACTTTAGGGAAAACTATTTATCGAACTGCTACTACCTTAGGAAAAATAAAAATAAATAATGATGGTAAGTTTAAACCAGGGGTTTATTTTATAAAAGTTATTGGAGATAATCAAAACACATATGTCAATAAATTAATTATGAGATAAATATTTTATATTCAAATTAAAAATACTGATAGTAATAATTAAAAACCTTCTATAATTTAGAAGGTTTTTAATTATATTTATTTGGTGCTAAAAATAAGACGTATCATGTTAAAAATAAAATGGTTGTTTGTAGCTTTATTTTCAATAGCCACTGCAATATCCGCACAAATTATAAACCCGCCAAAAGGGAGAATTGCCATTGTTGCTGATGGTAATTCTGCAGATCCAGACGATTTAGGCGGAACCGCAATATCTTTAGCTTTACTAAGATCTTCTGGTCTTGAAAAAAGATTGGTGCATTATTCTCATAGTTGTGATTTAATTCGGGGAGAGAAAATATAAGAAAAAGCAGAAAAAGAAAGACATGCTTTAATGCAAAGTGCTTGCGATGTAACAGCAAGGCGATGGGGTGGTTTTGATACACTTACTTTTTTTGATGCAAAATGGCAATTAGAACAAACCATTAAAGATTTAACAAAGGCAATAAATATTTCTTCGGATGAAAATCCACTTTGGATTATAGAAGCTGGTGAGCCAGATATTATTGGTTTTGCTTTAGACGCTTCCAAAAAAGAAAAACACAAATATGTTAAAGTAATAACGCATCATCCCGCAAATGATAATGCTGGGGATTTTTATAAATGGCAACAAATTTTAGATTTCGGAATTGAAGAAGTTAGAATTCCAGATCAGAATATAAACTTAAAAGTAAATTTTGAAGATTGGGATTGGGCAAAAAACCATAAAGACGAGCGTTTACAACAAGTTTGGATTCAAGGAAAAATCGCAGAAAATGACAATGTTGTTAAATTTCAAAAAGGCAAATGGGATTGTTCCGATGCAGGTATGGTTTTATATTGGATAACTGGAGCAAACGTCAAAAATGGTTTAAAAATGGGAACTGTTGCTGATGTTAAAAAGATATTGATGAGTTTTATCAATCAAAAAGAATAATTGGTAGATTTAATAAAGATGTAATGCTTATACTTTAAAGCGATTCTCTCTCAATAAAATTAAAAGGTACTTTTACTTTACCTTTTTGTTTATTTAAAATCATTTTTGCTGCTGTTTCGCCCATAATTTTGAAATCGGTAGACATTACAGTAATGCCTAATAAACTTTTTAAAGGAGTTTCATTGTATGAGATGATACCTATTTCTTTTCCTAAAATAAACTCATCTTCACGAATTTGTTTTACTAAATTTACCAAGTCAGATTCTTCAATAGTAATAAATAAATCGCCCTTTTTTAAAATCATATCAGGATAGATTTCATTCAAAATTTCAAAATCAAGTTTATACTCGACACAAAATTTTCTAAAACCTGTTAAAATCCTTCGTGGATAAGGGTACACAGATCTCTCTGGATAGATTAACATTATTTTTTTATACTTACTAATTTTATCAATACCTTGTTTTAAAGCATCGTAAATATCATTTTCAAAATCTTGATAAATTTCGGTAAGATTATCTTCTATACCTGGTTTTGCATTGTCTAAAATTATTAATTTTTCTTGCGGAATTTTATTAATTTCTTTTATTACCTTATCCGTAAAACTTACATGTTTTAAATCTTCTGTCTTAAAATGAGGCATAATTACATAATAATCGTAAGAAGATTTATATTTACTAATTAGGTTTAAAAACAAAGATTCATCACAATGATAAATATGCAAATCTGTATGAGAATTGGTGCCTATATTTTCTAAAAAAGAAGTATAAATTCTCATTTTATAAGTACTTAATTTATTAACAAGAAATAAAATATTTACTTTAGAAATTAACTCAGTTCTACTAATATAATATCCTTTACCTCTAATTGAAGTAATTATATTTCGTTTTTTAAGAATACCATATGCTTTTTCTACGGTATCTCTAGATAGATAAAACTCCTCACTAAACATATTTATAGAGGGTATTTTTTGATCCATTGTTAATTTACCAATAGAAATATTATGAATTATAGAGTCAACAATTTGTTGATATTTAGGAATTCTAGAATTTTCATCAATAGTTATAAATTTAAACATAAAACAGTTTTATAGGTGTTATTAAACCTTAAATGATTTTATCAAATATATCTTTTTCCCTGTATTTATCAGTCTTAAATAAGGTGTAATTTAGTACACAAATATATAAAATTGCCAAGAGAATATACAATAATCCATGAAATCAACAAAATCAAATGAATAAATTTGAAAGGAAAAGAGCATCCTGTTGTACCCTGTAATTTTAAAAAAAACAACTAAATAAAATAAGTTTTTAAAAAGGTTTTTGTAACATAATATTTTAATTTTCAACTTTTAAATGCACTTTAAGTAAAAACTATCTACACTACCTTTATCTGTGCAGTACAGTACAGGATAGAAATATTTTGATAGTACTTTATTTTAGCTAAAAATATTTAAGATTCCTTATGAAAACTAGTACAAAAAAATTTAAGCATGTAGATTATTTGTGGAACGAAGAAAAGGCAACTGCTTTTGGAGATGACCAAGTTTCATTATTCTTATATAGATCAAACATTTTAGGCGCAGATTTAAGAATCACTAATTATGGTGGTGGTAATACTAGCTGTAGAACGATAGAGAAAGACCCACTTACAAATGAAGAAGTAGAGGTAATGTGGATCAAAGGTTCTGGTGGTGATATAGGTACTTTAAATAGAAGCGGAATTGCAGGAATCTACACAAAAAGATTACGTGATTTAAAAAACGTTTATGGTGGTTTAGCCGATGAAGATAGAATGGTTGGTTTATTCAATCATTGTATTTATGATTTAGACAGCAAAGCACCTTCAATAGATACTCCTTTGCACGGTCTTTTACCATTTGCACACATAGATCATCTACATCCAGATGCATTAATTGCTGTAGCTGCTGCAAAAGACAGTGAAAAAGTAACCAAAGAAATTTGGGGCGATACAATGGGCTGGGTGCCTTGGCAAAGACCAGGTTTCGATTTAGGTTTGCAAATAGAAAAATGTTTAGAAGATAATCCCGGAATTAGAGGAATTGTATTAGGTTCTCATGGTTTATTTACTTGGGGAGACACTTCTTACGAATGTTACATAAATAGTTTAGAGGTTATTGAGACTGCTTCTGAGTATATTGAGCAAAAAATTAAGGAAAAAGGAAGTGTTTTTGGAGGTCAAAAAATTGAAAGCCTTCCTAAAGAAGATCGTTTAGAAAAAGCAGCTCAAATTATGCCTCTGTTAAGGGGCTTATGTTCTTCGGAAAATAGAATGATTGGTCATTTTTCTGATACAGATGTTGTTTTAGAATTCGTCAACAGCAATGATTTGGCAAGATTAGCGCCAATGGGTACTTCTTGTCCCGATCACTTTTTAAGAACTAAAATTCAGCCTTTAGTTTTAAAGTTAGATAAAAATGAAGACCTTTCTGATGCAAATGCAGTCTTTAAAAAATTAGAGCCTGCTTTTGAAAGTTACAGACAAGAATATGTAGATTATTATAATACCTGTAAAAAAGCAAATAGTCCTGCAGTTCGTGATGCAAATCCTGTAATAATCATCTATCCTGGAGTTGGAATGTTTAGTTTTGCTAAAAACAAACAAACAACTAGAGTTGCAAACGAGTTTTATATCAATGCAATTAACGTAATGCGCGGTGCAGAAGCAATAACTTCATACACTTCATTACCAAGACAAGAAGCTTTTGATATTGAATACTGGTTATTAGAAGAGGCTAAATTATCAAGAATGCCAAAAGAACAACCCTTGTCTCGAAAAGTTGCTTTTGTAACAGGTGCTGGAGGCGGAATCGGAAAAGCAATTGCAGATAAATTAGCAGCAGAAGGAGCAAATGTTGTTTTAACAGATATTAACGAGCAAAGCTTAATTGAAGCACACGCAACTTACAAAAGAGATGTTTCTACGTACGCAATTTGCGATGTAACAGATACAGAATCTATAGCTTCTGCTTATAAAAAAGCATGTGTAGAGTTTGGAGGAGTTGATATTATTGTGCACAGTGCTGGTTTAGCAATTTCTAAAGCTTTAGAAGATACTACAGATAAAGACTGGAATATTTTACAAAGTATTTTAGTAAAAGGTCAGTTTGATTTAGCAAAACAAGCAACTGCAATTATGCGCAAACAAGGTCTTGGTGGCGATTATATTGCAATAGCAAGTAAAAACGGATTAGTAGCGGGGCCAAATAATGTAGCTTACGGAACCGCAAAAGCTGCACAACAGCATATGGTTCGTTTGTTAGCTGCAGAATTGGGTAAAGATAAAATTAGAGTAAACACCGTAAATCCTGATGGCGTAATTATAGGTAGTAAAATATGGGAAGGTGCTTGGGCAGAGGGTAGAGCAAAAGCAAACGGAATTACCGTAGCCGAATTGCCTGCTTTTTATGCAAAAAGAAATTTATTAAATGAAATTATAACACCAAATGATATTGCAAACGGCGTATTTTCTTTAGTAGGAATACTCGATAAATCTACTGGAAATATAATCAATGTAGATGGCGGGATGGCCAATGCATTTGTAAGATAATTGTTATAAAGTAGAATTAATTTAAATGTTAAACTTCCATAGATGAAACCATTATTTATGGAAGTTTTTTAAATTGAGAGAATTCTCTAATTATTAAACCAAAAGAAGAAACGTAATGAAAATAAATAAAGAACATATTCAAAATACGAACAAGAGTATTCTTGAAGATCACAACGATAATTTTGATTTCTTAGCAAATAAACTCACTAAAAATGGTCATAAAGTTGAAGAAATTATATCAAAATTATCAGAATTTCAAGTAGCAATTCCTAGTTGGGCATTAGGAGCAGGTGGAACTCGTTTTGGGCGTTTTTCTTTTTACGGAGAACCATCAACTTTAGAACAAAAATTAGAAGATGTTGGAGTTTTACATGCGTTAACTCAAACTGCAGGAGCCGTTTCTTTGCACATCCCTTGGGATGTTCCTTCGGATTATGCTGCAATTAAGCAACAAGCAGATTCGTTACATATAAAGTTCGATTCTGTAAACTCTAATACTTTTCAAGATCAAAAAAGTGCATCAGAAAGCTATAAATATGGTTCTTTAAGCAATACAAATAAGGATGTTAGAGAACAGGCAATACAACACAATTTAGAAGTTATTAAAATTGGAGACAAACTAGGTTCTAAAAGTTTAACGGTTTGGTTGGCTGATGGTTCTTGTTTTCCTGGTCAAAATAACTTTCAAACTGCTTTTCAAAATACTCAAAACAGTCTAAAAGATATCTACAAAGGTTTGCCAGAAGATTGGAAAATGTTAATAGAATACAAACCGTATGAGCCAAATTTTTACAGCACAGTTATCCAAGATTGGGGTGCTTCATTAATGTTGGCTAATGGTTGTGGCGAAAAAGCGTTTACTTTAGTAGATTTAGGACATCATTTACCAAATAGTAATATTGAACAAATTGTATCAATTTTACAATTAAAAGGTAAACTTGGTGGTTTTCACTTTAATGATAGTAAATATGGCGATGACGATTTAACAGTTGGTAGTATCAAGCCCTATGCACTTTTCTTGATTTTTAATGAATTAGTATACGGTATGCAAAACAATCCCCAAAATCCAGATTTAGCGTGGATGATTGATGCGAGTCATAATGTAAAAGATCCTTTAGAAGATTTAATTCAATCTTTAGAAGCTATTCAAGAAGCATTTGCAAAAGCTTTATTAATTGATCAAGAAGAATTAAAAGCGGCGCAATTAGACAATGATGTTGTAAAATGTCAAGAAATTTTGCAAGGTGCTTACAGAACAGACGTGCGCCCTTTAATAGAAAGAGCTCGTTTAAATTCCGGTGGGGTTATTAGTCCAATAAACGCATACAGATCTTTAGATGTTAGAAATCAATTGATAAAAGAAAGAGGAAGAAATACAGTAGCAACCGGTTTATAATATTTAGAATGAAACAAAAAGTTACTGCAGTTTTTGATATCGGAAAAACCAATAAAAAATTTTTTTTATTTGATGAAGATTTTAAACAAGTTCATAAAGAATACATACATTTTGATGAAATTGTAGATGAAGACGGTTTTCCTACAGAAAATTTACCAGCATTGCAAAAATGGTTAAAAGAAGTTTTTAGCTTGATTTTAAAAGCCGAAAAATACGATATAGAGGCCATTAATTTTTCTACCTACGGAGCAAGTTTTGTTCATATTGACGAAAATGGCGATCCTTTAACACCTTTATACAATTATATTAAACCGATAGATCAGAAATTAATAGATGATTTCTTTGCAAAATATGGTCCAAAAGTAGCGTTTTTGAAGCAAACAGTATGCTCAGATTTAAGCATGTTAAATTCAGGAATTCAATTGTATTGGTTAAAATACAGAAAGCCAGAAATCTTTAAAAAAATTAAATACTCTTTACATCTTCCGCAATATTTAAGTTATGTTTTTACAGGCATTCCTTTAAGTGAATATACAAGTATTGGTTGCCATACAGCTTTGTGGAACTATGATAAAAAAGATTATCATGACTGGGTTTATGCAGAGAATTTGCATAAAATTTTGCCACCAATTGTTTCTACGGAAACTAGTATAAACATGAATTATAATGGCAAACGTATTAAAATAGGAGTAGGAATTCATGATAGTTCTGCCGCACTTTTACCGTATGTAAGAAGTGTCAAGAAAAAATTTGCATTAGTTTCTACAGGTACTTGGAGCATTGTTTTTAATCCGTTTGCAAAAAAACCAATTGCTGATAATACTGAGGATGGAAACACTATTAATTACATGCGTATTAATGGAAAACCCGTAAAAGCAACCCGTTTATTTTTAGGAAATGAATACAAAATTCAGGTTAAAAAATTAGACAAACATTTTGGGGTTTCAGACGATTTTCATAGAAATGTATCTTTTGATTATGAGGTGTTTTTCGAAATTATGAAAGACTTTCAACCTTGTTTTAAATGGGAAAGCATTACGGTGCCTAACATGCCTAAAAAAACAAAAATCACTTATAATAAGTTTGAGCATGCGTATCATCAATTAATGATAGAACTAGTAACATTACAACTAGAGAGTATTAAAAAATGTATTGGTACAGACGATGTAAAAAGATTATACATTGATGGTGGTTTTAGTAATAATGATTTATATATTAAATTATTATCACATTATTTTAGAGGGATGAAATTACGAACTACGGATGCCTCTTTAGGGTCTGCACTTGGCGCTGCAATTTCAATTTCTGATAAAAAATTAAATTCAAAATTCTTAAAAGAAAATTATTCACTTAAAAAACATGTTCCTTTTATTCTCAAATAAATTATGGCATTAAAAATAGACACACGATATCCATCAATAGACGATTTAAGAACAAGAGCACAGCAAAAAATTCCAAAATTTGCTTTTGAATATTTAGATGGCGGTTGCAATGAAGATGTGAATTTACGCAGAAACACATCAGAATTAAGAGAAGTACAATTAAAGCCTAATTATTTAAGAAATCACGGAGGCTCATCAACAAAAACAAAATTATTCGGCATAGAATACGATGCTCCCTTTGGCATTTCTCCAATTGGTCTGCAAGGATTAATTTGGCCAAATTCGCCAGAAATTTTAGCAAAAGCAGCTTTTGATCATAATATTCCGTTTATTTTAAGTACCGTAACAACCACAAGTATAGAAAGAGCTTCAGAGTTAACAGAAGGAAAATCTTGGTTTCAATTATATCATCCAACAGAAGATAGATTAAGAGACGATATTATTAGAAGGGCAGAAGCTGCACATTGCCCGGTTTTAGTTATTTTGTGCGATGTGCCAAGTTTTGGTTTCAGGCCAAGAGACATTAGAAATGGTTTGGCGATGCCGCCTAAAATGAATTTAAATAATATTTTGCAGGCTTTTGGAAGACCACATTGGAGCTTACAAACGTTAAAACACGGCATACCTGGTTTTGCAAATTTATTACCATACATGCCAAAAGGTCTAGATTTAAATCAATTGGGTAAATTTATGGATCAAACGTTTTCTGGTAGATTAAACGAAGATAAAATTAAGCCGATTCGTGATATGTGGAAAGGCAAATTGGTGTTAAAAGGAGTTGCTTCTCATTATGATGCAGAACAAGCTATACGCTTAGGCATAGATGGTATTATAGTTTCTAATCATGGTGGAAGACAGTTAGATGCAGGAGAATCATCTATTAAACCATTAAAATCTATTGCAGAAAAATATGGCGATCAAATAGAAGTAATGATGGATAGTGGAATTCGTTCCGGACCAGACGTTGCAAGGGCTTTGGCATCTGGCGCAAAATTTACTTTTATGGGACGTTCTTTTATGTACGGAGTTTCGGCACTCGGTAATAAAGGGGGAGATCATACAATTTCATTATTAAAAACAGAATTACAACAGGTAATGGAACAGATTTGTTGTGAACGAGTAGAAGATTTTCCAAATCACCTAATATAATCAACCAAACGAACACAAATATATGAGTCAAGTTAGCATAGAGTCAGATCAAATTGAAGAAATTGCTGGAGGAGAATTTGAAAGAGAACCAGTGCCAAAATCAAAATTAAAAGGTTGGAAAAGCTTTTTGGGTATGTATGCAGGCGAACATGCTGCAGGTACAGAGTTTATGATTGGCCCTCTGTTTTTAACGGCCGGTGTTAGTGCGTTCGATTTAATTATTGGGTTGTTATTAGGAAATCTTTTAGCGGTTTTAAGTTGGCGTTTTTTAACGGCAGAAATTGCTGTTAAAAATAGATTGACTTTATATTTTCAACTAGAAAAAATTTGTGGTAGAAAATTAGTGACGGGTTATAATTTAGCAAACGGAATTTTATTTTGCTTTTTAGCAGGTTCTATGATTACCGTTTCTGCAACGGCTGTTGGTATTCCTTTTGATATGCCAATGCCAAAATTATCAGATACGTTACCAAATGGATTTACGTGGGTTATTATAGTTGTTTTAATAGGCACTGTAATTTCTATTATTGCAGCACGTGGTTATGACACAGTTACAAAAGCTGCCAATTGGATGTCTCCAATTATTGTAGTTGCTTTTTTAGCCTGTGGTGTTGTAGCTCTAAATCAATTAGGAGTTGCTAGCTTTTCTGATTTTTGGAATATTTGGGGAGAAGGTTCAGAACCTTTTCCAGGACAATTAAAATTTACTTTTTGGCATGTTGTAATATGGTCTTGGTTTGCAAATGGCGCTATGCATATTGGTATGTCTGATTTATCAGTATTTAGATTTGCAAAAGAAGCAAAAGCAGGATGGACAACGGCTGCAGGAATGTATGTTGGCCATTATATGGCTTGGATTGCTGCCGCCTTATTGTATGCAGTATATTTAAAATCACCCGAAGCATTAGCCTTTTTAAATAATGGAGAAGCACCACCTGTTGCTCCTGGACCTTTGGCACACAATGCTATTGGTGTTTTTGGAATCATCGCTGTAGTTTTAGCTGGATGGACCACTGCAAACCCAACAATTTATAGAGCAGGTTTAGCTTTTCAAGCAATTTTACCAAAATTATCTACAGCAAAGGTTACTATTCTAGCAGGTGCTTTGGCAACGGTTGCAGGCTTATTTCCTGCATTTGCAATGAAACTTTTAGGTTTCGTGGCCCTTTACGGATTTATCTTAGCACCTTTTGGAGCCGTTATTGTTTTTGAACATTTCTTTGCAGAAAAACTTGGGATAAAGAAAAACTATGCGGAATTTGCTAACTTATCTTTTAATAAAGCTGTTTTTTGGGCTTGGGCAATTAGTTTTGGTGTATTTTACTATATATCTATACAGTTTGATGTTTTCTTGTCTTTTGTAACACTACCAGCTTGGTTATTATGTGGTATTTTGTTTTTGGTATTTAGTAAACGTCTTCAAAGAATATAGTTCTTAAAAGCCTTTTGAGCATACTTTTAAAACATAAAAAAACCTCAACAAGTAAATGTTGAGGTTTTCTCTTTAGTACACGGAACGAAACTACTTTCGAACCAAGTATACTTAGATTTTAAAAAATTATATGATTTAAAGCCAGTTTTAGAAGAAGCTGGTTTATACTATTTAATGAATAATAATGTTCAAAATCAGATACAGATTTGAAACCTATTTATTCATCCATACCTATCTCCCTTTGCAAATATGCTCTATTAAATGGTAAAGTCAACCATTTAAAACTCTATGTGTATTTTAAACAAATTTCAAGTGGTCACGTGAAATATGAAACCACTGGGGTATCAGCATGGTCTTCTGACATAGAAATGTCAGAAAAATGGACAAGAGGTGCTGTAAAATGGTTAATAAAAAAACGATGGATTACTGTCAACACAAAGAAAAAATATTATAGAATAATTAGCTACAAACAATTATGCAAAAAATTAAAATTAGAGCCTCTTGCGGCAGTATTATTTGAGAATGATGATTATACAGATTTCAAACAGTTTCTTTCGGCTACGCTAATTACAGATTGTCTAAAAATTAAAAAGTTAATGAATAGAAAAAACCAATCGGTGTCAAGGATGGCTGATACCAATATGAATTGGCATTTTTATTCTAAAGACTTTCATCCTTTAGCGATAAGTTATATAGCAAAGCGTTTGGGAATATGCAATTCTAGAGCTAATAAAATAAAGAAATGGGCAATTGAATCTAAAATGGTTTTTGTTAAGAAAAACATTCCATTCCTAATTAATAGTCAGGGGAAAAAAATAGGTATTGAGCACCTACAAGCAATTAAATTGTCTAGTCCTTTGATAGCTGGAAGATTGAGAACAAATGGGAAATATATAAAAATAGTAGAATCAGACTTATTACAATCATTTATAATAACAAGGAAAAAACACTATAAACATTAGGAAAAAAAGTAAAAGGTAGCTATGGCTACATACAGCAGTAGAACGATTTATTTATTCCAATATATAAAAAACAGTAAATATGAATGATATAACAGAGATAATAACTTCTAACTTTTCAGAGTTAGATAAACTATTAGAGAATTATTACATTCCTATAAGTATTGTAGGGAAAGTATATGGCAATTACAGTAGTAAAGACAAAGTAGAGCGAATAAGAGGATTAAATACTTTTAGAAACTTTTACAATGAAAAGGCAGGAGACTACAAATCCTGCTACTTACTTTACCAAAATAATCTAGAGAGAATTGGACTTGAAAGAATAACCTCAACCTTCAATAACTTATGCAAAACTCATAGTAAGACTAAAATAGCCTTATGTGGTCATGGTAAGGAGCAAGAGTTTTGCTACAGACATATTTTAAAGAATTTTTTAGCTGAAAATAATATTAATGTAGTTAATAATGAAAAAGTTGATATGAGCCTCCAGAAAAAACTCTGGAAATACGATGAATACAAAACAAGAGGACACTTTAATCTTGATGATGAAATTATTGGAAGAAAACTACAAGGGAGTAAATGGATAGTTGCTAAAACTATGCCTAAAAACCCGCATAGTTACACTTTACGCAAGGACATGGGAGATGACAATCTTTTTCTAAAAATAGCTTCACATATAAGATATTTTGGTAAAATTGAAATTTTTGAAGGTGTAGCTTACAGAGTTTTTTACCATAATGGATATAAGTACTGGGATCATCCTTGTGATTTACTAAACAATAACGTTGACTTAATAAATCGAGCAATTGTTAATTAGTGAAAATCCTACAAAATCCGACACAATAAAAAAGAGAAATCTTACAAATTCTGACACAATAAAAAAGAGTAAACCTTAAAAATAAGCAGTATTCGAAATTTGAAGATTTTATAATTTAGTTAAAGTATAATTTAAATTTAAATCTTAAATTGTGAAAAAAAAATTAATGGAGGCAGTAGAATTAAATAGTAGCAAAAAATCGATTCAAGAAAAGAAAGGACAAACTACAAGAGAAAAAGTAAGAAATACACTTACAGAAGAATTATTTTTTGGAATTTGTGCTCCTATTGGCTCTCTTAAACCTACTGTAATTAATTCTCTAGAGAAAATAATGAAGGAAAAGTTTAACTATGAAGTTGAAATTATTAAATTAAGTGGTAAAATAGAGGATTTTAAGTTAAATGAATATAAACAGATACCAACTAAAACCCCAGCCTTTTCAAAATTGGTTTATAAAATAGAAGAAGGTAATGAAATCAGAAAAAAATATAATAACAATTCTATTCTTGTTGAATTAGCAATAAAAGATATCCTATATTCTCGTACGCAAGGTTTAGGTGAAGAGGAGGCTTTAAATCATGAAAATATTAAGAGTAGAAGAAAGTGTTATATTTTTGACTCAATAAAAAATAAAGAAGAATTATTGCTTTTAAGGAGAATTTACACAAAAAATTTCTATTTATTTAGTATTTTTTCCCCTGTTAACGAAAGAGAAAATAATTTATCTAAAAAAGATTTAGCTCCCTCAGAAATTGCTGAAATTGTTGGTAAAGATGAGTTTGAAAACAATGATTTTGGACAGAATGTTAGAGGTACGTTTACAGATGGAGATTTTATTTTAAGGGTCTCAAAAAACAATAAAATAAATATTGATACGAGAATTGAGAGATTTTTGCATCTAATTTTTGAAAGTGATATTATAACTCCTACAAATGAAGAAAAAGCTATGTATTCGGCAAAATCAGCAGCTGGTAATTCGGCTTGTTTATCAAGGCAAGTAGGTGCCTCAATTATAAGTGAAAGTGGAGAATTAATTTCTAATGGATGGAATGATGTACCAAAATTTGGAGGGAATTTATATAATGAAAGTGATACGAATGATGATAGATGTAAAAATAATGGCTACTGTAGTAATGATTCTCATAAAGATAAATTAGTTGAAAGTTTATTAGAATCTTTGAAAAATGATAATAGTACAAAAGGCGTTTTTTTAGATAATGAAGGGTTTCACGATATAACTCTTTACGATAATGTTAAAAAAAATCTAAAAAAGTCAAACATAAAAAACTTGATTGAATTTTCTCGAAGTGTTCATGCAGAAATGCATGCTATAATTTCTGGAAGTCAATTATCTGGTTCAAAAATGATAAATGGTAAACTTTTTTGTACTACTTATCCTTGTCATAATTGTGCAAGGCACATTATAGTTGCAGGAATTAAAGAAGTTTACTATATTGAACCATATATAAAAAGTTTGTGCTTAACTTTACATAGTGATGCTATTACCGAAGATGAAAATTGTTTAGATAAAGTAAGAATATTAGTTTTTGATGGTGTTGCACCAAGAAATTATTTAACTTTTTTCACTAAATTTGCATCAAGAAAAGAAAATGGAAAAATAGTGAAGGTAGATTTTAAAACAATCAAACCTAAAACAGCTAAATCAATACAATCATTACCAACATTAGAGCAGCAAGCAATTCATTCATTAAAAGAATGTGGTTTATTACAAGATTAGATGAAAAATAAAAATACAGATACCCAATTATCTTTAACTTTTCCTAAAGTTACTTATCAAAATAAAAATGTGTTCAGTCAAAAAACGTGTGATGTCATCAAATTATATGGAGATAATAATTCTAATAAAAATAAATCTAATTATATAAATTTAGTATTAAAAAGAACAAAATCTTTTTAAGAATTAAACCTCTCTATTAAAAACCGCAATCAGTGTATTTTTTAATCAGAATAAAAGTAGATAATTAAAAAAGCACAGTAAACATAAATGTCTTCTGTGCTTTAATTAAAGATTATACCCAATCTACAATTCCTCTTTTAAGCCAAAAATGACTTTTACAATTTTTTGTTCTCCAGATGGAAGGAGATACAGAAACTATATTATTTTCAAAGTTAACACTCCAACATGGTCTCACATCATCAATAAGATTCAAAGTAAGTTTTTGTTTACATCCACAAGGGCAAATCATTAAAGCATACCAATAATCGTTATTTTTTTCATCTCCCTCAATGTAAAAAACATTATTTTTAGGACTAAAAGGTAGTTCTTTTACGATTTTATATATGTATTTAGGTTTTTGCTTTCTAGATTTACCAAATACAAAACTTTTTAACCAGTTAAATGTTTTTTTCAGTAACATAAAGATTGAAATTAGATTCAATATTTCCTATACCAATATTTTGGTAATGCATTTTTTCTTTAGTTTCTGATACACTGTAAGAATTAATATCCCAATCAGTCAAGTTAACTACCGTCTTTGAGTACTTATTGTTATCTTGAAACCTGTATGGATGTATTCTGCCAAGCATATCATTTACAGCTAAAGAAGAACAAAGGGTATTCACGCTAATAACTGCTGGACTATCTACCACAGCATTGTTAAAATATACTTGTCTATTTTCGTGTTCTTCTGGTGAAATTCTTTTAAGACTTTCTTCCGCAAGTTGATTTGATGTATAGACACCTCTTTCTAGTAAAGTTTCTGAACCAGCATAAACATAGTGAATGTTTCCTACTATTGAATTTACTCCACCTTTTCCATCAGCCATCAATTTTACCCCAATGTCAGTTAGTGGAATAAGATAATTGGTAGATATTAAGTTTAAATAATGTCTACCTTCTAAAGAGTCCATGCAACCAAAAACGAAATCACAACTAGCTAAATCGTCTACTACTTGCCTTGATTCTTGTAATAGATAAGGATAACTAGTAATTCTTGTTCCAATATCTACACTTTGAATATGATCTTTTATCACGTCAACTTTTAACCTTTTATTTGTTGCATCAGATTTTTTTGATGAAATTATCCTGTTTAAATTTTCAACCCCAACATGATCTGAATCTACAAGAACTAAATGACCTACTCCCAAACGATATAGCTGTTCAATTAATGGACTACCAGTACCAGAACAACCAATAACCCCAACTTTCATCGAGTTAAGTTGATTTATAGTTTTTTCTCCAAAGGTCTGTGCATTTCTTATAAATGAATTTGCAATTTGGAATTGAGAATTATAGCTGTAAGATTTAACAGTTTCTCCTACAACGGTTATCTTATCCACCGATTTGAAATTCAAATTAGGAGTAATGATTCTACCTTTCATTGAGCCATTAGGATACATTACTACACTAGCGTGTGGTTTATTTTCATTTATCCAGCTATAGATTGTATCAAAAACAGAAGTATCAGAATTGTCATCTAGTTTTGAAAATTCAGAATCTTGGACAAAATGTGAATGAAACTTAACAATACCTAAATTTTTCTCTGCTGCTTCTTCTAAAAAAGGTTCTAAATCTATAGTCTTCCAAGATACTCTATCTTCCTCCCTAATACATCTATCATAACTTATTGGAAGTATTTTATGTACTAACAAAAATTCTTTTCCTTGAAATGAATGTCGTCCACATAATGCAAAAGCAATCGCTTCCAAACCATCTCCACAGTGAAGATGGTTTTTCAGCTCATGATGCATTTTTTCTGAAATTTTAATATGCATATCGAAAAAATTAACGTTTATCAAATTCAGCTTTTAGACAATTCATCATCAAATCCAAATGTGACTCTATATCATCAATTTCTGAATTCCATTTATTAGATGGTTTCCTATGTCTAGACCATTGTTGATAGACTTTTCCTTCAATGTTACGCGGAGTCAAAGCACCTATTGGTTTTTTATCTGTTCTCATTAAAGCAGGATAAAAATAAATCATATCCAACTGTGCAGTTGGGTATTGAGGATGAATTAAGATAGCTATATCAGCTTTTTTTTCATTATAGCCATTTGGCAATAAAAAATCCCTGATTATTATCCAGTTTAAATTTCTCTCATTGACTATATTGACTTCATTAGGCAACTTTGATAAGAAGTCTTTATCTGATTGTGTAATCAGATTTAAATCTGTTTTCAGAAAACCTTCTGTACAATCAATTTCCTCATAAACGAATCTTTCTACTCCACATTCCGTTAGGTCAATAATTTGATCCTTTTCTATGATTTGCTTACCGTTTTTAGTAAACATCCTTAAACGGTGCGTTTTTGGGTCTTTGCTTGCAAGTTGAAGAATTTCCTCTCTAGAGAGTTTTTCTTTCACAGTAGAATACTTTTCTCTATTGATTTTTAATAGATACTTGTAACTAATCACTGGCTTTACACCTTTACAAAAACAATCTTCTAAATCAATTTCGAGTTGTTGGTATGGAAGAATTATAAATCTTTCAATACCACATTCTGTCAAATCAACTTCGGTAATTGGACCAATATCAATTTTTCCGTTTTTAGTAACCATTTTAATAAAATGTGTATCGGAACTCGTTCCTTCAATTTTATGTAAATCATTACCCGTTATTGTTTGTGTTTTGTTTGAATATTTATTTTCATTTAAGTAAATAATGTATTCGTATGCTATCGTTGGTTTTATACCTCTGCAATAGCAATCCTTTAAATCTGTCTGTTTATTTTGTGACATATTCTTGGTTTTTTATGTTTATAAAATTTATTACATCACTCATTACGTAGAAACTTCTCAATGAGTTAGAGTGTGAAATTCAGTTGCTTTTAGCAATAAGTTCACTATAAGTATTAAAAAACTATACCGAGAATTGTTTGATTTGTTTTAAAAATTATTATGAAAATCAGATAGAAAAAAAGATTTGTGCAGTAAAAGAAGAGTTTGTACCTTTGTAGCTCGACACATACAAAGTTTTTCTTTGGGTCTCGTAACCCATTGAATGCTTTTTTACAACTTAAATCAGATAGTTTCTATCTGATTTTTTTATTTTATATCAGATAAAATTTCTGTTTTAGAAATATTAATTACAAAGATAATGCTTTTTTCTAATTATAAGCAAATATATTAAAAAAATAAATATTGTTTATATTATAAACATTTTGTATTATATTTTTATGTATATTTACAGAGTAGATACAACTATGAGCGACATTAGTAATAATTTATATTTATCTATTGGACATAAGATTAAAGAAATGCGTAAATCCAGAGGTCTTGGACAAGAAGAACTGGCTAATATGATTTCTTTAAGCAGGTCTTCCATTTCTAATATCGAGTCTGGCAAGCACCAACCGTCAGTATTCGTTATCTATGAAATTGCATTGGCGTTAGATTGTGAATTGAACAATCTTCTTCCTTCTATTAAAACATACAGGGCTAATAATAGTTCAATAGGAGGTAAATATTTTGAGCTTATCAACTCAAAATACAATGGTATGAGTACTAAAAGTTTAAATTTTCTTAAAGAAATACTTCACGATGATGAATAACAATCAGATAGAAAAAATTACATCTGAAATTCTTATCAATCTTAATTTCCTAAAAGTTCCAGTTAATGTTGAGAAAATTTCTTCTCTTCTTAATGTTGAAATTGTTAGACAAAATTTACAAGATGATATTTCAGGTTTTTTAGTTAGAAAAAATAATAAAGATGTTATTGGGCTAAATCAGAGTCAACATGATGTTAGGCAAAGATTTACCATTGCTCATGAATTAGGTCACTTTATTTTACATAAAGACCAACCTTTATTCGTCGACTACTATAGGGGTTCTAAGTTATTTAGAAGTAATCAGAGAGGTTCAAATTATATAGTGGAGAAGCAAGCTAATTTTTTTGCAGCCTCTTTATTGATGCCAAAAAAACTAATAAACTCTGAATTGAAAAAACTTTCAGAGGATATGGACTATGATTCAAAGGTTGACGTTCTAAGCACAAAATTTAAAGTTAGTTTTCAAGCAATGGATTTTAGGTTAAAGTATTTAGGGAATTATGATTATGGTTTTTAATTTTTAAAGTTAATCGTTAAAACTCACAAACGTCCCTTTAAGAAACGTTACATATTTTTTTAAGTACATTTAACAAAAAAATATATGGCAAAAAGTTTAAGAACTAAACCTACAACAATAAAAAAAGCAAATCAATTTGTAGAAGAATTTCATAGGCATCATAGACCAACAACTAGAAACTCTGGTAAATGGGCTATTTCTGCTATTGATATAAAAAGTAATAAAGTCGTTGGTGTTGCAATTGTTGGTAATCCAGTGTCAGCAACTTTAATGGATGGATACACATTAGAAATTACAAGATTGTGTATTGCGGAAAATTCTCCAAAAGGTACAGCCAGTTTTTTAATTTCTAATTGCAGTAAAATATGGAAGTTAATGGGAGGCAATAAGATGATTACTTACACTCTTTGTTCGGAGTCTGGTGCGTCAATGAAAGGTGCTGGATGGGAGAAAGTAGCAGAGGTAAAGCCCCACAATAACTGGAAGAACAAATCTAAGATGGATGGTTTATCGAGAGATTTATTAGAAATCTATAAGATAAAAAAATTTAGATGGGAGTCTGTGTTAAATTAACTAAATATGAGTAAGTATTTATGCGCTTTTAGTTCTAATTATAGGCAGTTGTATATTGGGGACATATATAAGGTTCTTTCTATGCCTAAAGGTTTTACAGTACATTTTAGATACAAAAAAAAATATGTAAGCAATGATATTTTAGAAAATCAAAAAAAATATATAGGCAAAGAGTTGTTAATTTTCTTTACTGATATTAATAGAGAGACTAACAAGGTTAAGGGTAATTATGCGATTAGATCCTCTACTTTGAAATTGATAGAAACAACAGAAGAGACAGAATTAGTTCACATTTATTTTCAATTAGGTAATTTTGTTGACGCAACAATTAGTGAAACAAATTCTACTAATGAATTACCTTCTGTAAAATATTTAAATGAATTGGATTGTGTGATTAGTAAGCCTAATGAATCATGGATCAATAAAATATCATTAATAAAAAGTTTTTTTTCAGATTTTTCTTTTTTCCATCTTAAAAGTTTAAAATCAATAGATGGAAAGGTAGTAGATGTTAAGTCTAGTGCGAATAAAAAAAGTAGTCACTACAAAATTTCACAAGGAAGGAAATATCTTTTGGATATATCTTTAGCAAATCCAAATGAGAAAAAATGTCAAATTGCAATAGAATCGTCTTCAACTGATGTGTCGTTTAATACAACTAATCCAATATCTATAAATGCTCATTTTGATGACCAAACCGTGCCAATGTATGCTAAATCTCTAAATGTATCTTCTGAATCTTCTTTTATGTCTTTTTTTCCAGTAGTTGATAAGGAAAGTGAGTTTAAAGATTTAAGTGTTACAGAATATGCATGTAATATTGAATTGGAAAAAAGTATTGGCTGGTGGAAGGCTATTAAATTTGGAATTGCAACAGTTTTAGCTGTCTTATCTATTTGGATGATTAAAGATAATTCTAAATATTTGAATGAATTTAGTACAGATTTACCTTTGGAGTGGAGGCTGATAGTTCCTTGCGTTATATTAATTTTAATGTCTTCTTATTTATTTTTGAGATTTAATAAAAAATAACCATTAATTCAATTTTAATATACTTTTTAGATTATGTTAATATAGTACACAATTAAGAGTCTTTTCCTTTGCTTATTACCAAGTATTTTTGTAAATTTATTAGATAAGTCGCTTATAAATAGAGTCTTGTCTAATAAATTTATTTTGATGAGAAAATACATAAGCTACTATAGGGTTAGCACTTTAAAGCAAGGAATTACACAATTAGGTTTAAAAGCGCAAAGAACGTCTGTAAAGGCTTTTTTAAGCGAGAAAGATAAGTTAGTTGCAGAATATGAGGAAACAGAGAGCGGAAAGAAAAATAATCGCTTAGAACTACTAAAAGCAATTGAACATTGTAAGACCACAAACTCAATTCTACTAATAGCTAAGTTAGATCGACTTTCTAGAAATGTACAATTTATTTATACTTTACGAGATAGCAATGTTTCCTTTGTTTGTTGTGACATGCCAGATGCAAATTCAGTTACTATAGGGATTTTAGCAGTATTAGCACAAGAGGAACGTGAGAGAACAAGTTTGAGAACAAAAAAGGCTTTAGATGAGCTAAGGAAAAAAGGTGTAAAATTAGGCTCTCCTAAAAATTTAACTCCAGAAGCTAGAAGAAAGGGGACGCTTAAAATTATTGAGAACGCTAAAGAGAACCCAAATAACAAAAAAGCTACATCTTTGATAGTACTTTTAAGAAAAGAAAAATTGAGTTTTCGAAAAATTGCAACAAAATTAAATTTAGACGGATTTAAAACTAGAAGAGGTAAAGATTTTTCTGCTTCACAAGTTTTAATTTTATACGATAGGTACATAAATAAAAAAGAAATTAATATTTATTAATTTTGTATCAAACAAAAATTTATTTTTACACAAAACAAAATTTTAAAAATGAAAAAATAGAGTAATTTTTACATAAAATATATTAGAGTTAGCTATTTATTCTCGTAGTTGGAAACTGGTAATTTATAACGGTACAGAAATAAATAAGACTAATGCTCACGTTTGGCGTGGGCTGTTCTTATTTGTGCCGTGGGTATACCAGTACCTCAACTACTTTAAGTTACAGTACCCACGCTTTTTTAATTTTCAATAATCACTTCTTGGGTCTGGAGGTGCAAAACATTCAGTTCTATGAAAATTATTAAGTACATTTTATCCATTTTCTTTCTTTTAGGAGGATTTGGATTTTTAGCAAAATCTCAAATTCTATCTGGAATTTGTTTAGTTATTTTAGGGATTATTCTCTTCCCAATGTTTACAGATAAGTTAAAAGAAAGTATCAATCTCTGGAGTAAAAAAGGATTTCGTTATGGTTCATATATTTTGCTTTTTATTTTGGCTTTATTTTTAAGTAAGGAGATAGAAGGAATTTCTCCTTCAAAGACTAAAGAAAGTGCAGAAGTTAGTAATTATAAACCCTATTTAGCTAAGGTTAATAAGAATGTAAACCTACTAACAGATGACAGGAAAGAATCACGCCAAAATATTATTGATAAGTTAGAGGAAACGAATACATATAAAATTTTGGTTAAAAACAAAGAAGTTTCTGCTGACTATATTCCGCTTATTACAGCAATCAATAATGGTTTACGACATATTTATAAAGAAAACAACGAAGAGTTATTTGCCATAGACCAAACACTTGATGATAGTGTTAAAAACTCTACTTTAGGTGCAGATAAACTTAGCTTTGTTATTAAAGCTATTGTGCTATCAACCCCCAATAAAGGAGGTTATACTAAAGAATTAGTTGAAGTATTCGAACAATATAGAAAGAAGTTTAATTTATATGGTTTACCAAGTGTAAGCTATTCAATGAATGAAAATAGTAAGACAAACATTGACGCTCCATACAATATGACGTCTATATTTTATCATATCGAGCCTAACAATAATAATCTAAATGCGATTTATGAAGCAAATAGCAAAGGAGCAGGAAGATGGTTTGACTATAGCAAAGGGCAAGATTACGTGTATGAACATTTAGCCACTAAAAAAGGTTACTTATCACATGCTAAAAGAGTAAATCCAAACAGTCCATACATTTTAAAAGTTGATTATGAGGTATCAGCAAAAAAACTTTTTAGGGATTATCAAGACAATGAAATTGCGGCAGATGAAATTTATAAGGGCAAGAAGTTAGCAGTTACTGGACTTATAGATGATATTGGCAATGATGTTCTCGACGATAGCTATATTAATCTTAAAACTGGATATATTATGGGTAGCGTTCAATGCTATTTAGACAAAAAGATAGTTGCTAAACTAAAAAAAGGACAAAAAGTTGTTGTTATAGGAAGATGTAATGGACTATTTGGAAATGTTGGTTTAAAAGATTGTAGCCTATTTGAATAAAAAAGTACCTATCAATAGGTACTTTTTCAGAAAGTTCCTATCCATAGTATACTTTTTCAAAAAGTCCCTATGGATAGTATATTATTTTGTCTTCTAAGTAAATAATAAAGTAAAATAAAAATAATTTTGTTACGTAAGATGTAAAATTTTATATTTGCATAAATATTTTATACTATGAATCAAGAACTTTATACAGATAAATTTTCACAAGAGTTAACTAAAAGAGCAATTGAAGAGACTCTTGGATTTGCAAATGATACTTTTTTACAATTTGTAAACTCAAAGCTAATTAATTATGTTTTAATTAAACATAAAACAGGTTTAAGAGCTGATGTAAAACCTAGAGTAATGAATAATTGGATTACTTCTGGAGCTGTAATTATTTCTAACGAGGACAAAGGAAAAATTAACAGATTTAATATAGCTGAGAATATATGGTTGGACATTTTTATTGATTTAAAAAGCTATGGACTATCTCTAGAAAAACTTAAATATATTAGGGAGCAATTAAATATTGGTGTAAAGAATTTTACATATTTAAAACTTAATATACTTCTATCTGTATTTGGTGCAGAAAACTATATGGAGGTATTTTCGAATGGAAAAATTAGCTTTATCAATAAAGAATTGTCGGATTCCTTAACAAGAAAAAAAGGTGCAAAAATAAGTATGAGTTTAAACTTCACAACTTATGTAAAGGAGGGTTTTAATAACTTCTTTAATAGTAAAGAATTTGATGTTTTGTTAGACTATAATGATTCTAAAAAACTAAAACTATTATTTTGTTTGAAGACAAATTTTTATAAGAAACTTTCTATAAAATTATCCGATGGAGATGTAAGACTTATTTCAGACACTAATGAACTATTATCAAATCAAAACTTGTTAGAGAAAATTTTGAAAATGGAGTTTGAATCTATTAGAGTTGATATAGATGATGATGTTTATGATATAATTAAATAATTTGGTTTATGAGTTCAGCGAATAAATCAATAAAAAGAATTATAGAGCCAGAAGAAGAATTAACTCTGGCAGAAATAAAAGAGTTAAAAACTTTTTTAAGGATGCATG
>NZ_MSCM01000002.1:263318-344741 GCF_002954665.1 Polaribacter glomeratus | reverse complement strand
GCAAGCTAAAATGATAGTTGAAATTTTCGAAAGTAATAAAATTGAAATAGAAAAGTAGCTATGAAATATGCAATAGGTTATTTAAGAGTTAGCACACCTGATCAAAAAAAGTATGGTAATAGCTTAAGTACTCAAAAGAATAATATCGAAGACTTTTGCTTTAAAAACAACATTACTCTTTTAAAAATTTTTACAGAAGATTTTTCTGGAGCAGACTTTGATAGACCAGAATTTCTAAAGTTATTGAATTATCTAAAACAAAATAAAGGAGAAATTGACCTATTATTAATTGATAGGCAAGATAGATTTTCAAGAAATACAGAGCATGCACTTACAATGACAAGAAAGTTAAAAAAGGTAGGTGTTGAAGTAAATTTTGTTAGTGAGTGGATAGAAAATGTAAATAGCCAAGAAGGAAAGCTAATTTCTAACATACGCTACACTTTAGCTGAACTGGAAAGAGATAAAATTAAGAAGATTTGTTCTATGGGAAGTAGAACAGCATTAAAAGAGGGTCGATATACAAAAACACCTCCAAGGGGTTTTAAGCGTTCTAAAAATCAATTTAATAAAACTATAATAGAACCTAATGAGGTTGCTAACCTTGTCAAAGAATTATTTGTTGATTATGCTTTTAATATATACTCACAGAAAGAATTGCTTTCTAAATACCGTAAAAAAGGTATGAGTTTATCTAAATCGAGTTTAAGTAGAATGTTAACAAATATACTTTATGCTGGATTTATAGATTTAAAAAAGCATGACATAGAACCATATAATTTAATTAAAGGAGAGCATAAGGCGATTATTTCTCTGGAGCTATACCAAAAGGTGCAGAGGGTAAAAGATAATAGAAATACCAAGTTAAAAAACACCAAAATAGAAAATGAAAATTTCCCATTGAGTGGATTTTTAAAATGCCCTTGTTGTGGTGAAAATTTAACTGGGTCTAATAGTAATAACGGTAACAAGAAAAAAATTAAGAAATACTACTTTTATTATGAATGTAAGTCTAAAAAAGGTTGTAAAATAAGATATACAGCAAATGATGTTCATGACTTATTGGATAAAGAGTTGTCAAAATTAAGGCCTAATAAATATATCCAAAAGTTGTTTATAGATTTATTAATTGAAGAATACGAAAATTTTAATTATGAAAGATTAACGATTCTGAAACAAATAGACTCCAGAATTTTAAAAATCAATGAGCTACGTTTTTCTCTTACAGAAAAGTTTGTTGCAAATTTAATTGAAGAGGATTATTTTAAAGAAATTAACAGGAAGTATGTAGTTAACAAAAGTAGGTTAGAGCGAGAAAAAAATGAATTAGGAACATATCAAAAGGATTTAGATAAATTATTGACATTTGGACTTAATATGATTTGTAACTTTAATTTGTTATTCAAAAACTCGACTAATCAATTAAAGAAAAGGCTTCTGGGTTCGATATTAGAAGATGGGTTAATTTTTTCGAATAACAATTTTCGAACCGTTAATTACAATAGAGCGGTAAGTTTAATTTCTAAATTAGACAAGGGATACAAGCAGTTTGAAAATAAAAAAGGAGACAATTATAAAATTGTCTCCCAGTCTGTACTCAAGGTGGGAATCGAACCCACACACCCGAAAGTACTGGATTTTGAATCCAGTTCAAAATGGTTCAATATGTATCTATTTGTGCTGTTTTTCAAACAATTACCTTTGTTTTAAAGGGTTTATAAATTCATGTAAAACCGTATAAAATCAGCTTTTGTTTGACCTATGTTTGACCTAAAAGTGTTAACTTAGCTTTATAGCCTAAAGTTACGTAATACTAAGGTAAGTTAATACATCAACAATATGGCATCAAGCATAAGATTAATACTACGAAAAAAACCTAATAAAGAGGGACTATTTCCTTTAATGATTAGAATTGTTAAAAATAGAAAATCTAATGTTATCTATACAGGGCATTATATTGAATCCCATCATTGGGATAATATTGAAAGGAAAATAAAAAAATCTCATCCGAATTCAGTTAGATTAAATAACTTACTTATTAAGAAGTTAGCTGAAGCAAGTGATACAGTAATTGAATTACAATCCAATCATAAAGAATTTTCTTCAAAACAAATTAAAAAACAGATAGTAAAACCTTTTGAGAACGAAAGCTTTAATAATATTAGCAAACAATTTATGTTAGAATTGGAAGCTAATAAAAAACTAACTCGATTAAGTTCAGATAAACCAAGGATTAATCACATAATAAATTTTGCAGGTTCTGATAATTTATCTTTTAAAGAAATAAATGAAGAATTTTTAAAAGATTTTATTACCCATTTGAGGGTCAAAAGAAAAAACTCCCCACGTTCAATTACTAATAATCTTATAGTTATTCGGACACTATTCAATATTGCTATTAGAAAGGGGATTGTTGATAGTAAATTGTATCCTTTTGGTAAAGGTAAAATTAGAATCAAATTTCCAGAAACAGAAAAGGTTGGCTTATCTTCTGATGAGGTAAAAAAGATAGAATCTTTAAGTAACCTAACTGAACAAGAGCTTCACGCAAGAAGTGTATGGCTCTTTAGTTTCTATTTGGCAGGTATGCGTGTTGCAGATGTATTAAAGATTAAATGGAGTGATATTTATGACGACAGGCTTCATTATCGAATGAATAAGAATGACAAACTCTTGTCTTTAAAACTACCTCAAAAGGTACTACCAATAATAGAAAATTATACTAAGGATAAATTAAATGAAGATGATTTTATTTTTCCCGAACTTAAAAAGGCAAGCCTAAAAAGTGATAAAGACATATTGGCGGACACTAGCTACTTTAAACCACGACAAAAAGGCTCCAACATTGGAACTCCTAGTAATCATAAGGAGTTAAGAAAAAAGGAGATAAGTTTTGAGTGATAACTTAATCATAGTCGTAAACAAGGATGTTCAGAAAATGGATATCCTTTTTTTATTTTAGAAATTTAACGAAAATTCGTTTTGTTCG
Source organism: Polaribacter glomeratus (assembly GCF_002954665.1). Lineage (GTDB taxonomy): Bacteria > Bacteroidota > Bacteroidia > Flavobacteriales > Flavobacteriaceae > Polaribacter > Polaribacter glomeratus. Next base: position 341,752 of record NZ_MSCM01000002.1, on the reverse strand, counting down.
TTAAAAAGTTTTTAGATTTTGCTCTGTAATCACTTTTTTTCAAGAATTACAAACAAGATCAATTTTACAATCGTTAGATTGTTAGTTTATAATGACTCTGTTTTTACTAGCTTGTTGTATTTTCTTTATAAAATGATTTTTATCAGGAATTTTTCCATTTACTAATTCTATAGGAGTAAGACCAAATAAATCTGTGGGATTTCTTTCTTTATTATAGTATTCCACAAAACGTTCTAAATCATTAAATGTGTTTCCTCATTCAAAGAATATTTTCCGTGTAAAAATTCAGTTTTATAAATGCTATGGGTTACTCTCGGACATAGAATTAGAAAAAGGGAAGTCTTTAGTTTGAGTTGTTATTTTACTAACCACACTGGTGGCGCTTGAATATTTTGAACCCAAGACAAGAGTTCTCCTTTGTTTTCACCTCCACCATCAGATAAGATGTTAATCGGTTTAATAGCATTCAATAAAATGTATTTTGTAAAAGTTTCAGCAAAGAGATTTGCAATAAATTCACTTTCAGCTTTTCCATGGGTAGAACTATAATGTAAAATTCCTTTAGAATAATTATCTTTTACAAACGCTACTTTTTGAACCCCATCTTCTAGCGTATTAACAATCGTAATATTTACGTGTAACCACTCAAAAATTCTTGAAGCTCTAAATCCTTTTTGACTAGGATACTTAAATCGTTTTGCTTTGATATATCCCAAAGCAGAAGCATATTTATTAATGTAGATTTGCCACAAAATACCAAACTATTTCTCATAGCATAATAATACAAAATCACATTTGTTTTACGAAAGTTAGAAGTATTTGTGACCAAATTTTCAATCACAGAAACCTTTTTTACTGTCAGTTGATTTAGATGTTGTCTATAGCATTTTTGAAAAGGACTGATTCCACAAACTAATTTTCTTTTCTGATTATAATACTAATCTTTAGAAATTCCATAATATTTACAAGCCGTTTTTACATTTGCTAAAGGCTAAAGATTTCATCTTCTTAATAGAAATAACAATTTTATCAGCGTATAATTTTAATAATTGTTTTTTATAAGAAAATTATTGTAAAATATTTAAAATATTCTTTACCAGTTTCAATAAGAAATCTGAAAGATTTAAACAAAAAAGTTGAAGTAAATTAAATTTTATATTATCAAATTGTTTAATATGAGAATAGACCCAATCACTTCCATAATAATTTTCGTGGGAAAACTGATTCCAATTGTATTTGTTGGTTTTAAGCAATTGACAAATTTGTTTTTGTATCTAACATCACACTTGCATAAAGTAGAATTATCAGAGGGTAATAAATTCTTTTGTATATTTTCTCATAGCTTTTTAAAAGCTAAAAAAGAAAAATATAGAATTATGTACTTTTAAAAAATATGATTTAAAAGTGTTAGTTAATTTAAATATTAAGAACTTTATTATTTCTTCATTAGTAATATAATCAATCCTTCACAATCTCTTTCAAATTTTTATCCTGATCAATTTCCCACACATTAAAAATCCCATCTCCATCAAAATCTGTTATAGCGATTGCTTTTGCTTTAAAAGAATTATTGGTCGCTTGCACAATCTCATATTCATAATTTGCAGTACCACCATTTTTAACAGTTCTTTCCGCTAAAAAATCAACAGCATTAAAATCATTAGAATATTTAGAATACATAAAAAAATGATTTCGTTGTAATCCATACAGATGCACCAAGTGGTTTTGTGCCTCTAAAGCTTTTGTTTTAGAAATAATGGGCATCAGATTTGGCAAAGCAATCAGTATTAAAATTCCAATAATAACTAAAACCACTAACAATTCTTGCATATTAAATGCAGAAATTTTTTTAGTAAGAGGTTGCGATGAATTTTTCATAAAGCAATTTGAATGTTTTTTGTCCTTCGAAGCATAAAAATAATAATAATTTATTACATTTAACCTTTAAATGTTGAAATTGAGAAAAATGAAAAAGAAACTCATCTATTTTGCAGTTCTATTGCTATTTTATAATTGCGAAGTTTTTTTTGAAGAAGACATCTCTAATGAGCAAGTGCTTTTATTAGCACCCTCAAATAATTCAGAAGTTGTCGCTGGAAGTATTCAATTTAATTGGCAAGAAGTACTAGAAGCTACAGATTATCAAATTCAAATTGCCACACCAGATTTTGAACAAGCAAGTCAAATCGTTTTAGATTCTATAGTCACAAACACAATTTATACGAAAGACTTGGAAGTTGGAGCATACCAATGGCGTATCAAAGCATCTAATTCAGGATATTCCACAGGTTATCAAACCAATAGTTTCTCAGTTAACTAAACCCCAAAACTCAACGTGATCAAAAGGTATACATTTACATTGTTTTTCTTATTTTTTGTAGTTCAAGGTGGTTTTGGACAAGAAAAAGAAGATCGAATTGGGCAAATAGAAAGTCGATTGGATAGCTTATCCACTGAAATTTCAGGACTGAACAAAAAAGTAAATTTTAGTTTAAATGACACAGAACTTCCTATTTTTATAAGAGCGATTGCTAAAGAACACAAACTCAATGTAAGCATTGCTCCAAATTTAAATCAAATAAAAGTATCACAGAATTTCTCTGATGCCACTGTAAAGAACGTCTTATTGTATTTGTGTAAAGAATATAACTTAACAATAGAAACGTTAGGCTCTATTTTAAGCGTTAAAAGATATCTAAAACCATATGAAGCGAGAGACATCAAAGCCACCTACAATTTAGAAAAAGACTTATTCTCTGTAGATTTACAAAATGACACGTTGCATGTTGCTTTTAAAGAAATAACCAACAGTACAGGTAAAAATTTGGTGTTTGCTCCAGGGATTGAAAACCAAACACTATCTTCCTACATCAAAGACAAACCTTTTGAAAGTGCTGTTGATAAAATTGCATTTGCAAACAATCTATCCGTAACCAAAACAAAAGATAACTATTATCTTTTTGAAAGTGCCACAGAGCCTAACCAAAAGGGAATTACTGATGAAAGAAGGCAAAAACCAGCACGCTATCGAAATTCAAATTTTTACTTCAAAGTACAGGATACTGTAAAACAAATTGTAGATGTTGATTTTGAAAATGTAGCCATTGCTTCGATTATCAAAGATATTAGTTTTGATTTGAGTATCAATATGTTTACAAGTAGCCCGCTGACCAGTGCAGGAAATGCCACAGTAAAAGCAAGCAATATTTCTTATGATGTACTATTAACTAAAATTTTAGAAAATACAAAATTCAGTTTTAAAAAGCGAAATGGCATCTATTATTTTGGAGATGTTGCTCAACCTTCCTTAACGAGTAGTGTCACAATTCCATTACAACACAGAGCCATTGAAATTATGAACTCTCCGATTCAAAGCAATCGAAATTCAGGTTTTAATGGAGGAAACCAAGGATTCAATTCCCAAAATGGAAATCAAGGATTTAATAACAATGCTAACTTTAACCAGAATAACCAAGGTTTTAATAATAACAGAGCCAATAACAATTCAAACGTTAATAATAGAAGTTCCTTTCAAGATTATTCAAATCAATCAGACGCTATTTTAGACTTAATTCCAAAAAGTATTACAGAAGGATTAGAAATAAGCACCGATGTTGAACAAAATGCTTTTTTAGTTAGTGGGAATGCACAAAAAATAGAAGCTTTTAAAAAGTTTTTAAAAACGATTGACAAGCCAGTACCTGTAATTTTAATCGAAGTCATGATTATTGAAGTCAGCAATTCAAATTCTGTTTCAACAGGCTTGGAGTTAGGTTTAGGTGAGGCACCTACCACAGATCAAGGAACCTTATTTCCAAGTGCTGAAGTTAATTTGGGAGCGACTAGTATTAATAAAATCATTGGAGGTTTTAATGGCTTTGGTTCGTTAAATATTGGTAAAGTTGTACCTAACTTTTATGCGAAAATTCAAGCGTTGGAAACTAATGGATCTTTAAAAATTCGCTCAACGCCCAAACTCTCAACGCTCAATGGTCATCAAGCCACATTGTCTAGAGGAGAACGTTCTTATTATGCAGTTACGCAAACCAATACAGTCGGAACCTTAAATCCAATTATTACCGATGTAAAAAACTATTTTCCCATTGATGCCGATTTATCCATTGGTATTCGTCCATTAGTTTCAGGAGATGGGAATATTACCTTAAATATTAATGTGTTACAGTCAGATTTTAATGGCGTTCGTATCGATCCAGAAGCTCCACCAGGAATCAATTCTAGAGAGTTTACATCCACCATTCGAGTAAAAGACAGAGATGTAGTGATATTAGGAGGAATAGAAGAAACTTCAAGAAACAATTCTGGTTCAGGAGTTCCTTTTTTAGCAAGAATACCAATCATTAAATATCTTTTTAGCAAACGTACAAGAACAGCTTCGAAGAGTAAACTATCAGTATTGATAAAGCCAACAATTATTTATTAAGACGATGGGACAACTCTTCAAATATGGTAGAAACTATACAGCGATTGAACATGCTGAAAAGAGCAGTTTTATTTTTCTACAACTTGTTCAAAAAAAGAAAGAATTACAACTTTTACAAAAAGGCATTACTGATTCACAAGATCAAGTCATTAAAAATATCAAAGGACAGAAACACATTTTTCTGATTCTCAATGATGAGCAAATTTTATCAAAAAAAGTCTCTTTTTTGCAGGATGACGAAAAGGCAGTTGTTAGAAATGCTTTTCCCAATATTAGTCTCGGAGATTTTTACTACGAAGTTTATGCAAATCAGGAAGTATCCTTTGTTGTCATTGCAAGAAAAGAAACAGTTGATGCAATTATCTCCAACTATGCAAAAGAAGGAATTAATGTGATCGATTTTTCATTGGGAAATCTAGTGGTAAAACACATTGCTAGAATCCAAGAACATGAGCAATTAGTTACTACAAACGCATTAATTAACTTTGAACACGATAAGATTCAAGAAATAAGAAAACAAGAAGCCCAACCGACCACATTAACGATTAATGATTTAGAAGTTTCCAATACAGAAGTTTTGTCATTGGCAGGAATTATATCTTATTACACACAAAACCCTTCAAGTACTTTTCATACGGAACTAGATAAAAAATACACTCAAAAACGATTTTTTGATGTCGGCTTAAAAATTGGATTAGGTTTTTTATTAATCACTTTGTTAATTAATTTTTTTGTTTTTAGTCATTATCGGGATCAAGTAGGGAATTTGTCAGGAGAATTGCAATTGAGTGCAACCTATAAAAATCAATTAAACAAATTACAGAAAGAAGTAACCCAAAAGAAAAGTTTAGTACAAAGTGTCAATGCTGCATCTCATTCAAAATTATCACAATATTTTGATGAAATAGGCCTGTCAGTTCCAACAACTAAATTGTTGACGCAAATTCATTATCAACCCAAAGAAGGAATCCAAAAGAAAGACAAAGCAATTTTATTTCAAGAAAATAAAATAGCTATAAAAGGAATCTGTAAAGACGATATCACATTTTCTAACTGGATTTCAGTTTTAGAAAAAAAAGAATGGATTCAAGGAGTCTCTATTTTAGAATATGGAATAGGAAAAAAAACAAATACGGCTGCTAGTTTTGAATTTATAATCACAACCAATGACTGATCAGCAAAAAAATATCGGATTGGTTGCTGGATTTTTAATCCTTTTGTTGATTTCTTATCAGTTTTCTATAAAGAAAACATTGGAGTTGAAAGATAGTGCCAGTGAATTAAAGAAGGAGAAAGAAATGCTGTCTAACGCAAGTCAGCGAATATTTGACTTACAACAAGAAAATAAATATTTAGATAGTATTTTACAGAAGAAAGAAATTTCTATTGAGAATTCCTTTCAGCAAACGTTATTGCAAAAATTAAATTCTTTTCAAAAGATAGTTCCTGTTGAGATAATTTCTTTCAATGAACCACATACCTTTGAAGAGAACAATACGATTTTAAAAACCTATTCATTTGAAATCAAAGGAGAGTTTAGTTCTTTAATAAAATTAATGAACACCTTGGAACGACAACAACTGGGAAAATTGATTTCAGTTGATTTTGAAAAAAAGAGAAATTACAGGAAAAACAAGGAAGAGTTGATTGGAAATTTTTATCTTCAGAAACTCGAACAAAAAAATTAACAGCACAAAAAGTATGAGACTCATTATTGAGCTACTATTAATCCTCATTTTAGGAATTCTTTTTTATCAAGATATAAAAGAAAGAAAGGTTTCTGTATGGGTATTAATTTTAGGACTTGGACTTGGAGGATTTTTGAACTATCAAGCACAGCAGCCTATTGTTTTTCTATCAAACAGCCTTGTCAACATTATTTTTATCATTTTAATTTTTTTAGTGCTTTGGCTGTATGCAAAACTAAAAATGAAGAAAAATATTTTTGAAGTTTTTGGAAAAGGAGATTTGTTATTCTTTATCTTATTAGCGGTAAGCTTACCTATCCTCTCTTTTTTAATGGTCTTTATATTTTCAATATTTTTTTCTTTTCTTGTTTTTAGCTTATTGAAACATCGCTTTAAAGACACCACTGTTCCACTAGCAGGCCTACAAAGCCTATTTTTAGCACTTGTTTTGATGGTAAATAAAATAGTTCCTTCAATAAATATATACGCCCTCTAATGGAAGAACAACACTTTGAAATCGCGACAGCTTTAGTACAACTCATCTCCAGTGAGGAAGCTTATCAATATCGAATTGTACCTCACAAGGAAGAAGGGAATCAATGGACATTCAAAACGGATGCTGTAGAACAAGAAAACTTGTCTCAAGAATTGTCAATTGTGTTTGGGAAGCATATTATTTTAGAACAAGAGACCCAAAATAATATCCAACGTTACTTAGAAACGAATTACAGAAAAAGAGCAAAGACTAAAGAACAAAAATCACTTACTTATTCAGAGGATTTTTTATTGAATATCATTTATGAAGCCAAAGAAATTGGAAGTAGTGATATTCATTTTGAGGTTTTTGAAAAACAAGCAAGAGTTCGCTTACGTATTGATGGAAAGTTAATGGAACGCTATGTGGTTTCTTTGAAAGAATATCCAAAAATTATCAATCGAATTAAGATTATGGCAAGCTTGGATATTTCAGAGAAAAGATTGCCACAAGATGGACGGATTAATTTAACGACCGAGCAAGAAGATTTTGATATTCGTGTATCATCTTTACCCACTTTGCATGGAGAAAAGTTAGTCCTACGTATTTTGTCGAAAAACAGTTTACATGCTTCTTTAGATAATTTAGGATTTACAGAGAAAGAATTGACAACCTACACCACTGCTGTTCAAAAACCAAATGGAATTGTGCTGATTTCGGGACCCACAGGTTCAGGGAAAACAACCACCTTGTATGCCACATTAAAATTATTAAACACAAATGATACCAATATTTTAACGATTGAAGACCCAATTGAATATACTTTGGAAGGCGTCAATCAAGTACAGTTAAAGCAAAATATAGGATTGGATTTTGCCAGCACATTACGTACTTTTTTAAGACAAGACCCTGATATTATTATGGTTGGGGAGATTAGGGATGTAGACACCGCAAATATGGCGATTAGAGCCTCTTTAACAGGACATTTGGTACTATCTACCATTCACACAAATTCTGCTTGGGCAACAATTTCTAGGTTAATTGATATGGGAATTCCATCATTTTTAATCGCAAGTACTTTAAATGTTAGTGTAGCGCAACGATTAGTCAGAAAACTCTGTACTTCATGCAAGAAACTAGAAACAACGCTCACAAAAAAAGAGCTGAATTTGGAACAATTTAATGGTATTGAAGAACATTACAAAGCTGTGGGTTGTCCAAGTTGTTATCAAACAGGGTATCAAGGAAGAAAAGCGGTTTATGAAATCATTCCCATTACAGAAGAATTGGTCAATAATATCATTGAAAAAAAAATAGAGATTCATCAATATTTAAAAGATAATAAGATTGCCACCTTAAAATCAAACATGATAGCCTTGGTAAAAGAAGGTATAACTTCGGTCGAAGAAGTATATCCTTTTTTAATTTAATGTTGAGAATTTTAAGTAACGAAATATAAATAATACTCAAAGAAGGAAAACAATTACACGATTAAACAGATAACAATTACACAACAGCAAAATAATTTTGAAAAAACAAAAGAAAACATATTTATTATTAACAGCAGTTGTCATCATTTGGGGAGCGATTGGATATCAAATTTATTCACGGATGAATCCACCAATCCCAAAATTAGAAACCTTAACGATTGAAAATAAATTTCAAAAGCAAGAGTTATCAGAACAATCTTTTTATGAATTAACAAAGGAATATAGAGATCCTTTTTTAGGAGGATTTCCAAAAAAGAAAAGAGTTACTAAAAAGAAAGCGCCTCAAAAAATTGAACCTACCATTACTTTTCCAAATGTTGTTTATAATGGAGTGATAGGAGGTTCTCAAACCAAATCTTATATTTTGACGGTTAATGGAAAGCAAGAAATCCTAAACAAAGGAGAAACTCTGCAAGGCGTAAAACTGGTAAAAGCGAATTCTGAAGAAATTGTTGTTACCTTTGAAAAAGTAACCAAAACCATTACAAAGCAATAAATGAAGATTGCAAAGAAAATAAAGGCAGGAGCATTACAGTATGTATTAGTCATTTCTGTAATTATTGCTATTATTATTTTTGCATTTATTTCATTGGTGTATTTACAACAAAAAATGACGATTAAGCATGGTTTTACCAAAGAAGCCATTGCGAATGTTCAAATGAGTTTTGAGTATTTAAAACAAAAAAACATCGATTACAATACTGAAACAACACTTAATTTTTCAGAAGATGAAAATGAAAAAGAATATAAGACAACAACCATACTAAAGAAGCATTGGGGTATTTTTGATCTTGGAGTTGCCACTTCAAAAGTGAAAAATGAATTTTTTCAAAAAGTAGCACTTTTAGGGACTCAAAATAAAAAAAGAGATGCTTTATACCTAAAGGAAAATAACGCATCTTTAGTTTTGGTGGGGAAGACAAAAATCACAGGAACAGTTTCCATACCCAAACAAGGAGTAAAAACAGGAAATATTGCAGGAGTTTCTTACTATGGCAACCAATTAATATATGGACTTGAAAAGACGAGTAGCGCACAACTTCCTAAAATCAAAAACATAGAATTTCTAAAAGATTTTATTAAGAATTACTATACAGAAAGCACAACATATTTTGAATTAGAGGATGGTTTAAAGGTTCATCAATCTTTTAAGGAAAATACCTTGTTATTTGAAGATGTAAATCCCATACAATTAAGAAACATCAATTTGAATGGAAATATTTTAATTGTTTCAAAGCAAACCATTACAGTTCAAGCCTCTGCTAAATTGGAAGATGTAATTTTGATAGCTCCCAAAATTATCATTGAGGAAAATACCATTGGAAACTTTCAAGTAATTGCTACCAAACAGATAAAAGTAAAATCAAACGTTAACTTACACTATCCTTCTGCCCTAATTTTGTTAGATCAAGACAAAGAAGTTCAAAAACAAGCTCAAAACAATATCCAAAATAGAGAAATTAACCAAATTGAAATTCAGGAAAATACAGATATTAGGGGAATCCTAGTGTATGAATCAGAAAATAAACAAAGCAATTATGATGCACAAATTAAGATTGCAGAGAAAGTACAAATAACTGGGGAAGTCTATTGTGCTAAAAATACGGAATTGCAAGGAACGATTTACGGTTCAGTCTTTACCAATAATTTTATTATAAAAAAATCAGGGAGAGTTTATGTAAATCATATTTATAATGGGGTCATCAATGCTAAAGAACTTCCAAATCAATATGCAGGATTGCAAATCAATCAATTTTCTAATCAAGTTGCAAAATGGGTAGATTAAAAAAAAGATTTCAACAAAAAATTGTAGCTTCCTCATTGACAGAAGTTATTGTAGCGACTTCAATATTGTTAGTTGTTTTTGCCATTGCACTCCTTACCTTAAATAATTTGATGGTTAGCACATTACAAACAGATACTCAAAAGTTAGACACTGAAATAGAAATACTGATTTATAAGTATCAAAACAACCAATTAAAAACCCCTTCTTCCATTCAAGAAGGTAGTTCCATTATTGATGTTCAAAGAATAAACAAAGAAGATATTGATTTTGTAGAATTTTCTATAAAAGATGAAAACAGCAATAAAACCAAAAGTAAAAAAATAATAGCGATTTCTAATGAAGAATAAGAAACTCAAAGCATTTACATTGGCAGAAATGCTGGTGGTTTTGGTGGTGGCAAGTATCGTAATTGCCATGGGGTTTCTAGTGTTGAATATGGTTCGAAAACAAGTCGTTGTCATTCAAAGAAATTATCAAAAAAAGCAAGAAGTTCAATTGTTTAAAGCAATGCTTATAAGAGATTTTAACTCACATAAGGCGTTTTATCACAAAAACCAGAACAGATTACTTTTAAAAAACACCAAAGATAGTATTGCTTATGTCTTTTCAGAGAAAGCAATTATTAGAGAAAAAGACACATTTAAGTTGGAAGTCATCAATAAAAAAATATATTTAGATGGTATCCAAAAAGAACAAAACGATATAGATGCTATTGAAATTAATTTATCAGAAAACTATGGAGGGAAGCAACTTTTTATTCAGCAAACAAAAGATGCAGCTTATTATATGAACGATAAACAATAAAAGGGCAAACAAAACATGGCTTTCCAACTCAAGAACATAGCACCACAAAAAAAGAAAACCACTTCTTTTGATATTGATACGATATTGAAAAAAGAAATTTCTTTTGGAAATTCTTTTTCTAATAAGAAGAAGGAAAGTTTTTACACGGAATTGTATGTGCTTTTAAATGCGGGAATGACCTTAAAAGATGCTTTACTATTAAATGCAGAAGAACAAAAAAAAGAAAAAGATAAAAATCTTATCAATGCGTTAGTAACAGATTTGATTAATGGTAAAAATTTATCTGATTCCATTAAAAATCAAAAAGAGTTTTCTGCTTATGAATACCATTCCTTAAGAATAGGAGAACAAACAGGAACACTCCAAAAAGTAGCCAAAGAATTAGGCGTATTTTACAAACGTAAAAACGAACAACGAAGAATTATAATTAGTGCTTTATCTTACCCAATTGTTGTTTTGTTTACTGCTTTTTTAGCTATTTTATTCATGCTTCAATTTGTAGTACCAATGTTTGCAGATATTTTTAAGCAAAACAAAGTAGAACTTCCTTGGATTACTAAAAAGATAATGATTGCTTCCAATTTGTTTCAAGAATATTGGTGGTTTGTTTTTTTATGTATAATTGCAATCATCATTACAAAACAGTTAGTAAAAAAGAAAGTCTGGTATCAAAAACACACTTCCTTGATACTCTTAAAAACTCCCTTGATTGGAGAATTCATCAGAAAAGTAAAAATTGCTCAGTTTACGCAAGCCATAACGCTGCTTACTGGAGCTAAAGTTCCTTTGTTAAATGGTATCCAATTGACAAAAAAAATGATTGGATATTTTCCTTTAGAGGTGGCACTTGAAAAAGTAGAAGAAGATATTTTAAAAGGTAAAAGTTTACATCAAAGTATGGGAACTCATAAAATTTTTGATAAAAAAATGATTTCACTCATAAAAGTTGCAGATGAAACGAACCAAAATGAAACTATTTTTAAAAGACTCACAGAACAATATAATGAGGAAATTGAATATAAATCTAAGATGATTTCTGCAACCATAGAGCCTTTTATCATTTTAATTCTTGGAGCTATAGTAGCCACTATTTTGATTGCGATGTATTTACCAATGTTTAAATTGAGTACCGTAATAAATTAATTTTTTAATTAATTGAGATTTATTTTAAATTTTCTTCTTACTTTTAAGAAAAATTCTTCAATGAAAAACTTCTCAAGTTTATATTCTTTAAATTTTCTAAATTTCAGTTCTATGAAAAAAAATATTATAACGATTTTATTTCTAATCATTTTTCCTGAAATAATTAATTCACAAATATTAGGAAATAATAATATGCCTGGAATACAACCCCCAAGTCCTACTGCAAGTAATTTTTTAAAATACGGAGAAATTCCCGTAAGTTATTTTACTGGAACCATGAGTACTTCAATTCCAATATACACTATTGAAGCAAGAGGTTTAAACTTACCTATAAATTTAAGTTATCACTCTGGTGGTATTAGAGTTAGTGAAGAAGCATCATCAGTTGGGCTAGGATGGAGCCTTAATTCAGGTGGAAGCATTGTACAAATTGTTAATAGTTATGACGATTTTGGTCCATATAAAAACAGGGTGTTTCCTAATATAGATGAAGTTGTAGATGTTGTTTCAAATGGAAGTGCTCCAAGTGGTATACTGGACGCTTGCAATGGAACATATACCGAAATTGATGATGCAAATTTTAATATAGCTTTACATGGACAAAACAGATGTGGCCCGATTGATGGAGGAAATAGTTCCTCTGCTATACCTCCTGAAATTATGGATGGTAATAGAAATCTTAGACCAAAAGATTTTGAACCAGATATTTTTAAATTTTCAGTACTTGGTTATTCAGGAAGTTTTGTGCTAAATTGGAGTAGTGATACTTTTACATGTTTAACGGACTCGCGCATAAGAATTAAAAAAGTAAATAATTCAAACAATGAAATTGAGGTAACAACTCCAGAAGGTCATCGAGTAATTTTTTCGATAACCGAAGAAACGAATGTTTATTATTCCCCAGACCCTATCTATTCAACTTATTATAGCAATAATAAAAAAGTTACTTCAAGATTTTACAAAATTAAAGAGATTTTCACAAATAAAAATGATCATATAGAATATTCTTATACAGTAACCTCACCTATTAGAAATTTTACAAGTGAAACAGAAAGTATTACTTATTATGATTTCTATTTTCCAGGTTCAGCAAATGGCGGTGGTTCTATCTCAAGAGTTGAAACAGAGCAATCTTACAGCTTTTTAAATAAGATTAAATTTAATCAGGGAGTAATTTTATTTAATACATCTAATAGAATAGATATTGAGGGTACAAAAAAAATAGATAAAATCTTAGTAAAAAATTCTGAATCAGATATTGACAACGTTAAGGAATTTGAATTTTATTATGATTATTTTATAGGACATACCAATGGAGGCTTTAACAGTGGAGATGGAACTTATAATACATCTGAGACAGGGAATCATATTACATCAAATGAAAGGACACATAGACTAAAGTTAAATTCTGTTCATGAAAAAGGTAAAAACCCTTACTATTTCGAGTATAATGATACTCAATTACCGCAAAAAACTTCTTATTCTCAAGATTATTGGGGGTATTATAATGGACATACTACAAACAATAGTTTATTCCCTGATCTAAAAAGATTTAATTATGAAAATTCATCTTTACCTAATTATTATTATTCAAGTAATAATAGAAGTTCTAGATTAATTTATACAAAAGCAGGTATATTGGAAAAAATAATATATCCTACAAGTGGGTACTCAAAATTTTATTATGAGCTAAATTCTTTCTCAAATTATATAGTACCAAATTATGATGACACTCAAAACACAACATATACTTTAGGAAGAAGTAGTTATGGTGGAGGCTTAAGAATTGAAAAAATAGAAAATTACGATCATGATAATGTAAAAATAAATCAAAAAAAATATGCTTATTCTGGGGGAAAGTTATTCAATCCATTGCGTTTTTTTAATAAATCTTATATGTTTTATGAATATAAAGTCTATGACTTAAACGGAGATTATATTGGTACTACACGTACTTCCGGGTTTAGAAGTAAAATATCAACTTCTAATTTCCTAATACCTTCCATTAGTGTGGGTAATTCAATAGGATATAATAAAGTTACAGAGCTTTTTATATCAAAAGATAATGAGTTAGTCACTAATGGTAAGATTGAATATTTATATGAAAACCACATAAATCAAGGTGCAGCAGTTATTGGAGGTAATTCAAGCCTTATAACAAATGCACATTGGCAATCAAATGGAAATTATTCAGAATTGAACTTACCTACTGTTCAACAAGATGGAATGCCAGAGAATGGTTCTTTGTTAGAACAAATTACCTACAACTCTCTTGATAGTATAGTTAGCAAAACAAAACATAATTATATTACTTACAGAACAGGAGCCTGTTTAAATGGAATACGTATTGGTCCTATGTTATCTAAAAGAGAGTGTGGATTAGTAGGTAATAATGGTAATAGTTTCACAAGAACATATATGCTAGGCGTTTACCCCGTAAGAGTCATCAACACGTTATTAAAAGATAAAGAAACTACTTTATATTTTGATAACAATAAAAAAATATCTACAAAAGAAGATTACAGTTATGATTACTTTTATCAGCTCTCTGAGAAAAAAATGACAAATTCAGATAATAAAATAATTAAAGAGCAACTTACCCATTATAATAACACATCTTTAAATATCTTTTCTCCGATTAGTAGTCATAAAGTTTATAATAATGATAAATTATCTAAATCAATGAGTTATTCCTATAGTGAACAAAATTTGATTAGAATTTCTGATAACTTAAATCTAGTAGGATTGAATAGTTCTAACACATCTTCTTCTGAGTTTTCATTTTTAAGTAAAAAATTTTCTTATGATCAAAATTCAAATATTGTAGAATCCTATACATCTGTTGATAGGCTCTCCGCTCCAAGTATTTCTTCAGGACTTTTGACGAAATACATCTGGGATTACCATGGAAAGTACGTTTTGATAAAAATGGAAGGGCATGGGACTTACAATTGGCCTTCACAAGGCCATATTGACGCAGTTATTAATGCATCACAAGATTATAGTAATCAAATAAATCTTAATTCAGCAATTCAAAACCTGCGCAATTCTGTAGGTTCAAATATAAATGTAACAAGTTATACTTATAAAAATTTAGTTGGTATTAAAAGTATAACCAATCCAAGAGGACAAACCATATATTACGAGTATGATAATTTTAATAGATTAAAATTTATTAAAGATAATAATGGTTACATTTTAAATAGAAATGATTATAACTTTAAAAATTAATAAGCTATGAAAAAGTTATTATTTGTTTGTTTTTTTGCATCCTTCTACTGTAAATCTCAAACAACATCCGAAAATTATATAAAAAAAACAGTTTATAAAAAACAGACGATTGATGAGATATATGACGCTGTCTCTGGAGCTGCTACTTCTAATCTTCTTACTGATAATGATAAATTAATATCTATTAACTACTTTGATGGCTTAGGAAGGTCTAAACAATTTGTTCAAATTGGAGCGGGGGGAAATAATCAAGATATAATAAAACATTTTGCTTACGATCAATTTGGGAGACAAACAATTGATTTTTTACCATATTCAAGCGGAAGTTATAATCCAGAAATTAGAACTGGAAATATAGAACTTACAAATAAATCATATTACTTAAATAAATATCCTGACGATTTTTTAAATGTGTCTTCTTTTGATGTTAATTCCTATTCAGAAAATATTTTAGACAATTCTCCTTTAAATAGAGTTTCTGAAATAGCTGCTCCAGGTAAGGATTGGAAGAAAGAAAATGGGCATACAATTAAATATGAATATGCTTTAAATTCCACAAACGAAGTTTTATTATTTGGAGTTAATTTTGTTGGAGGTAATAAAGAAAACCCAAAATTAAAATTGGCAGATTCCTATTATAGTAAAGGAGAATTGTATAAAACGATTACAAAGGATGAAAACTGGAATTCTTGGCAAGGAAAAGATAGAACTACAGAAGAGTTTAAGAATAAGCAAGGGCAAGTTGTTTTAAAAAGAACTTACAATAATAGCCAGCCACATGACACTTATTATATTTATGATGATTTTGGCAATCTAACTTTTGTATTACCCCCATTAGCTGCTGAAAAAACAAAAATTTATGAAGTACAGAGTATAACAATACCTGCTTCAGGTTTATTAACAACTACAGGATCATCTTCTAATCTAACAGTAGGTATTCGTATGATAAATCCTGGGAATTTTGAAATTTATTCTAGCATTTCCATCTCTCCATCGCCAATTACCAGTATCAAGTCAGGTTTTTTGGCAGACATACCTTTTTTAGATGATAATTATTTTCAGATTGCATATAGTAATACTTATAATCCTTATCAGTCAACTTCATATTATATTAGCGATAACAAATTACAATGTTCCTCATATGGTTCTTCTAATGCTAGGGTTTACATAAATAAAACTAATACTTTAAGTTTGCCTCAAAATTTACAAGGGTATACAGCGGCTCAAACACAAGTAGAAGTGGATAACCTTTTAAACAAACTCTGTTATCAATATAAATATGACAAACTTAATAGACTAATTGAAAAAAAAATACCCGGGAAAAAATGGGAACTAATTATATATGATCAATTAAATCGACCAATTATTACTTCTGATTATAATCAATACTCTACAGGAAAATGGAATTTCACAAAATATGATGCCTTTGGAAGAATTCTTTATACTGGAAATAGACAAGGCTATAATAATAGACATAACCTTCAGTTGGAAGCCAATGCTAGTAGCATATTATACGAGACAAGGCTATATCCTATCAGTTTAGGAGGTACCACAATTTATTATTCAAATAATAGCTACCCAAATACAAATATATCAGAATTATATACGGTAAATTATTACGATGATTATATAACACAACCTTTAGGTTTTTCATTACCATCCTCAATATATGGACAACAAATAAATACCAGTCCAAAAGGTCTACCTACAGTTTCTTTAGTAAAAGTTCTTAATGTTAGTCCTCAAAAATGGATTAAAACTGCAATATGCTATGATTTTAAAGATAGACCTATCTATTCATACAGTCATAATAGTTATCTTGAAACAACCGATATTATAGAATCAAAGTTTGATTTTTTAGGTAATGTCTTAGAAACAAAAACTACTCACAAAAAAAATGGTAAATCCGATATTATCACTATAGATAAATATACCTATGACAATACAAACCGTTTAATTAATCATAAACAAAAAATAAATAACTTGCCTCAAGAGTTAATTGTTAAAAACACTTATGATGATTTAGGTCAGTTAGAAAACAAGAAAATAGGAGATATTGAAAATAATGAATTACAACAAATTGATTATGATTATAATGTAAGAGGTTGGTTAACAAATATAAATAATCCTCAACAAGGTCTTGGAGATGATTTGTTTTCTATGGAATTAAAATACAACGATGATGGAACCAGATTATATAATGGAAATATCTCAAAAATATACTGGAGAACATCTGGGGATGACGCCAAAAGAGATTACAGTTATTATTATGATGATTTAAATAGAATTAATAGAGGATATTACTATAGTTGGAATCAGGGGGGTAAATTTAATCTAACCAATATAAATTATGATAAAAACGGAAACATTCAAAACTTACAAAGAAGAGGAGCTATAGTTGAAGAACCAAATGCTCACGATCATAGTAACTATGGAGTTATGGATAATTTAAAGTACACTTATGATGGTAATAAGCTAATAAATGTAGATGATACAGGAAATGACACCTATGGATTTAGAGATGTAAACAATGCTGTAACTGTAGAAGAATATTTTTATGATGATAATGGCAACATGATTGAAGATAAAAATAAGGGTATTAATAACATTACCTACAATCATTTAAATTTACCTACATTAGTGGATTTTGGTAACAATAAGAATATTCAATATACATATGATGCCACAGGGGTTAAATTGAAAAAAATGGTTTCAGATTCCAATGGTACAACTACAACAAATTATGCAGGAAACTACATCTATAACAACAGTAATAATCTGGAATTTTTTAATACTTCCGAAGGTTATGTAGCCCCAATTAATTCATCAAATTACAATTTAGGCTTTGATTATGTGTATCAATATAAAGATCATTTAGGAAATGTTAGGTTGAGTTTTACTAAAAATAAAAATCAAAGCCAGCAATTGATATTTTCTGACAGCTTTGAAAACACTTTTAGTAATTGGGATAAAAGTAATAATTCATTTGGCTGGGCTTTGACAGCTATAGATACAAGTAAAAAAAAGACAGGAAATTCTTCTGGAAGAATAGATTCAAACTATCCATCTGATTGGAGCATATACGTGTACAGTGATACTTGGACACCGATAAATAATATGGAAGACACGTATTATACCGTATCTGGATGGGTATATGTAGAAGATGTTGCAAATAATGATGCTAGGATGTATTTGTCTGGAAGAGAATTAAATGAAATTGGATATCCAAGTAAAAATTATTCGGCTGGAACAACAACAGAGAGAGGAAATTGGGTATATTTAGAGAGATCTATTTTAGTCCCAAAGGAAATAAGAGAGTTAAATATAAGAATTGACAATAATAAAGAAGGAAAAGTTTGGTTTGATGATGTGAAAATTACTAAAGGTAACTCCTCTAGAACCGTTGTAATAGAAGAAAGTAACTATTATCCTTTTGGCTTACAACACAAAGGGTACAATAATGTCGTGAATGGTACTGCTCATCCTTATAAGTTTGGAGGAAAAGAACATAATGAAGAACTTGGTTTAGATTTGTATGACTACGGTGCAAGAATGTACGACCCAGCAATTGGAAGATGGTCTGTTTTAGATAATTTAAGTGAAGTATACTATAGTTATTCAAGTTATATATATGCTTTAAATACCCCAATACAAGCAATAGACCCAGACGGAAATATAGTAATTTTTATAAACGGACAACACGGAGGAGATGGAGCAAAAGGTTATCAAAATGGAGGTTCTAATTGGAGAGGAACAAGTGATTATTGGAGGAATTTTGATACTTCAAAAAGTAATTGGTTATCACAACCAAACAAAATAGCTTTTAATGCTCTTGCTATGAATCAATTAGGAGACCACAATGCAATCTATAGAGATGGTTCGGATGGTGGATGGGCAAACACAACAACGAGACCAAGAATAGGAAACACTAAAAATAATTTAAGCGCATCAAATAGAAGAAATGCAGGTAAAGTACAAGGAGCAAAGGATGCTGCAAGAATAATTGAGGCAATAAAAGACAGTAATGGGAATGTGGTTGAAACTATTAAAATAATCACTCACAGTATGGGAGGAGCGTATGGAAAAGGATATGTTAAAGCTCTTAAAAAATACATAAAAACACTTCCAATAGAACAGCAAAGAGAGATTAAAATCACTTTAGTTGCAGATTTTGATCCTTTCAATGGTAATCAATTAAAGGCAGATGAAAATATTCATACACAACAACACAGTCATTTAGGAGGTCTTGCGGACCAACAACAAGAGGGTGCAGATGAAAGCTTTACAACTAAAGGGAAACATAGTATATTTAGTTTTGTTTCAAATATATCAAATCTTCAAGAAGGAACATATAAATGGAATGGTACGGATTGGGAATGTACATCTTGTAAAAAATAATTAAAATGAATAAAAATATTATTATAATAGCAATACTGTTGTCTTTTCAAATGATGAGTTGTCAGAATATGACAGTAAAATTAACGCCTCAAGAATTTAAATCAAATAATAAGGCGTCTAAAAAGTTATATTTAAAAGATAGTATCAGTTTAGTCAGATTGATTAAAGAGGATATTAAAGAACATAAAGGCGATTATCACTCTAAAGCATATGATTATTCAACTAAAATAATAATAGACACAATAATGTATAATTCAGACTTTAATAAATTAATATTTTTTATTATTGATAAAAAGGAGAATAAAAAAGCATATCCAGAGACACTTACAAAAGAAAATGTAGATTATTTAATAAAAGAAGGAAACGCAGATATCCCTTATGAAGGTTTTCATTATACAGGAAAAGCATATATAGGTATTCGTGAAAATGATAGTTTATATATTAATAATTATTTTAGAATGACAACAGCAGGGTATAATATAATAAATGATGTAAAAAAAGAACAAAGAGTTGCTTTTTTTGAAGAATATTCTGCCGTTAAGTATAAAGGCTATGAATATAATCTTGATGACAAACGTTTTTGGGATAGTGATATTTGGAGTTTTGACAAATAGCGGAATATAATAAATTATTAGAACCACAGCGAAAGTTGTGGTTTTTTTATGCGTACGCTTTTTTAGTTTTAGTATCTCTAATAAAAGCGTCTATAATTTTGGTAACAGTAGTTTTATCTTCTTCCGAAAGTCTTTGAATCTCTTTCATACGGTTAAGCATATCAATATCTACGACCTCTAAATTATCATCTTCTGACATCAAATAATCGAGGGAAACACCTAAAACCTTTGCTATTTTATTGGCGTTCTCAACAGATGGTATAATATCGTCACGCTCATATTTAGAAATCGCATCACGAGAAACACCTACAAACGAAGCTACATCTACTTGAGATAACTTTTTCTCTTTCCTAATCTTGGTAATCTTCTGTCCTAAACTCATAGAATAGTCGTCTTAATGTGTTTAAATAGTAGTAAACTATACTTATTTGGCAAATATAGTCAAATAAAAATAGTATTGTCTTTGTTTATTGAATAGTAATATCTAATATTGCAGAGTAAACAATACAAATAATAGAATTATCTGCATTATGGATAAAAATATATTAAACACAGTTAACCCAAACAATTACGAATACACAACAAACCATTTAGAAATAAGTGTTTTGGGCGGTATTAAACTCAATCACTTGGACAGCTTGCGAGTAACATTGAGCATCAAAAAAGTAAAATCAGAAATCAAACTACGTCACAATATTGATTTATACAACGATAACCAAGTTGAGAAATTAGTTAGAAAAGTAGCGGAACGTATAGAAATAGGAACATCAATAGTTAGAAGAATATTACAGGAATTAACCAACGAATTAGAAGCCTATCGCCTATCACAGCTTGACCAAGAAGATGCAAACGAGTTTACCATTAGAGAACTCACAAGCAAAGAAGAAAAAGAAGCTATCCAATTATTAAAGAAACCCAATGTATTACAACTTACAAATGACTTAATCGGAAATAGCGGAGTTATTGGAGAAGAAACAAACAGACTTTTAATGTACATCATCTTTACAAGTCGTAAAAGTGCAAATCCGTTGCATTGCATCAGCTTGGGAAGTTCTGGAACAGGAAAAACACATTTACAAAGTAAGGTTGCAGAACTGATACCGGAACACGATATAGTAGATATGACCGTATTAAGTGAGAATGCCTTTTATTACTTCAATCGCACAGAATTACAACACAAATTAATACTAATCGAAGATATGGACGGAGCAGAAAACGCACTCTATCCATTACGAGAATTACAATCAAAAAGAAGCATCACAAAACGAGTAAGTCATAAAGATAGAAACGGAAATACCAAAACTATAAAACTAACAGTTGAAGGTCCTGTATGTGTTGCAGGCTGTACTACACAAGAAAGTCTTTACGAAGATAATAGCAATCGTTCCTTTTTATTGTACATCGATGAAAGCCACGAACAGGATGAAAAAATAATGCAATATCAACGTAAACTATCGGCAGGAAATGTAAATATAGAAACAGAAATAAAATCTAAAAAACTATTACAGAACGCACAACATTTACTTAAAAAGATACGTATAGTTAATCCCTTTGCAGAACATTTACAATTACCACAATCCGTATTTAAACCAAGAAGAACCAATAGCCATTATTTACAATTTATAGAAGCAGTAACCTTTTACAAGCAATATCAAAGAGAGTGTAAATACGATGAAACTACAGGAGAAGAATATATAGAAACCACTATCGAAGATATAAGAGAAGCAAACCAACTTTTACAAGAGGTTTTACTACGTAAAAGCGATATGATTACAGGAGCTTGCAGAAACTATTTAGAAAGCCTTAAAACGTATTTAAAAACCAATAAACAAACTACGTTTACCAATGCAGAAATAAGGCGAAACCTACGTATAAAAGGAACGACTTTACGAAGATATCATACACAACTAACGCAAGATAATTACATCAAGAAAACCACTAATAATAAGTACAAAGGCTATATCTACGAAATTGTAAGCTATGAAGAATATACAGAATTACAGGAGCAAATAAACAATGCTTTAGAGAACTGTATTACTATAATGGAAGTGAGTCAGTAAGCCACTATTGAGCCACTAACAAAATGGCTCACTTAACTACCACGAATACAAATCATTAATCATTCATAACCGTAAACCACTAAAAAGGTATATGCGCAATAAAAAAAATACTCAAAAATGAAACATCTAAAATTACAAAGTGAGCATTATAAAGTATTGGTACAGAGTTATAAACAATGGTTAGATATACTTGGTTATGCAGAAAGTACAGTCTATAATTTACCCAATCATTTACAAGAGTTCTTCTACTTCTTGGAACAAAAACAGATTATAAATATCAATCATATTACATCAAAAACTACAAAAGAATATTACAAATATCTGCAAGAACGTAACAACGAAAGAAGAAACGGAAGTTTAAGTAAAAGCTATTTAAACAAGCATCAACAAGCTTTAAAAAAGTTCAAAGAATATTTACAGAATCACAATCATAAAGGCATCCATATTCATCTAAAATATGAAACCAATCCAACAGAAGAAAAACTAAATATACTTACACAATCAGAAATTAAAGAACTGTTCCAGGCAACCAGTTACTGCCATAGCGAAAAGCGTTTTAGATTAAGAGATAAAGCCATATTAAGTATTATTTATAGTTGTGGATTACGAAGAAATGAAGCAGTACACTTGGACGTTAAAGATGTTCTTTTTGATAAAGAAAGAATCTTTGTTAGAAAAGGTAAAAACTATAAAGAAAGGTTCGTGCCAATGAACGACTACAACTTGCGAGTATTAGAAGATTATATTTTTGAAGCTCGTCCAGACTTTACCAACTTTAGAGAAAGCGAAGCTTTATTTATAAGTCAACAAGGAAAGCGGTTAAATGGAATGTCGTTCGCTAATCGATTAAAAGCCATAGTGATGGCCACAGAAAATAAAAACATCGAAAAAAAGCAAATTACACTACACACGTTACGACACTCAATCGCAACACATTTACTACAAAAAGAAGTACCATTAGAAAGCATAAAAGCCTTTTTAGGTCATAGTAGTTTAGAAAGCACACAAATTTATACTCACTTACTTAAAACCGTTGAAAATGAATGATTATAGAACTTATTTACAAAAGCAAGATTATACAGAAACAACTACAGAAAACTATATAAAACAAGCACAATCATTTATAAAATGGTGCAATAGAAATCATACTACAGCTATCGAAATTGATTATAAAGATTGCTTAAAATACATTAGATATTTACAAAGAAAGAACACTACTAAAAAGACTGTAAACCATAGATTAGGAAGAGTAAAAACCTATCTAAATTATTTGGTTGAAGAAAGCTTTAAAAGTGAAAACCCAATAGAAAATACAACTGTAAAAGGTTCAAAAAGACACATCAATTATAACTTACTAGAAGCTGATGAATTAGAGGATTTATATTATAGTTTTAATACTGAAAACATCAAAGACCAATATCATAAATTAACAGCTAAAAGAGATAGAATAATAGTTGGTTTAATGGTATATCAAGGATTATGTACAACGAATCTAAAAGCGTTAGAAATAGAACACATACAAGTTTATAAAGGTAAAATCTATGTTCCGAGTCATAAGAAAATGAACGCAAGAGAATTAGAGCTAAAACCTTGGCAAGTCATAGAATTATTAGAATATATCAAAGAAATTAGAGAAGAAATAAAGCAACGTAGAAATATAGAAAGTGAACGTTTATTAATCCCAAATAATGACCGATTAAGCAACACAATATTCAATATCATTAAAAAGCTAAAAAAGACCAATCATAAAACTGAAAACATCAATCAAATAAGAGCAAGTGTAATTACAAATTGGTTAGGTCAATATAATTTAAGAAAGGTTCAATATTTAGCAGGACATCGTTATATAAGTTCAACAGAAAGGTATTTACAAGATGATTTAGAGAACTTGCACGAAATAGTAAACAACTTCCATCCGATAAGCTAAAAAGCTTCGCCACGCAAAAAAGCGTGGCTCGCAAACAAAAACCAATCACAACGCAAAACCCCACACAAGATAAAAGCCAGATTATTGCCGAAAAAGGCAACAAGCTTCTGTCTTTTATCTTGTTCCGCTCGCCACCACTTCTATGGTTTTTACGTCATATTTTTTGTAAGCCAACGCACAAACAGCACATTATTTTTTTAAGAAAATTTAGTTGTTTAAAGAAAGCTGTAATCTTAAAAAAATAAAGAGCTGTGCCAACGCTCAAAAACAAAAAATCCGCCATAAAAACCATCCCAAGCTATGTTACATAATAGAAGTTATAATAGCTTCCCTTTTGGTTGCCTTCGGCGAGTTTTTATTGTTGCGGGTGTAGTTATAACTGCTATTATGTAAAATATCCGCTCTTCCGACGCTTTTTTCCACCGACTTCTGCCATCGCACTACGAATCTGAAATATTTACTTCGTAAGCCAACGCACCGAATTTGCACAAAAAATACTGCACAAAAAGACACCAAGCACAAAAGCTTGCTTTACTTCTTTGATTGTTTTTTTGTACAACTCGTTCCGCTTACTGTTGTGTCGCTCTTTGCCGCTGGGCAACATTTTAAAAAGCTGAAGATTGCCAACGCTCAAAAATCCATCGCCTAAATCTTCATCTTTTTAAAACGCCAAATCTTACTCAAAATGCTGAACGTTTTAAAAGGTTGCGGAAGCTGTTGGCTGATGCGGAAGAGTTCCGCAAGCTTTTAAAATGAAACAAACGAAGTGCGTTAGTATTTATCCGAGTGAGCAAAAAGCGTTGGCAGAAAGGCGAATGGGAGTATTTTACATAAAACTGGTTATAACTACAGGTGGCGAAGCGTTGGGCTTTTTAGGGAATGTATTATAACCCGTTTTATGTAACATACCGAGGACGTGGGAGCAAGTGAAAGACAGAGGTTTTTGAGGCACGAAAATACTGGCTTTTACTTGCGAGGGCTTTATCAAATTAATGTATATTTATGGACTGAATGATGATGTAGAAAGGACGTTCTTATAAAATTTTTGAGTAGAAATGCCCGAAAAACTGACCCGTAGTTAAAAAAAACACATAAACGTCTATCCTTTTGGCTTACAACACAAAGGTTACAATAATGTCGTGAATGGTAGTGAGCACAAGTATAAATACCACGGAAAAGAACATCAAGAAGAATTAGGTTTAAATTGGTACGATTATGGAGCAAGGAATTACCAACCTGATATCGGAAGGTGGTTTAATCCAGACCCTTTAAGTGATGAGTTTCCGGAATGGTCACCTTATAATTTTGTAAAAAATAATCCTTCTTTTTATATAGACCCAACAGGATTAGCACCTGAAACTATTTACGAAAATATAAATAGCGGAGAAACAGTTGAAGTAAATGATGGTATCGACAAGACAATAAAAGTTAGTGATTCAGGCTTTAAGAAAGCAAAATTCTTTGCTAATGAAATAAATTCACAGCCAAATACTTTATCTGCAGGAGTTAGTCGAGAAATAGCTGATGGATATAATGAGTTTTACAACAGTGTAAATTCTTATGATGGTTATAGTTTATCAAACATATATGATTATGCCTTTAATGAGCCTAAACTAAATGTTACTGGAGAAGATATAGGTTCTGCTGGTGCTTTAGAAATGGTTGGAGGTCCAGTAGTTAAAAATGGAGGTAGTTATTTAGCAAAGCTACTGGGTAAGACACTTAAAATACAAAAGCATCATATTATACCTAAAGCTGTTTTTAAGCAATATAAGAAAGTATTAGCACCATTTATGAAATTAAATGGCGGTTTTAATCTTAAGAAACTTCCAACACCTTTTCACGGAAATCATCCACAGTATAATAAGTATGTTGGTAATTTAATAAACCAATTAGGCGTAAAAAAGAACATAAATCAAGGAAGTTTAAGAAGTTTGCAGAAAAATTTAAATAGTGAACTAAACAAAGCCTATGGTAGCGGAATGAAGTTGAATGATTATTTTAGAGGATTAAATAAAAAACTATAATGTTTAAAAGGATAACTAATTCATCAGAACCTAATGTAATCGGAGTAAACAATGGAGTTTATCAATTAGAGTTTAAGGGAAAAGAATTAAAGAAGAATATAAATTATAAGGAAATAGAAGAAACCTTACTAATAGGTAATATCGATAAGTTTTTAAAAGACCAAAATGGAATATCTAATTTAGAAATAAAGCATTTAAAAGGGAAGTTGTTAAAGAAAGCAAAGCTTACTGATATAATGGTTTTTTCACCATTCTTTTTTGGATATGAATATATCGTTAGTCAAAAATTTGTAGACTGTTTAGAGGAAGAAAAGGTAAATAAAAATGAATATCATTTAAGAAAGATTGAGATAATTGATGTAAAAGATAATTACTATCTTTTATTTGTGCCAATGATACCAAATACAGAAATTGTTTTTTCGGAATCGTTGATTTATCCAACTTTTGATGCTCTTTCTTCCGAAAAAAAATATTTTGATATAAAAAATTATGAGGACTATATTGAGCTTCAAGAAAAAGAACCTTTTAACTCATTTGATAAGGTAGTTTTAAATCCGAAGTACCAAGAAAGAAGTATTATCTATCTACAAGGTGTAACAGAATTATTTCTACGTGATTCTTTAGTGGAAAAAATGCTAACAAATGATGTTTCAAGTCTTGAAGTTAAACAAAAAACATTACTTTCTTTTTCCAACAAGGATACTTCTCTAAATTAAAGTTAAAACCACAGCGAAAGTTGTGGTTTTTTTATGCGTAAGCCTTTTTAGTTTTAGTATCTCTAATAAAAGCGTCAATAATTTTGGTAACCGTAGATTTATCGGGCACTCGCTATTTTAAACCACTACAAAAAGGTTCCAACATTGGAATTACCAGTAATAATAAGGTTTTAATAAAAACAAATTATTCAAGTCATAAAAAGGATATTCAAAAAACGAATATCCTTTTTTTTATTTTCAAAAACTAACGAAAATTCGTTTTGCTCGTTAAAAAGATTTTAGATTTTGCTCTATAATCACCTTTTTCAAGAATTACAACCAAGAGCAATTTTACAATCATTAAATTGTTGATTGGCTTCTACTCTATTTTTTCTAGCTTCTTGTATTTTCTCTTTAAAATGGTTTTTATCAGGAATTTTACCATTTACAACCTCAAAAGTTGTTAATCCAAATAAATCAGTTGGGTATCTCAGGTGTTGATAATATTCTACAAAACGTTTTAAATCTTTTAAATGTATTTTCTCATTTAAAGAATATTTCCCGTGTAAAAATTCAGTTTTATAAATACTATGTGTACTCTCGGACATCGAATTAGAAAAAGGGAAGTCTTTGGTTTGAGCAGTTATTTTACTAACAATTGGTGGTGCTTGTATATTTTGAACCCAAGACAAGAGTTCCCCTTTGTTCTCACTTCCACCATCAGATAGAATGTTAATCGGTTTTGTGGCATTCAATAAATTATATTTCTCAAATGTTTCAGCAAAGAGGTTTTTGATAAACTCACTTCCAGCTTTTCCATTGGTAGAACTATAATGTAAAATAGCTTTAGAAAAATTGTCTTTTACAAAAGCTACTTTTTGAATACCATCTTCTATGGTGTTTACTATGGTAATATCCACATGCAACCACTCAAAAACTCTTGAAGCTCTTAATCCTTTTTTCATTGGATATCTAAATCGTTTTGGTTTTATATACCCTAAAGCAGAAGCATATTTGTTAAAAGTAGATAATCCACAAAAAATTAAACCATTCCTCAAAGCAAAATAATATAAGGTTATTTTTCTTTTACCGAAGTTGGCAGGATCTGTAACTAGGTTTTCAATCACAGAAATTTCTTGAACAGTTAACTGATTCGGATGTTGGCGATAACATCTTTGAAAAGGGCTTATTCCACAAAGCAGTTTTCTTTTTTGATTGTAATACCAATCTTTAGAAATTCCATAATACTTACAGGCAGTTTTTACATTCACATTTGCTAAAGATTTCATCTTTTCTATGGACGTAATAATTTTGTCAGCGTGTAATTTTAGGAGTTTCTTGTTGTAAGAGAATTCTTGTAATATATGTAAATATCCTTTTCTGGTCTCTACTAAAAATCGTAAAGATTTATATAAAAAAGCAGATGCATAAACTTCTTTTATATTATCAAACTGTTCAACGTAAGAAGAAACCCAATCATCTCCATAATAGTTTTGGTGCTTGAATTGATTCCAATTATGTTTGGTGGTTTTGGGCAACTCACAGAGTTGTTTCGTATCTAACATTCCACTTGCATAAAGTAGAATTATCAGAGGATGATAATTTCTTTTGTACATTTTCTCATAGCTTTTTCAGAAGCTAAAATAGAGAATAATTGAAATATTAAATAAAATTAAAACCACCTCACAAGGTGGTAAAAAATTGCTATGAAAAAGAAGTTTAACTTATAGTTGTTTTATTAAGTTACTAAATTTGAATAGCTTGAAACCTTAAATGATATAATTCAAATAAAAGAAATAAATTTAACCCATTACTAAAAACAGGAAACTCATCTATGTTTTTACATTCAAGCCATTTTAATCTTTGAGATTTTACAATATGAAAAATGTCTTCTACACGCTTGATTGAGGAACCTTTTAAAAAATTTGAAGTATCTTGTGACATACCTGTAATCATAGATAAACAACAAAAGAAAGCAAAATCAGCATTTATTTTTCTTGTTTCTTTTAAATCTTTTAAATCTTTTAAAATAAAAGTCTGAATCTTTATAACACAAAGTTCAGCCAGTGATGCCATTTTATATTTATTTATACGTTTAGGGACTAATGGTTTTACGTTAGAATATAACCAGCCGTAGTGTAAGCTTGTCATTTTTTCAACTGCCTTATCAACAACATCTATATTATTTCCAGTTCTGTTGAAGTGTTTAGTTTTATAAATTTTTATAGCATTCTTAAATTCCTGCAGTCTAATCTCTACTTTTTCTAAAGGCAGTTTTATATCCTCAAAATCTTTTTCCAAATTTAGCTTATTTACAGTATTAATTCCCTTTATAATCTGGATGCAAAATTTTGTAAGCAGTATCTGTAGATTCTTTAGAAAAAAGTTTTATCTCCGATGAATCTATCTCATTGTTAGAAAATTTTATATTATTTTCAATACAATAATCTAAATCTATCTCAGACTTGATTTCATTCATACTCTTGTTTACAAAATCAATTACTTCTTGATTGAATATTTTTTTCATTTTTTTCTTATTTAATTAAACAAATGAATATCATAATATTTTATGTATTCCGATTTCTTTAATTTATTATACACAAATATTGCCAATTTAGCATCATAAATTGGTTTATCTCAAAATGGTTGTAAATTTACAAAAATATAAATTTAAAAAATCATTTAAATATAGTGAAAATATATTGATTTAAAAGAAGAAGAATATTTGTAAGTTTTTATATACTAACATTTTATCAACAATAAATTTCAAAATAAACTAATTTGCTCTAAGTTAAAAAGTCACTAAAAATAATTTGAATGCTTCAGTATCCAGTAGTTATCTTAGTCATTTTTTTAACTTTATCAAATCCACAATAGAGATGATTTTATAATATCGAACACAAGATAGTTCATGAAAAATATATTTATCTAATGGACGATTAAGAGACGAGACGAGCCTTAAAATTTCTCCATCAATTATAAAAATCATCTCTTTGATATAACCAAAGTGTGCAAAAGGATCAACATCGATAAAAATATTTCGAACCGTATTATAATATAAATTCAAAAATCCATCATTTTAGGCTTCAAACACTTTTTGAACAAAAAAAAATGAAATGGAGATTTTATTTTAAATCTCTTGTTGCATTTTGAATAATTAGAATTATGCTACCTAAAGAACTTATGAATTCTACTTCCTTAATTTATTAATTTTCTAATCGATTATATAATTTTATCTACAATTCCAATAACGGCTCTTAATCCGTTATCAATTCCTTGAATAGCTTCTGCTTTTTTATTATTTGCTAAACTTCTATCCTTTACAATCTTTATAATCTCAAGGAAATGTTCATTATCAATTTCCGATTTGCTAATAATACTTTTTATATCATTATCATTTAAACGTAGTAGTGTAGAAATTTCCTCTCTAAATTTAGCATTTGTATTTTCTCGAGCTTTTTTTGCTAGCTCATCCCAGTCAATTTTTCCCATTTTATTTCTTTTTAAGTTGGTTTAGTTTTGTTAAAAATTCTTGTCCTAATTTTTCAATATCTGCACCAGCGTTGCCAGCACTATTTAAAAATCCATCAATGGATAATTCCAATTCATTGATATCAAGCCCTAATTTAAAGCGATTAGAATAATCTTGTAATATTTGTAATCTATTTTCATTGACTTTAGAAGCCGAAATCAAGAGATTTTTCACTTCTTTAGAAGCCTCACTTTGAATTTTAAAATCTTTCAAAATAATTTCTTGAGTTTCTAAACGAGCCGTTTCTAGGACACTTTTCATTTCATTTCTTTGAACATTAATTTGTTTTGATAAGCTTGGGATGATAGAAGACATATTACTTTGAATATCTACTCCAGCAGGAATTAAAGCTTTGAATTGCTTCCAAATTTCTGAAGTGTAATCTCCATCAATAAAAATATCCACATCTTCTTTTTTCGCTTTGTATAGTTTATTGATTAGTACAACATTTAGGTCATAAGCTTTTTGGTTTTGAATAATAACTACCTCCATGAGATTAACAGATTCTTTAGGGATTGAAGCACATGATGTTACAATTAATGCAAGTAATACATATAAAATTTGTTTCATAATTCTTTATTTTGAGGTTGGTTTAATTATTAAATTCACTAACATATATGGATCTAATGTAAAATCATTCCATAATTTTTTTAAATTCCTATACAATTCATGTTCAGAAGACTCCACATTTTTAATTTCATCTTTTTTATGCACAATAAGATAAGACAGCAAATTAAAACAAGCAGTAACTTCTCCACAAGCAATTAAAGTATCTATAGTTGGTTTTGAAATACCATTAACATCATTAAACCAAAGGGTCGTTCCAAATTCTGTCGCTTTTTTACTCAATTCTTTAATGTTTTCAGGGATTTCTCCCAGATCATTTTTGATAGGCTCCCAATGAGTGCCATTTTCGGGTTTTTGATCTTCATTAAGACAACGCAATTCATAAATCATTGAAGAGACTGTTTTATTCCAATACTTTTTATAAATCGCCTTCGAATTCAGCCTTCGAAAACCTTTCAAGGAGACTTCAGCAGCCATATGAATCAAAGAATTAATCCGATCCAGTAAGAAAATACCCAAACTCATAGAAGGCAATTCAAATTTGAAACGACTCCCAGTCATTGCTTTTATTTTTTTGGCTGCAAAAAATAAAAGTATTTGAATACTCGTTAAAAAAGCAAATACAACAAAGAAAAGAGAATAGATCAATTTTGATTCCAGCCTATAAGACCAGATCACTCCAATTCCAAATAAAAGGAGCATGGGGACACTAAAGAGAAAACTAATCAAGAAGGTTATAAAATTTCTTTTGGTCGGTTTTAATTCTTCCATATAGGGAGAAGATACATCAGCGATAAAAAACAAATCTACGTTGTTACTAAAGGCACTACCACTTAAAAAACTCGAAGTACCCTGATTGTCAATAATGCCACCATCCATTAAGCTAATGGGTATTAATTCCTTATCGTCAACTACTGTAAAATCGTGCGGAAATAATATAGGCTCAAATCCTCCAGGAAAAGCAGAAGAAGCAGCCAGAGCATCTCCTAATTTTATATGATTGTAATACTTCTTATATTTCTTATCCAGTTCTCCATTTCCAAAATCAAATCGATTCGACCTTGTATTTTGAAAACGAAAAGAAAGACCGTCATTAAAACTAGTGGCATTTATAATTAAACGTTTTAAATGCGTTTTGTTATTTTCAATAGCATCATCTAAATCTGCAAAACTTTTATGATTGGTTAGTTTATTGTATTCGAGGGCAAATGCATTGATGGGATTCGCCCTTTTATGGCAAAATTTTCCTTTTCTAAGATTTTGAAATGCCAAGTCTGCCAAGTCATCTTTTTTTAGAAAAGCATAATATTCTAAAAAGAATTCATCAAAACCCAAACCCTCAATTTGAGATTGTGCATATTTTACAGCGGTAATACTCCCACCCGAAACACTTGAAATGGCTTTTACACTAGACAATAAACCCACCCTTTCAAAAAGTGACAAGGTACCAAGCGTAAAACTAGCAGCTCTAAACCCCCCACCAGAAAAAGCCAAGGCAATGTTTGTAAAAACTTTTTTCATCTTTTTAAAATTTAAGTTGCATCCAAAGTGGTCTATGATCAGAAATATAATATCTTAAGTAGGCTTTAAAGTTCTTTTTGCCATAATTCTGGAAAAATAGCATTGTCAAAATCAAAAACACCTTGCGATTGTATTTTTGATTTTATGGAAGGTAGAAAAGCAATTTGATCAAACATTTTATCATCGGAAATATTGGAGTACACTTTAGCTGAATGTTCAGGCAAAATAAGACCTCTTTTAATCAAAGCCGCATACACCAAGTCACCCTTTTCAATTTTCGGAATATTAAAATCCCCTAAAGCAATAATGTTTTTAGAAAATGAGTGTTTAGATTTATTTCTTAAATCGGCATATCTTCCAATAGCATAGGCCTCTAAAGCCCTTCTTTCGATAGAAGCTCTATTTGTAGAACCAGAAAAAGAATGTACCATAATTAAAACTAAAATCTGGTTATTCCATTGAAATGAGCATAAATATGGATTTCTATCAAAACCAGTAAATTTTTGAGTAATCCCTTTAATTTTAATAAAGCGTTGCTCATTAGGAGGAATACCAACCTCTCCAACCATTTCAGCGAGTTTTACCTTTCTACTATCATAGATAAAAGCAGAACGTTCGTTATTACCTCCTTTATCAGAAAAGATGACACTGTAGTGAGAGGGAAGTGCTGCTTCCAATAAGCGAATCCCTTCCAGTTTATTATTTACCTCTTGGATCGCTATGATATCAAACCATTCGATAACCATCGCTAATAAAGTATAATGTTCATTCCAACGATTTTGAGCCCCTAAATTGGCAATATTCCAAGAAGCAATTAATAATTCATGCTCGCTTTTAGCTGGAATTTTTCTTTTTGTTTTGTGCTTATTAAGGTGTTTCAATTCTTCATCTAAATCGAAGTTGAAGACAAATTTCGGTTTTGGGAATGCTGGCATCTGAAGGATTTTCAATAAAAATAAGGAAACTATTGATTGCAAGCTATTTAAAAAATAGTTTTTTGTTAAATTCAGGGGAAAAACCTTAAATAAGTAAAGTGTTTTTCCTTATTTCATAAAAACCAAGCATTTCAATTTTTCCAGTAGAAAACCATTTTAAATTTGAAAAAATAGAAGTAAGATTTATATTGAGAATAGTTCCTAATTTTGCGATAAAAAAACACTCAAATCAATGAGTGTTTAAGGATATTAAATTTTCATCGCATATACGATCACAACTCTTTTCTTCTTCAAGAAAGTAATAGAAATGATGGTATGCTGTTCGTCAAATAAGAGACCTAATTCAAGGTTTACATACTCTTGAAAACGAAGTGGTTCTTCAGCATAATCCTTAAGATAATACTGATGGTCTTTTTTACCGATGATTCTAATTTGCTTTAATGCTTTCATTTTAGCCAAATCTCAAAAGATTTTTCAAATCCACACCAACGATGATTTTGATCATATCCACGAGAAGCCAATTCAAAGCGAATTAGTTTTTCAAGTGGAATTTTATAAAACAAAATCAATCGAAGGATCTCGCCATCTTTGGTTGCAATTTCTCCAAGAAGTTGCTCAAAATGAGGCAAAGGTTCTTTGTCCATATGAAAGTCACGAATCTCATCATAGGTCATCTGACTATAATTTTCAGGTAAAATATCCAAAAAGGCCATCTCCATTTCTAAAGCCGTTGCTTCTTCGACCAAAGCCCAATCATTATCAGGGCCATGAATCACACCAAATTTTATATTTGCAATTCGGTATTTGAAGTTGAGCCACAGACAATGATGAATTGCTTTTTGTTGAGAGGCGAAAATGTCTAAATAAAAGTTTTCATCTTTCATGATTATTTCTTCTTTGGAGCAGTCACATGACCATTTAAAGAAATAATATCCTCATGCGAAGATTTAAGATCACCCGCTTTCTTTCGAAGCACCTTTTGTGTGTTAAACAACGAACGACATTTTACATTAAAAGAAGCATACGAAACTGGCGATTCTCCATTTTTTAAAGAAGCTACATATCCATCATACCAAACTTGATTGTTTAATTGATGGTCTTTTGCTTTGACCAAAACATCAAAAGCAGTTGTAGCAACGGTATTTAAACCACGCTGTTCGTCAGAGATTTCAAAACCAAGGTTTTTAATCTTTCCCTGTTGCGCTTCAGTTGCATACTTGAGCAATACTGAAAGGTCTTTTCGATACTCTTTCAAGCGATTTACTAATACTTGTTTTTCAGCTTTCGCTTCTTCAATTTTCGCTTCTACGACAGGTAAAAGCAGTTGATCAGATGAGATGTTTTCAATAAGTACATCCACGGCATTTAATTGTTCCATAATATTTGGATTTAATGTGTCTAAAAGACACGGTTTATATTCAATTTTTAATCCAGACTTGATACACAACCAAGTCTTTTACATTCAATTTTTGATATTCAGCGATACTTAATAACTCTTTATTCGCCTCTTTAAGAGTGTCAAAGCAGTCAAAGGGAACGGAAGTCAATTTGTAGAGATCCCTCTTGTTAATAGAAGAAATATACACTCCTAAAACTTTGCGAATAACACCAGCTTTGAGAAGTAACGCTGTGTAATTGGATCGATCATACGCATCCCATACAGCAGTTTCTTTACTCGCTAGATAATGCAAGGGATTTCCTTTCGTGTTAAAAAAGATATCTAATTCAGTTTTAGAAAAGGAAAGTACCTCTATTGTTTTTTTATGGAGCATGGCACTGATGTATAATAAAACTCCAATGTCGTCTCCAATAATTTTTAATAGCTCTTGATCAGTCTTTAATTCCAAACGTGCTATTGTCCAATCGGTTTGATACAGAAATAAAGCAATGTTGATCAATTCTTCACGAGTTAAACTTTCAGAAACTTTCGGTTGAATAATCGAATGATTTTCATCAAAAAAAACATCGGCTAACGCTTCCAAATAGAATTTGATTCTTTTGAGTTCTCTGAGCTTCATAGTTCAATATCTTTAGGGTCGCAATGATTTTCAATGGTCGCTAATAAGTAATTATAATCACTAGTTTTTGCTTCATCAAGAACGGCTTCAATCTCTTCAGAAGTCCAACCCTCTTTGCGAGCTTGTTTGCGAAATACACTCATAATTGCATAAGCATTTCCGTTTACGCCAACCAAATTAAGGTCAACAGTTTTTTCAATAATTTTCTTCATATCTATATAGTTTTGTGGTGCAAATCGCACCGATTCATATTCCATTTGTTTTAAGTTTTGAATTAATCTAAACTATTGATAAAAAGGGAAGACTACTCCCTAAAAACAACCAGCTGTTCTGCCAAACACCCGAGCATACTTACGACAAGCGTATTATTCATAAAAAAGGCACGTTGCCCCCATGGTACTATTTTTAAGGAACCGATTTCTTGCCAGAGAGAATTTTAGAAACTTTGTAGGCTTCCTAGTTGCATCTGTTTGATTTTTAATCCTATTTTTTTCTAAAAAACTCATATCGGATAATTGGCAGTTAAAACTTCTGTTTTACGTTTACGTGGTTTTCCTTTGATACCTTTTTGAGCGGCAAGTGGTTTATCAAAGTTCAAGGTGTACCACCCATTTTTTTGAGTGTAGGAGTCTAGTATGTCAGAAGGGTAGCCACTTAATAGAAATTTTCCCTTGATATTGGACAAGGTTTCTAAAAGTTTGATATAATCTTCCTCTGTATAACCACTATAAAAAGACTGACAAGAATTAAAATAGGGAGGATCAACATAGTGAAAGGCATCTTTAGCATCTCTACTTTTGATGACTTTGTTGGCATCATTGTGTTCAATTTGAGTATGCTCTAGTCGTTTATAAATTTCAGTATCAAAACGAAGCTTTTTATTGTTCATTTTGAGAACTTGCTTGCTGTATTTATCGTAGCCCCAAGAACCAATTTGACAGGAAAACCCCATATTAGTGCCTACGTAGAAAGCCCAGGCCTGTTGTAATTTATTAAATAAATGAGGCATTTTATAGATGACCAATGCCACTTTGTAACTCGCTCTTGAAAACAACGTAGCTTCTACTTTTGCTTTTAAAGAATTGAAATCAGTTTTAACGACTTCATAGAAATTAATGACCATATTGTTGATGTCATTAATGGTTTCCGCTTCACTTTTTTCTTTAGCGAAGAAGATAGCTCCACCACCGAAGAAGGCTTCTGTATAAATACGATGTTTAGGGATTAAGGGAAGTATGGTGGATACTAAATTTTGCTTTCCTCCATAATAGGAAATGGGTGTTTTTTTCATAATAGGGATGAAATAATTTAAAGATGGGTAAAAGAAGAATTACGAAGTACATCAAGATGCATTCGTAATTTTCAAAATGTGTAATTGTTGTTATAGGATTCCGTTGTCAGAGAAAGAATAATAACTTTCAGAAGTCAAAATTAGATGGTCTAATAGTTTGACATCAAATAAGGCGACTCCTCTTTGTAGTTTTCTGGTAATTTTTTGATCCTTTTCAGAAGGAGTTAGTTTTCCAGAAGGATGGTTATGCGCTACGATGATATGCGTTGCATGAAATAAAAGTGTCAATTGAAAAATTTCTCGAATATTAACCATCACTCCAGTAACATCTCCACAACCAATCGTGGCAATTCCCAATACACAATTGGCTCGTGATAAGAATATTGTCCAAAAGAATTCTTTGACATCCAAAATATTGGGATTAATAAATTCTTTTAGGAGATGACTACTATCTCTCGAAGAGCTAATTTTCTTCATCGTATTGAATAAAGGGCGTTTGTAATGAAGGGTTACTTCATAAGGTCTCATAAGATCATGAGTGGTTGCATTTGTTTCCATATTTATTTAATTTAAAGTACTATCGTAGCCCTATTCTTTCTTTAGAATTGACCTACGATACTGCTGTTTAAAGATATTATGAAGCAAAACATTTAATGGTTGGAGTTCAGCCTTTTGGTTTTTCTAACCAATTTTTAGTAATGGTTTTTGCTGAAAAAGGTTTGGAAGGTTTTCCGTTGATCATCAATTTTAGATAAATATGAAAATTCTCCAAAGCAATAAAATCATTTGCAGAAAATACAGGATAGAATTCTTGAGCCATATATTTAGCATCTGCATACGAAATTCTAAAACAGACTATTGTTCCAATATTTCCTAAAACGGCTTCTTTAATCTTGATAGGGAGTTGATTTAAATACTGATGCGCTACAATAAATCCAATTTTAAATTTTCGAAGTTCAGAAAACATATTGACCAAGGAGAGCGTTGTAAAGTTTTGAAATTCATCCAAGTAAATAAAGAAAGGTTTTCGATCTTGCTCGTTAATCAAGGAACGATGAAATCCAGCAGCCGACAATGAATTTAAAAGCAAAGACCCTAACAAGTGAGCAGCATCCACACCTAGCGTTCCTTTAGATAAATTCACTAAAAAAATTTTCTCATGATCAATAATAGATTGAATGGATAGTTGATTCGTGTTGTCTACCAATATTTTTTTAATCATGGGAATTGCCAAGAAACTACCCACTTTGTTGAGTACTGGTAAAACATCTGTTTTAGAAAATTTAGGGAACTGATGCGTCCAAAACGCCTGAACTTCTTTGGCAACAATATATTTTTGGCATTGGAATCGATAGTTTTCATCGACGAGCAATCGAGTCATGTCAGAAAAGGTAGCTTTGGGTTGGTCTAACAAAGTTAAAATCGTATTCCGAAGAATATGCTCTAATTTAACTCCCCAAGCCTGCTGTCCCCATAGTTTTTGAAAGGTTTCAATAATGTGAGAAGCAATCAAATGACGATGGGGGTAGGATACTTTTCGAAGTGGGTTATACCCCCATTTTAGATTTGGATTTGAAGTGTCGAGATAGATACAGTCATTTTTCTGATGTTTTGGAATATTTTCCGATAATTTTTTCACTAAATCCCCACTCACATCAAAGAATCCTAATCCTTTGTTATGCAACATATCTTGGTAAATAAGTGTTTCCAAAACGTTCGTTTTTCCACTTCCTGTCTTTCCTAGAAGGTACATTCCCACAAAGCGATCGTGTTGGTAGATTCCAAAAACATCGTTTTGATTGCGAAAATCCGTTTGAGCGAAATAAGAAATATAGGAATGAAAACGAGGTGTCATAACAACATTTTAGTAAACTCTTCGATACTCTTGGAGTAATGCCAATTGGTATTAGAAATACAATACCAAAAAGCATGACTAGAAATTTAGAGCGTGTTTGATTAGATAGAGTTATGATTACATCCTCTTCTAAATTAAACGATTGTTTCGGTCAATATATTTCAGAATGTGAGTACACCAAAAAATTGAGTCCTCAAACGATGAGCAGCTATCAAGATGTCATAAAAAACTTTATCAATATGATGCCTGAAGTGAAGACACCTTTAGATTTAAAACCTTTCATCGTCCATGAATTTTTCAAACGACTAGGAGAAAGAGCCAAAAGAAACGGAAAGGAATTAAAAACGTCCACCATACGAACCTATTATAATAAGCTTATTGTATTTTTTAAATGGTTAGAAACAAATAATTTTATAGAAGAAAAATCCTTAAGCACAAAAATTACAAAACCACCCAATCCAAAGTATCATGATGCCAAGGCATTGAGTGAAGCCAAAGTTTCTAAAATCGTAGCATCCGTAGCATTGCATAACATGGAAAATGATACTTTACTCAAAAGAGATTTGGCGATTACCAGAATGCTATTGTACACAGGGATTCGAAAAGGAGAGTTATTAGGGGTACGGATTCAGGATGTTGATTTTAATCAGAAGACCTTATTCATCAATGGGAAAACCTCCAAATCTAGAAAGAGTAGATCTATCCCACTCCATTTTTCTTTATTAACAGCATTACGATTTTATTTGAAGACACGAGAATTTCAAAATTCAACCTGTGAGTATTTATTTATCTCTTCTAAAAGAGATGAACCTCTTACAAGGCAAGGGATGAAGTATTGGGTTGAAAAATATAAAAAGCTGTCTGGAGTAAATTTTCACTTGCATCAATTCAGACATACCTTTGCTTGTAACTTGGCAATGCAAGGAACCAATATCATCAGTATTAAAAACCTATTAGGGCATGCAACGACCCAAATGACGGAACATTACCTCCGTTCTATCAAAACGGAAGATGCACGTTCC
The DNA here is from genome assembly GCF_002954665.1 of Polaribacter glomeratus. Lineage (GTDB taxonomy): Bacteria > Bacteroidota > Bacteroidia > Flavobacteriales > Flavobacteriaceae > Polaribacter > Polaribacter glomeratus. The sequence goes on along the minus strand of NZ_MSCM01000002.1, from coordinate 302,232 downwards.
CATATCGATAATCTATTGTATTAGCACATTGTGTATCTGATACGATTTTGGTAAACTAGGAGTGTCGATATATTAAATAATAATCATTACTTAAAAAAAATGATTTTAATAATGTATCCATTTTTCACACAAAAGAAGAAAATTACGATTGCTGACGTGGTTCAAGGAAAAGTAAATTCAAATAAGCTAATTTCCGCTAAAACCCTTATGAAATAACAAATTAGCGGGTTATTCTATAGACCACATTCCTGATAATGACGAGGTCCCAAGTTCGAGTCTTGGCACGCGTACAAAATCCCCTTATATCTCAACGTTTTAAAGAGATTTAAGGGTTAAAAAATAGCCTTATTGGACCACGTCCCTAAAATATAAGGTCGTTGACAAATCGAAATTTCTTTGTGTGATTAATGGATACATTCACACTGATATGCAAATTGAAATATTACTAGAAGAATTTTGCCAACACGCAAGATATATGAGAGGGGTGTCAAGTGAAACAGAAAAGCGGTATAGAGAAAAAGTTTCTTACTTCTCCAAGGCTTCCAAAACTAGCCTGATAAGCAATGTCACCGAGCAAAAGGTACAAAACTTCTTTATACATGGAAGAAAGGACAAGAAGTGGAAGGTAAGCACCTACAGAACCTATTACATGACCTTACTGGTTTTCTTTAGATGGTGCGTAAAGAACCAGCATCTAGAAAAAAATTATTTAGAGGGTTTTGAATTGCCAAAGCTAGAAAAATCGTTACCTAAAAAAATTAAGAAAGAAGAGGCATTACGCTTATTAGAAATCGCTTATAATTATCCTTATTCGCAAAACTATTTAAAATATAGGAATCACGCAATTTTCTCGCTATTCTTATTTGCTGGACTCCGTAAGAATGAATTGCTTCATTTGAAGCTAGCGGATATTGATATTGAAAATTTAAGTATTTTCGTGCGAATGGGAAAAGGGAACAAAGATCGAATTATCCCTATGAACCAACGTTTGGCGGAAACGCTCAATCGATATTTGATACAACGAAAGAAAAGAGGTAAGACCTGCCCAGAGTTTTTTACGAGTTCCATATTGAACAAGGGATTTACAGGAACAGGACTTAAGTTAATTTCCAACAAATTGAAAGAAGCCTCTGGAATTTCCTTTACGATTCATAAGTTGAGACATACTTTTGCAACATTGATGTTGGAAGGAGGATGTGATATTTACAGTCTCTCTAAAATGATGGGACATAGCGATATTAAGACCACTACGATTTACCTCTCGGCAAGTGCAGAACATTTACGAGGGCAAATACTCAAACATCCTTTAAATGATTTAGTTACCTAACTACCAAAAAGCAACACTTTTTAAAAAAAAGTATCTCATAGATACTTTTTTAATATGCCTTATTTTGAACGTTCAACACAAGTCCCTAACGAAATCTTTGACCAACACTTACCCTATTTAAACCAAAGCCAATTAAAAGTACTCATGGTGGTCATTCGGCAGACCTTGGGATGGATGGATCCGAAAACAAATAAACGGAAAGCCAAAGACTGGATTAGTATTTCGTTCTTTGCAAAAAGAACACGATTAACCCATAAATCCATCTCTATGGCAATTTCTAAATTAATTTATATAGAATTAATCGTAGCGTTGGATACTAATGAAAGGGAATTGAGACATCCTAAAGACAGAAGGGGAAAGAAACGTATTTATTACGCATATGCACCTGTTTTTAGAGCTAAAAAAAAGAAAAGTTGTGTAGATACTGCAACAAAGGTGTGTACTTATCCATCCTATACAAAACAAACACAGACAAAAGAAAACAACACAAAACAAAAAAACTCCTACCAATGGCAGACAGATTTACAGCGATATCAAGATATTATAAAAAGACAACGAAAAAATTCCAATACATAATAGTCGACTAACCTTATACACACTTCATCAACATATTTTGTACGACAGCGATTTTTTTTGGTATCACAGTACCAAAAAGCATAACTCCAGAACAAATACTTCTAGAGCTAGTATACTAAAAGACATAGGAGACTAACCCCTATGGCTTCTATAATAATATATGAATATTATCAACTACTTAAAACAAGCACGACGGAGCGCAAACTTAACTCTTCAAGATATGGCCTATCTTTTGGACATGGATTTCTCCAATCTATCCAAATATGAAACAGGGAAGAAGCAACCTCCAGTTCGTGTCATCATAGCCTATCACATTATTACCAAAACACCATTGAAAAAACTATTTAAATATAGTCTGTTGACAATGATTGATGCTGTCAATAGCAAGACAACATCACTAATAAGTCAATTAGAGGAAGAGATGACAACTCCAAAGCTTAAAAAAAGAATTGTAGCTTTATATGAAGTGCTGAACAATATTGGGTGTTTACAAGATATCAGTGAAAAAGAGCAAGATGGTAAATAAACAACAGAAGATTACACTGGCAATGTATCCGAATACTTTTGGTGTTGGGTTTGTGATCTGTGAAGGACCAAAAGAGATTTTAGATTATGGAATCAAAAAAGTACAGCCAATATCTCATCACAAGTATATGAAAAAAGTGAAGTGGTTGTTTGAGTATTGCAAACCAGACATCGTACTATTGTTAGATTACAAATCTAGAAAAATATCGAATCGTCAAAAGAGAATTATTGATGCTATTCTGCAATTAGCACGTGCCAAAAATCTAAATCTAAAAAGTTATTCACGCTCGCAAATCAAGCAAACTTTTTTGTCTTTTGAAGCCAAAACCAAATATGAAATTGCAATGGTGGTTTTAAATTGGTATCCAGAATTAAGAGATAAAGCACCTCACAAAAGATTGCCTTGGATGGCGGAACATTACCAAATGGGACTTTTTGATACTTTTTCACTCATGTTGACTCATTATTATTTGGAGTAGTTGTTATTTACTTATATAAGCACCAATGTTATACTCTTTTTAAGTAGTACATAATAATAAAAATTTGTAAATTTGAATGAAACACAACGATTATGAGTATTAAAGAAATAATTATAGAAAAGGTAAATTCCATCAATAATCCTGAAATTTTAGATAGTATTTTAAGTCTAATATCTACAGAATCTGAAATGGATCAGATGTATCAATTTTCTATGTCGGAAAAACAATTAGTGGAAGAAGGAATAAAAGACGCTGATAATGGGAATATTTACAATCAGCAAGAATCGAGTAACATTATCTCAAAATGGCTACAAGAGAAATCAAGTGGACTTACAGGGCAATAAAAGATAAGATGGCAATTTATGAATATTGGATTCATAAAAATAAATCGATTTCTTATCCTAAAAAATTAGAGAGCCTTTTTAATGAAGTGATGAACTTAACAGCGATTTTTCCAGAAGCTGGTATGCAAACAGAATTCGATGGAATTCGTATTCGTGTTGTAAGACATTTTCAATTAGTGTATCGAATTACTGATTCGACGATTGAAGTACTGACAGTATGGGATAGTAGACAAAACCCAAAGAAGTTAAAAATCAAATAGTTTGAAACTCCAGCAAACTTCTTGTTGGAGTTTTTGTTTTTTTAGAAGCTATCTTCCTAGAAAATATTTTTATTAAAGGTACATTATGCTGAATTTAGTTCTCTTTAATTTCATGGTAGGTACCATTATCGATTAAGTCTTTTATTTCTTCAATAGAGATGTCTTCAAACTTTTTAGGGATTACTATTCTTCTATAATTAGGTGTTTTATTTGAAAGAGAATCAAATTCGGGGAATATTGTTACGAAGTTAAAGTTGTGATCAAGAATTACGTTTATTGTTGGAGATATTTTATTGATAGTTTTAGAGAGTTCTTCAATTTCTATATTACAATCTTTCATTCTTTGATAGACTAAAAGTTTATCAAACAAAATATAAATATTATTCGCTTCCATTTTTAATGCTTGACTAGTAAGATTTAATGCATTTGAAAATTTATTAAGATTCATATATTTAGTTATTAAAAAATCATAAGCTCTAAAAGAGGGGCTAATATCCATTGATTTTTGAGCGAAAAAGATAGCATCAGTAGAGAAACCTTGATATTCTAAAACTTCACCTTTCCAAACATAAGATAAATGATAGTCAGGATTTAAAGATATGGAATGATTAATGGCTTCCATAGCTTCATAAATTCTTCCCAAAGCAAACAAGTTTGTTCCTTTATTTAACCAAAAACAATATCCGTTTGGAACTAGTTTTATTGCTTTTTCACTTAATTCTAAAGCTTCATAATAACGACCTTTTTCAAATAAAAAAAATTGTTTATTATTAATTATATAAGCTTTTAGTCTATCTGATTCAGCTAATTCTATTGCTTTATCATATGATTCAATAACTTTTTTATCATCTTTATCAATTTCTCTATAATAATAACCCATATTTGAATAAATCCCCGAAAATGAGTCTTTATCTGTTTTTAGCGCTTCATTTAAATCTAATATTGCAGAAGAATCATAGTTTCTGAATTTAAAAAATGCTCTTGTATTATATATATCACTTATTTTATCATAATTAGGATATGTTTTTATAATATGATCTAAATTATTTATCGCCTTATTATTTTGATCCAAAAAGTAATAACTTAATGCTTTGATTTTAAATATTTCAGGATTTGATCTGTTTAATGAGTCTAGAATGAAATCAGAATATTTTATGGCTTGAATATATTTATCATTACCGAACGCACTAATTACTGAATTCCAATATATGAGATATTCAATGTCTTCTAATAACTTTCCATTAAATAAATCTGAAAGAGTAGTAAGTTTATAATTGTATTGATTATTACAATCTAGGCTACTTTGAATTTTTTCTTTAGTATTAGTGTGATAATTGAGTCGAATTTTTGTTAAATCCAAATTTACTTCATTGGATATATCCTTTGTACTTCCATAAATTATATGATCTGCATTAAATTCGTTCATAATACGTTTGTAATAGTTATGCTCATCTCCATCAGAGGCTTTTTTATCGTAAATAAAATTTGAGCAATAATGAATTTCAATATTTAAGCTATCTCTATTATTAATTTTATTGAGTCTTTCTTCTATAATTGCGCCGATATCTTTATTAATTTTATTAAGTGTAATTTGTCTTTTAAAAGGAACTATAATAATTTTATATTTTCTTGATTTAGGAAAATAACATGACATATTCCCATTAATCCCTAATGTTACATTTTCAATATCCTTTTTACTTTCTATAGGTTTTAAATTTTTTTCGACTTTTTGATTATTCCATTCAGTGTTAAGAAAATACATAAAAATAAATAATGAAACAACAATGAAACCGAAAGCTTTGTAATAAATTATTGAATTTATTTTTTCTATCTCTATTCCCTTTTTCTCATCTATAAATTTCTGATGATTTTCATACAACCTGTTTTCCTCTACAAAATCAGAGGTTTTTGTAACTTCATAAAGTTTCCGATTTTCATCAATCTTTTTGAAAATAACTTTTTTTTCACTATCGTATTTAATGAAAATATGATCTTGATAAAATACAATCAACTTCTCTATGTAGTTTAAATAAGTATTATTGAAGTACCTCCTTCTAACTTTATTTTTTTTTAATTGCTCATCAATAAAAAGACTCCAAATCCAAGAATTTGAAAATCCATCTTTATCTACAAATTCTTTAACATCTTTAGATGCTTGTCCGTAGAATTTGTGTGTTTTCGTATTAGTCCTTTCTGTTGAGATTTTTAAATGTTCATCCGAATTTTGATAAAATTTTTTGAACGCATTATCAAACTCATCTAAAAGCTTCTTACCTTCTTCTAAAGTGATTCTTGTACTAGGCATAGTGGATTATTATATTGCTAAGATATGCAAAAATGTGCGTGCCTAAAAGTTGCCCAACTTTGCCCAAGTTGCCCTGAATCTGCCCAACTCTATTTGTAGTGTCGAAAATAAAAAAACTACCAAGTGTAAAACAAGGTAGCCGCTGTTAACGACAACGCAACTTCGAAAAGGTTGAGGCTTTAGCTAATTCAAATTGAGACTCTGAACTCTCAAAATGAACTAACAAAAGTGTATCATATATGATATAAAAGTCAATCTCGAAGTAGCATTAAAATGAAGTTTAATTTTAATACTACTAAAAATGAGAAATCTAAATTTAAACAGAAAGACGACAAGAAAACCAACTTCACAAATCAGTCGTTTAGAAGCCATTCACAGACTAATTAACGGACGTACATTCCAACCAGAATTGGTTGAAGAAAAGTTGTTTAAAATTAATCCTTCTTATTTAAGTCCCTATTGTTTTGTCTACTACCAATACTTAAATGTAAGACATCACTTCAATTACTTTCAAAGTGAAAATATCATAGAACATTTAGAATTAGCCTCTGGGTTAATTGATACAATGGATGTTACTGCATATAAGAATGACGTAAAAGTTAGATGTGATGAATATCATTTTACCAGAGCCTATGTAAAGTTTATTGCCAGTAAATTTTCAACAGATGATTACGAAGGACCTTACATCAAAGCGAAGTCTCAACGTATAGTAACAAATGCATTGAGGTTTACTCCAAATAGTTCAAAATTTATCTGGCTACAACAACAACTTGTAGCTTAATCTAATACAGTACAACTATTTAAAGGTGTACTGTTCTTTTTCTAACTCTAAATAAATAACAAAATGAAAACAAAAATTACACAGATAGTCAATAAACATTTCCAATCAAAAGCAAATTGGAAAATGAGAAATCATACAATGTATAACACTAGAACCAAATAAAGATGAAAAAAAGAAACAAAGTAACCGAAACAAACTTTTCAAGATTAGTTGATACAGAGTTATCAGCATACATCCAAAAGCAGGATATATCCTACAAAGAAGGACATCAAAAAACAGCCGTAAAACTTTCGGTAATGGATTTCAAAAAGATGGTAAAAACTGCCAAAATAAGAGATTTTATAGGCTCTCTTATTACAGATTATCAGTATCTGGTAGATTACACCAATTCTAAATTGGTTGGTGATGTTCAAAAACTACGAGGACAATCTCATATATCAGACTCTAATGATGAAATAATAAATATTGATAGGAAAATTACACAAGTAGATGATAAAATTGCTCCTTTAAAAGGAAAATTTGATGATGCAGGAAAAAGACACAGAACAGTTGTTCGTAAGTGGTTCTATTTTTTTATTCCAATTTTGATTCTAATTGCAACGATGGAACTCATTAGTAATTTCGATGCATTAGATAGTCTAGGAGGTTCAAAAATTTCAAGTTTTGGGATGGCAATTTTGACAGGAATCTGTGTGTATTGGTACTCTCATTTTATTCCGGACAAAATCAGGAAGTATGGGCAAGGTAAACCAAAACGAGAACTGCTATTATTTTTTTTATTTCTAATTCCTATTGTAATAGTTTTTTATTTTTTCTCGATGATGCGCATCCAATATATGACTGCACTTAACCAAGAAATGGCAGAAATCTATAATACAAGTCCGCTTGTATTTACAATTGTGAATGCATTTGCATACACCATCTCTACTTGGATCATTTTAGCTTTTAAACCAACACAGGAGGTTATTTTGGCTTATAAGAAATATCTGAATGATGTCAAAGAAATTCAAAAATTGGAAACAATTCGAGAAGATTTGTGCCAACAAAAATCAGCCATCAATCCAGAACTTCGAGAAAAATTAACTGACCGCTTTCAAATACTCTTATTGGGAAAACAAACCGAAGATGAAATCGTAACCCGAATGAGAGGTTGTTTTGAACTTTTTAAAATGGAATTGTATTTAAAAACCAATGGCACTTGTGAAGTTTTATTTACAGGAGATGTAGAAAAAGATTTGCCAAAACTCAAACTGAATTATCAAAATTTAAACGAAAAATTTCCAACAAATGAAAAATAGTTTTCAACTCATAACTCTGGTACTAGGTATTTGGGGTTGTAATAATCTTCCAACACAATCTATTTCTTTAACGGTATTGTCAGATAGAACAGATTTGACGATTCCAAAACCCAGTATTTCACAGATTAAATATTTTTTTGATGATGAACTGTATCAAAATGGAAAAAGAATCTTTCGTTTTCAGACAATTACAAATACAAGTATTAATAAATCTTTTGGAGCCTCCATAGCCGTAGCAGATCCTTTTGGGAACTCATTACAACGTAAGGCAGATATTCAAAAATTTTATTTACGCATAGATACATTGTTTGCTTTAAAAAATAAGGAGAAAAACACATACCGAAGTTCAAGTATTCTAAATCCATTGCTCAAACAATTGAAAGAAATACAAACCTCTAAAACAACTCGGAAGGTGGTGCTTTTGTATAGCGACATATTAGAAGCTTCGGATGTGTTCAATGTCTATAAAACCCATAATCAAAGATTGCTAATTAAAGAACCTAATAAAGTAGTTCAATATATCCAATCGCAGATAACGATACCAAAATTAGAAGGCGTAGAACTCTATATTATTTATTACCCCACAGACAGAATAAACAATCGATTATTTGAAAAAATGACAATTGTGTATCAAGAACTTTTTAAAGATTCTGGTTTGAAATTACAGATAGGAATTGAAAATAGAATAACACTTTAATAATGAAAATACTCGGAACACTACTTAAATTTTTATGGAAGATAGTGCTGATTTGCACCTATACGATTACTAAAGCAGGAGAATTAGTTTTACAAGCATTTAATAACGCATTCAAACAACTTTTAGACAAATGAATATTCAAAACATACTTATAGAGATTTCAGAAAAAGGAGAAGAATTTTTAGATACCATTTTACAGCAAATGGTAGGAAACAAAAACAGTCTTTCTGCAAAGTTTGGAAAAGAAAGTCAATTAATTTCTTCCAGATACGAAGGACTTTCAATTACTGGAACAAAATTTCTTACACCCAAAAAATCCAAAGAACATTTATTATGTTTTGCGCCCAGTGGTGTAGGAAAATCAACAGTTTTTTTAGTGCCCAGTGCCTTAAATATTTCGCAAGCAAAAAAGCCAGCGAGTATGATCATTAATAATCCTTCTGGAGAGCTTTCAAAAATGCGTAATTACTTTATTCATCAAGGGTATGAGGTCTATAGTTTTGATCCAGACAAAAAGAAACAATCGATTTACTACAATCCACTTCATAGAATTAAAACACAATCAGATGTAACAAAAGTAGCAACGATGTTAGTTCAGAAAAATGGAAAGAAGTCCTCTGATTTTTGGGATTTAAAATCTATTGAACTTATTAGTTTGCTGATTGAATTTCTTTTAGAGAACACCTCAAAGATTTATCAAAATATTGCTAATGTATATTATTTACTGGAAAACTTAGCTGGAAACGAAGATGTCGTTAATGGACTTTTTGCGGATAAAAGTACAGAAAGCCAGTGGCGTGCTTATAAAAGTGTTATTGCAAATAGTGAGAAGACAAAATCTAACATTATTAGTTCTGCAATTTCTCATCTCTCATTTATAGGGAAAGATCCTTCTCTTTGCGATGTTACGAGTATCGATTCGTTTGATTTTGTTAAAATGAGAACCCAGAAGATGGTCTTGTTTTTGAATTGTAATATTTCAAATATGGATTATTATAGTCCAATTTTTGGGATATTTTTCGAACAATTATTCACAGAAGTATTTCGCTCAATTCCAAAAAAAGCAGATAACGACTTGTATTTGTTGATTGATGAATTGAGTTCTATTCCATTGCCAGGACTCTCCAACGTACTTGCAAATGCAAGAAAATACATGTCTATTCTTGGAGTACTTCAGAGTGAGAACCAACTTTATGAAAACTATGGGCAGTACAATGCCAAAAGCATCCTTAATAACGCCTGTAAGGTCTACATGACAGGTTTAAATGATGAATGCGATAGAATATCCAAAGCTTTAGGAGACTATCAGTATTACGAAGATAAAGAGAGAAAAGTATTAAGAACTAGGCCTTTAATGACAGGTTCAGAAATTAGAACGATGCCTAAAGAACGAGTTTTGGTCATTCCAAATGGAGGTATGAAAGCTTTGTATTGTAAAGTAAAACCATATTACAAAATTAAAGCTTTTGTAAAAGCAATGGAAATAGAATTACCAGAAGATTATGAGCCAAGACCTTCCTTGAATTACACCGCTCAATATTTACCTCTAGGTAAATATATGAAAGCTTCTGAAACAACATCAGAAATTGAAGAAGAAGTTGATACAAACCCTAAAACAGAATAGCTATGAAAATGATAACACCAGAATTAGAAAAAATATTTGCAGAAGTAGGCAATCAAAGTGAGGTAAAAACCCTAGAATTATTGCTAAATATTTCTCGCCTGTAGGAGGTGCAACGTGGTTGGCTTCTGAATACAATCCTGAAAATAATATTTGTTTTGGCTATGTTCAAAACCTAGTTCCTAGTGAAAATGGAATTTTTGATGAATGGGGATATTTTTCCATTGATGAATTAGAAAACCTTGAATTACCCTTTGGATTGAGCATAGAAAGAGATATTCATTTCAATGAAAAGACCTTCAAAGAAGTTTTAAATCCAAAACATCAAAAAAGAGATTTTGAAATTGAAAAATTAAAAGATAATAAAAAGTTATCAGAAGAACTAGAACGTTAATTTATAGAAATATTAAGGAATTATAATTATCAAGATTTAACAATTATGAAATTAATAACACCAGAATTAGAAAGAAGATTTTCAGAGGCTAAAGAGGATACAGCACTAGATCAAACATTATTTCTTGCAAAATTTTTAAATCCTTGTGGAAATGAAATTTGGTACGCATCAGAATATGATGCTAAAACGAAAACTTGCTATGGATATGTTACAGGAAGGGAGTATGCAGATGATTGGGAATTTTTCTCTATTCCAAAGTTAGAAGCACGAAAACTTCACTTTGGGCTTTCCATACAAAGAGAACTTTATTTTGAAGAAATTACTTTAGAACAAGTCTTAAATCCAATCTGCTTAAGTGGAGACTTTGATTTTGAAAAGTTCAAAAGAAATAGAGAGCAGTCAGAAGAATTAGAGCGTTAGTACTTTTTGAAACACCAATAAAATTATGAAAAGTAAAAAGCAAAACTTATGGTTATTTGGCGTTCCTGAACTTATAGCGTTTACTGAAAAAGGACTTGTAGATGCTATTGATTACAGTAAAAAAGTAAAAGATAGAATTTTCAATAAAGTACATCAAAAAGCCATAAAAACAAAAGAGAAAAGACAGCAAAAAAAGAGATTGCTTGAAAAAGGAATAGAAGACGATGGAGCAATCGCAGCTGCCCAATATTTAGAGAAGAGAAATAAATCAATTGTAATACCTAAAAACCGATTACAAGATTTAGAAAAAATCGAGGAGCATTCAACATTACATAAGGAAATGGAACAAGAACGATAAAAAAAGAACAAGTAAAAATTAGAAAATCAATGGAAAATAATGTGCTAAATCTTGAGAGTGTATATCAATATATGGATGTTGTTTTCAAAGATAAAAATCCTTCAAAGCAAGAAATTGAAGAAGCCAAGAAAAATTATCGAATTGAATATCAAAAGCAGTACCAAGAAATGTATAAGAAGAAACATTTTCAGATTACATTTCGTATTACAAAAGACCAGCATCATTTTTTTAAAACGTTAGCAGCTCAAGAAGGTCTAAAAGTTTCAAAACTGATAAAAATAAGAGCATTACAAAAACATCAGTTGAATAATAAGAATATCAAATCAATACTCTTTGAATTGATTGATGACATTGAAGAGTCAATCCAAGAAAATATAACACTCAACCCTAATCAAATATTAAAGAAATTAGAAATGATTGAAGAAGCTTTATGATAGTAAAAGCCATTTAACATAAAAGTAATAAGCATATTGCTATAAAGAAACTCATCAATTATGTTTTTTCACCAGAAAAGTTGCAAGACCAAATTGGAAATAGAGAAACTTTAATTGTTAAAAGAAATATTCGAGGTTACAATGCTGAAAGATGGGTAGACCTATTTCAAAAAAATGATGCGAATAGACTATTTGAGCATAAAAACAGAACTGTTTTAAGACACGAAATTGTTGCTTTCTCTAAAGAAGATAACTTACAATTAACAAAAGGAAAACTCCAAGATATCGCCAAGTGGTATTTAAGGAATCGAAGTGATTCTTTAGGCGTTTGTGGTGTGCATTGGGAGGAATCCATACACCTTCATTTTGTAATTTCAGGGGTTGGACTAGATGGAAAATCAACAAGAATAAGCAGGAAGGACTTCAAAGATTTTAAAATTAGACTGCAGAACTACCAACAAAGTAAATATCCAGAACTTTCTAACTCCGTTGTAAATCACTTAAAAAAAAAGAAGTGACACTAAAATTATCTCAAAAAGAAGTGCATATGAAAATGAAAAGAGGTGTGCTATCTGAAAAGGAACTATTGAGTAGACAAATTCAAAAATTAGCTAAACAATCTAACTCATTAAGTGCCTTAGCACAAAAGTTAATAGCCAATAAACTAAATCCTTATTATCGAAAGAATAAACTAACAGGAGTATTATTTAAAAACAGAAAATTTCGATTGACTACGCTAGGAATTGACAAATCAAAATTAAAAGAACTTACAATAGAGCAGAAGCGATTGGATGGATTACAAAAACAACGCTATACTAAAGAGCAGGATCGAAATTTAGAAAGGTAATTACCTTAAATATTAATTATGGAAACAACACAATTTTGGGATATCATAGAAAAATCAATTGTTCAAAAAAATAGTATTGATAAAAATGAACAAGGAGATGCAATATTAGAAATTTTGACAACTTTAAAGCAAAATCAAATTCTTGGTTTTCATCAAAAATTAACTGATTTAAAGAGGGAATTAAATACACCTCAATTTAATGAGATTGCATTTATGATGAAATATGGAGACAATAGAACTGCCTTGAGTGGATTTAAAAATTGGGTCATTTCATTAGGAGAAAATCATTACAAGAAAACGAAACAGTCACCAGCCCATTTACTAACTTTAAATGACCCTAAATTATTTGTGGTAGGAAGAGCTTATCTAAACGAATTAGATGGCCTTCCACAAATCGCCTATGAAGATAATAGAACAGAAAGCGATTTAGAATGGTATGCTTTTGTTCAAAAGCATCGAAGATTACAACAGATTGAAAATAATCAAAATCATAATAAGGACAAAGGTTTGGAGAGATAATAATTTATTGAAATCAAATAGAAAAAAGACAGAATGCGATTGCATTCTGTCTTTTTTTTGGTAGAAGGGTAATGCAAAAGGGAATCCCTTTGCCAAGATAGCAAGTTCAAAAACGAAGTTTGTAGCAACTTGCAATCTTGCAAAATTCATAAAAAATGAATTTTACGTTTCGCACATCGATGTCGCTAAAAGAAAACGCAGTTCGACTTACGTCATCGAGATTAAAAAATGTCCTAAAAGTGAGGAACGATTTAGGACATTTTTTTCTAAAGGACATTAGAACGATAGCAATAGTGTTAGTTCAAAAACTACTATTTTTTAATTCTCCAACCTGTATCATATTTGATTAAGGTAATTTCTTTTTCCTCAATTTGCTTTTGATGGCATTGACTAGGAAAAGATTTTCTTCCTACCAGTCCAGCAAAAGGAGAATGATCATACTGAATCTCTATCAAGACTCTTGCTTCTTTATCATTATTAGATAATGAAATACCTAATACTTTACTTATACTTGCTTTTGAATATAAAACCTTTGCTTTTTCTCCTCCAAAACCCGTAGGTCTTTTCTCAAAGCCATATTCATAAGTTGCTCTTTCTAATGGGTGTATTTTGACAACAGTATGACCAGTTCTATCCAATTGTGATAATCTATCTTTATAATTAGAACTTGTTATAATTCCTTCTCGTTCTAAAGCTTTAATAACCTTTACATCTTCCTTATAAGATTTCCAAGTACTTCTTGTTGAAATATTAATTTCACAATAACAGTCTAGGGTTATATTATTAGCTTTAACAATTTTAAGAGCTTCTGATTTTGTTAATTTTTGACTGCATGCATTTAATGTAAATGCTAATGAACAGATAATAATTAAGAATTGTTTTTTCATTTTTTGAAGTTTTAAATACTTAATTAATTTTTAGAGTTGAAATGTTACCCCAACTTTCAGTAGGGAAAGTCCAATACCTATTTCTGAATTTAGATACAAAGAATCTGATAATTTATATCGACCACCTGCTCCAAATTCGTAGAATAAACTTGCTGTTAATCCGCTAGCGTAACCCAAAGCTATATGACTATAAAATTCAAGTTTTTCATCTTGGTAGAAATAGTAGTTCATTAACCCACCAGCAACGAAATTAGAAGAATCATTGTCTATATCATCTCCAAAGGCATTTTCAATTTTAATGTTTAACGTAGAGTACCCAATGAGACCACCTATAGAGAGATTGTCCCAAGGAAAGTATTCATAACTTCCATAAACGGCTGGCGTTTTAACGCTTGTGCCTTCAACTGTTCCACCAATTCCTAATTGAAGATTAGCAATTGATCTTTTTTCCTGTGCTTGCAAAGTAAAAGTTAGCCCAAAAAGGACAACAAGCATTAGTTTTTGTGTTTTTTTCATATTGTAAAATTTTGAGTTAATAAAGCAAACATAAGAAATAAATGTTTATAAAAGTGGTAAATTATAAGTGGTAACATAAAAAATGATAAAAAACCATCTTTGTTGGGAACAAATTCCACAGAAATGGCAAAAAAAGACACTAAAGCAGAAAAAAGACTTGATCCTAGAATAGAACAAATTGCTAAAAAACTAGAAAAAATAAGAATTGAAAAAGGATATACCAGCTATGAAAATTTTGCAATCGAACATGGAATTACAAGAATGCAGTATTGGAGGATGGAAAAGGGGACTAATTTCACCTTTCAGAGCCTATTAAAAATACTAGATGCTCATCAAATGAGTTTAAGTGATTTTTTTGAGGATTTAGAAAGAGAAAAAACAACTTAATTAGAATCAATAATAAAAGACAAGATGATTTATCCTACTGTCTTTATTTTTTTAGGTAAATAGAATTCTTATTTCTAAAAATGCTTTTGAAATGTTACATAGAACTACCCAAAAGTTATCTTACCTAGCGATGTTTTAAAAGAATTTTCAACTTGATCAATCGATGGTTAAATGGCTAAAAGTCCTCAAACGACTTTGGACTGAATAAGTTATTCTAGTAATAAAATTTAATTTTTACGGAAATACGTTTAAAATGCTGGAAAAATCGGTGAGTTTTTGTAATTCTTTTTTACTAAATTACAAGTCTGTATTATAATTATTTAATACAGTCGTTAAAAAAAAGACTTGCATGATAAAAATCAATACACCAAAAATTGAAAAATTAATTTACTCAAAAGATAAAAATTTTATTAAACAGTATTATGAAGAATCATCAGATGTTAAATCTTTTGAGTTTGTTCAAAACAATCCATTTATCGTATCATCTGAAGGGGAATCATATTTTTTAACAAGTAACTCAAATGGTGTAGTTCCTGAAGATTGTAATTACGCAATATTAACAAGTAGAAAACCTACTAAAAGAGATTTTGAATCTGGTTTTTTAAAAATTACGAGATGGTTAAAACATCCTTCGTTTGAAAACTTAACCCCTCAAGAGGTTCTTAATTCATGGAAGAACAAATTTAAGTTTGTAAAAGAGGATGTAGAAAATAATATCAATGGATTACGTCCTCCTCAAATAGGAGCTTTGTATTCGATATTAGCTCATGTCCAAAACCCTGAAGAAAAAGGAATTGTTGTAATGCCTACTGGTACAGGTAAAACAGAGACGATGTTATCAACATTAGTTGCAAATGAATGTAATAAACTATTAGTAGCCGTTCCTTCAGATTCTTTACGTACTCAATTATCAAATAAGTTTTTTACTCTTGGATTATTAAGGGAATTTGGAATGGTAGATGAGACTTGTCACAATCCTATTGTTGGTGTTATAAATCAAAAATTTGAAAATGAAGAAGAACTTTTAGATTTTATTTCTAAAACGAATGTCGTTGTTACAACCATGAGTATCCTTGCAGGAAGTACACATGGTAAGCAATTAGCAATATCTAAAGCATTTAGCCATTTGTTTGTGGATGAAGCGCATCATTCTGAAGCAAGTACATGGAAAAAATTTATAAAGCTTTTTGATAATGAAAAAGTATTTTTATTTACAGCAACTCCCTTTAGAAATGATGGCAAAAATTTAGAAGGAAAATTCATATTTAATTTTTCTCTTAAAGAAGCTCAAAGACAAGAATATTATAAAAAAATTAATTTCTTGCCAATTAGAGAATATGACAAGGCAGAAGCTGATAGAAAAATTGCAATAAAAGCTGTCGCTAAACTTCGAGAAGATATTGCAAATGGTTATCAGCATATAATAATGGCTAGATGTGTTTCAAAAAACAGAGCAATTGAAGTTTTTGAATATTATAGAGAATATAAAGATTTAAACCCTGTTATGGTATATACAGGAGTGGCAGGATTAAAAGATAAGGTTAACGCAATTAAAGCTAAAAAACATAGTATTATTGTTTGTGTAAATATGTTAGGTGAAGGATTTGATCTTCCTGAATTGAAAATTGCAGCAATACATGATGAAAGGCAAAGTTTACCAATTACCCTTCAATTTGTTGGGCGATTTACTAGGACATCGTTTAATAGTCTTGGTACTGCGAGTTTTATAACAAATATCGCTTACCCACCTATTCAACAAGAGTTAAATCATCTTTATGCTAAAAATGCAGATTGGAATTTGTTGCTTCCAAATATGAGTGAAGGAGCTACAGATAAAGAAATTAATTTCCAAGAATTTTTAGAAGGTTTTCACGATTTAGAAAATTCTAATATTCCTTTTCAGAACATTAATCCAGCAATGAGTTCCGTTGTATATCGTAATAACGGAAACGATTGGAATCCCAACAATTGGAGAGAGGGAATTAATAATATAGGTACTTACGAACATCAATTTAGTAAACACAATTCTGAAAAAAATACGTTAGTTATTATTTTAGGAAAATTAAATAATGTTGAGTGGGGAGATTTTGATGTTGTTCAAAATATGGAATGGAATATGGCTGTTATTCATTGGGACTTTAGACCTGATAAGAATTTAGTATTCATACACTCTTCACTAAAGAATTTATCTACTGATAAATTAGTTCAAGCGATTTTTGGTGATGAATTTAGCATGATTAATGGAATGGATATGTTTAAGATATTTCATGATATTAAAAGATTGACACTTTATAACGTTGGCGCAAGAAAGGGTACTGGACGAGATATTAGTTTTCAATCATTTTTTGGAAAAGGAGTTCAAGATGGATTAAAACTTTTAGAGCAAGGAACATTAATAAAAAACAATGTTTTTGGAATTGGATTTAAAGATGGGGAAAAAGTCTCATTAGGGTGTTCTGTAAAAGGAAAAGTTTGGTCATACTTAAGAGGGAACTTAAATGAACTAACCCAATGGTGTCAAAAAATAGGAGATGTGTTAGAAAATTCTAATATCAACCCAAATACTGTATTAGAAAATACACTTGTTCCTGTTATAATTACTGAAAGACCAGAGGCTATTCCAATTGCTATTGAATGGCATCATGAAATGTATGAGTACGCAGAAAATAGGTTTGTTATTCATATTAATGGAAGTGTTTATGATTTATCTAATTCTGAATTAAATGTAGTGGATACTCCAAATAATACGCCTTTACGTTTTTCTTTTAAATGTGAAGATTATAATATTGAGTACGAATTAATATTAGGTACTAAAACAATTGATGGAGAGGAAGTTAAATTTCATGAAATTAGAAAAGACTCTGTCGAAAGACCTACAATTAATTACGGAAATAAAACAGAAAGTTTAACCGATTTCTTCCAAGCTTTTACTCCAACAATTTGGTTTGCGAATGGAGGTCAATTATTCCAAAATAGTTATGTAGTTCCAAAAGAAGGAGTTGCTGGAATTTCATTAGACAATATTATTTCACACGATTGGACTGGAGTTGCAATTAACAAAGAAGCACAAGGAATCCACCCTTATGAAACGGATTCAATACAGTATCATTTTATTAATGAGATTAGAGATGATTTTCAGATAATATATGATGATGATGGTTCGGGAGAGATTGCAGATGTAATAGGCATTAATGATGAAGATAAAAAAATAGATATTCATTTATTTCATTTAAAATATGCGAAAAATGGTCGTACTGGAAATGATATTAGTAATTTCTATGAAGTATGTGGTCAGGCACAGAAATCTCTAAATTGGAAATATCGTAATGGGAAAGACTTTTTTGACCATCTTTTGAGAAGGAAAATTAAGACTAAAAATGGAGTGTCTTGTAGTAGGATAATTAAGGGTACTGAAGAAGAATTAGAGTTGCTATTGAATGCTGCTAAATGGACAAAAGAGATGAAGTTTCATATTTATATTGTTCAACCAAGTCTTGTAAAAGATAATGGTTCTGAAAACATTATGTTACTTTTAGGGAATACGCATCATTATTTACACACAGTTGGGAATATTGATTTGAAAGTATATTCAAGTTAATTTTGTCTAGAAAGTTTCGAGTTTATTTTAAAAATGAAAATTATATTCAAATTGTTAAAATAAACAGTTGTTTGACCTATGTTTGACCCAAACAAAAAACCGAAGTGTAAAACTTCGGTTTTTAACAGTGTACTCAAGGTGGGAATCGAACCCACACACCCGAAAGTACTGGATTTTGAATCCAGCGCGTCTACCAATTCCGCCACTTGAGCAAGTAATTAATAAGAATGCAAATCTACTAAATATTTTTAGTATATAAACTGAAAAAAATTATTTCACACGCAATAAATAATTTCTACTTTTGTTGGCTAACAACAACACAACAAAACACCAATTAAATGTCTATAAAT
Source organism: Polaribacter glomeratus (assembly GCF_002954665.1). Lineage (GTDB taxonomy): Bacteria > Bacteroidota > Bacteroidia > Flavobacteriales > Flavobacteriaceae > Polaribacter > Polaribacter glomeratus. The sequence goes on along the minus strand of NZ_MSCM01000002.1, from coordinate 283,309 downwards.
CAATTGTCCCCAAAATTATTTGCCTGCAGGCAAAGTGTAGTTTTAGCAGAAAAAATTGCAAAAGAATATAATATAACCTTAGGTAAAGTAGATACAACCTATTTTAGTGACGGTGAGTTTCAACCAGCATTTGAAGAATCTGTTCGTGGAAGACGCGTTTTTATTATAGGTTCAACATTTCCAAATGCAGATAATCTAATGGAAATGTTATTAATGTTAGATGCAGCAAAAAGAGCCTCAGCAAGACATATTACAGCGGTTATGCCATATTTTGGTTGGGCAAGACAAGATCGAAAAGACAAACCAAGAGTAGCTATTGGAGCAAAATTAGTGGCAAATTTACTGCAATCTGCAGGAGCTACGAGAATTATGACAATGGATTTACATGCAGATCAAATTCAGGGTTTTTTCGAAAAACCAGTAGACCATTTATATGCATCAACCATATTTATGCCTTATATCAAAGACTTAAATTTAGAAAATTTAACAATTGCATCCCCAGATATGGGAGGTTCTAAAAGAGCATATGCATATTCTAAACATTTATTATGTGATGTTGTAATTTGTTACAAACAACGAATAAAAGCAAATGTAATTGGGCACATGGAGTTAATTGGAGATGTACAAGGAAAAAATGTCATTTTGGTTGATGATATGATTGATACAGGAGGCACGCTAGCACATGCAGCTAATTTAATGATGGAAAGAGGCGCGTTAAGTGTGCGTGCAATTTGTACTCATCCAATACTTTCTGGAGACGCTTATGAAAAGATAGAAAATTCTGGATTAACAGAATTGATTGTATCTGATAGTATTCCGCTTAAAAAGGAGACTTCAAAAATAAAAGTAGTATCTTGCGCCCCGTTATTTGCGGATGTTATGCATAAAGTGCAAGACAATACTTCAATTAGCGGACAATTTTTAATGTAAAATAATTAATAAAACAAAGTAATGAAATCAATTTCAATTAAAGGATCAAAAAGAGAAAGCGTGGGCAAAGTAGCAACAAAAGCCTTACGTAATGCTGGTATGGTTCCTTGCGTTATATACGGAGGAAAAGCACCTATACATTTTTCAGCAGAAGAAAAAGCGTTTAAAAGCTTGGTTTATACTCCAAATGTATACACAGCAAGTCTTGACGTTGATGGCCACAAAATAGCTGCAATTTTGCAAGATATTCAGTTTCATCCAGTATCAGAGAAAATCTTACATGTAGATTTTTATCAATTATTTGATGATAAGGAAATTACAATGAACATTCCAGTTCAATTAGAAGGTACTTCTCCAGGGGTATTAAATGGTGGTTCTTTACGTTTTACAAACCGTAAATTAAGAGTAAAAGCATTACCAGCTAATTTACCAGATTTTGTAGTTGCAAATATTTCTAAATTAAAAATTGGAAACAAATTGTTTGTAACTTCGTTAATTAGTGGTGATTATACTTTTGTGCATCCAGACAATACTGTTGTAGTTCAAGTGAGAACTTCACGTAACGCAACGGAATTAGAAGAAGAAGAAACAGAAGAAACTACAGAAGAATCTACAGAAGAAACTGCGGCGGAATAAGTTTTACAAATCATAAATTATTAAAAGCGTTACAATTTTGTAGCGCTTTTTTTTGGTTAAAATTTATTTAAAAAATATTTTTTTGTGGTTTATGCACTCAGGAAAAAAATGAAGTAAGTATGGTTTAGAAGCTGTAATACTGCTGCCAGTAAAATATATAAAGATCTATTCTATTTTTTGAACGATAAAAGTGCAAATGCCTTTACTTAGTCTTTGAGTACAAAGTTTAAAGGTTTTAGGAATGTGGAATTTTTTTTTAAGACTCTTATGTATTTCTGTATAACTTTAAAATAGTAAAAATTTTTAGGTTTTATATCTTAACGTATGATTTACAGATTTTTATAAAATAAAAAAAGCCTTATCAACTAAGATAAGACTTTTTTTGCTCCCCCTCTTGGGCTCGAACCAAGGACCCTCTGATTAACAGTCAGATGCTCTAACCAGCTGAGCTAAGGAGGAGTTTGCTTCACAAATTTTTATAGTTTGTGTTTAGCGTGTGCAAATATAATTCTTTTTAGAACATTGCCAAATACTTTTTAATTTTTTTTCAATAAAATTTTAATATTTTAAATAAGTCCTTTATTACTAAAATGTGTATTTTTGTCTGAATAATATGCTTATACAAAAAGCGCAAACTATTATATGGACAAATTTTCGTTCTTAAACGCAGCACATACAGGCTTTATAGCCGATTTATATGATCAATATCTAATAAATCCAGATTCGGTAGAACCAAGTTGGAGGAGTTTTTTTCAAGGATATGATTTAGCAAATGAAAAGTATTCTTTAAAAGAAGAAGACGATTCTATAGAAATTCCGCAAGAAGTTAAAAAGGAATTTTTAGTGGTAGATCTTATTAATGGATACCGAACTCGCGGTCATTTGTTTACTAAAACAAATCCGGTAAGAGAAAGAAGACAATATCACCCAAGTTTAGAACTTGAAAACTTTGGCTTGTCTAAAGCGGATCTTGATAAAGAGTTTTCTGCTGGAGATGTTTTAGGTCTTGGTAGAGTAAAACTTTCTGATATCATTACTCATTTACAAAACATTTATTGCGACTCTATTGGAGTTGAATATATGTATATGCGTAATCCTGAGAAATTGAAATGGTGGCAAAACCGTTTAAATGATAATGATAACCATCCAAAATATAATGCAGAAGCTAAAAAATATATTTTAGGAAAATTAAATCAAGCGGTTACTTTTGAAAGTTTTTTACAAACAAAATACGTTGGTCAAAAACGATTTTCTTTAGAAGGCGGAGAAACATTAATTCCCGGAATTAGTGTAATGCTTAGAGAAGCAGCTGAAAAATATGGTGTTAAAGAATGTGTTTTAGGAATGGCGCATAGAGGTCGTTTAAATACATTAGTAAATATTTTTAAAAAACCAGTAAGAGATCTTTTTAGTGAATTTGAAGGAAAAGATTTTGAAGATGAAGATATAGATGGTGATGTAAAATATCACTTAGGTTTAACGTTAAGTAAAACCTACAGAAATGGTGCTAAAATTAAAATGAATTTAGTTCCCAATCCATCGCATCTAGAAACCGTTGCCGCTGTTGCAGAAGGAATTGCGAGAGCAAAAATCGACAGAAAGTACAATGGGGATTCTAGTAAAATATTACCGATAATAATTCACGGAGATGCCGCTATTGCTGGGCAAGGAATTGCTTATGAAATAGTTCAAATGGCAAAATTAAATGGTTACAAAACAGGAGGAACTATCCATATTGTTGTAAATAATCAAATAGGTTTTACCACGAACTATTTAGACGCACGTTCAAGTACTTATTGTACAGACGTTGCTAAAGTTACGTTATCACCAGTTTTACATGTAAATGCAGATGATACAGAAGCAGTCTGTCATGCAATGGAAATGGCGTTAGAGTTTAGAATGAAGTTTAAAACAGATATTTTTATCGATTTATTAGGCTACAGAAAATACGGTCATAATGAAGGTGATGAACCACGTTTTACACAACCAAAATTATACAAAGCAATTGCAAAACATAAAAATCCGAAAGATATTTATGCAGAAAAATTACTCTTAGAAGGTGCAATAACAGATTCTTATGTAGATGAAATTACTGCTGAATTTAAGGACATGTTAGAAGTTGAATTTGATGAAGCTAAGAAAGTAGAAAAATCAAAGGTAAGTGAGTTTATGCAATCTACTTGGAAAGGCTATGAACGCCAGCAATTAGAGACAATGCTGCTTACTGAAGATACAAAATACGATGTAGATAAATTAAAAAATATTGCAAAAATTGTTTCTACAGTTCCTAAAGATGTAAAATTTGTAAGAAAAGCAGAACGTATTTTAGAAGGTAGAGCAAAAATGACTTTTGAAACCAATCAATTAGATTGGGGGATGGCAGAAAATTTAGCTTACGGTTCTTTAATGGAGGAAGGTTTTAATGTTCGTATTTCTGGACAAGATGTAGAAAGAGGAACTTTTTCTCATAGACATGCTATTTTACGTGATGAAGTTACTGAAGAAAGAATCAATTTATTAAATACAAATCCACATAATACAGGACAAATGACGATATACAATTCGTTATTGTCGGAATATGGTGTTCTTGGTTTTGATTATGGATACGCCATGGCAAACCCAAATACATTAACAATTTGGGAAGCACAATTTGGAGATTTTTCTAACGGAGCTCAAATTATGTTTGACCAATATATTTCTGCTGCCGAAGATAAATGGAAATTACAAAACGGAATTGTAGTTTTATTACCTCACGGATATGAAGGGCAAGGTTCTGAGCATTCATCAGCAAGAATAGAGCGTTATTTGCAATTGTGTGCAGAAGATAATATGACGCTTGCAAATTGTACAACGCCCGCAAACTTGTACCATTTATTGCGTAGACAAATGAAACGTAATTATAGAAAACCTTTGATCGTTTTTACACCAAAGAGTTTATTGCGTCATGCAAAAGTTATAAGTTCTATTGAAGATCTAGCAACGGGTGAATTTCAAGAAGTAATAGACGATACTTTAAATCCAGAAGGCGTTACAAAACTAGTTTTCTGTATGGGTAAATTCTACTATGATTTATTAGCAGAAAGAGAAGAATTAGGTAGAGAAGATATTGCTTTGGTAAGAATTGAGCAGTTATTTCCTTTACATTTAGAAAAAATTCAAAAAGTAATAGATAGATATCCAAATGTTACAGAATATATTTGGGCACAAGAAGAACCAAGAAACATGGGCGCTTGGAGTTTTATGTTACAGCGTTTTGAGTTGGTTAAATTAACGGTACGTTCTCGTAAATATTATGCAGTTCCTGCGGCGGGTTCTAGCACACGATTTAAAAAACGTCATAGAGCTGTTATCGATAGTGTTTTTAATAATGAGTAAGCAGCGTTAGGGATTGAAATGACATCCTTTTTAATTTTGACGAAAAGGAAAAAATAAAAAGATATAATGGAAAGCCTGTTAAAACGCCCAAGTAATAAAAAGAATTTTAGATTAAAAAAAATATAGAACTGATGATTTTAGAAATGAAAGTTCCTTCTCCAGGAGAATCAATTACAGAAGTAGAAATTGCAACTTGGTTAGTTGAGGATGGAGATTATGTTGAAAAAGATCAACCAATTGCAGAAGTAGATTCAGACAAAGCAACCTTAGAATTACCTGCCGAAGAAAGTGGAATTATCACTTTAAAAGCAGAAGAAGGTGACGCTGTTGCTGTAGGTGCTGTTGTTTGCTTAATTGATACAAGCGCGGCAAGACCAGAGGGTGATGCGCCAAAAGCGGAAGTAAAAAAAGAGGAAAAGAAAATTGAAGTTAAAGAAGCACCAAAAGCAGAAACGTATGCAACTGGAACGGCTTCTCCGGCTGCTAAAAAAGTATTAGCAGAAAAAGGAATTGAAACATCTGCTATTAAAGGAACAGGAAAAGATGGTAGAATTACCAAAGACGATGCTGTAAACGCAGTACCTTCTATGGGAACTCAGCCAGCAAATGGTTCTAGAAATACAGAGCGCAAAAAAATGTCTATGTTGCGTAGAAAAGTTGCAGAACGTTTAGTAGCTGTAAAAAGCGAAACGGCAATGTTAACTACGTTTAACGAAGTAAACATGCAACCAATATTCGATTTACGCACGCAGTACAAAGAAGTTTTTAAAGCAAAACACAATGTAGGTTTAGGTTTTATGTCTTTCTTTACGTTAGCCGTTGTTAGAGCGTTAAAAATGTATCCTGATGTAAACTCTATGATTGATGGAGATTTTCAAATAAGTAATGATTTTCAAGATATTTCAATTGCAGTTTCTGGTCCTAAAGGATTAATGGTTCCGGTTATTAGAAATGCTGAAAACTTATCTTTTAGAGGTGTAGAAAGTGAAGTGAAACGTTTGGCTTTAAGAGCTAGAGACGGCCAAATAACGATTGATGAAATGACAGGCGGAACATTTACAATTACCAATGGTGGTGTATTTGGTTCTATGTTATCTACGCCAATTTTAAATCCTCCTCAAAGCGGAATTTTAGGAATGCACAATATAGTAAACAGACCAATGGCAGTTGATGGGCAAGTTGTAATTCAGCCAATAATGTATGTTGCGTTGTCTTACGATCACAGAATTGTGGATGGTAGAGAATCTGTTGGTTTCTTAGTTGCTGTTAAAGAAGCCTTAGAAAATCCTATGGAATTATTGATGGATAACAATCCAGAAAAAGCATTAGAAATGTAATTTCTGTTTAGAAATAAGAATTTTTAAATATAGAAATCCTGAGCTTTTGCTCGGGATTTTTTTTGTTTCAGAATTAGATTTGCTTCTAGGCTTTTAAAAATTTAACTTCGCTTTTTCCATCTTTGGATAATTAGCTATAAAATGAACGCTCAATTTAAAAATATACATAAAGTTATTTCTAGTTATATAGAAATAAGTGATGAAGAATGGGCTCATTATTCTTCGATGTTGCAGGTAAAAGAAATTAAGAAAAAGGACATTATTCTTAGTGAAGGCAGCGTTTGCAAAGAGGTTTTCTTTATAAATAAAGGCTTGTTAAGAATATTTTTTGTGGATAATAATGGAGAAGAGAAAACCTTTCATTTTGCATTAGAAAAAACTTTTGCCACAGATTACAAAAGTTTTTTAAAGGAAATACCCTCAAATTATTCAATTCAGGCAATGGAAGATACACAGGTTCTTGTTATGTCGCTTGATATGATTTTGGGTGGTTACAAAATGCTTACAAATGGCGAAAAGTTAGGCAGACTTTTAGCTGAAGATTATTTTTTTATGTTTAATGATAAAATTCAGGCGATGTATACACAAACTCCGCTTGAGCGGTATAATGATTTAACGAGCAGTTTTCCTAAAATATTTCAACGAGTACCACAACATCTTATTGCCTCTTATTTAAATATTAGTTCTGTGCATTTAAGTCGCTTAATAAACGCATCCTAAAAGTTTTAATTGAAACTGATAACATTTGTTATCGTTGAAATTTTGTTTCTGCCTTATTTTTACGTTTTCATAATAATATTCAAAATTTACTGATATGATACAAATGAAGGGTAAAACAGTTTTAATAACCGGTGGAGCATCTGGTATTGGTAAAATCATGGCTCGTTTGCTATTAGAACGTGAAGCGAAAGTTATTATTTGGGATATTGATCAATCTAAAATTGCAAAAACGGTTGCTGAATTTTCTAGTAAAGGTAATGTGGTTGGCTATATTGTGGATGTTTCGGACATCAGTCAAATTGAAAAAACAGCCCAAAAAGTAAAACAGGAAATAGGCGTTGTTGATGTACTTATAAACAATGCAGGTATTGTTGCAGGAAAATATTTTCATGAACACACCACATTAGATATTTTAAAAACAATGGAGATAAATGCAAATGCACCGATGTTTATCACCAAAGAATTTTTGAATGATATGCTCAACCAAAATTCTGGACATATCTGTAATATAGCATCTTCTGGCGGGTTAATTTCAAACCCAAAAATGTCTGTGTATGCAGCAAGTAAATGGTCTTTAATTGGCTGGTCTGATAGTTTGCGTATAGAAATGAAACAGCTAAAAAAGAACGTTCATGTAACTACGATAATGCCGTATTATATTAATACAGGAATGTTTGATGGTGTAAAATCAAAAATACCAATTCTAGAACCAGAAGCTGCGGCACTTACTATCATAAAATCCATAGAACAAAAGAAGCGAATGGTAACGATTCCAGGTTATATATATAGACTTACAAAATTAGGGCAAGGTTTTATGTCTATTGATGTGTTTGATTGGTTTGCAGGGACGGTTTTAGGTATTTATAAAACGATGGAGCATTTTATAGGTCATAAAAAGTCATAAAAAAAAGGTAATGAAGGCTACAACAGAAGATATAATTATTAAAAATATAGCAAATCATCGTGCTTTTTTTTCGACCCAAAAAACAAAAGAGATCAGTTTTAGAATAGCTCAGCTTCAAAAATTAAAAAAAGCAATTCTTGAATATCAAGAAAAAATAGAGAATGCTTTGTGGATAGATTTGCATAAATCACCCGAAGAAGCCTATTTAACTGAAATTAGTATTGTTCTCGGTGAAATTGACAATCATCTAAAACACTTAAAAAAATGGGCTTCACCAAAGAAAGTAGCAACACCAATTCATTTACTTCCGTCGGCTAGTAAAGTAGTTTACGAACCTTTAGGAGTTGCATTAATCGTTGCTCCGTGGAATTATCCGTTTCAGTTGCTAATTAATTCGTTGGTTGGTTCTATTTCATCAGGATGTTGCTGCGTTTTAAAGCCATCACCAGATACACCAAATGTAGCGAAAGTAATGGAAACGATGATTTTAGAAAATTTTGATTCAGATTACATTAGCGTGGTTCAAGGCGGACGAGAAACGAATACCACACTATTTGCACAACGTTTTGATATTATTTTCTTTACAGGAAGTTCTAAAGTTGGTAAAGTGGTAATGAGAGCGGCTGCTGAAAATTTAACGCCAGTAGTGTTAGAATTAGGCGGAAAAAGTCCGTGTATTGTAGCTGCTGATGCCAATATTGATGTAGCAGCAAAACGCATTGCTTGGGGTAAATTAATCAATGCAGGGCAAACGTGTATTGCTCCAGATTATCTTTTTGCACATCAGTCTATTAAAGACGAATTATTGAACAAAATTGCCGGAAATATAAAATCAATGTATGGTGATGATATAAAACAAAGTCGTTTTTATCCGCGTATTGTTAACGAGAAAGCGACAGAAAGATTAAGTACTTTGCTAAAAGAAGGTAAAATACACACCGGTGGCGATGTTGATGTAAAAGAAAAGTTTATTGCACCAACAATTATAGATGAGGTTACCCCTGATTTTCTGATAATGCAAGAAGAAATATTTGGACCTATTTTACCAGTGATGACTTTTAATCATATTGATGAACCGATCAATTATATTAATAAGAACGAGAAACCGTTGGCTTTTTATTATTTCGGAAAAAACAAAAACGCAAAGGAAGTTTTATTAAAAACGACATCTGGTGGTGCTTGTATTAATGATACTTTAATGCACATAACCAACGATAATTTGCCTTTTGGCGGAGTGGGTAACAGCGGAATGGGAAGTTATCACGGCCACGAAAGTTTTTTGGCTTTTAGTCATAAAAGAGCAGTGGTAACAACACCAACTTGGATCGATTTACCTTTAAAATATGCGCCTTTTAAGTATTTTAAATGGATGAAAAAAATCATTTAGATATCCTATAATCAGTAAAACAGTCCCGACAATGAAAATTTTTAAAATTCTAATACTTATAAGTAGTGCATTCTTGTTAATGAACTGTGCGTCTAAAAAAACAAGTGATATATCATATCTTAAAAGCTCAAAAGCTTTGGTGGAATCTTTTCCTGAACTGAATGTTTTTAAAACTCGAAAATCTAAAAATAATCCTGTGGTTATTTTTATTCACGGTGGTTATTGGAATGAAGGAAATAAAAATATCTACGGATTTTTAGGTCGTAATTTTGCTAAAAAAGGCGTTGTAACAGTTATTCCTAATTATACTTTAAGTCCGGATGGAAGTTACGACACCATGGCGAAAGAAGTTGCTGCAGTAATAAAATGGACGGTTGAAAACATAGAAAAATACAACGGAAATCCCGATCAAATATTTTTAATGGGCCATTCTGCTGGTGGTCATTTAATTGCTTTGGTTGGCACAAATCCTAAATATTTAGAAAATACCAATTTGATAAAAGGCATCATTTTAAATGATGCAGCAGGATTGGATATGAATTCTTTTCTAGAAAAATATCCGCCAACTACAAATCATAATTACGATGTAACTTGGACAAAAAATCCAGAAAATTGGAAAGATGCTTCACCTATTTATTTTTTATCAGAAAAAACGCCTCCAATTTTTATGATTACGGGTACTAAAACCTATCCTTCAATTATTTCTCAAAATAAAGATTTTGTCGAGAAATTGAATACATTTCAACCATCCGTAAAGATAAACTATCAATCCAAAAAACACATTCCAATGATGAGTCAATTTATTTTTCCTTGGAACAAGAATTATAAAGAGATTATAAAGTTTATCGATATTCATAAATAGAGTTTCTGTTTTGACTTATTTATTATCAAAATCCTGAGCTTTTGCTTGGGATTTTTTATGTAATATAATTTAATTATTTACCTTGCATCAAAAAGCTACAATGCAAACAAATTCTGAATTAGAACTTGCCTTAAACTTCATAGAAAAAACCGATAGAAATCTTTTTATCACAGGAAAAGCAGGTACAGGAAAAACAACTTTTTTACATCAAATTAAAAAGGAATCTTTAAAAAGAATAGTTATTGTGGCGCCAACAGGTGTTGCGGCAATTAACGCAAAAGGAGTTACGATTCACTCGTTTTTTCAAATGCCTTTTGGGCCTATTTTACCAAATCAAATTGCAAATACTTCGAATGCGCAACGTAAGTTTTCAAAGACAAAAATTGATATTATAAAATCGTTAGATTTAGTAATTATTGATGAAATTTCTATGGTTCGTGCAGATTTATTAGACGGCATCGATCAAGTAATGCGTCGTTATAAAAACCGAAATAAAGTGTTTGGTGGCGCACAAATTTTAATGATTGGCGATTTGCAACAGTTAGCGCCCGTTGTAAAACCAAACGAATGGAGCTTGTTACAACAACATTATCATACGGTTTATTTTTTTAGCTCAAAAGCCTATCAAGAAGCCAATGTGGTTTCCATAGAATTGAAGCATATTTACCGTCAAAAAAATGAAGATTTCATCAAAATATTAAATGAAATTAGAACCAATACTTTATCCGAAGAATCGGCTAAAATTTTAAATAAAAATTACAATCCTACTTTTTCGCCAACTAAAGAAGATGGTTATATCACGCTAACAACTCATAATAATAGAGCCAATTTAATGAACAGTTCTGAGTTGAATAAACTCAAAACGAAGAGTCGTTTTTTTGATGCTGAGATTTCTGGAAAATTCAATGAAAATTCGTTTCCTAATGACGAGAAGCTAGAGTTAAAACTTGGTGCGCAAGTAATGTTTATTAAAAATGATTCGTCACAAGAAAAAAGATATTTTAACGGAAAAATAGGAATTGTAACCGATATTTCTAAAGATGCTGTTACCGTAAAATGCCCAAATGATACCGATGAAATTGTAACTGAAAGAGAAACGTGGTCTAATATTAATTACTCCATAAATGATGAAACAAAAGCAATTAAAGAAGAGTTGATTGGTGCTTTTACCCAAATTCCTTTGCGCTTGGCTTGGGCAATTACCATTCATAAAAGTCAGGGTTTAACCTTTGAAAAAGCGATTATTGATGCAGAAGCTTCGTTTGCACACGGACAAACGTATGTGGCTTTAAGTAGATGTACTTCTTTAGATGGCCTGGTTTTAAAAACGCCAATTACTAGCAACGCAATTATTAATGACAGAACCGTTAGCGTTTTCAATGAAACGGTAGAAGAAAATCATCCGGATGAACGGATTTTAAACGCATCAGAAATACAATTTCAGCTTAATTTAATTTCAGAATTATTAGATTATCAGCAATTTTTATATCCAATAACAAGATTGATTGATATTTATTACAAAAATCAAACAAGTATAAAAGGGGACGTTATTGAGCATTTACAAACAATTAAAGATGATGGAGTTGCTGCTTTAATGAGGGTTTCTAACGGATTTAAAAATCAGTTAACTATAATTGCTGAGGATGGTATTTTACCAGAAAACAGTTCAGTTATTCAAGAACGATTTATAAAAGCGGTTGATTATTTTTTATCAGAAACCATTAAAAATTCGGTACAACCATTTTCTAAAATTTCTTTTTCTTCGGATAACAAAACGGTAAAAAGCGATTTCACAAAACAATATGATAATTTTCAAGAACTTCTAAACGAAAAAGTTTTTGCACTAAAAAAGATGACGGATGGTTTTAAAGTTCAGCAATATTTAAAAGTGCGTGCAAATGCAGTTTTGCAAAAAACAGAACCAACAAAAAAGACGACACTTGCCACAAAACGCGACCCAATTTTAGCGTTAAAATTACGTGAATTACGAGATGATATTTCTAAAAATTTAGCAATTCCGCATTTTCAAATTTTTACACAAGTAACTTTATATGCAATTTGTGATGCTTTACCAAGAAGTGAAAAAGAGCTTTTAAAAATAGAAGGATTAGGAAAAACACGTGTTTCTAACTACGGAGCGCAAATTTTGGAAGCTATAGAAACATATTGCTCAAAAAACGGAATTAACAAGTTCAACGAGCAAAAAAAGGAAGACAAAAAACCAACCAAACAGATTTCTTTTGAGTTGTTTAAATCGGGGCTTTCTGTAAAAGAAGTTGCAAAAGAAAGAAGCCTAACTTCAGGAACTATTTCAAGTCATTTGGCAAGTTATATTCCTTCTGGAGATGTTGATATTTTAGAACTGGTAGACATTAAAAAGTATAAAAAAATCATCAAAGCAATAGAAGAAACCGAGTTTAAAACGCTAACAGAACTCAAAGAAAAAGTAGACAAATCATTTAGTTTTATGGAGTTAAGAATGGTTTTGTTGTCTATGGAGAATTAGGTTTTTACTAGTCATTGCGAAGTTTACTTTTTTGTAAACTGCCGCAATCTTTTTTTCATTCTTTTCAAAATGATATGGTGCTCCAAAAATTTCTTTATTTTAAGATTTTGTCCATAAAATAGTTCGGAATGACATTTCGTTAAAAATCAGCATTATTGATTAGATAAAAAATCAAGTTAAATTAAGGGTTTTATTTACTTCAAATCCTTCAATAACAACTGCACTGTTTTATAGCCATTCCATTCGTTTTCATCCAAAGCATAGGCAATATCAAAATCATTTTGAACAAAGTCCATTTTATCGCCTAAATTAAAACCGATTGCATTGTAGGTTTTTTGATTATCACCTTGAAAAACATTTAGTTTTAAATGCGTTTTATCGGCGCCAACTTGTTTGCCATAACCATTATCTCTAACGCATGTAGATTTAAAAGTGGGTTTCATATTCATGGGGCCAAAAGGTGCCATTTGCTGAATGATTCTAAAAAACTTAGGTGTAATTTCTGATAAATCAATTTCTGCATCAATAGAAATTTCTGGAGTTAAGAACGCTTTATCAATTGTTTTTGAAACCACTTCTTCAAACTTCTTTTTAAAATTCTCATAATTTTCTGGTAATAAAGTCAAACCAGCAGCATATTTATGTCCGCCAAATTGCTCTATAAACTCAGTACATTCTTCTAATGCATTATACACATCAAAACCTTTTACAGAACGAGCCGAAGCAGCTAATTTATCGCCACTTTTTGTAAACACTAAAGTAGGTCTATAGTATTTTTCTATCAATCTAGAAGCTACAATTCCGATAACGCCTTTATGCCAATCTTCTTGAAAAACTACTGTAGAGAAACCTTGTTCTTCTTCATTATCAATGATTTGAATAATGGCTTCGTCCGTAATTCTTTTATCTAGTTCTTTCCTATCAGCATTAAAAATTTCGATTGCGGCTGCAAATTCGATTGCCGAATCTAAATCCATTTCTGTCAACAATTCAACCGCATAATTACCATGTTTCATTCTTCCAGCAGCATTTATTCTGGGTGCGATTATAAAAACAACATCGGTAATAGTAAGTACTGTTTTTTTAACTTGATGGATAATTGCTTTTATTCCGTTTCTAGGACTTTCATTGATAACTTTCAAACCATGATATGCCAAAATTCTATTTTCGCCATTCATGGGTACAATATCAGCAGCAATTGCAGTGGCCACCAAATCTAAGTACGGCACAAAATGATCAATAGTTTGATTTCTAGAAACTCCTAAAGCCTGAATTAATTTAAACCCAACGCCACAACCGCATAATTCATCAAAAGGATAGGTGCAATCTTCTCTTTTTGCGTTTAAAACAGCAACTGCCTTCGGAATTTCTGGTCCCGGTTTATGATGATCACAAATAATAAAATCGATATTTTTATCTGTTGCATAGGCAACTTTTTCAATGGCTTTGATACCACAATCTAAGGCAATAATTAACGAAAAATCATTGTCGTGCGCAAAATCAATCCCCATATAAGAAACGCCATAGCCTTCTGCATATCTATCTGGAATATAGGTTGCAATATTTGGATAAATCGTTTTTAAATAAGAGGAAACTAAGGAAACAGCAGTTGTTCCGTCAACATCATAATCACCAAAAACTAAAATATTTTCGTTATTTACAATGGCAGTTTCTATTCTTGCAACCGCAACATCCATGTCTTTCATTAAAAAAGGATCATGAATATCTTTTAAACTAGGGCGGAAAAATTTTTTCGCATCCTTAAATGTTTCAATATTTCGCTGACAAAGAATTGCTGCAATAGTTCTATCTACTTGCAATTCTTTGGCTAATGTATCAATTTTTTCTTTTTCTGGTTTTGACTTTAACGTCCATCTCATAGCAGTTTTTATGCTTAATTTATTTCAGCATCTGTTTAATTAGTTTCTAAATTGTGCAAATGAATTTCTGTTTTTACTTCAGCAAATTGTCTAAACATTTCCATAACTCCGCAATATTTTGTGACTGATAAATTTACCGCTTTTTGAATTTTTTCTGGCTGCAAATTGCTATCCGTAAAATGATAATCAACTTTTACTTTGTTGTAAAATTTTGGGTGTTCATCTGTTAATTCGGCCGTAACTTCTACCTTGAAATCTGCAACTTCTGCGCGCATTTTTTCTAATAATGAAACTACGTCTAAACCAGAACAACCCGCTAAAGAAGATAGCATTAAGGCTTTTGGCGCAAAGCCCACGGTGTTTCCATTATCTTGAGATTTATCAAACATTGTTAACTTAGATCCACTTGGATTATCTGTTTCAAAATGCGATTTTCCTGTCCAGACTGTTGTTACTATATTTTTATCCATAATTTATAATTTATTAACTATTGAAGTATTAAATTGTGCTTTATTACAAAAGTAAGAAAACAGACATAAGTTAATGATTAAAAAGAAGAAATATCTAAAGTTTAAAAATAAAATAGTAGTTTTTATTTTAGTGATGCTGCCTGCGTTTTTGTTTTCTCAAACGGATAGCGCACCGTTTATAAAAGCAGAAGGAAGACAAACTTTTTGTATAGGAAGCCCTATAAAGATCGTTACCGATTTTTCGATTACAGATGTTGATGACACCACTATAGAGGCTTTCTTTATTCAAATTTCTACGGGTTATCAAGCGGGTTTCGATAGAGTAAGTTTATCTGGAACTCATCCAAATATCCTTTCTACCTGGAACGCTACAGAAGGAAAGTTAACACTTATTTCATCGCGAAGTGGAACAGAAATGTTATTTTCTGATTTAGAAAAGGCAGTTAAGGAAGTCGTTTTTACAACTACGGCAACAACTATAATTTCAGAAAAATTCTTTTCATTATCTACGGATGATGCTAATTATTTGCCCGCAACAGATCATTTTTATCTTTTTATCTCAAATGTAGGAATTACTTGGACGGAAGCAAAAATTGCTGCAGAAAATAGACCGCTTTATTATGGCAGACAAGGATATTTAGCAACTTTAACCAGCCAAGTAGAAGCAAATTTTGCAGGAAAACAAGCCTCTGGCGCAGGTTGGATAGGAGGAAGTGATTTAGATTCACCTAATGTTTGGAAGTGGGTTACAGGTCCAGAAGCTGGAACCCCTTTTTGGAACGGTGGAGTAAATGGAAACTCACCAAATTTTGCTTTTTGGAATGCGGGTGAGCCTAATAATTTTGGAAATAGAGGAGAAGATTATGTTCATATCACGGCACCTGGTGTTGGTGTTTCTGGTTCTTGGAATGACTTAACAAATACAGGCGATGCAGCAGGAGATTTTCAGCCAAAAGGATATATTGTAGAATACGGAAAACCAGGAGATCCACCTTTAAATATTGTAGCTACGACAAGCATTTACATTCCTCAAGTTCTTTCTACAACCGATGCGACAGTTTGTGAATCGGGTTCCGTTACAATTACAGCCACTAAGGATACAAGTGAAGGAGAAATTTTGTGGTTCGATGCCTCAACAGGTGGAACGCAATTAGCATCAGGAACTTCTTTTACAACACCAGTGTTAACAACCACCACCACATTTTATGTAACAGTTTCTGTAAATGGGTGTACAACTTTGCAAAGAACACCGGTAACCGTAACTGTAAATGAAAGACCAACAATAACTGCTACGATAGACGATTTAATTTGTTCTGGAACAGCAGTTTTAAGAGCAACAACTTCTGCCGGACAAATTGATTGGTATAGTTCTTTAACGAGCACAACTCCAATTTTTACAGGTCCTGATTTTACAACACCAATTTTAAACAACACAACAACGTATTATGTAGAAGCAAATAATGCAGCTTGTAAATCTTCAATAAGAACTGCTATAACGGCAGTTGTAAATGCTACAATTCCTGAATTTGATGTATTGCAAGAAACCTATGTTTTATGCAACGATATTGGCTCAATTGTATTAGAAACAATAAATGCAGCAGCAAATTATAGCTATGTTTGGAAGAAGGAAGGAGCACTAATTACTGGAAATTTAGCATCAATTTCTGTAAATAGTATTGGTAATTATTCTGTAAGTGCAATTTCTGAAGCAGGATGTACATCCGAAGAGCAAAATATTTCTATAATTAATTCAGAAAAAGCAGCAATCACTAAAAACGATTTTATAATTGTTGATGATTCAACGAATAATACAATTTACGTAAACAATCCTACTTTAGGAATTGGAAATTACGAGTTTTCTTTGGATGATGAGTTTGGTATTTATAAAAGTGTTGGTTTTTTCGAAAATATTGTTACCGGAATTCACACTTTATTTATAAGAGATATATTGGGATGCGGAACGCAAGAATATCAATTTTCTATTTTAGGGTATCCAAAGTTCTTTACGCCCAACGCAGATGGAGAGAATGATATTTGGAAAATTGAAGGCTATGACAAAGATTTCTACACGATTTCTGAAGTGTATATTTATAACCGATTTGGAAAATTAATGTATACAATTGATAAAAATTCTGAAGGTTGGAATGGCGATTCATTTAGCCAAAAAGCACCGTCTAACGATTATTGGTTTAAAACCATGTTAACAGATATTAATGGATATGCTATCGAAAAAACAGGTAATTTTAGTTTAATAAGAAAGTAAACTCGCTATCAATTTATCTAATTGTTCTTTTGTGTGATTGGCATTTAAAACAATTCTGTTTATTTTTTTGGTTGATGTTGGATAATAAAAACTAGTAATTACTATTTTTTTAGTGAGTAAATAATCGGCGATTTTTTCATCATTGATAAAGAAAACTGGGTAGTTTTTAGAAACCGTAATTTTCTCTAAATGCTTCAAGTTTTCAAATACATAATTACAACTATCTTGCAGTTTTTTTAATTGATTTTTATACAAATCTTGTGCGTCTAAAAAGCTCTCTAAAAAAGCCGGATTCATACCAGAACTGCCAACAAAAAGCGGATTTTCTTTAATCAGATTGATAAAACTTGCTTTACCAGCAATAATGCCACCGTTAATCCCAAATGCTTTTGTAAGCGAAGAAACAGTTACAATTTCTATGTTTTTGTTGCTGTTGATTCTTGAAGAAATTCCGTTTCCATTTTTACCCAAAACTCCAAAACTGTGCGATTCATCCACCAAAAGAAATATCTTTTTTTGGGATGAAATTTCGTCTAAAAAATCAAAGTTAAAAGGGCTGGTTTCTAAAGCAGCAATTGCATCTACCAAAATACAGATGGTTTCTTTATTTTCATCAATCAAAATAGTATTTAAACCATTTTCATCAAACACAGGAAGCGCATTTTTGGGTAAAATTGCAGGATGCGTTTTGGGCATGTAAAAGAAAGAAGTTACTATTTTCTCTAAAGTACCAATAGCAAATTGTCCAGCCAAAGTGCCAGATGAAACGGTTGTGCAATCTTCTGTATGTAGAAAATTAGACAAAAATTCTTCGCCTCTTTTGTACACATTTAATTTAAGGTTTGCATTTCTAGAACTGCCATAAGAAGTTCCCCAAATCTTGATGTTTTTAAAAATAATTTCTTGAAATTCTGGCAAAGTCGAAATTCCTAAATAAGAAGTTCCGCTAAAATAAATATGCTCAACTTCATTAATAATTGCGGTTGTATTTGGCAGTTTATCTAG
The DNA here is from genome assembly GCF_002954665.1 of Polaribacter glomeratus. Taxonomy (GTDB): domain Bacteria; phylum Bacteroidota; class Bacteroidia; order Flavobacteriales; family Flavobacteriaceae; genus Polaribacter; species Polaribacter glomeratus. Next base: position 265,034 of record NZ_MSCM01000002.1, on the reverse strand, counting down.
TTGCATAAATTAAAGAAGTGTTGCACCAATTCCGTTTGTTTCTGCATAAGAAATAACGCCATTGTTGATAGTAATTCCTGTTGCTATATCTTCTTTTAACAAAAGACTTCCGTCCATATCTACATAATCTAACAACGGTAATAAATGTGCAATTGCAGAAATACCAACCGCAGATTCTGTCATGCAGCCAACCATTGTTTTTAAGCCTAGTTTTTTTGCGTTTTCTAACATTCTTTTACCCGGAGTTAAACCACCACATTTGGTTAGTTTTACATTTACACCATGAAACAATCCAACACATTTTTCAACATCCGTTTCTACAATACAGCTTTCATCCGCAATAATTGGCAAAGCAGATTTTTTGTATAATTTTTTTGCGCCTTCAAAATCGTCTGCTTTTAAAGGTTGCTCCAAAAACTCGACTCCTAATTCTTTTAGTTTGTATGAATTTTCAATAGCTTCCTCTACAGACCAACCACAATTTGCATCAATTCTAAAAATAGCATTTGTATGTTTTCTTAGTTCGGTTACAATTTGAATATCATCTTTTGTGCCTAACTTTATTTTATAAATTGGCCAAGGAAGTTCTTTCATTTTGGCAACCATTTTATCAACAGAATCAATACCAATAGTATAATCTGTCATCGGATTTTTATCAATTTTTAAACCCCAAACTTCATATAACTTTTTGTTTTGTTTGCGGGCATATAAATCGTTAAAAGCCATGTCTAACGCACATAACGCAAATAAATCATCTTTAAAAATTGGTTGTAATTTTTGCCAAAAAGCGGCTGGTTTTTCTGCGGACAAAGAAGCTATAAAAGCCATGTTTTTTTTGATAATATGAATCATTTTATCCGTAGTACTATTGTAATAAGGGTTTGAAGTAGCTTCGCCAAAACCTTGAAATCCATCAGAAATTAAGGCCACAATTAACGTTTCTTGAAAATTATGAGACTCTCTAGAAATTGTAAAAGTGTGCTTTAGCTCAAGATTAAAAGAATGTAGTTTAATTTTCATTTTTTTAAAGTTATATTTAGGGTAAAGTTATAAAAATAAAGTTTTAATAAAGTAAAAAAAATAAAAGATGCCATTAGTAACTCCACTTTCATCAGAACACGATTTAGAAACAAAAAAGCTTGCAGAATTTTTTAATGAAACCCTGGGTTTTTGCCCTAATTCGGTTTTAACAATGCAACGCAGACCTGCAATTTCAAAGGCCTTTATCAACCTAAATAAAGCGGTAATGGCAAACGAAGGACGAGTTACTTCTGCCTTAAAAAGAATGATTGCTTGGGTTTCTAGCAACGCAACGGGTTGCCGATATTGCCAAGCACACGCAATTAGAGCTGCGGAACGTTATGGCGCAGAACAAGAGCAATTAGACAATATCTGGGAATTTAGCACACACGCATCATTTTCTGATGCAGAAAGAGCCGCTTTAGATTTTTCGTTAGCAGCTTCTATGGTACCAAATGCAGTAAATGCAAAAATTAAAGCGGAACTCTATAAATATTGGGACGAAGGCGAAATTGTAGAAATGTTGGGCGTTATTTCGCTCTTTGGATATTTAAATAGATGGAATGATTCGATGGGAACAACTTTAGAAGAAGACGCTATTGAAAGCGGAAATCAGTTTTTAGGAAAGCATGGCTTTGAAGTTGGTAAGCACAATGGTTCTAAATATTAAACATTGAGCCAAAAAAACGGCTCAAT
>NZ_MSCM01000002.1:46172-261519 GCF_002954665.1 Polaribacter glomeratus | reverse complement strand
AAAAAAACCTTCTCTTATAAGTGAGAAGGTTATTGTATTCTATTAGGTCCCCCAACCATAATAGTAATGACGCTCAAAAGTAATAAATTTATGTACTTTAGCCTTTGTGAAATTTGCAAAAGTATGTGCCTAATTTTTGTGAATTTTAAGTAAAATACCCCAACGATGAATATAGTAGAAGAAAAATTATTTAATTACATAAAAGCAAGGATTCCACAAAACGTTTCTTTTACAGACGAAATTGCAGATATTTTAGACATTAGCTACGATGCTGCGTATAGAAGAATAAAAGGAAAAACATCCTTAACTCTAAATGAAAGTTTACAGCTTTCCAGGCATTTTAATTTTAATTTAAATGACATCTTTACCGATAAGGAACTTGATGAGGAAAGAATAATTGTAGAAAAAACGCATCCTATTTTATCAAATAACGCTTTAAAATTATTTTTTGAAAAAGGAATATCTGAGGCTCAAAAGGTTTTTAGTTCTAAAAACGGACAAATAATTAATTGTGCAAAAGATTATCCTTTTTATCATTCTGATAGCGGTTTATTAAAAAGTTTTAGACTGTATGTATTTGTAAATACGTTAAGTAAAGATCCAGCGCAAAAAAAGATTCCTTTTTCAAAATTTAACCCATCTGCTATTATTTTAGAGAAGTATGATGCTTTTCTAAATCTGTATAAAAAAGTTTCACTAGTAGAAGTTTGGAATGATTCTACCATAGATAATATTTTAAATCAAATTCAATTTTTTTATGAAGTTGGTCTTACTACAAAAGAGGAAGCTTCTTTAATTGCTGATGGTTTAAAAGATTCTTTGAAACTGATAGAAGAGCAATCAAAAAATAAAAAGAGAGCTTTAAATGATAACAGTTTTCACTTGTATCATAATAATATAATTTCTCTTTTAAATACGGTGTTTATGAAATCGGATACTGAAAAAAAGGTATTTGTACCTTACACAAATTTAACGTATTTTAAGGTCATTGATAAAAATACGACTAACCAAATAGAAGAATATATTAAAAGACAAATAGAGTTCTCTACCAGTCTTTCTGGTGAAGCATCTTTTGAAAGAAGTAAGTTTTTTAATGCAATGAATCAAAAGATTGATCAAAAAATGTTAAAACTATTGCTTTAATATTTTCTCTATTTCATTTGTAATTGAATCGATTAATTTTTGTGATTTTTCTACTTCTTTGCTGATTATTTTGGCATCAGAAACTAAATCTTTTGTGGTTTCAAATGAGTTTTTATACCAATCTTTCCAGGCAGTTATGATTTCTATTTGAGTTGATAAGGCATCCCCATTATTTATGGCTATTTTGCTTTGTTTTAATTCTTCATTTAAACGAACTACAGCTGCTTTTTCTAAATCTGATAAAACTGATCTTGCAGTATTTTCATCCGCATTTAATAAAGTGTAAGCAGCAATTAACGCTGTTGTTCCTACATTTTTTAAAGTGGTTTTAGATACTTTGTCAATTCGGTCATTGTCTGTATGATAAAACTGATCTGTAAAATGCCAGAATAAAACACTTGGTATATTTTGCATTAAAAAAGGCACGTGATCGCTTCCTCCTTCAAACGGATTTGTGCTCACAACCCAATTGGCTCTTTTGCCTTGTGCTTTGAATTTATCAATTAAAAAATCGTTTAAATAATGAGGTTTTATTTGGTTTAAACTCATTTTAGAACCACCCCATTCTGTATGTTTGTCGTTTCCACGCGTCCAAATTGCACTAGGATCTGGCATTTTTTCGATTAAGAAAGTTCCGCCAGTTTTCTCAGTATTTTCACCAACCATGTCTAAAGAAATTCCCCATTTAATATCTTTGGCTCTTATAGAATCTTCTTGTACATATCGTCTAGTTGATATAATCTCATCGCCCCATAAAAAAGTTAACGTTCTTTTTGGTTGATATTCTTTTTGCTTGACAAATTTTGCCGTTAAAGTTGCCATTTCAAGCGCAACTCCAACTCCTGTAGCGTTATCATTTGCGCCAGGTTCTTGAATGTGTGCACTAAAAACCAAACGTTCTTTTGGCTTTTCGCTTCCTTTAATATCGGCAACAATTGTAAGTTCTTCGGATGGATAAATATTCGTTTCAACCACCACTTTTAGTTCTACTTTTTCGTATTCTAAAGCTGTTTTTAATCTTTCTTTAGCCTGATAAGAAAGTGCAATTGCCCAAGGTTTGTGCACGGAATCTAAAGGAATTGAGCGAAACTGAATAGACGTTGTATTTTTTTCTGGTTGCAAATAATCAGGATTGTCATACGTTATAATTCCGGCTGCTTTACCGTCAACAATCGCCGCTTTAAAGATTTGATATGGACTGGTTTCTGCAAAAACTATTTTGCCTTTAACATCCATATTTGCAAGTTTTTGAATGTCATCAATATAGACAACTTCGGCAGTAATTCCTTCTGTTGGAGTACTGTAAGAATTTAAAGCAATCATATTTCTGTTGGTGTTATGCTGCAATAAAGGCTCAATTTCTCCTTCAATTAGGATACTTGCATTTACAGATTCCCAAGTAGGTTTTTTAAGTGCTCTTTTTTCTATTCTGTAGGTTAAAATATCATTTTTAGTTGCTTTTTCTTCAATGATAAAACCTGCTTTTTCTAGTTCTTCTGCAATTTTATAAATGCTTTTATTAAAACCGGTATTACCAACAACACGCCAATATTTTTCTACAAAAGCAGTCGTTTCTAAAGCTAAATCACCGGTAAATTGTTTATTGATTACATCTGAATAATTTGCGGAGTTTAATTCTAAAGATTTTTCTGTTTTACAGTTGATGCATAAAACTGCAAGGAAAAAAAGTGTAATTGATTTCTTTAACATGATATTTTTTTTAGTACTTAAATTCGAATAAATATAAAGGAATAATATGTAAACCACCAATTTTTAGGTAATCTCTAACTACACAGCTATTTTCAATTCCTCTAATTTGCTCTGTGGGCTTATTTTTTACGCCAATTTCAGAAGCGTATGTTGTGATTTCTTTTCAAGAATATTTAAGTTTTTATTCAAAAAAACAAAAATCATCAACAAGATATCACTCTTAATAAAAATGAAACAACGTTACTGTTTTAAATTAATACAAAAAATATATTTTCTGTTTATGATAAGAAATAGTAATTAAAATAATCGTTTACACTAAAAAACAATTTAACTAATTTTTTAACTTCAAAGTCAAATTATCAATTACCAAACCTTCTAAACCAGAATTCATAAAAGTTCTAATATTGTAATGAGACGTCCCATTTTGATCGTTTAAAACGGTTTTATAATTTTCGCCAAAACAATATAAAGTTTCTGCTTTTGTTAATTTTTGTTTCAATGCAAAAGCAAATATTTTATTAGAACCAGAATTTTCGCCAACTTTATTCTTGAATTTTCCATTGGTAAATGCCGTAGGTGTAAAGATGTAGTTATCGTCAATTACTTGCATGGTTTCTGCAAATGTAATTGCTGTTGGCGTTGTTTTTAATTTTTCTTTAAATTGTTGAATGTTCATAACAGTTTTGGTTTCAATAATTTTTTCGATTTTTGGTTCTAAAGTTTTATAAGGAAACTCATTTACTAATTGTTGTAAAAAAGGCACATCATTATCTTTCATAAAAATTAAATATAGCAGTTGTCCATTTGTATCTAATGTGGCTATATTTCCAGGAATAGTTGATACGCTTCTTCCTGTAAAATATTTATAAAAAGCCAAACCTAAAAGATATGTTCCGTTTGACGAGGGATGAATATCGTCATGAAACAACTCGATATCAGGTCTGTATTTAATAGAGCTAGCAAAAAGAGGTCCACCAGGAATATAATTAGTATTCGTTTGATCGCAAAGTTTTTTATGCAATTTCTCGATTTCTGGCAACATTAAAGGATTCGATTTATAAGCCCACGTCATCATAAAAATTGGTTCTGCACCTTTTGATCTCACTAAATCAGCAAATTTTTTACTGTAATCTAGAAATTTTTCGGGCGAATTAATAGCGCTTAAGCTATGATTGTTAAAAACCACATAATCCCATTTTTCTAATTCAATCATTACGCGAGTTTGAGTTCCTCTTTCACTTTTCCAGTGGTTTTCTAAACTAGAACCGCCAACAGTAGAATGTTTTGTGTCTATAATAATATCTTGAGATTTTGCCATTGCAGAAACTACTTGTGGTAAATTATAATAATAGGTAAAACTATTACCAACAAATAAAACTCTTATTTTTTTAGTTTGAGAGGTTGAAGTGCTGTTTGTTTGAGCACTTAAAGAGCTGCTTAAAAATAAGATGATAACAAAACAAGGTGTAAATAGTATAGATTTAAATTTCATGTGTAAATAATTTTATGCTTCTTTTTTACAAAGTGCAATATTAAGAATTTTATAGTTTATTGATTTGTTAAAATTGTTTGTATTCTATAATTTCTTTGGATTTAATCTTGACTAATTGTTGGATAGATTTTTAAATTGATCTTATCAAAGATAATATACAAAGATAAGACATCTTTTATACTCTAAAAGTAAAGTTTTGTTTACATTTGTATAAAAATAATAGAATTATGAAAATTAAAATGTTACCAAATTGGGGGAAAAAGTTTGGGCTTTTTCTTTTTTTTACTGGTTTTATAGTTGCTTCTACAACTGTAAGTGCAAGACAAAGTTTTTATGAAGGATATAGCTCAGCTAGTAATTCCTTAATGAAAAGGGAAAATTTTGAACCAATATTTATAGAAAAGTGGTTTGGTGAATTAGGAACACATTTATTTGACGTATTAACAATTTTAGGACTATTAGTTTATATGATCTCTAAAGAAAAAATTGAAGATGATTACATTAATATGCTAAGGTTAGAATCATACCAATTTACTTCAATACTTACATTATTTATTACTTTAACTTTATATGTTTTCGCAGAAAATTTAAAACTAAGTTTGGATATTTTTATTACCTTATATTTAATGACTTACCTTTTAAATTTTGCAATAATAAAACGTCGTTACTAATGAAAAACTTGATAAAAGTAGAACGTGCAAGACATAATTTAACACAAGCTGATTTAGCAGAGAAAGTTGATGTTTCTAGGCAAACAATTTATGCAATTGAAAATAATAAGTTTAATCCGTCAGTAATATTAGCAATTAAAATGGCTCGTTATTTTGAGGTAACTGTTGAATATTTATTTGATATTGAAGAATAGTTTTTGATTTTATATCCCTAATTAATCTTCGACAAGCTCAGATTGACAAACGTTATCCAAATTGGAATTTTTAGTAAGAATAATAAATATTTATTGTTTTTTAGCTTAAACTTTTAAAAAGTTTGTTCGTTTATTTATTTGTGTTCATAGACCTCATAGGTTTTTAAAACCTGTGAGGTCTAGGTCATAAAAATAACTATTTCTTCCCATCAACAATAATAACAATTTCACCTTTTGGTGGTTTATTTGTATAATGTGCCAAAACTTCGGTTGCAGTTCCTCTAATCGTTTCTTCAAACATTTTTGTAAGTTCTCTAGAAACAGAAACTTGTCTGTCTGCGCCAAAATACTCTATAAAACTGGCTAATGTTTTTAGTAGTTTATGAGGAGATTCATAAAAAATCATGGTTCTATTTTCTTCGGATAACAACAAAAAACGAGTTTGTCTTCCTTTTTTAACAGGTAAAAAACCTTCAAAAACAAACTTGTCATTTGGCAAGCCAGAATTTACCAAAGCAGGTACAAAAGCAGTTGCGCCAGGTAAACAATCCACTTCAATATTATTTTCTACACACGCTCTTGTTAGTAAGAAACCAGGATCAGAAATTGCAGGCGTTCCGGCATCAGAAATTAAAGCACAGGTTTCGCCGTTTTGGATTCTTTGCACAATACCTTTTACAGATTTATGTTCATTATGCATATGATGACTGTGCATTTGTGTGCCAATCTCAAAATGCTTTAAGAGTTTTCCGCTGGTGCGGGTATCTTCTGCTAAAATAAAATCTACTTCTTTTAAAACTCGAATAGCTCTAAAAGTCATATCTTCTAAATTACCAATTGGTGTAGGAACTAAATATAATTTTGACATGTATTTCTTTAATAGAGCTACAAAGTTACAATAAAAAGCCTCTAAAAAAAACGACCTTAAAAAATGAGTCTTACATTGTTTATTGCTTTTTAAACTTTGTAAAAGGGATAATCATAGGAGTCGTTTTTTGGTAGGATTTATAATCTTCTCCAAGTTCTTTTAGCAACTCTTTTTCTTCTAAAAATTTTACAGCAACAAACATATAAATAGTCATTATTACAGCAAAAAGTAAATGGCCTTGCGTCATAATTGGTGTTGCCCAAAAGGCAATTAAAAACCCTAACATTAATGGATGACGCACTAATCTGTAAAAAAAATTCATTCTAAACTTAGGATTTGTTAAGGTTTTACTCTTAAAATTTTCAAATACCTGTTGCAGCCCCATTAGGTGAAAATGACTAATTAAAAAAGTGGCAATTAATACAATTGCCCATCCAAGCCAAAAGATAATTTTTATGATGATTGCAACTATTTCTGAATCTACACTCCAAACTACTTCGTTTATAGGTTGCCATTTCCAGAAAATTAAAAGAAGCGCTAAGCTAGAAAATAACACATAAATACTTCTTTCTAAAGCAACACCAAAAATGGTAACCCACCATTTTTTAAAGTTTGGTCTCGCCATAATGCTGTGCTGCAAAGCAAAAACGATAAGAAGCGTTGTATTAATTATAATTGCATTTGTACTTGTTTTACCGCTATTAATTGTTTTTGGCACAAAAAAGTCTCCTAGAAAGCCTATAAAATATAAAAAGCTTGTCAAAAAAATAAAGTAGCTGACAACGCCGAATACAAGAATTAGAAATTTTTTCATCAGAATACGTTTTAAGTTCTTAAAACAGTGTTTACTTTTAACCGAATTTATTCTTTTATCTTGGTTAGAAGTGTGGGTACATAAAAATAGGGATATTGTAAGGTAGGTATTAAAAAACAAAGCAATATTGTGGAATCGTCTTTATTTAAAGATTAAAAAAAAACAGTGGCTTCTTTAAATACATTCATACGTTTCCACAGTAATGTCTGCAATTACATTGCCAGTATGTTTTATAGAAAGTGGTTCGAATAATAGCACATGAACTTCTTCTTTTGCAATAGGTTTGTGCTCAACTCCTTTTGGTACAATGTAAAATTCGCCTTCGGTTAAAGTAATTGTTTTGTCTCGCAATTCAATATCCAAAGTACCTTTGAGTATCATAAAAAGTTCGTCTTCATTTTCGTGTTTATGAAACACAAATTCGCCTTTTAGTTTTGCTAATAGAAGTTGTTGACCATTTAATTCTCCAATTTTCTTTGGCGACCACAAATCAGAAAATAGCTTTAATTTTTCTTGAATATTAATTATGCTCATAAAACAAATTTACAAAACTAAATGTTGCGTTACCGATTGAAGCGACATCCTTTTTATGCCAAAATTATTTCAATAGCTTTTTAGTGAATAAAGTTATTTATTTTCATTGACAGATACTGAACTAAATTCAGCATAAAAAGATACAGCGAAAAGCGGGGCATTTCTCTTTAGAAATGAACGCCCAAAAACCAATCAAATTTGATATAATTGTTTAATTTTGCAGCTCAGATACCGAAACAAGTTCGGGATAACAATTTTAAGGATTTCCGCTTTGCGGAAGCAAATTTTCAAAAGAAAAATGTATAGAAGTCATTCTTGTGGCGAGTTAAGAGCATCGCATATAAATACAGAAGTAACCTTAGCGGGTTGGGTTCAAAAAAGTCGTGATAAAGGTTTTATGGTTTGGGTAGATTTACGCGACAGATACGGAATTACGCAACTTATTTTTGATGAAGAACGCACGTCAAAAGAGATGATGGAAAAAGCGAAATCGTTAGGAAGAGAGTTTGTGATTCAGATTACTGGAACTGTAATTGATCGTGAATCTAAGAACGATAAAATGCATACGGGAGACGTGGAAGTGTTGGTTTCTAAATTAGAAATTTTAAACGCATCTGTAACGCCACCTTTTACAATTGAAGATAAAACTGATGGAGGAGAAGACATCAGAATGAAATATAGATACTTAGATATTAGAAGAAATCCTGTAAAAAACAGTTTGATTTTTCGTCATAAAGTAGCGATGGAAGTTCGTAAATACTTGTCTGATCAAGAATTTATAGAAGTAGAAACGCCGTATTTAATTAAATCTACGCCAGAAGGCGCACGTGATTTTGTGGTGCCAAGTAGAATGAATGAAGGTCAGTTTTATGCATTACCACAATCTCCGCAAACATTTAAACAATTGTTGATGGTTGGCGGAATGGATAAATATTTTCAGATTGTAAAATGTTTTAGAGACGAAGATTTACGTGCAGACAGACAACCAGAATTTACACAAATTGACTGTGAAATGGCGTTTGTTGAGCAAGAAGATATTTTAAATGTTTTTGAAGGATTAACGCGTCATTTATTAAAAGAAATTAACGGAATCGAAATTGAGAAATTTCCGAGAATGTTATACGACGATGCCATGCGAATCTATGGAAACGACAAACCAGACATCCGTTTTGGAATGGAGTTTGGCGAGTTAAATGAAGTAGCACAACACAAAGATTTTGGCGTTTTTAATAGCGCAGAATTAGTGGTTGGTATCGCAGTTCCTGGAGGAAACGCATATACAAGAAAAGAAATTGATAAATTAATTGACTGGGTTCGAAGACCGCAAGTTGGTGCTTTAGGCATGGTTTATTGTAGAGTTAACGAAGATGGTACTTTTAAATCTTCTGTTGATAAATTTTACGATCAAGAAGACTTGGCAAAATGGGCAGAAAAAACGGGCGCAAAAGCGGGCGATTTAATCTGTATTTTGTCTGGTGTAACCAATAAAGTAAGACAACAATTATCTGCTTTAAGAATGGAATTGGCAACACGTTTAGGATTGAGAGATCCAAAAGTATTTGCGCCACTTTGGGTAATTGATTTTCCGTTGTTAGAATTAGATGAAGAAACGGGTCATTATCATGCAATGCATCACCCATTTACATCACCAAAACCAGGGCAAATGGAATTGTTAGACACAGATCCAGGAGCTGTAAAAGCAAATGCATACGATTTGGTTTTAAACGGAAATGAAATTGGTGGAGGTTCTATAAGAATTCACGATAAAAAAATGCAAGCTACCATGTTGCGTCATTTAGGTTTTTCTGATGAAGATGCCAAAGCACAATTTGGTTTCTTAATGGATGCTTTTGAATACGGTGCGCCACCTCACGGAGGATTAGCTTTTGGTTTAGATAGATTGGTTGCTATTTTAGGAGGCCAAGAAACAATTAGAGATTTTATTGCGTTCCCTAAAAATAATTCTGGACGTGATGTAATGATCGATGCGCCTGCATTTATAGATGATGCACAACTAAAGGAGCTCAGTTTGAAACTAGATATTAAATCATAAAAATCTTAAATCCCGCTTTTGCGGGATTTTTTATTACGAAAGAATAGCTGTTTTGTAGTTGTAGTGTTTTGTTGAAGTTTTTAAAAAGAGTACATTTAAAAAAAAATGCTTTTAAATTATGGAAACCGTATTACTAATTTTCATCATTATATACTTACTGATTACAAATAAAAAGATAAGCTCAAAACTTAAAGAATTACATACTTCTATTTTTCAGTTAGATGATAAACTACGTTTTTTACAACAAAAATTCACTTCTCTAGAACAGTTATTAAAAGAGCGGAATGAAACGGTTGCTCATAAAGAAACGGAACAAGAAGTTAGAGAAGAGCCAGTAATATCAAAAGAAAAGGTAATAATAGAAGAAGTACAGTCAGAATTTATTGCCTCCAAAGAGATAGAAAAAGAGGAGCCTATTGTTATTACTGCACCCAGAATTTCAACTATTTTGGATGATCAAAAACTCAAAACCATTGTAAAAGAAGTTAAAAAGCAAGTAGAATTTATTCCGAAGAAATCTTGGATTGAGAACTTTAAGGAGAAAAACCCGGATTTAGAGAAGTTTATTGGCGAGAATTTAATAAATAAAATTGGAGTCTTAATTCTTGTTTTAGGAATTAGTTTTTTTGTAAAATTTGCTATTGATAAAGAGTGGATCAATGAACCCGCAAGAGTGGGTATTGGTGTTTTGTGTGGTTCACTAATTATGATGATTGCTCATAAATTAAAGAAGAATTATGCGTCTTTTAGTTCTGTTTTAGTAGCGGGTGCAATTAGTGTTTTTTACTTTACAATTTACATTGCTTTTCATGAATATCAATTATTTAGCCAAACAGTAGCTTTTAGTATTATGGCAATTATTACTGCTTTTAGCACCTTGGTTTCGGTTTCTTATAACCGACAAGAACTAGCAGTTTTATCCTTAATCGGCGGTTTTGCAGCGCCATTTATGGTTAGTACAGGAGAAGGGAATTACGCTGTGTTATTCTCATATATTGCTATTTTAAACTTGGGGATTCTTGGCGTTTCGTATTTTAAAAAATGGAAAATAGCCACAATTTTAGACTTTGTTTTTACCTCCGTTTTATTTGTGAGTTGGTGTTTAACATCTATGCAGAATCAAGGTTTTGAGCATTATGGAGCGTTAACTTTTGCTACTATTTTTTATTTTATTTTTAGCATTACAATTGTATTGCATAACTTAAAAAATAAAGGTGTTTTCTCTAAAATTGAATATTTTATTTTAATTGCAAATACCTTTATTTTCTTCGGAATAGGAATGATAGTTTTAAGAGATGTAGACGCTAAGTATACAGGATTATTTACGCTGCTTTTAGCACTTTATAATGTAAGTTATGCTACTATTTTATATAAGAAATTCGGCTTGGATAAAAACGCCGTTTATATATTAATTGGGTTGGCATTAACCTTTGTTACGTTAACGATTCCTATTCAGTTTCAAGGAAATCAGATTACACTTTTTTGGGCAGCAGAAGTAGTTTTATTGTTTTGGTTGTCTCAAAAATCAAGAATTGAAGCTTTTAAAATGGGCGCTATCATTGTGCAAATATTGTCCATAATTAGTCTGTTGTTAGATTGGGAATTATATACAACTTCCAAAGAATTATCAGTAGTCCTAAATCCTTTATTTATCGCTGGTTTTGTAGTAAGTATCTCTTTATTCTTAACCTATTGGTTGACGAAAAAAGAGGGAAATATGGTGACTAAGTTTTTTACTTTAGACATTCATTTTTATAGAAGAATACTCTTAATTACATTGGTAACTGTTACATATTTTACAGGTTTTTTAGAAATTAAGTACCAAGCAAATCAGTTTTTAGAAAACTCCGCATCTGCAAATTCTTTTGCAATTACATATCATTTTGTATTTGTTGTTTTGTTATTCGTTTTTGCGGATAAATTAAAAAACAAACTCATACAGAAAGTTGTGCTATTAATAAGTTGTATTTCAATTTTCTTATACATTACAAGCTTTTACAAACTTCCTACGGATGAAATTATTCAAAATTTTGAACTGTCTGTAAACAGAAACTACGCATTCTATTTCCATTATATTATTCTAATGTGCCTTATTTACTTCGGATTTCAATTATTTAGTAAAACAAGCGCAGTCTTTAAAGTAAAACCGGCTCAAAGTAAATGGTTACCTTGGATATTTGTTTTTGCGATTGTTTACATAGTAAGTAACGAAATTATGGTTCATGGTATACATTTTTCTGATGTCATTGCAAATGTTGCTTTACAGGACGGTCAAAATAGTGAGTTTTTAAATTACAAGTATATAGATGATAAAATAGACACTATTCAGGCGCAAATTATTAAAATCGGCTATCCAATTCTTTGGGGAGTTTTCTCTTTTATATTTTTAATAATCGGAATTAAAAAACAATGGAAAAACTTGCGAATTATTGCGCTTTCTTTATTGGGTGTCACCATTGTAAAATTATTTGTGTACGACATTAAAAATGTGTCAGAAACAGGTAAAATAATAGCTTTTATATTACTAGGTGTTTTAATCTTGATTATTTCATTTGTCTATCAAAAAATCAAAAAATTAGTAAACGATGAAACTTCAGAAAATGAAAAAATATAGCTTTTTACTCGTTTTTTTTATCGGAATAACTTGCTTTGGTCAAAACTATAAAGGAGTTCTAGAACTTATAAAAAAAGACGGTTTTCATAAAATAATGCTTACTTCGGATATAAGAGCTGCAAGTAAAAATAATTTTGGTTTTATCAGGATAAAAGACAGTTCAAATCAAGAGGTTCCATATGTTTTAAAATACCAATCAGATAGACTTTTTGCAACCTTTTTGCCAATTCCTATTGTGTCAACAACAAGAATTAAAGATTCTGTTACAGCTATTTTGATAGAAAACAAAACAATTAAAAAGCGTACAAATCTTATTCTTCAAATAGCAAACACAGCTATTTCAAAAAGATATAATTTGCTTGGTAGCAATGATGCTGTTTTTTGGTTTGGAATTACTTCAAATAAAATCCTAAACCTTAAAAATTCTACAAATACATCATCCACAGAAACAAGTATTAACTTCCCAATAAATGCGTATAAATTTTTAAAAATTGAGATTAGTGACAAAAACAGCTTACCAATTAATGTTTTAGGTGTTGGCGTTTATGAGAACAATTTTTTTTCTGAAGAATCAATTTTAATTTCAAATTTTAATCAAGAAATTAGTCAAATAAAAGAGAGAAAAGTTACTCAAATTAAATTTACAGCTACTAATTATCACGAAATTAATAGTATTTCTTTTGATGTTAAATCGGCTTTTTTTATGCGAAACGTGAAAATAATTGCAAAAAGAACGCATAAAATTAAAAAACGAGCCGAAGTCTATGATGAGGTGATTTCTAGTTTTGAATTGAGTTCAAAAAACGAGAATACTTTTACTCTAAACAATTTTTATGAAAAAGAATTTATAGTAGAGATTGATAATCAAGACAATCCGCCTTTAGAAATTACGGCTATTAAACTATTGCAAAAGCCAATTTATATAATTTCAAATTTAAAAAAGAATCAAAAATATGAACTTCAAATCGATACTTCTTTTTTAAAACCGTCTTATGATTTAGGAAATTTTGTTTCAGATACTATCTTAAATATTGAAGAAGTGTCTGTTATCAATTTTTTAAAAGAGAAAAACAAGGACTCTAAAATTATAGAGAAAGCATTTTGGCAAACACCCATTTTTATGTGGATTTGTATTATTTTTGTAGGCTTACTAATCGTGTACTTTGCCCTAGATTTATTGAAAGATATAAAACATCAAGAAAAATAATAAGTTAAAAAGCAATTATTTTTTTCGAATAAGAATAAACAATGCCAACAAAAAGCAAACTTTTAAAAAGGATTTTAATCTGGAGATATAAATATATTTCTGAACGTCAGTTTATATATGTTCTAAGTATTTTAGTTGGTTTTTTAGCAGGTTTAGGTACTGCTATCTTAAAGAATTTAACCTTTTTAATTGAGTATATTTTAGAAGGGAAACTAATTAAAGAAATTCATTATTCGCTGTATTTTATTTTTCCGATTATTGGGTTGATTTTGGTGTATTACATCAAAAAGAAAATCATAAAAAAAGAAATTGGTCATGGTATTTCTACAACATTGCACGCCGTTTCTAAGAAAAACGGAATTATAGAACGATACAAAATCTATGCTTCTTTAATAACGGCTCCAATTACAGTTGGTTTTGGTGGTTCGGCAGGTTTGCAAGGACCCGCAGTAAGCACAGGTGCTGCCTTGGGTTCTACAGTTGCACAAATGTTTCATATGAATTCTAAAACCAGAATGTTGCTTATTGGTTGCGCAACAACGGGCGCAATGTCTTCAATGTTTAAAGCACCTGTTGCAGCTATTATTTTTGCAGTAGAAATTTTTAGTTTAGACTTGGCGTTTGCATCTTTAGTGCCGTTGTTATTGGCATCAGTTTCTGCAGTAATTACCTCTTATTTTTTCTTTGAAAAAGATGCTTTGTTAGGTTTTAAATTGGTAGATGCTTTTCAAACGAAAGATACTTTTTATTATATTTTATTAGGACTTGGAACCGGAGTTGCTTCTGTTTATTTCTCAAAAATATATTTTATAATCACCAATTTTTTTAAAAGGATAAAAAAACCGATTCATAGATTAATTTTAGGCGGAATGGCAATTGGTGTAATGCTCTATTTAATTCCGCCTTTATACGGTGAAGGTTATGGATTAATAAATAACCTTTTACAAGGAAATACGCTCGGTGCCTTAAAAGACATTCCTTACAAAGTAGATTTTACAAATGTTTGGATTGTTATTTTGTTTTTACTTTTAATTACCATTTTTAAAGCAATTGCCATGACAACAACTTTTGCGGCTGGCGGAGTTGGAGGAATTTTCGTGCCTACGTTGGTTATGGGTTCTGCATTAGGTAATGTGTCAGCAAAAATAATTAATGCTTTAGGAGGCGAGGTTTCCGAAAGCAATTTTACGTTAATTGGTATGACAGGTTTAATGGCAGGAGTTTTACATGCGCCCTTAACTGCAATTTTTTTGATAGCAGAAATTACTGGAGGTTACGATCTTTTTGTGCCTTTAATGTTGGTTGCGGCAATAAGTTATGCGTTTACAAAATACTTTATTTCAAACTCAATTTACACCGTTGAATTGGCAGAAAAAGGAGAATTAATAACACATGACAAAGACAAAAATGTGTTAATGATGATGCAAATAACCAAACTTATCGAAAAGAATTTTAAGGTGGTGCATCCAGATATGTTATTAGGCGATATGCTAAAAACTGCGGTCGCAAAATCAACCAGAAATATTTTTCCTGTTGTAAATAGCAACAAGCAATTTATAGGTATTGTGTTATTAGATGATTTAAGACCAATTATGTTTGATAGAGAAATGTACAATAGTGTTACCGTAGAAACCTTAATGAGAGCTGCGCCAGAAATTATTTTTCATGACGATTCTGTAGAACAAGTAATGCAAAAGTTTAAAGAAAGCGATGCTTGGAATTTACCCGTTATTAAAAATGAAAAATACGTTGGTTTTATCTCAAAATCGAAATTATTAACCGCTTACCGAAATAAGTTGATAGAAGTTACTGCTTAAAGAAAAGAAATGAGAACAAATAGTTTTACCGCAAAAATGAGTAAAAAATCTAACGTTGAGTTAGAGGCAATTTTTGAAGAAAAAAGTAAATATACAGAAGAAGCGGTGCAAGCCGTAATTTGGGAGTTAGAAAACAGAAATTTAATTGATAAAAAAACAACTCTTTATCAAGACCCAGATAAAATAATAGAAGTTGTAATTCCTGTTTCTATAGAGAAAGAAACGTTAGAAAAACACGAAAGTCCTTTTGAAGAACTGGTGTTGCCTGTTTTGTATTCAAAAAAAGCAATTCAAGGTTTTACCATTTTTTTTACTACAATATTTGGGGCAGTTTTACTGATGCAAAATTTAAGAAAAATGAACAAACCAAAAGAAGGAACTCAGGTTCTTGTCTTCGGTATTGTTTATACTCTTTTTTCGATAATGTTGTTAAATTACCTTCCAAAAATGTTTTTTATAACGCTAATATTTAATCTTATTGGCTATGCGGTTTTATCAGAATTTTTCTGGAATAAACATTTAGGTAAAGAGTTAGGGTACAATAAAAAACAAATTTGGAAGCCTTTATTTATTTCCACACTAATCTTATTTCTAATTGTATTTTTGCAATTTTTACCTCAAATTTTGGAACTATAAAAGTACTTTTTTGAAGCATTTAGTTTTTTTGAAGTTGTTTGCTACTTTTAATTCATTTTGACGGAAGTTGAAAGGTGTAATGACTGCTTTTTTCTCTAGCAATTATCATTTCTGGAAATGAATTAATCTTTTAATTACAAACAGATTGCTTTAGGGTATAAAAATAAACTTAGCAATGACCTTTTTTATTATGATCTGTCCTTTAAAAACGCCACAACCAAATCAGGGAAATCAGAAAAACAACCATCTACATTTGCATCTATTAAAAGTGTTTGCATTATTTCGTTAAAGCTAGAAAATTCATCTAAATTATCTGCTCTAAAAGTATATGGATGCACTTTTAACCCTAGTTTATGCGCATCAGAAACCAACGAAGTAAAGGTGAATTTACCTTTAATTTTTTCTGATAAAATTTGTTTGTAGTACGGTCCAATTCCGTCTGCAAAGGTTGCAAAATGTGCTAACTGTTTTGTTTCTTCTGGAAACTCTATTAACTGAATCAAAAATAATTCTGAGTCCAATTCTTTTCTGATTCGCTCTAATTCTTTTGCATCAAAACATTGTAAAATACAGTTGTCTTTTTTGGTTTTGTAGCCATAATCAGACAGCGTTTTTAAAACAATTTCCGTTAAGTTTTTACCTTCTTTTTTATGGAATTTAGGCTCTTTAATTTCAGGATAGATACCAATATTTTTGCCTGTACTTTTGTTTAAACCTTGTATCAATTCAATTTCTTCTTGCAAAGAATGGAGTTTAAAATTTCCTTTGTTTTTTGGGAAACGATTTGGATAGATTTGTTTGCCTGTTATTGGATTAAAACGTTCTGTAACTCGCAGTGTTTTTAATTCATCAAAGGTAAAATCGATTACATAATAACGACTGTCATTTCTTTTTCTAGTTGAAAATTTTAAGGCAACATCCGTTACATCATCCAAATAAATATCATGAATTACTATAGGAATGTTGTCTTTACTCAACACTAAATCTTGTTCAATAAAATCAGCGCTCATAGCATGTGCCATCGCTTTTGCTTCTAAAGTATGTTCGGGTACATAGCCAGAAGCACCTCTGTGAGCAATTACAATTTTTTTATCCATAGTATATTGTTTTTTGGTTTGATGGCAAGAAAATAGGAGTAAGCCAATCAAAAATACAGAAATTGATTTCATTTAAATAAAAATTGGATTTTATGAAGACACTACTTTCTCTAACTATTACCAAACAAAAATATGATTTTTTATAAAATTCGTGTCATTTATATTTTTTCAAGATAGAACTTTTGTAAATTTACAACATGAAATTAATGTTAAAAATAATGTTTGTTATCTTTTTAGTTTGGATGGCAACAGGAATGTATCTTGTTGATGCAGCACATGAAAAAGCACAAATAGTAATGGGTTTAGGTGTTTTTTACTTTTCGTTTTTGTTTATGCCTTTCTTCATTTATTACAGATATAAAGACGGCAAATACAAGAAATATATTATCAATGATCAAAAATTAACGCAAGCTTTTAAAAATATGGGCAAAGATTAATCTTCTTTTTCTAAAAAAGCATATACAGGAAAATGGTCTGAAAAACCACCTTGATACCATTTATGAATGTAAGTTCTAAACGGACTTCCTTTTAACTTTCCTTTGTAAATTTTAAGCCATTTTTTGTTATAAACTTCGGCGTGTTTAAAAAGTAATTTTCCTTCTTTTTTGCTTAAAAAGTTTTTGGAAAAAATGATTTGATCAAAAAGATTCCATTTTTTATTATATGTTGAACTTCCATGCTTTTCTTTATCAAGTAAACTTTCCATAGGATTGTAAAAATCATCTTTTACCAAATATTCTTTGACGCTTTTACTTGTTGGGTCATCGTTAAAATCGCCCATGATTATAATTTTAGCGTCCATTTCTTTTTCCTGAATTTCACCAATAATTCCTCTAAGTGTTTCTGCTGCTGCAATTCTTTTAGGCTCTGATTCTGCTGCACCTTCTCTTCTAGAAGACCAGTGATTTACTAAAATATGTACAAGTTCTCCGTTTAAATTACCACTAACTTTTAAAATATCTCTGGTGTAATCTCTTTCCCCTTTATCATCTTTTAAAAAAACAGGATGGGTTATAGATGTCAATAATTCAAACGCAATTTTATTGTATAATAGAGCTACATCAATTCCGCGTTCGTCTGGCGAATCATGATGTACAAAACCGTAATGATGGTTTTTTAAATAGTAGGAGTTTGCTAAGTCTGCCACTACTTTTGCATTTTCTACTTCGACCAAACCAACGATTGCTGGTGGGTTTTTAGAACTAGACATTCCTAATTTAGAAATCACATTGCCCAGTTTTTTAACCTTTGATTTATACCTGTTAAAAGTCCATTTTTTTTTGCCTTTAGGTGTAAAATCATCATCTGCAGTTGCAGGATTATTTACAGTATCAAATAAATTTTCTACATTATAAAATGCAATAGTTGTAGTGGTTTTAAGTTTTTTTGATACTAAAATTGATTGAAACATGTATAGTTTTTTTGTAAATCTAGTACAATTTTATAACATAAAATATACGTTTTATTAACATTAAAAGATAGTATTTTATCTTTTTGTATTTTATTTTTGCTGTAAATAATTGTTATAAATCAAAAAGTATAAGAACAAGATTTTAAAAAAATTTGAATACATCAGCTAAAATTTGAATTAATTAGCTTAAAACCTTAATGGATATTGAGGTTTTTTTTTGTTCTAAATTCCAAATTCAATAATTGTTAAAAAACTGTTAATAATTAGTTTTACACGCAAAATTAATAGTAATACTATTATATTTGTATAAAATATAAACAGTATGAGAATTTGTATTCTTTTTTTATTAACAAACAAGTCTTATTCGCAAGTAGACGAGAATCAAACAGGTGCATGGTATATGTATTTTTACAACCATCAGTTTAAAAATTCGCAATGGGGAATTCAAGGAGATTTTCAATACAGAGATTGGCAAGTTTTGGGCGATCAAGAACAACTTTTATTGCGTTCTGGACTTACCTACAAACCCAAAGATGCTGGCGTACTATTTACACTAGGGTTTGCAAATATAACTTCTGGTCAGTTTGGAGAATCGGATGATACATCAAACGAAAACAGAATCTATCAAGAAGCATTATTGCCTCAAAAAATAGGAAATAGGTTTTTAATTACGCACCGTTTTAGATACGAACAACGTTTTGTAGAAAGTCAAGATTTTAGAACGCGTTACAGATATAACTTATTTGTAAACGTACCTTTTAATAGCGAAACTTTAAGCCCTAAAACTGTTTATGGTGCTTTTTACAACGAACTTTTTATGAACGGAGAAAGAAACATAGGCGATAACAGAACTGTAGAGTTATTTGATAGAAATAGAACTTATTTTGGATTAGGTTATGTTTTAAACAAAACAATAAGATTTCAAGCGGGTTACATGATGCAGACAACCAATGCTTGGAGTAAAGGTCAATTACAATTTAGTATGCATCACAATTTTTAACACTAACAAATAACAAAAAATCAAAATTATTATTATGAAAAATTTCACAAAGTTTTTAGGAGTTCTAGTCGTTACATTTTCAATTTTTTCTTGTAATACTGATAAAAAATCAGCTACAGATGTAGAGATAGAAAAAGTTGAAGTTATTGAACCTGTTCTTGTAAAAAGTATTTTAACTGCCAAAGAACAGGCAAGCATGAGTCCAGATGAAATTATAGGAAGACTCAAAAAAGGAAATGAAAATTTTGTCAACAATGTTTTAACACAAAGAGATAATTCAGCACAAAGAAGGTTAGCTACAATTGGGCAATATCCCAAGGCAATTGTGCTTTCATGTGTAGACAGTAGAGTACCTGTAGAAGATGTTTTTGATTTAGGTATTGGCGATATCTTTGTAGCAAGAGTAGCAGGTAACATAGAAAATAAAGATATTGTTGGTTCTATGGAGTTTGCTACTGCAGTTGCAGGATCTAAACTTGTAATCGTTATGGGACACACGGCTTGTGGTGCAGTTAAGCACGCAATAGATAACACAGATGCAGCTTCTATGGGAATGAATTCTTTACAAAACTTATTAGACGAAATAAAGCCTTCTATAGCTATTACAGAAAAAAATGGAGAAGTTTCATCTAAAAACGAAGTTTTTACAAATGCGGTAATACACAACAATGCATTAAAAACAGTTGATGATATTAGAGTTACATCACCTAAAATGGCAAGTTTAGAAAAAGAAGGTAAAATTAAAATAGTAGCAGCAATTTATAACATGGCTACAGGAAAAGTAGAATTTATTCAATAAGAAATAAATAAGTTTGAGTGATTGATTGATTAGTTGGCATCAAAATTCTTTTGGTGTCAACTTTCTTTTTACCTTTGTATCTTATGATAGATCAAAAAGAAGCCATTTCTGAAAAAGTTGTTTTAATAGGTGTAGTTACCCAAAAACAAGACGAGACTAAATCTCAAGAATATTTAGACGAACTAGAGTTTTTAACATTAACTGCAGGCGGAGTTGTGGTAAAAAGATTTGTTCAAAAAATGGAAAAACCAAATCCTAAAACTTTTTTAGGAACAGGTAAACTAGAAGAAGTAAGAGATTTTATTCAAGGAAATGAAATAGGAACCGCTATTTTTGATGATGAATTATCTGCTGGACAATTACGAAATATTGAAGCTATTTTAGATTGTAAAATTTTAGATAGAACCAATTTAATCTTAGATATTTTTGCCCAAAGAGCACAAACAAGTTCGGCTAAAACACAGGTTGAATTAGCGCAACATCAATACATATTACCTCGTTTAACAAGACTTTGGACGCATTTAGACAAGCAAAAAGGTGGTATTGGAATGCGAGGTCCTGGTGAAACAGAAATTGAAACGGATAGACGTATTATTCGTGATAAAATAGATGTATTAAAAAAGAAACTTTTAACCATAGACAAGCAAATGTCTGTGCAGCGTAAAAATCGCGGTAAAATGGTGAGAGTTGCTTTGGTTGGTTACACAAATGTTGGGAAATCGACATTAATGAATGTAATTAGTAAAAGTGATGTTTTTGCAGAAGATAAACTTTTTGCAACTTTAGATACTACCGTAAGAAAAGTAGTGATTAAGAACCTTCCGTTTTTAATGACAGATACTGTTGGTTTTATTAGAAAATTGCCAACACAATTAGTAGAATCTTTTAAATCTACTTTAGACGAAGTGCGTGAAGCAGATTTATTATTACACGTAGTTGATATTTCTCATGCAAGTTTTGAAGATCAAATAGCTTCGGTAAATTCTGTTTTAGCCGATATAAAATGTGCCGATAAACCAACTTTAATGGTTTTTAATAAGATTGATGCCTATTCTTTTGAAACGATTGATGATGATGATTTAGTTACAGAAAAAGGTAAAGAACATTATACGTTGCAAGATTGGCAAAAAACTTGGATGAATGATTTTGATGTGCCATCTATCTTTATTTCTGCTTTAAACAAAGATAATTTAGAAGATTTTAAAGAAACCGTTTATGAAGAGGTAAAGAAAATTCATATTCAACGTTTTCCTTATAGCGACTTTTTGTATACAGAATACGAAGAGGAAATTTAATAATTTAATAATCCTACAAGGTCATTTTCTTGACTTTGTAGGTGTTTTAATTAAGTACCGTTCATAAAATGTATGTACATTTTATACTCATAGTTTTTTAAACTTTAAAAAGCTAAGCATTCTTTCCGCACTTATCTCTAATTGTTGCAGCCTTAATTTTAAAACTTTTCTTGAGTATTTCTAGAGCTAGAAACGAACTATTTTGTATTTCATTTTTTGGTAGAAATGGAAATAAATACATTAGTTATTTTTTTATCAATAAAAATCGTTTTTTGTTATAAATCTTGTAAAATAGACACTTAAAAAGTCTCTTTTTTTGCATTTAAACGTTAAAAATATATTTTAAGATTCTCATGTTTAAGAACACTAAACTAAAATAGTTTTCAAAAAAAATAACATAAACATCTAAAATATAGTTAATTACATTTTTTCGTCACAAAAAATATACCTAATGGTAGGTATATGAAAAGTTGAAAGTATAGTATAGTTTTATATCCACTAAATACTTCAACTTTAATCTCATGAAAAAAAAATTAAAATTTTTACTACTATTTTGTTTTATAAGTCAGTTTACTTTTTCACAGAATGCACTAACGGTAAAAACTCAAAATAAGGTTTCAACCAAGCAAGTACTTGATAAATATATTACTGCAATTGGTGGTTTAGACAAAATTAAAAGTATAAAATCTAGAATTTTATATCAATCTTCTTATTCTTTAATTAAAACTAGTAAATCAAAAGATGAACTAGAAGGAAAAATGTTATCGATAATTGGTAACAAACAACAAGTTGTAATGGTTGTTGCTGGTGAGAAAAACAAAATAGCATCTAAAGTTATTTTTGACGGTGTAAAAGGATACACAGATATACCAGGAGTTATTAAAAATGATTTTGACAGTAAAATGGTTGCTTTTTATAAAAAAAGTATTCATTTATTTCCGCAAGTTTCTAATTTTTCAAGTTATTCCAAAACGGTTCAAGAAAAAAACTTTGATGGTAAAGAATGTTATATGTTAACTTTTAATGCGCCTATTTACGGAGGCAAATCATACAAAACAAATGAGTATTATAGCAAATCTTCTGGTTTATTAATTGGTGCTTCTTTTGAAACAGAACAAACAAAAAGTGTTACTTATTTTAAAGATTATACATTGTTTGATGGCGTTTTAACGTCTACACAATATGTAGGTATTAGTAAAACACCTTCGTTAAACAGTACAATAATAACATCCGTTTACGTAGAAAAAGCTTCTTATAATATTGATTTGAGCAACTATTTAACTGCTAGCAATAGTTTTTTAAAACAGGAAATAGGTTTTTATCCATCAGAAAATAAGCATAAAAACGCACTAAGAGAAATCAAATCAAAAGCTGCTAATAAGGATGAGAATGCAAGTAATGCAGAGATTATTGATCAAATAGACGGAATTGATATTACAGATTCTGATGCATCAGAAGATAATTTACGATCTAAAATTTATAACGAATTAAAGAAGGAAAAAAAATCTGCTTCAAGTGTATCTGCAATTTCATCAATTATAAGCCCGAAAGGCGAGCGGTTTGATGTGCAAGACTTGGTAGAAGAAAACACCACTTCTACTTTGAAATACAGAAGAAGTTCTTTGTATACATTAATGATTAATGATGAAGATAGAGAACGAAATTCTGTTATAAAAAATGCTTTTGGAAATACAGAAATATCAGAAAAATTTAACGACCATAATATTGGGCCTTATTTAATGGATGGCACAGGTGGCGATAAAGATCAAACAGAATTTATTCAAGGCTATTTAGAAAAAAATAATGTGGCTAAAGAACTTGTTGCAAGATGGTTTAATAGAGATGAAAAAGGAAATTTTGACATGAATTTGATTGCAGAAAGAGGGCAATACAATGCTTCGGATTTAAATGCAAGAATTGCAAACGGTTCTAAGAGAGGTAAAGCGCTTTTAAAAGATGCTGGCGAAGAATTAATAGGCAATACTTTTGTTATTGTATATGATTTTAAATATACAAATAAGGCAAACCAAGCCAAAAAAAGAGGTGGTTTTTTTAAAATTGTTTCAACAGTAGCCTCATTAGCGGGTGCAGACGATATTGCGATGTTGGCTGATGGTGCAAACCTTGCTTCAGACGTTGTAGGTAAAGGATATTATGTAAGAACAACAAGTTATTTATATCGTTTGGTTTGGGATGAAAAAACAGCTAATAAATTTTATGAAGACTACTGGAATAGTACAGAAAACAATACCAAAGAAAGAATGGAATCTTTTGACAAAGCAAAGTTCTTTAAATTAAAATATGTTGGTAGCGAGGTTTCTAGAAGTAATTTACAATCCACCATTTTTACGGCAAAGTCTAATGATGATTTAATAAAAATTTCAACGACAAAAGCAAATGATAAAAATATAGGAAAACTGCAAAGAACGTATGAAGAGTTTAGAGTTAAAACGCCTTTGTATAAAGGTGATCCAATAAGTGCTAAAATTGGTTTAAAAGAAGATTTAGAATCTGGTGATAAGTTTGAAGTTTTAGAACAAGTAATAGATGATCAAGGAAATACCAGTTACAAGAGAGTTGGTAAGATTAAAGTAGAAAAGGGTATGATTTGGGATAATACTTTTTTAGCCGATGAAGAGCAACCAGAAGAAAACACAGAAACTAAAAAAGGTGGCCTTTTTGCGAAGTTTAAAAAAGATAAAGAAGAAAAACCAAAACTACCATACACAGTTTTTAAAGGGAAAAAAGGAGTATTTGCATCCGGAATGTTAATTAGACAAATAAATTAATCCATTATGAGAAATATATTAAAACTACTGCTATCACTATTTATTCTATCAAGTATAAACACCTATTCGCAAAGCAAAAAGCAAATAGCTGAAGAGAAATTAAGTAAAATATTTGAAATTAAATGCGAAGGAGTTGGAACCGAAGGAATCTATTTAATTAAAGTTTTTTCGTATTCTAAAGATCGATTTTTAGCTGTTGAACAAGCCAAAATGAATGCAATTAGAGGCGTTATTTTTAGAGGAATTCCTCCAGGAGAAAGAGGATGCGTAGCGCAACCTGCTATGGTAAGAGACTCAAATCTAGAAGAACAAAGCAATGAGTATTTTAAATCCTTTTTTGCTATTGGCGGTAAGTATTCCAAATTTATTGATTTAACCACAGAAGGTGCTGTAAAAGCAGAAGACAGGTTTGTTATGAAAGGGAAAGCATTTGGATTAAGAGGAAAAGTTTATAAAATAGGAGTAGTTGTGTCTGTCAATAAAAACTTGCTTAGAAAAGAATTAGAAGATGCAGGAATCATTAAAAAATTATCATCAGGATTTTAAAATATATAGATATGAAATCTACACTAAAAATAATTACAGTATTTGCGCTCATTTTAATAGGTTGCAAGTCTAAAGATATTTCAAAGACAAATGTAATATCTTCTTATTACAGCTATGAAATAGAATGTGTTGCTAAAAATTTAGATGGTTCTCTAGTGGTTAAAACATGGGGTTCTGGTATTAATATAGAAAGCGCCGTTTTAAATGCAAGAACAAAGGTAATAGACGATATTATCTTTAAAGGGATTAAAAAAGGAGCACTCAATTGTAATACAGATCCTTTAGTTTCAAACCCTAATTTAAAAGAAGAACACAAAGCTTTTTTTGAAGGATTTTATTCCAAAAGAGGCAATTTTGGCAAATTTGTTTCAAGACCAGATGCCAATTGGTATTCGAATCTTAAAAAAGACAAAATAGAATTTAGCGTTCAAAAGTCTTATGAATTACTAACAACGATTGATGTTGTAGGTTTAAAAGAATATTTATCAGAAAACAAAATAATTTTATAAAAATGAAAAAATTTATTCTCACATTTTTTTTGGTGATTCTATACGTTTCAACAAATTATTCTCAAGCAAAAAAGCCAACTATAATGGTGGTGCCAAGTGATAATTGGTGCATAAAAAACGGATATTTTCTTGAATTTGAAAACCAAGGATCAAAAGAAATTATTCCAGATTACAAAAGAGCCTTTCAAGAAAATACAGAATTACTAATGGTTGTTAGTAAAATTAATGGGTTAATGGCTCAGAGAGAGTTTCCATTAAAAAATATAGAATCTGTAATGAAAAACATTAATGCTACAAGCGCTATAGATAATGCAAGATCTTCTAAAGGAGGAGGAAGTGATTTATCAGAAAGTCCTGTAGATCAATTGTTAAATCAGGCAAAAGCAGATATTATTATTCAATTAACTTGGTCTTTTAATAGTGTTGGACCTAAAAAATCTGTAACATTTAACTTACAAGGTTTAGATGCATATTCTAATAAGCAAATTGCAACAGCGGTTGGTACAGGCAAGCCTTCTTTTTCAACGGAAGTGCCAATAATGCTAGAAGAAGCAATACTGTCTTATATCGATCCTTTTACAAATAGTCTTCAAGATCATTTTGAACAAATGTTTACGTTAGGCAGAGAAGTAACAATTAGAATAAAAAAATGGGATGATTGGGAAGATGATTTAGAATCTTTATTTGGGTCAAGTGAAGAAGAATTAGGGCTTTTAATTGAAGATTGGTTTGCAGATAATTCAGTTAAAGGTAGATTTTCTACAACTACAGCAACCGAAAATATATTAGTTTTTGAGCAAGTTAGAATACCATTATTTTATGAACGAAATGGCAGACAAAGAGCTATGGATACAAGAAGATTTGCAAATGAACTAAGTAAATTTTTAAGAACAGAATTTAATATAGAAAATAAATTAACCACTAGAGGATTGGGTGAAGCAACATTAATTCTTGGAAGTAAATAAAAAAATTATGAAATTTATAAGATTCAATATAATTTTTGTTATCGTATTATATACCGTAACAACTTTTAGTCAAAAGAAAATAAAAGACATAGATTTAATTGCAATTGCTCCCTATGTTTCTAGTCAAATTGAGTATTTGCCTTCATCTGCTCGTGTAAATTTAGAAAATAAATTAGATAAAATTATTACTTCAAGTGGGTATTCTAGTTCTATTGGTTTTGATAGTAGATTTATTTTAACCCCCAATATTACGGTTGTAAATAAAAATATTGTTGCAGGTGCGCCACCAAAAGTAGCGCTTGTTTTAGATGTTACATTTTATGTTGGTGATGGTGTTTCTGGTTTAAAATATGGAAGCACTTCTATTGAAGTAAAAGGTGTAGGAACAAATGAAACAAAGGCATATAATTCTGCAATTAGAAGAATAGGTAGTAACAACAAGGAGTTAAAAAAATTATTGGAAGATTCTAAAAGTAAAATAGTAGATTATTTTAATTCTAATTGTAATAATATTTTAAAAGAAGCAGATAACTATGCAAATTTAAATCAATATGATGATGCGTTGTCTGTTTTAAATTCAATTCCGAAAGAAACTTCTAAATGTTATTCTTTGGCTTCGGATAAATTAAGACCTATTTACAAAAGGAAGATTGATAGTGAATGTAAAATTTATATTACAAAAGCAGAAAATGCATGGAATTTTGGTTTAGATTTTGATGCCGCAAAAAAGGCAGGAGAATTTTTAAGTGAAATAGATCCAGCTTCTTCTTGCTATGCAGATGCTAAAAGGATATTTGATTTAATTAATAAATCTTTAGAAAAAGATGCAACCCGCAAATGGGAGTTTGAGCTTAAAAAGCAAGAAAACATTATTAATTATAATTTAAGAGCTCTTGAAATGCAAGAAAAAATTAGTCTTGCTAGAGCCAGAGGATATAATGTTTCTAGATGGTGGTAAAATTTTAAAAAACAAACAATTTTGGCTCTTCTTTAAGAGGTTTATAATGAAGTAAGCATAACTTAATTTATAAAAATGAAAAAAACTGTAATTATAATTTTCTTAGTTTGTTTACAAACAAACATTTTTTCTCAAAGAACTAATTATTTCAGTGCAAGCACAAAGTATTTAACCCCAAGTTTTCAACCTGTAACTGCTCAAGACCCAAAACCAGATATTAAAGGTATACCAACTTTATTTACAACTTTTGAAGGAAGTGTAAGTGTTTTAAGTTGGTTAAGAATAGGAGGGTTTGTTAATTTTAATCAAGAAAATGACAAACTCATTAATACAGCTTTAAGAGTAGGGATTAAATACCTCGAATTTTCTTATGAGACAGGAAATTTACAAGGTAGTTTACAGAATTCTTCGCTAGATCTTAATGGTAATACTTTAGATGTTCCTGTTGGAGATTTTTCTAATAAATTTAGAAGCTTTACTATTTTTAAAACCCCTACAGACTTTAATGAATATTACATAAGCCAATATGGGTTAGGTATAACATCTATGACTATGCCATTACAGTCTACTGTTGGGTTAACAAATATTATAGAAATAACCTATGTAGATCCTTTTGCAAAAGTTAATTTTTATGCATTTCATCAAAAAATAGATATGATGTATAGCAGATTAGCAAGTACAATGGATACTGGTAAGGTAAAATTAGATTTTTCTTCATCAAATTTAGCAGGAATAGTAACCATGCAAGCTAGTGATTTTGCTAAAGATGAATTAGAGGACATTGTTAGAAATGGATTAGGAAATGGCCAATATGATAATTTATATGCAGATCCTAATGGTTTTATCTCGTCAAATAGAAATTCAACTTGGGGTTTTGGTATTTCTTCGGATACAAGAATTGGAGTTTCTTGTATTTATAAAGAGAGTGATAAAAAATTATCATTTGGATTCTCTGGTGGATATAATTTTAGATTTTATGCTTTGTTAACAGCTGGAGAATCAAAAGACCCAATTGATAACGAATATTTTCAATCGGCACCTTCTTCAACTTTTCTTCTTCAACATGGGCCTTATCTTAAAACTCAAATTAATTGGTAATAAAAATAATTATACCATTTTAATGTAATAAGTAAAGCAGATTAATGGAGTATATTAAATAAAACGAGAGGAATAATTTTTATTCCTCTTTTTTTTCTTCAACAATCCCCATTTTTTTAGCTCTGTTTTTCCAAGATTTTCTTGCTAATTGTTGCATATCAGCCACAGAATCACTTTCGTCCATAATTTCTAAACCTAACAGTGTTTCAATTACATCTTCTTGAGAAACGATTCCGCTAACAGAGCCATATTCATCAACTACTAGGGCAATATGTTCTTTTTCTTGTATTAATTTATCAAACAAATCTGGAATCGATAATTCCCTTTCCGTAATTAAAATATTTCTTCGGATGCTCGCCAAACTTTCATTTCCTTGTCCGTTGATAATTGCTTCCAATAAATTATCCTTTAAAAAATAACCAGTAATTTCATCAGGATTTTCAGCAAAAACAGGAATTCTAGAAAAGCGTAAATTTTTATGTTCGTTGTAAAAAGACTGTATGGTTTGGCTTTCATCAGCAATTTCTAAAACAGATCTAGGTGTCATTACATCACTAACTTTAATCTCATTAAAACCTAATAAATTTCTGATAACTTTACTTTCATTTTCATGAAAAACACCATCCTTTTCTGCCATTTCTGTCATCACCAAAAAGCTTTCTCTGTTTAAAATACTTCCATGACCTTTGCCGCCAATTAGCTTTGTGGTTAATTGTAACACCCATAAAAAACCAGTCCATTTTAAAGGGAAAATTAATATTTTTAATGTTTTAGCAGTGAAACTTGCTAGTTGTTTCCAATACGTTGCGCCAATAGTTTTAGGGATAATTTCGGATGCTACTAAGATTAAAATAGTCATGACGGTAGATACAATACCAACCATAACATCCTCTGTAATTTTTAGTCCAAGAATGGTTTTAACAGAAGTTCCATACATTTCTGCGTAGGCAACTTTTGCCTGCACACCAACCAATATTGCCCCAACAGTATGCGCAATTGTATTAATTGTTAAAATGGCAATTAGTGGCTTGTCAACATCTTTTTTTAAGGTTTCTAAATCTGTTGCAAACTCTAGCCCTTCTTTCTTTTTAAGGTTGATAAATGTTGGGGTTATGCTTAGTAAAACGGCTTCTAGAATTGAGCATAAAAATGAAAAGAAAATAGATATGGTAGCGTAAATAATTAATAAGGTCATTACATGAATTTAGTTTGCAAAAATACGCAAATAAAAAGGCCTTAACTACTCTTTCTTTGGTTTGAAAAGTAGTAGCTGAAAACAACTATTTGTTGTGTATTAAAATTACAAAATATGATCAAATTGGTTGTGTTTACTGGAGTGTTCTACTTAAATAGACGCTGTTGTAACGCTTTAAATTTATTTTTTATGATAAATATCATATTTTATTTTTAGATATAAATATATTTTTATGGCAGTATTAAATTATATCCAATGGCCATAAAGAGTTATTTAGCCCATCCACATAGTGGACAAAAAGAAAAGCTTATAAATGAGTTATTAGCTTTAAAAAATTGCGAAATAATTCCTGCAGAAAATAAAGACGTTATTATTTTGGTTACAGACACAGAAAGTGACTCTGACGATGATATTTTAAAACAGCATATAGAAACTTTCAATAGTTTAAAATTACTAGCATTAGTTTCTGGATTTAACACACCAAAAAACGATTTATAGATGAGTGCAACCTTAACAAGTAGAAGAATTTTTATAAAAAAAATGGCTGCTACGGCTGCAATGACAGCTGCAATGACCATGTTTCCTGGAATTATTTTTGCGAGCGAACAACTTGCAGGAATTTCAGAAGGAAATCTAGATTGGAAAAAAGGACCTTGCCGTTTTTGTGGTGTAGGATGTGGAATTTTGGTAGGAGTTGAAAACGGAAAAGCAGTTGCCGTAAAAGGAGATCCAAACTCTTCTGTAAATAAAGGCTTGCTCTGTGTAAAAGGATATCATCAAACAATGTGTATTCAAGCAAGTGATCGATTAACGCACGCATTGGTTAAAAAAAATGGTAAATACGTTAAAACTCCTATTAATGAAGCGTTAGATTTGGTTGCTAGAAAAATGAAATCTACCATCGAAAAACATGGTAAAGATTCTGTTGCCATGTATACTTCTGGGCAAT
Source organism: Polaribacter glomeratus (assembly GCF_002954665.1). Taxonomy (GTDB): domain Bacteria; phylum Bacteroidota; class Bacteroidia; order Flavobacteriales; family Flavobacteriaceae; genus Polaribacter; species Polaribacter glomeratus. The sequence goes on along the minus strand of NZ_MSCM01000002.1, from coordinate 231,155 downwards.
CTACCATTCCAGAAGGTTATGTAGCGTCCAAGTTAATGAAAGGTGCTATCGGCACAAATAATTTAGATTGTAATGCCCGTTTATGCATGGCAAGTGCAGTTACAGGCTTTTTAACATCTTTTGGCGCAGACGAACCTATGGGCTGTTATGAAGATATAGACCATGCAGATTACTTTATAACTTGGGGAAATAATATGGCAGAAATGCATCCAGTTTTATTTTCTAGAATGTTAGAACAAAAAAATAATAGAGGTGCAAAAATTATTGATTTTGCTACTAGAACAACGCGCTCTAGTACTGCATCAAACAGGTCTATTTTATTTGAACCTCAAACAGACTTAGCAGTAGCAAATGCAATTTGTTACGAGATTATTAACAATGGATGGGTGAATACTAAATTTGTTGAAGATCACACCACTTTTAGCAAGGGATTGACTAAAATGGGATACGGGTTAGAAGATAATTATAGTTTTACAGACAAGCCTACCAAAATTAATTTTGCAGAGTATAAAAAATTCTTGGAAGATTATACACCAGAAAAAGTAGAAAAATATTCAAAAGTATCAGCAAAAGACATTAAATATTTAGCATCCATTTATGGAAACCCAAATAAAAAGGTAGTTTCATATTGGTGTATGGGAATGAACCAACATACAAGAGGAACTTGGATGAATAATTTGGTGTATAATATTCATTTATTAACAGGTAAAATTTCTCAACCAGGAAACGGCCCTTTTTCTTTAACGGGGCAACCATCCGCTTGCGGAACAGCGAGAGAAGTTGGTACGTTTACACATAAATTACCACATGGCGTTGTAACGAATCGCAAGGATAGAGAAATGGCGGCTAGAATTTGGAAAGTTCCGGTTGAAAGAATTCCTGCAAAACCAACGTATCACGCAACAGAAATGTTTAGAGCCGTAGATCGAGGTGATATTAAGTTTATTTGGACACAGGTTACAAACCCATTGGTTTCTTTACCAAAAACCAAACGGTATACGGCGGGTATGAAAAAAGATTCTTGTTTTGTGGTGGTTTCTGATGTGTTTCCTACACCAACTTCTGATGTAGCAGATGTAATTTTACCAGCTTCTTGGCATATAGAAAAGAGCGGTTTGTATGGTAATTCAGAGCGTAGAACCCAATATTGGGATAAAATGGTAGAAGGTCCAGGAGATACAACTCCTGATGCTTGGATGACTATTGAAGTTGCAAAACGAATGGGTTATGGCGATTTATTTCCCTACAGTAAAGAAAATCATGCAGAAGAAATCTACAATGAATATAGACAATTTCATGAAGGTGCAAAACATGGAATGGCACCATTAGAAGTTTTAAAAAAAGAATCTGGTGTAATATGGCCTTATGTAAACGGAAAATCTACACAATGGCGATTTAATTCAAAATACGATCCTGCGTGCGATAATGGTAAAGATTTTCATTTTTATGGAAAACCAGATGGCAAAGCAGTTATTTGGCAACGACCTTATGAACCTGCAGCAGAGTTTCCTGATAAAGAATATCCATTTTGGTTAAATACAGGTAGAGTTATTGAGCATTGGCACACAGGTTCTATGACAAGAAGAATTCCTGTTTTACACAAAGCAATGCCGCATGCGTATGTAGAATTTCATCCTGATGACGCAAAAGCTTTAAGCATTAGAGATGGAGAGAATGTTAAAGTTATTTCTAGAAGAGGAGAATGTGTTTTGCCCGCTTCTATTAATAAAAGAGGTTTGCCAACTAAAGGTCAAGTGTTTGTTCCTTTTTTTGATGAAAATATGATGATTAACGATGTAACATTAGATGCTTTTTGCCCAATATCTAAAGAACCAGATTATAAAAAATGCGCTGTTAAGATACAAAAAGCTTAAAATAATGAAAAAGAGATTAGGAATCATATCGTTATTTATAATGCTGTTTATCGCTTTTATTACGGTTTGGAATTTTAGTTACGAACAAGGTAGAGAAGAGGCTTATATTCCTTTAAAAGGAAGCAGTCTTACACCGATAATTCCATCTGAAACGGGCGTATTTAGAAGAGCTGAGTTTGCGCTAGATTATGCAAATATGCCTTTTGATAAAGAGCACGAAAGAAGCCTAGAAACATATTATGATAATAGAGCATTTCATGGTGCGCCACCAAGCATTCCACATCCAATAGTAGAAACGCAAAATATCGGCGGAAATAGTTGTTTAAAATGTCATGAGAACGGTGGGTTTGTAGAGAAATACAATGCTTATACGCCAGTTGTGCCGCATCCAGAATTGGTAAACTGTAAACAATGCCACGTAGCGCAACAAAATAATACCTTGTTTAAATCTGGTGATTATTTAAAAGTAAATGCTCCTTCAGTTGGAGATAATAATGTACTTATTACAAGTCCTCCGGTTATACCGCATCAAATACAAATGCACGAAAACTGTTTGTCTTGTCATGCAGGGCCAAGTGCGCCAAAAGAAATAAGAGTAACGCATCCAGAGCGCATAAACTGCAGGCAATGTCATGTATTAAATAATAAAGAAATCAAAGATATTGGGGTTTTTATAAAAGAGATTAAAAATGAATAAAAGCAATAGAATTATACAAGTTTTAGGGGTTTTATTTTTGATAATACTAGTTTCATCTTGCAAACATAAAGAAGACGAGTATCATAGTATTACTGATAAGATTAGAGCAAAAAGTAAAAATTATCATGGTGTTACAATTTCATCAGAAAAGTATTTTGATGATATAAAAATGATGGAAATAACAGAAGGAGAACACACATTTTTAATTCCTGAAAGAAAAAGCCAAATTAAGTCTTTTAAATGCACGGAATGTCATACAAAACCTTTACATAAATTACAAACTGAAGGTGTTCAAAAAGCACATTGGGATATTGCTTTAAAACATGCAGATTTAAATACAATGAATTGTATTACGTGTCATAACGGCGAAAATATGGACGAGCTAAAAAGTTTAACAGGCAATCAAATAGATTTTAATAAGAGTTATAAATTATGTAGTCAGTGTCATACAAAACAGTTTGATGATTGGAAAGGTGGAGCTCACGGAAAAAATATTGGTGGTTGGGCGCCTCCAAGAGCAGCAATGACATGTGTAAATTGTCATAACCCGCACAAACCACACTTTGAAACCAGGTGGCCAGCGCGTTTTAATACCCAAAAAATAATCGATAGAAAATAATTAGGCATGAGCGATAATAACAAAAAGTGGTACTCTTTAAATTTGAATAGTAGGCAAAAGCAACCTAAAACATCAAGTTCTTGTGGTTGCGGTAAAACAGAGGGTGGATGTAACTCTTCGCAACCTGTAGAAGAATTAAGCGCAGAAGACTTTTTAGAAGCGGCAGTAAATGCGTCCATAGGTGAAGAAGTTAAAAAGGATGGTTTTGATCAAGTTTTTGATGTAAAAATGAGTAGAAGAAATGCTTTTAAGCAATTAACTGCAAGTTTGTTAATTGGTGCAGGTGCTGTTTCCTCTTGTACAAGTGTCATTTCTAGTGATGAATCAAAAGAGAAATCGCAAATAGATTGGGAAGAGCAATTTAAAGGAAACTATAAATTGATGGAGGATGATGAAAAAAAAGGAACAGTAGAACGATTAGTGCGTTCTTATCAATTAAGAACCGGAAAAACCATTAGTTTATCTTCAAAAAACGCAGAAAAAGATGTGCTTTTTGGATATGCATTTAACATTTCTAAATGTCAAGGATATATGGATTGTGTTAGTGCTTGTGTAGAAGAAAATAATCAAGATAGAGATTCACAAATGCAGTATATCAGAATTCATGAAATGAAAGACGGTAAAGGTTTTAATTTTAATGAAGCTGATGATAATTATTATCATGAAGTTCCTGCAGAAGGTCATTTTTATATGGGAACGCAATGTTTTCATTGCGATAATCCTCCTTGTGTAGAGGTTTGTCCAGTACAAGCAACTTGGCGAGAAGAAGATGGGTTAGTAGTTGTAGATTATGATTGGTGTGTAGGTTGCAGATATTGTATGGCAGCATGCCCTTATGATGGTAGAAGATTTAATTGGAGTAAACCAGAAGTTCCTGAGGAAGAAGTAAATAAAGATCAGCATTATTTAGGAAATAGAATGCGTAAAAAAGGTGTGGTAGAAAAATGTACGTTTTGTGTACAGCGATCTAGATCTGGTAAAGATCCTGCATGTGTAGAGGCCTGCCCAACGGGAGCTCGTGTTTTTGGTAATTTATTAGATCCTGATAGCACTATTCGATGGGTTTTAGAAAATAAAAAAGTATTTAGGTTAAAAGAAGATTTAGGAACAGAACCAAAGTTTTGGTACTATATGGACTAAGTAATTTTAATCTGTTAAAAGGAGAATATGAGAAGACTTAAAGTTTTTAAAAGCTTAATTATTGATAGTTTTGATGTTATATCGCATGGCTCTAGAAAGTACCATATTTGGATGGCGTTTTTAACATTTGTGATGCTTACTGGCATGTATTGTTATTCTATTCAATTAGAAGAAGGCTTAAGTGTTACAGGCATGTCGGATAGAGTAAGTTGGGGTTTATATATTTCTAATTTTACTTTTTTAGTTGGTGTTGCGGCAGCTGCTGTTATGCTGGTGATGCCAACTTATGTTTTAAAAGATATTGATTTTAAACAAGCTGTTTTAATAGGCGAAGGCCTTGCGGTCGCAGCCTTAATTATGTGTTTAGCCTTTGTTGTTGCAGATATGGGCGGTCCTTCTGTTTTATGGCATATGATTCCTGGAATTGGTGTTTTTAATTTTCCAAACTCCATGTTAACTTGGGATGTTTTGGTTTTAAACGGATATCTGTTTTTAAATATTACGATTCCCTTTTATATCCTTTTTAGACATTATCAAGGAAAGGAATCTAAAAAAAGCGTGTATGTTCCTGGGGCAATTTTGTCAGTTTTTTGGGCTGTTGGAATCCACTTGGTTACCGCGTTCTTATATCAAGGTTTACAAGCAAGACCATTTTGGAATAATGCGCTTTTAGGTCCTCGATTTTTAGCATCCGCTTTTGCTGCAGGACCTGCTTTAATTATTCTTATTTTGGCCGTAATTAGAAGTTCTACAGAGTTTAAAGTTGAAGATAAAACAATTAAAAAAATTGCAATGGTGGTTACTATTGCTGCTCAAATTAATATAATTATGTTGATTTCTGAGTTGTTTAAAGAGTTTTATGCGCCAACGCATCATAGTGAAAGTGCTTACTATTTATTCTTTGGATTAGATGGTAAAACCGCTTTGTTACCTTGGATCTGGACAGCAATTTCTTTAAACGTATTAGCAACGGTAATACTTACTTTTCATAAACTTAGAAACAATTTAAAAGTTCTTTATTTTGCCTGTGCTATTTTGTTCGTTGCAATTTGGATAGAAAAAGGTTTTGGATTAATTATACCTGGTTTTATACCTGGTCCTTATGGTAAGATTGAAGAGTACACGCCCTCTGGAATTGAAATAGGGGTAACACTAGGTATTTGGGCTTTAGGGGCTTTGGTGTTTACTATATTGGCAAAAACCGCAATTGGTATAGAAACAGGCAAACTTCGATACAAAGGATAATTATAATAATATTTTTTAGCACTTTAAAGCTAATAAATTAATAAACCCTTTAGTTTTGGAACTTGAAGTGTTTATTATTTTTTAGATCAAAAGAAATATTTGTTGTCTATTATATCGAATAACTTACACCAAATAACCAATAAGATTGTAATTTGTTATCTACGGTATTAAAGTTTTCTAAAGGATTCGTAATTAAAGAATTACTTAAAGCTTCTTGTTTGTTTTTACGAAGACCAAGTTCAAAACCTAAACCAATTCCTTTCCAAACAGTATAACCTAAAGAGTTTGTAAATGTCCAGTTAGATAAATCATTGTCTTTATAACTTTGAAACATAGACAAGTTAGACTTTACGCTTAACTTATTGTATTTTGCGGTGTAATCTGCAACTATTTTTGTTCCTAAAGAAGACTCAAAAACACTGTTTCCGCTACTAAATACAAAGTTGTAGTTTCCAGGATGTATAACAACAACTAAGTTGTCTGTTGGCGTCCAGGTTAAACCAGCACCAATATCTAAATATCCAGGGTCATTAAAGTTTTCTAACAGGGTAGTTCTATATTCGCCTAAACCAGAAATTGCCCATTTTTGGTTAAGTCTTTTCCCGTATAAAGAAGATATTGTAAAAACATCTGTAGCTGTTTCAAAATTATCGCTATCTGTAGGGTCATCTCTATTATCTATTTTTACCCAACCTAAGTTTACAGTTCCAGAATTTCTCCAGAAAAAATCTTTTTGTATTAAATTGGCAAAAGCATTAACAGTAACACCAATATTACCAGCAGAGGTATTTGGTGCAGATCTTGCATACCAGTTATTAAAGCCAGATAAACTAGCTCCAACTGTACCAAAAGCTCCTTTTCTCCAACCAGGAAGTGCATCTATTTTGCCTTGAATCGCTTTTGCTTTTACTTGTAATTTAGCAATAGAATCTTTTTTAGAAGCTAATGTTTTTTTTAATTCTTGGGCTGTCTGTGCTTTTGTAGAAAAAGCAATAAAAATAAATAATAGTAAGATGTATAATTTTTTCATTCCTAAAATTTTATGAATTTAAAAAAGGACTCTTTAAAAGCTTAGACCTAAAAAGTTTTAATAAGTCACTTTTTCATGGAAACTATAGTTAACCCCTAAGCCAAAAAGTTGTCTAAATTGAACTCTTCCAGAAGAATTATCGTCAATAATAGTGTGAAAATTCATCTGCATTTTCATGTATTTATTTACTTTAAAACGGATGTTAGCTTGGTAATCTAGATCAATGTTTTGAGGCTTGTCTAAATAATCTGAGTAGAGTGCTATAATGTTTTCCATCTCTACGTTTTCCATTAAATAAAATTTAAAATAGCCAGCGATATTAAAACCTAGACCAAAAACAGAATTTTTGCCTTCATCAACTCCAAATTCTCCCGAAAAAGTATCATTTACAATTGTAAACCTAGCCGTTGCCGGCGCTATATTTATATTTAAATTATCAGATTTTTTCCAGAGCATTCCTGGTCCAAAGCTTAAATATGCCGGAGAGAAAAAGTTAGAAACTAAAACCTTAGGTTCTACTTTATAGTTATAACCAGATGTGTATTGTGTTTTAAAATTGGTGATAAAAGAGAAAAACCAATAGTTTTTAGACTTTAAACCTAAAATGGAATTAAGTTCAAATCGGTCATCCGTTTTACGATAGCCTTTTTCGCTAAAATGACTTAAACCATAACCGCTTATAATTCTGCTATCCCAGTTTAAATTTTTGTTTTTATGGTTAAAATCGTAGTTAACATTAATATTACCAGCAACAGTGTTTTCTCCACCAGAAGCCCAGTTTGTAAATGAAGATTGATTAAAAACAAAAGCAAACCGTCCATGAATCTTCCATTTAGGAATAGGAAGTGTGTCTTTTTTCTTCTTTTGTTGCGCAAAAAAACTTAATGAAAGTAAAATTAAAAAAGGTAAGATGAAATTTTTCAAAGTTCATTTTTAAAAGGTAAAAATAATGTTATCTGTTAAAGAATAAAACTATTTTTTTGATTTGTAAAGCGGTACGGTAGAGCAGGCCTCACCAAACATAATACTTTTTGCTATTGGCTGTAACTTTGCTATTAAAAAAGCGTAAGCAGAATTTGGTATTGGTTTATTTGCACAACCTTTAATAATTACAGGTTTATTCGCAAAATCTTTTAAATCTAAAAAACCAATCAATTCTTGATAAATAACAGATTCTAACAACTCTAAATTACCAATAACAACTTTACTAGCAAAAGGGGTTAATTCTGATGCAACTAACATAAAAGCCCAAGAAGGAATAATAGCATCTACAGAACACGAAACAGCCACAAAAGAATTTTTGTATTGAGCCCAATTATGCGTTTTCACAGATTCTCTAAAATCTTTTTCTTTTAAAATAATTTCTTCAAATAACCAGTCTTTAATATCAAAAACAACTCTTTTTTCTTCTGGATAAATTTCTTCTAAATCAAAAGTTATTAATTTGCTATTGGTTACTCTATTTATAATTTCTTCTTGCATGTTACTAGGTTCAAGGTTTAAAATTCAAAGGTTCAAAAGTTGAAAGCGTTAAGTTTCATAGTTAGTAAGTTTTAAAACTTGTTATAGCATAGTAGTAGCAAATTTTTACTTTTCTAAAAACTAAAAACTAAAAACTAAAAACTAAAAACTAAAAACTAAAAACTAAAAACTAACTACAACATTCCCAATTCTAACTTCGCTTCTTCACTCATCATTTCTGAAGTCCAAGTTGGGTCAAAAGTAATTTCAACTTCACAGTTATTAATTTCTTTTAAAGTTTTTACTTTATCCTCAACTTCTACAGGTAGCGTTTCTGCAACCGGGCAATTAGGTGATGTTAAGGTCATTAATATTTTTGCATTGTTTTCTTCGGATACAAAAACATCATAAATTAATCCTAATTCGTAAATATCCACAGGAATTTCTGGATCATAAATGGTTTTTAAAACTCTTACAATTTTATCTCCTATTTCGTCTAATTCTTTATCTGTCATTATCTTAAATCTTAATTTTGCAATTTTACTTGTTGTGCAATTGCATACATTTTTATTTGTTTTACCATAGAAACCAAGCCATTTGCTCTAGTTGGCGAAAGGTGTTCTTTTAGCCCAATTTCATCAATAAAACTCGTTTCTGCAGTTAAAATTGCTGCCGGTTTTTGATTTGAATACACGCGTAATAAAAGTGCTACAATCCCTTTTGTTAAAATTGCATCACTATCCGCAGTAAATTTTATTGTATCATTTTCTAATTCAGAAAACAACCAAACTTTAGATTGGCAGCCTTTTATCAGATTTTCATCTAGTTTGTATTCAGCGTCTATGATTGGTAAAGATTTACCAAGTTCTATAATATATTCATAACGTTCCATCCAATCATCGAACATAGAAAACTCATCAATAATTTCTGCTTGTATTTCTTTGATAGTCATTTTTTAAACTTATTTTTGCGGCGTCGTAGACACCTTTTATGTAAAAGGCAAAAATACGACAAAAAAGCATTAAAAATGCTTGTTATGTATAAAGTAAACTGATTATTATTTTTGTTAAAATAGTATTTGAATATAGTAATTAATGTATTAAATTCCTTTACGAACTTGCAATTGTTAAGTAGAAAAGGGAAAAACAAAAACAGTCATATGAGTAAATTATTAGCAGTTGGTACTGTAGCATTTGATGCAATTGAAACTCCTTTTGGTAAAACAGACAAAATTCTTGGAGGTTCAGGAACTTTTGTTGGTTTAGCAGCAAGTCAGTTTGGTGTAAAAACAGGAGTTGTTTCTGTAGTTGGTGGAGATTTTCCTGAATCTTATTTAAAAATGATGAATGCCAAAGGAATTAATACTGATGGTATTGAAGTTATAAAAGAAGGAAAAACTTTTTTCTGGAGTGGTAAATATCATAACGATATGAATTCTAGAGATACTTTAATTACAGAATTAAATGTATTAGAGAATTTTGAACCAGTGGTTCCTACTGAATTTAAAGATGCAGATATTGTAATGTTGGGTAATTTACATCCATTAACACAAGCGTCTGTTTTAGATCAAATGACAGAAAAACCAAAATTAGTAGTTTTAGATACTATGAATTTTTGGATGGATATTGCACTTGCAGATTTACATACTGTTTTAAAAAGAGTAGATGTAATCACTATAAACGATGAAGAAGCTCGTCAACTTTCAGGAGAATATTCTTTGGTAAATGCTGCAAAGAAAATTCATGGAATGGGCCCAAAATATGTGGTCATTAAAAAAGGAGAACACGGTGCTTTATTATTTAATGAAGGCAATATGTTTTATGCACCCGCTTTACCGTTGGCAGAAGTTTTTGATCCAACAGGAGCAGGAGATACTTTTGCAGGTGGTTTCTGTGGATATTTAGCAAAAACAGAAAATATTTCGTTCGAGAATATGAAAAACGCAATTATTTACGGCTCTAATTTAGCCTCATTCTGTGTAGAGAAATTTGGAACAGAACGTATGCAAAATCTTACAGCAGCTGAAGTCAAAACGCGTTTGCAAGCTTTTAAAGAGTTAACACAATTTGATATAGAAATCTCATAAATAAAAATCCGCGTTTAAAATTCGCGGATTTTTTATACATATAACGCAACAAATAACCAATTAAATGAGTGACGCAATTAAACACGAATGCGGAATTGCATTAGTTAGATTAAAAAAACCTTTACAGTTTTACAAGGATAAATACGGTTCTGCTTTTTACGGAATAAATAAAATGTATTTACTAATGGAGAAGCAACACAATCGAGGCCAAGATGGTGCTGGTTTTGCAAGTGTAAAATTTAATGTACAACCGGGTACAAGATATATTAGTAGAGTGCGCTCTAATAAATCGCAACCAATACAAGATATTTTTGCTCAAATTAATGGTCGTTTAAATGCTGTTTTGGATGAAAACCCTGATAAAAAAGACGATATTGATTGGCAAGAAGAAAATATGCCATATGTTGGAAACCTCTTTTTAGGACATGTTCGTTACGGTACTTTTGGTAAAAACTCCATAGAAAGTGTGCATCCATTTTTACGCCAAAGTAACTGGAGACATCAAAATTTAATTGTTGCGGGTAACTTTAATATGACGAATTCTAAACAAATGTTAGAAGAGTTAATTGAGTTAGGTCAGCATCCAAAAGAGAATACAGACACGGTTACTGTAATGGAAAAAATTGGGCATTTTTTAGAAGCCGAAGTTGCTGATTTATACCTAAAAGCCAAAGAACAAGGATTTAATAAAAAAGATGCATCCCCTTTTATTGAAGAAAATTTAAGCTTAAAAAATATTTTAAAAAGATCTTCTAAAAATTGGGATGGTGGCTACGCAATGGCTGGTTTAGTAGGTCATGGAGACGCATTTGTGCTAAGGGATCCAAACGGAATTAGACCTACATTTTATTATGAAGATGACGAGGTAGTTGTAGTTGCATCAGAAAGACCAGTAATACAAACTGTTTTTAATGTAAAGATTGCCGATGTAAAAGAATTGGAAAGAGGGCATGCGCTAATTATTAAAAAAAGCGGAATGACCTCAATAGAATTAGTTTTAGAGCCTAAAGAAAAAAAATCATGTTCTTTTGAACGTATTTATTTTTCTAGAGGTAGTGATGCTAGTATTTATCAAGAACGTAAAAACTTAGGGAAATTTGTGTTTCCTGAAATACTAAAAGCAATAGATTCTGATATTTCTAATACCGTTTTTTCTTACATTCCTAATACGGCAGAAACTTCTTTTTACGGAATGACGGAAGCCGCTGAAGATGTTTTAAATAAACAAAAAACTGCTAAAATTTTAGAAGGCGGTAAAAATTTATCAGCAGAAAAAGTAACTCAAATTTTATCAGAAAGAGCACGATTTGAAAAAATTGCAATCAAAGATGCAAAATTAAGAACCTTTATTGCAGATGATAGTTCTAGAGATGATTTGGTAGAACATGTATATGACATTACCTATGGTGTTGTAAAACCTACAGACAATTTAGTAATTATTGATGATAGTATTGTACGTGGAACTACGTTAAAGAAAAGTATTATAAGAATTTTAGATAGATTAGAGCCTAAAAAAATTGTGGTAGTTTCTTCTGCACCGCAAATTCGTTATCCAGATTGTTACGGAATCGATATGGCTAGAATTGAGGATTTTATCGCTTTTAAAGCGGCGTTAGAATTATTAAAAGACCATAATAAATATCATATTATAGACGAAGTTTATATAAAATGTAAAGCACAACACGGTAATAAAGATGCTGATATTATTAATTATGTAAAGGAGGTCTATAGTCTTTTTACAATTGAAGAAATATCAGGTAAAATTGCAGAAATGCTAAAAACCGAAGATATTAAAGCAGAGGTTGAGGTTATTTATCAAACGATAGAAGGTTTGCATAAAGCGTGTCCTAATCATTTAGGTGATTGGTATTTTACGGGTAATTATCCAACTCCTGGAGGTCATAGAGTCGTAAATCAAGCGTTTATAAATTTCTATGAAGGCAGCAGTAAAAGAGCTTATTAGATTATACCTTAAAAAAAACACTACAGTAAAAGAGAGCGAATTATTTTAATTCGCTCTCTTTTTTTTGAATTGATTTTTAGTTTTAAATAATTAAAATTTTTGTAAATTAAAATAAATTTGATCGTTTTTAGACTTATTTTCTTCAAGTAAAATAAATAAGAATCAATGAAATACGTTTTATTTTAATCAGTAAGGAAAGAAAGAAATTGAGTTGGTTTTAATCATAAAAAGCATCCAAAATATTGGATGCTTTTTATAATTTAATTTAGTAAATTACTTTTTAGCGTTTCTGCATAAAAGTGATGTGCCAGAAGTAACTGCGTTACTTATTTGGCAGCAGCGTATCTTTTTTCAACTTCATTCCAGTTAATTACTTTAAAGAAAGCACTAATATAATCTGGTCTTCTGTTTTGGTAGTTTAAATAATAAGCATGTTCCCAAACATCTAATCCTAAAATTGGAGTTCCGCCACAAGTAACACCCGGCATTAATGGATTGTCTTGATTTGGAGTAGAACAAACTTCTACTTTTCCTCCTGGATGCACACATAACCAAGCCCAACCAGAGCCAAATTGTGTTGCAGCCGCTTTAGAAAAAGCTTCGATAAAAGCATCTTTAGAACCAAAAGCAGCTTCGATAGCATCTTTTAATTCGCCAGATAAGTAACCTCTATCTTCAGGATTTAAAACGGTCCAGAATAAAGAATGATTGTAAAAACCACCACCATTATTTCTAACAGCACCATTGCTCATGTCTAAATTAGTAAGAATAGCTTCTATAGACTTTCCTTCTAAATTAGTTCCTGTAATTGCGTTGTTTAAGTTATTTGTATATCCGTTGTGATGTTTAGAATGGTGAATTTCCATTGTTTTAGCATCAATATTTGGTTCTAATGCGTCGTAAGCATATCCTAATTCTGGTAATTTAAAAGCCATAATTTTTTTATATTTAGATTGAATAATTTAATTTTCTGATACAAATTTAAACATTAAAAAATACTTTTACAAGTAGTTAACGTTTTGATAATTTATAGTTGAATAGAAAGGATTTATTCTCCAAATTCACGCATGTATTGTTCTACTTTTTCAACCATATTTTTACTTCCGCAAACAAATGGTACTCTTTGGTGCAGTTCTGTTGGCTCAACATCCATTGTTCTTGTATAACCATCAGAAGATTTCCCGTTTGCTTGTTCAGCAATAAATGCCATTGGATTGCATTCATATAACAAACGTAATTTTCCGTTAGGATTTCTAGAACCTTTAGGATACATGTAAATTCCGCCTTTAATCATATTTCTATGAAAATCAGAAACTAAAGAACCAATATATCTGCTTGTATACGGTCTGTCATCTTCTTCTTCCTGACAGTATTTTATGTATTTTTTTATCCCAAGAGGAAAATCTAAATAATTTCCTTCATTAACAGAGTAAATATTTCCATCTTCGGGGAAACTCATGTTTGGATGTGATAAGTAAAAAGACCCAATTGCTGGGTTTAAGGTAAAACCATTAACGCCATGACCAGTTGTGTATACCAACATTGTAGACGTACCATAAACAACATAACCAGCTGCAACTTGCTCGCTTCCTTTTTGTAAAAAATCTTCTATTTGAACAGGTGTTCCAACAGGAGTTACACGTCTATATATAGAAAAAATAGTTCCAACAGAAACATTTACATCAATATTAGACGAGCCATCTAAAGGGTCAATTAGTACAACATATTTGTTTTGATTATTTTCATCTTGACTGTTAATAGTTATAAAACTATCTTCTTCTTCACTTGCAATACCACAAACAATATTTCTTTTTGTAAGCGTTTGAATAAACTTTTCATTTGCATAAACATCTAGCTTTTGTTGGTCTTCACCTTGTATGTTTGTGTCGCCAGCCGCACCAAGAATATCTACTAAACCCGCTTTATTAACTTCATGGTTTACTATTTTTGCAGCTAATCTAATTGAGTTTATCAGTCTAGAGAGTTCACCAGAACTGTATTTGAAAGAAGATTGATTTTCAATAATAAATTCTCCTAAAGTTTGTTTTTGTACAGTCATTTTTTTTGTTATGTTGATTTTACAAAGATGCTATTTTTTTTTTACTATTCCGTTTTCGTAGCTAAGGTTTTTACCGTAAAAAAAGTGGTGTTTTTTTATGAAATGTATAAAATCTCAACAAATCAAAAATAAATGTCTAAAAATATCAAATATTTTTAAGCGATAGCAAAACAACTATCTTTGGCAAAATTTTTAGAAGATGAGTTTTATAATAAGAGAAGGTCAAAAAAAAGATGTACAAGCTGTTTTAGATTTAATAACAGAATTGGCAGTTTTTGAAAAAGAGCCAGATGCAGTAGAAATTACAGTACAAGATTTATTAAAAGATGGTTTTTCTGATACTCCAAAATTTAAGCTTTTTGTTGCCGAAGAAAACGCCGTAGTTATTGGTATTGCTTTGTTCTACGAACGATACTCTACTTGGAAAGGCAAATCAATTCATTTAGAAGATTTAATGGTAACGCAAAGTAAACGAAAAATAGGCGCAGGTAAAGCTTTGTATACAGCTGTTTTAAAATATGCGTACGAACATAATTTTAACAGAGTTGCTTGGGAAGTAATAGATTGGAATACAAATGCAATTGATTTTTATAAAAGTACAGGAGCTACCTATTTGCATGATTGGTCTGTGGTGCAAATGAACAAAGAAAATTTAGCGAAATATATTCAAAATAATCAGTAAAAGTATTGGTTCGAGTGATTTTGAGGTACTAGATTGTATCAATAACTTTTTGAATCAATCACTCTTATTTAATGTAAATCTAAAATAATAGAATTTATAATGAAGATTTTTAAATTTGGTGGCGCATCGGTACAAGATGCAGAAGGTGTAAAAAATGTGGCTTCAATCATAAAAAATGAAGGAGCAAAAGATACTTTAGTTGTTATATCTGCAATGGGTAAAATAACAAATGCTTTTGAAGAAGTTGTAGATGCGTATTATAGCAAATCGGATAAATTACCAAGTAAATTAACCTTTATTGAAGAGTATCACAAAAACATTATGAGTTCACTTTTTGATAAAGAAGACGAAGTTTATAGAGATGTTGATATTCTTTTTGGTGAACTAGGCTGGTTTTTAGCTAGAAATGCATCTCAAAGATATAATTATGTTTATGATCAAATTATTTGTTTTGGAGAGCTTTTATCAACCAGAATTGTAAGTGCCTATTTATCTAAAATAGGAACAGAAAATAGTTGGTTTGATGTGCGAAATTATATAAAAACAGATAGTAATTATCGTGATGCAAAAGTAGATTGGGAACTTACAGAGGCTATTATTACAAAAAAAGTGGATGTCACCAAAATTAATATAACACAAGGTTTTATTGCAGCCAACGATACAGAAAACACTACAAGTTTAGGTAGAGAAGGTTCTGATTATACAGCAGGTATTTTTGCCTATTGTTTAAATGCAGAAAGCGTTACTATTTGGAAAGATGTAGAAGGTGTTTTAAACGCAGATCCAAGAGTTTTTACTGATACTACTTTGTTAGAGCAAATTTCTTATGAAGAGGCAATAGAAATGGCTTTTTATGGCGCTTCTGTAATTCATCCAAAAACATTACAACCTTTACAAAAAAAGGAAATTCCGTTATTAGTTCGTTCATTTTTAAATCCCAAAGAAACAGGAACTAAAGTTTCTAAAGGAGCTACTTTAGTACCGCATATTCCTTGTTTTATTGTAAAGAAAAATCAGATTTTAATTTCAATTTCGGCGCTAGATTTTTCTTTTATGGTAGAAAATAATATTAGTTATATTTTTCAAAAATTGCATGATTATCAACTAAAAGTAAATTTAATTCAGAATTCAGCCATTAGTTTTTCTGTCTGTATTGATAATAAATTTAGCAAGTTTGACGATTTTTATGAGGAACTAAAAGCAGAGTTTAAAATTGAAGTTCAAACGGAAGTAGATTTATATACAGTGCGTCATTTTGATGCAAAAGCAATCGCTTTAATTGAACAAAAAGGTATTTCTTTATTAACTCAAATTAACAAGGAAACCTCTCAAATTGTAGTGAAACCGAATTAATAAAAAGTTGCTTTAATTTTTTTAGTAAATTTGCAGATGCATCTAATTTTAATTTATGGCATTAGTAACATCTAAAGAAATTGCACAAATAATTGGCTTAGAAAAATTTGGTTTTCTAGGCATCTTTGTAGGCTGGTTGCTTATAAGGGTATTGCGTATTTCTACAATCAATAAAATATATAATAATAACAAAGATAAAACAGATTTAAATTTTTTAAATGGTGTTTTAGATGATTGCAATATAAAGTTTGAAATTCCTGAAGAGGATTTAAAAAGAATACCAAAAGACGGTGCTTTTATTACCGTTTCTAATCATCCTTTAGGCGGATTGGATGGTGTTTTATTATTAAAACTACTGATTGAAAAGAGATCTGATTATAAAATAATTGCCAATTTTTTACTTCACAGAATAGGGCCTTTAAAACCCTATATAATGCCAGTAAATCCTTTTGAACACAGAAAGGAGGCAAAATCTAGTGTTGCAGGTATTAAAAGTGCATTGTTACATTTAAGAGAAGGTATGCCTTTAGGTATTTTTCCTGCGGGAGAAGTTTCTACTTATAGAGACGGTAAATTAAAGGTTGATAAACCTTGGGAAGATGGTGCTGTAAGATTGATTAAAAAGGCAAAAGTACCGGTAATTCCTATTTATTTTCATGCAAAAAATAGCCGTTTTTTTTATATTCTATCAAAAATTAGTGACACGTTAAGAACAGCCAAATTACCCTCGGAAGTAATGTCGCAGAACGGCAAAGTTATACGAGTTAGAATAGGAAAACCAATTTCGGTTAGCGATCAAGAGGAATATAAAGATATTACTGCTTTTTCTGAGTTTATCAGAAAGAAAACGTATATGTTGGCAAATCCGTTTGAAAAAGCACACAAGTTAATTTCTGCCCAAAATATCAAAATTAAAAGAAAAGCCAAAAAAATCACTGCTCAAAGAAGTGTAGATTCTTTTATTAAAGAGGTAAATGCTTTAAGAGAAAAAGAGGGTAGGCTTTTAGAAAGTAAAAATTATGAAGTGTTTTTTGCAAGCGCAAAAGAAATTCCTAATTTGTTGCACGAAATAGGAAGGTTGCGCGAAATCACTTTTAGAGGTGTGGGCGAAGGCACAAATAAAGCAATAGATTTAGATATTTATGATAAGTATTATCACCATCTATTTTTATGGGACAGAGACGCTAATTGTTTAGCAGGCGCATATAGAATGGGCCTTGGAAAAGAAATTTACAAAAAGTATGGTATTGACGGGTTTTATGTTCAAACATTATTTAGGATTGAACCCGAACTGCATCAAATGATGGATGATACCATAGAAATGGGACGTGCTTTTATTATTCAAGAATACCAACAAAAACCAATGCCATTGTTTTTATTATGGAAAGGAATCGTGCACGTTACGTTGCGTTATCCAGAATATAAATATTTAATGGGCGGTGTTTCTATAAGTAATCAGTTTTCAGATTTCTCTAAATCATTAATGATTGAGTTTATGAAATCTCATTATTACGACCCTTATATTGCGCAATATATTCGTCCGAAGAAAGAATACAAAGTAAAATTAAAAGATGTTGATAAAGATTTTGTGTTTGATGCCACGCAAGCGGATATGCAAAAATTTGATAAAATAATTGATGAAATTGAACCAGGAGCATTAAGAATTCCTGTTTTAATTAAAAAATACGTAAAGCAAAACGCTCGTTTAGTCGCTTTTAATGTAGATCCAAAATTTAACAATGCAATAGATGGCTTAATGTATATTAAAGTTGCCGATATTCCAGAAAGTACCGTAAAACCAGTGATGGAAGAATTTCAAGCAGAGTTAGAGCGTAAAGCTGCAGAAGATCATCATAAAAGCGAATAATTTGTAAGCTGGTTTTTGCTGCTAACGTTTACTTCTCAACCCTCTTTAAACGGTATTTTATAGGCCATTTAAAGAGGTTTTTTTTCCTGATAATTAAGCCTACAAACTTTATTAAGTGATTAGACTCACGTAAAAAACATAAATATTTCTTATGCATATTATAAAAAGTATATATAAAAATTAATACATAATTTGTTTAATATTTGCCGTGAATTTATAATAAACAGAAATTTATCATGGCTTTTAAAAGTAATTTAGAAACAAGGCTTATTAGCGAATCAGAAAAGGATCCAGAGGTTAACTCTGCTCAAAATCTTTCTAGAATAATTAGTGCTGTTTTGTGGGTGTCATTTGTTTTAAACATTTTGACCCTTTCTTTTTTTTACCCAACGATTCCAGAATGGACGCTTGGTAGTTTCTTTAAAATAAATGGTTTTACAATTTTAATTTGGGCTACCGTAACTTTTTTTAGCGCATTAATAAGTAGCTATTCTACAAACTATTTAAAAGGATTTAAATATCAATCTAAATTTATGCTACTATGTCTTGGCTTTACACTTTCTGTGATGCTTTTTGTAATGGCAAACCATATTTTAATACTTATAGTTAGTTGGTTGTTAATGGGTTTTTTAATGTCTCAATTAATTGGGGTTGATAAAAATTGGGGAGAAGCAAGAGAAGCTTCAAAATTTACATTGCGTTATTTTTTAGCAGGAACATTCTTTTTAGCGGCTGGTTTGTTGTTGTTAGCTTTTCAATTAGATACTTTTTTGGTTAGTGATATTATTTCTAAAATTGATACGCTTCCTTATCATATCGTTTTAATTGCCGCACTTTGTATTATTACAGCAGCAATTATACAATCTGCAATTTATCCTTTTCATCGCTGGTTGTTATCAGCAATGACTTCACCAACACCTGCATCGGCTTTAATGCACGCGGGTTTTGTAAATGGTTCTGGAATCGTTTTAGCACTTTTTGCAACATTAATATTTGCTTCAAATACCCAAAATATTTTACTAATTGTTGGCGGATTAACGGCCATATTAGCACAATTTACAAAGTTGATACAAGTAAACGTGAAACAGAAATTAGCCTGTTCTACCATAGCACAAATGGGTTTTATGATTATGCAATGTGGTTTAGGTTTCTTTAATGCGGCGGTTGCTCACTTAATTCTTCACGGATTTTACAAAGCATATTTATTTTTATCATCAGGCGAAGAAATAAAACATTCAGCACCTAAAAAGACAGAGCAAATACGCATAAAACCACTGCAAGCTATAGCAGTTCTTGTTTTTGGAACACTAGCAGCATTGCTATTTTCTTTTATCACAGGTAAAGGAACAGCATTAGATAGTAGTATTTTCCTAATTCTTATTGTAGCAATTACAGTTGGGCAGGTAACGTATAATATTGTAAAAGAAAAGAGTTTATCAACAGGGCAAAAGTTAGTCTTACCACCAGTTTTATTTTTACTTGGTATTGGGGCTTATGGTTTAATGTATAATTTTGTAACCGTTATTATGGGTTCTATGCCAATGGTAGCAGAATCGTTGCCGCTTTCTACGCTTCAAATTATATTCGGAATTATATTTCTTATAGGATTTTTTATCATGAAATTAGGTGTTTACAGACGAATACCTTGGTTGTATGTAAAGTTAATGAACGTTTCACAACCGTATAAAAAAACAATATTAATGTATAAATCGAACTCGTAATGCAACCAACAAACATTTCAAAAAATATAGAAAAAGCAGCAAAGGTTATTGGTAAGACTTGGCCATTATATTCTTTTGTAACTTCTAATCCGCTTTCTGGTTACGAAAACTCACATTTTAACGAGGCTGTTTTAAATGCGAAGCAATACTTAAATGCAACTATTTTTCCTAAGCCAGCTATTTTTAAACAAGCTTTACATATTGGAGAAATAGATGGTTCATTACTTTCTAGTTTGCTAAAAGAAAACGATTTACACGGAACACCAGAATTCTATATAGATCAAATGGAAAATGACCAAGAAGAAGTGCTAAATCCTACGCACGAGTTAGACGGAATGATGTCTAAATGGTTGGCTGCTTTTATGGATGAAGGCCTTGCCGAATGGGAAATGCCAGGAAAAGAAGAAGGGTTTTATTTAGCTTGGAGAAAATTAGCAAAATATGATAACGCTTTATTAATAAAAAGTATTTCTGATATTCCTGCTTCTAGTACAGAAGCATTAAATGATGTTTTAAAGGAGTTTACGGTTGAACAATACCAAGAGATTTTTACACAGCATTTAGCGGCTTTGCCAGGTTGGACAGGGTATATTAATTACAGAACAGCGGCAGATTCTAACTGGCAAAAAGAATATCCAATAAGTTTAGAGCAATATTTAGCAGTTCGTTTATGGATTGCAAAAAAACTAAACATTTCGATACTACAAAACAAGAAATCGAGTGCAGCAATAAAAGATGCGCAGCTTAAATATGTTTGGTTAAAAGCTTGGGAGCAAAGCTGGCAAAAGAATATGATTCATTTGGTAAGGAATGTGCCAGCATCAAACGAAGATGAAAAACGACCAGACGCACAATTGGTTTTTTGTATTGATACGCGATCAGAATTAATTCGTAGGCATGTTGAAGCGCAAGGAAATTATGAAACGTATGGGTATGCAGGCTTTTTTGGAATTGCTATGGATTACACCAATCTTGAAGACGACATTACTAGAAAATCATGCCCGCCAATAGTTGGTTCCGCATATCAAGTTACAGAAATGGCAGCTTCTGATAAGCACCAAGAAATGAGCGCTTTCAAAAAGAAAAACGAGGTTTCGCAGTTTAAAGAATATTTTTTTAAGCGCATGAAAAACATGTTGCCATCTACTTTTGGTTATGTAGAAGGTTCAGGTTTATTCTACGGATTTTCGCTTATTGGCCGCACATTATCTGCGGGTTCTTTTTATCGTTTTAACAATAAAAATAAGAATTCCTTTGAAGAAATTGCAGAACCACAAATTAATTGCACCAATGCTCATACAGAAAATGAAGGCATTCCGCTTGCGGATAAAGTAGCTATTGTAAAATCTGCTTTTGATTTAACAGGATGGAAAAACTTTGCGCCTTTAGTTGTTTTTGCAGGCCACGGAAGTCATACTGCAAATAATCCTTTTGCATCAAGTTTAGATTGCGGCGCTTGCGCTGCAAGTCCTGGAAGACATAATGCAAGAATGCTAGCTAAATTAGCAAATTTAAAAGAAGTTAGAGAAGAATTGGCAGCCAAACATAAACTTGTAATTCCTGCTGATACCGTTTTTATAGGTGCAGAACATAATACAACAACAGACGAAATAGAAATTTTTGATGCAGCGGTTCCCGTTACTCATCAACAGAAATTAAAGGAATTAAAAGAAAATTTAAAAAATGCACAAAAAACAGCAACAAAAGACAGATTAGGAGTTGAAAATTCTGTGGCAACTGCAGAAAGAAAAGCAAATGATTGGGGAGAAACAAGACCAGAATGGGGTCTTGCTAAAAATGCTGGTTTTATAGTGGCGCCAAGAAGTTTAACCAAGAATACAAACTTAAATAGTAGATGTTTTTTACATTCTTACGATTGGAGTAAAGATATTACTGGCGGCGCTTTAGAAGGAATTATGCAAGGACCAATGGTGGTAACGCAATGGATTAATAATCACTATTATTTTTCTACTGTAGATAATAAAACATTTGGTGGGGGTTCTAAAATAACGCACAATGTTACTGGTAAATTTGGAGTAGTGCAAGGTAACGGAGGTGATTTAAAAATGGGTTTACCATTACAATCGGTAAGTGAAACGGATTCAAAAATGTATCATCAACCACTACGTTTATCGGTGCTTATTAATGCGCCTTTGGCAAGAATTATCGATATTTTAACAAGAAATGAAAATTTAAAATCATTATTAGATAACGAATGGATTTATTTAATGGTGATGGATCCTACGGATGAAAATCGTATTAAAACCTATCAAAAAGGTATGCAATGGACGTTGTCTTCTGATGGGAAATCGGTTAATAAAACATCAAAAAAGAAAGAACCACAAATTTTAGAAACTGTTTAAAATTCTATTAAAAATCAATACAATACAAGAAAGGCAAAATCCTTTCTTGTATTTTTTTGTAGCCTTTTAATATTATAGCGTAAGTTTGTAAAAAGTGCTATTATTTTAGTTGTAGAATTTTAGCTACATTAAATCAAAATTAATTGAGATGAAAACCCTTTTAAAAATTATATTAACGGCTTTAGCTGTTGTTGTTTTAGCCAAAATTTTACCAGGAGTAACAGTAATAGATTATACAACCGCTATAATTGTTGCTATTGTAATTTCGTTATTAAACATGTTTATTAGACCACTTTTGGTGTTTTTTACATTGCCAGCAACTATTCTAACTTTAGGGTTGTTTTTATTTGTAATAAATGCAATAATTATTTTATTAGCAGATAATTTGGTAGACGGTTTTGAAGTTTCTGGCTTTTTTACAGCGTTACTTTTTAGTGTTTTACTTTCGTTTTTTAGAACAATTTTATTTTCGATTTTTAAAGATAAGAATCAAATTAAGAACTAAAAGCAGCTCTTTGCAAACGATCATTTATAGATTTCCCTAAACCAGTTTCTGGTAGTTTTTCGGCAATAATAAGGTCTAAATCCAAGTGATCTAGTTCATGCAAAGCATCATACAATTTTGAAGCTGCTTCTTGTAAATTACTATTTTTAGATAAGATGATTTCAGTAAAAACAGCATCTGTTTTAAACGAGGAATTGTATGCTAAAATTCCAATTTTTTTAGTTGGATGGTTTTTAATTTCTGATGTAATATCCGAAGTTAAAACCGTAAAAGTTGCAGGCGAATAATGTTTATCTAACATTCCTGGAGCATCGGGATTTTCTTCTTTCTTATTTTTTATTTCAACTTTGCCAACAACAGCCTCAATATCCTCTAAAGATAAAGCACCTAATCGGTAAATAATTGGTTCGCCGTTTTCAAAACCGATAATGGTAGATTCAATGCCGTTTTTACAAGCGCCGCCATCTAAAACCATTTGAATATCATTTTTAAAATAACGCTCTACGTGTTCTGGCTTCGTAGGGCTAATACTACTAAAAGGATTTGCACTTGGCGCGGCCAAAGGAAAAGGTAATTTTTGTAAAAGTTCTAAAGTTACCGGGTGATTTGGTACACGCACAGCAACGGTGTCTTTGCCAGCAGTAATTATATCAGGAATGTTTTTTTGCTTTTTTAGCACTAAAGTCATTGAACCAGGCCAAAAAGTAGCCGCTAACAATTTTGCTTTTTCAGGAACTTCAGAAACAATGGTTTCTAATTCATCCACAGAAGAAATATGCACAATTAACGGATTAAAAAAAGGTCGTTTTTTTGTCTCAAAAATGCTTTTAATCGCTTTTTCGCTAAAGATATTTCCGGCCAAACCATACACTGTTTCTGTAGGTATGGCAACCAATTCTTCGTTTGTTAATAAAGCTATTGCTTTTTGTATGTCTTTAGAAATAATGCTCATAATTCGTTTGCAAAATTACGGATAAAATTGAAGTATCAAGATATTACAAATTAACTTTTGTGTTTTTTTTATTAGAAATTTAAAACGGAATAGTTTTTGGTGTTTTGGTTGTCTTAAATCTACCTATGAAAAAATTACTACTCACTTTTACATTTCTCTTTGTTGTTCTTACTACCCTTTCTCAAGAAAAATTAGGAAGACCTTTTATTACGGGTGATGTTAATTTTACGTTAGGTATTAATGAAAACTATACTATTTCTAATGATGAAGGCGAAACTTTTTTGGTTCCTTCTGCATTATTTTTTAGAGTAGGTTTTGGATACGAATTTCAACGAAGACTGGCTGTTGGCTTTAATGTAGGCTATGATTATCACTGGAATTATGCCGTAAGTGCGTTCCCAACTTATGGAAGTTTAAAGTATAATATAACCGAATTTGAGGATGATGCACATTTTATAGAAGTACGTTACGGTAAAATGTGGACTCCTTCGTCTAGATATCCCGACGGAAATTATTTTGGAGTAGGTTTAGGGATTCAGTTTGCTGGTCAAAAAAGATGGAACGCTATTCTAAGATTAGATTACCACAGAAAAGGAATTGTAGGTTTTGAAAATAATAGATTAGAGAGTATTTCTTTCGGATTTGGTTTTTCGTTTTTTTAAAATTCAGTATCCACCGTAAAACTCATTTTTTCGTTTGTCGAAGGATGTAAAAACTCAATAAATTCTGCATGAAGATGCAATCTGTTCGTTTTTTTACCGTACAAATCGTCACCAAAAATGGGTGTGTTTAATCCGTTTTTATGAGCAGCATGCACTCTTAATTGATGCGTTCTTCCCGTAATTGGATAAAAATAAACCCTTGTTTTTCCGTTTTCTCTTCGGATGATTTCCCAATCTGTTTCAGCATTTTTTCCGTGTACAAAATCTACTAATTGTTTTGGTCTGTCGTCTAAATCTACTCGCAAAGGCAATTTTATTTTTCCGTTATTTTCTAATAGATTTCCATCTAACAGTGCAACATAGCGTTTTTTAACCGTTCTATTTATAAACTGACTTTGCAAAACTTTGTTCGCCTCTTTGGTTTTGGTTAATACTAATATTCCGGATGTAGACATGTCTAACCGATGCACAATTAAAGGGCCAGTTGCTGTTGGATATTTTTCTTTAATTCTGCTATACACAGAATCGGTAATTTCTTTACCAGGAACCGATAAAAGTTCTGATGGTTTGTTTACAACAATTAAAACATCGTCTTCATAAATAATTTTGAGTTCTTGTTTTTCTGATAAATTTTCTATCAATAAATTAGCATCCATTTTAATACCTTCTAACATATGCGTTAAAATAGGTTTACATCTACTTTGGCAGGCTGGATAATAGTTTTTGTGCTGTCTAACGGCTGAGTTTGGCGAAATTCCCCACCAAAATTCTGCCATAGAAACTGGTTTTAAATCATTTGCAAAAGCATATTGCAATAGTTTTGGCGCAGAACATTCTCCAGAACCTGCAGGTGGTTTTATGGTTGGATCATTAAAAATATCCAATAAGTTTTTTAATTCTTTTTGTTGATTTAAAAAAGCATATTTACTAAATAATGTTTGCTGTAAATAGTTCGATTTTTCTTTTCGTTCTTTTTTTAGCCTTGTAATTTTACTTTGAAAAACAACTACTTCTTTTCCTGCTTTTTCACTTTTAGCTTCATAATATTCAACTAGTTCTTTGTAGAAAAATTGATCATTATAGCTTTCTTGCATTAATTTTTTGGTGAGGTTTTTAAATTCTAACGCACTTAAAACAGAGATTGCATTTTTCTTACGTAGTTTTCGATCAGATTTAGAAAGTTTCATTTTCTTTCTTTGATATTCTAAATCATCAGCAATTGAATCGGTAACTATTTTAAATGATTTTTTTAATTCTAAATACTGTTCGTTGTTTTTTATTAAAGTTAATTGCGCGTTTATTTCATCAATTTCAAGCTCGCCTTTTATGTAAAAGCTACCTGCTGTTCTCATATTAAAAACAGGAGGAACAAATTTTTCTGGGAGACTTTTATCCGCCAATTTACCCGAAAACGCTGCTAAATATCCAATTTCGTTTTGTTGGTTTTGCACAATTAAAACGCCAAACATTTTCCCGATTGGTAAATCAGTTTTAGTTGTATCCAAACCAAAGTTATGCTCAAAATCAGTTTGAGATTCTAAATATTCTTGAACTTCTTCCGAAGCAATTTTAGCCAAAGAATGCGGTTCGTAATAAAAAGGAAATGTAAATTTTTCTGAAAGTTGAATTTCAGAAATATCCGTTGTAAATTTTTGTAAATGTTTCAAGTATAAAATAGATAGAATAGTTAAATAACAATTTCAAAATTACGGATAAAAAAGAAACTACTGCTCATTGATTTCGTAGCTAAAAGAATCAAAAAGTACGTAGTTTTCTGTGGATGTTGTTTTATCACCCATAAAATGCAAATTCTCTAAACTATTATGAACTCTGAATTTTATAGTACTTCTTACGTTCGTTTGCAAAGTTTTTACCAAGTTATTATTGATGTACCATTTTACCAAATAATAGCCATTAACATTAAGTAACTCCATTTTAAAATCAGAATATTCGTTCATTTTCACGGCAAAATGACCAGAGTTTGATGGCGAAAATTGCGAAACACAAAACACTATAGCTTCATCATTTTTTAGATTTATTTTCTCTCGATCTAATTTTTGACCAGAGCCAATTTCAAAGTCAAATTCAAAGATGTCCTCTTCATTATGATATAAAAATGCACCGATACTACTTTGTTCGTACAACCTAAATTCTGGCACAAAAATTCGCCAAATATACGTTCCTGTTGTAAAGTTTCTTCTTTTAGTTCTTACTTTAACTCTATCGTTTGTAGTTGCTCTAGTAGTGATTTTTAACTTATTATTTTCTAAAGAATAAGAAGCTGGACTTTTCCAAGAATTGTTTTTCCATTTTTTTTTAAAGGTGATTTCATTTTTAAAATTTTCTTGAAAAGGTTTAGATTCTTTCATAAGTAGCTCACTAAATGTTCCACAATTTGAAAAAGTAATGATAGAAATTAATAATAAAATAGCAGTACAGTTGAGTTTCATTTATTAGAGATAAAAATTATTATTTTAGAGTTCTTCAAGTAATAAAAATAGAATTTTCTTGTCTTTTTCAGATAAGCTACTAGAAACATCTGTTGGATTAAAATGTAATTTAAACGAATAAATACCACCTTCTAAATTTGTAATATTGTACCCTATAAATTTCAAAGCTTTTGAAGAATCAAAATTTTCTGGTACTTCCGTAGTTTCCAATTTTGTTTCATCATACCAAATCCCGAATCCGTTTTCTGCCAGTTTTTTCCATGGAAATAACGCACTAGGATCTACTTTTCTGCCTGGCGCAATATCAGCATGACCAACTATATTTTGCAACGGAATTTTATATTTATCGGTTAGATTTTTTAGCAATAATAGTAAACTGTTTATTTGAGAATCAGAAAAAGATTCTTCACCATTATTATCTAATTCTATACCAATTGAAGCACTATTAATGTCTGTATTTTTCCCCCAACTGCCACCTCCAGCGTGCCAACCTCTTAGCAGATCGTTTAACATTTGTGTAATATTTCCGTTGTCACAAATAACATAATGAGAGCTCACTTGTGTTCTTTTTAAAGCAAAGGTTTTAAATGTTTCTTGGCAGCTGGCTTGATCTGTATGATGAATTACAATTAAATTTGGTTTTCTTAAATTAAAATTTTGAGATTTTAAAACGGCAATTTTCTCACTGTTAATTGTATCAGGAATTATTTTAATAAGTGATTTTCCTAACGTCCTCGCTTCTTTAATATAGGCTCTTTCAGATATTTTATAAATGTTTTTTGAGCAAGAACTAAATGCGAATAGAATAATTAATAGTTTTATGTATTTTATCATTAGTTTTAATTTGTTTTAAGATAACTCTTCATAATCTTGAAATAATTTTTAATTTTATCTAAAATACTTACTCATCAATTTCAATTGCTGAAAGTTACGTAGGATTGTCAATATCATATACATATTGATAGCCTTTAGATTCTTTTTTACAGAAAGATGCGATCAATTTTATCATTTTTTGAAAATCTTTTAAAGTTAAAATATAGAAAAAAACTTGGTTGTATTCGGTAAGAATTCCTTCATCAGATGTAAACAAACCAAAAATTATTAGGATGGTTTTTTAACTTGTATTTTATTTTTCGTAGGATGAAAAAATTTAACTTCGCTAACGTTTAGTATAAGAGCAGTAGCAGATTTATACGCACTAACTTTCGGATAGCAATATACTTAATTAAAAAGCAATAGCGGTTCAAGTTAAAACCCAAACCGCTATTGCTTTTATACATTGTTGTAAGTAGTTTTTAATTCAGTTCTTTCAATAAAGTTTCAGCTGCGAGTTTTCCTAATTCATTTGATGCTAATGGACTTGCACCTGTAATTAGTCTTCTATCTACACAAACTGTTTTATCAGATTCTGTATTAACAATAGTAGCACCTAAGTTTTTCAATCTTTCGCTCACACCGTTTTTCATGTGACCTGGCAAATAACCAATCATTGGTGTCATTTCATCCACAGCGTCTGGGAATACAGCCATCTTGTATCCATCATAAAGGAATTTTTGATTGTCCAGCGTAGTGGATAATAATGCTCCTGGACCATGACAAAGCGTAATAGTGAACAAATCACTTTGATGTGCCCAATTCAATACCTTACTTACGTTTTTATCTTCTGGAATACCAATCATTGCTCCATGTCCACCTGGCACAAATACAGCAGCATAAGAACTATCATTTGTAAATGAATTAGTGATAAAATCTGTCAATTTTTTAGGTTGCTCAAAATTCGATTTGTACTCATTATAAATAGCTTTCACATTCTCATCTTCATTCGGAAAAGCCCACATTTCAAATACAACAGGTTTACCAGTAGGAGTTACGATTTCAAAATCAAATCCTGCATTTTTTAGGTGTAACATTGGAACAAGTGCTTCTATTGGGTGATTTCCCGTAGAAAACAGTTTGCCGTTTTTCATTTCCAAGTTTTTTTGTTCAGTGAAGATTACTAAAATCTTTGATTTTTCTCCTTGGTATTTGGTGTATTTAATATCTTCAAAATCTGTTACAGACACAGTTCCTAAATTCAGCGCTAAACTTGATGGGCTATATGAACCATCATCTTCTAGCGTTGGTCGTGATATAAAGTAGATTACTATGAATGCAAGCACAATTACACTTGCAAGTCCAATTAATATTTTTTTTGTCATGATTTTAATTTTTATGTTTTTATTAGAATAATACTTAATGGATTTTAATTACAATTTTCCCTTTTGCTCTACCCGATGCAAGATGTATGAATGCTTGAATACTCTCAGAAAATGGATATACTTTGTCTACAATTGGTTTGATTTTTTCATCTTCTATCATTGATTTTATTTCATTTAAATGTGCACCATTTGGATGCATGAAGATGAATTTGTACTCAACGTTTTTTTCACTGCTAGCTTCAGCTAATTCCTCTGGCAATTTATAATCGGCCATGCCGAACATTTTCGCACTCGCTTCATCCAAAGGGCCAACAACACTAACCACTTTTCCAGCTGTTTTGACAACTTCAAAAGATTCAAGCGAATAGTTTTGACCAAGTGTATCAAACACGATATCTACATCTTTGGCTATGCTTTTGTAATCTTCCGTTTTGTAGTCGATTACTCTGTCTGCGCCAAGCTCTTTCACCCATTGTACATTATTTGTGCTTGTTGTGGTATAAACATAAGCTCCTTTAGCTTTGGCATACTGAATAGCGAAACTTCCAACACCTCCAGAACCAGCATGAATAAGAACTTTATCGTTCTCTTTTATACCTGCGTACTCCAAAGATTGTAAAGCAGTTAGTCCTGCTAATGGTAAACTTGCCGCTTCTTCGAAAGAAATGTTACCAGGTTTTTTTGAAACAGCATCACTGGTTACAGCAACAAATTCAGCCAATGTGCCCATTTGTTCTTGCGGAACTCTTGAATAAACCAAGTCTCCAATTTCAAAATTACTTACTTCATTTCCTGTTTCTACAACAATTCCACTTACGTCATAAGCAGAGGTGCTTGGCAATGGTATTGGGAGCATACCTTGGAGGTTTCCAAGAATAATACTCTTGTCTATAGGGTTAATGGCAGCAGCTTTAACTTCAATGAGTACATCATTTGCTTGAACTGTCGGTTTGCTAACTTCATTAAAGGCTAGACTGTCTTTAATCTCACCGTATTTTATTATTTGTAATGCTTTCATATCTGTTTCGATTTATTTGGTTCTTAATTCGATACAAATGTAGAATGAGTATTTCGAGAAAAATTTACCCTATGGTAAGAAAGCTATTTTTTTACTTTTTCTACTCTAATACGACTCAAGCTTTGTTGGGTGATACCTAGATAAGATGCGATATGGAAATTTCGAGTATGCTGCTCAATATCGGGGTATTGCTTTAAGAATAAATCATACCTCTCGGCAGCACTTAATTGTAGTTGATTCAAGATACGCTTGTGCAAACTAACTACATGGCGTTCTAAATTGTGTCTTTGATAAGACTCGAATTCAGGAAAACGCGCATGAATTCCATCCAGTTCTTTGGCATTGAATTCAATAACTTTCGATTCGGTAAGACATTCTACCGTTAGTGTTGAAAGCTCATCAGTATGGATAGCTATGTAATCGCTTATCCACCAATCTTTAATTGCAAATAGTAAGGTGTGTTCCTTTCCGTTTTTATCAATACAGTAAGATCTTAGGCAACCTGATGTAACAAAGAATGTCTTCTTTACAGTTTGTCCTTGGCGAATTAAAACTTCTCCTTTAGAAAGTGTTTTTTCTTTCGAAATGGAATAAAGAAATTCTTCCGCTTCTGGTCTTAAGTGTAATCTGCTTTTTATTTTCTTGATTAAGTCTTCCAATTCTTAATTATGGTGGTTTTAATTACTTACAACGTAACACTGATATGACGTCCGTTTTAATGCCAACTATCAGGAGTTAGCGAAGTTAAATTTTTAATTTTCAAAAGACAACCTAAATTTTAAAATGGCTTTCACTTTTTAAGTAATAAACTAAAAAAAAGTACGGTTTTTAAAATCAATTACGCTTCATCAAAACTAGCCGATGGGCAAAATAATAAATCAATCGGGTTGTCAATTTCATATAAATATTGATAACCTTTAGACTCCTTTTTACAAAAAGGTTCTATCAATTTTATCATTTTTTTAAAACCATCTAAAGTTAAAATACAGAAAAACGTTTCGTTGTCTTTGGTAAGAATTCCTTCATCCGTTTTAAACAACCCAAAAATTAAATTGCAATTCCGCGGGGTTATAAAAGCTACTGTAGCTAAATCTAGTTTTTGTTTTTTATCAATAACGGTTGCTTTTAAAAGGTCTCTAAACAGAATCGCTTCTGCTTTGTTAAAATTGTACAATCGAACAATGTTTTGCTCGTGACCATCTATATCTTCAATATAATCTAATTCCATTTCTATTTTTAGTGAGACTCAATTTTGAAAACAGCAAGCTATAAGTTCAAAGTTGATAGTTGATAGTTGAACGAATCCCGCTTCATGTGCTGAACTTGTTTCAGTATTTAGCGAAATCTGTATTTTAATAATTTGATAGTTTGTTTAATGTGCTTCTAACCAGTTATCACCAATTCCTATTTCAACATCCAAAGGAACACTCATTTTAAAAGCATTTTCCATTTCGAATTTTATGATTGGTTTTATAATTTCTAACTCGTCTTTATGTGCGTCGAAAACCAATTCATCGTGCACTTGCAACAACATTTTAGATTTAAAGTTTTCTTTTTCAAAACGCTTGTAAATATTTATCATTGCTAGTTTAATAATGTCTGCAGCAGAACCTTGAATTGGCGCATTTACAGCATTTCGTTCTGCAGCACCTCTAACCACTGCGTTTCTAGAATTGATGTCTTTTAAATACCTACGTCTGTTTAAAACCGTTTCTACATAGCCGTGATCTCTAGCAAAATCAACTTGTGCAGCCATGTATGCTTTTAACTTCGGATAGGTTTCGTAATACGTATCAATCAACTCTTTTGCTTCGCTTCTTGATAAATCTGTCTGATTACTTAATCCGAACGCAGAAACGCCATATATAATACCAAAATTAACTGTTTTTGCGTTGCTTCTTTGTTCGCGTGTAACTTCATCCAAAGGAATATTAAATACTTTTGCAGCGGTTGAAGCATGAATGTCTTCGCCATTTTTAAAAGCATTCATCATCGTTTCTTCTTCACTTAACGCCGCAATAATTCGCAATTCAATTTGAGAATAATCCGCAGCTAATAAAACATAGTTTTCATCTCTTGGTATAAACGCTTTTCTAACTCCTTTTCCGCGCTCTGTTCTAATCGGTATATTTTGTAAATTTGGGTTGTTAGAACTTAAACGACCTGTTGCCGCAACTGCTTGCATATATTCTGTATGAATTCTTCCTGTTTTAGGATTCACTTCATTTGGCAACGCATCTACATACGTGCTTTGTAATTTTTTATATTGACGATATTCTTGAATATTTCGTATAATTTCGTGGTCTTTTGCCAAGTAAGATAAAATATCTTCGCCTGTAGCATATTGCCCAGTTTTAGTCTTTTTAGGTTTATCAACCAACTTCATGTTCTCGAACAAAACGATTCCTAATTGTTTAGGCGATGCAATATTAAATTCTTCGCCAGCGTGTTCGTAAATATTTTTTTCAAGTCTGTTGATGTCATCCGTTAGCACAACCGATAATTCATTTAAATAACTTGTGTTGATGTTAATTCCTTCAATTTCCATGGCTGTTAATACAGAAACCAATGGCAATTCTACCTCATTAAAAAGTTTGGTAACATTACCACTTTCTAATTCTGATGTAAAATGTTCTTTTAATTGAAGCGTAATATCTGCATCTTCAACAGCATATTCTGTTTGATCATTTATAGGCACAACTCTCATAGAAAGCTGATTTTTCCCTTTTTTACCAATCAATTCTGTGATAGAAACGGGCTGATAATTTAAATACGTTTCTGCCAAAATATCCATATTATGACGCATATCTGGGTTTATCAAATAATGCGCAATCATGGTATCAAACAAGTTCCCTTTTACGGGCATGTTGTAATTAGATAAAACTTTGAGATCATATTTTAAGTTATGACCAATTTTTTCTATTTCTGATGCTTCAAAAAACGGTCTAAATTCTTCTAAAATCGTTTTGGTTTCGTCTTGGTCTTCCGGAAAAGAAACATAAAATCCTTTGCCAATTTCAAACGAAAAAGAGATTCCGATAAGTTCAACTTCTAGCGCTTTTAAACCTGTAGTTTCGGTATCAAAGCAAACAGATTTTTGCTGCAGCAGTTTTTGCAACAAGATTTTTCTTGATAAAGGCGAATTTATATGTTGATAAAAATGATTGGTGTTTTCGATATTTTTAAATCCGGATGCAATGGCTTCATCCGTAATACTTCCGGTTCCTGGAGCCGCAAATAAATCAAACTGACCTTCTGTACTTGGCGGTGCTTTTTTAGTTGATTTTTTTGGTTCATCATCAGAAGAATCTTCTATAGAATTTACTTTTTCTGCATTTTCATCTGCAAAAGTTTTTGAGAAATTGGTTAATAAATTCCTGAATTCTAACTCGTTAAAAAGTTCGGTTACTTTTTCGATATCTGGTTGATCTAAAGTAAAATCATCAGCATCAAAAGTAACAGGAACATCCAACATAATTGTTGCCAATTGTTTAGAAAGGATTCCCAACTCTTTTGCTGCTTCTACTTTTTCTTTCATTTTTCCTTTTAGCTCATGGGTATTTGCTAACAAATTTTCCATAGAACCATAGGTTGCTAAAAACTTTTTAGCAGTTTTTTCTCCAACGCCAGGTAAACCAGGTATATTATCCGCCGAATCGCCCATCATTCCTAAAAAATCGATGACTTGTAAAGGATCTGTAATTTCAAATTTCTCTAAAACTTCCGGAACGCCCCAAATATCATAACCACCACCAAAACGAGGTTTGTACATAAAAATATTTTCGGAAACGAGTTGCGCAAAATCCTTATCTGGCGTTACCATATATACTTTGTAGCCTTCTTTTTCTGCTTGTTTAGAAAGTGTACCAATTACATCATCCGCTTCAAAACCCTCTTTTACCATAATTGGTATGTGCATGGCTTTTAAAATTTCATAAATATACGGAACGGCTAATTTGATAGCTTCTGGAGTTGCATCTCTGTTTGCTTTGTAGGCTTCAAACATTTCTACACGATCTACACTGCCGCCTTTATCAAAACAAACGGCTAAATGATCTGGTCTTTCACGTTTAATAACGTCTAATAACGAATTCATAAAACCCATAATTGCAGAGGTATCTAACCCTTTAGAATTGATTCTTGGGTTCTTTATAAATGCGTAATATCCGCGGAAAATTAATGCATATGCATCAACTAAAAAAAGTCTTTTTTGGTCTGACATTTTATCTTTTATTGAAAAACATAAAACTACAAAAAGTTATGATGAGAAGGAAACTTCAAACGGTATTTATAAAAGCAAAAAATTAGCCACGACTTCACCGATTTTTTAAATAACATCTTGCTTTTCTAAAATAATTGTATCGAGATAAAGTAGCTAATTTTAGTATCGTTCTTGCTGTTTGATTGTTAGCATCAAATCTTGGTGCTTGGCTCTATAAGCGAAGCGGTTTTATACTTATCTCAGAAACAATTGTATCGTTTAACTAAAATCATTTTATGCAATGTATTCTGCTGACTTTAAATCCTTTTTAAAAGGCGCTTTTAGTTGATATAAAATATCATCTGCTTTTTCTGCATCTAAAATATCAATTCCGTACACGATGTCTTTGGTGTCTTTGTACACAAAAGTGCCAAAAATACGATCCCAAAAAGAGAAGATATTTCCGAAATTGGTATCCGTCCAAGGCATTGTGTGGTGATGGTGAAATTTATGGGTGTTTGGCGAAATAAAAACGTAACTAATTGTTTTGTCTACAAAAAGTGGCAACTGAATATCCGCATGCGAAAAATAGGTAAAAAGTACGGTTAAAATGCGATACATTAAATAATAAGAAACCGGCAAACCCGCAATTATAATTCCTAATAAAGCAAAAGTCTCTCTAAAAATAAAATCTACTGGATGATGTCTCGTTCCAGAAGTTACATCTACATGCGTATCGCTATGATGTACAGTGTGAAAGCGCCACATTGCTGGGATTTTATGCAACATATAATGCACCAAATATTGAGATGTAAAATCGAGAATCATAATTGCCAAGATAATTTCTATCCAAACTGGCAGATCAATTTGGTTTAGTAATCCAAAATTATTGGCGTCAATCCAACTGAAAACGCCAACAGTTAAAATGCCAAAAACCACATTAATTATCATGGTAGAAAGCAGCAAAATTAAGTTTGTTTTTGCGTGTTTCCATTTATTATATTGATGTTTTTTTAACGGATAAATTCCTTCTAAAATCCAAAATAAAGACAAACAACCAACCACCCAAAAAAACTTTTGTAGACTGGTTAGGTTTTCAAAAAAGGCAACAATTGTATCCATCATTTTATGAAATTTAAAGTCATAAACTTACTAAAAAAACTTTAACAGCGGGTTAAAATTCATTCATTTTTTAACAGTTATCTTTGCGCATTCTTAAAAATAAATTTATGCCACGTTGGATTTTTCCATTGATAATAGTGCTTGTTCTAGCTGTAATTCTTGAAATTTATACCTTTCAAGCTTTAAAAACGATATCTAAAAGCAAATTTTTACGCTATGGTTTTTTGCTGATAAGTGTTGCTGCTTATGTCAATTTTTTATTAATTATGTTAAACTATTCTAGAAGCGACGGGCAAACGCCAAAATTTCAAATGGCGGTTGGTGTTTTGCTTACGGTTTTAGTTCCTAAATTAGTTATCTTGATGATCCTTTTTGGTGAAGATGTGTATCGTTTGGTTTTAAAAGCAATAGCTACAATTTCAAATACTGATACACAACCTTTAGTGGGGCGAAGAAAATTTGTTTCTCAAGTTGCGTTGGGTTTGGCGGCAATTCCGTTTGTGTCTTTTATCTACGGAATTGTGCAAGGAAAGTACAATTATAAAGTGATTAAATATCAGCTAAGTTTTAAAGATTTACCAGCAGCTTTTGATGGATATACGATTACTCAAATTTCTGATATTCATTCAGGAAGTTTTACCAACAAAAAGAAAATACAATACGGCGTTGATTTAATAAACGAACAAAAATCTGATCTGATGTTATTTACGGGTGATATTGTAAACAATAAAGCGGATGAAATGGACAATTGGATTGATGTTTTTAGCAAGTTAGAAGCAAAAGAAGGTAAATATTCCATCCTTGGAAATCATGATTATGGCGATTATATGGATTGGGAAAAACCAGAAGATAAAATCAAAAATTTTCAAGATGTAAAAGATATTCATCAAAAAATTGGTTTTGATTTATTGTTGGATGAACATCGTTATATAGAAAAAGACGGACAAAGAATTGCACTTCTTGGAGTAGAAAACTGGGGAAAAGGATTTAATCAAGCGGGAGATTTACAAAAAGCATCCGCAAAAATTAAAAAAGAAGATTTTAAAATTTTAATGAGTCACGATCCAAGTCATTGGCAAGAAAAAGTAAAAAATGACGACTTTAATTACCATCTTACTTTGAGCGGACATACGCATGGTTTACAAGTGGGAATAGAAATTCCGGGTTTTATAAAATGGAGTCCATCTAAATATGTTTACAAACAATGGGCTGGTTTGTATGAAGAGTTTGGTAGATTTATAAATGTAAACAGAGGTTTTGGGTATCACGCATTTCCAGGAAGAGTAGGTATTTGGCCAG
Organism: Polaribacter glomeratus; assembly: GCF_002954665.1. Lineage (GTDB taxonomy): Bacteria > Bacteroidota > Bacteroidia > Flavobacteriales > Flavobacteriaceae > Polaribacter > Polaribacter glomeratus. The sequence goes on along the minus strand of NZ_MSCM01000002.1, from coordinate 194,588 downwards.
AAATTACAGTGATAGAATTGAAAAAAGGCTGATAACCAGTATATTTAGTAAGAATTGTTATATTTGTAATAGTACAATTGTAAATTTATAAGTTTTTAGTTCCTTAAAAACATACTGTTATGACAAAATTTGGAGAATTAATTAGTGTTGATAAGCCTGTTTTAATCGATTTTTATGCGGATTGGAGTGAGGTTGAAAATAGTGTAGATATTTTAAGAGATGTTGCTGCAGCCTTAGGTGATAGAGCTAAAGTTATAAAGATTGATATCAAAAAAAATGAGACTTTAGCTGATGCTTTGCGAGTTAAAGGAAATCCTACTTTTATGATTTATAAAAATGGCGAAATGAAATGGCGCCAAACAGGATTTCAAGATGCAAATACTTTAATTGGTTTGGTACAGCAATACCTTTAGTATTCTAAGCCTTAAAAATTTAAAAAAAACAGACATCAAAGTTTCTAAATGAACTTGGATGTCTGTTTTTATATTTATACTACTTTAATTTAAAATATTGTGATACAAGTTTTAAGGTTATGTGCCGCGATATTAAATTATAAAATAAGTTTTAGTTTGCTTTCTCATCCGGAATAATATGATCAAACAATTGTAGCGTTTGATTGAATTCGTTTTGAATTTCCATTACAAACTTTTCATCCTTATCATGTTCTACAACTTGGTCGATTACACCTCTGTATAAATATCTAAAAGTCATATCAAACTCATCAAAAACCATATCAAACTCATCCTTAGTAAAAGTACTGTGCCAAATTAACTTGTCTTTAAATAGTTTAATTAAAGTCTTAGCAGCGGCTCTCGCTTTTTGTGGTTCGCCTAATTTGTAATACATTTCTGGGTATTCCATAGACAAACTGTAATGATCAAAATCTTTGATTGCTAATTTATCTAATGATAAATCTAACACTTCAATTGCTTTTAAAGTATCTCCTTCAATAGCAAATGCAGCCGATAATCGCATTAAACTATTTCTTAAAGAGATGGCATTTCTTTTGGTTTGTTCATCCAAATAAATTTTACCATCGTTAATGTTTCTCCAATCCCATTTTTGCACATTTTTGTACATTTTCTCAGGATCGATTCTACCAATATCAAACAAACTTAGTTCTCTTATTAACTGTCCGTTTTCATTAACAATTTTAGTTGGTGTTTTTATCGGCACAAATTTAAAAGCAACTCCGTCTAATTGTAAATAATCTTTTAGCCAAAGATATTCGCTATCGGTATTAGAGCCACCCGTAAAATAAATAGGACGTTCCCAATTAAAATTATTTAAAATATCTAACATTAAAATGGTGTTTTTAGCTAAAGCTCTATCCACAGTTATGTCTATATAAGGCACAATTTTATCTGCATCTTTTTGAGCAACAATGCCATATTTTAAAACATTTTCTTTGTTAACCGGAATTCTAATTTTATTCGTTGGCAATATTTTTTCTGGATTACCATCATCATCTAAATCATAAAAAGTTCTTTTGCTATCGCTTCGAATCCATTTCATGTAGCTGTCTAAATCTAGCACAGAATCTTTTAATTGAGGAAATAATTCTGCAAAGTAATAGGCAACATCCAACGTTCCGTATTTGTATTCATCGTGCGTTAATTGAGACGGAATAGGAGCAGACTTATAAGAAGCACGTTTCATTTGATCAATGTACCAATCTGTTTGAAAAAGGCTTGTGTTTACTAGTTTTATATCTGTTCTAATACCTTCTACTTCTTGCATATACCAAAGCGGAAATGTATCATTATCGCCAATTGTAAACATAATTGCGTTTGGATCGCAACTTTCTAAATACGCTTGTGCATTTAAACGCGTGGTGTATCTATTTGAGCGATCGTGATCGTCCCAGTTTTCGAAAGCCATTAAAGAAGGCACCGCTAGTATTGAAACTAAAGTAACTGCTATTGCTATTGGTTTTTTAGGACCTAATTTTTTTAAATATTCGTACAAAGCAAGTACTCCAAAACCAATCCAAATGGCAAATATGTAGAAACTTCCTACAATTGCATAATCACGTTCTCTGGGTTCAAAAGGCTTCGGATTTGTATAAAATATAATTGCAAAACCTGTAAAAATGAAGAAGATAAACAAGGTGAAAAAGTTTTCTTTATCCCATTTAATCTGATACAATAAACCTATGATTCCTAAAATTAAAGGTAAAAAATAATATTTGTTACGTCCTTTATTTTCTAAAACATCCGGTGGAAGTTGCTGTTGAGAGCCTAATCGCACTTCATCAATAACATCAATTCCGCTAAGCCAATTTCCATTAAAAATATCTAAATTTCCTTGGATATCATTTTGACGCCCAACAAAATTCCACATAAAATAACGCCCATACATATAGCCAAATTGATAGCTAGCCATAAATTTTAAGTTCTCTGCAAAGGTTGGTCTGCGATTACTTTTTTCTGGAATACCAGCAATGGCTTTGTACATTTTTTCGGAAGCAGGATTTACCATTCTTGGTATAAAACCCTTGTGTTTGTCAGACCAGTTTGGTAAAACGTCTTTGTAGACATTTACAATAACATATTTACCATCTTTTTGCTCATACTTTGGCTTATCGTCTTTTGTAGGGTTTTTTGCATCTTGCTCTCTGCTGTAAGAATTAGAGTAATACGTGTCGTAAAAAACATTGGCATCGCCATATTGTTCACGCTCATAATACGCCAATAACTCTCGCGCACTAGAAGGATTATTTTCGTTAATCGTTGTATTTGCGTTCGCTCTAATTGGCAACATCATCCAAGAAGAAAAACCAATCATAATAAATAATACAGAAAGTATTAAGGTGTTTGCCGTGATTTTTTTTGTTTTTCTTGTGTAGTTCAATCCAAAATAAAACAAAGCAATTAAAATAATTGCAGCAATAATAGAACCTGAATTATAAGGCAAGCCAATAGAATTAATAAAAAATAATTCTGATGCACTAAAGAATTTTAATGTAAAAGGGAATAAAAATTTAAAAACAAACATTAAAACAACCACCGAAATTACCGTAGCAATTGCCGTTGTTTTTAAGTTGATTTTTTTATAGGTTTTAAAGAAATATAAGAGCACAATTGCAGGAATCACTAACAAAGAAAGTATGTGAACACCAAATGATAAACCAACCACAAAACTGATAATAATTAACCATTTATTTCCTCTTGGTTGATGCAATTCACTTTCCCATTTTAATCCTAACCAGAATAATAACGCCATTAAAAACGACGACATTGCATATACTTCACCTTCAACAGCACTAAACCAGAAACTGTCAGAAAAGGTGTATGCTAAAGAACCTACTAAACTACTTCCAAGAATTGCAATATATTTTCCGTCTGTAATTTCGCCTGTTTTTAAAGCCATTTTTTTGGCTAGATTGGTAATTGTCCAAAACATAAATAAAATGGTAAATGCGCTCGCTAAAGCAGACATAAAGTTTACCATTTTAGCAATTTCAGAAACATCCGAAGTAAACATTGCAAAAAAGGCACCTAACATTTGAAAAAGAGGTGCTCCCGGTGGATGACCAACCTCTAATTTTACAGAAGTTGATATGTATTCTCCACAATCCCAAGCACTCACAGTTGGTTCTAAAGTTAGTGTGTAGGTAATTAAAGCTATTGCAAATGCAGCCCACCCTAAGATGATGTTCCATTTTTTAAATTTTTCTGATGTCATAAGTCACTTAATAATCTGTGGGCGAATTTACTAATAAATATGATTAAAAGTGAGTTCTGAGACCTTTTCTGACAATAAGGAAGCTCATAAAAAAATGTTAAACTAAAAATTTATAAAAAAAAGTTTGTGAAATTAAAAGATTGGGTTAAATTTGCACCCGCATAAAAGCATTGGCTTATGGTGTAATTGGTAACACACCGGTTTTTGGTACCGACATTCAAGGTTCGAGTCCTTGTAGGCCAACTTTAAAACCTCGTAATCATTTGATTACGAGGTTTTTGCATTTTATATGTTTTTTTTGTGTCGGTATTTGTGTCGGTAATATGTCTTTTTTTTAATTTTATATTTTCCTGTAAAACTTAAAAAGGGGTGTGATTTTTTAATATTTCTATTCTTTTTAACAGTTTAGGCTGTTTTTGATTTTTTGAAAAGCTACGGTTCTTATTCGTTGTTAATATTTTCTTCGCATTACTTGGATTTGTACTTCTTATGTTTTTTTTTTTGATGCGATTTGCTCCCTGTGTAGATTTTATTTTTAATTATTTTTTCAATTATTTAAAGGTTTTCTGGTTGTTTTTATAAGTTACACTTATTTATTGTACATAAATAACAATAAAATAAATTAAAAAATAATTAGATTGATAATATAAATCAACTTACCTTTGTACGCGAATAACAATGTATAAAATGAAAATAAGGGAAATTACTTCTATATCTTCTGGTATAAATGAACGCAGAAACCCACAAGGTACTATTTACTATTTAGGTGCCAGTGATTTTGTAGGTGCTAATACACTTGATCGACTTATTGAGCCTAGTTTAATGCCTTCACCTAAATTAGAAAAACATTTTTTAAATAAAGATGATGTAGTTGTTTTAGCAAAAGGATATAATGGTTTTGTTGCTCATTCTATTTTAGATGATTCAAAACCTATGGTTGCTTCATCTATTTTTATGGTGTTGCGAAATACAATTAACTCAGTACTTCCTCAGTATATTGCATGGTATATCAATTTAGAGAGCACTCAAAATGAATTACGAGGTTATAGTCGTGGTACAGCTTTACCTGCTATAAACAGAACCATACTTGGTGACTTAGACGTAAAAATACCTTCATTAAGTATTCAAAAAAACATTGTAGCCATAGATCAACTTAAAAAACAAGAATCAAAATTAACAACCCAATTAGATAAATTAAAAACAATTCAATTAGAATTATTACTAAAAAATAAAATACAAGCATAATGAGCAATAAAATTAAATCTGAAGACATTAATAGAATTATTTGGCAAGCCTGCGACACCTTTAGAGGAGTTATAGATCCAAGTCAATATAAAGATTATATCTTGGTAATGTTGTTTTTAAAATATGTGTCAGACACCTATACAGAAAAGTACGAAGCACATCTTATAAAATATGAAGGAGATATAGAACGCGCACAACGAGCTATGGCTTCCGAACGTTTTACAGTGCCAGAACATAGTCACTTTAATTCTCTTTATGACAAAAGAAACGAACCTAACATTGGAGAGTTAATAGACATTGCTTTAGCAGACTTAGAAGATGCTAATCGAGAAAAACTAACTAGTAGTGATGGAGCAGGAATTTTTAGAAACATCAGTTTTAATAGCAGTAATCTTGGAGATAAAAAAGATAAAAATGCAAGACTTAAAAACCTACTAACAGATTTTAATAAGCTAGACGTAAAACCATCGTCTTTAGATGGTCAAGATGTTTTAGGAGATACTTATGAGTTCTTAATTTCGAACTTTGCGAGTGATGCTGGTAAAAAAGCAGGAGAATTTTATACACCTAAAGAGGTTTCTACTTTGTTGGCACGTTTAACAAAGTCTAAATCTGGTGCACGTATTTACGATCCTACTTGTGGTTCTGCTTCTTTATTGATTAAAGCAGGGCAACAAGTAGAAGACAATAATTTTTCTTTATACGGACAAGAAGCTAACGGAAGCACTTGGGCTTTGGCGATGATGAATATGTTTTTACATGGTTTTGATAATGCTTCTATACGTTGGGGAGACACTTTACGAAACCCTAAACATACCGAAGGTGATAATTTGATGAAGTTTGATACTGTGGTTGCTAATCCTCCATTTTCATTAGATAAATGGGGGCAAGAAGAAGCTGAAGAAGATAAATACAATCGTTTTAATCGTGGAGTACCTCCAAAAAGCAAAGGAGATTGGGCATTTATTAGCCACATGATAGAAAGTGCTTACGAAACTACAGGTATGGTTGGTGTTGTTGTGCCTCATGGTGTTTTGTTTAGAGGAAGTGCAGAAGGACGTATAAGAAAACATGTTATAGAAGATAATTTATTAGATGCTGTTATTGGTTTACCTGCTAATTTATTTTTTGGTACAGGTATTCCTGCTGCCATTCTTATTTTTAATAAAGCAAAAGATAAACGTACAGAAACCTTGTTTATAGATGCTAGTGAAGAATATGATAGCGGAAAAAACCAAAATGTAATGTCTAATAAACATCTAGACCATATTGTAGAAACCTATACTAAATTTCGTGAAAACAAAACAAAACAAGGTGTTTTGGAAGATAAATACAGCTACGTTGCTGCATTGTCAGAAATAACAGAAAACGAATACAACCTAAACATACCTCGTTATGTGGATACTTTTGAAGAGGAAGCAGAAATTAACATTACACAAGTACAAACAGAGATTTCTACAATAGAAAATGAATTAGTAGCTGTGCAACAAAAAATGCAAGAGTATTTAAAAGAATTAAGTTTATAAACTATGGAAGAGCAAAATAATATCATTATTTATACTGCGGATGATGGTAAAGTATCTGTAGCTTTATTTGAAAGAGATGGCAGCGTTTGGTTGAATCAAAATCAATTAGCGGAACTTTTTGACACCTCAAAACAAAATATTAGCCTGCACATAAATAACATTCTGTCAGACAAAGAATTAAACGCTAATTCAGTTGTCAAGGAATACTTGACAACTGCCGTAGATGGCAAAGAATATAATATTACATTTTACACCTTAGAAATGATACTTGCTATTGGGTATCGTGTACGTAGCAAACGTGGCGTGCAATTCAGGCAATGGGCAACCAGAAACCTAGCAAACTATATGCGTAAAGGTTTTATTATGGATGATGAACGCCTTAAAAACCCTGATGGTCGTGTAGATTATTTTGATGAATTACTAGCGCGTATTAGAGATATACGTGGCTCGGAAAAACGTTTCTACCAAAAAGTGCGCGATCTTTTTAGTTTAAGTAGCGATTATGATGCTACAGATAAAGCGACCCAAATGTATTTTGCTGAAGCACAAAACAAACTACTATTTGCAGTTGCCAAAAAAACAGCAGCCGAAATGATTGTAACACGTGCAGATGCCACCAAACTAAATATGGGTTTAACAAACTGGAAAGGCAGTGTGGTAAGAAAGCAAGACATTACCATTGCTAAAAATTACCTAACTGCAGATGAGTTAGACAGTTTAAACAGATTGGTAGTTATCTTTTTAGAACAAGCAGAATTACGTGTTAAAAACCAACAAGACCTTACCATGAGTTATTGGCAAGGCAACTTAGACAAACTTATTGCTTTTAATGAATTTCCCGTACTTAAAACAGCTGGAAAAATTAGTAAAACAGTAATGGAAAAAAAAGTAAAAGCACATTATATAGCTTTTGATAAACTCCGTAAAACCCAAGAAGCAAAAGAAGCAGACCAGCAAGAATTAGAAGATCTAAAATTACTTGCAGACCAAATTAAAAACAAAAAGCAATAATGGAGCTACAAGAAACAGCATATAAAAAAGGTTTTAAGGAGACTAAATTGGGATGGATTCCTGAGGATTGGGAAGTGAAAAAAATATCAGAAATAGGCAAGGTCGTGACCGGAGGAACGCCGTCTACAAGTGTTGGTGAATACTGGGGTAATGAACATCTTTGGTATACACCTACTGATATTTCTAATTTCTCAAAATATGCAGGTTTCTCAAAAAGAACAATTTCTTCTTTAGGTTTGAAAAAATCTTCAGCAACTCTTTTCCCAAAAGGCACATTAATGGTTTGCACAAGGGCTACAATTGGAGAAATAGCAATAGCAACTAGTGAATCTTGTACAAATCAAGGTTTTAAAAATTTAATAGTCAATAGAAAAAATGATCTTGAGTTTATTTACTATCTTTTAATTTACTCTAAAAAAAGATTAATAAGATTGTCATCAGGTAGTACCTTTTTAGAGCTTGGCACAAATGATTTTAGAGAAGTTGGTTTATTCGCACCAAACCTCCCAGAACAAAAAGCAATAGCAAACGGGCTAAGCACTTGGGACACGGCAATTACAAAACAAAACGCCTTAATAAAAGCAAAACAGCAGCTTAAAAAAGCCTTAATGCAACAATTGTTAAGTGGCAAAAAACGATTATCTGGGTTTAGTGGGGAATGGACAACTAATAGATTTGATTATTTTTTAGATTATACACCAAGACCAACTGAGAAACCTAAAACAGCTTTTACCAAATTAGGAATTAGAAGCCATTGCAAAGGAACTTTTCAGAATAAAGATTTTAAGCCTTCTGCAATTGCAATTGATACTTTGTATTTAGTAAAACCAAATGATTTAATTGTAAACATAACATTTGCTTGGGAAGGTGCTGTAGCAATTGTAAAGCAGGCAGATAAAGGCGCGTTAGTTTCACATCGTTTTCCTACGTATCAATTTATTGAAGGAATAAGTGATGTTGAATTTTTTAAACAGTTTGTACAATCTAAATGGTTTAGATATCAGTTAGATTTAATTTCTCCAGGAGGAGCTGGTAGAAACCGTGTGTTAAGTAAAAAAGAATTGAATAAATTAAAAATTAGGCTTCCAAGTTTCAAAGAACAAACGGCAATAGCCCAAGTTTTAAAAACAGCAGACCAAGAAATAAAGCTACTAATTAACCAGCGAAACCAATTGCAATTGCAAAAAAAAGGACTAATGCAACAGTTGTTAACAGGTAAAAAGAGATTGAAAGTATAATATAATGGCTGTGGAAAAAATAATACAAGAAATTGACGGAGATATTAAAGATATATTGAGCACTGAGTTCTCATATACTTCAACCAATAATGTACCTAGTTTAGATGATAATGCACTTACTTTTGGGAATGCAGAAGAAAAGAAAGCTAAAGAAATAAATACGTGTGTTCTTTTCGTAGATATTAGAGGTTCGGTAGCTCTAACAAAAAAGCATCATAAAAAAACTATGGGAAGGTTGTATTCTGCTTTTGCTAAAGCGGTATTAAAAGCAGCACATCATCATAGTGGCTATGTGAGGAATATAATAGGCGATCGTGTAATGGTTGTTTTTCCTTCATCTAATTGTTATAAAAACGCAGTTCATTGCGCTATTACTATCAATCATTTATGTTCTAAAATAATTGATACTCAATTTACAGGGTTGGATTTTAAATGTGGGATAGGTGTAGATTATGGAGAGTTAAAAGTAATTAAAGTAGGTACGCCAAAGCAAGGAGTAGAAGCAAATGAAAATAGAGGTCTTGTTTGGACTGGTTATCCTGCAAATCTTGCATCACGACTTACTGATACTGCAAATAAAATGGTTGAAGAAGATTATTATTTAGTAAAGAGAAATCCTTATAATTTTTTTAATTTTTTAGGTTCTGATATTGGACTTGCAAATCCATTTGGAGGAAGATCTTTAAAAAGTAATGATTTACCAACATATTCAAATAGGATTGAAACGGTAGAAATGACACCAGAAAAATTTGCAGACTCTCTAATAAATTTGTCAAATGGAAACTTATACTCTATGCCTGGTGGAAAATTTATAAGTTTTGAAAAGAAGACTAGAAAAACTAATTACCCAGCGATATTGATTTCAAAGGCAGTTTATAATGGTTATAAAAATGAAGATTCTACTGCAATTGATGTGATGAAAAAATGGTGGGAGAAAGAAACGTATAAAGTTAAAGATGTTATGGGTGATGTTTATGGTTCTAATTTAATGTGGGACTTAAAATAATAAATATGAATAAAGAATTATTAGAAATACATAGTAACGTAAAAGATTGGTTAAAGTTTGCAGAAGCTAAAAACGCAATGCTTATTGCGTTTAATGCAGCTTCAATTTATGGAGTTTCTAAACTTCCTTTTTTAAATAAAACAGAAGGTTTAAATTTTATAGATGCTTATTTTTCATTTGTTATTATTCTATTAATTTTCTCTACTGTTACTTGTTTAATTTCATTTGTACCTCGTCTTAAATTTATTCATTTAAGTATATCAAATAATAAGGATAAAGAAAATATTTTCTTTTTTGAGCACTTGGGAGGAAGTTCACCTAAGAAGATTTTAGAATCTCTAAAAGCTAAAGGTGTAAAAGAAGAATTTTCAGAAATTGATGAAGATATTGCTGTGCAAATTCACTCTCTTGCAAATGTGACCAGAAACAAATATAGTTTTTTTACAATTGCCGTATGGTTTACTGTAGCAGCATGCATAACACCTTTAATCGCTGTAATTTTTGCAGGTTATAATTATAAAAAATAATACTATGGAAGCACCTTCGTTTAAAGAGGATCATATTTCACAAATACCTGCATTACAGCTATTAATTAATATGGGCTATAATTACCTCAATCAAGAAGAAGCTTTACAAGCGAGAGGTAATAAAACATCAAATATTTTATTAGAAGATATTTTACGCACACAATTACGTAAAATTAATAAAGCACGTATATCTTCAAGTAAATCAGTTTCGTTTACAGATAATAATATCGAAAATGCCATTATTGCATTAACAGATATACCTATGATAGATGGTTATATGGTTACTAGCGAAAAAATATACGAATTATTGACGTTAGGTATTTCGTTAGATCAAAGTATTGAAGGAGATCGTAAAAGTTTTGATTTACAGTATATAGATTGGAAAAATCCAGCCAATAATATTTATCATGTTACAGAGGAGTTTAGTGTATTGCGTTCAGGATTAAAAGAACATTACAGACCTGATGTCGTTCTTTTTGTAAACGGTATTCCGCTTTGTGTTATTGAGTGTAAGAGACCAGATATGAAAGAGCCATTAGCTCAGGCAATTTCTCAAAACCTTCGAAATCAACAAGAAGACGGTATTCGTCCATTGTATGCTATGGCACAATTAGTAATGGCTGTAACTGTAAATGAAGGTGGTTATGCCACTACAGGAACACCAGAAAAATTTTGGGCACAATGGCAAGAAGATTTTAAAAAATCGAATGGAGGAATTGAGACAAAGAAAAAAGATCATTTTCACCAAAGCTTGTACAAGCTAAAAAACATACCTATAGAAAATAGTATTAAGCAACGTTTATTTACAGAACGCTTTTATTATGTGCGAAAATATTTTGATGCACTAGAACAAGAAGAAATAAAAGCAACACCACAAGATGAATATTTGTATAGTTTATGCAATAAAGAACGTTTACTAGATCTTATTTATAATTTTATATTATATGATAACGGAGCTAAAAAAGTAGCACGTTATCAGCAGTTTTTTGCCATTAAAAAAGCAATGAAACAAATAAAAAAAATAAATAACGGACAAAGAACTGGTGGTGTAGTTTGGCACACGCAAGGAAGCGGAAAATCGTTAACAATGGTTATGCTTGCTCAGGCTATTGCCATGGAGCCAAGTATTTTAAATCCAAAAATTATTTTGGTAACAGACAGAACCGATTTAGATACCCAAATAACAGGCACGTTCAGAAAATGTGGTATGGATGTAGATAACGCAAAAACAGGAGCACAATTAATTGAGTTATTGCACACAGAAAGTGATGCTGTGGTTACTACAATTATAAATAAGTTTGAAACGGCTGTCAAGAAAATTAAAACACCACTAACAAGCAATACTATTTTTGTGTTAGTAGATGAAGGACACAGAACACAGCACGGTACGTTTAATATTGAAATGCAAAAAACATTACCTAATGCTTGTTTTATTGCGTTTACAGGTACTCCTTTATTTAAAAAAGATAAAAGTACATTATCTAAATTCGGTACACTTATAGATAGTTATACAGTAGATCAAGCCGTAAAAGATAAAGCAGTTGTACCATTATTGTATGAAGGTCGTCATGCATTGCAAGACGTAAATGCAGCTCCTTTAGATAACTTTTTCAATATGGTTTCAGAACCATTAACAGATTACGAAAAAGCAGATCTAAAAAAGAAATTCTCTAGAGCAGATCAACTAAATATTGCAGACCAAAAAATACTTGCAATTGCTTGGGATATCACTAAGCATTATGAGAAAAATTTTCAAAAAACAAAATTCAAAGGGCAAATAGTTTGTCAATCTAAAGCAGCGGCTGTAAAGTATAAAAATTATTTAGATGAAATAGGCCGTGTAACTTCTGCTCTTATTATATCTCCTCCAGATGAAAGAGAGGGAGAAGATTCTGCTTATGGAAAAACAAATGATTTAGTAAAAATATTTTGGCATAAAATGATGGATGAACATGGTTCTCCTAAAAAATACCAGAAGAATATTGTAAACCGTTTTAAGAATGATAATGAGCCAGAATTAATTATCGTTGTAGATAAATTATTAACAGGTTTTGATGCACCGAATAATATTGTTTTATACTTAACAAGAAAATTATTAGGTCATACTTTGTTGCAAGCTATTGCAAGGGTAAATCGTGTTAGTCCAGACAAAGATTATGGATATATAATTGATTATTTTGGAGTGTTAGAAGAATTAGATAAAGCATTAAAAACCTATTCTACATTTGGGGATTTCGATGAAGATCAATTGGAGGGCACACTTACAAATATTAATGAAGAAGTAGAGCAATTACCGCAAATACATAGTGATCTTTGGAGTCTCTTTTCGTCTATTTCAAATAAGAAAGATGCAGAAGGGTATCAGCAATTATTAAGAGACGAAGCTTTGCGAAACAAATTTTATGATCAGTTAGCAAAATATGCACGTATTTTAAAATTAGCCTTGTCATCTATTACATTTCATAAAGAAACTGAAGACATACGAATTTCTAAGTATAAAGACGATTTATCCTTTTTTATGAAGCTTCGCTCGGCAGTAGCATCAAGATATTCTGATAAGATAGATTATAAAAAATATGAAGGTCAAATTCAAAAATTAATTGATACTCATATACCTACTTCAGAGGTTGTGACGCTTACAGAGTTAGTGAATATTTTTGATAGAGAAGCTTTTGAAGAGGAAATTGAAAAGGTTACAGGGAAAGCAGCTAAAGCAGATATGATTGCCTCTAGAACATCAAAACATATCTCTGAAAAAATGGATGAAGATCCTGCTTTTTACAAACGTTTTTCTCAATTAATAAAAGAAACTATTGAAGATTATTTACAAGGACGAATTGATGAAACTATTTATTTACAAAGAATAAAAGAAGCTAAGGAAGCTGTATTAAGTAGAACTGATTCTAGCATACCTTCATCTTTAGAGGATAAAGAGATCGCAAGAGCATTTTTTGGAATAGGGATTGAAGAGTTTAGTATGATTTCCGAAGATAAAAATGTGGTTTTAGCAATTGCGGAAGAATTAGCATTAAAATCAGATGCTATTATTTTAGAGCTAAAACAAGTAGACTGGTCTAAAAGTATAGACATACCTAAAAAAATGATTTTCTTAATAGGTGATTTTATAATAGATGAAATTAGAGATAAATACAATATTAAATTAAGTTTTCAGGATATTGATAAGATTGCTGAACGAATTGTAGAAGTTGCTAAAATAAGATATAAGTAATGCAGCGGTCACTTAAATACGGTTCAGAAGAGATTATTTATACCTTGTATTTTCGCGAAAGAAAAACATTAGGTATTACTGTAAATCCTGATCGTTCTACAGAAGTTAATGCGCCAATTGGAAGCAGTATAGAAAAAATAGAGAAAAAAATACATAAAAGAGCAGCTTGGATTTTAAAGCAACAGGATCATTTTTTAACATTTGAACCAAGAAATACTAATAGAAAATTTGTTTCTGGTGAATCTCACTTTTATCTTGGAAGGCAATATCAACTTTTGATTATAAATAGTGACGAAGAAAAGGTAAAGCATACAGGAAGAAATATTGAGGTGAGAACTAGTGACTCCAAAAATGTAGAAAAATTATTAGAAACTTGGTATTTAGAGAAATCTAAAATTTGGTTTCATAAGATTGCATTACCACTAATAGAACATTTTAAAAAACACCAAGTAACTCCTAATAAATTTGAAATTAGAAAGATGCAAAACCGTTGGGGATCTTGTTCTACAAAAGGACAAATATTATTAAACCCCGAGCTTATAAAAGCACCTAAAGCTTGTATAGAATATGTGATAATTCACGAGCTCTGCCATTTAGTGCATAGAGATCATACCCAAGCTTTTTTTGATTTACAAAAAAAAGAATTTCCTGAATGGAGGAAATGGAAAAATAAATTAGAAATACTACTTGCGTAATACAGTATCTGAAAAATTCTTTAGTATAGTTTCTTGTAAAGTTATATTAAGTCTATAAAATCCTCCAAATCACAATTATAAAAACCACTCTCTTTTAGTTCATTATCGTTCAAACCATTTCTCATATCCCAAATTTTTGCAGAGATATTTAACTCTCTTAATTCTTTAGCTTTTTTAGTTGCAATAGTTATTGCATTTTCACTTAAATCAGGAACTATTAAAATATTTTCACCAGATAATACTTTCATCTTATCATTTGTCATACCATTGATACCTCCGTAAGACAACCAGTTAAAATTTGGAAAATGTATTGCACACACTAGTGCTGTTTTTTCACTTTCTACCAAGACAATTGGCAGCTCATTATTAAACAAAAGATGTTCTCCAAAAAGACAACCATAATAGCCATCTTTATTTTTATAGGGTACTTTAAATTTTGTTGTTCTTTTTCCGTTTTTTCTATAGTAACATATTTTTGACTTTTGTGCTTTCTGATCTTCATTAATATTCCAAAAAATAGTTCCGCCATCATTTGTGTTACCTATGTAATACAGTTTTTTAATATTATCTACTTTTGTATTGCCATATTTAGAACGTAAATGAATTAATAGGTTGTTTTCAGGTAGGCATGACAATGAGTCTATAACTACTTGAAAATCAATGTATTTTTTAATTGCAATACTGTTTGCAATACCTTTAGCAATACTTTTTATATTTTGTAATACAGTTTTGTCATACAATTGTAATACAGATTCAAACTTCTTATTGATTACATTCCAATAAAATTCATTGCCAAAATCATCTTTATAAATTGACGGAGGAAACTTTGTATTGCCGCAAGAATGACAGTAGCCATATATTTCTGGATACTCTTTATACGAAACAAATTTTAGATCTTTATTGCTTTTACCGCAGCAAGGTGTTACAATATCTCTATTACGTTTTGTATTAAATACTAAATGTTGTTCTATTTTGTGATACATAGATTTACTATTTTAAAAAGCAACTGGCAACTAGAAATCTCATTAAAATATATACTAAAAACCTCATTACTTGATTTTTAAATAATAAATATCATTAGTTTCAAGTTGCCTGTTGCCTTAGTTCTTATTCCATTTTTTAGATATTGTTCCTTTGTGTAATCCTGTAATTTCAACAACTGCTTTTTGTGTTGCATTGTTCTTTTTAGCGAGTGCAATAATAGCTTCCACAGGAACCTCTTTTTGTGTTGCTTTAAAGTTATCCTCAATAACAACTTGAAAATTTAAAAAATAGAAATCATTTAAAACAATTGCTAATTCTACAGCTTGTGTTGTAAGTTCTGATTTAAAAGTACTTTCGGAAGCATTCAATATTATAAACGCTAACAAACAGAATTTATGTATTGAAATTTGCATCTTAGATAGATACTCTTTTAATATTGGTTTTGCTACTTCCTGATTATCGATTAACTTTTGCACATAATTAAACAGCATTACTTCAGCATCATTTGTAAAATAAATTTGAAATTGCTTACGCATTTCATCAGGGTTTTCGCTTTGCTTTTTATACTCCAATAATTTTTTAATTGACTGGTTGTAGCTCTCAATGCAATTTGTCGGAATTCCCTCTGATCTTAATACCTTGTTTTTAGTTAATTTTACCGTGAATAAAATCCTATCTATAAAGCCACTTTCTAGATTCCCGTTTGCAAATAAATGTTTAACAAGTTGATGTTGTAGGCCACCGATAAGCGTAGGATAGCTTTCGAGAATTCTAAAACTAGTTGTTGTTTTTCTAGACACATCGACAACTCCATTTGTGTAACCTTCTAATAGAAAATTTCTCCATTCAACGCCATCTCTGCTATTAGAGCTTCCCATTTTTTCAACTAATCCAAAAATTTCATCCATACAAATACCGATAGAGTTTGGGTTTTCGAAATGAATTTGATGCGCCGCTTCTATTGAAGCATTTTGAATAAGCGTTTGTTTTCTTCTAACTACTTCATCTTCTTTGTTGCGGGTTCTATTTTCTGATAAATATGTTTCATACTCTTTATCATCCGCTTTTTTTATAGGATTGGTAGCTGTTTTAATTGCCTCGGTTTTTACATCTCCTCTGCTTCCTATAATTGCGAAATAGAGATTTGCATAATTTTTATAGCCTAAAGCATCTATAAAAAAGGTTCTTCCTGTAGCTGTAGAATAAGTAAATAAAATTGAACTCAACAGATATTCTTTTGGAATGCGCTTATATTTAAATCCATTTTCAATCAAGGAAGATAAACCTAGAGGTAATCTTGATATAATTACCTCTAGCTTATCTTTAAGGATGTCTTCTTTAGATTTTGTAAGCTCATTTAAAGTTTGTTCTATTTCAAGCCTTGTACTAACCATTATTTGGAACCTTTAAAATAATAATCCCTTCTAAGATTTCGCACATTAAGTGTTTTAAAAAAGCTGAAAAACTTTTATAGCTAAAATTATTAAAACCATCTTGTGGATTTATAAGATCCTCTAAATAAAGACACATTGCCAAGCCTAACTTATTTAATTCCCTTTTAGATTTTTTAAAAGAATTTAAATAGGCCTCTTTTGTATCGTTGTCAGATCTTGCATCGTCCATCAACTCTAAAATCTCATTATAAATCTCAATAGTTTCTGATTCACTTAACCACCGCCCATTATTATGAATGGTGGAAATTGTTTTAGAAAGACTGAACCAAGTCTTATCTTCAGAATCTAAATCTTGCTCAAGATCATTTATTATAGCAGATTTACTACTTAACTGATTACTTACAAATCCTTGAAGTGCTTTTCTGGTTATATCTGATATAGATTCACCATTCATTTCGCTTAACGTATCTAAATCTTTTTTTAAACTATCTGAAATTCTAATATTTAATATTTGACTTTTCATAATTAAGAAGATTTATTTATTTTAGTTAATGAACTTTCTACTTCATAGAGTTTAAATCTTTTCTTGTTTCCAATTCGATAGGCGGTTAAAATATTTCTTTTAGTCCAGTCGTCAACTGTGACTAAAGAAATAGAGAGGATTTCACCAACTTGATTTCTTGTAATCCATTCCGTTGGTTTTTGAGGTTGAAATTTTTCTGCAAAAGCATTGAATACGATTGCTACGGCTTTTGAAACACTTAAAGCCAGATCTTCTTCGCTAGTGTGATGTACTTGTGTAATTTTTTGATTTACCATGATTATATTGTTTTATAATTATGGGCAAAAATCACATTTAAAGAAAGTAATGTTATTCCTTAGAAATTCTTTGTTGTTCTGGCTTTGTTCTTTTTAATTCTGTAATGACTTTGTTATAAATTTTAGTGCATTATTCTGATAGTTTTTTCCATTTGATAGCTTTGTTGTAGTTTTAGAAAGACCATATTCTTTAATAAGCATTTCAATAAATTTAAATTTATTTTTACCCACTTGAAATATTTTTTGTGAAATTACAATTTCATCATATTCTAGTAACTTGGCGCTATCGTAAAAAGCATGGCTAGCGGGTTGAAAGACCCCATTTACAGGGTTGTTATTTTCATCAATTGCTCCTAATGTCTTAAGAAAGGCTTTGAAAATAAGTTCAGTTTTAAGGTTAATAAAGACTAGGGGGTAGTTCGACATTTTTTCAAACTTATCCTCAAAACCTGAATCAATAATTCTATTGTCTTTTTTTTTTGTTTTCTTTTGCGGATTAACGTCTGAAATAGCTAAGGACTCTATGTTTTCTGTGCAAAAGAATAGAAGTTTTCTAATAGTCCATAATTTAGCACAATAATCAAAAATTACGCTACCGTTTTCTGGAAAATACACACCAAGTAAGTAATTAAGTAAATCATTAGGGTTGTTTTCAATAGTGAAATCCTTAATTTTTATAAAAGCATCAGTGTCATTTGGGATTTTTATAAAATCAAGTTCTTCTTTATTTTTTATAAATTTTATTGAGTTTTGGTAAACCTTTTTTAAGTATTTATTTTTTTGTTTTATTGTTAAAAGTTTTTCCAAATCTATTTTATTACTTAGTAAAATATCGCCTTCATAATAACCGTTTAATAGTTCATTAAAAGACATTGTAAAATAATTTATGTATTCATCTACTATGTCGTAATTAATTTGGTAAGTTATTGCTTGATGCAAAATTATTATATTAAATGAAGCTACATTTTCAAGGTAAAAAGAGTTTTTATTTTTCGAATAATTTTTATTGCTAATGAAAAATAGTTTGTAATCAATTAGAAGTTGTTTTTTTTTAAAAATACTTAAATTTTCAAAAAGGTTAAAATCAATTATTCCAAAGTATTTTAGTTTACTGTAATTAAATTTTTTCACTTCCATCTGAAATAATTTTGTTTTTAAAAAAGGAGCTCTCAGAAATTTTTAACGCACGTTCATCGTCTGTTATTTTAATATAATTTAGAAAAACTTTTTCAGAAGTATGACCGCTAATTGCCATAATGTCTAGAATTGGCATTTCTGCAAAATAAGCATTCGTACAAAATGATCTTCTTGAACTATGATTTGAGATCATTTCATATTTTTTCTTTGTTACATTTATTTCTTTTCCTCCTTTAATTTTTTTAAAGATAATCTCTCCGTTTAATTCTGCTTTAGCACCAATCTTTTTTAAAGCGACATTTATATGTTGTTCGGGCATTCTTTTAGGAGGATTTCCATCATTCTTTTCTAATATTTTTTCTACTTCTGGATGTATTGGTATCGGAAGGTATTTTCCTGTTTTTTTTACAATTACTCTAAAAAAACGTTTACCATTACTTTCGTGAATGCTCTTTTTTGTTAATCCATTAAAATCTGAAACTCTTAAACCAGTATATGCTCCAATGATAAAAAGATTTCTTGCGTTGTCTAGTATTTTATTATCACTATAATCTATATCAATAATTTTCTTTAGCTCAATTTCATTTAAGTAGATTTGGGTAGATGTTGCACTTGGTTTTATAAAACGTTTACTTTGAAAACTTAAATTAGTGTTTAGGTTTTCTTCTGTTGCTGCGTTCATAAAAACTTTAAGCTGCTTTATGAATTTTCCAATAGTATTTAAAGAGAAATCTAGGTTTTCTAGATAGTCTATATATAAGCTATAGAAATCCATATTTATTGATTCAAAGCTTATTGTGTACTTGTATTCTTTTTCAAAATCTTTTAGAAGTTCTAAAGTTCTTTCATATTCCTTGATCGTTCTGTTAGAAAGTGTTCTTCCATTGCTGTCAATAATTCTATTTTTTGATTGCTCAATAAATTGTTTTGAAAAAGTGTAAAATGTTAGTTTTTCTTCTTTAAGATTTTTTCCAAAATAGATGTCGATATCTTTTTTGAGTTCTTTTTTTATTTCATCTGTGTCGTAAAAGTCATAATCCGATATTTTTATTAAAACAAATCTTTTAAAATCTGATAGCTTACTATTGATGTTGTCTTTAATTTCAGAAACATCAGTCATGTTTCTAACTTCTTGTTTCGCATCATTCCAATATGCAGGATTTATTTTAAATTTTGTAGCACCTATTATCCTGCTATTTGCAGATAGATTTATGCCATAATAAATAGTAACAAATTTTGTTGCTTTCTTATTTCGAAGAAGAAATTTAACCGAAGCCATTTTAAATAATTTTTAACCATTTCAAATATAGTTAAATATTTTTTTGTGTCGGTATTTGTGTCGGTATTTTACCATTTTCTCTTTGTTTTACCTTTTCTTACTTTTCTAAAAACCTGTTTAATCCCTTTATTTATTGGGAAAAATAGATAATTTAGAAAAGTACAAAAATGTTTAAATTAGTCCTTGTAGGCCAACAAAAGCAACTTTTAATCAATTGATTATCAGTTGCTTTTTTCATTTTTAACGTTTAATTTGTCTGTGTTATTTTATCTAATTAAGTTTTTTGAGTTATTGCATAATTTTTTTACCTCGCGGCTAAGTTGTGCTTTTTGAAGGTAATTTTACTTTTTAAGCTTCTTAAAGACATCTAATTAATCTCATATTCTAATTATCTTAGTTTTATTTATCCTTTAAGATGCTTCAGCTATTAAAAAATTACATTTCTAAAAGAACAGATTTATCACAAAAAGATATAGAGGTAATTTGTAATTATTTCGTTTCTCAAAAGACAAGCCGAAATCAAGTTTTAATAAATTACTATGATGTTTGCTATCAATATTTTTTTATTAATAAAGGATGTATTCGCTTGTACACAATTAACAAAGAGGGTATAGAAACTTCTCGGTATTTTGCTTTCGAAAGTATGTTTTGTACCGCGCTGCCTAGTTTTATAGATCAAAAACCTGCTTGCGAATATTTACAAACTATAGAAGCCTCAGAATTATTAGTAATATCAAGAGATGACTTTTATAAATTAGTGGATAGATACCCAGAATTTAATAACATTTACAGAGAAATTTTAGAATTAGGTTTTATAACTGCGCAAAAAAGAATTTATGGTTTTCAAGGGTTTGATGCTTTAGAAAAAGTACAGTGGCTTATTAAAAATCAACCAAACTTACTCTTAAGAGTTTCTAATAAAATGGCTGCCTCTTATTTGGGTATTTCGCCTTCTACTTTAAGTCGTGTAAAAAAGATGTTATAAAAAACGTTGACATAGATCAACATTTAGTTTCCTTTTCCTCATTAATTTTGTCCTCAATATAAACAGTCATATAAAATAGATGAAAAAAATAATAGTTACGATGCTGCTCGTATTTATTGCAAGTAAGGGGGTTTCTCAACAAAAAGAGTATCAATTATCAACACATATTTTAGATGTATCCGAAGGATTACCTGCTACAAATGTGAAAATTAAATTAGAAAAATTAGATTCTAAAAAGAATATTTGGCACTTTGTTTCAGAAAAAAGAACAAATAAAGACGGCAGAATAGGCGATTTTCTTTCATCAGAAAATAAAAATGATGGAATTTATCGTTTTACGTGTTATACTGAAGATTATTTTAAAAGTAAGAAGGTAGAAACTTTCTACCCTTTTATAGAAGTAGTTTTTAAATTAGAAGGTAAAAATCATTTTCATGTTCCCATTACGCTGTCTGCTTTTGGATATTCAACATATAGAGGAAGTTAAACATGAAACCAACACTATCTAATTCGCTATTGTATTTAATGAGTATTACTGCTGGCTTGGTTGTGGCAAATTTATATTACAGTCAGCCACTTTTACACCTTATTTCGGTAGAGTTTAACGTTTCTGAATCGGCTGTGAGTAATGTGGCCCTTTTTACACAATTGGGATATGCGTTCGGTTTATTATTTATTATCCCTTTGGGTGATAAAATCTCGAATCACACTATTTTACAATACGATTTTGGTTTAATGATCATCGCTTTACTAGCAACGGCATTCTCAAATTCCTTGCTATTACTAATTGTTAGTAGCTTTTTTGTTGGTTTTAGTTCTTCAATTCCGCAATTATTTGTGCCAATGGCTGCGCAATTAAGTAATTCCGAAAACAGAGGTAGGTCTATTGGTATCGTTATGAGTGGTTTGTTAATTGGTATTTTGGGAAGCAGAATTATAAGTGGTTTTGTTGGAGAAATTTACGGTTGGCGAACCATGTATTTTGCAGCAACCGCCTTAATGCTTCTTTTATTTGTAGTGTTAATGTTTAAATTACCCAAGCTAACACCAAATTATAAAGGAAGTTATAGCAGTTTAATGCGCTCTTTATGGTATTACTTTAAAAAAGAACCCTCATTGAGATTGGCAACGATAAAGAGTGCTTTAGCTTTTGCCGGTTTGTGTGCATTTTGGACTACTTTGGTTTTTTTAATGGAAGAAAATTTTAACTACGGAAGCAGTGTTACTGGCGCTTTTGGATTATTCGGAATTATTGGTGCTTTTGGTGCAACCGTTGTTGGCAAGCTAAATAATAAAGTGAATAAGAATAAAATTATTCTTATTTCTGCTTTTTTGTTATTAGTTTCTTGGGTTGTATTTCTTGTTTCAGCAAACTCTTTAGTAGGTATTGCCATTGGTGTAATTTTGGTCGATTTAGGCTTACAGGCATTGCACATCACCAATCAAAACATCATTTTTTCTAAAAACGAAGATGCTAGAAATAGAGTAAATACCATTTATATGGTTGGTTTTTTTATTGGTGGTGCTTTAGGAACAAGTTTAGGAGCAATTATGTGGCAACATTTTAAGTGGACTGGTGTTGCTTCTTTAGGGATTTTCTTTTCAATTCTAATTATTGGCATTCAACTTATCTACAATAAAAAGAATTATTCTTAACAAATACGTAAGAAATATGCAAGTTTATATTTCAAAATAAAAATCATCCATAAAAATTAGCAGACAAATGAAAACATCTAATTATTTTTAACGTTACTATTTTCGCTGATGATTGCAGTTACTTTATCTGCACAGGATGTAACTAAATCGTAAAGCTTAAATCAGAAAGGAGCTTTAAGTTTAGCAAATAAAGCAGCTTTAGAAGCTCAAAAAACAGAAAAAAACGTGTCGGTTGCTGTGCTAAATTCTTCTGGAATAATACTTTTATTAATAAAGGTTGATCACCTAGGACCGCACAATACAGGGGCTTATCGTAGAAAAGTAGATACCTCTTTATTTACTAAAACTGCTAGTTTTGAATTGATGCAGAAAACTTAAAGACACTTCCTGAACTTTTATTATTAAGTGTTAGTATTCCTATTTATAAAGACGGGCAACTTTTAGGTAGTATTGGTGTTTCTGTAGGTGGCGGAATTGAAAATGACCATAATATAGCACTAAAAGCCGTATTAGGTTTAGGATATTCTTCAATAAAATAAAAGTTATACTTTATTAAAACAAAGATTAAAATAAAACATTACATTCTTACATTTTAAAACAAAACTTAAATGAACTCTAAACTATTTATATTTCTTCGTGTATTTTTTGGCATTTTTCTACTCTTTTTTGGACTAGATCATTTCTTTAATTATATTCCGTTTCCTGAGATGGCTCAAGAAGCAAACGTATATTTTCAAAATCTTTTATCTACATACGCAATGCAATTAGTTGGTGTTGTAGAGATCACCGCAGGTTTAGCGTTTATTTTTAACAAATTTGGTGCAATAATGGCATTAATTTTAATGAGTGTTTCTATAAATGCGGTATTATTTCATTTGTTTCTTGATCCAGCAAAAATTTATGGAGCTTTAATATTATTGATTTTAAATATCGTCTTTTTGCATCATTATAGAAAAAATTATAGCGCATTACTTACAGCAACCTAAAATATTTTTTTAGTTTTTCTAGCCAAATGAAGTTTGAAAAACTAGGCAACAACTTTAATGGCTTGTCTTACTGTTTAAGGAAGTTAATGTAAATTACACTTAGGCAAAAGTGTTATATATTTCTTAATGTATTTTTATTTTTAAATTTATTAATCCGTAATTATTATATTTGATAGTTAACGCTTTATCAGAGAAATTATGATTCAAAAAATATTCCTTACCCCTTTTCAAAAATTTATCAAAATTGAAGGATTTAGTGGGATTTTATTATTATTAAGCACAATAACGGCATTAGTGTGGGCAAATTCTAGTTTTGCAGATAGTTATACTTCTCTTTGGGATTATAAAATTGGAATTTCTAGTGAAAATTTTGAACTTAAAAAACCTTTAATACTTTGGATTAACGATGGTTTAATGGCTATTTTTTTCTTTTTAATCGGTTTAGAGATAAAAAGAGAAGTATTAATTGGCGAACTAAATTCAATTAAAAAAATTGCGTTTCCTTTATTTGGTGCACTTGGTGGGGTAATTGTTCCTGTAGCCATGTTTATGTTTTTAAATCAAAACCCGGATACATTTAAAGGTTGGGGAATTCCTATGGCAACAGATATTGCTTTTTCTTTAGCGGTTTTAAATGCGTTGGGAAAACGAGTTCCTCTAAGTCTTAAAATTTTTTTAATCGCTTTTGCAATTGTAGATGATATAGAAGCCGTTTTAGTAATTGCTGTTTTTTATAGTGGTACAATTAAAACAACCCTACTGTTCATTGGTTTAGGTTTATTAGCTGTTTTATATTTTTTATCATTTAAAGGCTATTACTCAAAATTTATCTTATTTTTTGTAGGAATTATCGTTTGGCTTCTTTTCTTAAAATCTGGAGTTCATCCAACAGTTGCTGGTATTTTATTAGCATTTTCTGTTCCTATTAGACAGAGAATTGAAACATCTACATTTTTAGATCAACTAGAAGGTATTTTTACAGATATAAAAAATTCACGTGTTCTACAAAAACCAATTTTATCTAATGAGCAAATAGAACACTTAGACAATTTAGAAGATTGGAGTAATAAAGTGCAATCTCCATTGCAACATTTAGAACACAGCTTACACGGTTGGGTTGCATATTTTATTATTCCTCTTTTTGCTTTGGCTAACGCGGGTGTTTTAATAGATAGCTCTGTTGCTATAGAAGTTCCTCTTGTTATAAATATTATACTTTGTTTAGTTTTAGGAAAAGGTTTAGGAATTCCTTCTGTAATTTTTTTAGCAAAAAAAATGAACTTAGTTCAAATTCCTGCAGATGTAAATTTTAAACAAATTATTGGTGTTTCATTTATTGCAGGTATTGGTTTTACAATGGCTATTTTTATTGCAAGTTTGGCTTTTGCATCAACACCAGAATATATAAGCTCTGCAAAAATAGGAATTCTTTTAGGTTCGCTAATTTCTGCAGTTCTTGGATACATTCTTTTAAGAATAAGTTCTAAAAAGGATATAGAATAAGACTATTAAAAAATGTTACAAAATTTATTGTTGTTTTCAGGATTTGCAGGAATTACCGTTTTTATAGGCGGACTTTTAGCTAATTTTTTTAATCATCATATTAAAGAAACTCCTGTTAAATATTCAATAATCCATACAATTATGTCTTTTGGAGCAGGAATTATATTGTCTGCAGTTTCTTTGGTTTTAATCCCAAAGGGATTGGAAGAGTTAGAAGTTTTGCCAATGACAATTTCATTTACGCTGGGTGTTGTTATCTTTTTATTTATTGATAGGTATTTGGCTAAAAAAGGAGGTAAAAACGCTACTTTATTAGCGATGTTAATGGATTTTATTCCAGAATCTATTGCATTGGGAGCTACTTTTGCAATAGAACCAAATATGGCTATTTTGCTAGCCATTTTTATAGGATTTCAAAATTTACCAGAAGCTTTTAATTCTTACAGAGATATAGTGGCCAGCGGTTTTACAGCACAAAAAACCCTAATTATCTTCTTCTTTTTAAGTTTTTTTGGAATTGGAGGTGCTTTAATTGGGCATTATTTTTTAACGGATTCTCCTATTTTAACAGCACATTTAATGACATTTGCTAGCGGAGGTATTTTATATTTATTGATAAATGATATTATCCCTGAAAGCAAATTAAAGAATAATTATTTAACTTCATTAGGAGCCACTTTTGGCTTTTTAATAGGTGTTATATGTGAAAAATTAATAGGATAAACAAAAATAATTTTTACATTTTTTTGAAGTGTATAAACCATAAATGCGAATTTTGATACTGTTGCTATTCATTTAGCATTTCTTACTAGCACTATAATTATCTATAAATCTGCGAATTACATTCATTGTTATTTTAAGAAATATGTGGAAAAAAAAGTCCTAACAATTTAAATTGTTAGGACTTTTTTATTATTATGAAATTTATTATTTCATTAAAAAATCTTTTAAATCTTGATAATTAGAGGCTTTAAAAGCAACTTTCTTATTATTGATTATTTTTTTTATTTGTTCAGGAATTTCAACTTTTACAGGTAAAACGTCTTCAACAACATCTAAAAACTTTACAGGATGTGCTGTTTCTAGAAAAATACCAAATTCGTTTTCTTTTAATCCGTATTTTTTTAAGCCCAAATACCCAACTGCACCATGCGGTTCTGCAACATAGCCAGTATTTCTATAAATGTCTTTCATTGTTGCACGCGTTTCATCATCGGTAAAACTATATGAAGAAAAAGCATCTTTAAGCGTTTCTAAATCATTATTAAACAGTTCTTGTATTCTGATAAAATTACTTGGGTTTCCAACATCCATCGCGTTAGAAATCGTTGCTTTTGATGGTTTTGGTTTGTAAATACCTTCTACTAAATAAGTAGGAACTGTATCGTTTATATTTGTAGAAGCGATAAAATGCTTAATTGGTAAACCTAGTTTTTGTGCCATAATTCCGGCACAAATATTTCCAAAATTCCCGCTAGGAACAGAGAAAACCAACTCTTTATTTTTTGATTGTAATTCTTTATAAGCAAAGAAAAAATAGAACATTTGTGGCAACCAACGCGCAACATTTATAGAGTTTGCAGAGGTTAACGTTTTGGTAATTTCTTCATCTAAAAAAGCGGTTTTCACCATTTCTTGGCAATCATCAAAAACACCATCAACTTCTAAAGCGGTAATATTTTGCCCTAAAGTTGTTAATTGCTTTTCTTGAATATCACTTACTTTTCCTGAAGGATATAAAATAACCACATTAACGCCTTTCGCACCTAAAAAGCCATTAGCAACTGCGCCGCCAGTATCGCCAGAAGTGGCAACTAGAACAGTAATTTCATCCGTATTTCCTTGGTTAAAATACTCTAAACATTGCGACATAAATTTGGCGCCAACATCTTTAAAAGCCATGGTTGGTCCGTGAAATAATTCTAAAGAAGCAATATTATCATCAATCTTTACCAAAGGAAAATCAAAAGAAACCGTTTCCTTAATAATTTTTTTTAGTTTTTCAGCGGGTATTTCATCACCAACAAACTGTTTAATAACTTCATAAGCAATTTCATGATTTGAATACTCAGAAATGTTCTCAATAAAATCTTTAGAAAGTGGCGTAATTGTATCAGGAAAATAAATCCCTCTGTCTTTTGCCAAACCTTGAACAACGGCGTTTTTAAAAGTTGATTTTGGCGATTTATGGTGTAAACTATAGTAGTTCATTTTTTAGAGTTTTTGGTTTTGAGTTCAGAGTTTTGAGTTACAGTAAAAACTAATAACTAAACACTAAAAACTAATAACTATTTTTAATTCTTATTCCTTCCGGATTTATTTTTGAAATAAACATTTCAAAATCAATTCCTGTATTTTGATAACTTTCTTTGATCGATTTATATACTTTTTCGGCAATTTCATCGCCTTTACAAAGTGCAAAAATTGTGGGTCCAGAACCACTAATTCCGGCTCCTAAAGCGCCTGCTTTAATTGCTGCATTTTTTACATCATCAAAAAACGGAATTAAAGGTTTACGTGCAGGTTCTACAATAATATCAACTAAAGAGTTGCTAATTAAATTGTAATTATCAGTATATAAACCGCTGATTAAACCACCCACATTTGCCCATTGTGTAACGGCGTCTTTTAACGGAATCTCAATTGGTAAAACATCTCTAGCATCTTTTGTTTTTATTTCTATTTGCGGATGAATGGCAACCACTCTTAATTCACCCGGAACGGGTAATTTTATAATTTCTAAAGGATCGTAGCTTCTAACCAACACAAAACCGCCATAAATTGCGGCAGAAACATTGTCTGCAATCGCAGAACCACAAGCAACTTCCTCCCCAAACATTGCGAATTTTGTAAGTTCTAAATCAGAATAAATGTTTCCTACTAATTGATTTGCGCCAAAAGCAGCACCCGCAGCACTTGCCGCAGAACTACCTAATCCGCTTCCTGGAGCAAAACCTTTATGAATGGTTAATGCAATTCCGAAATCAGCATTTGCATCCTTCAATATTTTTTTTACAACGGCACTTGCAGCGTTTTCATCAATATTATAGGTTAAATCTGCGCCCGTAATATTGGTTATTTTCACGCCTTTTTCTGCTGTTTTTGTAAACGTCATTTCATCGCCAACAGCATCTACAGCAAAACCGAGAGAATCAAATCCGCAGGAAACATTAGCTACAGTTGCCGGAGCGAAGATTTTTAAATAGTCCATTTTTTAATAGTTTGCAGTCTATAGTATTCATTTGTCAGCCAGTATATTAATGAAAGCTGTCAACTAAATACTTGACTTTTTTTTATTTTTAATAACAAATTTTAGCTAGTTTTTGACTGCTAACTGTGGACTGCCTACTGCCCATGAAACCTTATTGATTTGCAATTCTAATTACATCCGCAAAAATACCTGAAGCAGTAACATCTGCACCAGCACCAGCGCCTTTTATTAACATTGGATTTTCTGGATATCGATCTGTGAAAAATAAGACAATATTATCACTTCCTTCTAAATTATAAAAAGGATGATCTGAAGCGATGTGTTGCAAACCAACATTTGCTTTTCCGTTGCTAAATTCTGCAACGTATTTTAAACGACAATCTTTAACATCGGCTTCTTTATAAATGTCTTGAAAATGATTTTCATATTTAATTAATGAAGCATAAAAATCTTTATTAGTAGTTGTTTGTAAGCTTTCTTCTGGTAAAAAAGAGCTGTTAGCAATGTCTTCTAATTCTAATTGATACCCACTTTCTCTCGCTAAAATTAAAATTTTTCTAGCAACATCCACGCCGCTTAAATCAATTTTTGGATCGGGTTCTGTAAAACCTTCTTTTTGAGCTTGGCCAACAACATCATGAAACGTTGAATCTTCATTAAAATTATTAAAAACAAAGTTTAAGCTTCCTGATAAAACCGCCTGAATTTTATGAACTCTATCTCCCGAGTTTATTAAATTTTTAAGGGTGTCTATAATTGGTAAACCTGCACCAACATTGGTTTCAAATAAGAAAGAAGCATTGTATTTTCTAGAAATACGTTTTAAGTTTTTATAATTTTCAAAGCTAGATGCACAGGCAATTTTGTTACAAGTTACCACAGAAATACTTTGACGCAAATACTTTTCATATACTTCAGAAACTTGTTGGTTTGCAGTATTATCTATAAAAACACTGTTTATATGATTCGATTTTTTAACTTTTTCGTAAAAAGTATCCAAAGTTGTTGGCTCTCCGTTTTCTAAAAGTTCTTTCCAGTTTTTTAGGTTGATACCAGTAGTATCAAAAACCATTTTTCTTGAATTGGAGATTCCGATAACTCTAATTTTTAACTTTAAGTTTTCTTTTAAGAATTTTTTTTGCTGATGTAATTGTGCTAAAAAGCGTTCGCCAACATTACCAACACCCGTTACAAATAAGTTTAATTGCTTTGTTTTTTCTTCAAAAAACTGTTCGTGTAAAGTGTTTAAAGCCTTTTCTGCATCGTATTTATTGATAACAGCAGAGATGTTTTTTTCTGATGAACCTTGCGCAATCGCTCTCACATTTACATTATTTCTGCCCAAGGCGCTAAACATTTGTCCGCTTAAACCTTGGTGATTTTTCATGCTTTCGCCAACAACAGCAATAATTGCCAACTCATTTTCTACAATAATGGGTTTTATTTTTTTTCTGTCTATTTCGATGCTAAAAGTTTCGTCTAATAATAGCTTGGCTTTAGGTGCGTCATTTTCATAAACCCCTACACAAATTGAATGCTCTGACGAAGCCTGCGTAATAAAAACAACATTAATTTTTTGTTGAGAAAGTGTTTCAAACAAGCGTTTTGAGAAACCCGGAATTCCTATCATTCCGCCACCTTCTAAAGTTATTAAGCTTATGTTTTCTATGTGCGAAATTCCTTTAACATCAGTTCCTTTTTTTGGGTTTTTAGAAATTAATGTTCCTAGGTTTTCTGGATCAAAAGTGTTTTTAATTCTGATAGGAATCTCTTTTCTTAAGGCAGGCTGAATGGTTGGTGGATACAAAACTTTTGCACCAAAATGAGACAACTCCATAGCTTCTTCATAAGAAATTTCTGAAATAGGATACGCTTGTTTAACAACTCTAGGATTTGCAGTATACATTCCGCTAACATCCGTCCAAATCTGTAATTCATCTGCATTTAAATCAGCCGCATAAATGGATGCCGAATAATCAGAGCCTCCTCTACCTAGAGTAGTTGTTTCTCCTTCAAGATTGGCAGAAATAAATCCGCCTAAAACAACAACTTGATGTTTATTTTTATCAAAAAATGAATTAATATTTTTGTTTGTTAATTTGAAATTAACTTGGCCGCTTAAATAGTCATTATTGGTAATAATTAAGTCTCTACTTTCTCCATGAATTGCATCAAACAGTTCTTTTGCAGCATTGGCGATAATGAAAGAAGAAAAACGTTCGCCAAAACTAGAAACCTTTGCAAGAGTTTTATCAGACAATTCTTGCAGTAGAAAAACACCTTCATAAATAGATTGCAATCTATTGAACATAGCAGTAATTTCTTCAGAAACTGCTTTTTTGTTGGTAAAAATTAAATCTTCAATTATTTGAAAATGCAATGATTTAATAGCTTCTAAAATTTCTTTAGCAATCGTAATATCCATCAAAGCTTCGTTTGCACCTGCTAATAATTTATCGGTAGTTTTGCCGAATGCAGAAACAACGACTGCTACTTTAGTTTCTTTTGATGTTTTAGCAACGATGTCTAAAACCTTTGTTATATTTTCTGAATTTGCTACCGATGAGCCTCCAAACTTTAATACTTTCATCTTTTTATGATATTAGATTATGTAATATATTTTATGATGTTATTTCGTTTTTACGAAAAAATAGATGACCTAAATTATATGAATATAAATAACCCCTAAAGGGTTGTAGTTGTAGTTGTTGTGCGAATAAATAATGGCATTGAAATACTAACTACAGCTGTAGTTTTAGAAGAATTTGTATTTATTTTAGAATAATTCACCTCGCAAAAATAGCAGTATTATTTATTTTGATTCGTTTTAGTGAAGATTTTTTTAAAAATTAACTCAATTAATATCATTTTCATAAAAAAAGTAATCAAATAATTAAATATTCTTATTTTTATGCGAAGAATTTAATTTTTCTTTAATTATTACAGCAATTGGCTTGTTTTCTATTTTACTTTCTAGCCAAGACAAAATGTCTAAGTACAAAAAGGCTCTTTTTTCATACGGGTGATCTTCGTATTTTTTTAATTTTGTGTGAATTTTTTTAAACTCATTTTTTATTTCATGCGGAAAAACATCACTCAAATCCCTTATCGAGGTTAAGAACACCTTTTGAACCTCTTGAAGGTTTTCCATTTTTAGTAAAAATTTATAGGTGTCTAAAAATTGTCTTTCAAAATCGTAATCTAGACCGCATTCGTAGTGCGCAATTAAATTTAAAACTCTTGCAAAACACTGTAAATCTTCTGCGCCACTTATATTTTTAGATTTAATAATCTTTTGTAAATAAACGATGCAGAGTTCATTTTTACCCATTCCAAAATACAAACAAGCCATCTTGTAATAAAGCATTACCACGTAATGATTGTCTAATCTGTTTCTGTATTTTTCAATCTTATGGTTAATGATTTCTATTAAATATTCACCTTCAGAAAATGTGGCTTCTAAAAAATGTAAATGCAATTTGTTTGCATACAGATACTGAAAAATTAAAAGTTCTGTATTTGTATTTAGAGGAATTACATTTTGCTCAATTTCATTTTCAAAAGAAGTAAGTTCTTCCTTAAAAGTAGTTGCTTTTTTAACGAAAAAAGAGGCTTCTAGTAAGTAATTAATTCCCTTTAGATAAAAAACAGGATGCAAAACAATAAACTTTCTATCTTCTCTAAACAGATCTACCCATTTGCTAGCATATTTATAACTTTGGATAAAATCTTGGGTTAAAAAACTAAACCATAAATGAGACTTATAAAGCCATAATTTTTCTCTAAATCCGAAGTTTTCAAATTTATATTTAGGTAGCTTACTATAAAAATAGACGTTTACAAATTCTAATTCTTCATTATTTTTTACATAGCCATTTTGCAGCAAATGGCTGTATAATTGCAGGGATAAATTAGAAAGTTTACTTGCCATTACATTTTGCAAACTTAGTTCTTTTGCTTGTATAGAAAGTTGATCAGCTCTATTGCTTAAGCTTCTTGTAATGTATTGTGTTTCAATTACTTTTTCTAGCTCTACAATTTCATAAGCTATGTTTTTTTCTTCGTTTTCGAGTGCTAAATTTTTCGCTTTATCTAACAGTTTTAAACTTTGTTTGTACAATCCTTTTTGATATAAAACGGTAGCAAAGTCAAGCTGTTCCCTAATCTGAATTCTAATATTTTTATGTGCAGGATTTAATCGAAGACTTATTAATATTTGTTTATATAAATGTGCTTTTAAGTTAGAAAGTTGTTGTTTAGAAACAATGCCACTATTTATGATTACTTTTTCATCGTACACTTTTAACTTTTCTAAAAATTTAAAAAGTGAGAAGAATTTGGCGTCAATATTACCGCCTAATCGACCAACATACAAATTAAATTGCCTCTTTTCAGACTTTGTTAAAGACTTAATAAGAACAAAAAGAGCATCATTTTGTTGATTGGCTGATGTAACAATTTTACTCATAATGTACTGGTAATTAATTAATTGTATTTTTAAAAATGCTATTAGAAATCGTGCAAGATGCAATATAAAAGTATTTATTGAAAATGCAATAGATACTTTTGATTAAATATAAAGATAATCTTTACAAAATGATGCAAGATAATAAAGTTCAAATTTTTGATACAACTTTAAGAGATGGTGAACAAGTGCCTGGTTGTAAGTTAGATACTAAGCAAAAATTGGTTATAGCAGAAAGGTTAGATTTACTAGGAGTAAATGTTATCGAAGCAGGTTTTCCTGTTTCAAGTCCGGGAGATTTTAAATCGGTTTCTGAAATTGCCAAAATTATTAAAAATGCAACAGTTTGTGGTTTAACTAGAGCTGTAGAAAATGATATAAAAGTTGCTGCAGAAGCGCTGAAATTTGCAAAGTATCCAAGAATTCACACAGGTATTGGTACCAGTGATTCGCACATAAAATTCAAATTTAACTCAACCAGAGAAGCTGTTATAGAGCGTGCAGTAAAAGCAGTTTCCTATTCAAAAAGTTTTGTAGAAGATGTAGAATTTTATGCAGAGGATGCTGGTAGAACAGATAATGAGTTCTTAGCAAGAGTTTGTGAAGCAGTGATAAAAGCAGGTGCGACTGTTTTAAATATTCCTGATACTACTGGTTATTGTTTGCCAGAAGAATATGGCGCAAAAATGAAATATTTACGTGAAAACGTAAAAGGGATTGAAAAAGTAATTCTTTCTTGTCATTGTCATAATGATTTAGGAATGGCAACTGCAAACTCAATTGCTGGTGTTATAAATGGTGCTCGTCAAATTGAATGTACTATTAACGGAATTGGAGAACGTGCAGGAAATACCGCTTTAGAAGAAGTGGTAATGGTGCTTAAGCAACATCCATATTTA
Organism: Polaribacter glomeratus; assembly: GCF_002954665.1. Classification (GTDB taxonomy): domain Bacteria; phylum Bacteroidota; class Bacteroidia; order Flavobacteriales; family Flavobacteriaceae; genus Polaribacter; species Polaribacter glomeratus. The sequence goes on along the minus strand of NZ_MSCM01000002.1, from coordinate 161,106 downwards.
AACCTTGAAACAAGTATTAATACAAAGTTATTGTACGACACAAGTATTTTAGTGCGTGAAAGTATGGGAATGCCTGTACAACCAAACAAAGCAATTGTTGGTGCAAATGCATTTGCACATAGTTCTGGAATTCACCAAGACGGCGTTATTAAAAACAGAGAAACTTACGAAATTATGGATCCTGAAGATGTTGGGGTTACAGAAAGTGCAATTATTTTAACTGCAAGAAGCGGAAGAGCTGCGTTGGCTTATAGAGCAAAAAAAATAGGGTATGAGCTAACTAAAGTACAGTTAGATGTTGCTTATACTTCTTTTTTAGAGTTTGCTGATAAACAAAAAGAAATAAAAGATGATGATATTCACGCTATTATGAAAGTAGTGAATAAAATCTCTAAAATAGTAATGGCATAAAAATACGAAAGAAATTTTGTCTTCAGTAATAGTTATATTACTTTTGATTTAACTTCTATCTTTCAATGAGATAAGTTTTAATTATCAGATATAATGAAATTAACAATTGCCGTAATTCCAGGAGATGGTATTGGACCAGAAGTAACCGCACAAGCAAAAAAAGCTTTAAATGCAGTTGCAGAAGTTTATGACCATATTTTTTTATACAAAGAAGCTCAAATGGGCGCTTGTGCTATTGAAGCAACAGGAAACCCCTTACCAGATGCAACTATTAAAATTTGTAAAAAAGCAGATGCTATTTTATTTGGTGCAATTGGCGAACTTAAATACGATAATGATCCATCAGCAAAAGTAAGGCCAGAGCAGGGTTTGTTTCGATTGCGAAGAGAACTAGGTTTGTTTTGTAACATAAGACCAGTAAAGTCGTACGACAAGTTAATTAAAAATTCGCCTCTAAAAAAAGAAGTAATTTCAGGAACTGATATTGTTATTTTTAGAGAACTTACTGGCGGAATTTATTTTGGAAATAAAGAAATAAGTGAAGATGGTAAAACTGCTTCTGACGTTTGTTCATACACCTACGAAGAGATTTCAAGGGTTACACATTTAGCGTTTAAAGCAGCACAAGACAGAAGAAAAAAAGTAACTTTAATTGATAAAGCAAATGTTTTAGAAACTTCTCGTTTATGGAGAAAGACAGTTACCGAAATCGCTAAAGAATATTCAAATGTAGAACTAAATTTTATGTTTGTAGATAACGCCGCAATGCAATTAGTTTTAAATCCAACACAGTTTGACGTTATTCTTACAGAAAATTTATTTGGCGATATAATTTCTGCTGAAGCTAGCGTTTTTGCGGGTTCTATTGGTTTGTTAGCTTCATCTTCAATTGGAGATAAATGTGCGTTATTTGAACCAATACATGGTTCATACACGCAAGCAAAAGGTAAAGATATTGCAAATCCGTTAGGGTCAATTTTATCCGCAGCAATGCTTTTAGAGCATTTAGGTTTGCGTGAAGAAGCAGATGCAATAGTGCGAGCTGTAGAGAAATCTTTAGCTTTAGGTATTACAACGCAAGATATTAAAGGCAAAAATCAATATGCAGCATCTACGGCAAAAGTAGGAGATTTTATTGCTGATTACATTGCAAATCAAGAAGATAGTAATATGAATTTTCAAAATATTCATATGGGACAAAGTACCATTATATAAAAAAATTAGGATTTATAATTATAAATCCTCAACATTTAATTGATGAAAAAACAGTTAGTAAATATTATTTTTATTCTAGATGTCATCGTAATTAGTACGACATGATAAGGAAGTGATATTTATTTTTAATTTAAATAGAACCTTCCTGATAAACGGAAGGTTTTTTTTGATTTTATTTCAAAGATTGAGTGTCATAATTAAGTAGATTTAAATAGTTAATAAACAGTGGTTTAGATGTTTTTTTTAATGCCTGAATTTAAAGAGTCTCATTGAACTTTATTCAGTAAAAATAGCCAAATAGCCTAATTTAGACAACGAATTGAAGAATAGATACATGGAATTAAATAAACATAGCAAAAGATTAACACAAGATGAATCTCAGCCAGCATCGCAAGCAATGTTGTATGCCGTAGGTTTAACGGATGAAGATATGAGCAAAGCTCAAGTTGGTATTGCAAGTACAGGTTATGATGGTAACCCTTGTAATATGCACTTAAATAATTTGGCTGCAGAAGTAAAGATTGAAACAAAAATTGCAGGTTTAGTTGGTCTAGGATTCAATACAATAGGTGTTTCTGATGGAATTTCTATGGGAACTTCAGGGATGAATTATTCGCTAGTTTCTAGAGATATTATTGCAGATTCTATAGAGACAGTTATGAATGCACAAAGTTATGATGCATTGGTTTCTGTAGTTGGTTGTGATAAAAATATGCCAGGCGCAGTAATTGCAATGTTGCGTTTAAATCGTCCATCAATTATGATGTATGGTGGTTCAACAGCATCAGGAAATTACAAAGGGAAAAAATTAAATATTGTTTCTGCTTTTGAAGCTTTAGGTCAAAAAATGGCTGGAGAAATTGAAGAAGAAGAATATAGAGAAATCATAAAAAGAGCAATTCCAGGAGCGGGTGCTTGTGGCGGAATGTACACAGCAAATACAATGGCTTCTGCTATTGAATGTATGGGTTTTGCATTGCCTTACAACTCATCAATTCCTGCAGAAAACCCTAATAAATTATCCGAAGCAGAAAGAACCGCTTTGGCGATTAAAAACTTATTAGAATTAGATTTAAAACCTTTAGATATTATTTCTAAAAAATCGTTAGAAAACGCAATCGCAATTGTAAATGCATTGGGTGGATCTACAAATGCAGTATTGCACTTTTTAGCAATTGCGCATGCTGCGGATATCGAATTTACCCTAGAAGATTTTCAAAAAGTAAGTGATAGAACGCCGTTAATTGCAGATTTAAAACCATCAGGAAAATACTTAATGGAAGATGTTCATGGAGTTGGAGGTACGCCAGCAATTATGAAATATTTATTGCAAGAAGGTTATTTGCACGGTGATTGTATGACGGTTACGGGTAAAACATTAGCAGAAAATTTAGCAAATGTAAAAGCGATGGAATTTGATGAACAAGATGTTATTTATCCGAAGGATAAAGCATTAAAATCATCAGGAAACATTCAAATAATTTATGGAAACCTTGCAACCGAAGGAGCTGTCGCAAAAATTTCTGGAAACGAAGGTTTATTGTTTGAAGGAAAAGCAGTGGTTTATGACGGTGAACAAGCTGCAAATACAGGAATTGCAAATGGCGAAGTAGAAAGAGGCGATGTTGTTGTAATAAGATATGTTGGGCCAAAAGGTGGACCAGGAATGCCAGAAATGTTAAAACCAACCTCGTTAATTATGGGAGCAGGTTTAGGGAAGTCTGTCGCATTAATTACGGATGGTCGTTTTTCTGGAGGAACACATGGTTTTGTAGTGGGTCATATTACACCAGAAGCACAATCTGGAGGAACTATCGGGATTTTAAAAACGGGTGATATTATTAGAATTAGTGCAGAAGACAATTCTATTAATGTTTTAATTTCTGATGAAGAAATAGCAGAAAGAAAAGCAAAATGGATAGCACCAGCTTTAAAGCATACAAAAGGAATTTTATACAAATACGCAAAAATTGTAGCATCAGCATCTAAAGGATGTGTTACAGATTTATAAAATAAAAATTAAGAAACAAGAAATAAGAGCCAAGAAAAAAGAGAGTATAGAAAATGTTTATCCTTATTCTATAAATCTTTATTCTTTAATCTAAATAAGAAAGCATGGAAACAGTAACCATAAAAAACACAGAAGTAGCAACAAAAGTTACAGAAAGAATTTCTGGTAGCGAGGCAATTGTAAGATGTTTAATAGCAGAAGGTGTAAAAATAATTTATGGATATCCTGGAGGAGCAATCATGCCAGTATACGACGAATTATATAAATACAAAGACCAAATACACCATGTTTTAACGCGACACGAACAGGGCGCAACGCATTCTGCGCAAGGATTTGCAAGAATTTCTGGTAAAGTTGGGGTTGCTATTGCAACTTCTGGTCCAGGAGCAACAAACTTAATTACAGGTATTGCAGATGCACAAATAGATTCAACACCAATGGTCTGTATTACAGGTCAGGTTCCTTCTCACTTATTAGGAAGTGATGCGTTTCAAGAAACGGATATTGTTGGTATTTCTACGCCAGTAACAAAATGGAACTGTCAAGTAACCAAAGCTTCTCAAATTCCTGCTGCAATTGCAAAAGCTTTTTACATCGCTAAAAGTGGAAGACCAGGACCTGTTTTGGTTGATATTACAAAAGATGCTCAGTTTGAAGAATTTGATTTTGTGTACGAAAAATGTACAAAAGTAAGAAGCTATTTTCCTATTCCTAAAACAGATATTTCTACTGTTGAAGCAGCAGCAAAAATCATTAATGCTGCAAAAAAACCATTTATTGTTTGGGGTCAAGGAATCATTTTAAGTGAAGCGGAAGAGCAACTAAAAGCAGTTGTTGAAAAAGCTGGAATTCCTGCTGCATGGACAATTTTAGGTGCTTCTGCTTTGCCAACTTCACACCCATTAAATGTTGGTATGTTAGGAATGCACGGTAATTATGCACCAAATAAGTTAACAAACGAGTGCGATGTTTTAATTGCAATAGGCATGCGTTTTGACGATAGAGTTACTGGTAGTTTAAGCACATACGCAAAACAAGCAAAAGTAATTCACTTTGAAATTGATGCAGCAGAAGTAGATAAAAACGTAAAAACGGATGTTGCTGTTTTAGGTGATGCAAAAGCGAGTTTAGAGTTATTATTGCCATTATTAAATGAAAATTCGCACCCAGAATGGCATCAGCAATTTAAAGATTTGTATGCTATTGAATATGAAAAAGTAATTAAAGAAGATTTATATCCTACCAAAGAAGGTTTAACGATGGGTGAGGTTATAAAAGAAATTAACATTCAAAGTAAAGGAGAAGCTGCAATTGTAACGGATGTTGGTCAGCACCAAATGATTGCGTGTAGATATGCTGAATTTAATAAAACAAAAAGTAATATTACTTCTGGCGGATTAGGAACCATGGGCTTTGGATTGCCAGCTGCAATTGGCGCTAAAATGGCGGCTCCAGAGCGTGAAGTTGTTTCTATTTCTGGTGATGGAGGTTACCAAATGACCATTCAAGAATTAGGTACTATTTTTCAGCAAAAAGCGGCCGTGAAAATTGTTGTTTTAAATAACGAATTTTTAGGAATGGTGCGTCAATGGCAACAACTGTTTTTTGACAAACGATATGCCTCTACAGAAATGGTAAACCCTAATTTTGTAGCAATTGCAGAAGGATATTATATCAAAGCAAGAAAAGTTACCAAACGAGAAGAATTGGCAGAAGCGGTTGCAGAAATGATGGCAAGTAAAGAAGCTTATTTTTTAGAAGTGCGTGTAGAAAAAGAAGGAAATGTATTTCCGATGGTTCCTTCAGGAGCAAGTGTTTCTGATATAAGGTTAGAGTAATAATTTAAGAGGATAGACAATAGAATAAAGAAAAAAGATAGTTTTAGAGAAGTAGTAATGCCTACTTTATATCATCTTTCTCCCAAAATCTTTTAAAAACATGAGTACAGAAAAACAATTATACACAGTATCAATTTATACTGAAAACAATATTGGATTGTTGAACAGAATTTCGGCAATTTTCCAGAGAAGACACATCAATATAGAGAGTTTAAATACTTCTCCATCAGAAATTGAAGGTGTTTCTAGATTTACGATTGTTGTAAATATGACAGAAGTAAACATGAAAAAAATTATTGGTCAGATTGACAAACAAGTAGAGGTAATTAAAGCGTTTTATCATACAGATGACGAAACCATTTACCAGCAATCTTGTATGTTTAAATTCAGATCTAATTTATTATTTGAAGAACGTAATATTCAAAATATTATAAAAGATAGTAACGCAAGAATTGTTACGGTAAATAAAGAGTTTTTTGTGATTGAAAAATCAGGAAAAAAAGAAGAAATAGATCAATTATACGATGAATTAAGTGTTTTTGGTATTATGCAATTTACACGTTCAGGACGAATTGCTGTTACAAAAGACGAAATGAAAATAACAACATTATTAGAATCATTCAACAACTAAATACAGGTCAAAGAAAAGAGAATAAGGAGAAGAGACAGCATAAATATCTAATATAGTACGGTTTGTCTTTCTTCTTCTTTCTACAATCTTTAGTCTAAAATCATCAAACAAAAATAAAAACAATGTCAAATTATTTCAACACATTAACATTAAGAGAAAAATTAGAGCAGTTAGGAAAATGTAGATTTATGGATGCTTCAGAGTTTGAAGACGGCGTAAATGCATTATTAGGGAAGAAAATTGTAATTGTGGGTTGTGGAGCGCAAGGTTTAAACCAAGGTTTAAACATGAGAGATTCTGGTTTAGACATTTCTTATACGCTAAGAAAAGCAGCAATAGAACAAAAAAGAGAATCGTATATAAATGCAACTTCTAACGGATTTACTGTTGGAACTTATGAAGAATTATTGCCATCTGCAGATTTAGTAATCAATTTAACACCAGATAAACAACATACAAATGTTGTAAATACAATTATGCCTTTGTTAAAAAAAGGAGCAACATTAAGCTATTCTCATGGTTTTAATATTGTTGAAGAAGGGATGAAAATTCGTGAAGATTTAACGGTAATTATGGTAGCGCCTAAATGCCCAGGATCTGAAGTTCGTGAAGAATATAAAAGAGGATTTGGTGTGCCAACATTAACTGCAGTGCATCCAGAAAATGATCCGCAAGGAAAAGGTTGGGCAGAAGCAAAAGCATATGCAGTTGCAACTGGAGGACATAGAGCAGGAGTGTTAGAATCTTCTTTTGTTGCGGAAGTAAAATCTGATTTAATGGGCGAACAAACTATTTTATGTGGTTTGTTACAAACAGGTGCAATTTTATCTTTTGATAAAATGGTAGAAGAAGGAATAGAACCAGGTTACGCGGCTAAATTAATTCAGTATGGTTGGGAAACTGTAACAGAGGCTTTAAAACATGGAGGAATTACCAACATGATGGACAGATTGTCTAATCCTGCAAAAGTAGAAGCTTTTAGAATATCAGAAGAATTAAAAGACATTATGCGTCCGTTGTTTCAAAAACATATGGATGATATTATGACAGGTCATTTCTCTAAAACCATGATGGAAGATTGGGCAAATGATGATAAAAACTTATTAACTTGGAGAGCTGCAACAGGAAATACTGCTTTTGAAAAACAACAAGTTACCGACAAAGAAATTTCTGAACAAGAATATTTTGACCACGGTACTTTATTAGTTGCTTTTGTAAGAGCGGGTGTAGAATTAGCTTTTGAAGCAATGACAGAATCTGGTATAATTGCCGCTTCTGCTTATTATGAATCTTTGCACGAAACGCCATTAATTGCAAACACAATTGCACGTAAAAAATTATACGAAATGAATCGTGTAATTTCTGATACTGCAGAATATGGTTGCTATTTATTTGATCATGCTTGTAAGCCTTTGTTAACAGATTTTATGAAAACTGTAAAAACGAATGTTATTGGTCAGAAATTTACAAATTCGAATGATGTTGATAATAAAGAATTAATTAGAATTAACAGCATTATTAGAAATCATCCGGTAGAAAAAGTAGGAGAAAGATTAAGAGCTTCTATGACAGCAATGCAAGTAATAAAATCTGCATAATTCATAAAGATTTTAACTTTTATAGAAACCTGTCAGATTTTAAAGCCTGACAGGTTTTACTTTTATATCCAAATAATGAAAACCCAAGATATTTATTTTCCTAGTTTAGAAAACATTAAACAAGCTGCTTTAAATTTAAAAGACGTTGCTTATGTTACGCCATTAATTCAGAACCAAAATCTGTCTAAAGAGTTTCAGTCCACTATTTTATTTAAAAGAGAAGATTTACAAGTAGTTCGTTCTTATAAAATTAGAGGCGCTTATAATAAAATTTCTTCTTTAACTTTGGATGAAAAACAACGAGGAATTGTTTGTGCTAGTGCAGGAAATCATGCGCAAGGTGTTGCTTTATCTTGTAAATTATTAAAAATAAAAGGCACTATTTTTATGCCTTTACCAACTCCAAATCAGAAAATAGACCAGGTAAAAATGTTTGGTGAAGACTTTGTGGAGGTAGTAATTGAAGGCGATACTTTTGATGATGCTTTTAACGCAGCAACTTTAGAATGCAATTCTAAAAACAAGACGTTTATTCACCCTTTTAATGACGAAAAAGTAATTGAAGGTCAGGCTACGGTTGGTTTAGAAATTTTAAATCAAACAACCGAAAAAATTGATTACCTGTTTGTAGCTGTTGGAGGTGGTGGTTTATCATCTGGATTGTGTGGGGTTTTTAAAGAATTATCACCAGAAACAAAGATAATTGGGGTAGAGCCAGAAGGGGCGCCGTCGATGCTAACATCCATCAAAAATAAAAAAGTTACAGCTTTAGAAAATATAGATTCTTTTGTAGATGGCGCTGCCGTTAAAAAAGTAGGCGATTTAAATTTTGCAATTTGTGAGCAACGTTTACACGATATGATTACGGTTCCCGAAGGTAAAACCTGTCAGACAATTTTAGATTTGTATAATAAAGATGCTATTGTTGTGGAGCCTGCAGGTGCTTTAAGTATTTCTGCATTAGATTTTTTTGCTGATGAAATTAAAGGGAAAAATGTAGTCTGTATTGTTAGCGGTAGTAATAATGACATTACAAGAACAGCAGAAATTAAAGAAAGAGCCTTATTATATGCAAATCTAAAACACTATTTTATTATTAAATTTCCGCAAAGAGCAGGAGCTTTAAAAGAATTTGTAGCAGAGATTTTAGGGCCAAGTGACGATATTACGCATTTTGAATATACCAAGAAAAGTAATCGAGTTAATGGTTCTGCGGTTGTTGGTTTAGAATTAAAATCAGCAAAAGATTTAGAACCTTTAATCGTTAAAATGAAAGAAAGAAATTTCTTTGGCGTTTATTTAAATGATAAACCAGAATTATTTGATTTTTTAGTTTAAAAAAAATTAGGGTTTAATCTGCTTCACAAAAACGAATCGAATAAAATAGTTCTGTTGCTCAAAACCCGAAAACCATTTCGTTTTTTAAGATAGAAATACGGTATTTTATGTTTATTTTTAGTTAATTTTGATGGGTAAAATAATAACCCAATAGTTTATTAACTTTTAAGCAATGATGTTGTTTGTTTCATTGTAAAAATCAATTTATGAAGAATACATTTAAAGAAGTTCCGAACGAATATAAAATTATTTCATTAGTAAACCAAAACACCTATTTAGTAGGAGGTGAGTTAAAAGAGTGGAAAGGTGCCACTGCTGAGGTTTATTCAACAATTTCATCAACCGAAAATTACCAACCAACATTATTAGGAACCGTTCCAGATTTAGGAGAAAATGAAGCTTTAGAGGCTTTAAGTTCTGCTGTAAAAGCATACGGAAAAGGGCAAGGTTTGTGGCCAACAATGAAAGTTGAAGGAAGAATTGCAGCCATGGAAAAGTTTGTGGTTCAAATGAAAACCAAGCGTACAGAAATTGTAAAACTATTAATGTGGGAAATTGGGAAAGCCTTGGCAGACTCAGAAAAAGAGTTTGATAGAACGATAGAATATATTTACGATACGATTGAAGATTACAAACAAATGGACAGAGATTCTGCTAAATTCGAGAAAAATAGCGGAGTTCATGCACATATTAGACGTGGACCTTTAGGTGTTGTTTTGTGTTTAGGACCTTATAATTATCCTTTAAACGAAACTTTTGCTTTGTTGATTCCTGCTTTAATTATGGGGAATACAACCGTTTTTAAACCAGCAAAACATGGTGTTTTATTATTATCACCATTATTAGAAGCGTTTAGAAATAGCTTTCCAGAAGGTGTTGTAAATATTATTTACGGTAGAGGTAGAACTTTGGCTACGCCAATTATGAAAACTGGTAAAGTAGATGTGTTGGCTTTAATTGGTAACAGTAAATCTGCCAATGCAATACAAGCAAATCATCCACAGAAAAATAGATTGCGTTTAGTTTTAGGTTTAGAAGCTAAAAATCCTGCAATTGTTTTAGAAGACGCAGATTTAGACTTGGCAATTAGTGAATGTGTTTCTGGTGCAACGTCTTTTAACGGTCAAAGATGTACTGCTTTAAAGGTTATTTATGTGCACGAAAATATTGTAGAAGAATTTAACAAACGTTTTTCTGATAAAGTAGATGCATTAAAATTTGGGAACCCTTGGGAACAAGGAGTGCAATTAACACCTTTGCCAGAACCAGGTAAAACGGCTTATATTCAAGAATTAATTGACGATGCAACCAGTAAAGGCGCAAAAATTATCAATAAAAAAGGAGGCGAAACTACAGAAAATTATATTTTTCCAGCAGTTTTATACCCGGTTTCTAAAGACATGAGAGTGTATGAAGAAGAACAATTTGGACCAGTAACGCCTATTTTATCCTTCAAAAATATTGAGGAGCCCTTGGATGATATGGCGGAATCTAATTACGGACAACAAGTAAGTGTTTTTGGAAGTGATGTAAATACCCTATCGCCTTTAATAGATACACTTGTAAATTTGGTTTGTAGAGTAAACTTAAATAGTTCTTGCCAACGTGGACCAGATGTGTATCCTTTTACAGGAAGAAAAGATTCTGCAGTTGGAACCTTAAGCGTGCACGATGCGTTGCGTTCTTTTTCTATTAGAACCTTTTTAGCGTCAAAAGACACAGATTATAACAATGCTATTTTAAAAGAATTGTTAGATAAAAAATCGTCTAATTTTATTAGTACAGATTATATTTTGTAAAATAAATTAGAAATAGACTAAATTTTAAAAACCTCTTTTTACTGATGTGATTTCAGTAAAAAGAGGTTTTTTTTAGGGTTCGCTCGCGTTGTTGTGTATTAAATGTTGCGTGTTTTAAGCAATAAAGTTAGTAAATAAAACACGAACCAAGAAAATACGCTAGGATTTTCGTAAGTAAGCTATTACTAGTAATTTTTTTTATACGGTGTTGTGCCCAGTTATTTTAAACGATAGATTGTTTTGTTTTTTTCTCCTATTTTTTTAAACAAATCTAATTCAGTTCCTTTCTTTAAATCTCTACTGGCAGTTGCAGAAGAAATGTCTTTAAAAATATCCATATAATCTTTTCTTGTAAATTCAGTTTTATTTAATGAAACATAGTAATCTAATCTGTCTTTTTCATTTAACGTTCGATTATTAAAATTTAATAATTCACTTATTGAAATATCAATCACGTTTAACATATATTCAATAAATTTAGTTGATTTTCCAGATTTATCACTTTCAGCTAAAGCTTTGTAATATTTTTCTTGGTCTTTACTGATTAAAGTTTCAAAAGGCAAAAACTCAAAGATTGGATATTTTTCCATTAAAATTAAAGTTTGCCATAATCTTCCCATTCTGCCATTTCCATCCAAAAATGGATGTATAAATTCCATTTCGTAATGGAAAACACAACTTTTAATTAATTCAATTTCATCAGACTTTTTCAAATATTCAAAAAGGTCTTTCATTAAATATGGCATATTTCCAAAAGGTGGTGCTAAATGCTCAATTTTTGATCCTTTTACAATTCCGACACTTTGATTTCTATATTTTCCAGAATTTTCAATTAAACCATCCATTAAGTTTTGATGTGCTTTTAAAAAGGATTTTTCATTAGAAGGATTGTATTCATCTAAATTTTCATAGATTTTAATTGCATTTAAAACTTCAAGAACATCTTTTTTAGGACCAATAACTCTTTTGTTTTCAAGAAGTGCTGTTATTTGCTCTTCTGTAAGTGTATTTCCTTCTATTTTTAATGAAGAATGAATAGTTTTGATTCTATTCTGTTTTCTCAATTTAGGTGAAGGTTTGTCTAAAAAATTAGCATTTACTTCTCCAATTTTCTCCGAAATTGAAGTTATTAATTTTAAAATTGAAGATGTTATTTCGTAAGGTGGTTTCATTTTCGATACTATCATTTGATACTATCAAAGATACAATCATTTAATTTTAATTTTGTGATGAAACGGATTTTTTAATTAGCTACAATTTAACACTAAAGCGTTAGTGAAGTTCTATTTTTTTAAGTTAAGAATCAAACTAAATTGCTTTCTCAAATTTAATTTATTCTTGCATTATTCAACTTTAAAGCTAAATTTATTTTGCATGATGTAACTAAATATCACAGTTATTATAATTGTTATAAAACGAGATGGTGTTGGATAAAAATCAAATACATCTACCAGTAATTTCATGCAAATATAACTAAGCAACAACGCGATTAAAGCAACTGATAAGTATCTTAAAAATTGAGTTTTAAATGATAATTTTGATTCAGAAAAGACAATGAATCGGTTTAATAAGAATCCTATAAAAAAAGTGATCGGAAACACAAAAAATAAAGAAGCGATGTGCGGACTTAAAACCACAACAAATAAGTCTAAATTTTGTTTATCAAAAATAAACTGAAAGCTTATAAAATACAATGTAATATCTAACAATAAATTACTACCGCCACAAATTGCATATCTATACGTTTTAAGAGGAATAATTTTTTTAAAAATGAAATAGCCAGCGTCTATTATTTTAAGCAGAAAATCTTTCATAAGTACTTTACTAGAATCTAATTTTTTAAAGGAATTGTAAAATGCATATTTGGTAACCGTTCTAATACTGCGTTATACTTAGATTCACCATTAACGATAGGTATTGAATTTAGCTAGTTTATTTTTTAAATTAAGAAACAAACTAATTTACTATCCATAGTAAAACCCAAGCGGCTTGCTTGGGTTTATACTATATATACTAAAAACAGCTGTTATTTTTTAGCTAATAAGTCTCTTATTTCTGTTAATAAATCTTCTTGGCTTGGACCCGATGGTGCTGGTGCTGGAGCAGCTTCTTCTTTTTTCTTCATTTTGTTTATCCCTTTTACAATCATAAACATTACAAAAGCAACAATTATAAAATCGATAACATTGGTTAAAAAATCACCATACAAAACAGCAACTTCTCCAGAAACTGAACCAGTTGCATCTGCGACTCCTTCTTTAACAATAAGTTTCATGTCTTTAAAGTCGGCATTAAATAGTAAGCCAACAAGTGGCGAAACAATTCCGCCAGTAAAGGATGTAACTACTTGTTTAAAAGCAGCACCCATAACAAAACCTACTGCAATATCTATAAGGTTTCCCTTCATTGCAAAGTCTTTAAATTCTTTAACCATTCCCATTTTAAATTGATTTTTAATTTGTTAGGCTGTAAATGTACTAAAAATTTATTTTGTTAATATTTTCTTTACCCGAGGTGAAATTGCTGTAAGTGTTTCATAAACAATAGTTTCTGAAAGCATAGCGATATTTTTTATCATTTCTTGGTTGTTAAAAATAATCACATTGTCGCCTTCTTTGCACTCAATTTTAGTAACATCAACCATAATCATATCCATACAAACATTGCCAATAATTGGTGCTTTTTGATTATTAATTAGTACAAAACCTTTTTTATTGCCTAATCGTCTAGAAATTCCGTCTGCATGACCCACAGGAATTGTAGCAGATTTTACAGTCTCTGTGGCAATAAAAGCTCTGTTGTAACCTACTGTTTCACCTGGTTCAATAGAATGAATTTGAGAAATAATTGAAGTTAAATTATGTGTATTTTTTAATTGAGATGTTTCTTTTGCATCATTTCCAAAACCATACAAACCAATACCAATACGTACCATATTAAACTGAGCATCAGAATAATTTACTACGCCCGAAGTATTTAAAACGTGCAAAATAGGCTCATAGCTTAAGTTTTTGTAAAATTCTTGGGCTACATAAGTAAAATTAGCAATTTGATTAGTCGTAAAATCTCTTTCATTTAGATCTTCACTTGCTGCCAAATGAGAAAATAAAGACTGTACTTTTATGTGATTTGTTTCTTTTAAGCATGCTAAAATTTTAGAAATATCTGCATGTTTAAAACCCAATCTATTTAAGCCAGTATTAAACTTTAAATGAATGGGGTAATCGATTAAAGACTCTTCATCTGCTAATTTTAAAAAAGCATCAAAAACTTTAAAACAGTATAAATTTGGTTCTAATTTATATGTTACAATATCTGCTAAAGTTGGTATTTGTGGATGTAGCACAAGAATAGGAGTATTTATATTTGCTTCGCGCAAGGCAATTCCTTCAGAAGCATATGCAACTGCAAAATAATCTACTTTATCTTTTAAAAAATCAGCAACTTTAACACCATCACTTCCATATCCGAAGGCTTTAACCACGGCTAAAATTTTGGTTTCTGGTTTTAATTTTTGCTTAAAATAATGTAGGTTGTGTTCTAGCGCATTTCCATCAATCTCTAAAACGGTTACATGATTATTCATAGATATGTAGCACTTTATTCAATGTCTTTCAAGCCTAATTCAGGATCTTTTGAAGCCGATTTATTTTCTTCGGATGACAAGATATGTTTTTGTTTATTTTTGATAGCTTTATAGTAAGCTGCTCTGCTTAAAGGCTCATATTCTTGAGTTTCGCCTAACAGTACTAATTTGTCATTTTGCGCTTTTCTAAAACTATAATGCGCCAAATTACCTGTATGTGTACAAACAGCATGTACTTTTGTTACATATTCTGCTGTTGCCATTAATGCGGGCATTGGTCCAAAAGGATTTCCTTTAAAATCCATATCTAAACCAGCTACAATAACTCTAATTCCGCTATTTGCCAAATCGTTACAAACGGCAACAATTTCATCATCAAAAAACTGAGCTTCATCTATGCCAACAACATCTACATCATTTACTAACAAACGTATGTTAGAAGCAATTGGCACAGGCGTTGAACGAATTCTGTTATCGTTATGAGACACCACTTCTTCATCGTCATAGCGAGTGTCAACAGCAGGTTTAAAGATTTCTACGCGTTGTTTTGCAAACTGTGCTCGTTTTAAACGTCTAATTAGTTCTTCTGTTTTACCAGAAAACATAGAGCCGCAAATAACCTCAATCCAGCCAAATTGTTCTGTGTGATTTACTGTATTTTCAAGAAACATTTTGTAATTTTAAGCGTTCTAAATTTGCGTTACTTTGCATCTTGCAAATTTAAGGATATTTACTAGTAAAAAATAAAATCAAACAACAACTTATGCACAAAAAATTAGAGGCAGATTTAATAAGCTTAGCGCACAGTATTCTACAGATGAAGAATAAAGACAATGTGTTCTTACTAAAACAAAAATCAAAAGAAATTTATGAAAAATTATCTGTTCTGGCATTCGTTGAAGAATATGTAAACTCAACACCAGGATTAAAAGAAACAAAAGAAGAGTTATTAGAAAAAGTTGAACAAGCTTTTGAAGTAAAAGAAAATAGTTTTGTTGCTGAAATTACTACTAAAGAATCCATTTCTGTTGAGGAAAAAGTAGTTTACAGCCTCGTAGATGAGTTTGATGAAGAAGAAATAATTCAAGAAGTAAAACAAGAAGTAATCATTGAAGAACAGATAGCGGTTAAAGTTGAAGAAATTGTAGAGCAACCTTTTGATGAATTAGAAGAAATCATTTTTTCTGAAACTAAAACAGAGGATTTGTTTACAAGCGAAGTAATAACCGTTGAAGTAAATAAAACAAAAACCTTAGAACAAGAACTTCAAGATACTTTTTCTGTAGATTTAATGGCAGATTTTTTTGAAAATGCACAGCCAAAGTCTTTGAACGATAAATTTGCTGCAAATATTCAAATAGGATTAAATGATAGAATTGTTTTTGTTAAAAATCTTTTTAACAATCAGCAAGAAGATTATAACAGAGTAATTTCTCAATTAAATACTTTTAAATCTGTAGAAGAGTCAAAAGAGTTTATTAATAAAATGGTAAAACCAGATTATAATTGGTCTAAGCACGAGGAATTAGAAGCTCGTTTTTTAGAAATTATAGAACGTAAATTTGTTTAAATATGCGTAAAATGTTAATTGTGTAACTGTTGTTAGTTGCATTTTTATTGTCAATATTTTTTTAATGAGATGCAAAAATAAACAAGTATAACTTACTAAAAACACAAATCATTGAAACCATTTTTAATCCATACACATTTTCATAAACGAAAAACAGGACTTACAAGAAGCATAGAAAATGTGTTGCCTTTTTTTACGGATGAGTTTGAAACTTATGTATATGGTTCAAATATCGACGGATCTCAAATTACAAGTTCTAAGCTAAGATCAATTTTATTTTCTGATGTAAAAACCGTAGTTCATTGTCACAGAAATAATGAAATTATGAGAATGTTATTATTTCGTTTTTTAGGGGCGAAATTTACATTAATTGCCACAAGACATTCAGAAACCGCTCCGTCTGGTTTAACTAAATTTTTATTAAAAAAAGCAGACAAAGTTATTACGCTTATTAAGAGTATGAGCGTTAATTTAGGGATCAAAAACACAATGGTGGGCCACGGAGTTCGAGTTGATGAATTTGTGCCAAACTCAAAAAAAAAGGTAGAAAACGTATCACAAGAAAACATTATTTTAAATGCGGGTAGAGTTCGAAAAGCAAAAGGACAACTTGTTTTACTAGAAGCGGCAAAAGTATTAAAAGACCACAAAAATTGGGCCTTGGTACTTGTTGGTAAAGTTGATAAACCTGCTTTTTTAGAAGAATTAAAAGCAATTGCTAAAAAATACCAAATAGAAAATCAAGTGTATTTTGTGGATGAAACGAGAGACATTATTTCATATTATCAAGCAGCGAAAATTGTGGTTGCGCCAAGTTTCTCTGAAGGATTTTCTTTAGTTACCGCAGAAGCAATGTCTTGCGAATGTGCCGTAATTGCCACAAAAAATGTAGGAGTTCATTCCGATTTAATTGCTCATCAAAAAAATGGTTATTTGTTTGAAGCAGGAGATTCATCAGCATTAGAGAACCTTTTATTAAAAGCGATGAAAAATGAAATTCTGGATCTAGGAAAACAAGCAAGAGAAGAAATACTAAAAAATTGGAGCGCAAAAAAAGAAGCACAAAACGTAATAATGGTTTATAAATCAAATTAATTTTTTAAAAAAATGAAAAAGATAGTATTCGCAATGTTCGTTGCAATTTTTACATTTTCAAATGTAAATGCTCAAAAAATTGAACTTAAAAAATCTTTTGGAGAAAATTTATTTTATCAGAATGGAGAGAAGTTAACTAACAGACAACTTACAAATATTCTAAAAAGTAATAATGAAGCTTTCAATTTAATAAAATCGGCTAAATCTAACTATACATGGGCAACCATTTTAGGAGTCTCTGGAGGAGCATTAGTTGGTTTTCCTATCGGAACAGCCGTTGGAGGCGGAGATCCAAAATGGGAATTAGCAGGCGCCGGAGCAGCTTTAATTTTAGTTGCTATTCCTATTTTAAATAATTACAATAAAAAATCGAAGGCTGCAGTAGCACTTTACAATGCAGATTTGCCAACAGTAAGTTCAAGCTTTAAACCAGTATTTAACTTAAATTTTAAGGATGTAAACTTGGGGATAACGATGAGTTTTTAGAAGGGAAATTTGTTTTTCGAATTATTAATTTTTGTTGTTTAAAACAATAAAAGTTCCTAGTAATTTTTAAAACTTCGTTCTATAAAAACGGATATTTGTAACAAAATCTTTTTGTAGTCGTCTCAAAATAAACAAACCATATGAAACGACTTACAACAATTTTATTTGTATTTTTTATTGGAAGTGTAACAGCACAAGAAGTAGCTTTTCAAAAATTTTATACTGTAAATAAAGATAAATCTACTTTTTCAATCAATTTATCTGCTTCTTTAGCGGGGTCATTTTTAGATGACGAAAAAGACGGAGATTTAATGAATATCATAAAAAAATCGACCGATTTTCAAGTCATGATTTTTGATAATGAAGACAATAATATCTCTAAAGATTTTAAGAAATTTACTAAAAAAAATCAATTAAAAACCTTTGCACGCATAAAAGACAACGGTAGTAAAGCCGAAATGTATTTTATTGAAAAAGATAATTACATTAGAGAAATTATTATTAGAACAAATAGCAATAACGATAAACTTGTTTTATTTGGCTTAAAAACTAAGATCACTAAAGATGAATTAGCCGCTATGATTTCTTCTTCGGATATTAAGATTTCTTCAAATTAAAGTTGTCTGGTTAAATAGTATTACAAGTTTGTGAATTCGAGGAGGTTTCCCCCAACAATATACCATTTCCTCGAATTTTTATTAAAAGTATTTTAAATATTGACTTAAAATAGTAAATTTTATCCAATCTTCTTTTTCAATTCTTCAATAACTTTCTTACTATTTCCAATAAAAATTTCATTAGCAACTATAAAAACAGGGCGTTTTAAAAACGTGTATTCATCCAAAAGAAACTGTTTGTAATCCGTTTCAGACAAAGACTGGTTTTTCAAACCCATCGAAGTATACAACTTTGCGCGTTTGTTAAATAATGCTTCATAACTTCTAGAAAGTTGGTGCATTTCTTCTAATTGAGCCGCATTCACCGGATTCGTTTTTATTTCTTGACGCTCAAAACCATCTGTATTTACCTCCTTTAAAATTCTTCGGCAGGTATCACAAGTTTGTAAAAAGTAGACTTTCTTCATTTTATTAAATTATATTTACATCTTCAAAATTACACATAAAAAAGTAACATCCAAAACTTAAAATTTCATCAGAAATAAAAACGGTACTAATGTTTTTGTGTATGATAATTTTTAAAAAAATAAAGAAGATATGAAAACACAATTTGATATTTTAAGAGTATCTAGAGAACTTGTTGTAAAAGAATTAGAAGGTTTAACGTTGGCTCAAATTCACGAAATTCCAACAGGTTTTAAAAATAGTATTGCTTGGAATGTTGCACATTTAGTGGTAACGCAACAATTATTGCATTACAAATTAGCCGAGTTAGATTGTCTATGTCCAGATGAATTAATAGAAGGTTATAAAAAAGGAACAGCACCAACAACACCTTTTACAGAAGAAGAATTTGAGGAAGTAAAAGAGTTGTTTTTAGGTTTGCCAGATACGTTAGAAGAAGATTATGAAGCAGGTATTTTTGAGACTTTTTCAGAATACCCAACAAGTACAGGCTTCGTTTTAACATCTATTGAAACAGCAATTGCATTTAATAATTTTCATGAAGGAATTCACTATGGAATTATTAGATCAATCAAAAAATTTGTGTAATATTTTATGGATTATTTTTTAATAGCCACCGTTTTAATAGTGCTTTCAGCCATTTTTGGTTACATAAATACGCGGTTTTTAAAATTGCCAAATTCAATTGGCTTAATGCTGATAACTATTTTGTTTACGCTAGCAGTTTTTTTGTTAAGTTATTTTGATGATACGCTGCTTCTTAAAGAACGAGAATTGATTACAAGTATCGATTTTAAAACGGTGCTTTTAGATATAATGTTAAGTTTTCTGCTTTTTGCAGGCGCTTTACATACCAATTTTCAGCAGTTAAAAATCCAAAGAAAACCGGTACTTATTTTTGCAACTTTGGGAACTTTAATTTCTACCTTTTTAACAGGAATTCTCGTTTTTTATGCACTTAAAATTATAAATCTTGATGTAGATTTTATTTATTGTTTACTTTTTGGAGCCTTAATTTCACCAACAGACCCTATAGCGGTTTTAGGGATTATGAAAAAAGTAGGTGCTCCAAAAAAACTGGAAACAAAAATTGTTGGAGAATCTTTATTTAATGACGGAGTTGGCGTAGTAATTTTTCTAACTATTTATCAAATTGCAAGTGGCGGAACTGATGTTTCTGCTGGCCATATTGTAGAATTGTTTTTTGTAGAAGTTGTTGGGGGAATTATATTCGGACTAATTATTGGATGGATTACGTACCGTTTGCTTAAAAGCATCGATGATTATGATACAGAAGTAATTATTACGCTTGCAGCAGTTATGGGCGGAACTTTAGTTGCACAACATTTTCATTTATCTGCGCCATTAGCGATGGTTACAGCTGGTTTATTGGTAGGAACGGATACTGTTAGAAAGAATTCTATGAGCCAAGTTACAGAAATGTATGTAGATAAATTTTGGGAACTTATTGACGTTCTTTTAAACACGGTTCTTTTTGTATTGATAGGAATGGAAATTTTAGTTTTAACATTAGATACTACTTATATTTTAGCAGGATTTATGGTAATTCCTTTACTCTTACTAGCCAGATATGTTTCACTATTATTGCCGATTAAATTATACGCAGAGAAATTAGATTTTGTTCCGAAAACAAATTTAATTATGACTTGGGGAGGTTTACGGGGCGGAATATCGATCGCACTAGCATTGAGTTTAACGCAAGATATGGAACGTGATTTATTTTTAGTAATAACTTATATAGTAGTCGTTTTTTCAATTTTAGTTCAGGGTTTAACGGTTGGCAAATTGATAAAAAAATTCACGCAAGAGATTTAAGATTAATTGACAGTTAATTGATAATTCGTAAAAATAAAAAAATGAAATTTAACACTAAAACGATTCACGGAGGTCAAAAACACGAAGAAGCTACAGGTGCTGTAATGCCACCGATTTTTCAAACATCTACGTATGCACAATCGAGTCCTGGAGTTCATAAAGGATATGCATATTCTAGAGGTGCAAACCCTACAAGAACAGCTTTAGAAGATAGTTTTGCAGCTTTAGAAAATGGCACGCATGGTTTTGCTTTTTCATCTGGATTGGCGGCAATAGATTGCATTTTACGCACATTAAGTCCTGGTGATGAGGTAATTGCTGGTGATGATTTATACGGCGGAACCTACAGAATGTTTACAAGATTATTTATGAAATATGGCATAGAATTTTGTTATGTAGATATGAATGTTGCAGCGAATGTTGGCGCTGTAATTACAGAGAAAACAAAATTAGTTTGGATAGAAACACCTACAAATCCGTTAATGAAAATTGCAGATATTGCAGCGATTTCATCCGTGGTAAAAGGTACAAATTCTGATATTTTAATTGCAGTAGACAATACGTTTGCAACGCCTTATTTACAGCGACCTTTAGATTTAGGAGCAGATATTGTAATGCATTCTGCAACAAAATATTTAGGAGGTCACTCAGACTTGGTAATGGGTGCTTTAATTGTTAAGGATGCAAAATTAGCAGAAGACATACATTTTATTCAGTTTGCAGCTGGTGCAATTGCAGGACCAATGGACTCTTTTTTGGCTTTAAGAGGCATTAAAACATTGCATATTAGAATGCAAAGACATTGTGAAAATGGTAAAGTAGTTGCTAATTTTTTAAAGAATCATCCAGAAGTAGGAATGGTTTATTATCCTGGTTTTGAAAATCATCCAAATCATTTAGTTGCTAAAAAACAAATGAAAGATTTTGGAGGTATGGTTTCTTTTAAATTAAAAGATGATAGCAAAGAAGCGGCTTTTAAGTTCTTAGAAAGTACAAAGATATTTACGTTGGCAGAATCTTTAGGCGGCGTAGAAAGTTTAGTGAGCCATCCAACAACGATGACACATGGATCAATTCCGGAGCCAGAAAGATTAAAAATAGGAATTACAGATTCTTTAATACGTTTAAGTGTTGGTATAGAGGATGAAGAAGATTTATTGGCAGATTTAGAATATGCGTTAAATCAATAAAAAAACATGATTTAAGTTTTATCACAGTCGAAAACTTTTAACCAAAAAAAATCTGAAAGTTTTAAATTCTTTCAGGTTTTTTTAATAATTTTTACTCCACAATAAAATTTTCCTCTAGAAAATAATTGGCTCTTAAATCTGCATTATTGATTTCTTTATGATACAGAATAATTTCGGGAAGTTGCCTTTTTAGATAATTACCAGTATCCCATTTGTTGTTTTTATTTTCATCAATAATAACTCTAATAGTATACTTTTTGGGCTCTAGTAAATCAAAAATAATAGACTGAGACGTGGATATAAAGTTGCGTTGTACAACTTCAAATTTCTTAGTTCCTGTGAGCAATTCAATAATTAAATTTTTAGAATTTACATTAGTAACATTCATAGTGATTCTGCCATAATCTTCTTTCTCTTTGGTAGAGAAACGATATCTTAAGGTGTCATTTTTAACCAAATACACATCATTAAAGGCATCTGGTAAAGCAGTAAAAATATATTTTTCTACGGGTTTCTTATCAAAAATAAACGCTATTTTATTTTCCTTTTCAGAAAGAAATGCCTTATATTTTACAGCGATGGTATCTTTATCAAAAAGGCTTATTTTACTTGTATCAATCTTTATAATTGGGTTGTTGCTCTTTAAAAATAAGGTGTCTCTAAAATGTAAAACATTACTTACGGATGAGTTTATAACTAAAGAATCAATTTTATTTTTTCGCAATCTTACCGTCAAAGTGTCTAAAAAATTATTGTTTGAAACTGCAAAATTTAAAGAATCTGCTTCAAAAGGAGTAAACCAAAAGTTTAACGTGTCTTTTTCTACTTCAAATTTTGAGAAACTTTTAAAATTATCAGGAACTTTAGAAAGTACTTTTATTTGCATGTTTTTTGCAGCGCCTTCAAAACCAAATTCTATTTTTCCTTTACTAACTTCTTTGGCTCTTTTAAATTGATAAGGTTGTTCTTCTTTAAATAAAATAATCGGTTTTTTAACGACACTATCTCTTGGAAATTGGATGGTATCTGTGCTAAAACCAATTTTTTCTGTTACCGGATTAAAGATATAATCATTAACAGACTCTTGCAAAGCCAACATTAAATAGTTCCCTTTTCTAAGATTCGTAAACTTAAAAATAGTAGTATCTAAGGTGCTTGTAATATAATTAGGTTTTTTCTTATAAATAATAGAATCCGTAAAAGAACTGTCTAATCGATACAATAGAATATTAATATTTTTAGGAGCTTCAATAAGCTTAGCATCTTTAATACTGCCAGACGTTGTTAAAGAATCGATATACGTTCCTGTTGAAAAAACATATTTAAAATTCTCTAATTTATTACCTTCATTATTGTCTTGAACTGCGTTTCCAAAATTAAAAATATAGGTTGTATTTGTTTGTAAAGTATCTAAAATCTGAATTTTTATATATTCGCTGGATGAACCCTGCGGAGAAATTAACGGAGGATTTTTCATTGGCGGGGAAATTACCAATTGGCTGTTTAAATCTTTTAAGACGATGTATTCATTAAAGTTGATTTTAATTTCTTTTTTATTGAATTTTACAGTTTCGTAAGGCGGAATAGAAGTTACAAATAAAGGTGCTTTTTCATCCTTTGGGCCACCTTCTGGTCTACCTGTTCTTGCGCAATTGGCAGCAAAGAGTAGTAAGAGGGTTAATAAAAGAAATCGATAAACTATTTTCACAAAATTAAATTTGATACAAATTAACGATAATTTTTGAATATAAAATCATAAAAGTTACTCTGTATAGCCCATGGTTAAAATATTTATGGTACAGTTTTTAGATTTTAGAAATTCTTTTGCACAGGCCTCTAAAGTTGCACCAGTTGTAATAACATCATCAATTAATAAAATGTTTTTATGATCAAAAAAAGAAGGATTTGTTAAAAGAAATTTTGTTTCAATATTATTAAAACGTTCAAAACGTGCTTTAAAAGTTTGGGTTTTGGTTGATGAAATCCTGATTAAATAATTTTCTAAATACTCAATTTCTAAATGCTTACTTAGTGTTTTACCAAACCTTGTAACTTGGTTATACCCTCTTTCTCTTAGTTTTTTTGGATGTAAGGGCACAGGAATGATATAATCAATAGTTGCAAATTCGTTATTTTCTTTTAGAATTTCACCTAGCCAATCACCAAAGAAAACGCCAATTTCTTCATTTCCTTTGTATTTTAAGTCGTGAATTAATTTTTGAGTGCTTCCTTTTTTTCTGTAAAAAAGTAAAGAAAATGCTTTTTCTATAAGTATTCTGCCATAAAATGTTTGGGTAACTTTATTTTCTTTGTAATCTGTAAAATTAGTTAAAGGCAAATCGTGTCTGCAAAGTGTACAAATAGTAGTTTCGTTTTCTACTAAGTTATCTTCGCAAACAACACATAATTTAGGATAAAAAAGATGGAATAAGTCTTTTAAAAGTCTCATCTTTACACAACAATTTTTTAGAAATATACTTAATTAATAAGAAATAACAAGTGTCTAGCAGAATAAATTTTTTGAAAGAAGCCCTAAAAAACATCAACACATTAGGCACTATTACTCCCAGTTCAAGGTTTTTATCAAAAAGAATGTTGCGAGAAATTAATTTCTCTAAAGCAGATGTTATTGTAGAATTGGGCCCAGGAAATGGAGCAATTACTAAATATATTTTAGAAAACTTATCACCAAACGCAACCTTAATTTGTTTTGAAATTAATGATAATTTTTATCAGCAATTGCAAGAATTACAAAATCCACAATTAATTGTTTTAAAAGCATCCGCAGAAAAAATTGTTGGCGAATTAGAGAAACTAAACATCTATAAAGTAAATTATATTATTTCTAGCTTACCACTTACCATTATTCCAGATCAAGTTTCTAATCAAATATTAGAAAAATCTTTTGAAGTTTTAGAAGAAAATGGCAGTTTTATTCAGTATCAATATAGCCTAAGCTATTTTAAAAAATTAAAAAATGTGTTTAAAGAATCTATATCCTTAGAGTTTGAGCCTTTAAATATGCCGCCAGCATTTATTTATCGCTGTAAAAAAGTCGTTTAGATTTTTCTTGAAAAATTTCTCTAAACGTGTATCTTTGCGACCATTATGGCAAAACAAGAAGATCACTTTAAAAAAGTTTTATCGCACGCAAAAGAATACGGTTATGTATTTCAATCATCCGAAATATATGACGGATTAAGTGCGGTTTACGACTATGCTCAAAATGGAGTTGAGTTAAAGAAAAATATTAGAGATTATTGGTGGAAAGCAATGGTACAAATGCATGAAAACATTGTGGGTATTGACGCTGCAATTTTAATGCATCCAACAACCTGGAAAGCTTCTGGACATGTTGATGCTTTTAACGATCCTTTAATTGATAATAAAGACTCAAAAAAACGATATAGAGCAGACGTTTTAATCGAAGATTATTGCGCTAAAATTGAAGGTAAAATAAATAAGGAAGTAGACAAAGCTGCAAAACGTTTTGGCGATGCTTTTAATAAAGAAGAGTTTTTAGCTACAAATGCAAGAGTTGTTGGTTATCAAGAACAAATAACTACCATTTTAGCAAGAATGGGTTCGTCTTTAAGTAACGAAGATTTAGCGGATGTAAAATTGTTGATTGAAGAGTTAGAAATTGCAGATCCTTTAACGGGTTCTAGAAATTGGACAGAGGTTAAGCAATTTAATTTAATGTTTGGAACTCAAATTGGGGCATCCGCAGAAAATTCTACACAAGTTTATTTAAGACCAGAAACGGCGCAAGGTATTTTTGTAAACTTTTTAAATGTTCAGAAATCTGGACGAATGAAAATTCCTTTCGGAATTGCGCAAACAGGTAAAGCCTTTAGAAATGAGATTGTTGCAAGACAATTTATTTTTAGAATGCGCGAATTTGAACAAATGGAAATGCAATTTTTTGTAAAACCAGGCACTCAAAAAGAATGGTATGATCATTGGAAAGAAACGCGTTTAAAATGGCATTTAAGTTTAGGTATGGGTGCAGAAAATTATCGTTTTCATGACCATGATAAATTAGCACATTATGCAGACGCAGCAGCAGATATAGAGTTTAACTTTCCTTTCGGATTTAAAGAATTAGAAGGAATTCATTCACGTACAGATTTCGATTTAAAGGCACATGAAGAACATTCTGGTAAGAAATTACAGTATTTCGATCATGAAGAAAATAAAAGTTATACGCCGTATGTAGTAGAAACTTCTATTGGTTTAGATAGAATGTTCTTAGCTATTTTCTCTAATTCTTTGGTAGAAGAAGATTTAGAAAACGGAACAACAAGAACTGTTTTAAAATTACCATCAGTTTTAGCACCTTTTAAAGCAGCAATTTTACCTTTGGTTAAAAAGGACGGCTTGCCAGAAGTTGCCCGTGAAATTATGGAAGATTTAAAATGGGATTTTAATGTTTTTTATGATGAAAAAGACGCTGTTGGTAAACGTTATAGAAGACAAGATGCAAACGGAACGCCATTTTGTATTACGGTAGATCATGATACATTAGTAGATAATACGGTAACAATTAGATATAGAGATTCTATGGAACAAAAACGGGTTGCAATAGCAGATTTAAAAGGAATAATTAAAGAAGCAGTTGCAGTTAAAACTTGGTTGCAAAAGATGTAGAAACATTGTTCTTAAAGCATAAAAAAATCCGTTAGAAATTATTTCTAGCGGATTTTTGTTTTTTAGTAAAGTTTAAAGTGAGTGTTTAGAATCTCCAACCAATATTTAAACCAACTCTTGGCACTAAGACAGGAGAATTTGTGCCAAATAAATTACGACCAATTCCGCCATATAAATCAATAGTTAAACCACCAGTTGCAATGTATTTTGTACCAACAGCAACACCTAAAGCACCGTCTGTATATTTTTCATAGCTTATTTCTTGACTAGCTTCATCTGTAACCTCATACTTGCCAGAATTTATCCCAAAAAAACCTTCACCAAATAAATTCCATTGAGAGTTTGTTGTAAAATAATGACGATAGTAAGGCGTTATCATAGTGTTTTCATTGTATCTAAAATCGCTTGATTGTTTTGCTAAATTGAATAAAGCAGAAACTCCGATAGAAGATTCATCAGTTAAATATTTTTCGTAAGAAAACTCTAAGCTTTTAACAATTAAAGCATCTGCGAGGTCTAATTTTATTTCTTGTTGTGCAAAGCCAAAAGAACCAATAAGTAATGTAATAATTAAGATTGTTTTTTTCATGGGTATTATTTTTATTTAATAACGTTTTTTTTAAAAATTATGGTGCAAAAATACATAATTTTAGCAGGATTTTTTAAAATCTGTATCCTAAAGAAATTCCGCCTCTAGTAATTATATTATTTTCAAAATTGTTATTATTGTTGTCATTGTTGTTAAAAAGATTTCTACCAACACCTGCGTATACTTCTGCAGTAAAGCCAGATTTTATAGTAAATTTACCACCAACAGAAACACCTAAAGCAAAATCTGTTTCACTTATTGCTTTGTTGTTATTTATATAATTTCCATTATTGTCATAATAACCATAATTTATATCTTCATACGTGTTTAGCATTCCAAAACCTTCTACAAAGAAACCTCTTGCTAACGTTTTTTCAGTAAAAAACCATCTATAATAAGGTGTTAAAGAAAACTTTTTTGGATAATATAACTCATTATTTATGTCGTTAAAATTATAGAAAACACTTACCCCAAAAGAAGAATCTTTGTTTAATAAATATTCGTAAGAAACATCCAAAGAAGAAAATACAATTAAGCTAAATGCATTTAATTTTAATTCATGTTTTTTGTTAATATCCTGCGGATATTGTTCTGCTCTTTCTTGAGCAAATGATATTGTAGTTGTAAATAAAAAAAGTAGTAAAGCAATTTTTTTCATAGTTTATTATTTTAGATTTAATTAAACAAAAGTATACAAAAAGCATTCCAAGAAAATAAAAAAAGGTCTTTTAATTGTGTTTTTTTTGCTCGAATTGTTTAATTATCTTTTTTTTACTTAATTGGTTGCTAATTATGTTTAAAAAAATGAATCTAATTTTTTATTATATAATGAATCTAGTTTAAAATAGGTTTTTTATTCTTCAGAAAAATTATTCAACAGCATAAAAACACCTTTGGTAAGAACTTTTTTGTTTTCTAGTACCTCATAATTTTTTACTTGAACATAGTTTTCATCCTGCAAGCCAATAGTTAATTTAACCTTTTTAAATTGATACTTATTTTCCTTTTCATCCGCTAAAATTAAAGCAAAATAGTTGTTTTCATCCTGAATAATAGCACTTTTTGGAAGCGAGATTTCTTTTTTAGAATCGCAAATGATATCTGCTTCTACAAACATTCCTGTAATAAATTTCATTTTTTCTTCTTCATGTATATGACCATGAACTTTAATAGTTCTATCATTATTGATAGATGTGCCCACCAAATACACTTCTGCATCATACATTTTATTGGATGTTTCAGAAACTTTAAAAAGTATTTTTTGTTCCTTTTTAACCTTTAAAATATCTTTTTCAAAAACAGATAGTTCAAGATGAATATGATTGGTATTCACAATTTCTAACAGCTCACTTGCAGAAGATACAAACGAACCGTTACTAACATTTACCTTTGTAATATAACCACTTATTGGTGCGTAAATATTTATGGTTGATGTAATTTGTCCGCGATCAACAGCAGTAGGATTAATATTTAGCATTTGTAATTTTTGACGTAAACCATTATAAGTAGCTAAATTACTTTTGTATGCACTTTCTGCTCTTAAGTAGTTTTTTTGAGATGTAATTTGTTCGTCAAATAACGTTTTTTGTCTGATATATTCATTTTTTAAATACGCAAGTTGTTCCGAAATTTCTAAATATTGTTGTTGCATTTCTACAAATTCAATATTCGTTAAACTAGCTATTAACTGACCTTTTACTACTTTATCACCAATTAAAAGCGGAATTTTACTTACATATCCACCAACAAAAGTACTAACACTCGCTTTGTTTTCTGGCGGAACGTCTATCATTCCGTTTGTTTTTATTACCGTGTTAAAAGCTTGTTCAGAAATTTGGCCTATTTCCATTTTTTCGCTTTCAAACTGTGCTTTTGTAATAGTAATTTCACTTTTGTCAACGGTAGTTTCTGTCTTGGTATTCGTATTTTTTTCTTGATTTCCACACGCTAAAAAAGCGAATGAAAATAGCATTATATATAAGTTTTTCATTTTTTAAAAAGTATTTAAAATAAGATGATTAATGTTAATTACAGTTTGGTTGTGCGCATTTAGATTTTCTAAATAAGAAATTTCAATATCTTTTGCAGTTTCTAAACTTTGGATGTATTGAAAAAAGTCTATTTCTCCTTCTTTATATGTAAGGTTGGCAGTTTTTATTATTTCATCTTTAAGGATTTCTCCTTCATTTTCATAATAACTTACAGCCTGTTGATATTGTTTTAAGGTTGCTAAAAGCGCATTGTATTGGGTTTCTAACTTTGTTTTGTAATCTTGCTTTTGTTCAGAAACAATTTCTTGAGCAATCTTTGAAGCTTTAATTTTTGAACTATTACCAGAAAATAATAACGGAATTTTTAAACCCAATTGATACCCTTGTATATTTCTATTTAGTTGGCTATTCGTTCCTTGAAAATACTCTAAACTAATATCTGGCAATAAATTTTGTTTCTCTTTTTTAGTCAAAGCCTGTTGATAGTTTTTTACATCTTCAAAATAGCGCAAACCTAAATTGTCTGGCGTAGCAATAGTTTCAATTTTTAACTTTTGAAGCGGTTGGTCTATAATATGTAAAGAATCTATTTGTACTACTGCTTTTAATTGTTCCGATGAAAAAACAACCTCTTGCAATGCTTGATTATAGGCTGTTTCAAGTTGCTTTTGTTTTGATTTGGCAGTAATCATTTCTAAATAATTAGTTTCACCTAATTCAAATTTCCGTTTCGCTTTTTTAGCAAAATCAGCATATAAACTATCTAAAAAACGATAAGTTTTAACTTTATTTTTTGCATAACTAAGCTGATAATACTTACTGTAGACAGCCTTTTTAATTTGTAAAAACTGAATATTATAATGAGTTTCCTCGATACTTACTTTTGCTTCCTGCACTTTTTTATCAGCAAAATAAACTGTCGGAAATTTAAAATCTTGGGCTATCCCAAAAACTTTTAAAGGTTGATTATTTATAGCCAAGTTATTTTCGTCGTAACTATAATAAACAGCAGTTTTATCAAAATTAAATGCGTTTCCAACAAGTGCATTACTTTCTGCTACTTTTAGATTAGAAGCTTTTAAACTCGCATTATTTTTAATAGCTAACGCTAAAGTTTCGTCTAAAGTTAGTTTGCTTTGTGCAGAATTACTTAGGATAAAAAAGAAACCAAGAATAGTTAAAACAGCATTTTTATTCATTTTAATAGCTTTTTTTTCCTCGAACCACGCATATAAAACGGGTAAAACAATTAATGTTAAAATGGTTGCAGTTACCAAACCACCAACAACCACTGTTGCTAATGGGCGTTGTACTTCGGCACCTGCATTTGTAGAAATTGCCATTGGTAAAAAACCTAATGCAGCGGCAGCAGCCGTTAACAAAACAGGTCGTAAACGTTCTTTTGTTCCTCTTTTTATGCGTTCTTCAATATCTTCTACACCTTCTGCTTTAAGTTCTTTAAAATGTTCAATTAAAACAATTCCGTTAAGAACCGCAATTCCAAAAAGTGCAATAAAACCAACACCGGCAGAAATGCTAAAAGGCAAGTCTCGAATCCAAAGTAATAAAACACCACCAACTGCAGAAAGAGGAATGGCAGAATAGACTAGTAAAGCCTCTTTTACAGAACCAAATGCAAAGTATAAAAGCAGAAAAATTAAAGCTAAAGCAACAGGAACAGCTACCATTAATCGTGCTTTTGCACTTTGTAGGTTTTCAAATTGGCCTCCATAGGTTACTTTGTAGCCAACTGGTAATTTTAGTTTACGATCAACAATAGCTCTTACATCATTAACCACCGATTGTAAATCTCTATTTCTAACGTTTACGCCAATTACAATTCTACGTTTTGTATCGTCTCTTGAAATTTTGGCAGGACCTGTTGTATATTTAATTTCTGCTAATTCGCTAAGCGGAACTTTAGTTCCGTTTGGAGTATCAATATATAAATGTTGCAGGCTTTCTAGATTTTTTCTATTGTTTTCATCTAAACGAATTACTAAATCGAAACGTTTTTCACCTTCAAAGACGTTGCCAACTGTACTGCCGGCAAATCCCATGGTAATTATCTCATTTACATCCGCAATATTTAAACCATAGCGTGCAATTTTACTTCGGTTAAAGGTTACGCTCATTTGTGGCAAACCTTCTACTTTTTCTATAATAATGTCAGAGGCACCTTCAATATTTTTAATAAGCTCTTTTACTTCGTTTGCTTTGCTAGCTAAAACAGATAAATCATCACCAAAAATTTTAATGGCAACATCTGCTCTAACACCTGTAATTAACTCGTTAAAACGCATTTCTATTGGTTGCGTAAACTCTACTTCCATACCAGGTATTATTGATAAGGCTTCTTTAAATTTATCTGCTAATTCGTCTTTACTTTCTGCAGAAACCCACTCGTCTTTTGGTTTTAATTTGATAATAACATCGCTTTCTTCCATAGACATTGGGTCTGTAGGAACTTCTGCAGCACCAATTCTACTAACTACTTGATCAACTTCTGGAAAATTATCTAAAAGAATTTGTTCAATTTTAGTGGTAATTTCTATGGTTTTACCAAGTGATGTTCCTGTTTTTAATACAGGTTGAATCACAAAATCACCTTCATCTAGCGTAGGCACAAATTCGCCGCCCATTCTACTAAATAGAAACACGCTAGATGCTAATAAGAATATTGCAAAGCCGATCACGATTTTTTTGTGCTGCAATGCCCAATTAATTGATGGACTGTACCAAGAGTTTAAAGCTTTCATTAGCCGAACAGAAATGTTCTTTTCGCTTTGTTTTTGAGGTTTTAAAAAGAGTGAAGACACAACCGGAACGTACGTTAAACACAACAACATTGCACCAATTAAGGCAAAGCTAAAAGTAAGTGCCATAGGTCTAAACATTTTACCTTCTACGCCACTTAAAGATAAAATAGGAATGAAAACAATTAAAATGATTAATTGTCCAAAAATGGCAGAATTCATCATTTTTGAGGCGCTTTTAAGTGTAATTGCATCAATTTCTTTCTGTTTTACTTCTGTCGATAGCGATTTTAGTTTGTCACTTTCGCTAATTATCTTAAAGGCAATAAACTCGACAATAATTACAGCACCGTCAATGATAATTCCGAAATCGATGGCGCCCAAACTCATTAAATTGGCATCAACACCAAACACATTCATCAGTGAAATTGCAAATAATAAACTTAAAGGAATTACAGAAGCTACAACTAAACCAGAACGTAGATTTCCTAATAATAAAACGACCACAAATATTACAATTAATGAGCCTAAAATCAGGTTTTCTGATACTGTAAATGTAGTTTTATCAATCAGTTCACTTCTTTCTAAAAATCCGTTTATATAAACGCCTTCGGGTAAACTACTTTGTATTTCGGTAACGCGTTCTTTTACAGCGTCAATAATTGCTTTAGAATTTCCATCTTTCAGCATCATAATTTGGCCAAGCACTTTTTCACCTTCACCATTTCCTGTGATGGCGCCAAAACGTGTAGCGCTTCCAAAACCAATTTTAGCAACATCTTTAACGTAAATAGGTACGCCTTCATTTTTAACCACAATATTGCCAATATCATCTAAACTTTTTATCAAACCTTCGCCACGAATAAAAAATGTTTCGTTCGTTTTTTCAATATAACCGCCACCTGCAACACTGTTGTTTTTTTCTAAAGCATCATAAATTTCGACTACAGAAATTTGCATGGCATTTAGTTTATTCGGGTTTATAGCAACTTCATATTGCTTTAAAAGTCCGCCCCAAGTATTCACTTCTACAACTCCAGGAATGCCGGATAGTTGACGTTTAACAACCCAATCTTGAATGGTACGCAGCTCGGTAGTTGAATATCTATCTTCGTAACCTGGTTTTACATCTAAAATATATTGGTAAATTTCGCCCAAACCGGTTGTTATTGGTCCCATTGTTGGTGTGCCAAAACCTTGAGGTATTTTTTCGGAAGCCGATTTAATTTTTTCTGCAATTAATTGTCTTGGTAGATAAGTGCCCATATCGTCATCAAAAACAATAGTTACTACCGATAATCCAAATTTTGAAATTGATCTAATTTCTTCTACACCCGGTAAATTAGCCATTTCTAGCTCAACTGGGTAGGTTATAAATTGTTCAATATCTTGTGTAGATAAGTTACGCGATGTAGTAATTACTTGCACTTGGTTATTGGTAATATCTGGCACAGCGCCAATAGGTATTTGGGTTAATGAGAAAATACCAAAACCAATAATAAATGCTGTAAAAATGAAAATAAGCAGCTTATTTTTTAAGCTGAATTTTATAATGTTTTCTAACATAATCCATAAATAATTTAAGAAATAATAAAAGCCTATTTAAAAATAGGGTTAAAATCTAAAATAATTTAGGCATGTTTGGGTGGCTGAAAAATAGAAGGTTTTTCGAAAAATGAAAGTGATTCTTTGTAAGAATAATTGGGTTTAGCTTCTAAAACAATATTATTGCTTATTTCAAAAAGTAAATTATTGAAGCTAAAATCTGTAATGTGGTGCGTGCAATTGTGCGTGTGCTGCTTAAAAGGTAAGTCTTTATGTTCTTTATGATTTTTTTTAGCTACAAGATCTTGATCTCCATAATGTTCATATAAAAATTCAAAAAAACTATCACCATACTTTTCTTGATGATACTGCGCGTGTTCTAACAATACATTTAGTTTAGTAAATGATGCAACATCAATATTTAGACTCTGAAGTAGAATCAAATTTGATAATAGTATTGTTATTAATTTAGTCATTCACTGCAAATTTAATTATTTATTACATATAAATAAAATATTTCAACTTAGAAAATGGTTCGTTTAAAAATTTGCTCTTAATTGTACACTTCCAATATGGATAGTTTTAGAATTTTCGCTTTTTCTGCCTAAGTAATTCAGGTTTAAGTTTAAAAAAGAATTTAGTTTCTGATTAAATAATAAACTCCAGGTATAATTTTTTCCATTTTGCAATCCTTCTAACATTTGATAAGCAACGGGCGTATTTACACTTCCTGTAAAATCATTTAAAAACACATTAAGATTTGCAGAAATCTGATTTTGCTTTTTACTGATATAAAAATATTCCACTCCGAATTTTTGTTGCTTTAATACTTCGAAATCTTGCAGTTTGTTTTGCTTGTTTTTAAAGTGATAAAACGCAGAAAATCGGTTGTTATCATTGTATAAAAAAGTGAGTTTTGGCTGAATTTCTTTTGCATCAATTTCGTAATTTCTGTTGATAAAATTCTCAGTTTCTAACGTGTTTATAGCTGTTTTACCCAAAAGGTCTATCAACCAAAAATCTGCAAATTTATGAGCGTATTCTAGTTGATAAAGTTTTATGTTATTTTCTTGATTACCAATAAAATACTGTTGTTTTATTTTAGAATCACCGTAGGTCAAAGTTACACTGTTTTTTTGTAAATCTTTATTGAAAAACAAACTGTTTCTAAAACTTAGATTTAAGCCAATTAACGAGTTTTCATCAAAATTAAAAGGATTTAATTGAAACGAATTTTCTCCTCTTTCTTGTTCGTTTGCCACGGATAAAAAACTCTGATTGTAAAAATGAGAAATCAGTTTTTTAAAACCAGTTGTATTTGACCATTTTCTTGGGTTTACTGTTACATTTTGCTGAAATTTTGCGCGTTGTGTTGCCAGAAAACGCAAGTTTGGTTTTGGCAATCTAAGATAATTGGCTTGGTCTTGAAATTGTGCAATTTCAAACTCATTAAAATCTTGCACGCCGTCATTATTGTAATCAATCCATGTATAATAACCAAAGCCAGGCTCGGTTTTTACATACATATAATCTTGTCTTGGAACATTGCCCGAAGAGGTTTCATACACAGAACTTAAAAGAATAAATTCATTAAATAATTTCTGATTAAAAACAATTCTTGAATTCAAGTTTTTTTCGTCTTCTGTAAAGTTATTTTTTGTGATTCTGTAATTTGCAAACACACTTAAATCAGTATTTTTATTTTGGATGAGTTTACTGTTAATATAAAACGTTTTTCGGTTGTTAATTTCAGTAAATTCATTCAATTTGATGCTGTCATTATTTCTGTAATTAATCCCGATTTTTGCAAAAATTTTAGTAGAATCTCCAACGCCAAAATAACCTTCATATTCTTTAAAACGATGACTTGTAGCTACAAAATTTTGAGTATCAATATTTTTTCTGCTATTCGTTTCAAAATTTACAAAAGCGCCAATCCAAGATTTTTTTAAACTTTGCTCTGCTTTTGCGCTGGCTCTAAAAAAGGAATTGTCTTCTAGTGTAGAGGTGTTTTCTAAAAAACTTCCATCAACAAAAACAGCGGTATTATTTAACTTTAATTTCGATTTTAGTTCGTGTTTAGTTCCGTTAAAAACATCCGTATAATTTAGATTGTTAAAGCGATACAGTACAAAATCATCTTTTTTGTTTTGCAAACGTACTTCGGATTGAAAATAGTTTTTTGTAGCTGTATTGGTTAAAATATTCCAATCTCGATTAAACTCTACGGTTTCCCAACGCTGAATTGTTCTAAAATTTTTGTGTGCAAACTCATAATTGATGTTACTTTTTAACTGCCATTTTTTATCAATTAAAACTTGTTGCCAACCAACTTTTGCCGCCAATGCTTTATTTTGATTGTCATCTATGTTAGAAAATAAATTGGCATCGTTATTACTCAATGCAATTTCTGAATTAAACCGCGTTTTTTCTGTTGGATTATAATTTGATTTTACAATAAAAAATTGCGATTTTGTTGGCGCAATTAAATTTACAATAGGTTGGTAATCTCCTTGATTTACCCCAACAAAAACAAAAATATTGCCAATAGCGATGCTTCTATCTAAATTATAATCGCCATTATTTGCCCCAACATTTGTAAAAGTTACGCTGTACAATTCATCGGTTTCAATTTTGGAATATTCAAAGTTTTCTACAGCTCCTGTTGTTACTTTCTTATACAAAATTTTGTTCTCATTATAAGTGTCTAAAAAAGCACTTTCAGAAAACATAGCATCTGTATTGTTGCCAGCATTTGCTAAAATTTGTTTTTGTTCTATGGTTAAATTTTGTTGTATTGGCTGATTTTTAGCATCGTTTTCCGAATAAAAATAACCCGCAATAGTTAGTTTTTCACTTTCATAAGATACTTTATCATAAGTAATAAAACGGGTGTAATTTCTATCCGAATATTGAAATTCTACCGTAATTCTCATATCATTTGTAATAGGAAAAATAGTATTAAAAGAAATTTCTCCTAAATTATAGTTGACAGTAAAGTCTCCATTTTCTCCGCGCTTTAAAGGAATTCCGTTTACATAAACACTTTCACTGCCTTCAATAATTAAAATTGCAGCTTCATTATTTGCACCAAAAAGTTTATACGGCCCTTGATTTCCTTCGACGCCAACAAATCTAAAATTATTAAACTTTCCTCTAACAACTGCGCCAGATGCAGCAACTTTTAAGTTTTCGTTGATGTTTGCTTCAACCTCTAAACCAGCAACTTGTTTTGTAAAAGGTAAAAAGAAACTCTTGTTATTTTTAAGTGAAATATCACCTGCTTTTACACGCCAATTATCGCTGAACATTTCAATAAAAATTCGATCAAAATCTGTGATATTTTGCGAATATCCATTTTCTTGAATCGGAATATTAGTGTCAAAAATATTAGCTCTTAAAGTAACATCCTTAGAAAGTTTGCCAGATATTTCTAAATCTAAAGCCGAGTTTGTAACTGCATTTTGGTTGTTGCCAGAAGTAAGGCCTCTTGTAATAAAACCTTTGGTTTCTAAACCTTCAAAGAGCTTTACTTCGGATGCTTTTTTATTAGTGGTTAAACTATATAAAACGCCATTATTAGTGGTGTTTTTTATGATGAGTTTTTCATCAAAAGGAGCATAGGTTTTTGTAACAAAATCTGGTAATCTAAAATATTCTACGGTAATTTTTGAGTATTTTTTTGAGTTTATAATTAAGACTGCTTGGTTAAAATCTATTTTATAATCCGAAGAAAAAAGCTCTTTTTTTGAAACATCAAGGATTTTAAATCTTTGAGAATTGATAGGAACAGAATCTAATTGAATGGTATCTGTTTTTACTTCAATAACTTTTTTTCTAAAATCTTTAGATATTGTTTGCGATTGGATAGAAAATCCAATAAGAAAAATCAAAAAGAAAATATTTTTTTGAAACATATAAAACAATACCTAATGAACGTAAAAATATGTTTTTTATGTTTTAATAGATTTAATTTAAAAAAGAGATTGCTGTTTTACTGGATTTTCATGAGCTAATAACCATTTTTTACGCCAAATTCCGCCTGCATATCCTGTTAACGAACCATCCGAACCAATAACTCTGTGACACGGAATAATAATCCAAATTGGGTTTTTACCATTTGCAGAGGCAACGGCGCGTATCGCTTTTACATCACCTAAAGCCTTACTTTGTTCTAAGTAACTTTTGGTTTTACCATAAGGAATGTCTAGTAAAGCTTGCCATACTTTTATTTGAAATTTAGTTCCTTTAGGGTTAACTGTTAAATTAAAACTAGCCCTTTGTCCGTTAAAATATTCTTTAAATTGTTTAACGCATTCTTGTAAACACTTGTGGATTTCTGCATTAAGTAGTTCATCAGAAATTGCGTCATCATCTAAAACAGAAACAGACTGAATTCCGTTTTCATTGCCAATAATTTTTGCAATTCCTAAAGGTGTTTTGTAATAAGTGGTATGTGAATTCAAATTATAAGGCATTTTCAGCATCAAAAGTAATAAAAACTATTCGATTTCTTGTAAATCCTTTGTAAAACACATTTATTTTTTAAATATTCAAATAGCTTAAAATCAATCTATTAAATTTTTTTTCTAAAAGTTATTTATTTATTTGGTAGGGTAAAGCTAAACGAAATACATTAATAAACAGAAGCACGAATCAATAAGTAATAACAATTTAAAAATCAATAATTATGAATAATTCAATATTAAAAACAGGAATTTTAGCTTTACTACTATCATTTGCATCTTGTTCTGAAAACGGAGAAAGTATGGCAGATGATTCACAAACAAGAAACACAAAAGTTTCTATTACAGATGCACCAATTGACAATGCAGAAGTAAGTGGCGCTTTTGTAACGATTACAGATGTAAAAGTTGACGGAGTCTCTATTCAAGGATTTACAACGACTACAATTGATTTAATGACTTTGCAAAATGGAACAAAAAAAGTATTAGGCGATTTAGATTTAAAAGTAGGTGCAATGTCTAGTGTTAGCTTAATTTTAGATTGTGATATGGATGCGAATGGCAATGCTCCTGGAAGTTATATTAAAACAAAAAATGGTTTAAAACACAAATTAGAAGCTTCTAGTAACGAAATTAAGATTTCTGATAAAGTAGAGGTTTTAGCAAGTACTGCAAACGAAATTATTATTGATTTCGATTTAAGAAAAACAATAATTGCATCGAATAGCATTCAAAGTAATTTTGATTTTGTAACTGATTTTGAATTATCTAAAGGTGTAAGAGTGGTAAATAATGAAGGAGCTGGTACGGTTTCTGGTTCTGTTTCTGATAGCAATAATACAGCGGAAACTATTGTAGTATTTACCTATAAAGCAGGTGTTTACACAGAATCGGAAGCGAGTGGGCAAGGAGCAAGTAATGTACAGTTTGCAAATGCAACTACAAGTGCAATTGTAGCTTCAAATACTACTTATGAATTAAATTTTTTAAAGGAAGGCGATTATGAAATTAAGTTTGCTGCTTTTGAAGATTCTAATAATGATGGCAAGCTAGCGTTTAAAGGAATGTTAAACGTAGAAAGCACATTAGGACTAAATGTAAATAGTTTAAATGTATCCTCAAACGCTAACGTTAATTTATTGATAAATGTAAAAGGGATGAAATAATATAACCCCCAACTTTTATTTGATTGAAACCCGATTTAAAAATCGGGTTTTTTTGCTTTATTATAAAAGTTTTGTAGTTCTGTAGAAATTATTTTTTTATAAAATATTGAAATTTTGAACCTCTTTTTCTACAATTTTTAGAGTCACTACGGATGTTATATTAGATGATATCAAATTATTTTTTTGATAAAAAACGACCTTCAATACCATAAGACAAACCAATGTTTATACTGTAACCTTTTAAATTTGGGTTAAAATTAGAATTACTCATAAAAATACGTGCTCCAAAATAACTGTTTCCTTCTTCTCTTACATCAAAAAAGGTGGGCGTAAAATTGATGGTTTTTTTGTTTTTAAAGTCAAAGTTTACTCCAAAGATAGAAGTTGCTGCCGAAGTTTCTTGCTTGTTTTCTTGGTCTCCTACTTCTCCAAAAAAGGTAACACCATAGCCTGCAAAAGGTACAATTCTAAATTTTTTTGTTTCATAAACAGGATATCCGAAATAGCCATTTAAAAGTCCGATGGTACTTTTTTCTCCTTCAGGAATCATTAAAGAATCGTCCATTAAATCGGTATTTAATTTACTGTTCGTAAAGCTCATATTTAATCCCATAAATACTTTTTTATACGAAAACTCAAAACCAAGCGACATTGCAATTGTGTTGTTAAAAATTTCGCTGTAGGTATCGCCATAAAAACCAAAATCTACACCACCATACAAACCATAAGTCCAATTACTTTTTCTAAAATCGGGTAGTTCAAATGAGCTAGAAGCCGCTAATTCTTCTGTTGTTTTTAAAAGCCATTGATCTGTAACTTCTCTTTGAATTCCGTAATTTCCTTCTTCTTGAAAATCAAGAACCTCTCTTTCTAACTGACTTTTGCTGTCGCTAAATAAAGGGCTCATATCAAAAATATTATCTATAGTGTAAATTCGTTTTTGTAATTTTCTTTTATGAATTTCTACCAAGTTGAAAATTACTTGATTGTAATTTAAATGATAGTCATCTTTTAAATTTTGATGAACAAATGACAAAGACTTATCGATATATGCATCTGCAATAACACCAAAATAGGTAACGTCATCCACTACTTTTTTATCCGTTTGATATCGTAACACATATCCAAGATATGTTGGATTATTTTTGGTTGGTTTTGCCTGAAAATCATCCCAAGTTAGTTTGCCTTCATTCCAATATTTTCTATATTCTTGTGAATTAATTGTACTAGAAAATGCAAATAAGATTATAAATACACAGTATTTTTTCATAAAATTAAACATTAAAGATATCTTTAGAATTTTGAGTAGTAATTTTTGCAATTTCATTAAAACTGATGCCGTAAATGTCTACTAATTTATCAATAACATTTGTTATATAAGAACTTTCGTTTCTTTTTCCTCGAAAAGGTGTGGGTGCTAAATAAGGCGAATCCGTTTCTAAAACAATGTGTTTCAAATCTATTTCGTTTAAAAATGTATCTATTTTTCCGTTTTTAAAAGTAGCAACTCCGCCAATTCCTAATTTCATATTGTACGAAATAGCTTTTTCTGCTTGTTCTAAAGTACCCGTAAAACAGTGGAAAATCCCTCGTAAATCGTCACTTTTTTCAGATTCTAAAACTTCAAAAATTTCATCAAAAGCATCTCTACAATGAATTACAATTGGCAATTTTTTTTCTTTTGCCCATTTAATTTGAGTTCTAAAAGCCTCTTGTTGCTGTTTTAGAAAACTTTTATCCCAATATAAATCGATGCCAATTTCACCTATAGCAAAAAAATTTCTCTTATCAATCCAATTTTTTACATGCGCAAGTTCTTCTAAATAATTTTCTTGTACAGAAGTTGGATGCAAACCCATCATTAAAAACACAGCATCAGGGTTTTCTTTTTCCAACAAGAACATGCTTTCTGTGTAAGAAGAATCTATGGCCGGTATAAAAAAACGAGAAACGCCAGCATCTTTTGCACGCTGTATCATGGCTTTTCTATCGTCATTAAATTGTTCTGAATATAAATGTGTATGCGTATCTGTAATCATTTTTTAGTTTGATTTTCATCAACAAAACTACTAAATATTACTGTTTAGAATACTATTGTTGTACATTTTATAAAACGTACCTTTGCAAAAAATTAAAAGAATGACTTTTAAAGATTTAGACTTATCAAATCAATTACACTATGCGATTGAAGATTTGCGTTTTGAAA
Organism: Polaribacter glomeratus; assembly: GCF_002954665.1. Lineage (GTDB taxonomy): Bacteria > Bacteroidota > Bacteroidia > Flavobacteriales > Flavobacteriaceae > Polaribacter > Polaribacter glomeratus. The sequence goes on along the minus strand of NZ_MSCM01000002.1, from coordinate 120,051 downwards.
ACCCAACGCCAATTCAAGAGCAAGCATTTTCTGTAATTAGATCTGGTAAAGATGTTGTTGGAATAGCCCAAACAGGAACAGGAAAAACATTTGGTTATATGTTGCCAATTTTAAGAGATTTAAAATTCTTAAAAACGCAGCATCCAAGAGTTTTGGTGTTAGTTCCTACGCGTGAATTGGTTTTACAAGTTGTAGATGAAATAGAAAAACTAGGAAAATACTTAAATATTCGTGTTTTAGGAGTTTATGGTGGTGCTAATATCAACACTCAAAAGCAAGGAATTGCACAAGGTCAAGATATTATTGTAGCAACGCCAGGTCGGTTATATGATTTAGCGTTGAGCAATGTTTTAAAGCTAAAAACGATTCAGAAATTGGTAATTGACGAAGTGGATGTCATGTTAGATTTAGGTTTTAGATTTCAGCTGATGAATATTTTTGATTTGTTACCAGAAAGAAGACAAAATATTTTATTTTCTGCAACAATGACAGAAGATGTAGATGCTTTGATTGATGATTTCTTTAAAAACCCAGAAAAAATTTCGGTAGCAGTTAGTGGAACTCCGTTAGATAATATTGAGCAAGTTTCTTACAATATTCCTAATTTTTTTACGAAAGTAAATTTATTACATCACTTTTTAAAAGACAGACAAACGTATCATAAAGTATTAATTTTTGTAGCTTTTAAAAGAACTGCAGATTTACTTTTTAAACATTTAGAAGAAGTTTTTGGAAGCGAATTGTGTATTATACATTCTAATAAAACACAGAATTACAGAATACGTTCTATTCGTCAATTTGATGAAGGAAAAAACAGGATCTTGTTAGCTACAGATGTAATGGCGCGTGGTTTAGATTTTGATAACGTGAGTCATGTTATCAATTTTGATACACCCGATTTTCCTGAAAATTATATGCACAGAATCGGTAGAACCGGTAGAGCAGAAAAAGCTGGTAAAACCATTTTGTTTTCTACAGAAAAAGAGCAGGAAAATAAAGAGACTATAGAGGAATTAATGGATTATAAAATTCCGGTTTTAGAACTTCCTGAAGCTTTAGAGATTTCAAAATTATTAACGGAAGATGAACGCCCTAAAGAAGATAGCCAACAGTCTAAAAACAGAACAGCTTTAGAGTTTGTGCCAGGAGCTGCTTTTCATGATAAGAGCGAAAAGAATAGTAAAACCAATCAAGGAGGTTCTTATAGAAGAGAAATTGCTAAAAAATACAAGAAGCCAAAAACAAGAGGAGATAAAAACTACAATTTACGTAATAAGAAAAAGTAATGCATATTTTAAAAGCGCAAGAATTGCACAATTTGGCAATGAACATCGTTGGCGAAAAGTTACAAGCGATGGGTTATGAGTTTCAAGCAATTAATAGCCAGTTAAAAAGGCATCCACAGTTTGTATTATTTAAAAAAGGAGAACCAACCATTTTTGTGTTGGTAAAAACATCCAGTAATTTGCAAGATCCAAATGAGTATGATACCGTTTGGATGGAAACTTTTAAAGAACACGCCAAAAAACAAAATGCCAAAGTTTGGTTTGCTGGCGTAGGTATTGCCAATGCAGAAAGTGTAGAAAATCCTGTTTTTAAAGACCAACCGTATTATGTGGCTTTTGAGGATTTTGTTAAGATTTTGGAGTAGGTTCGTTTAGCGCTGTTGTGTATGATTTGTTGTGTGTTTTAAGCAATAAAGTTAGTAAATAAAACAGAACCAAGAAAGTCCCAAAGGACTTTCTTAAATTGGCTAAAACCAGCAATAAATTATACACGTTGTTGCCATTAGTACTTTTTAGTCCCATTTTGACTTCTTTTTTGTTTGATTGTTTCTCTTCTTGTTTTTGAAGTTGTAAAACTCAAAATTTTTGACAACTGTTCTAATAAGTCTTTTGAAACTTTTGAAGGTCTATATTTGGATATCATTTGCTATTGTTCTAATTGATTTATTAATTCATTAACTCTAGATATTCTTGGGGTTATTTCTTTTTTTACTCTTTTTTTATTTAAGAAATATCCATAAACACCTATTCCGATTGTAGCCACATTAATAAGGATAATTAAGTATGCTGGAACTTTTCCCCAAATGCTGATAGTAAATAACAACATTATTGGGTAAACTGGCAAAATTCCCCAGTAAGCATATGTTTTAAGGAATTTCTTTTGCGTTTGAAGATATTCCCTGTTCTTTTTGAGATAATTTAGATAATTTTCTTCCAAGTCACTTGGCTTAAATTTTTTCACACCTTGATATTTGATTATTAAATAAATAGCACAAATTATCATTAATGCTAATGCTATTTTTATCAGAATGAAAGGAAGCTTGAAAAATAAAAGGATAGATAATAAAACTCCAAATACAGCTAAAATCGATTCTGAAAGTTCTAAATAGTTCCACCATCTGTGTAAACGTTTTAAACTTGATTGTAATTCTAACATCAATTTAGATTTCTCAAATTTAATAAGTTCCTGTTTACTGGACGATTGCCAGATTTTAATTAATTCATCTTCAATCATAATATTCATTTATACAGTTAAACAATTTTGATTTTATCCGCTTGATTTTTACGGCTAAGTGATTTTCAGATAATCCAAGTATCTCTGAAATTTCTCGGTATGCTAATCCCTCTAGGTACAGAGCAACTATTGCTTTGTCTCCTTCATTCAATTTTTTGACACACTTTCTTAAAGCTATTAGTTTTTCACTATCCGTTTCGGTAGTTTCTTCAGAACCTATATTAGAAATAGATATACTGTCTAATCTTATAAATCGATTTTGGTTCTTTCTGTGTTTAGATTTAAAACGAAGGCAAACATTTAATGCTATCCTAAACATCCAAGTATCAATAGATGAATTACCTTTAAATGAATTCATTGACTTCCAAATGTGAATTAAAACTTCTTGAAATAGATCTTTAGAATCTTCATTACTATCTGAATAAATAGCGCAAATTCTATATAACTTATCCTGATTTTCTTTTAATGCAGAAAGAAATGTGGTTTTCTGTTTTTTCATTTTTAATACTTCCCTTTACTACTTTAGTTACCAAAATTTCCTAAATATGACACTTTAGTCGTGTTTTTAGTAGAAAAAGATGATAAAACTGTTATTTAAGGTCGTTCGGTCAGTATTAATGGCAACTATTATAATATGACATCGTTTTAATGTTTTATATCAGGACTTAAACGAAGTTAATTGTTTTTTTTTGAGAAAGTCAAGTGTTCTCTAAATTAGCATATAAAAGAATTGCACAATTTAGCCACGAATATCTTTGGCGAAAAGTTACAATAAATGGGTTATGAGTTACAATCAATTAATATCCAGTTAAAAAGACATCCACAGTTTGTATTATTTAAAAAAGGAGAACCAACTATTTCTATGTTGGTAAAAACGTTTAGTAATTTGCAAGATCCAAATGAGTATGATACCGTTTGGATGAAAATTTTTAAAGAACATGCCAAGAAACAAAGTGCCAAAGTTTGGTTTGCTAGCGTAGGTATTGCAAATGCGAAAAGCGTAGAAAATCCTGTTTTTAAAGACCAACCGTATTATGTGGCTTTTGAGGATTTTGTTAAGATTTTTGGGTAGGTTTTAACAGTTAGTTTAAGTAAAGTAGGGCAATCGGTAAGCGATGATCTTTCGGTTAAGCACAAAGTTAGATACGAGCAAAAAACCTTTAATTTATTACTGTTTCACCTATTTTATATAGATTGTTAGCTACTGGTATTTTCTACTTTTCAATATTTGAATTAATTTTTTTTTCGGCAATAAATTTTGAATATCCCTCTACCATAGCACGGACACATGCTTTCGGTGTTGTACCGTCTTCCCAAATTCCCTTACAAGGCTCATTAATTAATTCGGGATAGTTTTTTCTTATCCATTCTTCTGCTTCATAAAAAATGGGTGGGTCATTAGATGAAGTAGTAATAGAAAATATTTTTTCGTTTTTTATAACAATATGAAAAGTATCAGTTACATTTAAATTTAGTTCGAGTGCCTTAATCAAATCATCTTTAACGGTTACAGGACAAATAATTAAAGTGTCATTTTTTACTTCACAAGGATATCTTTTAACAATCTCATAGTTACCGCCTTCTGCCCATCCTTGATAGTATAAAATTTCCGATTTAGAATTTTCTGCATATTTTAACATAGGCAACAATTCATTAGAATTGAAAGAATAAAAAGCATCGATAAAATTATTGGCAATAGTAAGTTGCTGTTCTAAATTGACCTTAGATTCTGGATTTGATGAATTCTTACAACTACAAAATGAAAAAATAAGCAGGAATAATAATGGCTTAACACTCATTGTTTTAAATATATTTGATTAGTCGGTTTTTTTAAGCGTCTCCCATTTGTCCCAAGATATCTCTCTTCCTGGATAGGCTACGTTTTTAAATGGCCATTCATTATCAACCCAATTTTTTACATTATCAAACAAGATTTTATCCATTCCTTTTTCTAATAAACCTGTTCTTACCCACATATAGATTACTGCATCAAAATTCCCATTGTTCTTTTTTGGTGTGCCAATATCAAAATCACTCATATAAAATGGTAAAATATATACGCAACCAAGTACTTCGCCTTCATCTAAACTGACTACTGTATAAGTAAAAGAACTTCTCATTTGAAATTCTGACTGATGCCACCCTAAATCAATTAAATCTTGTTCTAAAGTTAAATTTTTTGGCCATCCAGCCCAAGTTGGGAACATTTCCTGTAATTCTTTTGAACTTGACATAACAGCATCATAATCCTTAACAACATCATTAATTGTTAGGGCTCTTAATCTAAAATGTTCATATTCTTTTGATTTAGGAACAACAAAATCTGTTGGTACTAAAGGGGTAAATTGAGCAATGGTATTATTACAGTATCCAAATAGTAGGATGCAAATTATTAACTTATATTTTTTCATTGTTTATTCTTTAGTTTATTGAGTTTTGGTTTTTTTTCTTGAGGCTAACTGTTATGATATTAAATCGTTTATACACGGTGTTGTTTTTTAGTTGTTTTTATTTTATTTCTCATTTTTTTAATTCATTATTAATTTGAGAAATAAGTTCCATACATTTTTTTTTCATTTCAAAAAAAGTTCCATTCATACTTCCAAAATTAAGAGATGCAAAAGCAAAACCATTCTTTTGTTTTTGGTCATTAAATATATCTCCAAAGGATTCTTTGGTTAAATTTCCACGAACTCCCATTTTTCCGTTCGACAGTTGAAATACATAGTTTTTTGACATAGAATTGATATCATGTTTTTCATAACTTCCTGGATGAAGTGTTTGTTCAGCATCATTTCTCCAGTGGTTTTCATTGTTTTTTAATTTTTTATAGAGTAAATCTAAATTCAGTACACCATTTTTTATCGAATCATTTGAGATTATTGCAAAATTCCCTGAATACTTAAGCTCTTGGTAAGTGTTGTCTATTAAATAAAAACTTTGCCAAGTGTAGATGTCTACAAGATGTTTGTTGAATGAATTCCAATTATTTACTTGTTTGCCGTTAAAATGACCCATTACAGTGTTTGCTGAATTAATTAGGGAGTTTCGCCTATCAACGAACTGATCGATTTCTATAATTGATAGTTGCAAATCCCTTTTAATATTATTTAGATATACAACTTCGTTTTCTCTTATTTTTCTTTCTTCGTTCCAATTATTAATTGATAATGCAATCAAAATTCCAATAACAACAAGAATAATTTCTCCGATTGCATATTTAAAATATTTTCCAGTTTTATTTTCCATGAGCAAGTTTTGGCGAATTTTTCTAAAGAATTTTATCATTAGTTAGTAGTTTGTCAAAATGAAGTACAACGTGTTTTGTATGATTAATTGCGGTGGTTGGAACTAAATTAGTAAAAGAAAACGAACTAAAGCTAAATCCGTAGGATTTTCTTAGTAAACACAGAGCGAGCAATTAATTATACATATTGTTGTGCCTAGTTTTTATTTGAAGAATTAGTGTCACACAACTGTCATATAATTGTCATAGCAGCGTCTCATCGTTTTCAGTAATAAAGAATAGGCAATAGTTATCTTTGTTCAATAATTAATATTAAATACATAGAAAAATTATGAAGCCTGATGCAATTAATTTGAGAGATACTAAAAAAATGAGATTGGAGCGCCATTGGTCACAAGACCAATTGGCAGAAATGAGTGGGTTAAGTATAAGAACTATTCAGAGAATTGAAAATGGAGAGAATGCAGGTTTAGAATCTTTGAAATCTTTAGCAGCAGTTTTTGAAATCAATATTACTGATTCAGATAAGACAGAGGAAAAGGAACAGATTAGAAAAGAAGAAGAGTACCTTCAAAATGTTAAGGGGTTTTATAAGCTTGTTGCAATTTCAATTTTAAGTTTGGTAGCTCCATTTATTATTGCAGTTAATGATTCATCCAATTGGAGTGTTTTTTTATGGTTACTGCTTTCTTGGGGAGTAATATTGGGAATCTATTCTCTTAATGTTTTTGACTTCTTTGGAGAAGAATGGAAAAGAAAAATGATTGATAAGAAATTCAAAAAGAAGTAAGGATTTTTAATTAGGCACAACTATTATAATATGAAATCGGTTTTATGTTTTATATCAGAAGAAAAATGAAGTTAGTTGTTTTTTTTAGAAAGTCAAGTATTCTTTAGATTAGCATATAAAAGAATTGTACAATTTGGCAATGAACATCATTGGCGAAAAGTTACAAGAAATTGGTTATGAATTTCAAGCAATTAATAGCCAGTTAAAAAGACATCCACAGTTTGTATTATTTAAAAAAGGAGAACCAACCATTTTTGTGTTGGTAAAAACATCTAGTAATTTGCAAGATCCAAATGAGTATGATACCGTTTGGATGGAAACTTTTAAAGAACATGCCAAAAAATAAAATGCCAAAGTTTGGTTTGCTGGCGTAGGCATTGCCAATGCAGAAAGTGTAGAAAATCCTGTTTTTAAAGACCAACCGTATTATTTGGCTTTTAAGGATTTTGTTAAGATTTTGTAGTAGGTTCGTTTAGCGGTTACTGCATGTTTAGTGGCGTTTTAAAGAGTCGAAACTTTCAGTTTATTAAAGAATTTTGAAAAAAGAACTGAACTTCAAATTTAACACTATGTAGCCATTAACTATACAGATTGTTATGAGCTTTTTTTATTTCTAATTATTTTTACTATTCGGTTATATACAATTTCTGCCAAATTCCACATATATAGTTTAGAATCTGTTGTGTTATTAAACAGAACAACAACAGTATCAATATCTTCATGATATTCGGAAAAACTCTGATACCCAAGAACCCACCCCGAATGTTTGTACACATAAATTGAAGAATAGATTTCTTGTTCGCCTTCATCAAACACTGAACCATTGTTTAGTGCTCTTAAAAAAATTCCAACATCTTCTGCTGTAGCAAACATTCCACCATATTCCGCTTTTAAATCGGATTCATAGCCAACATGATAGCCACTCATAATATCATCTATATTTACTTCATTAAGAGAATTGAATGTATTGTTTAGCTGGAGTGGTGTCAAAATTTTCTCCTTAATATATTGGTTACGACTATAACCTAAGACCTTGTCCATGAGTTTCCGAAGCAATAAATAATTCGTGTTTGAATAACCATAATCTTCACCTGGCTCAAAATTGGCTGGCAAATCAAGTGCCAATTCAAGAGTTTCTTTACGACTTTTCGGTCGGTTATCCCAATAACCATAATCCGTATAATTTGGAATACCACTCCGATGTTGTATCATCAACCTCAGAGTAATTTTTTCTGCATTTTCAATTCTACCCACAAGTTCTGGAAAGTAATCAGCGAGCGTTTTATCTAAAGATAAATGTTTGTCTTTAACTAATTTCGTGATAGCAACAGCGACATATAGCTTACTGATACTGCCAATATTGAATAAGGCTTGCGGGTAGGTCGGTATTTTGTTTTTTCGGTCTTTCCAACCACTTGTATAAAATGCTGGCGGTTTACCTGCTTCGTCCACATAAACAATCATTCCATCAAATCCATAATCAATTGCCTTATTTACTTGTTCTTCAACAGTATCAGGTAGTGGTAATATCCAAGCTTTTACCAAAGTCCATGGTACGAGCCACAAAGAAGATATACTTACAATAATAAATATTATTCTGAGTATTCGTTTTGTTTGTTTTTTTGTCATTCTATTTCAGGTGAATGTTTTTTTAATTGCTCATAACTGTTATAATATGAAATCGTTTTAATGTTTTATATCAGGAGTTAAACGAAGTTAGTTGTTTTTTTTAGAAAGTCAAGTATTCTTTAAATTAGCATATAAAAGAATTGCACAATTTGGCAATGAACATCGTTGGCGAAAAGTTACAAGCGATGGGTTACGAGTTTCAAGCAATTAATAGCCAATTAAAAAGACATCCACAGTTTGTATTATTTAAAAAAGGAGAACCAACTATTTTTATTTTGGTAAAAACGTTTAGTAATTTGCAAGATCCAAATGAGTATGATACCGTTTGGATGGAAATTTTTAAAGAACATGCCAAGAAACAAAACGCCAAATTTTGGAGCGCTGGCGTAGGTGTCGCCAATGCAGAAAGTGTAGAAAATCTTGTTTTTAAAGACCAACCGTATTATGTGGCTTTTGAGGATTTTGTAAGGATTTTGGAGTAATTTAAAGATTAGTAGTTAATTTTTAAAGACTAAGTTTTTCTGCTATTCACAAAATATTTTATAGTTCTTTAGACACTAAATAGGTGGTGTATGTTAAATAGAAGGTAATTAATATGAGTGCTTCCCATCTATCTAATTTTCTTTTTTTACCTGTAAACATTGCTATTATCAAGAAAATTGTACCTCCAATCAATATTGCTAAATCTTGATTAAAAATCTGATTGTATTTTATAGGGTTTATTAAAGAACTAACAGAAAGAATTAATAAAATATTAAAGATGTTAGAGCCAATAACATTCCCAATTGCAATGTCGCTATTCTTTTTAAAAGCAGCTACTAACGATGTTACCAACTCTGGTAATGAAGTGCCGGCAGCAATGATTGTTAATCCAATTATTTTTTGACTAATTCCAAGTTCTGTTGCAATTTCAATACTATTATCTACCACTAACTTCCCACCAATAATTAGCCCAACAAAACCAATTAAAATTAAACTCCAAATTTTTGAGTTTGATTTTTTTTCATAGTGAATTACTGCTGGTTTTTCTGATTTCATTTGTTTAAACATATAGTATAAAAAACAGAAAAAAGAGAAAAGTAGAAGCATACCATCGAGTCTTGATATCTCTGAATTTTGATTCATAAAAAAATCGTTTGCAAGTGCGAATAAGACTAATGAAATTATTAATGAGATCGGAATTTCTCTCCAAGCAGTTGAAGACTGCACTGTAATTGGATACACTAAACCAGCGATACCAAGTATAATAAATAAGTTAAAATTATTACTACCAATAACATTTGCCAAAACGATATCTGAAAGTCCGTCAACAGATGCAACAGAATTCACTACCAATTCAGGTGCAGAAGTACCAAATGCAACGATTGTTAAACCAATTACAAGATCCGGAATATTGTTTTTTTTAGCCAAAGAAGAAGAACCTTCTACCAGCCAATTAGCTCCAAAAATTAATCCTAAAAAACCAACAGCAATTAACATTAACGAAACAATCATTGTAAATATTTTTTTTATAACTGTATCAAATGTAATACAAAACCAATATTGATTTATAGACTGTGCAAACTTTATTATTTCATTTTAATCATCTGTTTATCAAAATTTTAAAAATAAAATATCCTCTAAAATTAAAAATGAACAAGTAGCTGATTACTTTAATAATGCTAAGAATTACATAATTAGGCAGAGAACATCGTTGCCGAAAAGTGTAAGAAAAAAATAAGGTTTTAATAAATGGATAGTCAGCTAAAAAGACATCCAAAGTTTGTATTGTTTAAAAAAGAGAATTCACTGTTTTGTATTGATAAAAGTGTCTAGCAATTTGCAAAACCTAAATGAGTATGATACCGTTTGGAAGGAAACTTTTAAAGAACAACCATATTATGTGACTTTTGAAGATTTTAGAGTAAGTTTGTTTAAGAGTAATTTATAAGATGAGTTTCAATTTAGCAGCATTTATGAGAAACTAGCAGATTTTTCTCAGAAAGCCAAGTTTTTACCAAATAGAAAACAAAAAAAAACCAACTCAAAAAGAGTTGGTTTACTAATATAAAAAGTTTTAAAAATTATTTTTTAGTAGCATCTTGCTCTAACAATTCAAAGAATTGATTTAATTTAGGCATGATAATAATTTTCGTTCTTCTGTTTATAGATCTATTTGCAGCAGTATCATTTGGTCCTAAAGGAATATATTGACTTCTACCCGCAGCGATTAATCTTTCTGGTAATACACCATATTTATATTGTAAAATTCTTGTAATAGAAGTTGCTCTTAAAGCAGATAAATCCCAGTTATCTTGAATGATATCTCTTTTTATAGGAGTTGTATCTGTATGACCTTCAATCATAACTTCCATGTTTGGTTGGTCATTAATTACTTTTGCAATTTTTTCTAAAACAGTGTATGCTTTATCAGTTACGTTATAGCTTCCACTTTTAAATAATAATTTGTCTGAAATTGAGATAAAAACAACCGTTTTTTCAACATTAACTTCGATATCTTCATCTTGAATACCAGCTGTTAAGTTTTTAGTTAAATGAAACTTGATAGCAAGATTTAAAGAATCTTTTTGAGTCATTGCTTTTCTAATACCATTAATGTACTTGTCTTTTTCACTTAATTGAGAAATAACAGTTTTAATATTATCAGATGAAGATTGAGTTAAAACCGTTAAGTTTTCAACTTGCTTTAAAGCTGTTTTCTTGTCTTCTTGCAAATATTTTATTTGCTCTAATAAAGTAAAAACCTTGGTAGATTCTCTTTCATTGTCAATTAAACATTTTTGTAAATTAGCTTTTAAATCTACTAATTCTGTTTTAGCTAAATCGTGTTTTGATTCTAAATCAACAAATTTTTTCTTAGAAACACAAGAACTTACTAAAATAGCTGTTAATAATAATATTGATACTTTTTTCATCTTTATATTGATTAAATTCGTCTACAAATTTAACAAAATGAACCAATAAAAAGCGTGTTTAACAATAAATTATGAAAAATTTATAGACTATTTTTACTCAAAAATTAAGAAATTCATGAAACTTAAAAAAATAATCACTTTTCTTATCATTTTATTAATTTTAATAGCTTGTAAACAAGAAATCCGAAATAAAGATTTTACACTTCAAGGTCTTGTTTTTGGTACAACTTATAAAATAACCTATTTAGACGCGGCTACTAACTACCAAAACTCTATAGATAGTTTGTTTTTACTAATAAATACAGCAACATCAACGTATATTTCTACTTCAGATATTTCTAAAATAAATTCTGGTGATTCAACCATTGTTGTGGATGCAATTTTTTCTGAAGTTTTTCAAAAGTCAAAAAAGATATATAAAGAAACGGACGGTTTTTTTGATCCAACAGTTGGTAATTTGGTAAATGCTTACGGATTTGGGCCAAAAAATGAAAGAAAAGATTTAACGGAAGATGAAGTTAAAGAACAAATGCAATTTGTTGGTTTTGATAAGGTTTCTTTAAAAGATCGAAAGATTATTAAACAAGATTCAAAAATTTATTTAGATTTTAATGCTATTGCAAAAGGTTTCGGAATTGATGTAGTTGCTCGTTTTTTTGATGAAAAAAAAATAGAAAATTATTTAATTGAAATAGGAGGAGAAATAAGAGCAAAAGGGACAAAAAATAATCAGAAACCTTGGTTAATTAGAGTAGTCGACCCTACAAATGCAGCAGAAAACGAGGGTTTTAAAAACATAAATCTCTCTAACAAATCAATGGCAACTTCTGGCAATTATAGAAAGTTTAGAGTTACTGCGGATGGAAAAAAATATGTGCACACCATAAATCCTAAAACAGGTTTTGCAACAGAAAGTAATCTGTTAAGCGCATCTGTAATTGCTAGCGCAGATTGTGCAGATGTTGATGCGTATGCAACGGCTTTTATGGCGATGGGTTTAGAAAGAACAAAAGCTTTTTTAAAGAATCATCCAGAACTAGAAGTGATACTTTTATTTTCTAATACCGAAGGAATTATTGAAGAATATGCAACGTATACATTTCATCAATAGTTTTTATTCTTTGTAACAAACAGGAAGAATTTCGTTCTTCATTAAGCAAAATCGTTCTAGTTTTTCTGGAGCGATTTTTTTTGTATAATCAATTTCAGCTACCTTAAAACCTACAGAACGGAGTTTGTTAAAGTAATCTTTGCCATAAATGCGTACATGATCATATTGACCAAAAATTTTAGCACGTTCTTTTTTATCGGTAATAGAATCGTCTTCAAAAGTAGTTTCTCTTGATAGGTCTTGCGGAATTTGAAAAACACCAAATCCGCCTTTTTTCAGTACTCGAAAAAGTTCTTGCATTGCCTTTGTGTCATCAGAAATATGCTCTAAAACATGATTGCAAAAAACAACATCAAAAGAGTTGTCTTCAAATGGTAAATCGCAAATATCTGCTTTTACATCGGCAATTGGCGATTCTAAATCGGATGTTACATAATCAAGGTTTTTTTGCTTTCTAAAGATGTCTAAAAAACATTGTTCTGGTGCAATATGTAGGGTTTTTAGTGTGCTTTCTGATGTAAAGAAAGCAGTTTCATCCTTTAGAAAAAGCCACATCAATCGATGTCTTTCTAATGATAATGTTGAGGGAGAAAGTGCGTTTTCTCTTTGTTTTCCGTATCCGTATGGTAAAAATTTACGAAAACTTTTGCCGTCTATTGGGTCTGTAAATTTATCACCGCTTAAAGAAAGTGCAATTATTGGGCGCACTAAATAACTAGCTTTAATTAGCCAAGGTCTTGGGATGGTATTTAAGATGGATTTGAATATTTTCATGGTTGTTACACAGAGAATCGCAGAGTTTTTGCACAGAGTTTCTCGGAGTTTAATATGTATTTATAAATCTTTTAATTCCGTTTTTTAATAGTTTCGTATGGAAATTAACTAATAATCCTAGTGGATAATTTCCCAATTTCATATAAGTTAAAATTTGAGCAGAATGGACTTCTGTAAATTTTTCAACAGTTTTTAATTCTAACACAATTTTTTCTTCAACTAATAAATCAATTCTGTAACCATGATCTAATTTTATTTCTTTGTAAATAATTGGAAGTGAAACTTCTTTTTTTACGTTTAATCCAATTGATTTTAGCTCAAAAAATAAACATTCTTGATACGCAGATTCTAATAAACCAGGACCTAAAGCTCTATGTACTTCAATTGCAGCTCCAATAATTTTTTCCGTAATTTTATTATCCTCCATAATTTCTCTGTAGAACTCTTTAGCATTTCAATAAAATAAACTCTGCGAATCTCAGTGTAATAACTTTTTTTCTCTGTGAAACTCATTTATTAAGTCAACAAAATAACCTCCGTGGATCTCTGCGTAATAATTTTTTTTCTCTGTGAAACTCTTCAGAATATCATGAAATAAAACTCTGCGAATCTCTGTGTAATATGTAATAATTACTGTCTAAACTCATCCTCAATATCAGTTACAATCCCTAATGACTCGTTTACATATTTAAAAGTTGATAAAAGCTCTGGTTTACCGTTTACAATAGCCACATCATGCTCAAAATGAGCCGAAGGTTTGTTATCAAAAGTAGTAATGGTCCAACCATCAGAATGCTGTCTTATTTTGTGAGTTCCTAAGTTTGTCATCGGTTCAATGGCAACAACCATACCTTCTACAAATTTCTTTCCTCTTCCTCTTTTCCCGTAATTTGGCATTTCTGGATCTTCGTGCATTTCGCGTCCTAAACCATGGCCAACAAGTTCTCTTACAACTCCGTAACCATGTTTTTCTGTAAAATCTTGAATTGCAAAACCAACATCGCCTACTCTATTACCCGCTTTAAATTCTCTGATACCTACATATAAACTTTCTTTGGTAACGTCTAATAATTTTTGAACTTCCAAATCAATTTCTCCGATGGCAAAAGTGTATGCGTGATCACCATAAAAGCCGTTTTTTAAAGCACCACAATCTATCGAGATAATATCTCCTTCAATTAAAGGTTTTTTATTCGGAATGCCGTGAACAACTTGAGAATTAGGACTCATGCAAAGTGTGTTTGGAAAATCGTACAAACCTAAAAAACCAGGAATTGCTCCTTGTTCTCTAATAAATTCTTCTGCAAGTTTGTCTAAATATAAAGTAGAAACACCCGGTTTTACCTCTTTTGCAAGCATCCCTAATGTTCTAGAAACGACCAACGCACTTTCGCGCATAAGTTCTATTTCTTCTCTGGTTTTAATCTTTATCATTATAAAAAATTGAAATGCAAAGTTACCATTAATTATTAGGAATTAATTTTCTTGAGCAAACAAAGGTGGTTAAAATGGCTTTAAAAAAATAAGACACAAATTTCACAAAGGTTTACAGATTTTTTTCTGTGCTCGCCTGTGAAATCCGTGTCAAAAAAATTCTTGAAATCAAATAAATTATTCGCTTCTGTCGTAAGAATGTTTGTACGGTTTGCCCGTTACAATTTTTAAAATATCTTTCTCTAAAGTTTCTCTAGGATACTCTACATAACGGCCAACTTCTTCGCCATCTTTATAAAAAATAAATGTTGGCACTCTTATAATATTTAAACCTTCTTGAAGATTGTCAGGCGTTTTTTTACTTCTGTCCACTGTAATTAGTTCAAAATCATTTTGATTAAAACCAGTTTCATCTAAAAGTTTATAAAAACGAGGTGTTTCTCTTCTGCTATCTCCACACCAACTACCCATAAATCCTTTTATAGTATAGCCTTCAAGAGCTGTTTTAAGTTTGCCAATTGTTTCTTTATCAGTTGTGTATTCTTCATATCTACTGTTAAACCAACTTTTAAAAGCTTCATCTTGAAAAGTTTCTTTGTTAGCGATGCCTGTTAAATATCCATCTGCGTCTTTTTTAGCATTTATTTCTCTAGCAACTTGTTTTACTTTTTTAGGTGCCGCTTTTTGAACTTCAACTTTTTTGGTTTCAATTGTGTTTGTTTCTGTAACTTTTTTTGTTGAATTACAAGCAGCAAAAAGTGTTACTAAAGATAAGAATAGTATTTTTTTCATAATTATAAAAGTGATTTTTGTGTCATTTCTTTTGGTTGATCAACGCCCATTAATTCTAAAATTGTAGGAGCAATATCGCCTAAAACGCCACTATTTATTGATTTTATTTCCTCATCAATTAAAATAAAAGGAACAGGGTTTGTTGTGTGCGCTGTATTTGGAGAACCATCAGGATTCATCATCGTTTCGCAATTACCATGATCTGCAATTAACAAGATAGAATAACCGTTTTTTAAACCAGTTTCGATTACTGCTTTTGCACAAATGTCTACAGTTTCGCAGGCTTTTATAGCAGCTTCCATAATTCCTGTATGTCCAACCATATCGCCGTTTGCAAAATTTAAACAAACAAAATCTGCTTCGCCTTTTTCTAAATCTTCACAAATGGCATCTTTTAATTCGTATGCAGACATTTCTGGTTGTAAATCGTAGGTAGCAACTTTTGGTGAGTTTCTTAAAATTCGAGATTCACCTTTAAAAGGAGCTTCTTGACCGCCAGAAAAGAAGAAAGTTACATGTGGGTATTTTTCTGTTTCCGCAATTCTAATTTGCTTTTTCCCAGCTTTTGATAAAACTTCGCCTAACGTATTTTTAATATTATCGTTGTTGTAAATAACATTGATGCCTGTAAAAGATTCATCGTACAAAGTCATTGTTGTGTAATACAAATCTAACTTTTTCATGTCGAATTCAGGAAAATCATTCTGACTTAGCGCATTCGTTAATTCACGTCCTCTATCAGTTCTGTAGTTGAAGAAAATTACAGCATCTCCTTCTTTTATTTGTGCTTTTGGTGATCCATCTGCATTTGTAATTACAATTGGTTTGTGAAACTCATCCGTTAAACCAGCCTCATAATTTTGGTTGATGGTTGCTAAAATATCCGTAGTTTTTGTACCAACGGCATTAACAATTCCGTCGTACGCAATTTTAACGCGTTCCCATCTATTATCTCTGTCCATGGCGTAATAACGACCAGTAACTGTGGCTAATTCGCCCGTGCTTTCTTTCATATATTCTTGCACTTCGTTGATAAAAAAGGTACCCGATTTTGGGTCGCAATCTCTACCATCTGTAAACGCATGCAAGAAAACGTTTTTTACATTATTTTTTTTGGCAACATCTAAAATTCCTTTTATATGATCTATGTGTGCGTGAATTCCTCCATCGGAAACCAATCCTAATAAATGTACATTTTTGTTGTTTTCCTTGGCGTATTTAAAAGTATCTAATAATACTTTTTCTTGGCCTAATGTTTTTTCTCGAACCGCCTTGTTTATTCTTGCTAAATTTTGATACACAATTCTACCAGCACCTAAATTCATGTGGCCAACTTCAGAATTCCCCATTTGTCCTTCTGGCAAACCAACATGTTCTCCATCCGTCCTTAATTGAGCGTTTGGATATTTGTCATATAAACTATTAATAAATGGAATTTTAGCGTTGTAAATTGCGGATACTTTTGGGTCTTGTGTAATTCCCCATCCGTCTAAAATCATTAGAATAACTTTCTTGTTCATTTTTCTGTATTATATTGTAAAAATAAGAAATATTTTAAAGCTTTTTTTAAAATTTCACGAAACCGATACCGTAAATCACCATAGAAATAATGGCAATAATGATCAAAAGATTCCTTTTTAATAATTTTTTATTTTTTTCTTGAGGTTTCTCCTTAATTTTTTTGAGCTTATAGGGAGATCCTTTTTTATCAAAAGCAACTTGAATATTTTTTCCCTCCTTAAAATTTTTTAACTTATCAAAAGTTGAAACACGAGTTCTTTTATTGTTTTTTAAACTGATAATCATTCTGGAGATTGAACTCATAGTAGAAAGTCTTTATTCTGTAAGTAGTTGAAAATCAGTAAATATTACAAGATACTACTTTTTAATTTTCGATATTTCTTTCTGATGAATTTAAAGATACATAAAAGATCTTTTAACAAGAAAACAAGCGTATTAAATTGTAAAATTCGTAATTTTGTAGTGTAAATTTTATGAAATCTTTAATGGAAGCACATTTTGAACTTAATGAAGTAACAAGAAAGTTACCCAAACATTTGCACAAGTTTGTTGTAAAACAACCTTACAATGAATATACTCCTCAAAATCAAGCGGTTTGGCGATATGTAATGCGAATGAATGTAGCTTATTTAAGCAAAGTTGCGCACAAATCGTACATGACTGGACTTCAAAAAACCGGAATTTCTATTGAAAACATTCCGCATATGGAAGGCATGAATAGAATTTTAAAAGAAATTGGTTGGTCTGCAGTTTCTGTGGATGGTTTTATTCCGCCAAACGCTTTTATGGAATTTCAAGCTTACAATGTTTTGGTAATTGCTTCGGATATGAGAACCATTAACCATATAGAATATACGCCTGCGCCAGATATTATTCATGAAGCAGCAGGTCATGCACCAATCATAGCAAATCCAGAATATGCAGAATATTTAAGACGTTTTGGAGAAATTGGTAGCAAAGCAATTTCATCTTCAAAAGATTATGAAATATATGAAGCAATCCGGCTTTTATCCATCTTAAAAGAAAACCCAAGTTCTACAGAAAAAGAAGTAGACGAGGCGCAAGAAAAAGTAGAATGGTTGCAAAATAATATGGGCGAATTGTCCGAAATGGCACAAATTAGAAACTTACATTGGTGGTCTGTAGAATACGGTTTAATAGGTACCTTAGAAAACCCTAAAATTTATGGAGCAGGTTTATTATCATCAATTGGTGAAAGTGCTTGGTGCATGACAGATGAAGTTAAAAAAATGCGCTATTCAATAGATGCAGCAACTATAAATTTTGATATCACAAAACCCCAACCTCAATTATTTGTTACTCCAGATTTTGCTTATTTAAGTTTGGTTTTAGACGAATTTGCAAATACAATGGCGTTACGAACTGGTGGTTTAAAAGGTGCTCAGAAACTAGTAAATTCAGCCAATTTAGGAACGGTAGAATTATCAACAGGAATTCAGATTTCTGGCGTTTTCACAAAAGTAATTCAGTACAAAAACAACAAAGTTGCCTACTTGCAAACAACAGGTCCAACGGCGTTGTCTAACAGAGATAAAGAATTAATTGGCCACGGAATTACAACGCACGCAGGTGGTTTTGGAAGTCCTGTTGGAAAATTAAAAGGGATTAATTTGCCAATTGAAGACATGAGTCCGAGAGATTTAAGGGCGTACGGAATCTATGAAGGCGAATTTATGACCTTAGAGTTTGAAAGCGGAATTATAGTGAAAGGAAAAGCAATTACCGGAACAAGAGATTTAAGAGGTAAAATTTTAATTATTTCTTTGGATGATTGCACGGTAACTTATAAAGATGAGATTTTATTTCAACCAGAATGGGGAATTTACGACATGGCAATTGGTAAGGAAGTAATTTCTGTGTATTCTGGTTCTGCGGATGTTGATTCTTTTGCAGATACAAGCAAAGTATCCGAAGTAAAAACACATAAAATTACGTATTCAGAAACTGAGAAGGAATTATATGGTTTATACGACCAAGTAAAACAAATGCGCGAAGGGAATTCATCATCCGAAGAGAAAATAACAGCTATTTATAATCAGTTAAAAACAAAATTTGCGAACGATTGGTTATTGCTTTTAGAGCTGTATGAATTGGCGAAAAGAAATGATTTTTCTATCAAAATTGCTATTTTAAAAAGTCTAAACGATTTAAAATGTACTAAAAGTTACACAAAACTTATAGAAAATGGCTTAAATTTGCACGAACAATAAAAATAGACAACATGGGTTTTTTTGACATGTTTAAAAGAAAAGATATGAGTGCAGGTATTAAAGAATATTTAGAAAAAGACGCCGTAATTTTAGATGTAAGAACACTAGATGAATGGAATGAAGGTCATATAAAAAGTGCAAAACACATCGTTTTAAATTTAGTTCCTTTAGAAATTGAGCAGATAAAATCTTGGAATAAACCTGTAATTGCTGTTTGTAGAAGCGGTGGTAGAAGTGGTCAAGCGGCACAGTTTTTAAAACAAAACGGTGTTGATGTTATCAATGGCGGTCCTTGGCAAAATGTGGATCAACATTTATAGTTAGAACCTTTTATAAATAATTTTTTTAGCAATCATTATAGCTTTCAGTTTACTGATTGTTTATAATGATTTCTAGGTTTAAAATGTAGTGTTTAACCTAAGAAATAGATAGGTTGAATTGCGTATTTTAAAAGTGTATAAATGAAAATTCTTTCTGAATCTTTTCTTTTTTAGCTTCTAAATTTATAAGAAATTGTTGATGTTGCGCAGTGTTTTCTTGAAAAGGTCTGTGTAGAATTCCTTTTTGAATAACATCAATTTCTTTCATGGTTGCAGATGTATCATCAGAAAACCAAGTATCAACAAATCGTTCCCAAATATAATTGATCGCCGTTTTATTTGGGTGAATCATGTCTTCGGCGTAAAAACGATAATCGCGTAATTCATCCATCATAATTTCGTAAGAAGGAAAATAAGATACATTTTGGTGCTCGAGTACCTGATGAATTCCAGCAATTAAATGCGCTTTGCTTTGCGTATTTTCTACAAAGCCGTCTTTTAAATGTCTTACTGGCGAAACTGTATATAGTACAGAAATATCTTTATTTACAGATTTTAAAAGCACAATGATAGCTTCTAAACTTTCTGCGATTTCAGCAACAGTTAAAAGTTCTTTTAAGAATTTTTTCTGCGGAACTTTATGACAATTGGCAACAATAGTATCCGTTTCTATAAATCTATAAACCCAAGAAGTACCTAGCGTAATTATAATGTGTGATGCTTCTTTTAGTGCTCTATTTGTAATAGAAATCGATGCGTTTAATTTACTTAAAAGTTCATTTTCTTTTATTGCACTTAAACTAGAATGCGCATCAAAAGAATGCCAAGTTTCATTTTGGAAGATAAAATCTTCGCTACAATACTCCTTTTTATTGATGGTATTTGTAATAAAATTTTCTATCGCCTTTGGATGAAACAAAATACCAAACGGATTTTGAGCAGACTGAAATTTAAAGTAACTCAACTTATCGCCAATGTTTTCTGAAAAACAAGAACCTAGCAACAAAATTTTAGATTGATACGCTATTTGGTTTCTAGTTTCCTTTTTTAACGGAATTTGAGTTTGGAGTTTCATTTTGAAAAGGCGTAATTTTTAGTAATTTTAATTTGCATGTTTTTTCTCGAAAAGACGCTAATTCATCAAGTTTTTGTAAGTTGAATGTTTTAATTTATTTGAACTTTTTATTATTACCTTATTCTTTAAGTATAAATTTAAAAGAACAATTTCATTCCGTCTCCGCCTCTTTCCGAGATATTTTTTTGAGGTAAATTACACCAAATAATCTTGCGCTCTTTCTAAAGCTTTAGGAATTCCGCCAGGATTTTTACCACCTGCAGTTGCATAGAAATTCTGTCCACCACCACCACCGTGTATTAATTTACCTAATTCTCTTACTATTTTCCCGGCATCATAACCACGTTCGGTTGCTAATTCTTTAGATATATAACACGTTAACATTGCTTTGTCTTTATTCTCTGAAGAAGCAAAAAGCAAAAACAAGTTGGTGTGTTCTTTCCCAATTGTAAAAGCGAGGTTTTTAATTCCGTTTTGATCTAAATCAACTTTTGTTGCTAAAAATTGAACCCCATTAATTTCTTGCAATTCATTTTTTAAATCGCCAATTAAATTCTGTGCTTTATCTTTTAATAATTGCTCAATCTGTTTTTTAAGTGCCGTGTTTTCTTCTAGTAAAGTGCTTACCGCTTTTACCGGATTTTTAGCATTATTTAAAAGGTCTTTAACCTCAAACAAAGTGCTGTTATTTTCAAAATAAAAATCTTTTACAGCATCATTTGTAATTGCTTCAATTCTTCTAATTCCTGCCGCAACTGCGCCTTCCGATTTTATTTTAAAATGCCAAATATCACTCGTATTTTTTACATGCGTTCCTCCACAAAGTTCTATCGATTTACCAAATTTAATTGCTCTTACGGTATCACCATATTTTTCGCCAAACAAAGCCATCGCGCCATCATCAATTGCTTGTTGCATTGGTATGTTTCGTTTTTCAATTAAAGGCAGTTTACCTTCAATTCTTCTGTTTACAAAATCTTCTACTTCACGTAATTCATCCGCAGATAATTTAGAAAAATGAGAAAAATCGAAACGTAAATATTTTGAGTGCACAGCAGAACCTTTTTGCTCCACATGCGTTCCTAAAACTTCTCGTAAAGCTTGATGCAATAAATGAGTAGCCGTATGATTACACTCTGTTCTATGGCGTTGTTTTACATCGACAACCGCTTTAAAACTTTCGCTTAAATTTTTTGGTAAATTTTTTGTAAAATGGATAATTACATTGTTTTCTTTCTTGGTATCCAAAATATAAACAACATCACCTTGAGGTGTTTCTAAATATCCTTTATCACCAACTTGACCACCGCCTTCTGGATAAAAAGGAGTTAAATTAAAGACAAGCTGATACATTTCGCCATCTTTTTTAGAAGTTACTTTTCTGTATCTTGTTAATTTTACAGCCGTTTCTAGCGTATCATAACCAACAAATTCTTCAACAGCATCATCACTTAAAATCGTCCAGTCTTCGGTCGTCATTTCACTAGCTGCGCGCGATCTTTTCTTTTGTTTTTGAAGCTCAGCCTCAAATCCTTTTTCGTCTAAAGTATATCCTTTTTCTGATAAAATTAAAGCAGTTAAATCTATCGGGAACCCAAAAGTATCATACAATTCAAAAACTTTATCGCCAGAAATTTCTTTAGTTTCTGCGGATGAAATAATGCCATCTAACAAAACTAATCCTTGGTCTAAAGTTCTTAAAAACGAGGTTTCTTCTTCTTTAATTACGTTTTCTATTAATTGTTTTTGAGCTTTTAATTCAGGAAAAGCAGTTCCCATTTTATCACTTAAAACAGCTACTAATCTATAAATAAATGGTTCTTTTTTATCTAAAAAGGTAAAACCATACCTCACAGCTCTTCTTAAAATTCTACGGATTACATAACCAGCGCCTGTGTTACTCGGTAATTGACCATCTGCAATAGAAAAAGCGACTGCTCTTACGTGATCAGAAATTACACGAGTTGCAATATCTTGTTCTTTATTTGAACCATATTTTGTGTCTGTAATGGTTTCAATTTCGCTAATAATCGGTGTAAAAACATCCGTATCATAATTAGATTGAACACCTTGTAAAACCATACACAAACGTTCAAAACCCATTCCGGTATCTATATGCTTATTGGGTAAGTTTTCTAGAGAACCATTTGCTTTTCTATTGAATTGCATAAAAACCAAGTTCCAAATTTCTACCACATGTGGATGATCTTGGTTTATTAAAGTTCGTCCATCAACCTTTGCTTTTTCTTCTGCAGAACGAATATCAACATGAATTTCAGAACAGGGTCCGCAAGGTCCTTGTTCGCCCATTTCCCAGAAATTATCTTTTTTATTTCCTTTTAAAATGCGGTCTTCAGAAATAAATTGTTTCCACAAATCAAATGCTTCTGTATCCATTTTTAAATTATCGTCATCATCAGATCCTTCAAAAACAGTAACATATAATATGTCTTTATCAATTTTGTAAACATCAACTAACAATTCCCAAGCCCAAGCAATTGCCTCTTTTTTAAAATAATCGCCAAAAGACCAGTTTCCTAGCATCTCAAATAAAGTGTGGTGATAGGTGTCATAACCAACTTCTTCTAAATCGTTGTGTTTACCAGAAACACGCAAACATTTTTGAGAATCTGCAATTCTATTATTTTTCGGAGTTCCGTTTCCTAAAAAATATTCTTTAAAAGGTGCCATTCCAGAATTCACGAATAGTAAAGTAGGATCATCTTTGGTAACCATAGATGACGAAGGCACAATTAAATGGGATTTTTCTTGAAAATACTTTAAAAAAGTAGCACGAATTTCTTGAGATTTCATAAAAAAGAAGGTTCCAACAAGTTGGATTTTTGTTAATTTATTTTTAAAAAACTACTTAAAAAAAGCAGTTGTAAAACATTTTGTAAATTTGTGAGTTGTTGTAAATGTAAAAACCCAATTAAAAGAACAAAAATAGTATATTTAGCAATATGGCAAAAGTAAAATATTATTATGATGAGAATGCCCTTTCTTACAGAAAAATTACTGTAAAAAAAGGGGATAATTATAGAAGAATGTTTTTAATTTTTTTAGCTCTTATTTTAATAGCCTTTATTGGTTTTATAGGTTTTAGTCAAGTTATAGTTTCGCCTACAGCGCTTGCTCAAAAAAGAGAGTTAGATAATTTAAAGTTTAATTTTGAGTTACTAAATAAAAGATTAGAAGAAAGTTCTGTAATTTTATCGCAACTACAAGAACGAGATAATAATATTTACAGAAGCTATTTTGAGGCAAATCCTATTACAGAAGAACAACGTAAGGCAGGTTTTGGCGGAATAAATAGATATAAAATTTTAGATGGTTATGACAACTCTAAGTTAATTAAAACCATTACCAAAGAGGTTGATATTTTGTCTAAGCAAATGGTTGTACAATCTAAATCTTTAGATGAAATTGTTGCTTTAGCTAAAAAGAAAGAAAGTATGTTGTCTTCTATACCAGCAATATTGCCCATTAAAATAGAAGATTTAACGTCTGTAGCATCTGGTTATAAAATGAGAATGCATCCTATTCTTAAAATTAATAAGTTTCATAAAGGAATGGATTTTACAGCCCGAATAGGAACACCAATTTATGCATCTGGAGATGGTAGAGTCGTTATCGCAGAAAGAAGTAGCACCTATGGTAATGTTGTATATATAAGTCATGGTTATGGGTATAAAACTATTTATGCGCACATGAGTAAAATTAAAGCTAGGCGAGGGCAAATAGTAAAAAGAGGAGATTTAATTGGTTTTGTTGGTAATACAGGTTTATCAGTTTCTGCACATTTACATTACGAAGTTCAAAAAAACGGGATATCTTTAAACCCGATTAACTTTTATTATGGAGATTTATCTTTGGATGAATTTGCGGCGCTACAGAAAGCATCCGAAGAAAGTCAATCTTTTGATTAATCCTTATTATTTATGTACGTAGAATTACCCGAAAAAAGATACTATAAAATAGGTGAAGTAGCCAAGGCTTTTCAAGTAAATACTTCATTAATACGTTTTTGGGAAAAGGAATTTGCCATTATAAAACCCAAAAAAAATGCAAAAGGAAATAGGTTATTTACTCAAGAAGACATTACTAATTTTAAATTAATCTTTAATTTAGTGAAGGAGCGAGGATTTACTTTGGAAGGTGCGAAGCAAAAACTCAAGAAAAATCCCGAAGGAATGTTTAATAAACACGAAATTATTAGTAGACTAGAAGCTGTAAAAGCGGAACTACAAAAAATTAAAAATCAACTGTAAAACTTAAATTTTACAGTTTTTTTGATTTAGAAACTCTTCGGTATAGATATTAATAGTGCCAAGAAGTAAATTTTAACGTATTAAGTATGCATAGTTTTTATTATTTACTATGCATGCATAATATTTTTTGTTATATTTGGATATATGTAAGCTGTTTAATCAGTATACAAACTCATTAAAAACAACTATAAAATTTAAAAAAAATGCCAAAAAAGTATATAGACCTCGAAACACTTAAATATATACTTTATGATATTCATAAATTAGAAGATTTATTAACTAGAGAAAGATTTAAAGAACATGATTTAGAGTCTTTAGATTTATTTATAGACTCCGTAAAAGAATTTTCTGATAGAGATTTGTATCCCTATTTCAAAGAAATGGATCAAACACCTGCATATTATAAAGACGGAACCGTTATTGTTCACGAACAAGTAAAAACAGTAATGCATAAATCTGGCGAAATGGGCATCATTGCAGCCTGTTTTAACTATGAAGACGGTGGTTTACAAATTCCGTTTTCTGCTTTGCAAGCCGCTGCATATATTATGGATGCTGCAAATAATCAATTACCAGGATATCCAAGTTTAACGCAAGGTGCAGCTGAATTAATTGTAGAATTTGGAGCTGATTCTCTAAAAGAAACGTATGTACCAAATATGTTATCTGGCGTTTGGGGCGGTACCATGTGTTTAACAGAACCGCAAGCAGGAAGCTCGTTATCGGATATTGTAACCAAAGCAACACCAACTGACGAAGGATTTTATAAAATCTCTGGTCAGAAAATATTTATTTCTGGTGGCGATCATCAGTTTGCAGAAAATATTGTGCATTTAGTGTTGGCAAGAATTGAAGGAGCACCAGAGGGAACCAAAGGAATTTCTCTTTTTGTAGTTCCTAAAAACAGGTTAAAAGAAGACGGTACTTTAGTATATAATGATGTAATGACAATTGCCGATTTTCAGAAAATGGGACAAAGAGGTTATTGTACAACACATTTAGGTTTTGGAGATTCTGATGATTGTAGAGGTTGGCTTGTTGGTGAAGAACACAAAGGTTTAAACCAAATGTTTTTAATGATGAATGGCGCAAGAATTGCGGTTGGTAGAGGAGCGGCGGCAATTGCAATGGCGGCGTATAGAACGTCTTTACAGTATGCAAACGAAAGACCACAAGGAAGAAAATTATCTGCGGATGGAAAGAAAAATCCAACAGAAAAGCAGAGTTTAATTATAGAACATCCAGATGTTAGAAGGATGTTATTATTGCAAAAAGCAATTGTTGAAGGTTCTTTAAGTTTGGTGATGTTGGCTTCTAAATATCAAGATATTTTAACGACAGCAACATCCAAAGAAGAAAAAGAAAAGTACCATTTATTGTTAGAAACTATTATTCCTATTGTAAAAACATATCCTTCGGAAGCGGGAGCAGAAGCTGTAGATAACGGATTGCAAGTGCTTGGTGGTTATGGTTTTTGTACAGATTTTAGCTTACAGCAATATTATAGAGATATTCGAATTTTTGCTTTGTATGAAGGTACAACCGGAATTCAATCTCAAGATTTATTGGGTAGAAAAGTAACCATGGAAAATGGAAAAGGATTACAATTGTTGTACGCAGAAATTTTAATAACCATAATTGCAGCATCCAACGATGAAGATTTAAAGCCCTACGCTACTATTTTAGGTGAGAAATTAAAACTTTCCGAAAAAATATTGGGTCATTTAATGCCTTTTGCAATGAAAGGAAATTACGAGCGCTATTTAGCGGATGCAAATTTATTTATGGAGTATCTAAGTACTGTTGTTTTAGGTTGGTTGTGGTTAGAAATGGCTGTTGATGCAAAAAGAGAACTTGATCATGCGGATAGAAAATACTCAGAAACTTTCTATGAAAGTAAAATTCATACCATGAAATTTTACTTTAAATATGAAGTTCCGAAAACAAATTCATTGGCAGAATCTTTACTATCTGACGAAATGCTAACGATTAAAAACGAAAAAGAATACATTATATAATGACATATATTTCAGCACAATTTAATTTAGAACATAAAGTAGCCATTATTACTGGCTCTAGTAAAGGAATCGGAAAAGCAATTGCAAAAGGGTTAGCACAAAACGGAGCACAAGTTGTTATTTCTAGCAGAAACCAAGAAGCTTGCGATGCTGTTGTAAAAGAATTTACAGACGAAGGTTTAAAAGCGATTGGCATTGCCTGTCATATTGGCGATGAACAGCAACGTCAAAATTTGATTGCTCAAACAGTAGAAGCTTTTGGGCGAATTGATATTTTGGTAAACAATGCAGCAATAAATCCAACATATGGGCCAATTGAAAATGTAGATCCATCAATTTTTGATAAAATAATGGATATCAATGTAAAAGCTCCTTGGGCTTTATCCAACTTGGTTTTGCCACATCTTCAAAAACATAAAAACGGCAGTATTATAAACATTGCTTCGGTAGAAGCTTTAACTCCGGGTTTTGGTTTAGGAATTTACAGCACCAGTAAAGCTGCCATTTTAATGTTGACTAAAAATCAAGCAAAAGAATGGGGACAACACGGAATAAAAGTAAACGCAATTTGCCCAGGATTAATTAAAACTAAGTTTAGTGCAGCTTTGTGGCAAAATGAAAAAATGCTGAACAAGTTAGAAAAAACCATTCCTAGCGGAAGAATGGGAATGCCAGAAGAAATGGTTGGTTTGGCGTGTTTATTAGCTTCGGATGCAGGAAATTATATGACTGGTGGTGTTTATACTGCCGATGGTGGTTATATGATTGCAGGTTAGTCAATTAACATTTAACAATAATAAATTGTCAGTTTTTCATTTTCCGATAATTGATAATTGATAAAAGAACATTGAATAAATGAATTTCGAATACTCACAAAAATCAAAAGATTTACAACATAAATTATCTGCTTTTATTGAAGAACATATTGTGCCTATAGAAGCGGAATATATTGCTTTTCAAAGTGATGCAAATAATCAATGGACACGTTTTCCTAAGATAGAATTGCTAAAACAAAAAGCAAAAGAAGCTGGTTTATGGAATCTTTTTCTTCCAAAAGACTACGGAACTTTAAGTCCGGGTTTAACCAATTTAGAATACGCTCCTTTAGCAGAAATAATGGGAAGAAAAATCTGGGTTTCAGAAATTTTTAACTGTTCTGCGCCAGATACAGGAAACATGGAGGTATTAGCAAAATACGGAAATGAGGCTCAGAAAAAACAGTGGTTAATACCTTTAATGAACGGCGAAATCAGGTCTGCTTTTTTAATGACAGAACCACAAGTTGCTTCTTCGGATGCTACAAATATTGAAACTTCTATTGTTTTAGAAGGTGATGAATATGTAATAAACGGAAAAAAATGGTGGTCTTCTGGAGGCATGGATCCTCATTGTAAAATTGCTATTGTAATGGGGAAAACAGATACTACAAAACATAGACACCAGCAACAAAGTATGATTTTGGTTCCTATGGATACACCTGGGTTAAAAATAGTGAGAGCACTTTCTGTTTTTGGATATGTAGATTCGCCAGAAGGACATGCAGAAATTATTTTAGAAAATGTAAGAGTACCAAAAGAAAACCTAATTTTAGGTGAAGGCAGAGGTTTCGAAATTGCCCAAGGTCGCTTAGGTCCAGGAAGAATTCATCATTGTATGCGTTTGGTTGGTATGGCGCAATATGCGCTAGAACTCATGTCTCAAAGAACTTTAGAAAGAGAGACTTTTGGAAAAAAGTTTTACGAGTATAGCAGTATCCGACAAGAAATTGCAAAATCGGCTTGTGAAATTGAACAAGCGCGTTTGTTAACACTTTCTGCTGCTGATAAAATGGACAAAGAAGGCAATAAGGAGGCGAAAGATATTATTGCAATGATTAAAATTGTGGCGCCCAATATGGCGCAAAAAGTAATTGATAGCGCAATTCAAGTTTTAGGAGGAAAAGGAGTTAGTCAAGACACCTATTTACCACATTATTTTGCAATTGCAAGAATCTTGCGTTTGGCAGATGGACCAGATGAAGTGCACATGTATCAATTGGGTAAAAGTTGTATTCAAAAATATGGTAAAAACTCATGAGCAATCAAAAAGTAAGAGAGGGTGAAGCGTTACCAGAAGTAGCACTTAAAAAATATTTACAAGAGATAAAGCTTATAAAATCTGTTGAAAGTGACTTGTTTGTAGAACAATTTACACACGGCTTTTCTAACTTAACCTATTTGTTAAAAATAGAAAATAAAGAATTTGTTTTAAGAAAACCACCAAAAGGAGCCATAAAAAGAGGTCATGATATGCATCGCGAATTTAAAGTGCAAAGTGCGGTGCAAAAAGCATTTTCGAAGGTTCCAAAAATGTATGCTTTTTGTGATGACGAAACTATTTTAGGAAGTGATTTTTACATCATGGAAAAAGTAGAAGGCATCATTTTAAATTATAAAGAAGCACATAAAAGAAAGATTTCAAGTTCAGATTATAAAACCATTGCAAATTCTTGGCTAGCTACTTTAGTAGAATTACATTCTGTTGATTACAAAGCGATTGGTTTAGAGAATTTAGGGAAACCAGAAGGTTATGTAGAAAGACAAGTTGCTAACTGGGGAAAGCAATATGTAAAAGCTAAAACAGCCGAAGTTCTAGAGGCAGAAATGGTAATGAATTGGATGGAAGCCCATCAGCCAAAAAAATACGAACATTGTTTAATTCATAATGATTTTAAATACGATAATGTTGTTTTTAAAGATGATTCTTGGCAAGAAGTTGCGGCAGTTTTAGATTGGGAAATGGCTACTTTAGGCGATCCATTAATGGATTTAGGAACGTCTTTAGGGTATTGGACCGTTGCCACAGACCACGATTTTGTAAAACAAGGAATTCCGTCGCCAACTATTTTTGAAGGGAATCCAATACGAAGTGAAATTGCAAAAATGTATGCCCAAAAATCTGGTAGAAATACAGATAATTTAGTTTTTTATTATGTTTTTGGATTGTTCAAAATTGCAGTAATTGCCCAACAAATTTATTTTAGATATGCAAAAGGATGGACGACAGACCCTCGTTTTGCAAACCTGAATAAAGCATCAGAATTATGTTGTAAATTGGCTTTGAAAGCGATAAAAACGAAATCAATAGATTGATAAAATAATTGTTAAAATGTTAGCTCGAGTGATTTTTGAGGAACGAAAAAATTGTATTGAGAACTCATAAAACTTCTCGATACAAAATTCTTAAAAAAGAATTCTATTCGAAGTGATAAAACTAAGAAAATGCAAGAAAATCATCAAGAATTAAACAAAGAAGGATTGGTAATTTTATCAACTTTTGATGAAAATATGCCTGTTTTTATGATGAATTATCTCAGCTATAAAAAACGAGTTTCATCCACAGGAAAAACGGGGAAAGAAACCTATAACGAATATCTAAAAGCTGCATTTCCATTCTTTCAAAAAATTGATGCAGAAATTATTTTTAAAGGAAAACCAATGGCAGCAATAATTGGCTCATCCGAAGAAAAATTGTGGGACGAAGTTTTAATAGTAAAATATGCTACCAAAAACGAGTTTTTTAAATTGATGGAAATGAAAGAATATCCGGCAGAATTAAGAGCATCGGGATTATCAGATTCGCGTTTGATTTTTTGTAAATAATGACTTTTTTCTGCAAAGTTTTTAAAACACTTTAGGTGTAAAAGACGAAATTTATTCATAAAAAACGAATTTGCGTTAGGGATTGAAACAACATCCTTTTTGCTTTTTGCAAAAAGATATAGTGAAAAGCCCGGCCTTTATCCTGAATGCTTTCAGGATAAAGGAACGCCCAAATTAAAATTAAAAGATATGGAAGTAAAAAACAAAATAATCATTATTACAGGCGCAGGTTCTGGAATAGGAAAAGCAACTGCAATTCTTTTTGCAAAACACGGAGCAACTGTGGTTGTTTCTGATATCAATTTAGAAAGTGCTCAAAAAGTTGCTGATGAAATTGTTGCAAATAAATGGAAAGCGCTAGCTATAAAAGTAAATGTAGCCAAGTTTGAAGAAGTAGAAAATTTAATAAATACTACGGTCGAAAATTTTGGGTGCTTAGATGTAATTGTAAACAATGCAGGAATCGGTCCTAATTTATTAAGAACACACGATTCGCTTTTAAAAGATTGGGACAGAGTAATTGCTGTAAATCAAACAGGTGTTTTTTATTGTATGAAAGTAGCTTTGCAACAATTTTTAAAGCAAGGTCACGGAAATATTGTAAATATTGCTTCTTTGGCGGGTTTAAAAGCATCGCCAAATAACATTAGCTACAGCGCAAGTAAATTTGCGGTTGTTGGCATGACAAAGTCTGCCGCGATGGAGTATGCAACGAAAAATATTAGAGTAAACGCCGTGTGTCCTGGGTATACAGAATCTGCATTATTAGATCAATTATTAAATGCAAAACCAGAAATGGACGCAATTTTAAAAAGTGTCATTCCGATGAAACGCTACGGAAAAGCAGCAGAAATTGCAGAAGCAGTAGTTTGGTTGGCTTCGGATAGCACAAAATTTATAACAGGGCAAACGATTACTTTAGATGGCGGAACATCGCTTTAAAAGTGAATAATAATCCGTAAATTTGTAGAACAAAAATCAAATTAAAATTTAGAAATTATGAAAAAATGGTTAATTCCGGTAATAATAATAGTTATTGTAGTATTCGGATTCTATAACTGGGGAAAAGGTTTTAATAACACAGCAGTTGTTTTGCAAGAAGACGCAAAAACTACTTGGTCTAATGTAGAAAGTTCTTACCAACGAAGAAACGATTTAATTGGCAATTTGGTAAAAATTGTACAAGGAGCTGCAGACTTTGAGAGAAGTACGTTAACAGAAGTAATAGAGGCAAGAGCAAAAGCAACGTCTACAACTATAGACGCAAATAATTTATCTCCAGAAAATATGGCGCAATTTCAACAAGCGCAGAGTGGTTTAACTGGCGCAATGTCTAAATTGTTAGTTTCTGTAGAGCGCTATCCTGACTTAAAAGCAAATGCAAATTTCTTAGAATTACAAAGCCAATATGAAGGCAGTGAAAACCGTATAAATGTTGCTAGAGACCGTTTTAACGAAGGGGTTAATAATTATAACAAGCATATAAAAGTATTCCCAAATTCATTTTTAGCAGGTTTGTTTAATTTTGATGAAATGAATCGCTATACGGCGGATGCAGGTTCTGAGAAAGCACCAGATGCTAGCTTCGATTTTAATAAGAAAAAATAATAAAGATGTCTAAAGTAGAAGCGTTTCTTACTAAAGAAGAAGAAGAAGAAATTATTTCTGCTATTAGAATTGCAGAGAAAAATACTTCGGGTGAAATACGAATTCATATGGAAGCTTCTTCAAAAAAAGATCCTTATGAGCGTGCACTAGAAGTATTTCAGCTCTTGGAAATGCACAACACAAAAGACGCAAATGCCGTGTTAATTTATGTTGCTGTAGATGATAAAAAGTTTGTTATTTGTGGTGATACAGGAATTAATGATGTGGTACCAAAAGATTTTTGGAATACTACAAAAGATGTAATGCAGAACCATTTTAAAACAGGGAATTTTAAACAAGGAATTGTTGACGGAATTTTAAAAGCTGGTGAAGAATTACAAGATCATTTTCCGTATCAAAAAGATGATGAAAACGAACTTTCAAATGAAATTTCTAAAGGATGATATTCAGTAAACAGTTTTTAGTTGGCAATATTAAGTCTGTTGTTTTTAATAGAAAAGTATTGTTTTTTTTAGCTTTTATTTTTTCTGTAAATATTTTCTCTCAAGGATTTGACATTCCAGAGAAACCAGAATTTCAAACGAGTGTTTACGATTATGTAAATCTCCTTACAGCTTCTCAAAAAACAAGTTTAGAAACTAAATTAGTTCGGTATTCAGATTCTACTTCTACGCAAATTGTGGTTGCAATTATTGCATCCACCGAAGGTGAAAACATTAATTATTTAGCAGCCAATTGGGGAGAAAAATGGGGAATTGGTCAAGCTAAAGAAGACAATGGTATTTTATTTTTATTGGCTAAAGATGATAGAAAAATTGCAATTCAGGTTGGTAAAGGTGTCGAATACTTAGTAACCGATTTTCTGTCAAAAAGAATTATTGAAAGAGTTATTATTCCGGAATTTAAAAAGGGAGATTATTATAGCGGTTTAGACAAAGGATCTGACTATATTTTTAAAACTTTAAATGGTGAATTTAAAGGTTCTCGTAAAGAAGAATCTAAAGGATCTAATTTTTCAACAATTATTTTTATTTTAATCATTGTTGTATTTTTTATTTTAATTTCTAAAGGGAATAAAAATAATAAAGGTGGTGGCAGAAACAATAGAACAGGTTCTTTATCTAGTACTATTTTTGATGTTATACTTTTAAGTAGTTTAGGTAGAACTGGCGGTGGTTTTGGTGGTTCTTCTGGCGGTGGAAGTAGTGGCGGTTTTGGCGGCGGCGGCTTCGGCGGTGGTTTTGGTGGTGGAAGTTTTGGCGGCGGCGGCGCATCTGGTGGCTGGTAATAAAATCGATACTAACCTTTTGAAACCAAATAAATAAACAGCTTTTAAAATTTTAATTTAGATGTTGAAAAAAATAATTTACGCATGCATTTTTTTTCTTTTGATAAGCTGTCAAAATTTTGGACAATTAAATTTACTTGCAGATTTACCAAATGAATTAAAAGAAGTTTCAGGGACTGAAGTTTTAAAGAATTCAAACCTTATTTGGATGATTAATGATGGAGGAAATAAATCTACATTGTATGGAGTCTCTAAAAAAGGAAAAATAAAAAAAGAAATTGATGTAAAAGCTAAAAACACCGATTGGGAAGACTTAGCTGCCGATGAAAAAGGCGCTATTTATATTGGTAATTTTGGTAATAATACAAACACTAGAAAGAATTTAAGAATACTAAAAATTGATAAAAAGTATTTAAGTAAAAAAAATGCAGAGGTTGAAGAAATTGAATTTGAATATGAAGAACAGCATGATTTTCCTCCTAAAAAGAAAGAACTATTTTTTGATGCAGAGGCATTTTTTTACTTTAAAAAGCACTTTTATATTTTTACCAAAAGCAGAGTAGACAAGGAATTTGGAAAGACTTCAATGTATAAGTTTTCTGCAAAAAAAGGAAAGCAAATTGCTAAATTAATTGGTAAATTTGATAATGGGAATGATTTAGAAAGTTGGATTACATCTGCTGATATTTCTTCGGATGGAAAAAAAGTAGTGCTTTTATCACAAAAAAATATTTTAGTTTTTACTGATTTTAAAGGCGATAACTTTTTATCAGGAAAGGTTAAACGAATTGAGTTGCAGAATGCATCTCAGAAAGAAGGAATCTGTTTTAAAGACAATACAACTTTACTAATTACCGATGAAAAATCTCGTGGAGAAGGCGGCAACTTGTATGAACTAAAAATTGATGTGGACAATTAAAATCATAGCATACAAATGAAAGAAAAAGCAGAAAACAAAGCGGAATTAGATGATTATTTAGACAATCATTATATACATAGAAGTAATTGGTTAAGAGCTGCGGTTCTTGGTGCAAACGATGGTATTTTGTCAACTGCAAGTTTGGCAATTGGTGTTGCTGCCGCAAGCGATTTAAGAGAGCCTGTTATATTAGCCACTTTAGCAGGTTTAGTTGCGGGCGCATTGTCAATGGCAGCAGGAGAATACGTTTCTGTAAGTTCACAAACCGATGTTGAAAATGCGGATATAGAAAGAGAAAGAATAGAATTAGAAGAAACACCAGAATTAGAGTTGCAACGTTTGGCAGATATTTATGAATCAAGAGGTTTAAAAAAAGAAACGGCTCTAATTGTTGCGAAAGAATTAACGGAAAAAGATGCGTTGGCTGCGCATGTTAGAGATGAACTAGGGATAAATGAAATGAATCAGGCAAATCCAATTCAGGCAGCATTGGCTTCTGGTGCTGCATTTACGATTGGCGGGTTGCTTCCTTTTTTAGTGACTGTTTTTCTTCCTTTAAAAAGTATGGAATATTCTATTTATGGTTCTGCTATTCTCTTTTTAATAATTTTAGGTGCATTAGCCGCTAAAGCGGGTGGTTCAAAAATAGGAATTGCCGTTATGAGAATTACTTTTTGGGGAACAGTTGCCATGGGTTTAACGGCCGCAGTTGGTTATATGTTTAATGTAGATGTGGTTTAAAAGAGTTGTAATTAAACTTAATAAGTAGTTAAATATTTTGACAATTATTATTTTAAATATTAAAATTTAAGCTTTCAAACAAAAAGGCAAAAGAAGTAATCTGGTTTTTAGATATCATAAAGCTACTAATTATGATAGAAAACACAAGGAAAAAAATGGTGATTTCTATGAATTAAAAATTTAATTCTTTAACTTTATAAGTTCAAAAGCAATCTTCAGAAGTTCAATTTGCGGTATTATCAATAATTAAATGATATTTGTTGAGTCAAAAAACTACGTTTAGAAACTCAAAACAGCATTTCAGCAACTCATTTACAGTTATTCGTAACTTTAAAAGTATTTTTACAATATAACTGACTAGCTATGAGAAAAATAATTACACTTTTGTTTATTATCAATTTTCTGCAAATTTCTTTTGCTCAAGAAAAAGAGTTTGAACGGATTAAACAATTGGAAAAAACCTATAAGAAAAGAGATACAATAAGGGTTAATTTTTTAAACCAGTTAACTAAATTTTACACTACTCGAAATATTTTAAAAAATGAATCTATATTAAATGAGGCAATTGAAATTAGTAAAGAGATTGGTTATATTCAAGGTCTTACAGATTCTTACACAAATTTAACGTCATTTTATATACAGTCTGGAAATTATGATGAAGCATTAGTACTAGCGTTAAAAGTTAAGAAAACTCAAGATAGTATAAATGATGTTTCAGGTTTAATTTATACAAATAGCAGCATTGCAAGAATTTATAATCATTTAGAAGAATCTAATAAATCAATAGAAATACAATTAGAAAATTTAGAGCTTTTAAAAGAAAACCCTAATAAAAATATACAAGCACAGGTTCATTTTTATCTAGCTACAGCTTATTCTGAAGTTGAAAAATATGATGAAGCTGAAATACAGTATAAAGCAGCAAAAGCAATTGCTAGCGATGTTGACTTTAAAACAGGAGTAGCTATTGCAAATTCATCTTTAGGAGTTATTGAGAATAAAAGAGGTAATTATAAATCTGCAATTAATTATTTGAATCAATCTTTACTATTTTTTAAGGAGAAAAATCAACAAGCTAACATTGCTCATACAAATTTAGAACTTGCTGTAGCTTATGCAAATACAGGAAGAATAAATGATGCTATTGTGGCTAATAATGAAGCTATAAACATTTATAAAGAGCAGAATAATTTAAAAAATTTAAGTAGAACTTATTATGAACTAAGCAATTATTATAAACAAAAAAAAGATTACTTAAATTCTATTAAATATCTCCAAGAGTATTATAAATTAAAAGACAGTATTTTTTCTAAAGAAAAAATTTCAGTTGTTAAAGAAATGCAAACTAAATACGAAACTGAAAAAGCTTACAAGCAAAAAGAATTAGCAGAACAAGAAACTGCAATATCTAAATTAGAAAGCCAGAAAAACAAAGGTTTATTTATAGGTTCTTTAATTATAGGTTCTTTAATTTTTATAACATCGTTATTTTATTTTAGCAGATTAAAAGCCAAAAAGAAAGCAGAATTTATAGCTATAGAACTTAAAGAAACCCAAAAAAGATTAGCTTTAGAAAAGCAATATAAAGACTCTGAACTAAAGGCATTAAAAGCACAAATGAATCCTCATTTTATATTCAATGCACTTAATTCTATTCAAGATTATATTGTTTTAAATCAGAAGAATTTAGCAAGCGATTATTTAGGGAAGTTTGCTGATTTAATTCGTAATTACCTTCATTTTAGTGATACTGGTTTTATTTCTATTCCAGAAGAAGTACATAATTTAAACTTGTATTTAGAACTAGAAAAATTACGTTTCGAAGAAGAATTAGAGTATACTTTTAACGTAGATGAATCTATTAATTCTGATATAATAAAAATACCTACAATGTTGATTCAGCCTTATGTAGAAAACGCGCTAAAACACGGTTTGCTGCATAGAAAAAAAGATAGAAAATTAATGGTTTCTATGCACAAATATTCAGATGAAATTATAGAATGTATTATAGAAGATAATGGTGTTGGAAGAGAAAAAGCGAAAGAAATTAAAGCTAGAAAAGTAGTGCAACATCAATCATTTGCATCTAAAGCAACAAGTGAGCGTTTAGACTTATTAAACTTTGGAAAAGAACAAAAAATAGGAGTTTCAAT
The DNA here is from genome assembly GCF_002954665.1 of Polaribacter glomeratus. GTDB lineage: Bacteria > Bacteroidota > Bacteroidia > Flavobacteriales > Flavobacteriaceae > Polaribacter > Polaribacter glomeratus. The sequence continues at coordinate 83,053 of NZ_MSCM01000002.1, read as the reverse complement.
TTTAGATTTAAAAGAAGGAGACATTGTTTTAGGTACAAAAGTAGTTTTAAAAATCCCCATTATTAAAAAGCAGATATGAAAGCATTAATTATTGATGATGAAAAAAAAGCAAGACAAGTTTTACATATTTTGGTAGAAGAGAATTGTCCAAAAATCACCCAAATTTTAGAAGCTGACAATTTATTATCTGGTGTAGAATTAATCAAAAAAGAATCACCAAATATTGTTTTTTTAGATATAGAAATGCCTGAACATTCTGGTTTAGAAATTTTAAATTTTATCGAAAAAGAAGTCTATAATTTCGAAATAATTTTTACAACAGCTTATAGTGAATATGCTATACAAGCGTTCCAATTATCAGCCATAGATTATTTATTAAAACCAGTTAGACCCAATCAAGTTAAAGAAGCTGTAGATAAGGCAATTGCTTTTTTAGGCAATTCTCAAATAAACAAAAGGCTATCAGAATTAAGAGAAAGTTTACAGAATGCTAATTTCAAAAAAATTGGTTTGCCAAATGCAGATGGCATTAAATTCGTTAATTTTAATGAAATCATATCTTTAGAAGCAGATGGTATGTACACCAAAGTTTCTACTGTAAATGATAGTACTATTTTAGTTAGCAAACCTTTAAAGTTTTTTGTTGATTTACTTCAAAATATGAAAACTTTTTATCGACCACATCGTTCTTTTTTAATCAATTTAATGTACATAAAAGAATACATCAAAAAAGATGGAGGTTATATTTTAATGGAAAGTGATAAAACTATATCGATTTCTAAAGATAAAAAAGACGAGTTTTTAACCATTGTTCAAAATATTTAAGTGCTTTAGCAACTCAAAACGGCATTTCAGAAAGTTGCCTCTAAATTATTTATGATTTAGAGGCATTTTTGTTTTATAATTATAAAAAAAAATATTATGAAAACAAGATTATTTTTAATGCTACTTTTTGTGAGTAGCTTCGTATTTTCACAAAACTGGACTCAAGTTGGAGTAGCTCAATTTTCAACAAATTCTGCATTAAATGGAGAAATTGCTTTTAAAAACTCAGGTGTCCCTTACGTACTTTATGAAGATCCAACTGTAAGTAAAGTATTTGTGATGACTTTTAATGGCACAAATTGGTTAGATGTAGGTTCAGGAGCAATTTCAAACGAAAATTATAATAACCTAGCAATTAAAATTAACCCTGTAACAAACCAACCTTGGGTTGCTTTAAAAGCACAAGCTAATGGTGCTGCAAGTAATATAGATGTATTTAGTTTTAATGGTACAAACTGGGTTAGTGAAGGATCGAATGTTGGAGGTAGTTTTTATACCTATGGCATTCAATTACAATTTAGTACTACAGGAACCCCAAGAGTTGTTGGTGTAATAAGTTCAGGAGGTTCTGATAGAAGACCGCAGTTTTATTCTAAATCTGGTTCTAATTGGACATTTATTAATGGAGAAGAAGGTTTAAATGCTAGAGTAGATTTTAATGATTTTGAATCTTATACTTTGGCAGATTCTAATGGAAGAGTCAGAAGATATAATATTGGATCAGCTGCTAATGCTACTCACACAAATTCTTCTGTTGACTATAGAGAGGTTACAAGTGCTTTTGGTACAGATTATTATGCTGCAAATAATGTAACAAATAATACAATTGAAGTAGGTAAATTTAATACTTCTATGACACAACCATCAGGAGTTACCAATAATACAAATAGTATTATCAAGTTTAGCGAAAGTAAAACAGATAATCAATTTTACTTAATGTATTCAGACAATTCAGACAATTTAGTTTTTCAGAAATATAAGAAAACAGATTCTTGGTCTGTATTACCATCTATAGGGGTAGCTACAAATACAACAGATTTTTTTGTAAAAATGGAAATGAATTCTACAGATGGTAATATGTATGTATTGTATAAAGATGGAGGTAAAATGTCTGTAAAGAAATTTACTGTAGAACAACCATTAAATTTACCTATAATATATGTTGATGCAAATGCTTCAGGAACTGGAGATGGTTCTTCTTGGGCAAATGCTTACACAGATATAAATAATGCATTAGCAGATGTTTATACAAATACAACAGAAATTTGGGTTGCTGCAGGAACTTACAGTCCAGGTTCAGAAAGAGAAGATTCTTTTGATTTTAATATTGATGACCTTTCTATTTATGGTGGTTTTGACGGGACAGAAACAACTATTTCAGAAAGAGATATTAAAGGGAATCCAACAATTTTATCAGGAGACGTTAATGGTAATGATGCTGTTGTAGATTTTGCAACAACTGCTGGAAGTTCAAGAATAGATAATAATCATCAGGTTGTAAAAATATCTGCAGATAATGTAACTATTGATGGTTTTAAAATTGAAGATGGTGATGCAGTGCAAGCTACAAAAGGTTTCACACAAGGAGCAGCAATACTAATTAATCCTACAGCTTTGAATCCTAAAATACAAAATTGTGAAATTAATAATAATGTTACTTATAGCGGAGGTGCAATAGCTGTACGTTTTGAGGTAAGTACAACACTTTCAATTGTTAATTGTATTTTTAACAATAACGTTTCTAGATATGGTAGTGGTTTGTATATGTTAATTATGGCAAATGTTAGCATTGATTTGAATATAACAAATTCATTATTTATTAATAATTCCTCTAAAAACTATTATTCTACCAGTGATGGTTATACAGGAAGTGCTGCTTGGATAAGAGCAAATACAGCAGGTGCTAACTTAACTACTACAATAACCAATTGTACTTTTGCAAATAACAATGATATTGGCACAATATCTGGTGTTGCAGAAAGAGGCCCTTTAGCACTGGGTAGACGTGTAGATGGTTCTACCACACATAATGCTACAATTAATAATAGTATTTTCTATAATAATACAGGTACAAACGGATCTACAACAATAGCTATAAATAAAGGTCACGTATCATTACCAAACCTAACAACAGTTAATAACTCAATATCTGAAGATAGTTTTTCAAATCTTACTTATTTAACAAATACAAGTAGTGTAGATCCTTTGTTAACTTCAAGTTTTGAATTACAAGCAAGTTCTCCTGCAATAGATACAGGAGATAATACAAAAATTCCTACTGGAATTACAACAGATTTATTTGGAAACCAAAGAATATTTAATACAACTGTAGATATGGGAGCTTTTGAGTTTGGTTCAGTTCCTTTAAGCACTGAAAACATTTCTTTGTTAAGTGAAACAACTATTTACCCAAATCCTGTAAGTAATAACTTAACGATTAAAAGCAAAGAAAATATCCTAAAAATAGAAGTTTACAATCTATTAGGTAAAAAGCTCATTGAAAAAGAGAATAGTAGTTTTATTAATCTTTCTAATTTAAAACCAAATATGTATTTAGTTAGAATATTTTCTGCAAATAGCAGTATTTCTAAAAGAATTATTAAAAATTAGTTTTAAGAAGGATTTTGTAAAAATAAGAATCTCTAGAAATGCTATTTCTAGGGATTTTTTATTGTATAAACTTTAAAAGCAACAAAACCCAACCAGCACACAAAACCAAACCTCCTAAAGGTGTGATTGGTCCTAAAAATTTTAGTTTTTTATTTTTTGCAGATGACAAAACCAAACCATAAATAGAAAACGAAAATAGAAATGTACCAATAATAAATGCGTACACTATATACCCATTAACAGTAGCAGAAATATCTAGTTGAAAACCTAAAACCAACAAAACAATGGCATGGTACATTTGATATTTTACGCCAGTTTCAAAACTTTGTAATTGATCTGAAGTTAGTTTTTTCTTTAATAAATGTGCGCCAAAAGCACCAAATATTACTGCTGTACATCCAAATAAGGAACCGAAAATTAATGCTGTTTGTGTCATATAAATTATTAAAAAGTAAACCCGAAAGTAAAAGCAACTCTTAAACCGTCATCGCTATTGAATGTGGAAATATTTCCAGAAATCATATTTGCCGCGTTAAAGAAAACTCCGCCTCCAACAGAAGTATTAAATTTACTATTTTTAAAAGTTGAGTTTTGTTGTCCCCAAGTAGTTCCGTAGTCAAATCCTCCAAATAACCCAATATTTAAAGGAATTAAACTGGTTTTAAAACGGCGTAAATTTAAACGAATATCAGAACTGTGGTAAAAGGAGTTTTTATCCGTAAAACGCTGATTTCTAAAACCTCTTAAACCATCATTTCCGCCAATGCTTGCTGCTTGGTAAAATTGATACGAATTGCCAAAAGTATAATGAGATTTTAATTTAGTTGCGAATACTAATTGTCCGCTTGGAATTAATTTGTGTTGAAAGGATATAGACGGAATTAAATACCCAAAATCACCATCATTGTTTAGGCTTGATGTATAACCCATAATTAAATCGGTTTTCATTCCCATTGTGGAAAAAGCACTATTGTCTGTGTTTTTAAAATGATAACTTGCTTCTGTATTGATGAATTTCTGAGTATCAAAAATAGCATTAGTAGCGCCAAATTCATCGGACACGAATCTGCCAAGAGTATTATCAACTTTAAATGTTTGATAGTTAATGTCTAGTTTTATTTCTGCATCTAAATCACTTTTCCATTTTATAAAAGTACCTGCAATAAATTTGCTGATTTTTACTCTATTATAATCTTCTTCTTCTAAATCATCTGCTTCAAGATTTACAGAGTTGTTGCCGAATCCAAAATAATTCATTGCAAAATTAGGACTTGTAAACGTTGCGTTTACTCCTAAATTCCAACTTCCAAAAACATTTGCAATTTCTGAAGAATAATTAAACTCAAAACCATTGGTAGCAAAGTAATACGCTCCAGAGAATATATGCTGAGAAGTAAAAGGGTTCCTTTCAAAACCATATGCGGTATACATATTTGAAAGCCCTATTTTTACGCCGTCATCCGGATTGTAACCAACTATTGGATTTATGATGTTTTGGCTGCTTTTAAACTTCTTATAATCATAGACATTTGTTTCATAAGCATCGGTTAATTTCACTCTTACACTGTTGCCTTTGAAACTGTTTTTCTTTGATTTATAATCATAAATAATTATTTTTTTACCATTTTCTATTTTGTATTTATCATTGTTTTGACCGCCAATAATCCGAAGTTTTATAAGATCTTTTCCATCCCCTTTTACAACAAAAACATCTTCATCGTCTAGGCCATAAATCCAAATTTCTTTAGTTTCAGACTCATTGTATGTACGTTGATGAAAAACAGTGTCTTTGTCTCCATTTTTTATCCTATAGCCTGTAATTTTTGTTTGGCCGTTTTGTAATCTTTCAATTTCAAACCAATCATCTTTCTGAGTGCCTACAATAATTTGAAACTTGTTGATATGATAAAAATAAGCATCCGAAATTTTCTGCAGATTGCGCCTTCTTCCTTGTAATTTTCGTTTTATTTCTTGTATCGTTTCATCTTTTACTTCATCAGGGAATTCTGTAAAAGCATCATCAATTACAGCATTGGTTATATTGTCGATAATCAATTTAACTTGCGTATCCCAAACAATTTTTGTAGACCTAGAAATTAAAACCATGTCTAAAGGATACGGTTCTAAATTAAACCATTCTGGACTCTTTAATTCATCTTCATAAGACTGCATTAAACGCAACGCAGGCACTAATTTTGTTACAGTATTTAACAAAGCTCCATCACCAAAAATAGAAAATGCTTGATCTCGATCTCTAGGAACTGGCCTGTAAATAGTTTGTTTATTTTCTTTAAAAACCGCCCACCTCCATTGATCTTCATGTCGGTCCCAATCACCAATTAGCATGTCAAATAATCGTGCTTTTATATACGCTTCTTCATCTAAAACGTGGTTTTCATTCTTGTTTAAATTTTTTAATAAATCGTCTGTACTTACTAATTCATCAGAGAAACCAAAGCTGGCTTTATCTCCATGACCAGAATCTGTACGTTCTTCAATCATGTACAATTCATTGCCAAAATCATCATTAAACTGACCTAAGCTTTTCTGTTTAGGAACGTAATACAGCACCGGGTTTGTATGATAAACGCCAATAGCATCAGACAATTTAGCAATTGTAAAAGGAGCATATGGGTGCGAACCAGTAAAAACGTCTGACAATAAATTTTCTGCGGCAGTATCATCAAATTGCCCCTCTATATATTGATCTTTAAAGGCTACAGCTTGTAAATATTGCACCGCATTTTTACGCAAAGCACGCATTACATATTCGCGGCCTTTTTTATCGCGCAATCTTAACGATTTCGATTGATGGCCACCACCTTTGCGAACTGGTTTTAATCCGCCAAAAAGCGTATCTAAATCAACTGTTGATGCGTTTACTTTTGTGCCAAAATACTTTCGATATCGTTCTCCCCATAAATAACGATACAATTTACTTTTTGTAATTTCTTCTTGCGTATAAATTGATGCTTTTTTTTCTGTTATATCTTGTAAAGGAAATGAGGAGTAATTTTTCTTTTCATCTTCTGATAAAACTTGACTTTGATACACCATTTTATCATCTTTTACAGCATAAAAACGTACTACGGATGAACCATCTTTATACACATCTAGTTTTGCAAAGCCTTGTGCACCATAAGTAAATTTTGCGCCTCCAGATAATTTTGTAGCGGTTGTTTTAGAACCAGAACCACTCACAATTTGAGGAATATTATCTTGAATGATATATTGCAAATTATGATCATGACCAGAAACAAAAATGGTTTTATCATTTTCTTGCGCCAATGTTACGATGCGTTTTTTAAGTGCATTGTATTTTTTATTTTGAATGTCTGTATTGGAAAGACCAGATGTTTGTCTGATTAAATTTTTTAAAGAACCCAAAATTGGCAAGGGATTCATATGGCTAGCAAACGAGTATTTCCCTCCATGAGAACCATTGGTAAACATGGGATGGTGCATAGCAATAATGGTCGTTTTTCCGCTAGCTTTTTTAATTAAACTTTCAAACTCATCAAAGAATTTTGTTCTTGTTTTTATCTCGCAATTGTCATTTATAGTTGGGTGGTTGTCCCAGTTTGTTAAATACCAATGTGTATCTACAATAATTAGAACAATGTTTTTAGAAATATCTACGGACTCTAGAGGGCAGCCGTTTTGCGGAAAGAATGACCTCTTTCCTAATGCTTTTTCTACTAGTTCTTCTTCTCTTTTTAAGCCGTCCAGACCATTATACCAATCATGATTTCCTGGAATAAAAATGGAATTCCCATTAAATTTTTCCGCTACATCCGTTTGTGCTTCTAACCTTCTTTTTGCTAATTTATATTTTTTAGATTTTTTTTTCTTCGGAATTCCTGTTTCATAGACATTGTCACCTAAAAAAATTAAAGTTGATTTTTTGGATGCATTTTTTATTTTCTTTTTTAAATATTTTAAAGCAGGTGAATCTTTTTTTAAAGTTGAATTACCAGCATCACCAATTAAATAAAAAGTATGTTCAATTTCGGCCGTGCTTTCTTTAGTTTCAAAAACCTGATTTTCGGCAACTTGAAGTTTCATTGTAGCGCAGGCAGAAACCAAGAAAAGGACACCTAAAAAGAATGGTTTTTTAAATAATTTCATAAATGTAAAATTAACTATTTTTAAATAGCTCTAGGTCTTCTTTAGTATCAATATCAAAGAAGTTTGTGGATAATTCTGGACTAATAACCTCACTTTTTCTTTCTTTGAGAAATTCTTTTGCGCCTTTATCGCCCCTTATCAATAGTAATTCTGGAAAATATTTTTTTGGAAAAATAGCAGGAACTCCTAATTTATTTCCATAGTTGGATGCAATAATTGTGTCCTTATGTTCTTGAAATAATAGAAGTAAAGATTCTAAATAAACAATTTCAATTCCTGGTTGATCTGCTAATAAAATGTAAATGCCGTCAAAGTTTAACGCCTCTTTGTTAAAGTATTCAATTCCAGAAACAATACTAGAACTCAGCCCTTTTTCATAGTTTTGGTTCTCAATAAATTGGATGTTTTTTGAGGTGATTTCAGCTTTTATTTTATCCGCATTTGCGCCCAAAACACAATAAATTTTATCAGAAAAAATGCTTTTTAATTTCTCTAAAGTGATGTCTAAAAGCGTTTTGTTATTAATTTTTTCAAGCTGCTTTATGCCATCCATTCTTGACGATTTTCCGGCAGCTAAAACTAATATTGCAATATTTTTCATTTAATGACTGTGAATTTTTCCGTTAATTTTGCGCAAAGAAAAAGGTTCTTTATTTCTAATTACAGCTAATATTTCGGCAAGAATAGAAAGCGCAATTTCTTCTGGAGTTTGTGCACCAATATGCAAACCTGCGGGCGAATAAATAGTTTCTAAAAAATCTTCTGATATAGTAGGTACAAACTCAAAAAGCTCATTAAATAAGCGTTCTCTTTTGCTTGGTGCGCCTAAAACACCAATATATTTTGGTTGATATTCAGAAAGTTTTACCAAATATTTTAAATCTTGAACATAACTATGATTCATAAGTACGATGGCAGTATTTTGTTGAATATCAGAAAACTGAATTGTTTCTGGAGCATCACCAATTACAGCATGGGCTCCGGGAAAATCTAAGAGTTGTTTGCTGTCTTTTGCAGAAGTAATTACAGCAATTTCCCAACCTAAATTTGATGCTATTTTACACAATTTTACAGCATCATGTTCACCACCAATGATAATCAATTTAAAACTTGGTGCTAAGATCTGAGTAAAAATTGCTACCTCATCTTTTTGTTGATGAATGAAAGTTTCAGAAAACACAAATTGTTCATTATTTTCAAAAGTAACAACAGTTCCAAAATTACCAGAAGCTTCATCTTCTTTTGTAAAATGACTTTCAATTTTTAAAGATTTTCTGTTTGTATTTGATTTAGAAAACGTATTTATGAATTCATCAGAAATAAAAAAAGGCTCAATTAAAATGTATAAAATACCTTCGCAACCTAATTTGTATCGACCATCATACGTTATTATTTTTGGTTTATTATCAGCAAAAACACTTTTAGCTCTATGAATAATTTCTTTTTCAACACAGCCACCACTAACGGCGCCTACAGAATTTAAATCCTCAGAAATTAACATTCTAACGCCAGGCTTTCTATAAGACGAACCTTCTAAATGCACCACAGTTGCCAACACATTTTTCAATCCTTTTTGTTGGTTGATACTAGTTTGATTGATAATTTCTTTAAGTTCGTGAATCATGGATGAAAACTAAATTAAGCCTAAATATAAAGATTTTAAAGTTATAACTTTTCAGAATGTTTACAAAGTGTAATTTAAGTTTCCATGATTTTTTTTAACCACAAAGCATCTTCTTAAATCTAAAAAGAATACCCGATTGCAAAGTTAAAAACAGGTTCATCAACTCTAAAATCCCATCTTTTGTCTAATGCTAATGCAGGATCATGAAAAGGAGCAGCCAAATCAAACCGAATTACAAAACCTTGCACATCTACTCGCAAACCAATACCTGCGCCCATACCTAGTTCATTTATAAAGTTAGACGTAAAGGTGTCTTTCCCTTTAAAATCTGGGTTTGCAACAGAGTTCCATACGTTTCCAGCATCCGCAAAAACAGCACCTTTAAAGAAAGAATAAATAGGAAATCGATATTCGATATTTGCTTCTAAACGAATATTACCAGTTTTATCAAAAAAAGAACTCGCATTTTGAGCGTTGTTTTCATCGTAAGTTCCGGGTCCTAAAGACCGAATATTAAATGCACGAACGCTATAAGGTCCGCCAGAAAAATATTGTTTTACAAACGGAATAACATCAGAATTACCATACGCCAAACCATAACCGGCAAACAATCTAGCAGCAATTGTTTGTTCGTTTTTATCGCCAAAATTATAATGATATCTTGCATCAAAATCTGCTTTTGCATATTGGGCATATTCCAATCCTAAAAATTGTTTGGACTTGCCAACTTCTTTTTCTTTGCTTAATAAACTAATTGAATTCCCAGCAACATCTAATGTGGATTGCAGGTAAAATTGATGTGATTTGGCAGAATTTATCATTTCATTATAGGTATAAGAAAATGTAAGACCGCTTATAAACTGCTGGTCAAAACTGCTTTTTAAAAAGGAGTTGCTATTTAAAATATCTTGAAACTCTGTGGTAGTATTTGATAAACTAGTGTAATTTACAGAAATAGGATTAAATTCGTAGGTAGTATATTTATTGGCATTCCATAAATAACCAAAAAGTGCACTACCAGATAAAAGTGTGTATAATTTACTTCTGTTTAAATACGTTGTACTCAAACTTATTTTTGTTTTGGGAATAGAATATTCAAAAAAATCTTCTCTTATAGAAAACGGAGCAATAACTCTAGGAATAATAAGTTCGCCTTTTAAACCCAGCTCTAAACTACTTAAACCCGAATTGCTACCACTAGAAATTTGCGTTTCATAACCAATATTTGTACTAATATTTAAAGTTTCGCCGCCATTAAATAAATTTCTATTGCTGTAGGTTAAAGTCAGTTCTGGTCCTGCAAAATTATTAGATTTTGTAACTGCTTGCAATTCTGCTCTTATGGCGCGTTTTGTTAATGGTGATAAAAAAATTGAAGCTTCTAAGTTGCCTAAAGTATCTGTTAACGAGTCTTTTATTTCATTATACTGAATGTTAACAAACTTATATACGCCAATTGTAGAAAGTCTTCTCGCGGTGTTTTTAGAGGAAATAGGATTAAAAAATTCACCTTCTTTTAAGGTAATAAATTCATCTAAATATTTTGGTTCAAAAAAGAGGGTATCTTGATGATAGGTTTTGTCTTTAAATCGAGTGGTTTTTACTTTTGTAGAATCATTTAAATTATAATTCGGAAAAATATTTATTTTTCTGATTTTATACGGAATTATTGCTTTTTTTGGAACCTTTGCTTTTAATGTTAAAAATAAATCGAACTGTTTGCTCTTGTTTTTATACTGATTTGTGTCTGCTTCAAAAAGTAAAAAATCTGGATTAAAATTATAATAGCCTTTTTGTTTTAATTCGGTATCTAACCGTTCTCTTTCTAATTTTAAATTTCCTAAATCGAAGCGCGCATTTTTTTGAAACGGAGAAGTTTGGGTTAAATTTTTTATATCCTCATAAATAGGTGACGCCATACTGTCTATTTTATAGCTCGCCATTTTATAAGGTGCAGGAATTTTTAAACGGTAAATTAAGGATGCCTCTTTTTTCTTAACTTTAAAACTAGAAGAAATAGTGCTGTAGAAAAAGCCATAATTTTCTAATTTATTCCTTAAAATATCTTCATTTTCTAATTTGTTTATAGCTGATTTATAAACAGGTTTTTGCCCTATTTTTTTATACAACCACTTGTTTAAAAAATTAGATTTTCCTTGCTGATTTTTATAGAAATAATAAAGTCCAAGATGCATTCCAAGTAATTTTGTATTCTCTTTTGGTCTTAATACGTTGGCTAAATCTTTTCGTAAATCATCAACTCTTTGTGTGGTAGAATCTGCTTCAATTTCTATGGATGCGCCTGTGTATAAATGCTCACCTTTTGGTATGTATTTTTTGATACTGCACGCGTAAAAAGACACGAATACAAGTATTAAAATAGGATATTTTTTAAGGGATGTTCTCAAAATTTATTTAGTTTTCTATTTTATCTATATTCTTAGTTGATTTTTTGGCTGCTTTGTCTGCCTTTTTCTTTGCTTTCTCGTTTTCAGAATTTAAAATTGAATTCCAAAGTTGCTGAAATTCATTAAATTCCTTCGTGAAAATTAAGGCGATTCCGCTTACAATAGTTTGACCATCAATTACATTTTCGAATTCACTTTTTCTAAAACCTCTAATTCGATATTTGCCATCTTCGGTAATTTTATATTCTAGACTTACATTGCCAATTAACGGAGATTTTTCTTCCGTTTGGCTACTTCCTTGAATGTCTACTTCGCTACCAATTCTTACAACAAGCCGATCATTAAATAATTTTTTTTGAGCTGCAATATCTAATTGTGTTCTATCTGTTGGCGCATTGCCTTGGTAATCTGTAAAACTATTTAAGCCAAAATCTAATTGAATGCCAGAACCTCCCAAAATTTTATCAGAAAAAGTATTTAATTGTCCAGAAACAGCATCATTTAAATTATTTTTAGCAATCGATGCAAAACCACCCGAACTACCGTCACTACCAGAATCTGGATAAAATCTACTTAAAACTAATAAAGAAAAAACTTGCCTATTTAACTCGTCTTCGCGCTGATTAATTTGCTGTACACGTCCGTAAACTTGCCCGCTAATTGCTCCTTGCACATCTTCTGGCATGTCTAAATTAAAAGATATTTTTGGTTGTAATAATTCGCCTCCAATATTTAAATATACATTAAAAGGCAACACCTGTTTGTACTTGTTTTTTATAGAAGAATCTTCGCCAGAAACTTGTGAAGCCATTAAAGCAGAAGCAGAAGTTTTTAGCGTGTAAATTGCTCTAACGTCTAACTTTGCATCAAAAGGATCTCCTGCCCAAGAAATACGACTACCTGGTGCTAAGGCAAATTTTCTATCTACAATATTGTATAAATTAAGTTCATAATGTCCGTTGGAAACTTCATAACTACCCGTTAAAGACAAACGACCATTTGGATTCATTAAAAAGATAAAATCACCTTCTCCAGAAACCTTAAAATTGTCACCAGTTTCCTTATTTATAATAATAGTTACTGCGGCTTTTTTGTCTATTTTTAGAAATGCTTTTATATCAAAACCACTAACTGATGCAGTTTGTTCTTGTTTCTGAGTTAAGATTGCATCCGGATTTTCTCTATTCACAAAAGCAACAACACCTTGTCTTTCTTCTATGTTTGCATAACTAGAAGGCATTACATACGTAATGTCTGTGTCTGAGCCTACTACTAATTTTGCGTCTAGTTTAGGGATTTGTAAGTCTCCAGTTAGTTTTGCATCCGCATTAAAAGAAACTTTACCATAAAGAGCTTCATTGTCTTCTTTTGTAGCATTTAATACTCTAAAATTATTGGCTTTGATATCTAAATCAAATGTAGGATTTATAAAACTCCTCGTTTTAATTGCGCCGGAAAGAATAAGTGAATTCTGTTGCGCATCTAATATTGTGAAATTAGACATACTAAGACCACTGTTGTCAATGTTTAAAGTTTCATTTGGTAAGTTGAATTTTGCATTTAGTTTGGCAATATTAAAAATTGCATTTGTAAAATTTAAACTTCCTGTATAAGTAGGATCACTTGTTTTTCCTGTTACTTTAAAAGCGCCAGAAAAACTACCTGAAGTTTCTTTTATTTCGTCGGATAAAAGCGTGTTTAAGGCTTTCATCTTAAATTCATTTATCAGTAAATCTAAGTTTAAGTTTGTTTCATTATTTTCTACAAAATAATCTCCTTTAATATCTAAATCAATATAACCGCCTTTTAAAGTAGTCTTAAAATTATATTTTCCATTTCCTAAAGATTTGGCATCTACATTTAATTTACCAAAATCTGTTTTTAATACTTTTAATTGGCTAATTGATAGGTTGGCAATAATACCCGTGTCTGCAAAAGGTTGTTCTAAAATAAAGTCGCCATTTAAAATTCCTGATGCAATTTCTTTAGTAGGACTTAAATAATTAAAGATTTCATTAATATCAAAATTATTATAATTTACCGCAATATGATCTTTTGAAATACGTTGATTGTTATCTGTAATTTCGATAGATTGCTTGTCTTTACTTAATTTAAAATCTGTAAAAGATAATTTATTTTTCTCAAAAACAACTTCATTAGTTTTAGGGATTTTCCAAGCGTAACTATTTAATAATAAGCTGTCTTGGTTTACTGTGAATCTTAATTTATCTCTGTTACCAGTAATCTTGGTGTTTATGTTCATCAATTTTTTTCCTTGATGGAAACCTAAAAAACTAAGCGATAATTCATTGTTTTTTTGTGTGCCCGTAATTATTGTTTCAGGCACATTTAAAGAGCCTACAATTAGCTCTTTAAACCCTAAATTAAAATTGAAATCGTCTTTATTTGTATTCATAGAAAAAGCCAACCCCTCTATTTTATTATCGTTAAAGTTTATAAAAGGAGCTGTAATATTGGCTGTTAGTTTACGTTTTTTCTCTTTAAAGTCTATGGCGATTTTTATAGTATCTAAGTCTTTTAAGTTAACCAGAAAAACATCTTTTAAAAGTGGCGTTTGAGATATTTTAGCTTTTAATAGTAAATTTACGGGGTTTTCAATAGAGTCTAAGAGAGCAACATCTCTGTAAAAATAATTAGAAATATGACGTTTTATTGCAGTGCTAAATGTTTGCGGATCTGTGTTTGATTCTAAACTTAAATCAATCATTTTGTTTTTTACAGAAACTGCCGTTGTGTCTTTGTCAACATAGGCGTTTGCTGATAATTGCCCCAGCAAATACGTTCTATTATCGTATACAAATACACCGTTTTTTACGTTGCTCTTTAGCCTGTAATTCTTAGAGTTTCCTTCAAAATTTAAAGAAAGTTCCATTCCTGTTTTTACTTTACGATTTACAAAACCAAGTGCCTCTAAATCTGCACCAATTAGGTTTAAATTTATGGTTGCTTTTGTGTTTACAGTATCTAAATTTACAATTGCATTTAAATTTAAATTAAGGTTTTCATCTTTATACAGCGCAGTTATATTTCCCTTCCCTTTTTTTAAATCTCCAGTTATATTTAGGTCTTTAAGTAGATAATTTTCTATTTGAAACTTAGAAATATTGGTTTGTAAAGTAGCGTCTAAATTGTTAGTGTTTTTACCTTTTCCGGCGGATTTTAAAGTAATGCTTAATTCGCCAAATTTAGGGTTCTTTAAAAGTGAGCCAACATTATAATTATCAATTTTTACTTCTGTGTTGTAACTAATTACATCTTTATTTTCAAAATTCCCTTTAATAGTTGCAACTCCTTGGCTTGTAGTTATTTTTGCATTTGTGGTTATTGTATTTAAAGTACCATTGGCATTTATTGCAATTAAAATATCTTCTGGTATATGAATTCCGAATGCTTTTTCATCTACAATTTGCAAAAGATCATTTCGTTTTGTCTTAGCCTTAAAATTGGGTAAACTAAGGGTTAATTTAGTTGTATTTGTAATGTTTTTGATATTCGCATCCAAGGAAATTTTAGTTGAATTTCCCCAATTTAGGTGAGTGTTAGTGATGTTTAAATCAGCTAAAATTCCGTTTACATTTGCTTTTCCAGAAAGCTCTTTTTTACTTATTTTGTTTAAGTATTCATTTTGTTTTAAACGAGGTTGAAACGTAAAAAGCTCCTCTAACCAGATTGAAAATTGCGGAATTTTTAATTGAACGCTCGTTTTTTCTGGTGATGAAATTAATTGAGTAAGCGATTTGTATTTTGCCAAAACAGCACCAGAAATTTTACTCTTATTTAAAGCGATTGTAAGATCTGAAATTTCTAATTCAGTATCCGTTACTTGTGCATTTAATGCAAACTTCTTTAAACGAAAACCTGATTTTTCTTTAAAATTAAATTCAGACAATTGCAAGCCTGCTTTTTTATCTTTCAAAAAAATATCAGATGCTTTTATGGTTACATGTTCTAATGCAATTGCATTTGGATTAAATCTGTTTTTCTTAACTTTTGCTTTGTCAACAAAATAATTAATAGTGTTATTTTCTAGTTCGACTTCATCAATTTGAACGGTTAATTTTGGCCAAATTATTTCTGATGAATTAGACGGATGTATCTTTTCATCCGAAGTTATATTTGTAGATTTTGAGGCTGTTTTAAGATTTATTACAGAGTTTTTAAGCTGAATAGTATGTAACTTAAAATTATTAGTTGCTAAATTTATTTGCGGAATTTCTGTGTAAAAGTTATCAATTTTAACATCAGCAATTAATTTATCTGCGCTTGATGCATAATAGGCGTTTACATTATTTAACGTAATATTATTTGCAGATAAAATTGGCAATTTCGTTTCCTCTGTTGAGGTTTGTGTGTTAACTGGCTTTTGAATCACCTTAATTGTTGCGTTAGAAATCGAGAGCTCATCTGCATTAAAAATCATTTTCTGAACATCAATTTTTTCTAAAGTTGTAGTTAGGTTTCCGATTTTAAAATGGCTATTAATTCCTAAAACTTCATCGTTAAAAACAATATTAATATTTTTAAAATTAAGGTTTCCAATATTAATAGCTATCGGTTTTGCTATGGTGTCTGCTGCAATTTGTGTAGTGTTTTTAGGTACAAAAGCATCAATTAAAAACTGAAAATTATAACCAGAAATGGTGTCTTTTCTTTTAATATTTGCGCGTAAACCGTTCCACTCTAAATCGTCAACACCAATGGCATCGCCTTTAATTAGTGCCCAAATGGGTAGATTTGCTTCTAGAGATTTAGAATAAATTAGCGTGTCTCCTTTGGTGTCTTCTAGATATAAACCGTCTAATTGCAAGCCACCTTTAAATGTTAAAAAAAGTTTATCTATAGCAACTTTAGTGTTAGTTTTATCTGAAACATAGTTGACTACTTTAGTAACAATAATATTTTGTCCCCAAGCACTTCTAATAAAAAGTATAAACAAACTAATAAAAACAAAAAATACAGCAAGAATCCTTAAAAATCTTCTCAAAAAGCGATATTTTCTCTTTTGTCCTTTTTTAGACACAATATATGTTGGTTTTAGCGCTGCAAATATAACTAGCTAATTTTATTCAAATTACCCTATTATAATATTCTTTTAACTCTTTTGCTAAATTTTAATTATTTCTAAAGGCGAATTTTGTTCAATTTTAATGATGATAAAAAAATAAGTAAAATAATTTAAAGCTGTATTTTACAGGTTTTTGATGGATGTTTTGTTGGCTTTATTTAGTAAATAATAATCTTACTTAAAGGGTTTAAACTTATTTTTTATAGTTTACGTTACAAGTTTCGCAGTCATAAGAATCTTCTTTTATCGTAATTCCTTCAATATTGTTTTCTACAATTTTATGGATGAAATTTGTATAGGTTTGGTCATTACCAACCAATTTATTTCCTTTATTTAATTTGTAAAATTCACCTTCCCATTCTTGTTTTCCCCAGCAATTTGGGCAAATTCCAACTGGTGCTTTTTCTAATGTATTTCCTTCTGCTTTAGAATTAAAATAATTTTTGATGTTCTGTAGTATGTTCATAATTAATGTGTTTCTTCAATAGTCGAAATAAAGTGAGAAACTTTACTTTTTTCGATTTGAGTAGCGAAGTTTTGCGCTAAAAATTTCAATTTAGGATTGATGTAAGTTTCACAGAATGGTTTGTTAGGATTTGATTGATAGTAATTTTGAAAGGCTACTGCAGAAGGTTTAAAAGAGGTAAATGATACTACTTTGGTAATAATTTTATCCTTGAAACTTGATTTTAATTCATCGATTATTTTTAAACTTTCTTCTTTTTGAGAAATAGAATAATAATAAACTGCAGAACGATATTTGTTTCTCATAGAGTGATTACTCGTACTTTTATGGGTGCGTAAATGAATTTCAATAAGTATTTTTAATTCAATTTTTTTAGCTTCAAAATGTACAATTACAGCTTCAGAAAAAGTGTTGTTTTCGTCTGTGGATGAAATAAAACCTTGCTCAACTTTATGAACGCCTATTAAAGCTTGAAAAACAGCTTCCGTGCACCAATGACAACCACCACCAAAAGCTATTTTTGTTAATTCCATTGTAATTTTTTGCGTTCTGACCAGTAAAATTCTGGAGCAACTTTAAAAGAATTTAACAGCTCAATTTCATCAGAAGAAAGAGAAAAGGAATTCATTTTTAAATTCTCTTCTAGTTGTTTAACGTTACTCGCTCCGCTTAAAACAATACTTTCTGGGATTGTTTGCTCACAATATTTTAAAGAAATTGCATCCACACCAACCTTGTGTTTTTTGGCTAGATTTTCTACAATTGTATGCATTTTATTGTAGTGAGGATAGTTTTTATTTTTAAAAATTCTGCCATTGGCCAAAGCTTCTTTAATAACAATCGATTTATTTTGACTGGTTAATTCCTTTGAAATAGCTAATAAACTTTGATCTAAAAAATTATAAGTTACTTGGAATAAGTCAAAAATTTGTTCACCATCAACCAAAACAGTTAACGCTTTTTTAATGACTTCAATTTGATTTGTTCCGGTGGTTGTTAAACCAATTTTTAGGTTGTGTTCCTTTTTTAAAAAAGCCAGTTGCTCTAAAACTTGCTTATTTTCTAAAACGCCAGTTTCTAACGTTGCAGAATGAATTTGATATACTTTTAAATAAGGTAGAAGTTGTTTAGAAAAGTTCCATTGTTCGTTTAATTTTGAAATACTGTGCTCTTTTACTTCATGTACTATTGCCTTTTTATCAAAATTTGCGGTGTATGTGTATCCCCATTTTGTAGCAATTTCAATGGATTTATCATCTTTTGTTTGCAACCACTCTACTACTAATGCTTCTGCCAAACCATAACCAGGAGCGGTGTCAAAATATCTGATTCCTGAATTATAAGCAGCCTCTAAAACAGAAAAACTGTGTTTTCTGAATTCGGCTAAATCTGAGTTATCACAAGTTTCTTGACGAACATTTATGTATTGTGGTCTTCCTAAAGCTGCAGTTCCTAATCCTAATTTCATGTTTTTTTGTTTTTAAGAACTACAAGATAACATAGAGCAACCTACTTTATTTCGTGCCCATTCTGGTCTTTTCGCAAACCATTTTTCATTTTCTGGTTGCGCTGCATACGGATTTTTTAAAAGTTGAAATAATTCATCAATTAAAGTGTAATTACCTTTATCAGCTTCATCAATTGCCATTTGCGACATGTAATTTCTAAGCACATATTTAGGGTTTACAGCATTCATTTTTTCTTTTCTTTCTTCGGGTGAAATTCTATCAATTTCAAGTCTTTCGGCATATTTTTTGAACCATTCGTTCCACTTATTTTTCACATCCTCAGAAATATTTTCAAGGTCATAAAATGATTTTTCTATCAAATTAAAACCAGAATTTGCGTCAGAAAAATCACTTAAGTTTCTAAAGAAAATGGTCATGTCTGTTTCTACTAATTGTAAAGTATCTTCTAAATTCTGAATTAGTTCAACATCATTTTCATCCGAAGAAAACAACCCTAATTTCGATTTCATCATCTGTAAAGATTTCAATTCAAAATCGAGCTTGTATTGTTCCAAAATAGCATTTAAAGGATCTACTTCTTCAATTATTGGGTACAAAGAGTTTGCTAGTTGGTATAAATTCCATAAACCCATATTTGGCTGATTTCCATATCTGTAGCGCTTGTGTTGACTGTCGGTTGTATTTGGCGTCCATCCAAAATCAAAACCTTCCAACCATCCGTAAGGACCAAAGTCGATGGTTAAACCCAAGATTGACATATTATCTGTATTCATTACACCATGCACAAAACCAACACGTTGCCAATCAATTATCATGTTTAAAGTACGCTCTGAAACTTCCTTAAAAAAAGCAATATAATTTTCTTTGGATGGTTTTCCTAAATGTGAAAAATGATGTTTGATGGTATAATCAACTAATGCTTTTAAATTTTTTACATCTTTTCTGGCTGCAAAAATTTCATAATTACCAAAACGTAAAAACGAAGGTGAAATTCTTGAAACAATTGCTCCTTTTTCATATGCAGGATTTCCATCATATAAAAGATCCCGTAAAACCGAATCTCCAGACAAACTTAAAGACAAAGCGCGGGTGGTTGGTACGTTTAAATGAAACATTGCTTCACTGCATAAATATTCTCTCACGGATGAGCGCAAAACCGCTAAGCCATCCGCAGTTCTAGAATATGGCGTTTCGCCAGCGCCTTTTAATTGTACTTTCCAGTTTTTAGTATTGTGTTCAACTTCAAATAGGTTAATTGCTCTTCCGTCTCCTAATTGCCCCGCCCAATTGCCAAATTGATGACCACCATAACACATAGAATAAGGTTTTGTATTTGGATACACTTCATTACCAGTAACTATATTTTTAAAGAATTCTGATTTTGTTTCTTCTTCAGAAATATGTAGTGCAGAAGCCATTTCTTGCGAAACGTGCAGTACTTCAGGGTTTTTAGTTTTCTTAGGATTTACAAAAGAAAATACGGCTTCAGTTACTTGTCTTCTCGAGTTTTCTGTGTTTTTATCAGCAGGGTTTTCAGAAATAAAAGTGTCTTTAATGTGTAGTTTCATAATTTATTAATCCATTTTTGGAGCTCTTTATCAGAAGGATTTCTTAATTTTTTATCAAGAATAGTAATAGTAGGAAAATTTAATTTTCTATTTTCATACAAGTTACGCAATTCTTCTGCGTTTGCCTCATTTTGTGTAATATCTAAAAACGCGTAATCTACATTACGCGTTTCTAAAAATATTTTATAATATCGAGTTTTATGACATTTTTCTGTGCCATATAATTTAATCATATTACTTTAATTTATCTGCATGTAGTTTTCTTAATTTGGCTAATTTTGGCTCAATTACATAACTACAATATCCTTGTTGTGTGTTTTCTAAATAATAATTTTGATGTTCTTTTTCCGCTTCGTAAAAGATAGGCATAGCACTTAACTCTGTGGTAATCTGATCAGTATAATAAGGTTGTATTTGTGTTAATACTTCTTCTGCTATTTTTCGTTGAATTTCGCTGTGATAATAGATTACAGAGCGATATTGTGTACCTCTATCTGCGCCTTGTCTATTTAAAGTTGTAGGATCGTGAGTGGTCATAAATATGACTAAAATATCTTCTAAAGAAATCAAATTAGCATTAAATGTAATTTGAATTACTTCGGCATGCCCGGTTAATCCTGAACAAATTTCTCTATACGTTGGTCTTCCAGGAGCATTGCCGCCTGCATAACCAGAAACCACTTTTTCTACACCTTTTACTTTTTGAAATACAGCTTCTGTACACCAAAAACAGCCACCACCAATAGTGGTAATTTGTATGTTTTTACTCATGCTAATATTTTTATAATTGCGAGAAAATAAAACGAATACATTTGTAATTTAAGTTTAAGATTGCTTCGTGAACTCGCAATAACGTTTTTATTTTTTATCTAAAACCATCGATTCAGAATTGATGCAATAACGCAAACCACTTGGTTCTGGGCCATCAGGAAAAATATGTCCTAAATGTGCATCGCAAGTATTGCACATCACTTCAACTCTAATCATGCCTAAAGAAATATCTTTGTGATATTTAATAGCATTTTCTTTAATTGGTTGCGTAAAACTTGGCCATCCAGAGTTAGAATCGAATTTAATTGTAGAGTCAAATAAAGGCGTATTACAACAAATACAGTTGTATTTTCCTTCATCGTAAATACTACATAAAGCACCAGAATTTGGTCTTTCTGTTCCTTTTTTTCTGGTAATTCTAAATTGCTCTGGAGTTAATAGTTCTTTCCATTCTTGTTCTGATTTTTCAACTCTTTTATTTGGAGTTAAATTCCCTTTAATTGTGAAGTTGATAACTTCTTTCCATGTAATCATATAAAGTGTAGCTTCTTGGTTGTTTTGTGGTTATAAAAAGAGGTTCTAAATTATAGTCGAAAATTTTATAGTAAATATACAAAATATACTTATATTATTTGGTTATAGTGTTTAAGTAAAGAACATTCACAAAAAAAAAGTTCAATAATATTCTTATATTAGAAATTTTTATTAGTTTTGATGTTTAGAGCAAAATTTCTTTTTTTAGAATTTATTTTTGCTGTTTACCCCAACTTCTTTTAACTTTTAAAACGATACGACATGATTAATTGTAGATTATTCTATATTATGTTTTTGTTTGTAATTTTTGGTGTACAAACTAATGCGCAACAAGTTGCTATTAATGAAGTTATGACTTCAAATAGCAAAACGATTGCAGATGAGGATGGTAGTTTTGAAGATTGGATAGAAATCTATAATTATGGCACTACTGCTGTAAATTTAGGAGGTTATGGTTTAACAGACGATGCATCAAATCTTTACAAATGGGTTTTTCCTACGTATACACTTCAGCCAAAACAATTTGTTTTAGTTTGGGCTTCTGATAAGAATAAGACAGTTCCTAGCCAGCCATTGCACACGAATTTTAAAATAAAATCTTCTGGAGAACCTATATTGTTAACAAACTCAAGCGGTACTACTATTAATGATGTGCCCGCAATTGCGCTTCAAGCAGATGTTTCATACGCAAGAAGCCCAGATGGCACAGGAGATTGGTTATTTTTTACAACGGCAACACCTTTAGCTTTAAATACTAATGCAGGTACACCAGAATTGTTAGAGCCACCAATATTCTCGCACGAATCTGGCCTTTACACATCAACGTTTAACCTTTCATTATCAACGACTGTTCAAAATGCTCAAATTATTTATACGTTAGATGGTTCAGAGCCAAGGTTAGACAACTTATCTGGCACAAATTTTACGTACAAAAACCTATACCCTTTGCTTCCAGGTGATCCTTATGGAGATTTATTAACAGATAGTTATAAGTCGAACGTATACTCATCTGCAATTGTTATTAGAGATAAATCTGGAGATGCAGATAAACTAGCCATAAAAAACACAAATCAATATGCTCTTCATATACCTCCAAATCCTGTAAGAAAAGCTACAGTGATTAAAGCAAAAATATTTGTAAATGGAAAAGGTTCAGAATCAATTTCAAAAACATTTTTTGTTTGGAGTGGTGGTAATCCATTTAACATTCCTCTAGTTTCGCTGCAAATTCAAGAAAATTTATTATTTGATTATAACGATGGTATTTATACTTCAGGTGTCGATTTTGATACATGGAGACAACAAAACCCAGATAATACGCAATCTTGGAGACCAAATATTAGTAATTATGCCAGAAGTGGTAGAGATTGGGAATACCCTGTAAATGTAGAACTCTTTGATGCAGTTAATTTAAATTCTATTCAAAGCATTAATGCAGGATTAAGAATACATGGAAACAACTCTAGAGGATTACCAATTAAAAATTTAAGATTATATGCAAGAAGCGAATATGATAGTAAGAATGAGTTTGTTCACGGTTTTTTTGATAACTCAATACCAAATGCTGCAAATCTATACAATAAAGAATATAAAAAATTCTTTTTAAGAGGAGACGGAGAAGGAGGGTCAATTGCTTATGATGTAGCCTTTAGTAGAGCGATGCAACCTGTATTTAATGGAGTTACTAGAATTAAACCGGTTATTAATTTTATAAATGGTGAATATTGGGGAATTAATGCAGTTAGAGATCGTTTAGATGACGATCATTATGAACTTAATTTTGGAGTCAATGCAGATAACTTTATTCAAGTTAGCTGTAACGGTTCTCAATGTGAACTTGATGAAGGGGTCGCTGGCGATTATAGCTCTTATATAGATATGAGAGACTTTATAATCAACAATGACATGGCAAATAATTTAAAATATTTAGAGGCTGCAGAAATCTTAGATATGGAGTCTTTTTTGAACCATGCAGTGATGATCATTTATGCCTCTAATAATAGTTATGAACGAAAATATTGGAGAGCTAGAACACCTCAAAATAATTCTCATGCTGATGGTAAATGGAGATTAAACGTGCAAGATTTTGAAGCTTCTTTAAGTACAAATACAAACTGGTTAGAATATTTAGCAGATTTAGGTAGGTCTGATAACAACTCATTATTGGCAAATTTATTAAAAAATGAAGGTTTTAAGAACCAGTTTTTAAATCGATTTGCAGATATCATGAACACTGTATTTACTAAAGAAAACTTTGATAAAGTTATAAATAAAACTTTTGATGAGATTAGTCCATTTTTAACAGAAGATAGAAACCGTAGCTCTAGAGCTAATTTTTACGAATCTTCTGAAAAGCAAAATTTACTAGATTGGTCTAAAAATAGACCAGCAGTTCAAATACAACTTATAAAAAATCAATTTAATATATCTGAAACTATTGACGTTGGCTTAAGTGTTTCTGATATAGAAGCGGGTTTTATTAAAATAAATACAATTAAGATACATTCAGATACTCCTGGTGTAAATGAAAATCCTTACCCTTGGTCTGGTTTTTATTTTAAAACGATACCATTAACAGTTGAAGCAGTTACATTACCTGGGTACGTTTTTTCTCATTGGTCTGGTGATATTAGTGGCACAAATGCAATACAAACATTTACTCCAAATGGTTCTGTTCAAATTCAGGCTAATTATAATCCTATAACCAACTTTAAACACCTTATGTATTTTTGGCTTATGAATGCTGATATTCCAAATGACGCGCCCTTACAATCAGTCAATGCTACTTTTTCTAGAACGAGCTCAAGTGCTGTCATAAATTATAAATCATCTTTAACTGGTTATCCTTTTAATAATGCAAATGCTAGTTGGAGAAAAGCGTCTCTAGAAAGAAAAAATGAGCCTACAGCATTAAACTATTTTTCGAACGGAAATCATAATATTGCGTATGACCCTTTTATTATGAGAGGTGTGCAAATAAAGCAACCTTTTAAGAACGGAAATAATGAAAACACGTTAGAATTAAACTTTCCAACAAGTGGTTTTAGAGATGTAAAATTATCTTTTGCAATTTTCTCAAATGGTGCAGCTCAAACTGTTTTGGTTGATTATTGGAACGGCTCTAGTTGGTCTAATGCTAATCTTACGAATCCCAATTTAAGTATTAGTGATGCTTATGCAATTAAAGAGTTTGATTTTTCTAATGTTACTATTGCTGATAATAACGCAAATTTTAAAGTTAGAATTCGTTTTAACGGAACGAATATGACTATCGAAGACAATAAGCAGGTTTTTATTAATAACATAGCTGTTGAAGGAGTAGATACCACTTTATCTTCGGATTCATTTACACAATTGCAGAACCTTAAAGTATACCCTAACCCAACAAGTGGTGACGTTAAAATTCAATCTAACCAAATAATAGACAAGGTTTTAATTTATAATGTATTTGGTAAACTTGTGTACAAGGATTCTCCTAAATTTTCTAATATTCAGTTGAGTATGGAAAACCTTTCGAGTGGCGTTTATGTGCTAAAAGTTTTTTCAAATAATGCAACTATCACAAAGAAAATAATAAAGAAATAGTTTTAAAATAGTAACTTTCTATTTAAAATAGTTAATAACTTGATAATTAGTTAATGGACTTAAGTAAGAGATATGAGAATCTAAAGAGCGTAATACATCAATTTGATAGTGTATCTTTAAATGAAATGAACAGTGTTGCCTTAATGAAAAGAACTGACACTAAATTTATTGTTAATATTTCTTACCTAACTTCAATTTTAAAAGAATTACAAAAATCCTACAGGGTTTTAGAGATTAAAGATAAGAGGATAATGGATTACATGTCATTATATCTTGATACACCAGAATTTAAGTTTTATCATGATCATCATAATGGTATTGTTAATAGAACAAAAATAAGGCAACGTAAATACGTTGATTCCAACCTAACTTTTTTAGAAATTAAACAAAAAAACGGTAAAGGAGAAACGAAGAAATCTAGAATTAAACTAAAGGATTTTGAAGCGGATTTATCTACATCCTCAAAAGATTTTATTTTTAAAATAACACGTCAAAATTTTGAATTAAAGCCTAGTTTATGGAACCGTTTTAATCGAATTACATTAGTAAATTTAGAGGATAAAGAACGAGCTACTATCGATTTAAAATTAACCTACTCTTCAGATAATACAGAGAAAAGTTACGAAAACTTAGTAGTAATTGAAGTAAAGCAAAGTAAATTTGATAGAACGGCCACAATTGTTAAAGTATTAAAGAAATTTAATTACCTGCCTTACAGTATAAGTAAATATTGTATTGGGGTAACTCATATTTATCCAAATTTAAAACAAAATTTATTCAAAAATAAATTACTTAAAATTAATAAAATAATTGCTTAACTATGGATTTTTTAAACATCCCTTTATTTGATGATGATTTTTTTAAATTGTCAATAATATTCTTAATGAATATGTTTTTTTTAACATTAATCATTAGATGGTTGTATTACAGCTCTAGTGGAAGGAAAGACTATTTGTTTACCTATTATATGATAAGTATTATTGTTTTCTTTCTATGTT
This sequence comes from Polaribacter glomeratus, assembly GCF_002954665.1. Taxonomy (GTDB): domain Bacteria; phylum Bacteroidota; class Bacteroidia; order Flavobacteriales; family Flavobacteriaceae; genus Polaribacter; species Polaribacter glomeratus. Next base: position 56,981 of record NZ_MSCM01000002.1, on the reverse strand, counting down.
TTACGCTAAAGAAATTTAAATTAGACATAGGTTTAGCCCTTGGTCTTTTTGCCATTTTTGGTATCATTCGTTACCGAACAGAATCCATACCGATAAAAGAAATGACTTATTTATTTGTAGTGATTGGTGTTTCTATCATGAACTCATTTGTGAATAAAAAGATGAGTTATTTTGAAATTATTTTTGCTAATTCGGCTATCGTCTTCGCGATCGTAATTATTGAAAAAGTATGGCATTTAAAGCATGAAATTACAAAAGTAATTATTTACGAAAACATAGAAAATATTAAGCCAGAAAATTATGAGCTGCTTAAATCTGATCTAGAAAATAGAACAGGTATTGCAATTAATAAGCTAATAATTGGTGATATAGATTTTTTAAAAGATAGTGCAACCATTACTATTTTTTACAACAATCAAGTAATTAAAAAAATAAAATGATTAAGTTTAAAATAAACAGATTACAAATAGTATGTTGTTTTCTCTTAATTTATAGCTCAATATTTTCTCAAGTAGATACTTCAGATTTTGGAATATGGAGTTCTTTAGGTGTAGATTATTCGCCAATAAAGAAATTAAAAATTAGTGTAGAACAGAGTTTGAGACTAAAAGAAGATGCAGCAGTAACAGACGAGTATTTTACAGAAGTAGGCCTTCAATACGAAATAATAAAAGATTTTGAAATTGGTGGAGGAGCTCGATTTATAAAAGAGAATGACAACGTAGGTAAAAAACAAGGTTATGAGAGTCATTTTAGATTTAATATAGATGCAAGTTTTAAATACGATATAGAAAGGTTTACGTTATCGCACAGGTTGCGTTACCAAAATAAAAAAGAATTAAATCTACCTACCACAGAAGTCAATTTACCAAAAGAAACAGTGAGATTTAAAACAGATTTAGAATATAACATACGTAAATGGGCATTAGATCCAGAGTTTTCTGTAGAACTTTTTAGCGGATTAGAAAATGTACAACAAGTTAGAGAATTAAATTTAGATAAAATAAGATTAACTTTTGGTACAGACTATAAGTTTAAAAATTTTGGAAAATTTGGCATTTATTATCGTTATGAAGAAAATATAATAAAATATTTTAAGAACGAAAATTTACATATTCTTGGCTTTAGCTATTCTTATTCAATTAATTAAATTAATGATTAAAGCTCCCTTTTTAAACTAAATACATACTATTAATAGAGTTTAATTAATCGTAAAGTTCTCGTTAGTTGTTTTTTTAAAAAAAAACTAATAATCAGTATTTTGAGTATTAATAAAAGCTGTAAAATTAATTTTCTACCATATTTCTAATTAAAGAACTTCTCACCTTTAATAAATTATTCAACTTCAATTTCTTAGAAAGCATAGTTTAAATTCATAATAAATTAGCAAGGCAAATAAGCAAATTTTAATTGCTTATTTTTGTTTTAAATACATTTATATGAGCCTATTTTTAGTTGATGCAGAAAATTACGTTATCGATTTATTAAATGAACAGTTAGCTACTATTTATGTATACCATAATTTAGTGCACACACAAAGTGTTTTAGAAAAAGCAAATGAACTAGCAAAAAATTTAAAAGTTGATGAAATTTCTTTCGAAAATTTGCAACTAGCAGTTTGGTTTCATGACACTGGCTTTATAAAAGGAGCACAAAATCATGAAGAAGAAAGTGTGCGAATTCTGACTCATTTTTTAACGCAGCATGCTATTGAAACCAAAAGAATAGAAATAATTTCTAACATTATTTTAGCTACAAAAAGGGGTTATAAACCTATAAACGATCTAGAAAAAATAATTATTGATGCAGATTGTGCACACTTAGGTAGTAAGAACTTCGAGAGCAAAACAGCATTATTAAGAAAAGAATGGGAAATTACTGAAAATAAAATGTATTCTGATGAGGAGTGGACTACTATTAATTTGGAGTTTTTAACACAGAAACATCGCTATTATACTAACTTTGCGTTAAAAAATTGGTCTATAACTAAAAGTAAAAACATAGCAATTTTATTAAAAGATTTAAAGAAAATTAAAGAAGAAAATAGAAAATTTAATCAGAAAAAGGAAGCACTAGATCTTAAAAAAAATAAAAGTAATGTGCCAGAAAGAGGGGTGGAGACCATGTTTAGAGTTGCCTTAAAAAACCATATGACTTTAAGTAATATTGCAGACACAAAAGCTAATATTTTACTATCGGTAAACGCAATTATTGTTTCTTTGGCGTTGTCTAATTTATTGCCAAAACTAGATAATACGTCTAATAATTACCTAATTATACCAACTATTGTGTTTGTTACTTTTACGGTGGCTTCTATTATATTATCAATTTTAGCAACAAGACCTAATGTTACTCGAGGCAAGTTTACAAAAGAAGATGTAGCCAATAAAAAAGTGAATCTTTTGTTTTTTGGAAATTTCCATCAAATGAAATTAGGTGACTTTGAATGGGGAATTACAGAAATGATGCAAGACAGAGACTATTTATATGGTTCTTTAACCAAAGATTTATATTTTTTAGGATTGGTGTTAAATAGAAAATACAAAATATTAAGAATTACCTATACCGTTTTTATGATTGGGATCATTATAAGTGTGCTTGCGTTTGCGATTGCATTTAAAATAAAGGAAACAGGGACTTTTTTATAAAACTAAGCCTCAATTTCTTTAATTAAATCATTAAAAGTAATGGTGTTTTTTGCATCAAAATCTTTTTGATAAATCACTTCAACTCTCAATGCTTTTAAGCCAGTAACGCCTTGTAAATCCTCTAATTCTAGGTTTTCAATTACACCTAATTGATTTTTAGATTGTAAATAAGAAATGTATTTTAAATACTCTAAAGCATCTTTTTCTTGAGAATATACAATGGCAATTTTACCAGGTACTGTTAAGCGTTCGTTTGTGCCTTTTATATTAGCTTTGTCTATCCTTTTTTTAATGATTTCGTATCTAATATTGTAGGCGCCATCAACGTCAAATTGTTTTTCATCCATCCTGAATTTAATAGCCATTGGGCTACTGTGAACCAAAATTAAGGAGGCAACTCGTAAATCTGCAATCATATTTTTACGTTCAGAAAAAGCAACATTTTCCATTTCGCACATTATTTGCAATTGCCATAAACGTAAATTGTACAAGTAAATATCATCAAAAGAATCTTCTTTTGTAATAGATTGTCCAATATACATGTTGTACTCTACGCCATCTGTTTTGTATCTTTCAAAATAATGAGGATACATTTCTTGTGCCTGAATTTGCTTTTTATCAATAAATTTAGAAAGTTTATCGTTTAAAAGGTTTACACTATTTTCATACTCTTTTCTTTTTTCATAAACAACACCTAACTCACTGTCTAGGCGTTTCATATAAATGAAAACCTGTTCAGAAAGTGCTGAATTAATTGTTTTTACATGATTGAAAATAGGATAAATTTCGCGTTTTAAAAAGTCTAAAATTGTTATTTCATCACCAGCATTCAAACCTTTTTTTACATCGGATAAATAAGCGGAAACACGAAACATTAGTTCATCATAAATAGGTAAAGTTTCATATTTGCAAGCATCTTTAAGAACATTAATTGCCAAACTAAGTTGCGTTGTTAAGTCTTCTTTGATCGCAATATTTCTTGCGTCTGATGAGCCTTTTATATCACTTTGTCCAAATAGAGGATACACATCATTAAAAATAATTTCGTCTAATTTTGCGTTTTCATCACTTTGAGAATCTAAATGATATTGTTCTGCAGCTTGATAGAATCGCCATTTTACAGAACTATGAATAGACGTGTAATTTGCTTGAATGGTTGCTTCTAAAACATTTTGACGCTCTTCTGCGGTTCTTTTTACGGCTGCTTCAAAAACAGGAATAATGTCTTTTAATTTATTTACGTTTACCGAGTTTAATTCGTAAGCTCTTGGTGATGCGATTTCTAGCAATGCTAAATCACCATTTGCAGTCGCTTTTATTGGTATTAAGATAATGCTTTTTATGCCTACTAATTTTAGATTTTGATAAAACGGGTTTTTGTTAGTTGCTAAACCATATTCTTCGATATCAGAAATAATAAACGTTTCATGATTCTTGAATACTTTTTGTAGAACTGCATCACAAAAATAATTAGAATCACATTTAATTTCTGCGTGGTTATTTAGAATAATACTGTTTGATTTTTTTACAATTGTTTCGCAAATTTTTGCATTGATATTATCAAAAATAGAATAACCTAATTTTAAATCTTTAATTCCGTAAAAATCTATTAAATTATTTTGAAGATGATATAATAAATGTGGGCCGCCAGCTAATAAATTTGCTTTAATAGATGACAACATTTCTTCTGCAGTAACATCAAATAAATTAATCAATCCGAAGCCTCTAAAAATATAGCTATTTGGCGGAAATTTTTCTTTCCATAAATCAATGTTGTCAAAATTATTTAAGAGCTCTTTAAAGTCTTTTTCTGTTATTTTTGGAGCGTTTTCTGTGGCTGTAATTTCAGAAAAATCTGCATTAAAAGTAGTTCTGTAATACTTCATTGTTCCAGTTGTTTTGTCTGGAATATCAAAATAAAAAGGTCTTTTTAAATCTACATTATAACCATACACAAAGCCTAGAATAAAAGTACATGCCATAATATACATATCATCATCCTCAAAATTACGAACGTTTAATTCGTAGTCTTCACCAGCATTTTTTAGAATGTTTTCAAACCGTTCTGTAAATTTAAATGAAGTAAAAGAAAAAGGAATACTTGCTGCTTTTATTTCGTTCAAAAGCAGCGGTTCTGGAAACAAAGGATCTAATACTAAATTTATTTGAGTTTCGTATTTTTTAAATAATGATATATCAGAGAATCCGTTAAGCAGTTCTGGATGTTCTTCAAAAATACGCACCATTTCTTTTGCTGCACCATGATATGGATGATGCGCATATTCGGTATTTGTGTATTTTTGAAACAACACAAAAACTTTCTGAAAAGAAATGTTTAACTGTAAGGGTAATTCTTTTTTTGAAACGGAACTAGGTGCTATGATTTTCATTCTATAGTATTGTTACCGCAAATTTACGTAAACTAATTTTGTAGACGTAATTGAGATACAATCCTTTCAAATAAAACCTATTTCTGTCTAAAATAGATGGTGATTGGCACTCCAGAAAAATTATAAATCTCACGTAATTTATTTTCTACAAAACGTCTGTAAGGATCTCTTACATATTGCGGTAAATTACAGAAAAAAGCAAATTGTGGCGTTAATGTAGGCAGTTGCATACAGTATTTAATTTTCACATATTTACCTTTTGTTGCTGGTGGCGGGTATGTTTTTACAATCTCTAACATTGTATCATTAAATTTACTAGTAGAAATTTTAGTTTTTCTATTTTCAAAAACTTCAACAGCAGTTTCTATAGCTTTAAATATTCTTTGTTTTGTTAGTACAGAAGTAAATATAATTGGTACATCTGTAAAAGGTTGTATTTGCTTTCTAACCATTGCTTCGAAATCACGCATGGTATTTGTTTCTTTCTCAACCAAATCCCATTTATTAATTAGGATAACAACACCTTTTCTGTTTTTTTCTGCTAGCCAAAAAATATTTTGATCTTGACCTTCAAATCCACGAGTAGCATCAACCACTAAAATAACTACATCCGAATATTCAATGGTACGAACAGCACGCATTACAGAATAAAATTCTAAATCTTCTTTTACTCTTGATTTTTTACGGATTCCTGCGGTATCCACTAAATTAAAGTCGAAACCAAAACGATTGTATTTTGTGTCAATAGAATCTCTAGTGGTACCAGCAATATCTGTTACGATATTTCTTTCTTCGCCAATTAAAGCATTAATAAAAGATGATTTTCCTGCATTTGGTCTTCCAACCACCGCAAATCTTGGTAACGCTTCTGCTTCTAAATCAAGAGGTTCTGGTTCTGGCATTTCTGCAACTAAAGCATCTAATAATTCTCCTGTTCCGCTACCGTTAATAGAGGCAATTGTAAAATATTCGCCTAAACCAAGATTGTAGAATTCAACAGCATCTGGCTCACGCATTGCATTATCAACTTTATTAACTACAGTAAAAATTGGTTTTTTTACCTTACGCAAAAGTTTTGCAACTTCAGCATCCATAGGTGTAATACCGTCTTCTACATTTACTACAAAAACAATTAAATCGGCTTCTTCTATGGCAAGTTTTACTTGTTTTCTAATTTCTTCTTCAAAGATATCGTCAGAGCCAATAGAGTATCCTCCTGTATCAATAACAGAAAAATCTTTTCCATTCCAATCAGATTTTCCATAATGTCTGTCCCTTGTAACTCCGCTAACAGAATCTACAATTGCTTCTCTTCTTTGAACCAATCTATTAAAAAGTGTCGACTTTCCTACATTTGGTCTTCCTACAATGGCAACTATGCTATTCATTTGAATTGAAATTTTTTGCAAAGATACAATTTACTAAACGAAAAATTATTGTAAATTTAAACAGTTATAAAATGGGTTTTTATGGATGAAAAATTGAATATTTTAATTGAAACGAGAAATAGCGAAATTTTTCTAAGACCAAGGTTTACAATACCTTTAGATGAAAATTGCGATAAAATACTTCAAAAATTTTCTGATGAATTTAAGAAAGTAGACTGTGCTTTTTTAGGGAATATTGTAGATGGTCATGTTTTTATTTCTGTTTCTAAAAAGGATGAACACTTTTGGTCGCCACAATTGCATCTAGAAATCTTAGAAGAAGCAGAAAATAAATCACTCTTAAAAGCATTATTTGGACCCAAACCACAAGTTTGGACACTTTTTATGTTTTTTCATTTTATAATTGGTGTTTCTTTCTTGGGGTTTGGTGCGCTGCTCTATACAAATGTATCGTTAAATGAGCCTATTTTCTTTCCTTTAATGATGGTTGTCTTTTTGCCATTAATTTGGATACTGTTTTATTTTTTAGGTAAAATAGGAAAAGATACTAGTAAAAATCAAATGACAAAGTTGCATCATTTTATGATAAAAGTAATTAATAATTAAACGGTTAGTCTTTTGTGTTTTAAACTTTTAATGCTAAGAAGTAAGATTTTTTCTTTTTCTTCAGGGGATTTTCCCCCTTTTTTTTGATTTTATTTAAAGTTAATAACCCTGTAAAACATACTTAAAAATCTGTTTATCATGTTTTTAGGTTTTTTTTAAAATGAAAGGATTAGAAACTTCATACCCTATCTTTTATCATTTGTACTTTTTTTTGTTTATTATTGTATACCAAACTTAAAGTATTAATCTCGTTAATTAAGTTACTGTTCTTTTCTTAAAGACCATAAACAATTATGTTTTTAGTATGTAATCCTCACTTATGAAAACAATTTTACTAAGCATTATCTTTGTATCAACAACTTTTTTACTCTTTGCTCAACAAACAATTGCTACTGCTGGTGGTGATATAGCCGCTAGCGGTTCAGTTAGTTATACTATTGGCCAAATGATTACTACTACTAGTTTGGGTAATAATGGCTCTGTTACGCAAGGCATTCAGCAAAGTATCGAATTATTTACCTTGGTAAATCCAGATTTAAAAACGCTCACTTTACAAGCTATTATATACCCTAATCCTACCAAAGATAAAATTGTTTTGGCTTTAACAGATCATAATTTAACAGCATTAACATATCAAATATTTGATGTGGGTGGACGATTGATTAAAAAAGGAAATGTAGAGAAAGAGAATACAGAGGTAGCAATGAAAGATTTTTCTGTTGGTGTGTATTTTTTAAAAGTGAATCAGAATAACAAACAGCTTAAAGTTTTTAAAATTATAAAAAATTAATTATGAAAAAAATATTTTTAATATCCATGCTAGCTATATCAGCAATTTGTTTTTCTCAAACTCCAGAAAAAATGAGCTATCAAGCAATTGTTAGAAATGCGGATGGTAATTTGGTTAGTAATCAGTCTGTAGGTATTCAAATAAGTATTTTAAAAGGTACGCTATCAGGAGCTGCAATTTATGTTGAATCTCATTCGGTAACAACGAATGTTAATGGCTTAGTAACCATAGAAATTGGTTTCGGCGGAAAAGTTACAGGTGATTTCTCTACAATAGAATGGGGCGCTGATAAGTATTTTATAAAAACAGAAACTGACCCAACAGGAGCTACAAATTACACCATTTCAGGAACCAGCCAATTATTAAGCGTGCCTTATGCATTGCATGCAAAAGCGGCAGATAATGTGCCAAATTATCAAGTAGGTGATTTTTTATATGGAGGTGTCGTTTTTTGGGTTGATGAAACTGGTCAACATGGTTTAGTTTGCTCAAAAAAAAATCAAATTAACGCTATAAAATGGTTTGCAGGTACTTTTGGTAGCACACAGGCAAAAGGAAATGGACTTTACGCTGGTAAAGCAAATAATTCAATTATAATTTCTACACACGTTATTTTAGGGGATGATGGAGAGCTTTATGCTGCAAGACTCTGCAATGAATTAGAAATTACAGAGAACAATAGGACTTATGGAGATTGGTATCTGCCTAGCAAGTTTGAACTATATTTAATGTATGAAAATAAAGAAATAATAAATCTTACAGCTATAGCTAATGAAGGTGAGAGTTTTGTAAATGATGTTTACTGGAGCTCAACAGAAAATTCAGTTAATGATGCATGGGGTCTTGATTTATCTAACGGACAAGAATCAATTATTTTTAAAAGTTTTGCAAATAATGTAAGAGCAATTAGATCTTTTTAAAATAATTAAATTTTTCAGATGGAAATAATAAAAGCAGTTTTAATTGACTCAGAAGAAAACTCTCTACTAGGGCTTAAAACCCTTCTGTCAAAATTTAATGAGGTAGAAATTATTGAGATTTTTGATGACGCTAATAAAGGATTAGATTTTCTTTTAAAAAACGATGTAGATTTGGCTTTTGTGCAGATAGAAACGCCAAGTATATCGGGTTTAGAACTTGCGGAAGAAATTAATAAATACAGTAAAGAAGTAAAAATAATATTGGTTTCACCACATTCTCATTATGCTATAAAAGCATTAAAAGTTGCAGTATTTGACTATTTAGTAAAACCCATTTCTATAGACGAGTTAAAAAAATCTTTACATCGATTTAATGCAAAGTTTAAGATAAACTTAAATAGTAGGGAGTTAGAAATTATTAGAGAAATGTCTCATGGCTTAAGTAGCCAATGTATTGGAGAAAAGTTATTTATTAGTAAACATACTGTAGATACATATAGAAGAACTATGTTGGAAAAAGCTAATTGTCAAAACACTGCGCAACTTATAAGCTTTGCAATAAAAAGCGGATTAATTTAATCTTTTTCGATAAATAGTTATAATGTAGCGTTAGATTACTCATTAATGAGGTTCATTAACATTGTATATGATGTGGGATTTGTAATTTTTTATTGCGAATTTTGTAAACTACTAAGGTTAAGCCCTTTGTAAAGTTTGCTTTGAAAAGAATTAAAGTATAAAAACCCTACTATCATGAATAAAAAAATTACACTAGTTTTTGTAAGCTTCTTGTTTGCAATTTCAACCACTTTTGGTAATAATGACAATTTCTTTTTTGAGAATGACATTTTTACAGTTGTTAAAAATGACTTTAAAAGTAATCAAAAGACCGTATCTGATTTTGCTGCGGTAACTACAACATCACCTATAATTTCGGGATTTAGTTCTCTTGAACAATATAATAACAGTAGTTATTATATTTCTGATATCGCATATACTTGGGACGATGCTATAATAGCAACAAATGCTGTTGGCGGTCATTTAGCAGTTATTACTACTACTGCTGAAAATGATCATATATTTGCTCAGATGCAAGCGCAGGGTAATCAAGATAATCTTTTAATTGGCGCGTTTGAGTCCTCAGAAGGGATTTTTGAATGGGTTAATGGTGAGCCATATACAAATAATATAGGTGGAGCGGTTGATAACATTCCTGCCGGACTTAACTCTTTTATTGTTAGAAATGATAACGGTGGTTGGATGGATTATTTTGGTCCAGGTTCAAGTGTAACAATCAAAATTATAATGGAGGTTCCTATACCAGATACCATAAAGCCAGTAATTACTTTATCTGGTGCTAACCCACAAATAATTGAAGTAGGCACAAATTATACAGAATTAGGAGCCACGGCAACAGATAATGTTGATGCTGCTAATACTTTATTAGTAGTGTCAACTGTAAATAATCAGGATACAGGAGTTGTTGGTAGTTTTACCGTAGATTATACCGTTTCTGATGTAGCAACTAATGCAGCAATAATAGTAACAAGAACAGTAAATGTGGTAGATGTTACAAAACCTGTAATTACTTTAGCAGGATCAAATCCACAAACAATAGAAGTTTTTAGTGTATATGATGATTTAACTGGCGCAATTGCCACGGATAATTATGATGATAATGTTGCTTTAACAGCTAACATTCAAGTAATTTCAAATGTTAATAGTTCATTAGTTGGCACTTATACTGCTACTTATAATGTGGTAGATTCTGAGTCGAATGTTGCGGATGAAATTACAAAAACAGTTCATGTAGTAGATACAACTCTACCAGAAATATTTTTAGTTGGACTTAATCCTCAAATTGTAGAAATAGGAAAAGGATATAATGAGTTAGGAGCAACAGCAACAGATAATTATGACCCTGATTCAGCCTTAATAAGCAATATTACAAATACATCAAATGTGAACACTGCTACTGCAGGTAGTTATCTTGTTTCTTATAATGTTACGGATGCAAATTCTAATACTGCAATAACTGTTGAAAGAATAGTTATAGTAAAATCGAAT
>NZ_MSCM01000002.1:44174-44859 GCF_002954665.1 Polaribacter glomeratus | reverse complement strand
AAACCGTTGGCTGTTGATGATACTATGGTGTCACTATCAATAGCGTCAATTGGTTATAATAGTACAGAGAATAGTATCAATGTTTTAGGAAATGATACTCCAGGAAGTGATGGATATATTAATAAAGGGTTAACGATGGTTAATGGCACAAGTTCAAATGCAAGTGCGAATAGTGGCGCAATTAGAGTTGAAAGAAACGGTACTTTAGATACTTTAGATGATGTTATTATGTATTCAGCACCGACTAATTTTAGTGGAGTAGATACATTTAAATATACAATAACAGATGCAAGTGGAGACGCATCTACAGTAACAGTAACGTTAACGGTTTCTGGACCAATAACAAATGTTCCAACGGCAGTAGCTGATAGTTTTTCAATTTTAACAGACGCAACAACATCATTTGATGTATTAGATAATGATACACTTGGAGATGATGTAGTTGGTTCGGTGCTTACTATTGATGCAACAGGTATAACAGGTTCAGTAAGTGTAGTTCCAGGATTATTAGCAGATGCATCCGATGACACCTTGCTGTATACGCCAGCTAGTGGAGCTATAGGGGTAGATACTTTTAGTTATACAATTACTGATGGTAATGGAGATTTTTCAACAGCAACAGTAACAGTTAATATTAGCGCAGTTGTAGTAGCTCAGAGTGATAAGCCAGAAGCTGTAGATGATA
>NZ_MSCM01000002.1:42504-43112 GCF_002954665.1 Polaribacter glomeratus | reverse complement strand
CAATGTTAACATTATCACTATCATCAATCGGTTATAATAGTATTGAGAATAGTATTCTTGTGTTAACTAATGATAGTTTTGGAACTGATGGAAGACATTTAAGTCATTTTTTAAGATTGTTAAAAGGACGTAGAACAAGTGTAAGTTCTAATGGAGGTGCAATCACTTTAGGGATTAATGAGGATATCTTGTATTCAGCACCAAAAGACTTTGATGGAGTAGATACTTTTAAATATACAATTACAGATGGAAGTGGAGATGCTTCAACAGGTACAGTAACTTTAACGGTTTCAGGACCAGTTGTATCCGTTCCAACAGCAAATATTGATTCGTTCACAGCAGATGTAGATACAGCTTTATCGTTAGATGTATTAGCGAATGATTTAATTCCAGCAGGAGGAGTTACAATCAGTTTGCCGTTATCAGTAACAAGTGCTCAAGGTTTTGCAATTTCTGTAGTTAATAATGAAGTTCTGTATACACCTTCAAATGGTTATAATGGTTCAGATACTTTTAGTTATTCAATTACAGATGTTAATACAGTAACTTCTACAGCAGTTGTAACAATTATGGTTGGTACCGTGCCAGTTCCACCAGTAGGAAGCGAT
>NZ_MSCM01000002.1:30926-41417 GCF_002954665.1 Polaribacter glomeratus | reverse complement strand
TAGAAACGATAGATATAAATAGTTTAAATAGCATTTTTACAGTAACTGCAAATGATAATTATGGTATAGATGGTGTGCATGCAAACCATCCATTAACCCTTAGAAATGGAAGATCTTCTACAGTAACCTCAAATGGAGGAAAAATATCTGTAAATAACTTAACTATTGTGTACACACCAAAAACAGGTTATGATGGGGTAGATTCTTTTATTTATACTATTACAGATGCTAGTGGAGACGCTTCAACAGCATCTGTTACGGTAACTGTGGTAATACCTAAAAGGGATCTTACAAATGCTACTATAGATGATCATATAGATTCTAAAAATGAGTTTTTAGTTTATCCTAACCCATCAAACGGCTATGTACAGAGTACTTTATTTAGTAACATACAAACAAAGGCTACACTTTATATTTTTGATGTAACCGGCAAGGTTGTTTATAATTCAGCTTTAGAGATTAAGAAAGGGCGAAATGTTTTTGATTTAAATTTAAATCTTAAGCCTGGAGTGTTATTTTTAAAGATTTTGAGCTCAGAAGTAGATTTCGGAACTTCAAAAATTATATTTAACTAAATTTAAATAAAGTTTAGTATTAAAAAAGAGGAAAGCGTATGTTTTCCTCTTTTTTGTTTTCTATGTCCCGCCTTTAAATATGCTTAAATAAAGGGTGTTTTTATAAATACATGCTATTAGGTTTGCTAAAAAGAAATTGAAGAACAAATTAAAGGTATCTAACCTAAAACCCTTTTTTAAGGAAACTTGATTTTAGATCATGAAGGCAGAGTTTCTGCACGTAAAACTATTAAAAGTAGTATAATTCATCCGAAGAAATAATTTGAACTGAGTTCTATCAAAACAAATTTTTGAATGTAATTCCAATAATCAGGACAAGAGTTTTTTTTGAGGTTTAGGTGTTTGCGAAGTAATAATATAAGGTTACAAAGACGGTGACTGTTTTAAAATTATAAGATGTTTATGAAACAAACTAACTTACGCAGGGATTAGTTTCATTACTTCTAATTTGATTGTTATTTATAAAGAGATTCCTTAGTAGAAGAGAATATCCGAAGGAAAAACTTCCTACTTATATATCTCATTTTTAGACTTTTAAAAAACAGCTTCTTAAGTTTTTTACTTTTAATGTTTCATCCATAAATACAAGATTTATTTTTAAATCCCTGCATCAATCTGCATACAAAGCAACACATTCGTACTATGTTAATTTGGTTATTTTTACTATAAAATTATCGGATATTAATCTACAAACAGATAGCTATCTTTTTGATGCTAGAGGTAAACGTATAGAACGAAAATCTATCTTTAAAGGAGATAATTCTACAAGTACGATTAGAATTGGACAGACCAATTTGTTTACTGTTCTTTGTTTAGAATAATTAACCAGAATGACATAGTTATTAAAACGTTAATTGTGGAAAAAAGGAATTAAACATTATTATTTGATAAGTTATAGTTTTTATCATATTAAGAAAACAGGTTGAGATAACTCTTGACCTGTTTTTGGTTTTTTAGATAGAAATTTAAGGGTGTGTTTTGGGTGCTAAAAAAGAGAAATTTGCAGGTGTTTTTATAATTATTATTAGTAAAAATAAAGTCTGTTATACAAGTGTAAAGCGCAAATATTTTTGTTTGATGAGGAAAATAGTTATGACAGATTAAGTCTAAATTTATGTTTAACCTGGCATTAACTGTGTAAAACAGCTTTTTACACTCATTAATGAGGTGTTTTAACCTCATTAATGCGAGTTTGTTCTGGCTTTCTTATTGCCATATTTGCACAATAAGAAAGTTTTAGCAAAACTTTATAATATTAAAACCTAGACAATGTATACTAAAAAAAATCATTTTCTTGTTCTTTGTATGTGCGTTATTTCGATCATTTTCGGATCTAATTACATGTAAAATAGTTAAGAAGGAAATCAAAAAAAATGCTTTTAAAATTTGAAATAGATAGATTTATTAATTAGACCATTACTGCAATTAATATTTAAGTTTTGGCCCTCAATAACATAATTTAATAAATAATGAGATTTTTTTTAGCTAAAAAGATATCTTTCGCTACACTATTGTTTCGGATAGTTTTACCTTTTTTTATTTTTTCAAGTATTTGTTTCACTTTTTCACAAGAGATAAGGTCTCAGAATGCAGTAAAAAGTAATTCAACTATATTTTCTTTATCCTATTTACAAGAAGATAAAAAACTTTTAAAGGAAGAGGTTCTTTTAAATGAATTTAGAAGCATGCCTGAAACTGGTAGTTTTGGTATTAATAATGGTATTTATTGGTTCAAGTTAATTATTAATAAAACAAAGGAAACTCACAATTTAATTACATACATACCTACACATAATATTGATGCGATTGACGTTTATCAATTAAACGGGGCATCTTTAAATTATATAAGTTCAACCGGAAATAGCATTGCTAGAGATAAGTTACCAATAGATTTTAAGTTTCCTGCTTTTAAAGTAAACGCTAATGAGGTTAATGATAATATTTACTTTTTAAAAGTAAATTTTCCAAAAGAAGCCAATTTTCCAATAAAAATTATAAATGAAAAAGTCTTTTTAAACTATGTATTAGATAAAAAGGCGATTAACAGTTTCTATTATGGTACTTGTATGATCATAATTTTATTAAATCTATTTTTCTTTATTAAATTTCGAGAAAGCACCTATTTGTATTATTTCTTTTTACTAGCTTCTTTAATGATGATTTTTTTATTTTACGATGGCTCTTTAATACAGCTGTTTAGAGGAAACGAATTTTATTACAAACTAGAACTATTAGTTCATATTTCTACCTTAATTTGGTTCTTGTTATTTTCAATAAAATTTCTAAATCTTGAAAAAAGAATCTTACATTTTACAAATTACTTTTATTTATTTCCGTTTCTAGTTCTCTTTTTTTATATACGTTTTCTATATACTAATAATTATACTTTTATAGCAATAGCAGATACCATTGGTATCTCAGCTTTTCCTGTTTTATGGCTTTTTGGTATTCATTATTTAAAGATTATACCGGCTGCAAAATTTTATGTACTTGGTTATCTATTAATGGTTCCTTTGGCAGTTTTTTTTATAATTTGTTATCCTTTTGGGCTTTGGAAAGTTGATGGAGATATGCTTATTGTAAAAATTGCAGGTTGGTTAGATATCATTGTTTTTACGTACGCCATTAGTTATCGAATGAAAACTAAAATTATAAATGGAGATCTAAGTATAAAACAATTAAAAGAAGCCATAGAAAGTACACAACTTAAGTTATTACAAAAATCTGAAATAGTCAATCCTTATTTAGTTTTTTTAGAAGAGAATACTATATCTACACAACCCTTAAGTTTAAGAGAGGTAGATGTTTTAAAATATTTAAACGAAGGAAGTAGTAATAAAGAGATAAGTGAAAAGCTATTTATCTCTTCGAATACAGTGAAAACACATATTAGAAATATTTATACCAAACTAAATATAAATAATAGGCTAGATGTAAAAGCAAAAATAAAACATTTAAACACCTAACAACTAGTTTTTTAAATTAAGGGGTGATAAAAATCACCCCTTAATTGATAGGTCTATTGATTGTTTTTATTCACTTTTGAACAATATCAAGTATATCCTCCTTTCAATATCAAGTATATCTTCCTTTCAATATCAAGTATATCCCGCTTTAAAGTAATTAAATTTTAAGTTAAATATAAAATAGTAACAGTATGAAAAAAAATCTCTTGACATTAATAACCGTACTATTTTGTGCAATTACTTTTGCTCAAATTGCTCAAAGTGTACCTCAAGGAATCAATTATCAGGCAGTAGCAAGAGATGCTTCTGGTGATGTATTAATAAATCAAACTTTAACGATTCAGTTTTCTGTTATTTCAGATATAAGTACTGGAAATATAAGTTGGCAAGAAACACATACAGCAACTACTAATGACTATGGTCTTTTTACAGCTATTATTGGCCAAGGAACCACAACAGGTTCAGGTTCTTCAGCAACATTTGATGCAGTTGATTGGGGTTCATCCAATCATTTGTTAAAAGTAGAAGTAAATGATGGTAATGGATATGTTGATATGGGAACATCAGCATTTATGAATGTGCCTTATTCGCTGTATGCAAAAACATCAAGTGATGCGCCGGCTGTAGCTTTAAATACAGCTAAAGTTGGTTATACAGATGCTTTGGTTTGGAATGGTACAGCCGTTGCATGGATTATATCTGTAATGGAGGATGAGGCAACATCTGCAAGAGCGGCAGAGCAATCGAATACAGCTGCAATTGCAGCGGAGGTAGTAATGGCAAGAGCAGCAGAATTAGTAAATGCAAATGCAATTGCAGCCCTAGAGGCCAGAATAGTAGCTTTAGAACCAATTATGGCATCGGTAGGAGATCTTAGAGCAGGCGGTATTGTATTTTGGGTTGACCCATCAGATAATTCAAAGGGCTTGGTATGTGCTTTAGAAGACCAAAGGCCAATACATGGCCAAGATTCAAGAATACAATGGGGAGATCGATATGTAGGTGCTACAGGATCTAGTGGGGTAATCAACACAACTAAGATTATAGAAATGCAAGGTGAACCAGCAACTAGCTATGCAGCAGGTTTGGCAAGGGCATATGCAGGAGGTGATTATACCGATTGGTTTTTACCGAGTAAAGAGGAATTAAACCAAATGGATCAAAATAAAGCGACATTAGAAGCGGTTACTGGGTTTACTGCATTTGTTCGTTCTGATGATGGCAAATACTGGAGTTCTTCGGAGTCGGAGTACAATGCTTCTAATTCGTGGATGCAGGATTTCGATAGGGGTTATCAGTACAATACCCAAAAGAGTACCCCTTTATATGTGCGTGCAGTTCGAGCTTTTTAATTATTTAACAATTTAATTTTGTGTGGGGTAGCGACCGATTTTAAAAGATGGCACTACATACTTTTTGTGTTAATGAATAGTTTTGTAAACATCATTTTAGATAACGAAAAAAATACTTTTAACAATTTATCCATTCATCGTGGAAGTAATCGAGTTTAATTTTAACATCAACTAATGAAAAAAATACTTTTAACAATTACAGCCATATTTTTTGCTACTTTTAGCTTTTCTCAAGTAATTACTAGAGCTATTTCTTCAAGCGGTGGGAATTATTCCAGTTCAGCAGCTTATAGTTTTTCCTCAACGATAGGAGAACCTATAATTAGTACATTAACAGGAACTGGTTTTGTCTTTACTCAAGGTTTTCAGCAAAGTTTTACAAATACAACAGCACCAACAGCAATTGCAAAAGATATTACAGTAGAACTAGATAAGAACGGGAATGCTACGATTACAGCAGCACAAATCGACAATGGTTCTTCGGATGATTCAGGAGATGTTACTTTGAGTTTAGATAAAACAGATTTTTCTTGTGATGATGTAGCAGCGGATATAACATCGAACAATTATTCAATTGATTTTGATGGTGTAAATGACTGGATCGATGCTACAGGAAATGGTGGAGCGAAAGCAAGTGCTGCTTCATTGGGATTACCTGTATCTGAGATTACTTTAGAGGTTTATGTAAATGTGAAAACGTTTGGTATCTGGAAGTCGATGGTAGGCTTCTTACAGGACAATGGTAGTTTTGAAAGAGGATGGGACTTAGAGACTAGAAACGATAATAGGTTTGGATTTGCATTAAATAGTGTAGGTGGCGGTGGTAGTCTCACATATATGGAGACAACTAATCAATTCAACTTAGATCAATGGTACCACATTGCTGGTACATATGATGGGACTACTATGAAAATCTATGTTGATGGAGTATTAGAAAATACTTCTACGGCAGAAAATGGAGATATATTCTATGCTGATTCATGGTTAGCATTAGGAATGTATAAAGATGATGACGAAGCCAATTCTATTGTTTCAGGAATGGATGAAGTTAGAATTTTCGATTATGCTAAAACTCAAGCAGAAATTCAAGCTACTATGAGTAGCACTCTTTCTGGAACTGAGACAGGACTGGTAGCATACTATCCGTTCGAAGATGGTCCAGGTAGCTCAACAGTTTCAGACCTTAGTGGAAATGGACATAACGGTATACTTACCAATATGGACCCTGCTACAGACTGGCATACAGGTTCAACTGCATCTGGTAGAGGAACATTGGTAACCATGACAGCAACAGACGCAAACGGTAATACTTCAACAGCTACCGCAATTGTTACTGTAGAAGACAACATTGCTCCAACCATAACTTTAGAGGGTGATGCAAGCATAACACACGATGCGTATACAGATTATACAGATGCAGGCGTTACTTATGCAGACAGTTGTTCAGCTACGTTAGTAACTACAGATGATATAGATATAAATACTCCAGGAACTTATGCAGTAACCTATACAGCAACAGACGAAAGTGGAAACGAAACGATTGCAACAAGAACTGTAATTGTACAAGATACAACTCCACCAATAGCAATAGCAAAAGACATAACAGTACAATTAAATGCTTCTGGTAATGCAACAATTACTCCTGCAGACATCGACAATGGTTCTTCGGATGCTTCAGGAGATGTTACCTTACAATTTGGAGTTTCTGGGACACTAAACGGAACTGCTTTTGAAGGAGGGGATGTTTTGTTGCAAGCTCCTTCGGGAAGCATTATAAATGGTATTACTTTTGCCAGTTATGGTGCGCCAAATGGAACTGCTGACAACTATACTATAGGGAGCTGTAATGCAAATAATAGTTTAACCATTGTAGAAAGCTATGCATTAGGACAAAATACAGTAACAATACCTGCATCCAATGGTGTTTTTGGTGACCCTTGTCCAGGGATAAGTAAACGACTTTATATTACAGCAACATATGCTGCAGAAGGAGAAAGTGAAAAGTCTTTTGATTGTTCTAATCTGGGTACTAATACTGTTACCTTAACAGTTACTGATGACAATGAAAATGTTTCAACAGCAACAGCAATTGTTACCGTTGAAGATAACATCGATCCAACAATTACTTTAAATGGATCAGCGACGATGGATATTGTTGTTGGCAATTCATTTGCAGATCCAGGAGCAACAGCAGAAGACAATTGTTCAGCTACAGTAACTATTACAGGAACTTTAGATGTTAATACGGTAGCAAGCTATGTCTTATATTATAAAGCGATAGATAGTTCTGGAAACGAATCATCTACAATAACAAGAACAGTAAATATTGTAGATACTACAAAACCAGTAATTACCCTAACAGGAAGTAGTTTAAAAACAATAGAAGTAGGAGTTTCATATTCAGATTTAGGAGCAACAGCATCAGATAATTATGATGGTGATATTTCAGAAGATATTGTAACTGTTTCAAATGTTGATGCATCAATTGTTGCGGTTTATACAGTTACTTATAATGTTACGGATGCAAATTTAAATACTGCTGATCAAGTAACAAGAACAGTAAACGTTGTCGATACAATTGATCCTGTTTTAACAGTAACAAATACAAGTGTAAACTCAGATGCTAGTGTTTGTGGCGCAACGATTTTAAGTTTTGGCGCAACAAGTGCAGATGCTTCAGGGTCACCAACCATTACGTTTAGCATTGCAGAGGGAACTGTATTTGTTATAGGAACTACGCTAGTAACTGCTACAGCCACAGATTCCAATGGAAATAGTGTATCAGAAGGTTTCAATGTAACCGTGATTGATACTGAAGATCCAAAGATTACTTTAAACGGCGATGCAAGCATAACACACGATGCGTATACAGATTATACAGATGCAGGCGTTACTTATGCAGACAACTGTTCAGCTACGTTAGTAACTACAGATGATATAGATACGGATATCCCAGCAACCTATACTGTAACGTATACAGCAACAGACGAAAGTGGAAACGAAACGATTGCAACAAGAACTGTAATTGTACAAGATACAGCACCACCAATAGCAATAGTAAAAGATATTACAGTACAATTAGATGCTTCTGGTAAAGCAAGTATTTCAACTACAGACATCGACAATGGTTCTTCGGATGATTCAGGAGATGTTACTTTGAGTTTAGATACAACTGATTTTTCTTGTGATGATTTAGGCGGAACATCTACAGCAATAACACCAACACTACTAGGAACTGAATCTCAGAATACCCACTCTCATGCTGGGGGATACAACCCAAATACAAATGAATTCTGGTATCCGGCATGGCAAGGCCCAACAGTAAATGTATACGATGAAAATCATCAATTCTTGAGAACTTTTAATTCTGGTCAACCCAGCATAATGCAACTATGGATGGATTCCGATAGTGATACAGATTATTACGTCGCCGATTGGTATTCTACGTTTACTCGTGTAGACAAAAATGGGCAAAAAGTATGGAGCTATACAAGTACAAATGGACGTGATGCTTCAGGAATCAGTACGGATAATAACTTTGCTTATTTGTTGTCTAGTAAAGGCGACAAAATTGAGGTGGTAAATAAAAACACAGGAGTGTTTGTGAAAGTGATTACTTTACCGGGTACAGTGACAATTCATGGAGGATTGGTCATTGCAAATAATCGTATTTATATAGCAGGTATAGCTGAAAATTGGTCAACTAACCCAAATAATCAGAGATATGTTCATCAATTGGATATGGATGGTACCTATATAAGCTCTACTTCCACTAATGGAGTAACTCCCTATAACACGGCTTTTGATGGCGAAACCATGTGGGTTTCTGCAAACAACAATAGTATTACAGGAATTAAAATTTCTGAAGGTAACGCTTACGGTGCTGGAGCAGGAGTCCCTGTTATTTTAACAGTTACAGACGCAACTGGTAATGTTTCATCAGCCACTGCCACTGTTACTTTAGAAGATAACATTGCTCCAACGATTACTTTAAACGGCGATGCAAGCATAACACACGATGCGTATACAGATTATACAGATGCAGGCGTTACTTATGCAGACAACTGTTCAGCTACGTTAGTAACTACAGATGATATAGATACGGATATCCCAGCAACGTATACTGTAACGTATACAGCAACAGACGAAAGTGGAAACGAAACGATTGCAACAAGAACTGTAACTGTACAAGATACAACACCACCAACAGCAATAGCACAAGATATTACAGTACAATTAGATGCTTCTGGTAAAGCAAGTATTTCAACTACAGACATCGACAATGGTTCTTTGGATGATTCAGGAGATGTTACTTTGAGTTTAGATACAACTGATTTTTCTTGTGATGATTTAGGCGGAACATCCACTGCAATAACACCTACTTTTATAGGAACTGAATCTCAGAATACCCACTCTAAAGGTGGAGGATACAACCCAAATACCAATGAATTCTGGTATCCGCAGTGGTCAGGAAGAACAGTGAATGTCTATGACGCAAATCATCAATTTTTAAGAACCTTTGATTCTGGTCAAAGCACGATGATGCAACTATGGATGGATACCGATAGTGAGACAGATTATTACACGGCAAATTACAGTCATAGAACCTATACTCGTATAGACGAAAATGGGCAAAAAGTATGGAGTTATAAGATAACAAATGGTAATAATCCTGGAGGAATTAGTACGGATGCTACTTATGCTTATTTATTGGCTGATGGCGGCAACAAAATTGAGGTAGTAGATAAAAACACAGGAGTGTTTGTAAAATATATTACTTTACCAGGTTCAATATACCATTGGGGAGGTTTGGTCATTGCAAATAACCGTATTTATATAGGGGGTAATGCTCAAAGTTGGTCAACTAATCCAAGTAACCATCAATATGTTCATCAATTGGATATGGATGGTACCTATATAAGCTCTACTTCCACTAATGGAGTAACTCCCTATAACACGGCTTTTGATGGTGAAACCATGTGGGTTTCTGGAAACAGCAATAGTATTACAGGAATTAAAATTTCTGAAGGTAACGCTTACGGTGCTGGAGCAGGAGTCCCTGTTATTTTAACAGTTACTGACGCAACTGGTAATGTTTCATCAGCCACTTCCACTGTTACTTTAGAAGACAACATTGCTCCAACGATTACTTTAGAGGGTGATGGAACGATTACGATTCTTGTTGGCGATGTATTTACAGATCTAGGCGCAACTGCTTCGGATAACTGTTCAGCAAAAGTAGTTGCAACAGGAACTGTAGACAATGCAGATGTTGGGAGTTATATTTTAAGTTATAAAGCGGTAGACGGTTCAGATAATGAATCTGCTGCAGTAATTAGAACTGTAGAGGTTGTAGACACAACAATACCGGTACTTACTTTAACAGGATTAAATCCACAAACGATAGAAGTTGGTGCTGCATATACAGAATTAGGAGCAACTGCAACAGATAATTATGATGATGATACTGCTTTAACCAGTTTTATTGATGTCGATATTAGCAATGTTAATCTATCACTTGTAGGAACCTATACAGTTACGTATAATGTAACAGATGCAAACTCAAACGCTGCCGAACAAGTAGAAAGAACAATAGAA
>NZ_MSCM01000002.1:26039-28216 GCF_002954665.1 Polaribacter glomeratus | reverse complement strand
TTTGTATGTGATACTCTTTTTTTAGTGCACTTAACCTTGATTATATCCAAAACGTTTTAATTGACTTTTATCGCTCCTCCAGTTTTTATTAACCTTTACATAAAGTTCAATAAATACTTTTTTCTCAAAAAATTGTTCTAAATCTTTTCTAGCTTCTGCACCAACTCTTTTTAATGCAGAGCCTTTGTGACCAATAATAATTCCTTTTTGAGTTTCTCTTTCCACCATTATAATAGATCGTATTCTAACAATAGTTTCCTCTTCAATAAAACTTTCAGTTTCTACCTCTACAGAATAAGGAATCTCTTTTTTGTAATGCATTAAGATTTTCTCTCTAATTTTTTCATTGACAAAAAAGCGTTCAGGCTTGTCTGTTAATTGGTCTTTGGGATAAAAAGGAGGGCCATCCGGCAATAAATCTTTAATTTTCTCAAATACAGCAGTAATATTAAATTTTTCCAAAGCAGAAATAACAAAGACATCTGCATTAGGTACTTTTATTTTCCAATATTCAACCTTTTCTTCAACTTCACTTTGAGAAGATTTATCAATTTTATTTAATAATAAAATAACTGGTATTTTACTGTTAATAATTTTATTAAAGAATGCTTCATTTTTTAGCTCTTTTTCGCCTACTTCCACCATGTAAATAAGAACATCGGCATCGTCTAAAGCAGATTTTACAAAATCCATCATAGATGCTTGTAATTCGTAAGCAGGTTGAATGATTCCAGGCGTATCAGAAAAAACAATTTGATAGTCTTCTTCATTGACAATGCCTAGGATACGATGTCTTGTAGTTTGCGCTTTGGGCGTAATGATAGATAGTTTTTCACCTACCAAAGCATTCATTAATGTTGATTTACCTACGTTAGGATTTCCTATGATATTTACAAAACCAGCTTTATGTGTCATACTACAAAGATAAATAGATTTTATAGTTGATTAGAATATAGATGATTAAAAAATGATTAAAAAAATATAAAAAAAAGTTTGGTTGGTTGTTTATTTAAAATGTATATTTGCACTCGGAAATAAAGAATCGAATTTATGCTTCGAAAGTTAAAAGCTAAGTCATTGTTTTCGAAATTATATCGCGGGATAGAGCAGTAGGTAGCTCGTCGGGCTCATAACCCGAAGGTCACTGGTTCGAGTCCAGTTCCCGCTACTAGGTTAAAGCCAGGAATAGAACGGATTGTTTACGAACAATCCGTTTTTTTATGTCTATAAGTTTCTTACTTTTACGTACCGTAAACGCTACCGTAAACGTTTTAACCATGAAATTGAATTATTCAGAGCCAAAAATTTACACAGGTGGAGTTGATATTTCCACTTGGTCTCAGCTATCTAAATCAGAAAAAGAAGTTGCACTATCAAAAGATTGGTTTGTTTATTTTTCTTTTAGAAGCCCTGAATCAGGAAAGCTTGAAAAACAACCTTTTATAAAAGCAGGCGTAAATAAATTAAAATCAAAAAGAGAACGACATTCATTTTTAAAAACAATGCAACGATCTTTGTTGCAGTTATTAGAATATGGTTTTAACGGATCAAGTCCAAAAGTTGTGGGATTACAGAATTATGCATAAATATTTGAGAGTCTAAACAGGAAGAATTCTATATTTCTAACACCTCTAAACTGTGCTCTAAAGGCTTTAATTTTGGCATTAAAAGATTCAGCAGAAGCATTTGTGCTTCTATTGTCAAAATAGTTTAGAATATTCTGATAATGTATGGACATTGTTCTTGCTATAGTATTAAAGCTTTTAAATTCTGATTGTCTTACTTTTTCATCCCATTTAGCAAGTCTTATTAAAGCTTTGGTTTTATCTTGTGTCTGATTGTATATCCAGGATAAATTCTGACATAGTTTATATGCTTTTTCTAAATCTGGGTATTTTTCAAATAATATTTTAGCTCTTTCTTGCTGATTTTCAGTCCATTTGTTTGAAGATTTATATAGTAAATATCGACTTCTAGCTAATAATTGCTTTAGGGTGTCTCCATTTTTTAATAGTTTTGGTGAATATTTTAAGGATTGATTTCTAGCTTTTTCAATTTCATCGTTTTCTGCATCTATAGCATCCCAACGATGTTTAATTCTAATTTCTTGTAGCGCATCTGAAGCTAATTTTTGCACATGGAAACGATCTATCACTTGAGTTGCTTGTGGAAATAAC
>NZ_MSCM01000002.1:0-25480 GCF_002954665.1 Polaribacter glomeratus | reverse complement strand
ATTGAGCCGAAAAAAGACGCTTTGTCTAAAAAATGGTATGTCTATTATTTATTTAGAAATCCAAATTCAGGAAAATTCAGGATTAAGTTTAAAGATTATAGAATTTAAGAATTATTCCACAACTTTAGTATTACTGCGCTAAAACAGTTCTTTTATCCTACTTTAAAAATAATTTTAGTATAAAATTAATACACCAAATAATAAGTATTAAGTTGTGCTTTAGTCTTTTAAATCGTGTAAAGCTAAAACAGGAACATGAGCATTATTACCTAAGTCTTTTACCATTGGGTTAGAAAAAATACTTTCGAAAAAATGATGTTTTTTATTTATAAAAGCGATCATCTCACTTTGTCTACTTTGCGAAAAGCAACGAACGCCTTCTTGTAAATCTAAATTAAAAAGTTGGTGGTGTGTATAACTTGCGGCTTTTAAAATTTGATTAAGCAACTCTTTTTTTTCTTCTTGATTTTTACTTAACGCTTTCTCTGTTTGAATATGCAAAATTCTGATTGGTGCATTTGCTAATTGCGAAATTTCTATTAAAGTTGCCAATTCACTTTCTTTATAGTGCGTTTTAAAACTTGTAGGAAAAACAATTTCATTGGGTTGTTTAAAAATGATATTATTAGGAATAGTCAAAACAGGACACTCTCTAACTTTTTCCATTACATTAACAGCATTTCGGCCTAGAATTATATTTTCGTCATCGGTTTCCCCGTGAGTTCCCATGATTATTAATTTAATGTCATTTTTTTCGACAATGTTTTTGATAACCTCATTAAAAGGTCCAAATTCATTCAAAAAATAGAACGAATGATTGCTATTTTCATCATTAAAACAAGCCAAAGCTTTAAGCTTTTCCATATTTTCTTCAGCCCGTTCTTTTACCTCCTTTAATCTTTCTTCAGTGGGCTCAAGACTCAATAAATTGCTTTTATTATATCCTGGAAGATAGTAGGAGTGCAGTATAAAGAATTCGCAAGATTCTTCTTTATAAAGTTCTATTGCATAATTTATAGCATTATCTGCGTTTTTTGAAAAGTCTGTTGGTAGTACTATCTTTTTTTTCATCTAATTATATTTTATACAAGTTATTTGGATAAAAATAGCGAATCTAGCTGCTAAGAACTATGATAAATATCAGTAGAAACTTGGTAAATTTATCCTTTTTTATAATTCTTTTTTTCCATGTAAATATTTCGAGGACGCAACTCCCATTTTACGATGATCATGTCCGGTATTATGAACTATTATTAATTTACAGTTAAAATCAAAATCCAATTTTTTTGCAATTTCTTTGGATGTATTAAAAAAATAGGTACCTCTTTCTAAACGGTGTACTCCTTGTTTATCTGCAAATGGTGAAAGAATAAGCACTCCATACTTTTCGGAACTCGCTATCCAAGCGTCTCGATAACTATCTCTATTTCGTCCAGACCCAGAAACAACGAGTAGTATTTTGGAGTCTGGTTTGTATCTTTTAGGCTTATGATCATATATAGTTATTGCCTTTTCTTTTTTTCCTTTACCTCCTTCAATTAAAAATGAGCCAGAGCCTTCTTTAATATTAATTTCATTTAAAACAAGCTTTCTTTGCTTGATTATATCAATTTTATTTACAAGTGCCATATCACAATGTGGGCAAATTCCCGGTTCACTAAATGCCTGTTCATCTCAAGGCAAATTACAAGGTGCACAAACGTATGCTTTCGTTTTAGTTTGACAAGAAAAAAAAGTCAGTAGAATTAGAACTAATATAAAGTGTTGTTTTATAAGTAGTTGATTTGATGGATGTCTATTTTTAATGTTTTGGCTTACGCTTTTTTTAACCTAATTCTTACAAATCAAGCAAACACTAAAGATTCAATTTCTTGCAAGTTATTCTGATGAAAATAACGAATCAAGCTACTTAAAACGTTGGTAAATATCAATCGATACTTGGTAACACTAACAATGGAGTTCTCATGTGATATGCTATTTCTTTCACCACATTTTCTCTAAGTAAATTACTAATAAAACTATGTTTGTAATAGCAGATAGCCAACAGATCTAGTTGCTCTTCATAAACATATTCCATGATTGTTTCTGCTTTACTTCTTGCTTCAGGAAGCCAATTAAGTTCAAAATCTTCGTTCTTAGAAATTTCTAATAAATTATGAAGATTTGCTAGTTGTACTTCATTTAGTTTTTCTTCTTCATTAACATGAACTACTGTAGTTTTTGCATTAAATAATTTAGTAACCTCTTTTAATGGAGCGAGTTGTTTCTTAGAGTATTCCCTTTTAAAACCTGAAGCAAATCCTATTTTTTCAGGAGCTTTGAAATCTAATTCGTCTGGAATTATTAAAAGAGGAACCTCTTTTATTGTTTTAATTGCTCTAAAACTATTGCTACCAATAAATATTTTTTCTGTATCAGTTTTTCCTTTACTTCCCATCACTACAAAATTTACATTTTCTAGTGTAATAAGTTCATTAATAGCTTGTGTTAGTGAAAACGAGGTGGTAATTATCTTAAAAGTGTGTTTGGTAGTTTCCAAATCACCTACAAGTTTATGCTGCACGGCTAAACATTCTGCTTCCGAAGCCTTTAATAACCCATTAATTAATTCTTCTGAGTTACCCGTATATACTGCGCTTGTAAGTTTCGAAACTTGACCTTCAACAGAATTAAAAATAATAAAACGAGCTGGTTCTTCTTCAAATAATTTGGCAGCATAAAATAAAGCGCAGTAAGCGTTTTTTGAAAAATCGGTTGGTATAAGTATAGTTTTCATAAATGAAGTTTAGATTGATTAATGATTTATATGCTCTTCTGACGGTATTACCAAAAAAGGAATATTGGTATGATATACCATTTGGTTAACCGTTGGTTTTAAAAGTAAATTTTCAAAGAAATTATGTTCTTTGTATATCATTACCAAAAAGTTAACTTTATATGTTTTTTCAAAAGCTACAATAGCTTCCGTAAGTTCTTGATTTTCGGGATTGTGAAATAAGTGTGCAGTATTTTTAAAAAAAACATCTAAAAAAGCCTCTGTCTGTTCTTGTTTTTCCTTTAGAGGAACATCTTGATAAACATTAAGAAGATGCAATCTAGAATTGTTTTTCTCACAGAGTTCTTTTATCAGTGAAAGATACTTGTTCGATTTATGAACCTCATAATCTGTAGGAAACAAAATTTCGCTTGGTTTTTCATACTTAAATCCAGAAGGAATAGCCATTATTGGGCATTTTAGGTTTTTAACGGCTTGCATTGTATTAGAGCCAATAAATATCTCTTTAGCACCAGTGGCTCCTTTGGTTCCCATAATAACGAAGTCGATATCTTTTTCTTTAATAACTTCTGCCATTTCTGTTAGTAAAAGATTTAAAGAAACCATAGAAATAAACGTGTGGTTTGTATTGCTAAACGTGGTATTTAAGCGGTCTTCAATTTCTTTCAATTTTCGCTCTGCTATTTCTTTTTTTTGGTCTATTAAAGGGAGTGTAGAATAATTATCGATCATACTACCAGCGCTAATACTTATGGGCGTATAGGTGTAAAGGATATAAAACGTACAGTCAATATCTTTATATAATTGAACTGCATAAGACATCGCATTGTATGCATTTTCTGAAAAATCTGTGGGTAATAGTATATGTTTCATATTCGTGTTTTTAAAGTTAGCGATGTTGGTTTTGAAGAGCTAAAAATGGTGTTTTTAGCTGCAATCCTATCTCTTCAAGAGTTGATTAATAAAGAATGTTCTCTAGGTTAAAGAATGTTCTCTAGGTATCTTGTAAGCCTCATCTGCAAAGGCATTCATTATTGTAAAATCAATTTTCTCATACTTTAATAATTTCAAGGCATACTCAATAGCATTCATTGATGTTTCAGAAAAATCTGTATGAAAGGGTATCTTTTGCATATCGAAATATTTTTAAGTATTCTTCAAAAATAACGTAGAATGAGCAATTCTGAAATGACACAGGTCAGTGCTATTGAATATATTTAGTTATAGAAAGTTAAAAAAAGAGGTTTAATTCAAATGGCATTTATCATTTAAGAAGATGAAATCGTGTTATAATTGCACAAAAAAACAAAAGATATTAGTAAGGAATTGTAGAAATATTTTTGCAAAGCTTTCAAAACCTTAAAATAATGAAGTACAAAATAGTGCGATCTATTATCTAGTTAGTTCTAAAAAATAAGAGCTTAAAAATAACAACTAAAAAGTCTATTTTTTAATAAGTAGTAATCTTAAACCTAAAGTGAGGTCCAGAAAAATGAGTAATATTTTAAAAACATAACAGAAAAAATAAGACGCTACTCAGAAGTATTTATCTAGTTATTACCAATTGCTGATTGCTTTAGTTACTAGAAATATAAAGAAACTATAGTAACCTTAAAGGTCTTACGTCATTCAATTATCCTAACTTTGCAATCAAATTGAAAGTCCGTTTGAAAGAAAAAATTAAACAACTAGAATTATTTCTAAAAAGTTCCAATTTTGATCGAGGAATTCGACTCGGAGTCGCAATTGCCGTGCCCTTTGCTTTACTATACTTTTTAGGTTATTTTGAATATGCGCCAGCTGTTGTTGTAGGTGCTGTTTTAAATACGCCAGGCGATATTCCTGGAAGTACCAAACGTAAGGTAAATGCTATTTTAATAAGTATTGGGTTCACAATGGTTATTACGGCTATTCTTTTATTTTCTAAACCTTTTCTACCTCTTTTGATATTGGTCCTTACAATAATTTCTTTTGTAGTGTCTCTTATTTCGGTGTATGGTTTTAGAGCTTCGTTGGTCTCCTTTTCTGGTTTATTAGCAATGGTAATTGCATTTGCCGTTCAAAAAACAACTACACATGATATTTTGGTTCATGTTGGTTTAATGGGCATTGGTGGTCTTTGGTATTTGGTTGTCTCTTTTGTTTTTCAAAAAATTGCGCCTAAAAAAGATCAGAATCAACTTTTGTCTGATACACTTCTTTTTATTGGCGAATATTTAAAATTACGGGCCAAATTATTAACGAAGAAAACTAAACGTGACGAGCTCTTAAAACAAACTTTTGTTCTTCAAAATAAAATTAATGAAAAGCACGAAACACTTAGAGAGTCATTACTTACTGCTCGTAAACGTTCTGGGCGTTCGCGTTATGAAGAAAAGCAACTGTTAATTTTTGTTTCATCAATTAAAATATTTGAACTCATAGAAGCAAAATATTTAGATTATAAAATGATCGATGTAATTTTTGGTGAGCGTAAAGAATTCCTAAAAGCTTCGAAAAAGTTGAACAAAATAATGGGGAATCATCTTATCCATTTATCCGAATTACTTATCCAAAATGATAAAATACCAAACAAAGAAATTCTACTAAAGGCCTTGTCAAAGGCGAACGAATCTATTACAAATTATATTGAAACCGTTAAATTACCGGAAGCACGTGAAGGTGCTTTGGTCTTAAAAAACCTCTACGATTATCAAGAACAATTGCTGCAAGAAATAAGAATTATTCGACGTGTAATGGCAAATGTTCATGATGCCTCTAAAGTATCCTTAAAAAGACAAGATTCGAGTCAGTTTTTAACGCTTCAAGAATATCGATTAAATATTCTTACTCAGAATTTTAGCTTGGATTCTACTATGTTTAGACATTCATTGCGCCTTACCATTGCTATTGTCTTTGGGTATTTGTTAGGTTTTCTTTTTGATATTCAGAACACTTATTGGATTTTATTGACCATCATTGTTATTATGCGTCCAAGTTATGGCTTAACCAAAGAGCGCTCTAAAGACCGTATTATTGGCACACTAATCGGTGCATTTATTGCCGTTGGTATTGTGTTAATTACTCAAAATGTAATCGTGTATGCTGTATTGGCATTTGTTTCGTTAATCTTGGCGTTTTCATTGATTCAGCAAAACTACAAATCGGCAGCTGCGTTAATAACTATAAGTATCATTTTTGTGTATTCATTAATGAATCCTGATGCTTTTGAAGTGATTCAGTATCGCGTTATCGACACCATTATTGGAGCTTCGATTGCTGTTGTTGCCAACTACTTGGTTTTGCCAAGTTGGGAAGCGAATAATTTAAAAAAGATATTGTTGAACGCTTTAAAAATGAACAAAAAATATCTTTTAGCTACACAAGAATTATATCAAAACCCAGCAATACATAAACTATCCTATAATTTAGCAAGGAAAGATGCTTTTTTAGCGATCAGTAATTTAAATGCCTCTTTTCAGCGATTAACACAAGATCCAAAATCGAAACAGAAAGAATTTCAACTGATTTATGAAATTGTGACACTTAATCAAACAATGATTTCTGCAATTGCATCTATTGGTAATTTTATCATTAATCACCAAACTACGCCTGCTTCTGATGATTTTAACCTTTTAATCAGTAAAATTTCGAATAACCTGCAAGTGTCTTGCGATATTATAGAGCATACAGAAATAAACAAAAAGATAGCTGAAGAAACTGTTGAAGATGCAAAAGATAAGCTATTAGAAAAATATCAGCAATTATCAAATCTACGTGATGAAAACATCAGAAAAGGGAACACAGAATTAGATACAGAAACGCTACACGGTCTTCAAGAAGCTTATTTGATTGCAAATCATATAAGTTGGCTAAAATCTCTTTCGGAAAGTTTAAAAAAGGCAACAGATCGCTACCGTTTCACTATCGTGGACGAGCAATAATGATTTTATCAATTTTTAAGAATAGGATTAGGATGCTTTTGGTTTGGTTAAAATCAATACGTATTTAACTTTCTAGCAAGTATCCATCAAAATAACTATTTAAAAAAGTCTTAATTATAGGCGGAAACGGCCAATAAAATGGCAATGTAATGACAAACAGCCGCTGCGAGTACAAAAAAATGCCAAACAGCATGGTTGTAAGGATATTTTTGCCATAAATAAAAAATAACGCCAATTAGGTAAAGCGAGCAACCAATTAGAATCATAGTAAGAATATTATCAGGAATACTTTCAAAGAAAGTTCGTCCGCCAACAACCATAATGCAGCCCATTGCGATGTAAATTAATGTTGAAAAAAGTTTCCATTTTCCTGTAAAAAAGATCTTAAAAATGATTCCTAACGCAGTCAATCCCCATAAAATTGATAGTAGCGTAATACCAAAAGAATTGTGCATGTACATTAATAAAAACGGAGTGTACGTGCCCGCAATTAAGAAATAAATACTGATGTGATCAAGAATTTCAAGTATGCGTTTTGTTTGTACATGCTGAAAACTATGATAGAGCGTAGAAAAAGTGAATAGTTGTAAAAAACAGAACCCATATATAGCCGCGCCAATAATGCCGGCAGTATTATCGCTTTTAATGGTAAATGCTATTAAAATAGGAATACTTACGATGCCAAAAATAATACCAAAGCCGTGAACAATGCTGTTTACGAGTTCTTTTTTAATTTGTGTATTTGAGTTCTGAGTTTGCATGAACGTGATATATTACAGTCTGTTATTCTAATTTTTTGTAAAATTAATTAAATCCCTGCCAACTATTCTTTCTATTGGCTTTATAATTTCGAACTTTATTTTTGTCGATTCTTTTTTTAAAAATTTCATTTTGTGATAGCCTTAAAGAACGTCTTTTACAATCTTTTTTTGTGGCTATTTTGATGAAACTAAAATTTGGTAAATTGGTATGCTGCAAACTTTTAATTAGATTCTTTCTAATTCTCTTTTTGATAATTTAGGAATAAATTAGTATTCGAAATATTTTTTAACAAAAGCATCTTGCTGATTATCTGTCATTTTATCTGCAGATTTAACTTCAATCTTTATGTCTTTAAAATGTAAATCGGCATTCAAGTAATTGTGTAGTTCTGTTTTTGCATTTGTTGGCCCAAATAAAAGTACACTGTTATATTTTAAAATAGAATCTGCAATTTTCTTATAATAGGCTTCGTGCATTTGCTGTCTTTTGTTATGCATAACCAATTCACTTCTATTCAATGCCTCTTCTTTTGTGTCGAGCGTAAAATCAGAAAGTATTTGACTGTGTTTATTTGAAGTTGCATCAATTAAATTTGCGGTTGCATGATCCATCCAGATGCCTAATTTTTTTTGTGTTTTCATTTTTTTTTTATTTTAACGGAGTTGTTTTTTTTGTTTTAATGATCTTGTATGCGCCCAATAATTGTTTTTAAAGAAGTTGTTAGTTTATCAATAGCGCCAGATATGGCAAGTTCTAAAGTATCGGATTGGCATGAAACCGCTATTGGTTGTCTGCCCTCAATTCTGGTTTCTAGCAAACATCGCATACTATTAAGTCCTTCTTTTTTACCGTTTTCATCCGATAGGTGAACTTCAATTCTTGTAATGTGGGATTCAAAATTTTCTAGACCGTCTGCTATCAAAGAGCTAAAAAAAAGCTGATCTTTTTCATTGCTAGGTATTGTTTTGTCGGTATTAAATTGAATTTTCATTTTTTTTATTGTTTTTTAAAGGTGTTTTTTTATAAATATTTTCATAGAATTATCTATTTTACTCACGCTTGTGCGTGTTCGCATATTTTCTTAAAATTTCTTCTAAAGACTGATAGTAATCTTCTAAGTTTTTGATATTTATTTCATTCTCCATGGAATTCGTTGTTGGTATTTCAATAATATGTTTAGATAACTCGGGGAATTCGTTGTGAATTTTAGCGGTGATGCTTATTATTTGCTGTTCTAGTTCTATTTTGGTTTTCATATGCTTTCTATTAAAATTGGTTTTATCTGAATTTTAAAATATAAATTATTTTGTTGCTTTTAACTTCATTAGCACATACAACCAACTGTTTTTAGCAGTTTATGGCTTAATTTTTATGATAAATAATCCGTTTCCATTTTGAAATATTCTGTCAATTCGAGTAAAACTTGTATCGGGAATAGGAATTTTAGTTATTAAATAGGTTCTCGGTACAATTTTTTAAGGAAAAATTATTCGGAAAGACATTCTAATAAATTTTTAACTCAAAATGCACAATACTTTATTGGTGGCTGTTTTCAAGCACCCATTCGCAACAAAATCAAAGTTACAGCCATTAGGTAGATATTAAAATGACCTTGGTCAGGGTTTTAATTAAATAAAATCAAATTAGATATAAATGGCATATGCTATTTTAAATGACGTAAATTGTAAATCTAAATCTAAATTATGCCTAACCTCCAAGATATAGACCTTTTTAAGAGTATCTTTCAATCATCTTTAGAAGGTATTTTAGTGTTAGACTTAAATGGTGTTATTAGTAAAGCCAATCCAGCTGCCGAAAAACTTTTTGGTTATAAGACTGGCGAGCTCCTAAATCAAAAAGTAGAATGTCTTATACTTGATAAATTTAAAAGAAATAACGCAGCGCAAATAAATCAATATTTACTAAAACCAATTTCACTGCATATAGGCGAAAACTTTAATTTGTGGGGTTTAAAAAAAGAGGGCTCTAAATTTCCATTAGAAATAAGTTTAAATCCAACTAAAATAGAGGGCAAACTATTTGTAATCGCTTTTGTAAAAGATACTACAGCGCAAAAAAAAACAGCAAAAAAACTAAAAGTAAGCCAGGCTCAATTAAAAAAATATTCCGAAGAATTAGAGGGCAAAGTAATTACTAGAACAAATGAATTAACCACTACCGTTCAAAAATTGGTAGCTTCTAATTTAAGTCTCGAAGATCAAATACACGAAACGAAGGAGGCTGAAAAACGGGCTATTTCTAGTAAATATTTATCCTCTGCAATTGCTAAGAACTTTCCTAATGGATTTATCATTGTTTTTAATTCAAATTTTGAAATGCTTCTTTTAGAGGGTGAAGCAATTATAAAGTTAGGCTTAGATAAAATGGCTTTTGAGGATGTTAATGTTGAAGACATCCCTATCTTTTCTGAAAAACAAAAATCCAAATTAAAGCAGGATATTTTAAAAACGATTGCAGGAGAGCATCTTCGTTTTCAAATAACGCACAAAAACTTATATTTCTCCGTTAATACGATTCCGTTGCTCGGTGAAAACACTATTATTTCTAGTGCCTTGTTTGTTTATACCGATATTACTGTGCAAAAAAAGATAGAGAGAGATGATAAAAATGCATTAAAAGAAGAGCAGGATTTGAACGAATTAAAATCTCGTTTCGTGTCTATGGCATCCCATGAATTTAGAACGCCTTTAAGCGCCATACAAACTTCGGCTATTCTTATTGGTAGACAAAATGAACCTGGTAAAGAACAAAAACGAGAGAAGTATGTAGCTCAAATAAAGAAAAATGTAAAACAATTAGTAGTTATTTTAAATGATTTTTTATCATTAAGTAAGTTAGAAGAAGGCAAAGTAACCGCAAATAAAGAACTGTTTGATTTTGTAGCCCTTTCTAAAACCCTAATTGAAGAAGTTTCTATGACAAAGAAAACAGGAAAAAACATCATTTTTTCATCGCCAAAAAAACCTATTTCGCTAAATCTTGACTCAAAATTAGTGCGACATATCTTTCTGAATTTGTTGTCCAATGCAATTAAGTACTCTCCAAAAAACACAGAGATCAATATTAAAATTAAAGAAAGCGCAGATTTTGTCTCACTCCAGGTTCAAGATAATGGTATTGGTGTACCAAAAGAAGAGCAAGACAAACTGTTTGAGCGTTTTTTTAGAGCAAAGAATGCACAGAATATTCAAGGAACAGGCTTGGGACTTAATATTGTAAAGCAATACGTAGAACTTATGGATGGCACTATTGCTTTTACAAGTGATACTAATAAAGGAACTACTTTTTTAGTGAAGTTGCCAAAACCTATAAAAAAATAAATCGATGATAAAAATACTTATTATAGAAGACAACCAGGACGTTAGAGAAAATACAGCAGAAATTTTGGAACTAGCAAACTATAAAGTTTGCACGGCAGAAGATGGAGAGAAAGGTGTTGCTATGGCCAAACTAATGCAACCAGATGTTATTATCTGTGATATTATGATGCCAGAATTGAATGGGTATGATGTATTGATACATCTAAATAAAGATAAAAAAACCGCTGGTATTCCTTTTATTTTTCTAACTGCAAAAACAGAGAGAACAGATGTTAGAAAAGGAATGAATTTAGGCGCCGATGATTACCTTACGAAACCTTTTGCAGAGAACGAATTATTGGATGCAGTTGCATCAAGACTTCAAAAATATAGTTTTCTTAAAAAAGAGTTTTCTAAGGATATTAAAGGGGTAAATCAATTTTTTAATGAAGTGTCTATGCGCGAGGGAATGGAAAGTCTTTCCGAGAATCGAAGCATTGTACACTTTAATAAAAAAGACCTTCTCTTTATGGAAGGAGATGCAGCACACACACTTTATTTTATACAAAAAGGTGCAATAAAAACGCATAAAACTACAGAATCCGGTAAACGTTTGGTAACAGGTTTATTTGGATCCGGACAATTTGTTGGTCAACTATCCTTGCTAACTAATAGCGGCACCTATGGCGATACTGCAACAGTTTTAGAAGAAGCAGAAGTCTTTGAAATTCCTAAATCTGATTTTACAACCTTGCTATTTAAGGACAAGTTGATTTCGAACAAATTCATTACCATGATTTCGAATGACCTAATTGATCTTCAAGAGCAATTAGTAGATATGGCTTTTTCCTCGGTTAGGCAACGGTTAGCAAAAGTGCTTTTGGACTTATATAAAAATGATATACTTCATACTTCTGAAAACAAAGCAATTAATATCTCAAGAGATGATTTAGCAAGTCTTATTGGCACAGCTACTGAGACCTCTATTAGAATGTTAACTAATTTTAAAGACGAAAAGCTACTTACAATTAGTGTTCAAAAAGAAATTATTATTGAAGATGAAAAAAGCTTGGAAGAGATTGCTCTTTTTGGATAAAATTGGATAAAAATAGAGCGATTGACCTTGGTCATTGAGATAACGGAATATTACGATTAGTTTAGTGGCTCGTTGAAACTAAATTAAGATACTAAATGTTTTCTAAAGAACATAAAATAGCACAAAAACTATTTGTTATAAGCACCTATAAAAAGAGATCTCAAATAGAGGTAGTATTAAAGAATATTGCTCAAAAAAATAATATACAACTTCAGTTATCCATCTTGGGTTCCCTTACTTCGGATAAAACAAATGCTAAAAAAGAACAGGAAAAGATAATAGCCGATAAAAAACAACAATTAAGTAATTTGCTAGGTAAGGAATTCGAGTTTGGCTATTTCAATAATCCTGAAATTGGTTCCTTATTTATTGCAGGTCATTTAACACCTACATTTCTTACTAAAGTTGATGAAAGAGAACTTGCTTCTTTACCCGCCGGTCTTTCTGGTATATTTAGAGGATTGGGAATTAAAAAGGAAGATATTAACGACTATTTAACTGCAATAAAAAACGGAAATTATTGCCTAATTATTCGAGTAGAAAGCACCTTCTTGTCTACCTTAAAATCTTATTTAAAAGCGATTTAATTAAAAATAAAGAAGACTTTTACAGGTGTTCTACTGTTAATAATATATTTTAAATTAGACCAATACAAAATTTGTGTAATTCGATAACATCTCTGCAAGTTTAGCCTATTTGTAGTTTTAAAAGCAGAACGAACTGTTCAAGTTGCAGTATTAATTGCTGTTATTTCTAGTAGGTTGATTGGTATCAAAAGATAGTTTGCTCCTTATTGTTCGCTCAAAATATTAATGCATCAGAACCTTTTGACTCTTTATTTTATGTTCATTTTTTACCATCACAACATACATCTTATTTTGTGAATCTATTGATAGTCGGTGCAAATATTCGCCTTTTAAGGTTTTATGTAATGTACGTCTTCCTAACAAGTCGAAAATTTGAACATCTGTAGAATTAGAAATCAAACGAAGATCAATCACAATAAATTCACCATCGTAGTAAATAGGGATAGCATCATTAGCACCTCCTAAAATTGCTTTTTTTGTTTTAAAGTGTAGAACAAATCTGTCTATATTGTCTTTTACAGAACTATTAAAAGAATATGTGGGTTTATCTAAAAAGTTATGAAAAGTCTTTTCTATTTTATCTTCTAAAATTAAATTTTTAAAATTACTTCCTTCGATATCTAAGGTAAATTTATAACGACCATTATAGCCAGGAACAAAATTTATTAAAACAAAAGGATTTTTAACCGTGTTGGTTAAATACTTTACTGATAATTTTTCATTTTCATAAGTGGTATAAATAGATGGAGCAGTTTTTGTTCTACTAAAAAGTTTAGCGGCTCCTGCATGGTTACTAGAATATCCAAATTGAAATAGAACTTCATCAAAACCAAAGTCTAAATCAGACTCTAGGTGCACTTTTATACTACTTGTTTTCTTTTTTATAGTATTCGTTTTCATCCAATTAACAGTTTTACTGTGCAACCGTATATCATTATTCATTGCTATATTTCCGTTCAATTCTGCTCTTACATAAAACCCTTGCATTGAAGGGATAAACTGTGTTACACCATTTGTGCCAATTGTACCTGTAGAGTTAAAGACACCGTAATTATTTGCCGTAGGATTCCAAATCCACATGTCATAACCTCCATCAGAATCTAATAAATTAGACCGAGACCAGCCAGAAGTTGCTTTCCAATCTATAGCACTAGTATACGGGTTGCCTATTAAGTTAAAGCCAGTTAATAAAAGATCTGCCGTGCTGTTTGCTGTTAAAGGATAATTTATAATTCCATTATGTAAGGTTCCAGTAAATTTATGTGTTGGGTTTACTGCTTGAACGGCATACAAATAACCTCTAGCTGTTACAAAATTATTTGAAGCATGCACTGCTGGCCAATTTGGGTTGCCAATTGTACTTGTTGAGGTATTTAATTGATACACCCAACACGGTGTTGGCTCATCCCAAACATATAAATCATATCCAGTTCCATTTCCGTATGTTCCAGAAGGAACCCAGCTCGACCCAGCTATTGTTTGATTAGATATAGGGGAGGATAGAAAATGCCAATCTTCAGCAGCGCCACTAATGTACCTTTCTACTGTTGCTGCCACATTACTGGTGTTATGATTTAGTGAAGCTGTGCCATTATTGTCCGATTTTAAAACAAGTCCTGCATTTCCTGCTAAATTAGAAATATTTCCTGTAACTGTTAATTCCTTTGAAGGAGCTACTGTAAATGAGTTCTCTAAATTGACAAGTAAATTATGATCAACAATGATATCTAAATTTTGAAAAACACCAGAAGTATTATTTATCGTAAGATTATAAAAGGTTGTTTCTTCTGCGGTTCCCAAAATGTTTTGAGTTTCTAAATTTGAATTATTAAAAAATGTTGTACCAAAGTTTGATGTTGTAACGCCGTTGTTAATAAAATCTTTTTTTAAGTATAAATTGCCACCATTGGTATGCGCTCCAGATACTTTATTAGTATACTCAGATTGAAAATAAACAATAGTAGATGAAGAAATTTTAAGTGTACCCTCATTAACTATTTGCGAATAAATAGGTGTATAAAGTAAAATACTTAAACAGCATAAAGCAAAATAATGAGTTTTCATTTATTTAAATTTTAGTTATCTGTCTCTTACTATGTGAGATTAATTTTTGTTAGTCGAATTGTATTTTTTAAAGATCAGAGCTTGAATGCAATACAAAATTTAAATTTTCTACAAAATCGCCTTTTATTAAAGCCTTAATTGTTACTTTTCGTTGAATTGGCGCTGCTCGATACCCTAATTTTTTTAATTGAGCCGGTTCTATTATTAAATTATAGTTGCCTGGTTTTAAGCCTAGATAACTGTAATAGCCATCAGATTCACTGAGAGTTTCTGCAACTTTATGCCCTTCTTTGTCATAAATTTGGATGGTGATTCGACCCTGTCCAATAGTGCGTTCTCCTTTTTTTAAGTAAATCATGCCGGTTACTTCTCCATATACTAATATCGGTATTTCAATTTTTTTGTATTGGTTTGGATCTACTAAAACTTGATAGGTATTGTGTTTAAATTTCCAGCCAATATTGTCTAGTTCTCCATCATCGAAAGTGAGTTTATATTTTATAAATGAGTTTAAATCAGATATTCTAATAATAGAGTCTTTTTTAATACTGTTAATTTTACCGCCTATTATTTTAACGTTTCTCACAAACACCCTTGGTTCATTTGCATCTTTTGTGTTATTTTCATTTAAATCAAGAAACGGATAGCATAAAATTCCGCCTTTTCCTATTGCCGAATTATACTCGGCGTTTACAGCACCATTTCCAGCACCAAAAGCTAAGCTACCTTGGGCGTTTTCAGAAATGCCAAGTTGTTTATTATTGTAAAAAGAATTAAGACTGGTGCGAGCAAAAGGCAAATCATATCTTAGACTAAAAGTAATGTTATTGGTTCTAAATTGTATATTTCTTTCATAAGCAGCTGAAAAAGATATTTTAGAAGCTCTTTTTTCAATTTCTGCACGTATACGCATCGTGTTATTTTCAGAAACATTATACTGAATGCTTGGTCTTACAATAAATCCATTTGTAAATCTGCGAGAAAGCACTAGGGTAGACGTCGTAAAAGCACTTTCTCCGCTTATCCAATTAGATGCTAAAGAAATGTTGGCGGAGTTATTTCTATAGCGCGTTGAAATTAATGCATTTAATTGGTTAAAGTTAAACGCATCATATACAAATTGATTAAAACTTAATTTTGTATTTCCTCTAAATTTATTCAGTTTAAGAGGTAAAGACAATTGCAGTTTTTTTATTTCATTCATGTTGTCAAGGGTAGCCTGCTGTCCTTTCACAAATTTTTTATACGCTATCTCTAAAAATGCGCTGCTGCCTAAATAATAATTTAATAAGCTTTTAAAACTAACATTATGTGCATATTTAAAGTTTACAATTATTTGAGAAAACGGTTGAAATGCTGCAATAGCAAATGGTATTAATGATTGCTCTGCTATACTAGACAAATATTCTACGCCTCCACCAATTGTAAGAAACCTACTTAGCCCATAATTTACTTCGCTTCGTGCAAAGGTACTGCCATCGTCATTTTCTAATATTCCGCCAGCAATAGCATACTCTAAAACTTTGAAAGGCATAAAGGTATATGGGGTATTTTGTGTCCTTTCCTCAATTCGTTCTTCTCCTAAAGGCCCATAAAATTTTAGGGTTAATGTTGTATAGCCGTAAACAATAGGCACGTTAAACAGGTAAAAACCAGAAGCATCGGATGATGTGTAGTCTACTAAAGCATCATTGATGTATA
This sequence comes from Polaribacter glomeratus, assembly GCF_002954665.1. GTDB lineage: Bacteria > Bacteroidota > Bacteroidia > Flavobacteriales > Flavobacteriaceae > Polaribacter > Polaribacter glomeratus. The sequence continues at coordinate 9,251 of NZ_MSCM01000002.1, read as the reverse complement.
ATTCAATTGTCCAATTAGGTTCTGTATAGTCGCTAATAGTGTATGTTCCTCTAGCTTTTCTAACCGTATTTGGCGAATTATTAAAACTAGCACCCACAAGCGGAGCGCCTAAAAAGGCAATGGATTGCGTACCTATTTTACCTACCTGAACTTGTTTTAAGTATTTTTTGTCATTATTAATAAAACGCCAATTATAATAAAATTGTCGTCGATCAAATTTTATTTGTTCTAAATAATTAAGGGCTACTCTAATTTCTCCATAAAATAATTCACTTCCAAGACCTAAATAATACCTGTTATTTGGTTTTGTGTTTTCCGATTGAAATGAGGTTAAAGCCCAATCTAAAGTGCCGCCTTTAAAAAGATGATAATTTCTGCCAATGATTGTGTCAAAAGCTTCTACTTCATTAGATTGTAGTTTGGTTACATTTTTACGCATTTTTTCAAGTCTTGCTTGTTTTACAAAAGGGAAATCAAAACCAGCCTCTAATTTTATAGATAAAGACCTAAAGTTAAAGATCATTTGCATATTAAAAGCTTCACTTAAAACGCCAGTTTCTATGTAAATAGCACCCAATTCTTTCACAATTCCGTTAACTGATTTAATGGTTTTTTCGGCTTTAATAATTTGTTTTAAATTAACATCGATGGTATAAGGAATTCGTTTGTTTTCAATAAATCCTCTTAAAATATTTCCATTATTTTCGGGTTCACAATAAATCCCTAGTTTTTTAAATAACTCTTCTACATTTATATATGCCAAATGTTTTTCTGTAATGAGGGCATCTGCTTCAAATCTAAAATACCCTGCTATAATTATCTCAATAGATACTTCATCATAACTAATAATAGGATCAAGTATAATTTCTTTTGTATCATTAAATGCATTTACTGTTTGAAAATTGAGCAATACTATAAAAAAAAACAAACTGATAGCCTTCAGTTTTCCGTAAGATTTTAGCCATTGAAAGGTTTGCTCTGGTTTATTTTCATCCATTCCATTTATTCTTGTGTAAAAGACATCGGAAAAACACCTGTATACATGCCAGGAACTGCATTTGCAGGAACTATTAATTTGCCACCAACCCGCAGTGGAGTTATAAAATTACAATTATTTTCTGATGCAAATATATCTCCAGAAATACCGCGTTCTGTTCCACCAATTATGAGCTCTAGTTGTCCGCCATTACTTCCGTTTAAGAATACAGAGTAATCATAGTTCATTGTAATTGTTCTTCCTTGACACAGTTTTATTTCAAAAATAGCAGGTGTTACGGTAGTTGTATTTATAGAAACTACACCGCCAGTAACATTTACATTTCCTTGAAAATCTACTTCAATAGTACCCGACCCACTTATACAAAAAACACCAAAATTAATTGCTTGGGTTGGTACTAGAGTAATACCGCGTTCCGGTAAATCTGGCTGCGCCTGTAAAAATGTTGCGAAAAGAAAAAGTATTGCTAACTGCAACCCTTTAAATAAATGCCTAGTAGTTTTTTGTGTGATTTTCATAAGCAATGGTATCTACTATGTATTCGTTAAGTTTGTTATTGTAAAACTTATAACATTAATCTAGCTTCAGCTAGTATCTTTTTACTTTCATTTGCGGTAAAAATAATTTTAAAGGCTCCTTTGTTAAAACTTAATTTATCTGGCTTTTGTAGTTTAACTTTTAGTGTTCTAAAATTACCAGGTGTATAAACCCCAACACCTTGCATTTTGGCTACTTCGTAAACTTTATTATTTGGCGTAATGTATTTAATAATAAAATCGCCGTAGGCAGACATGTTGCCAGTGCGCTTTAAATTAAATTGCAAAACATTTTCTAGCTTAGGTAGTTGTATCAATTCTAAATCTGAAATACTAACCTTGGTTGTGTTAATGCCTTTTCTTAAAATACAAGGAATAGATACTCCAAAAACAGCCTTTAATTTCACAGACATTGTCGTTTTTTTTGTCAGACTCTTTTTTCTTAATGCGCCTTCGTCTTCTTCTGCTCTAAAATATAAATGAGAACGATATTCCCCATCTTCAAGACTTTGTGTATTTCTAACTTGTACTTTTATTTTTTGAGATTCATATGGCCCTAAAATAACTTTACGCGGAAAAAAACGAACGTGAGAAGAGGCAGAATTTAGCCCAGCTTCAGCTTTAGAAATAATTTTTAGATCTCCTGTTTCATTCATTCTATATTCTATAAAAGAAATATTATACACAGCGCTGTCTTTTCCTGTATTAGAGAGTATCAGTTTTTCTATATTGTTTCTTCCTTCAAAAACTAAACGTTTAGGATAAATTAGTAAATTACCTTGCGCTGCTGTAGGACTTATTACTGTAGATATAAAAACAAAAAACAGCAGGTATTTAAACACTTGGATATAGTATAAAGAATCTTTTCTATCTTTATTTATCATTTGATAAATTATTATGTTAAAATAAAAACCTAAATATTTTATTCTTTTAGATATTTAGGTTTTGATAAATTAGTACTAGTTATAGGCAACAGTTACGTCAAAAGTTCCTGTATATACACCAGCAGTCTGACCCGAAACAACATTCAAAGTAGCACCTACAGAAACGATGCCTGCACCAGAAGATAAAGTACCTGTACCACTTGGATCACTAACAAAAGCATTTACGATCATTGTGGCTGAACCAGTCTCTGTTAATGTAACATCTGAAGTTGGTAGCGTAATAGAATAGGTATAGTCTCCTTGCCCAGTGATACCAAATGACGCAGCAGTTACGGTTCCCGCTTGAGTTCCTGAAAATGCCTGATAATCAGTTGTTCTTACGCCTGCTGGAGAGAGTGTTACGGTTCCTGTTCCGTCAATTATATCTCCAAAATTTAAATCGGCAGTATTGGTAATAGTAATAGGTGTAATAATTGTAGCACTTGCGTCAGCCGATTCTGTAGCAGTATTTTGTGCATTTAAATTGTTCGAAATCCCCACTATCATGCAGATAGTGAAGAAGCTAATTATTGTTTTTTTCATAAATGTGTTGTTTTAAATTAAAATAAATTTGTTGTAAAAAGGTTGCATTGTAATCGTAAAAAGAATTAATTTTTTCTGAAGTTTAAAGGTCTTTTTTATGTCATTTTTATTGAAATTTTAGTTAGTATCTTTTTCTTTAATAGGTTGTTAAACTTGTATGATATGATTATGCTTTGATATCTTTTTTTAATCCTAGAGAAAAGAATAAGCTATTTATTGTTCTTTATTACTTTTAATATTCTGAACGAATTAAAGATAATACTCTATTCTTGAGCTTTGATTCCCCAGCTCCAACTTTCCAGCGTATTTCAACAGGATTACCAACTACAAGTACAGTAACCTTGGCTTGAAGCGTAACTATTGAACTCAATAATTTAATTGTTCTACTAGAATTTGCAACCTCTACACCATTTAAATAAATACTGTAAGTAGTCGTATTTGTTGTATTGGTAAAAACATCTTCTGCTTCTGTACCAGCAGGAAATTTTTTGCCATTATGAATACCAACAAAGGTTATAGCTCCAGATGCCGTACCCACGTCTCCTGTTGTTGTGCAATTGGCAGCATCTGAAACGGCACCGTTTGAACTAAACATGCCAAACTTAGATAGTATACCTAAATCGATAGGAAAAGAACCAGACGGAGCAGAGAGAGTGCAGTCTGTGCCCATAGATATTGCTCCACCTTTTGTAAACATACTGCCGTCTATAGTTGTATTTACTCCTAAAGAAATTGCAGCAGAAGCGGATACCAATGTTCCTTTCATTGTTGTATTAACTCCTGTTGAAGAAGTTGTTTCACACACCCAGAATATATTATTAGAGCTAGCACCATTTATTAAATTTACTGTTGTGCCAGCGGCAGTAGAAAAAGCAGCAGTACCTCTAATAATAAACACTGAATTTGAGTCTCCTTCGCCATCCAAAGTAAGTGTTCCTGCAATCGAAGTTGCGCCAGTCACGTCGTAAACGCCAGGTAATAGTGTTTCTCCGTTACCAAAAACAAGACCATGAGATACACCGTTTGGCATATCTCTTAAAGATTGATAAATTTGCGCCATATCAATAACAGCTTGGTTTGAACCAAATGTTTGTGTAACTACGGTGGTAATGGTGCCAGACATTTGAGCATTAAATAAAGCAATATAAGTTCCTGGATAAGGTGCTATTGTCATTCCTGTAACTAAAGAATTATCTGTAGATGAGGTGCTAATTTCATCGCCTTCATTAACGGAATATATTAAAGGCGTTTTAATACCTATCCAAATAGGGCTTGAAGGGGTTCCTGTATTTAATTGACCATCGTTTATTGTGGTATTATAAATCATTAAACCTGTTGCCGGAGATTCAATTAAGTCTCTTTGTGCTGTGGTTAATCTTGGCATTAAAAGGCCTTTACTAGTAGAGGAAGCATCTAAAATTGAAGATGCATCAGGCGATGTTGTGCCAATGCCAAGTTGAGCATAAACATTAGTCGTAACGAACAAAATTATTTGCAGTAAGATACATTTTATAATAATTCTCATAACGTCGTTTATAGCACACTTAAAAATGTGCTGTATTTACTACTTACTATAAAGCAGTATGTATATTAATTAGAGAGTTACAAAAAGGGAGTTGCAAAATAATAAAATAAATATCATTTAATTTATGCTATTTCATAAATTATAACGGCTAAATATATGATTATGTGCTATTTCACAAATATATGTAATAATATATAGATATTTCATTATTTATTTCCTTAATTATTCAATAGGTAGTTTTCTTAATTTAAAAAAGTAACTTAAAATGTGTATAATCAAAAAGGAAAAAATGTTAAATATTATTTTTTAGAGTAGACACTGATCCGGGTCAATTTGAATTTTTTAAATTAAAATTCGCTCAAGTACTATAAAATCTAAACGTTTTGTACAAACTGAATGAACAATAGTTTTTTTTAAGATAAAACCGAATTGGAGAAATTTATTGATCTTTTGAGCAATCAATATTTTTACAAATTTTTACTTAACAAAATAAAGCATTTCTTGCGGGTTACTCATCATACTAACTTTATCTCCTTTCATAACAATAGGCGCTTTTAGTATATTAGGATTATGAGCTAAAAGTTTTAACCAATCCTCATCTGAAAATTGATCAACTTGTCCAAATTTATGCGAAAAGTTAGGGCTTTCGGTATTTACTAACTCTCTAACGTGAACCTGTATTCTAGAAGCCAATTCTGCCCATTGTGTTGGGGTTAGTGTTCTGTGTTTTAAGTCTATGTCATGAATAGGTATGTTTTCTGTTTGGGCATATGCCATAATTTGTTGGCCAATGTGATCATCAGAATTATAAATCAGCGTTATTTCTTTATCTGTATTTGCGAATATCATAATATATATATCTTATTTTTTTTAGAAAAACCATTTTCATTTAAAAATAATTCGGTTTTCATATTTATTTCAAAAAATTAAATATAATGCTTTTTTTAAACTGATTTTCTCTTTGTGATAAAAATATATTTTCTTTTTTTGAGCCATCAGCAAGCTTAAAACTTTAAGCCATTGTTTTAAAACTTACGGAGTCAAAATATTCATTATTTCAAACAAATACTAAATCTTAAAATAAATTTGTGGGATATGTGTTTTTTTAATCCTTTTAAGCATCTAATTAGGTTGCAAGTTTGCATAAAATGCTTTTTTTTTTAAAAACTTTTAATCCATCTTTTTCAAGTACTTGTACAATTCACTATCTGTTGAGATAAAAATAGACGTTTTTCTATCAAAAGTTTTTTCAAATGTTTCCATCGATTTTAAAAAACCATAAAGGCCTCTTGATTTGCTCGATCTATTATACGCATCTGCATAAATAGCTGCAGCCGTTGCATCTGCTTTACCTTTAATCATTTCAGCATCTCTAAATGCAAGCGATTGTATGTTTTTAAGCTCTCGTTCCTTCTCACCATTAATACGTGAAGCTTCTCCTTGACCTTCGGATCTAAATTTATCTGCAATACGGAAACGTTCACTTTTCATTCGTTCATATACTTGATCTTGAACTTCCTGCACATAATTGATGCGTTTAAAACGAAAGTCTAGTATTTTAATTCCCAGCTCTTTTGTCTGTTTATTTGCTGATTCTAAGATCATATTCTGAATACTATCTCGGCCTACATAAATTTTAGCTAAAGAATCACCAATAATTCCAGTATCGGATGACTCAGGAATTCTGTTACTAGTTCGCACAGCTTCTTCTATATCATTATTTGCTATAAAATTTCTCGTATCTCCATCTAGAATGTCATCTATACGAGATTGAGCACCTCTTTCATTAGTCAGTCGTTTAAAAAATTGAAGCGGATCCGTAATTTGCCATCTTGCATACGTGTCAACAAAAATAAATTTTTTATCTTTAGTTGGTACTTGATTTGGGTCACCATTCCATTCCATATAGCGTTTTTCAAAATAATTAGCATCTTGTATAAAAGGTAGTTTAAAGAACATTCCTGGTTCAATAATGGCTTCTCCAACGGGCTTACCAAATTGGGTTATTACTACCTGGTCTTTTTCTTCTACAACAAAAACACTACTGTTTAAACCTATTAGTGTAATAATGACTAAAATTATAATTAAAATTGATTTAGTTTTCATTGTTTACTGTTTTTTTGTTCATCTGCATTTGTAATAAAGGCAACACGCTGTTGCCTTTTTGGTCTGTTATAACTACGTTTCCAATTTTGGGTATTACGTTTGACATTGTTTCTAGGTAAATTCTTCTTTTTGTTACCTCAGGTGCCTTTATAAATTCATTATAAAGGGCTGTAAATCTAGCAGCTTCACCGTCTGCATTATTTACGCGTTCGGCAGCATATCCTTCAGCTTGCTGAATAGTTTCTTCCGCTTGACCTCTTGCTTTTGGAATAACTTTGTTATATTCCGATTTTGCTTGGTTAATTAAAGTTTCCTTTTCTTGCTGAGCTTCATTTACAGCATTAAAAGCTGCTTTTACGGGTTCTGGTGGATTTACATCTTGAAGCACAACTTGTTCTATTTTTAGTCCCATAGAATATTCTCTACATATTTCTTGAATAAGTAGTTGTAATTCACTAGCTATTTCGGTTCTACCAACAGTAAGAACTTCATTTACGGTTCGGTCACCAACTATTTGTCTCATTGCGGCTTCGGATATAATACGTAGTGTACTTTGAGGGTTTCTAACTTTAAACAAATTTTTATAAGCGTCATCTACTCTATATTGCACAACCCACTGTACTTCTGCAAGATTAAGATCTCCAGTAAGCATTAATGATTCATCTTTTGTACTTGATGATTCGCGATATTGAGTGTCTATTCCGGGGTTGTCGGTCCGGAAACCAAATTCTATTTTTTGTTGTCTTTCTACTGGAACTTTATAAACATCCTCAGCCAAGGGTATCTTGAAGTTTAATCCTGGTTCTACTTGTCTAACATATTTTCCAAATCGAGTAATTACTCCAACTTCTTCAGTACTTATCTGGAAAATTGATGACCATATGATAACAACTAAAAAGAGTAAGGTCACTATAAGCCGCCAATATTTTAATATTTTCATTAATTTTGGAGGTAGATTTAATTTTGCTTTATTCATTTTTTTTAATTTTTTAAGATTAATGAGTACTACCTGTAAATTTGTTTTGTAGCTCCATAAACTTGAATGCAGTTAACTAATCAAAATCAAATCACTTATTTTCAAGTAATTGAGTTTTACAATAATATTCTTCCTTTATTAATTGGGATGTAGATTTAGTATATTATAATCTTCAAAAGTCAAGTTTAATTCATGTTTTTCAAATGACTGAAGTCATTCTTAATGATTTTGTTTGAAAATTTTAACATTATAATAGTCTATTAGTAATTCGCGGTTTATATTGTAATCAACAAAATCTTTGTGTAAGTATTTATGTGTTTTATAAAAGTTGAGTTCTTTTTTTTATTTAAGATCATAAAATGACGGCAATGTCATTTTAGGTAATATTAAAAATGATGTACTAAACTTAAATTAAAAATGTTAAGTTTAAACACCCTGTTTGCTATGAGGTTATTATTGTTTTTCAGTTAATCCCCATCGGTTAAAAAATTTATCACTTAGGTTTCTTTATAAATGGCTTTAAAAAGAAAACATCAATTACCTCGTGATACTTTTATATTTACAGTGAGCAAATATTTTCTTTAAAACTAATCTAGGCACTTTAGGATTTCGAGTTCTTTTAGAACATTAAATACAACACTTAATTAATTTCAAAATTTAAAATCCTTTGATTCTTAACTATCTAAAATCTTCAGGAGAATTTATTGTCTTAATTGTTTTACAAATTTACATACAATTGTAAAGTTTCGAAATGACGCAGGTCAGTTTAAATATTTTTTTTAAATAGAGTCAGTACTAAATATTAATACCATAAAGAACTTATATTTAGTTTAGACGGTTGCATACTTTGAAGCCTTCACTACTTAACCTCTTTACAAACTAACTTAAATAGAGTTTTTACTTTTTTAATCCGTTTGTAATAAGTTAAAACTAATCAATAACTAGATACACATACATGAATAAATAAAGATTTTTTTTTTAAAAACTCTTGTAATTTTAAAGTAAAGTGCTCTGAGGATACATTTTTTTTAAAAAAGGATTTTATATTTTGTAGTTAAATAGATTATTTAAGATTTAGTTTATGCTGTAATAGTAATAATTTTATCAATAAAAATTCTAAATTTTTATCGTAACTAATTACAAATCATAGACTAAATGCCATTTAAGTTTATTGAAAAACAAGTTCTTATTTTGTGGGTTTATTTTTTTTTTAAAAAAACTTAAAATAAATAGTTGTGTAATTAAAAAGAGGGTGTATATTTGCACCCGCTAACGGAAATATTAGTTTGTTAGTTATGTTCATTGAGAGATTGTATTTGTGGTTATATTAGTATAATAAAGTGTTTATATTTGATTAAAAATTTTTTTTAATTTAATTAGGATTTAAATAAAAAAGCGTTGTATGTTTGCAGTCCCAAATTTTCGGTAAAAAGTTCAGCGATTTTAGTGTTTAGAAAAAAAATAATTATTTTTTTTCTTGTCAGTTTAGAAATAGTTTTTATATTTGCACCCGCTAACAAATACGGCAACAAGTTCAGAGAGGTTTTGGAATGATTTAGAGTAATTAAGTCAACTAGTTCGAGTCTAGTGTTTCTACAAATTAGGATTTACAACGAATGTTTTAAAGGCATTCGTGCGATACCCT
>NZ_MSCM01000001.1:2323892-2402224 GCF_002954665.1 Polaribacter glomeratus | reverse complement strand
GTTGATCCCTTAATTTGGCAGTAGTTCAGGTAAATACTTTAAATAGTTGTCTCTAGGTTGTTCTATTGCATCATTTTCTTTATCTAATAAGTTTTAATGGTATTTAATTCTAAAATCTTTTTGTGCATATAAAGCTAATTTACAAATGGAATCCATAGATAACCTGAATAGCTTCAGGAAATAATTTTTTTCTAACAATTAAGCCCATATTCCTATCCATTTCTAAGGTTTCTTTTATCACTTTCTTCTATGGAAATATATTCACCACTATTATAAAACAAAATCATTCTTTAGCATGTGACTTTTGACTCCTTAGGTTAAAAATCATTTAAATATTATTATCTTTAAATAAAAGCAGCAAATTCACTATTAACTATAGTATCCTTTGCTTTTAATTGAAAATCTCTTACGTCTATTTCCTTGAAAGTTTTATTCTACTAAAGCCGTCTTGTAATATGAAGAAAAATTTTCTTACGACCCATGTATAGGTAAATATAGAACTTTAGACTATGGAAAGTAGTCTTTGGATCTTAGCATATCGTTTTAAATTTTTCTAAAAATAGTATTTAATTCATTAAAGCAGAAATAAAGTTTTCTTTGTTTAATCTGTTTATAGTCGAGTTTAAATCATCAACAAGAATTTAAGGTAATAAAAATTTCAATTGAGGCCTCTATAATTAGTAGCTATTTTAATAATCAAATTTCTCTTTTTATTTTATCCCCAACCTTTTGTATTGATACCCTATTATTCTTGCTAATTAATAGTGTATAATTATTTAATTATTATCAAGTATAAATTTATCTTTTTGATTCTAGAATGTTTGAGGTTACTAAGAATTTTGCGTGAAGGATAGTAATGAAAAGCCCACAGTTAGGTACGAACGCGGACTTGTAATGAATAGCCTGACCATTTTTAATCTAAATTTCTTGTTATTTATATGGAGTTTATTTAAAATGGGCACGCTCAGAATATTTTAATTATCCTAAAATAAATTTGTAATACTACTTAACCAATTCAAAACTATAACTTTAAATTTAATGTTTTTAAAAATTTAACCTCCTATTTAAAAAGGTCTATATTATTATAAATAGGTTATTATTTTATTCTTTTTAATTCTTAATGAATTTTAAAAATTTTAGCTGGCCAGATTCATTTAATATAGACAATGTATATATACCGTTTGTTTTTGGTAACTGAGTATTGTCTAATATAAGAGTGGTGTTTTTACTATTAATTAGCACCTCTTTACTGAAATATATTTTACCTAAGATATCTGAAATTATTAATTTATTTCTTCCCAGCATTTTAAGAGGGAACCTTATATTAAATTTTTGTTTTATAGGATTGGGGTAAGATTCAAAATTGCTAGAATCTAATAAAATTTCATTGGATTTTTTAGTTTCAGTTTTTTTATTTTTATTAGATTTAGCTGAATTTACTGTTATAGGATACCCGAAAATAAATACCTCGTTAACCGAAGCATTAACACTTTGATACATTGAAAACCTGAGGTATCTGGTTGTAACAGCTGTTGTGTTCTTGCTCCATGTGTTAAAGGTTTCACACGGATCTACAAATAAAGTAGTCCAATTTGAAACATTACCATATGCTACCGTAAAATCTTTTGTATCATGCATATCATGTAAATTTATTTCGGAAATATGATATTCTTGTCCTAAATCGATAAGGACATGATACGAAGGTTTGATCATTGTATAAGCTGGTTTCCAAGAGCTACTTGTCGCATGACTATTTGATAGGAAATCTAAATTTTGTTCATCAAACAAGAATAATGGCGATTGAATACTACCACCCGCTACAAGATCTGTAATCATATTTGAGGTTATAATTATATGTTCGTTGGCGGTAACTTCTTCTTCGACTATAACTTCTTCCTCAATTTCTAATACTGAAATAACAGGATATCCATATATAATTATTTCATTAACAGCTGCATAAGGGCTATCTTGCATTGATAAACGTAAATAACGAGTAGAGATATTTGTAATATGCTTATTCCAAACTTTAAACATATTTAAAGAATCGACAAATAGAGTAGACCAATTTTCTGGGTATCCATACGCTATTGTAAAATTATTTTTATCATTCATGTCATGAAGGTTTATTTCAGAAATATGATATTCCTGTCCTAAATCTATAACCACATAATAGGGTGCATTTGCATTGTTATAATAGGGTTTCCAAGAGTTACTTGTTGCATGTTCAGTTTCCAAGTTCAAGTTTTGTTCATCAAACAAAAACAAAGGGGAGTTTAAGCTTCCCCCCGGAACAAGATCCTCCACCATACTTGGTGTTACGACTATTTGTTTCGATTTTTTAACAACGGGATATCCGTATATTATAATTTCGTTAACTGCGGCAAAAACATCTTGATACATAGAAACTCTTAAGAATCTTGTAGTAATATCCGTTTCATTTTTACTCCAAGTATTAAACGTATTACAAGGATCTATAAATAGTGAAGACCAATTAGATGCATTACCATATTCAAGAGTAAAATTGAATGTATTATGCATATCATGTAAATTTATTTCGGAAATATAATAGTCCTGTCCTAAATCGATAACGGCATGATACGAAGTTTTATTCATTGTATAATCTGGTTTCCAAGAATTACTTATAGCGTGATCATTAGTTTCGATGTTTAAATTTTGTTCATCAAATAAAAACAAGGGTGAATTTACACTACCACCTTGAACTAAATCTGTAATCATTTCTGGTTTAATTCTGATTTTTTTAGGAACCGGATCAAAATATTCTGGTCCGCCAGGTGCGCCCATATTTTGATATTCTATAGGATTTGTGCTTGCAAGCGAATAATCATTAGTAGCAGAATCTTTAAATTCAATTTCGGCAATACTTGTTAACGCATTATTTGCAGCAGTAAAGTTATTCGAGTTGCCAGATTGGTTTAGAAAAAATGTAATATCTGTATTATATTTATTGTCTTGCACAGTTACATAATTAATTTCGTTGTAGTTTTTTACTACTTGATTTCCATTGATTCCATTAAAATAATTTTGTTCTATTTTCATAGAAGCCGCACTATCGCTTATAGTTCGGTTATCTACAAAGATTCCTAAATTCGAAGCCAAATAATTATTGGTAAATGTACAATCACCTTTGCCATATACAGCAATGCCCGTTGAAGGTGCTTTTATAAGAATATTGTTGTAAACATTTGCAACAGAGTTATCCCCAATTTGAAGTATACTAGTTTGATATGTAATGTTAGCCAGTCCTGCGTTTAAAAGCGTATTGTTGTAAATTTCGACATCTTCAACCATATTGGCAATTTGTATCGATTCTCTTAAAGTGTTTCGAACAATATTATTGTAGATTTTAACGTGTTTAAACTCCATTCCTGGCGATTTAGTTTCACCTAAATACATGCCTTCGGATACATTTTCTATAAAACAATCGTGAATTATTAAATTTTCAAAAACTGGATAGGGTACAGGAGGATTGCCATCATAATTCTTTTTGGCCATGATGCCAAAAAAACCATCATGACTAATTTTTATAAATTCGGCCTCACAATCAGAACTTAAATCGGCAAATGCCAAACCACATTCATCCGCAGCTAGTTCAAATCCGTATTTATAATTTGGATGTCCTGCACCACTAATTTTAATGTATTTGCAACTTTCAAAAGTTATAGCTCCCCAAGTATAGACGTTTTTACTATCTATCTTTACTTGACCGCCTTTATTAATAATTACAAGTGGCTTATTACTATCGCCATTTGTAAATTGAAAACGTAAAGGATTCGTTCTTGTAGCAGAAACAAATATAGTATCGCCACCAATAGTTGCACGGCCTAAAGTTTGCTCGTTTACATGGTAAGGAAAACTATTATCAATAGTAATGTTTTGGTTTTGAGTATAAGAAAATAAACTAAAACATAAGGCAAGAATACATAAATAAATATCTTTCATGGGGGTATATAGATCTAAATTACAGGCATAAAGGTATAAAATTATTCTTAATTTATATAAAGTGTTTTAAATTTAGCTGTTGCACTTATAATTTAAATTACATATTTAATTAATTGAAACGGTAAATAAGAAGATACACGCCTATTTTAAAGAAAAAAATGAGTGTTTAGAAATATTTTTGCAAACAGTTACAAAACAGTATAAAGCAATTGATTTTTAAAAGTCTTTGATGTAGGTTTATTTAAAGCATAAATGTACTAATTATTGCTGCTTAGTCGCAATGGGTAAAACATATTTTTTGATAATATATGCGGTTATCGGTTTTAATTCTTTGAGTGTTACTGGGTGAATTCCTCTATGTGTAAAGAAGTCCATTTTTCCGTTAAGCGATTTTCCATACCAAATTAATGAACTTCCATTATTAAAAAAGAGTGTCTTTTCGTGAACTATAGTTTTTTTAAAATCGATAATATTAACTTTATAGAAAGAGTTGTCAATTGAGTTTTTTACAGCGCATGAAGATTTTTCAAAATGATTTTCTTTCCAAATAATGCAGTTTTCTTCGGATGAAAAAATGGCATTCACTAAATAAAGGCTAGCTAACGCAATTGTTACAGTCAAAATAATCTTCAAAATTTTATTTTTTGTAATAACTGATGTATTTCTATTTTTAAGAAACAACTCATTTTCAGGCTTTAGATGTGCATTTTCAAAACTGGTGTAACTATTATATCCAAGATAATTAGAGATCAAATCTTTTAATTCTCGATTAGGCTCACCAGCTGTATTTTCTAACCCTTCAACATATTTATTGTAGTAATTTGTAAGAGATCTTGAGGTTACAAAGTTTACTTTATTATATTTTTCCTCCAAAATAGTTGTTTCAAAAAAAATAAAACATCCTGATTTTGATTTGCTATTGTTCTTTTTTTCTGTTTTTAGTTTTTCAAACAGCTTTGAAAATAATTCTTTTAACATTGCATTTTTTTGTTTTTTTCAAAGTTAAAATAATTTAGATAATAGATTCTAACCCAATAGAAAATCATTTCTAACTCTTTTCCATTCATTTTCCATTCAAAAACAGGCTTCTCGGCAAATCTTTGCATCAGAATTAATTCTCAAAAAAAAGAAAAAAGAATTATTTCTAAAGCATAGTATCAAGTAGCGACGTTTTTTTTTGAATTGGGAAAAAAGATTTACAGAGCTATTTCATGCTGCAATTTCCCACAAAAGAGGCGCGCGACTCTTTTAAATTTTTATGTGTTGCTAACACTTATTAAAACTAAATGTAAAAATTTGGACAGCAACACTATTGTTAAATTTTTAAAAGAAGAATCATGAAAAAACTATTTTTAATATTCGCAATACTACTTGCAAACAGTGTTTTTATATCTTGTACAGATTTAGACGAAAATGAAGAACTTGAACCTATAAAAAATGAAATACTAACAACAGACGGTCAAGATGGGCAAGATTCAGATCCTGGTGAAACAGCTAATGATGGGTAAAATTAAATTTTTTTAAATCAGCATTTATACTATTTTAGAGGAATGAAAATCAAAAATTTGTTCCTCTTTTTTGTGATACTTTGTATACACACTGCTGTTTTTTCATTTCAAAAAGAAATTGCCAAAGTTTCCTTTGATAGTATGTTTAAAAAAATGAATTACTATGCTAAGAAACAGGAGAATACCACAGCGTTAATATACGCTAGAAAAATGCTTATAGAGGCATTGAAAAACAATAATGAAGGGCAAGAAGCAGAATCCTATTATAACATAGCACAATTTCAAAGAAAATTAAATGTTAAAGACAGTGCTTTTTATTATTACAATAAATCTAAAAAGTTATTTCTTCAAAGAAAAGATAGCTTGCAATTGGGTAAAACCTTATTTCAACTTAGTATAATAGAATCAGATTTTGGAAGTTATGCGGAAAGTGATTCATTGGCCGTGCTAACCTTAAAATATTTAAATGGTAGAAATGTAAATTATATTGCAGCAACCTATAATTGCCTAGGAATTAATTCTAAAAAACAGTTTTTATATGATGATGCTATTTCTTATTACGAAGCTGCCATAAAAATCAGTAAGAATAAAACCGGTATAAATATTTATAAAAATAATATTGCCAATGTTTATAAAGAATTAAAAAATTACCCAAAAGCAATTTTAATTTTTGAAGATTTGTTAAAAGAAACAGAAATTTATAAACGAACAAAAGCGAGGGTTTTAGATAATTTGGCGCATATTAAAATGTTAAATAACTCAAAAGAGAATTTTTTACAAGATTTTTTACAAGCGGCATCAATAAGAGAAAAGGAAAATGATTATTTTGGTTTAATTGCTTCTTACGGAAATTTATCAGATTACTTTAAAGAGAAAGATAAGGTTAAATCACTCTTTTATGCCATTAAAATGTATGAAATGGCAAAAAAAGAAATGGCACTAAATGGCTTGTTAGAAGCTATAGACAAAGTTGTTATTCTACAAACACCCCAAAAAGCGATTAAATACTATAAAGAAAGTATTTTTTTAAGAGATAGTTTACAAATAGTAGAAACTAAAAGACAATATAAGTTTGCTAAAATTAAATACAATTATGAAGAAGAGGAGAAGCAAAAGCTAAAATTTAAAACACTTGCAGCTGAAAGTAAATTAATTGCGCTAGAAGAAAATAATCAAAAGAAAAATCTTTTAATTTTAGGCATTGTATTTATAGCTGTTTTGTTATTTATAGTTTACAGAAGAAAGCAACAACATAAAAAAAGAATTTTACAAGAGAAATATAATACCGAAACAAGGATTGCCAAAAGATTGCATGACGAATTAGGAAATGATATTTATAATGCAATTACAAAAGTTTTAAACCCTAAATTTAAAATAGAAGAAATTGTAAACGATTTAGACAAGATCTATTTGCAAACGCGATCTATTTCTCATGAAAATGATTCTATTGAAACTGGCGAAAATTTTGAAGCTTATTTTAGAGCATTAGTAGCGAATTATAATTCTGATGAATGTAAAATTATGCTAAAAGACCTAGCGTCAATAAATTTAAGTAAATTAAACAAAGAAAAACAAATTGTAGTTTATAGAGTTTTTAATGAACTGTTTGTAAATATGAAAAAGCATAGTAAAGCTAGTTTAGTGGTTTTATCTTGCAAAAAAACAAACAATACTATAGAAATGAAGTACATTGATAATGGTGTAGGATTTAAAGAAAATGCAATTATTTTAAAAAATGGTCTCCAAAATATGGAAACCCGTATAAAAAGTATCAACGGAACAATTAATTTTGAAAACAAATCTGATAAAGGTCTACAGGTTACTTTCAATTTTAAAAAATAAAAATGTTCAAAAAAGTTTTAGTTGTTGAAGATTTCGATGTTATTCATAGCGGTATTAAAAGTGCTTTAGAAGAAATAGGAATAGAACAAATAGAGTATGTTTCGTATTGTGATGAAGCGTATTATAAAATTAAAAAAGCAGATATAAATAACGAACCATTTCAGTTAGTAATTTCTGATTTGTCTTTTGAAAAAGACGGAACTCCGCAAAAATTAAAATCAGGCGAAGAATTAATTAATAAATTAAGAAAAAAGTTTTCTGATTTAAAAATTATTGTTTTTTCAGTCGAAGACAAACCATTTAGAATTCAGCATCTCTATAAAAACTTAAAAATACAAGGCTATGTTTGGAAAAACAGAAACGGATTAAAAGAACTTAAAAAAGCCATTCATGCTGTTTTTTTTACAGACCAATTTTATATTTCGCCAGATTTAAATAGTGCTATCCATCCTAAAAAAGCGGTGGAAATAACAGATTATGATATTTTTTTGATTTTAAATTTATCTTATGGTTTTCTTCAAGAAGATATCAGTAAAAAATTAAAAGAAAAAGGGGTTACTCCTTCTAGTGTTAGTGCCGTAGAAAAAAGATTAAAATTTTTAAAAGAACATTTTAACGCTAACAATCCTACGCATTTGGTCGCCATTGCTAAAGACTTTGGACTGATTTAAAAATAATTTTAAAAAATCGATGAGACTACGGAAACCCGTAGTCTTTTTTTGTTTAAAGGATTTATTTTTGACTTATAGATAATTATAAGATTGGTTTATTAAATCAATTACTAAAGAAGACCGATGAATTTTTGTCTTAAACACGTTCAAAAGTAATTAGAAATAATTTTTTTAAATAATATTATGCAAAAAGAGTGTTTATTTCAAGGCCTTACGGAATCCCGTAAGGTTTTGTTATTTCTAATATTTACTTTTGGCATTAGTTCATTAATATTTCTACCTAATAATAAAAAATAAGGCTTAACTTCATTTATTATAATTTTCAGTTTTACTCTTGTTGGGGGACATGACAAAAAAACTAAATTATTTTATTTGAAGTTATTTTGTTTTAAAAAGCGAATGAATTAAAAAAAATGTACAGTTTACCAACTACATTTTACTATATTTGAAAAGAAAAAGGAAATTAATAACCCCCAAAAAAAAGCATTCCAGCTCAAAATTAATTTTTTTTTGACCGTATGCTATTTAAATTAAAATGAAATTTAAAACAGCCCTGTCCTTTAATTTTAAGAATAAAATTAATTATTTAACTTTTTTTCTTATTGGTGGTTTACTACTAAACACCTATTCTAATTATAAAAATAACACATTATTTAATTTTGTTGTAGAACCAACAGCAACTATTTCTGCAAGCAACACTGCTGTTTGTAAAGATGAGTCTGTAACTATTACTTTTGAAGGAGCAAATGGTATTGCGCCATACACGTTTACTTATCAAATAAATAACGGCAGTTCCGAGGAAGTTATCACCACATCAGGAAACAGTATAGATATTACTTTTAACGGAGCAATAATTGGAGACTTTACATATAAACTAACAAATGTAAAAGATAGTACTTTAGATTCTATGGTGGTTTTAAATCAAGAAGTTAGTGTAAAAGTATATGCGCCACCTACAGTAGATTTTACTTTTGATGATAATGCTTGTTCTGGCACTATGGTTGCATTTAAGTCTGATTTGAGCGGTAACGGTGCGCTTACTTATGAGTGGGATTTTGGAGACGGAACCACTTCTGAAGAGAAAAATCCTAGTCATATATTTGAAAGTATTGGTTGCGGAAGCGAAGTTTTTCAAGTAAAACTTTTGGTAAAAGGAGAAAATGGATGTTCTACTTCTTTAACTAAGCCTATTTCTGTTTTGTCAAAACTGGATATGAGGTTTAGAGATTTTAATACAGGATTGACCGTTTTTAGTAATTGCGAAAATGCTTCTTCAACAAATCCTAATTATGAAGTAACAGTCCAAAAAATTTCTAATGCTACTTGTGCAAATTCTTATTCTGTAAATTGGGGCGATGGAACCACTTCAACCTCTGTAACATTTCCAGCAAATCACACCTACACTACTTTAGGTGTATTTATAATGACAATTTCTGCGGAAGCAAGCAATAGCTGTTTAAATTCAGTTTCTTACGAAGTTATAAATGTTACAAATCCTAAAGGAGGTATAGAAAGTCCTGGAAATACATCTAACTTATGTGTACCTACAAACGAATTAAATTTTAAAATTACTGGCTGGATAGAAAATACATTAGACACAAAATATATATGGGATTTTGGAGACGGAACTCCAATAATAACTTATACTCAAGCCCAATTAGAAGCATCACCTTATGCAGATCCAACAAACCCAGAATATAATAAATTTCCGGTACCACATTCCTACACAAAAGGAAGTTGCTCTCAAGTAGATGGTCAATATATTGCAAAATTAAGAATACAAAACGCCTGCGGCTTTACGCCATTATCTGCCGGTGGTATCACTGTGCTAGATACGTCAATTTCTTTATTTGAATCTGTAGATTTTTCATGTGTTGATAAAAGTATATTATTCAAAAACAAATCAACTATTGGCGATGGGGTTGGATGCTCTAACGCAGTTGATTTTATTTGGGATTTTGGAGACGGTGTAACAGAAACTACATATTCTACAGAGACAGTTACCAATCAATCGCATACCTATACTAATCCAGGAACTTATATTGTTAGATTAACAATACCAAGCGCTCGTTGTGGTGATGTCTTTTTTGAAAAAGAAATTTGCATAGAACCAGAACTTATACCAAGTTTTACTGTAAATACCGATGAAGGTTGTATTCCTTTAAATGTAAATATTACTAATTCTACCGATGAAAGCCAATTATGCAGCACAGCAAATTATGATTGGGAAGTTGATTATACTTCTGGTAATTGCGGCGATGCCAAAGATTGGGAGTTTGTAAATGGCACAAAAAATACTTCCGAAAATCCAGAATTTATTTTTAATAATTCAGGAAAATATACGCTCACACAAAATGTAATAACTAGTTGTGGTGTAAAAAAAGTTACAAAAATTATACATGTTAAGAAACCACCAACGGTAAGTATAGATCCAATTTCTGATTCTTGTGGTGCAGTGACGATAAACCCAATAGCAAAGGTAGAAAATTGCGCATCAACGAATTCTAATATTACTTACAAATGGACTTTTATTGGTGGTAATCCTGCAACTTCAACATCCTTAGACCCAGGAAATATTGAGTTTACAAGCCCTGGCACGCATACAATTTCACTAGAGGTAACAAGCGAGTGTTCGCCATCAACTGCAGCAACTCAAACTTTTGAGGTTTTTGAGAAACCGATCATCACAAATACAGCGCTATTACAAGAAATTTGTTCAAATCAAGCTACTAATGAAATTTCTTTAACATCAAACAAAGCAAATACTACATATTCTTGGTCAGCAACTGCAAGTGCAAATATTACTGGTTTTATTGCTAACGGAACAGCAACCAAAATACCTGCTCAAGTTTTAATTAATAATAGTAATGTAGTAGGTACACTAAAATATACAGTGATTCCTAAATTAGAAACTTGCGAAGGAGACACAGTTGAATTCATTATTACGGTAAACCCAGCTTCTATAGTTTCTAAACAACCAATTTCTTCGGATATTTGTTTAAACGGCACGCCAACCGAGTTAGTGGTGGAATATGAATACGGAACAGGAACACCTGCGTATCAATGGTTTTCGAATGCAGATAATAATGTTACTACTGGAAACCCTATTCTTAGTGCTACTAGTGCAAACTACAATCCACCATCAAATACTGTTGGAATAACTTACTACTATGCAGAAATTTCTTTTTCTTCTGGCGGATGTTCTATCATTAAATCAAATACAGCAAGTGTTAATGTAAATGAACAGTTAACTATTAATTCTGTTGCTACTAGTCAAATAATTTGTGTTGGCGGAACTGCAAATGAAATGGAAGTTACTTATACAAATGGATCAGGAACTCCTTCTTATCAATGGTTTTTAAATACAACTAATACAAATGTTGGTGGCGCTAAAATTGAAAGTGCTACAAATGCTATTTATCTGCCAGACCCATTTTTAAATACAGGAATTTTTTACTATTATGTAGAAGTTTCAGTAGAGGGTAATGGTTGTGCATCGGCAACAAGTAACGTTTATCAAATTGAAGTAGTTTCAGATCCAGTTATTGATTCTCAACCAATTGCATTTCAAGAATTATGTCAAGGTGCCTTACCTGCAGATTTAATTGTTAGTGCTACAGTAGCAATAACTGCTGATAAATTATATCAATGGTTTTCAAGCACGTCAAGCACTACAACAGGTGGAACTTTAATTTTTGGTGAAACTTCGAATACGTTTTCACCACCAACTCTAGCCGTAGGTACTTTTTATTATTATGTTGTGGTTTCACAAGCAGCATCTGGTTGTAAAGTAATTAGTGCTGTTTCTGAATTGAAAATAAATGAAGCTCCAACTTTTACGAAACAGCCAATAGCTTCTGAAATTTGTGTAGGCGGATCGGCAACTAGTTTACAAGTTACCTATGAAAACGGAACAGGAATTCCTGCTTTTCAGTGGTTTTCGAATGTAAATAACACCAATTCTGGAGGAAACAAAATTACAAATGCAACCGATGCAACCTATAATCCGCCAACAGATAACGTTGGAATTATATATTATTACGCAGAAATTTCTTTTGACACAGGTGGGTGTTCTCAAATTTTTTCTGAGACGGCTAAAGTAAATGTTGTTCCGCAGGTTATCGTAAATCCTGTTGCACCGCCACAGGCAATTTGTGTAGATGGAACAGCTGATGAGATGGAAGTTACCTTTACCGGAGGAACAGGAACTGTAAGCTATCAATGGTTTTTAAACGGATTAAATTCTAACACAGGTGGCACATTAATTACTGGGCAAACAGCTTCAAAATTTACACCAAATGTATTTACAACTACGGGCGATTTTTATTATTACGCAGAAATTTATTTAGACGGTGATGGATGTACTTCCGCATTAAGTGATGTTTTTGAAATTAATGTATTTAAAGATCCAGTTATTGATTCACAACCAATTGCATCGCAAGAATTATGTCAAGGAGCGCTACCTGTAGACTTAACAGTTAGTGCATCCGAAGGAACAGCAACTGTAAAAAATTACCAATGGTTTTCTAATACAAGTAGTTCTAATACTAGTGGAACTTTACTTATCAATGAAACTTCGGATACTTTTACACCGCCAACAACAACTGTTGGTACTTTTTATTATTATGTAATTGTTTCTCAAGCCGCATCTGGTTGTAGTGTAATTAGTGATGTTTCAGAATTAAAAATAAATGAAGCTCCTGTAATAACAACACAGCCATCATCGTCTGAAATTTGTTTAGATGGCTCGGCAACTCGTTTAGAAGTAGCTTATCAAAACGGAACAGGAACTGCAATTTATCAATGGTTTTCGAATGCAGATAATAATGTTACTAGTGGCAATCCTATTCCTAATGCTACTAATGCAACGCATAATCCACCAACAAATACTGTTGGAGAAACTTACTATTACGCAGAAATTTCTTTTTCTTCTGGCGGATGTTCTATCATTAAATCAAATTCAGCAAGTGTTATTGTAAATGAACAATTAAGGATCAATTCAACAGCCTTAAATCAAGTAATTTGTGAAGGCGGAATTGCAGACCAAATGGGAGTTACTTATACTGGCGGAGCAGGAAACGCAACTTATCAATGGTATAAAAGTGCAATTGAAACTAATATTGGAGGATCCAAAATTGACGGTGCCGTAAACGCGAAGTATACACCAAACATGTTTTCTGATGCAGGTACTTTTTATTATTATGTAGAAGTTTTTTTAGATGGTAATGGCTGTAATTTAGCAACAAGTGATGTTTATAAAATTGAGGTTGTTTCTGATCCGGTTATTGATGCGCAACCAATTGCATCACAAGAATTATGCGAAGGAGCGCTACCTTTAGACCTAACTGTTAGTGTATCTAAAGGTACCTTAACTGTAAAAAATTACCAATGGTTTTCTAATACAAGTAGTTCTAATACTGGTGGAACTTTACTTATTAATGAAACTTCGGATACATTTACACCGCCAACAACAACTGTTGGTGCATTTTATTATTATGTGCTTGTTTCTCAACCAGAATCTGGCTGTACAATTACAAGTGCTGTTTCAGAATTAAAAATAAACAAAGCTCCTACTTTTAGTACACAGCCAAAAGCTTCTGAAATTTGTTTAGAAGAAACAGCGACACTTTTAGAGGTTGAATATCAAAACGGAACAGGAGCTGCAACGTATCAATGGTTTTCGAATTCTTCGGATTCTACAACAGGCGGAAATTTAATAACAGGCGAAACGAATGCTTTTTATCAACCATCATCAGATGCAGTTGGCACTATATATTATTATGTAAAAATTTCTTTTAGTTCTGGCGGATGTCAGCAAATTATTTCAAATACAGCAGCGGTTATTGTAAATGAAATTCCTGTAATTAATGATGAACAAATTACAATTTATAGCAAAGCTACTTTTACTTTTAACCCGAATTCAATTGCAGCAAATACAATTCCAGTAGGAACAAAATATACTTGGACTTTACCCACTTTTAATCCAGCTGGATCCATTTTAGGAGCATCCGCAGAAACAAATTCGCAAGATCAAATAAGTCAGGCTTTAGAAAACACAAGTACATTACCCGTAAAAGTTAGGTATACGATTACACCAGCAACAGCAAACTGTGTCGGTAACTCTTTTATACTAGAAGTAACTGTAAACCCTAGTATAGAATCGAATACTGTAGTTATAAATAATAGTTGTTTTGAATCTAATGATGCCTCTATAACAACAAATATTATTGGAGGAATTCCTTTTGATACAGAAAATAAGTACATAGTCTCTTGGTCTGGACCTAACGGGTTTTCATCAACTGATACTGATATTTCTAATTTAGCCGCAGGAATTTATACTTTAAGAATTGAAGACAAAGAAGGCTTTTCTATTACTGAAGAACTAGAGGTAACGCAGCCCAATATTTTGTCAATTACGAAAGATATTGAAAAGAATATTTCTTGTTTTCAAGGAAACGATGGCGTACTAGAAGTTACAATTGCTGGCGGAACTTTGCCGTACACTTATAATTGGTCAACTACAGATGGAAACGGAATTGTATCAAACACTAAAAATCAGAATACATTAACAGCAGGAACCTATACTTTAGAAATTGTTGATAAAAACAACTGCAAAATTGCAACCAATTTTATACTTACAGAACCTGAAGTTTTAAAAATAGAGATGGTTTCTAAACAAGATATTTTATGTTTTGGCGATGCAACTGGTGCTATTGAAATTAGTGTTTCTGGTGGAACTCAAGTAGAAACTTCTCCTGGTATTTTCGATTATTTATATAGTTGGTCTGGTCCAAATGGATTTACAAGTACTTCAAAAAATATTACTAATTTATTTGTGGGCACTTATACAGTGGTTGTTTTAGATAATTTGGGTTGTACAATTAGCGCAATTTTTATTATAAATCAATCTACAGAAATTAAAATCAATTTTGAGAAAACAAATGTTACCTGTTATAAAGCAAATGACGGAACTATTAAAGTAACAGTAAGCGGCGGTAAAGCGCCACATCAAATATCTTGGAGTAATTTGGCAAGTGGTTTTTCATTATCTAATTTATCCGCAAACATTTATATAGCGACCATTACAGATGCAAATAATTGTACAGCACAAGTGTCTATAAAAATAGAAGAACCTGTGTTTTTTATAGAACCAGTGGTAACTCCTATTTCTTGTAATGGAGAAAATGATGCTGTTATAAAGTTAAATTTATCAGGCGGAATTGCCCCTTTTTCTGTAACATGGAATGATGGTTCTTCGGAAGGACTTCAAAGAAATAACCTTGCTGCAGGAACCTATAGTGTTGTTATTTTAGATAGTGACACCTATCAATGTCCTATAGAAAGAACCTTTATTATTACAAATCCGCCTTTAATTTCTGTAAGTACAACGGTTATAGACGCTGTAGATTGTGATCGTGTAAATAGTGGAAGTATCGATTTAGAAACTTCTGGAGGAACAGCTCCTTACTCATTTAAATGGAGTACTAACGAAACAACAGAAGATATTAAAAATATACCTCAAGGAGATTATTCTGTAGAAATTACAGATGCAAACGGGTGCACAGTTTCGAGACAATTTACTATTTTTAGACAAGAACCAATCACTATTACTTTCGAAGAAACTACGCTTACAGATTGTGATTTAAAAATAGTAAGTAAACAAAATAAAGCAAAAGTAGCAGGTGGTTTTTTACCTTATACCTATTCTTGGTCTGCCGGAATTGTTTCTGGCCCTGATGACGAAATAATGACAACTTCTCAAAACGGCTCTTATATTTTAACAATTACGGATGCAAAAGGTTGTGAAAAAAGCAACTCTTTTATCGTTAATGTGCCTACAATTGGCAGTGCAGATTTTAGATATAATGCTTTTGCTTTAACCACGTACAATTTGTTATCTATTGAAGATCCAATACAATTTACAAATCTTACTACTGGCGATTTTACTAGCTTAAAATGGGATTTTGGAGATGGAAGTGCAATCACTAACGAAGAAAACCCTGTACATACTTATAATTCAGTTGGCTCTTTTGATGTCGTCTTAACGGTTGAATTTACGCAAGGTTGTACAGAAGTTTTTGAGCGAACTATTACCATTACCCAAGGATATTCTTTGATACATCCAACGGCATTTACACCAAATGATGATGGTTACAATGAAACTATTAGACCTTCTTATAGAGGTTTTACAAATATAAGAATGACTATCTACGATACTTGGGGAACAACAGTTTATCAAGAAGAAGGAGTTAATTTGAAAGGTTGGAATGGTTTGATAAATGGCAAACCAGCTGAAAACGGAAATTATGTAATGGTTGTAAGAGGAAATACATTTTATGAAAAAGAAATTACAAAAAGTTCACCTGTAACACTCCTTAAATAAGATGAAACAATATTTATACATTCTTTTTTTCTTAGTGAGTTTGCAAACAATGACACAAGATGTTATTTTTTCTCAAAACTTTTTGGTTCCAGAAACTTTAAACACCTCTTTTACAGGAGCAATTAGAGCACCAAAAATGGGCACAATTCACAGATCTCAATGGCGAAATAGTGCTTTTAAAACGAATTCTAGTTTTGTGTATTATGATACTTGGTTAAAGGGTTTTAAAACAGGTTTGGGATTTTCCTTTTTAAACCAAACAGAAACGGCTTCTACCTATACTTTTAATCAAATTAATTTTAATTATTCAATGGCTTTTCAAATGAGCGACACCTGGTTTTTTAGACCTAGTATTTCTGCTGGCTTCGGAATGAAAAATTACGGATTTCAAAATATCTTGTTAGAAGATCAAATAAACCTAAACAATAATAGTATCAATACAGCTACTTTAGATCCGCTTTTATTAAGTTCTCAAAGAATTTTTTTTGATTTTAGTTCTTCTATTTTATTTAATAATGATGACTCTTGGATTGGTCTAACATTAAGGCATTTAAACAAACCGAACATCTCTTTAACCGAAAGCGGGAATATTCCATTAGATATTTTTATTTCTGTTCACACAAAATATTATCTACCATTTTTAGAAAATAGTAGAACTTGGTTTTCTAATTATAGCAAATTTTATGTGTTGTCAAATTTTATGATGCAAGGAAATGTTAACAGGTTCGACCTTGGGTTTCAGTATATTTTTGATGACCAGTTTTCTTTAGGAATTACCGCTGCTACATCACCTTTAAAAAATGACAACAATAGTAATATTCTTAATTCTGTTAGCACATTTGCAGGCATAAGGTGGCAGGGTTTTAGGTTTGGATATTCGTATGATTTTAATACTACCGAACTTTTAAATACGGGCGGTATTCATGAGTTTTCTATAGCGTACGACTTTAGCATCAATATTAGACTTTTAGACAGGTATAAATGTGTAAATTACTTTTAAATAAAAATAGATTATTTGGATAGATTCTTAAATCATGAAAAAAAAGATCTTTTTTATTTTACTCGTACTATTTTATAATTTTACAATCTCTAATACTATTTTTTCTTTAAAGGATAAAGTAGAGGATGGTTTTGGTACTGTAAAAGACCAAGAAAATAAAACAGATTTAAAACTCTTAACTTGGAATATTCAAGATTTAGGAGGTACAAAAAATAGTTCAGAAATTAGTTTTATAGCGCAAATTATAAAGAATTACGACATTATTGCTATTCAAGAAGTTGTTGCAAAAGATCCTAAAGGAGCACAAGCCATTGCAAAAATAGTAAGTGAATTAAATAGGTTGGGCAGTAAATGGGATTATAGTATAAGTAAGCCAACCAAAAGTCCTTCGAGCTATATTAGTGAACGCTATGCGTATATTTGGAAAACCTCTAAATTAAGGCTTTTAAAAAAACCAGCTTTAGATGTTTTGCTACAAGATGCAATTGAACGAGAACCTTATTTAGTCAAATTTGAAATTATAAAGAATAAAAAAATAGTTTATTTTATAAATATGCATGCGCGTGTTTACAGTAGAAATCCAGAAATGGAAATAGCACATTTTAAAAAATATCCAGAAAGATTACAAACAGATGCTATTTTTATTTTAGGCGATTTTAATTTAGACGAAAATCATACAGTTTGGAATCCTTTATATAAAATGGGCTTTAAACCTGCCATAAAAAATACCGCGACAACTTTAAAAAGAAAATGCAAAAATGGTAGCTATGTAAACCACTCCATTGATAATATTTACTACAATACTAATAAAATTACTTTCGTAAAATCTGGTGTTTTAGATTTTGTAACTTCTTGTGCTAATTTAGAAAGCGCAAGAAAAATTTCTGATCATTTACCTGTGTTTTTAGAACTAACGTTTAAAATGACTGATTTGAACTAAAAACCTACCATGAAATTAATTAGAAATGATCAATAAAAAGAGCTTTTAGCAAGGATACAAAAGTCATTATTTCTATCTTTCTCTTCGGATGTTAAGGTACTTTTAAAATAGCTAAAATCAGTTTAGAGTCTAAACTCAAAAATGAATAATAGATTCAAAAGAAAGAAAATGAAAATTTTAAAAACAGTATTATTTTCGATCGTAATGATAGCAAGCTTCGTTTTTTCGCAAGCGATAGAAATTGTTTCTTTTAGTGAAAATCCGTTAGAAGTAAATCCTTTAACAGGAAGTACACTAACCATCAATTATACATACTCTAGCGAAACAGGTGCTGCAGGAAACCATATTTTTATTGGTTTAGAAATATTAGATAGTAACAACGATTATTACGCTTCGGTTTCTGGTGTCGTATTACAAAATCAATCTTCAGGGCAAAATAAGGCAGGAAATGTTCAGCTTTTTGTAGGCAGTAGTAATCAATTATCAGAAAATTTGCCAACAGGATTTTATTATCAAGCGAGAGCTATTTTATATAAAAGCGAAAGTTGGTCAGAAAATGCGTGGGCTGGTTATTGGAACACGCCAGCATTAACACTTCAGGATACAAGTAATTATCAATTTAGTACCAATAAAATATCAAAAGGAGCAGACATTAGTTGGATGACAGAGATGGAATCTAAAGGCTATACCTGGAAGGATAATGCAGGAAATACCAAAGAATTATTGCCGCTGTTAAAAGAATATCAACTTGATGCAGTGCGATTAAGAGTTTGGGTAAATCCAGAAAATTCTCAGGCAAATGGATGGTGTGATATTGATGATTTGGTTAAAAAAGCAGAGTTAGCTAACGCGCTAAATATGGATATTATGATTTGCATTCATTATAGCGATTGGTGGGCAGATCCTGGTAATCAAAAAAAACCTGCAGCTTGGACTAATTTTACAGTTGGGCAATTAGAAACCGCAGTTGCAAACCATACTACAGAAATTTTAACAGCATTAAAAGCAAAAGGGATTGCACCAAAATGGGTGCAAATAGGCAATGAAACAAGTGATGGTATGCTTTGGGATTCTGGTAAAGCTTCAACTGGTGGATTTGTAAACTATGCTAAATTTATAAATGCAGGCTCAAATGCCGTAAAAATAGTTAACAATAGGATTCAAACAATTCTTCATTTATCAGAAGGGAATAATAATGGTTTATTTCGATGGAATATAGATGGTTTAATCAACAATGGTTTAAATTTTAGTAATATAGATATTATTGGAATGTCTTTATATCCCGATACTAATACCTGGAAATCCATGGTAGATGATGCTTCTGCTAACGTGTTAGATTTAAAATCTCGTTACAACAAAGAGGCAATGATTGTAGAGGTTGGTTTTAGCGCCAATCAACCAAGTATTTCGCATCAATTTTTAGTGTATATGATTGAAAAAGCAAGACAAACGGGAGCTTTGGGCGTTTTTTATTGGGAACCAATTGCGTACGATAATTTTACATCTTATTCAAAAGGAGCTTGGGATGCAGATGGAAGTCCGTCTATTGCTATGGATGCTTTTATTGATAAATCTACACTAGATTTAGAAGGTTTTGAAATTGAAAACAGTAAATTATTTAAAGTATATCCAAATCCAAGTACTAACGTCATCACCATTAAAGCTTTAAAAAACAGTCTAACATCTGTGAAAATATTTGATATTTTGGGTAAGGAAATTAGAAGTATAGATGCAGAAGGTGTTTCTAAAAGTATTGACGTTTCAAATTTAAAAACAGGAATTTATACTCTAAAAATAAATAATCTAGCATCTATAAAGTTTTTAAAGAATTAAGTAAAATTTTTAGTTTTTAAAAGTAAGGGTTCATTTTACGGTTCTAAGAAATTTAGTAGTAACTTGTTTAGGCTAAAAAAACACCCAAAGATGAAATTATTTTTCTCCCTAATTTTAACCCTTTTTTACACGATGACAAATTATTCTCAAACACGTGATACCATTTATTTATGGCCAGATAAAGTACCTGGTCAAATTGAAGTAAAGCAGAATCCTACGCAAAGTTCAAATAAAACAGGGAATGTTATCCGATTAAATAAGGTTACAAATCCTGCATTGATTGTTTATGAACCCAAGATCTCAAATAATAACGGAGTAAGTATAATTGTGAGTCCCGGAGGAGGTTATGGAATTCTCGCTATAGATTTAGAGGGATACGAAATAGCAGCATGGCTAAGCAAACTTGGTTATACTGCATATGTTTTGCAATATCGAGTACCAAATAAACGAAAAGAAGCATTGTACGACCTTCAAAGAGCCATAAAAGTTATCCGCAGTAAGAACGCTGCTTTAGGCTTGAGCACTAAAAAGTTAGGCGTTATTGGCTTCTCTGCTGGAGGAAGTTTAAGTGCTCGTGCAAGTACCCAGTTTTCTGAAAAAAGCTATACTTTAATGGATGAAATTGACACTATTTCAAGTCGGCCCGATTTTGCTTTATTAATTTATCCTGCATATTTAGACGAAGGAGAAAATAGAAATTTATCTCCAGAATTGCTAGTGAATACGCAAACTCCGCCCATGTTTATTTTCGCTACTGCGGATGACAAATATGGAAATAGTACTCTCGTTATGGCAACTGCATTGAGAGACAATAAAGTGCCTGTTGAACTGCATTTATTACCAAATGGAGGTCATGGATATGGAATCCGATCGGGGAATATTGCAGCAGAAACTTGGCCTTCTTTAGCAGGGACTTGGCTACAGAATGAGGTTTTAAATAAATAATAAATTATTTAACGAAGCATATTTTTAATCACTATTGTCCGATTAAAACTATTTTAATTTCAGGAATATCAACAAATAGTAAAGTTTAAGGTCGTTTTTAAACATTAGATTGAATTTAGAGTTCATTTTAAAAAGATAAATAAATGCAATTTCTATTTTAAAATATATTTGTTTTTTAGACAGTTAGAATCAAGTCTTGTTTCTTGATTCTAAAAGTGAAACAATCCTGATTCTTTTGTCGGACAACAATGATTTTCAATAAAAAAGCGCTTACTTTTCTATTTTAGCAACTTCTTCTTCGGTAACCATTTTATCATTCTCATTGCCCCAACTATTCGTAATATAATTCATAACATCAGCAACTTCATCATCAGCTAATCCTAAAGCGCTCATATTGCCGTTATATTCTTGGCCATTGACAATAATTTTGCCTTTTAGGCCGTATTTAATAGCTTGAATACTTTCTTTTCTTTTTTGCATCAGATAATCAGACTTTGCCAATGGCGGAAAAACTTCTGCCACACCTTCTCCCGCTGGCAAGTGGCAAGACATGCAAAAGTCCGAGTAAATTTCACTACCTCTTTTTATACTTTCTTTTAACGGATCTTGTGATGTATAGATTTCAATTTTAGCTTCCGATTCTATAGAGAAATAGAAGAAAAGTGCTGCTGTGAAAATAAGTAATGTTTTCATTTTTTTAGTAGTTTATAAATTCCTTTTCCTTCTACTGCCATGTAAATATAGCCATCCGGAGCTTGAACAACATTTCTAACGCGACCAATATTTTCATACAATTTTTCACGTTTTACAACTTTATTATCTTTTAAAATTAACCGCTCTAGGTATTGAAATTTTAAAGAGCCAACAAGGAAACTGCCAGTCCACTCAGGATATTTATCCGAAGAAACAATAACGAAGCCGTTTGGTGCAATCGAAGGTACCCAAAAGAAAACAGGTTCTTCCATACCTTCTTTTTTGGTAAGTTCTGTAAATGAGGTTTTGTTATAATTAATACCATAAGAAATAATAGGCCAACCATAATTTTTACCTTTTTTTACAATATTAATTTCATCGCCTCCCATTGGGCCGTGTTCATGTTCCCAAAGTTCACCAGTAATTGGGTCTATTGCTAGTCCTTGCGGATTTCTGTGCCCGTAACTATAAATGGCGGTTTTTGCATTTTTTACATCTATAAAAGGATTGTCTTCGGGAATTGTTCCATCTTCATTTAGGCGGTAAATTTTACCACCATCTCTTGTTAAATCCTGCGGATTTTCATCACGATTTCCTCTTTCTCCTATAGAAAAATAAAGATATCCATTTTTGTCAAATACAATTCTAGAACCAAAATGTTGCCCTCTTGTTGAGTTAATTGCTCCTTTGTATAATTTCTCAATACTAACTAATTTATTTTCTTTGAGTTTTGCTCTAATTAATGCGGTGTTACCGCCTTTTCCTTCTCCTTCGGATGACGAATAGGTAATATAAAGCCAACCGTTATTTTTATAATCTGGATGCAGTTTAATATCTAATAAGCCACCTTGTCCGCGAGCATAAACTTCTGGCACGTTTTTTATTTCAGTTTTTTTGCCATCTTTAAAGAGGTACAATTCTCCTGATTTTTCAGTAAAAATAATACTTCCATCAGGTAAAAAATCCATTCCCCAAGGGATGTTTAAATCTGCAATTATAAGTTCTGCTTTGTATTCTAAATCTTTATCAGCAATAGGTATTGGCACTATTTCAGATTGAATTTGGCTTAGCTCAGCTTCTGTTTGTGCAGCTGCAGCTTGTGCAATAAATAATGCAATAAATAAGTAATAAAATTTTCTCATATCCATGATTTTCAGTGCTAATTTACGTTAAAAATGATAATTCAAGTTTATTCCAGCATAATAATTTACAGGATTGCCTGGGTAATAATATCTAGGAGCGCTGCCACCAAAGCCAGTTGCATTTATTAAAATTTGAGAAGCGTAAAATTCATCAAAAACATTATTTACACCTACAAACGTATTTAACTTCAGCTTTTTAGTAAGGTTTGTTTGATACCCTATTTTAAGGTTTACGAGGTTGTAACTATCAGAATATAAGCTATTACTATCCGTAATTGGCATACTGCTCACAAATTGATAATTAATGTTTCCGTAGAAACCAACTAAAGTTTGAAAATCGAGACCCGTATTAAATACATCAGAAGGAACACCAGTTAATTCATTTCCAGAAAAATCTTTAGTATCATCAATAAAATCTTTAAATATATAATTGTTTAAAGTGTAGTTTAAAAACATACTTATGGAGATTTTTTCTTGATCTAGCCATTTATAATTAATGGCTAATTCTAGTCCGTCATGTTGGGTTTTACCCGCATTAATGCCAATAAATTGATCTTCTGCTGTTCTTCTAGGAACCAATAAATTTTTGATGTCTAGTCTATATATTGATGCGTTAAACTGAAACCTATCATTAAGGAAAGCACCACGAGTTCCTATTTCGTAGTTCCAACCTGTCTCTGGTTTTACAGCTCTATTTATTTGTCCGTCTGGTAATAATGTTTCCTGAAGAGAAATAGGAGAGAAGCCATGACTTATACTCGTAAAAACACTAATTTGTTTATTTAACAAGTGCGAAAAACCAAACTTAGGAGACACAATGTCTTTATATTTATAGCTGCCAGATTGGTCTTTGTTTTCAGTAGAAACTGGAAACCTATCCTTTAAATTGTAGGATGTCTTATTTAAATTTAAACCAATTGAAATCGTGGTTTTTTCAGAGATTTCATAATCTGCCTCGGCAAAAACATTGTAATAATATCTGCGTTCTTTGTAGTTAGATAATTGTTTGCCTTCTACACTTCCTGTATTTGGCGGAAAATCTTTATATAAATTTTCAAAAGTTCCGTAGGTATATGTGTCATTAAATAGTTCGCCGCCAATCGTCCAATTAAATGGGTTTTTAAATACTACCGTGTTTCCTAAAACTCTACTTCGGATACCAAGCCCACGTGTATTTTCTTTTAAAATATCAAAAGGTCTCGGCTCGTATCCTTCTCTAAAAGATGTAAAAACACTTGTAACTTGTTTTAGACTGGAACTGTAATCATGGTTCCATGAGATTCCAAAAATTCCTCGGGTAGCATCCTCATAACCTTGTGCTTGTTTCCATGTAAAAGCTGCAGACTTAGGATTATTTATAAAAGTATTTTCGTTAATTGAACTCGGTATAAACGCTTTTAAATTTACGAAACTTCCTAAAAAAGACACTTCATCTTTTTTTGAAATAAAATGGTTGGTGTTTAGTGTAATTGTTTGTCTATTATAATTGTTATTTTCACGATATCCATCACTTTCTGTGTCGCTAAAAACTGCTCTAAAACTATTTTTAGAAGTCCCGTAATTAGCATTAATAACACTTTTAATCAACCCAAAAGAACCTACAGTAAGTTCGCTATTAACGCTAGATTCATTTAAAAAAGCATTTTGTGGTTTTAAGTGAATAACGCCACCAAGTCCTGCGCCATAAACACTTGATGCAGCTCCTTTAATAATTTCTAATTGAGAAATTGAAGCGAGTTCAAAATCTTCAATCGTAGTTTCTCCACTTCCGTTTGTTAACGGGATATCTTTAAAATAAGCTCTAATTTTTGAGGTACCGTAAAGATTTCTAGAACCAATACCTCTTATGGTAATTCGGTTGGTATTTAACGCACCACTTTGCATAAAAACGCCAGGAGTTCTATTTAAAATTGGCGCAAAATCTGTATTGTTAAAGCGTGCAATGTCATCAGAAGAAATGATGTTGATGGCGTTGGTCGCTCTTTTTAGTTTTTTGGGTATTTGATTTGCATTAATAATAATTTCATTTAATTGATTAGGATTTATGCTAAGCTGAATAATAGCATACGTCTCTTTCTTTAATTCAATCGTTTTTTCAAAATAGCCCTCTTTTCGAAATGTGTATGTTCCAGTTTCTAAATTTTGAAATGTGCCATTTAAATCAGCGTTGGTACCAATACCGGTTTTAAAATTAGTGATTTTAGCAGATGCCAAAGGTGTATTTGTATCACTATCAATAATTTTTCCGCTTATTTTTGATTGACCTAAGCTTGTTAAAATGCTTAATAATAAGGTAAAGAGAAACAATATTTGTGGCATACTGTATATTTAATCGCAAAAGTATTCATTTTTTATGAATGAAAATTTAAACAAAAATAATTCGTTCGATAAATTTTCGTAAATTTGTTTTTAATATGAAACAAGTTTCACATAAAATAATATCAACTTTAATGGCTTTTGTAGTCTTATTTTCTACAATGTCGTTCACAATTGATATGCATTTTTGTGGCGACACTTTGGTTGAAACGGCTGTTTTTCATAAAGCAAAAGGTTGCGGAATGGAAATGCAAAAGCCTTCAACAAATGACTGTGAGATGACTAAAAAGAATTGTTGTAAAGACGAACAATTAGTGGTCGATGGTCAAGATGAATTGCAATTATTAGTTGATAAAATCACTTTTAATCAACAATTATTCATCGTTTCATTTGTATATACGTATCACACTCTTTTTGAAGGTTCAGCTAAAAATATATCTTCTTACGCAGCATACAAATCACCGCTCGTCATACGACAACTCTACAAAATTGACGAGACTTATTTAATTTGATTTTTTAAACAATAGACTCTTTTATCCACTGATTAATTTCATTAGGATAATTTCTTGTATTCGGTATTTTTTTAACACCAATGTCTAATTGTTTAATAATCAAAGCTAATGCTAAATAAAAGCATCAAATTTTTAATAGAAAATAAACTAGTAGCGGTTTTAATGCTTGTCCTTTTTGTGGGATGGGGAACTATAAACGCACCCTTTAATTGGAACACAGGTCTTTTGCCAAGCAATCCTGTAGCAGTAGATGCGATTCCTGATATTGGCGAAAACCAACAAATTGTCTTTACCAAATGGGACGGTCGTTCGCCACAAGATATTGAAGATCAAATTACCTATCCTTTAACGACTTCTTTACTAGGAATTCCCGGAGTAAAAACCATCCGTAGTTCTTCTATGTTTGGTTTTTCTAGTATTTACATTATTTTTGAGGAAGATATTGAGTTTTATTGGAGTCGTAGCAGAATCCTAGAAAAGCTAAATTCCTTGCCAAGCGGATTGTTACCTGAAGGGGTAAATCCATCATTAGGACCAGATGCAACCGGTTTAGGGCAAATATTTTGGTACACATTAGAAGGTCGTGATGAACAAGGAAACGTAACTGGCGGTTGGGATTTACACGAATTGCGAAGCATTCAAGATTACTATGTAAAATATGCGTTGTCTTCTGCAAGTGGCGTTTCTGAAGTGGCTTCTATTGGTGGTTATGTTCAAGAATACCAAGTAGATGTGAATCCAGAATTAATGCGTCAATACAATATTGGTTTAAACCAAGTTGTAAAAGCCGTTAAGGAAAGTAACAAAGATATTGGTGCGCAAACCTTAGAAATCAACCAAGCAGAATATTTAGTACGTGGTTTGGGGTATGTAAAATCGGTTGAGGATATTGAAAATGCAGTGGTTACTTCAGAGGATTTTACATCCATCAAAATAAAAGATATTGGTAAAGTATCTCTAGGTCCGGCAACTCGAAGAGGTGTTTTAGATAAAGAAGGTGCCGAAGTTGTGGGTGCAGTTGTGGTAGCAAGATATGGAGCAAATCCGATGGAAGTTATCAACAATGTAAAAGAAAAAATTAACGAATTAAGTGCAGGTTTGCCATCGAAAGTACTGGCAGACGGACGTACATCACAAGTTACTATTGTTCCGTTTTACGATAGAACAGAACTGATTCAAGAAACCTTAGGAACTTTAAATGAAGCGTTAATTTTAGAAATTTTAATTACTTTTTTAGTAATTATTGTCATGGTTTTTAACCTGCGAGCATCCATATTAATATCAGGATTATTACCTGTTGCGGTTTTAATTGTGTTTATTGCGATGAAACTTTTTGGAGTTGATGCAAATATTGTGGCACTTTCAGGAATTGCAATTGCCATTGGAACTATGGTGGATGTTGGGGTTATTTTATCAGAAAACATCATTCGTCATATTGATGAATCAG
This sequence comes from Polaribacter glomeratus, assembly GCF_002954665.1. Classification (GTDB taxonomy): domain Bacteria; phylum Bacteroidota; class Bacteroidia; order Flavobacteriales; family Flavobacteriaceae; genus Polaribacter; species Polaribacter glomeratus. The sequence goes on along the minus strand of NZ_MSCM01000001.1, from coordinate 2,375,032 downwards.
AAGAGCAACCAATAACTAACAACCAAAAACTAACAATTAATCAGATTGTTTATAATGCTACGGCCGAAGTTTCTGGGGCGATTGTAACTGCGGTAATGACTACGATTATTAGTTTTATTCCAGTTTTTACAATGATTGGCGCCGAAGGAAAATTATTTAGACCTTTGGCATTTACAAAAACCTTTGCATTAGCAGCAGCACTATTTATTGCGCTATTTTTAATTCCGCCTTTTGCAGCCTCGATATTCAAAAAAGTGAGCATCAGAAGAACAACGAGTTTTATTTTAAACGGATTGTTACTAATTCTGGGGCTTGTAATTATGTTTTTAGGCTATTGGATTGGAATTTTATTAATTAGTTACGGAACTGTAGCGTTTTTAAAAATGCAGGGTAAACTTACTGATAAAAGAGCAAATCGTATTAACATAATTGCGTCTTCATTGGCAATTGTATTTCTATTGGCCGAATATTGGAGACCACTTGGTGTTGATAAAAGTATTGCCTTAAACTTGATTTTTGTTTGTATTATTTGCTTCGGATTGTTGGGTATTTTTATTTTATTCCAAAATTATTACTCTAAAATTTTAAAATGGGCACTAGAAAATAGACTGCTATTTTTAACGATTCCTGCTTCCTTATTGGTTTTTGGTTTTTATATCATGAAGAATACAGGCAAGGAATTTATGCCGTCATTAAACGAAGGTTCATTTTTGTTGATGCCTACTTCGATGCCACATTCTGGGATAGAAGAAAACAAACGAGTTTTACAGCAATTAGATATGGCAGTTGCTAGTATTCCAGAGATAGAAACTGTGGTTGGTAAAGCGGGCAGAACAGAATCTGCTTTAGATCCTGCGCCAATATCTATGTACGAAAATATGATTCAGTATAAACCTGAATATATGTTAAATGAGCACGGAGAACGCCAGCGCTATAAAGTGAATGATGAAGGTAAATATGTGTTAAAAAACGGAATGTCTTTACCAACGGAACCTCGTGAAGCTTGGCAATCTGTGGATGCAAAAAAACAACTCATTCCAGATAACGATGGCGAATTCTACCGAAATTGGCGACCAGAAATTAAATCACCAGATGATATTTGGAACGAAATTATAAGAGTTACCAAGTTACCGGGAGTTACTTCTGCACCAAAATTACAACCTATCGAAACGAGATTGGTAATGTTGCAAACAGGAATGCGTGCACCAATGGGAATCAAAGTTAAAGGACAAGATTTAAAACAAATTGAAGCTTTTGGGGTTCAATTAGAAACGATTTTAAAACAATCTGAAGGGGTAAAGGAAGAAGCTGTTTTTGCAGACCGAATTGTAGGCAAACCGTATTTACTTATTGATATTGATAGAGAAAAAATAGCACGTTATGGCATTTCGATACAAGATGTGCAAGATGTTTTAAAAGTGGCTGTTGGCGGAATGATTTTAACACAAACCGTTGAAGGAAGAGAACGTTATGGTGTAAGAGTTCGATATCCAAGAGAATTGCGTAATAATCCAGATGATTTAAAAAACATCTACATTCCTGTTGGTAAAGGAAATCCGGTGCCATTAAGCGAATTGGCAACCATCCGTTATGAAAAAGGGCCACAAGTTATTAAAAGTGAAGATACTTTTTTGGTTGGCTATGTATTATTTGACAAGTTAGATGGTTTTGCAGAAGTAAATGTAGTTGAAACTGCACAAGCATTAATTCAGCAAAAAATTGCATCAGGAGAGTTAATTGTGCCAAAAGGCATCAGTTATAAATTTACAGGAACCTATGAAAATCAGCTTCGAGCAGAAAAAACCTTGTCAGTTGTGGTTCCTTTAGCTTTACTCATCATATTTTTAATTCTGTATTTTCAATTCAGATCTGTATCAACATCCTTAATGATTTTTACAGGAATATCGGTTGCATTTGCAGGAGGTTTTATTATGATGTGGTTGTATGGTCAAGAATGGTTTTTGAATTTTAGTTTTTTCGGAGAAAACGTACGAGACCTTTTTAATATGAAAACGATTAATTTAAGTGTCGCTGTTTGGGTTGGTTTTATTGCGTTGTTTGGTATTGCTACGGATGATGGTGTGGTGATGGCAACCTACTTAACGCAAACTTTTGATAAAAATGATCCAACAGATAAATTTGAAATTAGAAAATCAACTTTAGAAGCGGCATCAAAACGAATTAGACCTTGTTTAATGACGACAGTTACCACCGTTTTAGCATTGTTGCCAGTATTAACTTCAACAGGTAGAGGAAGTGATATTATGATTCCGATGGCAATTCCGATTTTTGGAGGAATGATCATCGACATTACTTCTTATTTTATTGTGCCTGTTTTGTTTAGCTGGAAGAAAGAATTTATAGCAAAGAGAAAATTAAAAAATGAAGCGCAACCAATTTCTATTAAATCATAAAACAGATGAAATTATATATAAAAATTAGCAGTATAGTTTGTTTTATGCTGTTTGTTTCTAAGACTCAAAGTCAGCAATTAGAAACACTAATTGGCGAAGCATTGGCAAACAATCCTGAAATTCAAAAGTATGAATTGCAATATAGCATCGCCACAGAAAAAGTAAATGAAGTAAACACCTTGCCAAATACCGAATTTGGTGTTGGCTATTTTGTAAGCGAACCAGAAACACGAACGGGAGCGCAACGTTTTAGAGTATCGGCAAAACAAATGTTGCCTTGGTTTGGTAATATTACAGCAAGAGAAAATTATGTAAGTTCTTTGGCGGATACAAAATATGAAGACATTGTAATTGCAAAAAGAAAACTGATGGTTTCGGTTTCGCAATCGTATTATAATTTATACGCAAATAAAGCGAAGCAACAAGTGTTATCCGAAAATATAAAATTGTTGGAAACCTACGAAACATTGGCATTAACTTCTGTTGAAGTTGGCAAAGCATCTGCAGTAGATGTATTGCGTTTGCAAATGCGTCAAAATGAAATGCAGCAATTATTAGATGTTTTGAGTCAGCAATACGTAGCAGAACAAACTGCTTTTAATAATTTATTGAATAGAGAAAATACGATTGTAGTTCGTCTTGTTTCTGAATTAAATATTCCTTCGGATGATTTTGAAATTACTAGTAAAAATTTAGCATTACACCCAGAATTGTTGAAATATGACAAACTCTATCAATCCGTAGAAAAATCTGAATTACTGAATCAAAAAGAAAGTAGCCCAATGATTGGTTTTGGATTGGATTATATCAACGTTGAAAAACGACCCAATATGAGTTTTAGCGATAATGGTAAAGATATTGTAATGCCAACAGTGTCAATTTCTATTCCAATTTTTAATAATAAATATAGATCGCAAACCAAGCAAAACGAGTTGCAACAAAAAGAAATCTTGGCACAAAAAAGTGAACGCTTAAACACGTTAGAAACACTTTTAGACAAAGCAAAAAAAGATAGAATTTCTGCAAGAATAAGTTATAAAACTCAGGCTAAAAATTTACGACAAGCCAAAAATGCAGAAGAAATTTTACTAAAAAGTTACGAAACAGGAACGATTGATTTTAAGGATGTATTAGACATTCAGGAATTACAATTAAAGTTTGAAATAAATCAAATAGAAGCTGTGAAGGCCTATTATGTGCAAACAACGATTATTAACTATTTAACGCAGTAACAATGATCAAAGATTTTTACATAAAAAATATGGTTTGTGATCGTTGTATAAAAGTGCTCAAAAATGAAATTGAAGCGCAAGAAATAGCAATAGTAGAAATTGAACTTGGTCGCATACAATTGAATATTTTAAATGATAAGGAATTGGATAAACTCGAGAAGATTATTATAAGCAACGGTTTTGAAATAATTAATAGTGTAGAAGAAAAAATAACTGAAAAAGTTAAAATAGATCTCATTAAAATAGTAAGTAAACTGCCGCTCGATTTGAAAGAAAATCTATCAACTCACCTTGCTGAAACAATGCATCAAGACTATTCGAAAGTAAGTAAAGTATTTTCATCAACGGAAGGAATAACCATTGAAAAATATTTTATCAAACTAAAAATAGAAAAAGTAAAAGAATTAATTGAAGCGCAAGAAAAAAACTTTACGGAGATAAGTCAGTTTTTAGATTACAGTAATATAAACCATTTGAGCAAGCAATTTAAAATAGAAACAGGTATGAGTCTTACTGATTATAAATTATTACAAAATAAAGGTAGAAACCCGTTAGACCAAATTGTATAGATTATATCCATAATTAGAATAAAGAAAATAGTATTAGAATACGAACTTTGTACAAGATAAATATAAAATGAAAATTGTAAAAATCATACTATTGGTTTTATTAGTTGCCTTTGTGGGTTTGCAATTTGTGCCTACAGCGCTTAACACAAGCGATGTTGTGCCAAAAACTGATTTTATGATGGTAAATAATGTTCCAGAAATAATTAAGAATAAATTACAAGTTTCTTGTTACGATTGCCACAGTAATAATACGGCATATCCTTGGTACAATAAAATACAACCTGTGGCTTGGATTTTAGAAGATCATATTAAAAAAGGTAAAGACGAATTGAATTTTAGTGAGTGGGATTTACTATCGAGCAGAAGAAAGGCAAGTAAACTTCGTTCAATTATAAAACAAATTGAAAGTAACGAAATGCCTTTGGAATCCTATACACTTATCCACAGAAATGCACTGTTTTCTTTAGTTGAAAAACAGAAAATAATTGAATATATATCAGAGTTAAAAAATAATTTATAATTAAATACAAAGAAAATGAAAAATTTAAAAATGAGTATAGTAGTAATGTTATTGTTAGTCGTTTCTTCTACCAATGCACAAGAAAAAAATGAAATAAATGATGCTAAGGCAGAAGCAATTCTTGCTGATTATTTTATGTTAAAAGATGCTTTGGTAGCTGATGATTCTAAAAAGGCTGCTCAAACAGGCGCTACATTGGTAATCTCTTTAAAAGCCTTTAATATGTCAAGTTTTACTGCGGATGAACAAAAAGAATTGATAGATATTATTGAAGATGCCACAGAACATGCAGAACATATTGCAAAAAGCCCGTTGGGTCATCAAAGAGAGCACTTTAAAACATTGAGTAAAGATATTTTGGATTTGGTGGCTATTACGGGAACAAAAAATACGCTTTACCAACAATTTTGCCCAATGTATGACAAAGGTTCTGCTTGGTTAAGTATGAGTAATGAAGTAAGAAATCCATATTATGGTAGTAAAATGCTTAAATGTGGAAAAGTTCAAAAGACGATTAATTAGAGATTTCTCCTCTTTAAGGATGATTTAAGAATCGCTTATTATAGTCTTAAGAATACAGGTAATCTATCAGCAATTAAAAATAATTAATTTTAAATACAATGAAACATACCTATCACATACACGGAATGACTTGCAACGGATGTAGAGGTCACGTTGAAGAAATACTCTCTAAAGTGGAAGGTGTTTCTAAAGTTGAGGTTAATTTAGAAAAGGCAGAAGCAATCCTAGAAATGGAAGTACATATTGCTATAGAAAAATTTCAAGAGGCGCTAAAAGATGATGGAGCTAGTTATAGTATTCATAAATCAGGAGAACATCCTCTTATTAAAGAAGAGAAAAAAGAGAAACCTAAAGGCAAAGGAACGGGAACATTTTATTGTCCGATGCATTGCGAAGGCGAAAAAACCTATAATAAAGCAGGTGATTGTAAAGTTTGCGGAATGGATTTAATCGAAGAAAGAAGCATTTCTTCTTCTAGCAATCAGTTTACATGTCCGATGCATCCAGAGGTTTTAAAAGATGAGCCAGGTGCTTGCCCTATTTGCGGAATGGATTTAATTCCGTTAGAAGCAGGTACATCCGAAGAAGATAAAACCTATAAAAAACTATTAAAAAAGTTTTGGATTGCGGTTGCTTTTACGGTTCCAATATTTCTCTTAGCAATGTCTGAGATGATTGAAAACAATCCATTATATGACATTTTAGCCCAGAAAAACTGGAATTGGGTTCAATTTGTATTGTCAATTCCTGTGGTGTTTTTCGCAACTTGGATGTTTTTTAAACGTGCTTGGACATCCTTAAAAACGATGAATCTAAATATGTTTACCCTAATCGGAATTGGTTCGGGAATCGCGTGGATTTTTAGTGTGTTTGCAATGTTATTTCCAGAAGTGTTTCCAGCAGATTTTAAAACTGCGGATGGCAACGTATTTGTTTATTTTGAAGCAACAACGGTTATTCTTACTTTAGTGTTGTTAGGACAATTATTAGAAGCAAGAGCACACAGTCAAACAAGTGGCGCTATAAAAGAATTACTAAAATTAGTGCCGGCAACAGCTACGTTAGTTACCGACGGTGAGGACAAAGTAATTGCCATTGATAAAATTGAAAAAGGAAACTTATTACGTGTAAAACCAGGAGAAAAAATTCCTGTGGATGGAAGTATCGTAGAAGGTCATAGTAGCATCGATGAATCTATGATTACGGGAGAGCCCATTCCTGTTGATAAAAACATTGATGATAACGTGAGTTCAGGAACCATAAATGGAACAAAATCATTTGTGATGAAAGCCGAAAAAGTAGGGTCAGAAACTTTGCTTTCTCAAATTATTCATATGGTAAATACGGCAAGCCGATCAAAAGCACCTATTCAAAAATTAGCGGATAGAATTGCTAAATACTTTGTGCCTACGGTGTTTTTAGTTTCTGTTATAACATTTATAGTTTGGGCACTATTTGGTCCAGAACCAGCCTATGTTTTTGCGTTTGTAAATGCAATTGCAGTATTAATTATTGCGTGTCCGTGTGCTTTAGGTTTAGCAACGCCAATGTCTGTAATGGTTGGTGTTGGTAGAGGTGCACAATCTGGTGTTTTAATTAAAAATGCAGAAGCTTTAGAGAAAATGAATAAAGTGGATACGCTAATTGTTGATAAAACAGGAACGATTACAGAAGGAAAACCATCCGTAGAAAAAGTAATATCAGTAAATGAAATAGAAGAAAATAGTTTACTTAAATATATTGCCTCTTTAAATCAGTATAGTGAACATCCGTTAGCGGAAGCAATTGTAAACTATGGGAAATCAAAAAATGTTTTAATTACTAAAGTTGATGATTTTGAAGCAGTTGCAGGAAAAGGAGTTATTGGTACTGTTGAAAATAAAAAAATAGCTTTAGGTAATGCAAAATTATTAGAACAATTCGCCATCGATATTTCTGAAAGTTTAGCAAGTAAAGTAAAAGCGGAGCAAGAGCATGGTAAAACGGTTTCATACATCACAGTTGATAACGAAGCAGTTGGATATGTTACTATTTTTGATGCGATAAAAGCAACCAGTTTAAAAGCGATTAAAGAACTACAAGACAACGGTGTTGAGGTAATTATGTTAACCGGGGATAATAAGAATACTGCAAAATCGGTTGCTGAGCAATTAAACCTAAAACATTACAAAGCAGAATGTTTACCAGAAGATAAATTGAATGAAATTAAAAAGCTACAGGAAGAAGGCAGAGTTGTTGCCATGGCAGGAGATGGAATTAATGATGCACCCGCTTTAGCGCAAGCCGATGTTGGTATTGCCATGGGAACAGGAACAGATGTAGCCATTGAAAGTGCATCCATAACTTTAGTGAAAGGCGATTTACTGGGTATTGTAAAAGCTAAAAAATTGAGTCATGGTGTAGTTAAGAACATAAAACAGAACTTATTTTTTGCATTTGTATATAATGTATTGGGCGTGCCCATTGCAGCAGGTGTTTTGTATCCAATATTTGGGTTGCTGCTTTCGCCAATGATTGCTGCATTAGCAATGAGTTTTAGTTCGGTTTCTGTGATTGTAAACGCACTAAGATTAAGAAATATTAAACTATAGTAAAATGAATAAACACATAAAATGGTGTATAGTTTATGTAGGTATATTGTCTGCTCATATGGTATTTGGCCAAAATGTAGTTCGATATAATTTAACCGTTACCGATACGATTGTTAATTTTTCTGGTAAAGAAAAAAGAGCGATTGCCGTAAACGGACAAATTCCAATGCCAACCTTAACTTTTACAGAAGGTGACATTGCTGAAATTGTAGTTCATAATAAGTTAAAAGAAAGTACTTCTTTGCATTGGCACGGCCTTTTTCTGCCTAATAAATATGATGGCGTTCCTTATTTAACGCAAATGCCAATTGAGCCGAACGAAACATTTACGTACCGTTTTCCTATAATTCAAAGCGGAACACATTGGTATCACAGTCATAGTGGTTTGCAAGAACAAATTGGAATGTATGGCTCACTGGTTTTATTAAAGAAAAAAGACGATCCAACTTTTAGAAGAGGGATTGACGATTTACCAGAAGTTCCTGTTCTTTTAAGCGAATGGACAGATATAAAACCTGAAAATGTACATCGTATGTTGCACAATGCAAACGATTGGGCAGCCATTAAAAAAGGTACTGTTCAAAGTTATTCAGAAGCTATAAAAACAGGACATTTTAAAACGAAATTAGGCAGCGAATGGAAACGTATGTTGGCGATGGATGTTAGTGATGTCTATTATGATAAGTTTTTAATCAACGGAAAAAATGAAAGTCAATTACCACAATTTAAAGTTGGTGATAAAGTTCGTTTGCGTATTTCAAATGGTGGAGCATCTTCTTATTTTTGGTTGAATTATGCCGGAGGAAAAATGACTGTGGTTGCAAATGATGGAAATGATGTTGAACCTGTAGAGGTTGATCGATTAATTATTGGAGTATCAGAAACCTATGATGTTGTGGTTACAATTCCGAAAAAAGATACAGCATACGAATTTTTGGTAACTCCGGAAGATCGCACAAAATCGGCTTCTCTTTATTTAGGAAGTGGCAAAATTAAGTCGATGCCTAAAATGCCAAAGCTCATGTATTTTGAAGGAATGAAGATGATGAACGACATGATGAATATGGACGGAAGTATGAATGATATGGGAATGGAAATGTCTTTGCAACAAATGGATATGAATACGATAATGTATCCAGAAATTTCTGGGATGTCAGGAATGGATGGAATGAAAATGGACGATAAAATGGAGCACTCCAATCATTCTATGAATGCAACCAAAGATACGATAGCTTCGAAGCCTGAGATGAAAATGGATGGAATGAAGATGGATCAAACAATAAATACATCAGAAGGGATTGTTACTTTAAATTATGCAATGTTAAAAGCACCACAACCAACAACATTACCCAAAGATGCACCAGTTAGAGAATTGCGTTTTGAACTAACAGGAAATATGAATCGGTATGTTTGGAGTATGGATAATAAAGTGCTTTCGGAAACGGATAAAATCCTCATTAAAAAAGGTGAAAATGTGCGGATTACGATTTACAATAATTCAATGATGCGACACCCAATGCACCTGCATGGACACGATTTTAGAGTTTTAAACGGTCAAGGCGAATTTGCACCACTTAAAAATGTACTGGATATTATGCCAATGGAAACAGATACCATAGAGTTTTTAGCAAATGTTGAAGGCGATTGGTTTTTTCATTGTCATATTTTATACCATATGATGGCTGGAATGAATCGCGTTTTTTCTTATGAAAATCAGGCACCAAATCCGTATTTACCAAACAAAAAATGGGCCTACAAAAAGTTACAGTCAGAAAGTAACCAACTTCATTTAATGGCAGAAAATAACGTTGCAACCAATGGAAACGACGGACAAGTAATGTTGCAAAATACACGTTGGAGTTTTGGAACAGAATGGCGTTTGGGCTATCATGACGAACATGGTTATGAAACCGAAACGCATATTGGTAGATATATTGGCAAAAACCAATGGTTGATGCCATTTGTTGGTTTTGATTGGCGATATCGAAAACAAAATGGCGCAGTTGAAAAAAATGTATTCGGACAAACAAACACCAAAGACCAAAGGGCAGTTTTGAGTTTGGGAGCAGAATACACGCTACCAATGCTTGTAAAATTGCAAGGAGAAGTATTTACAGACGGGAATGTGCGATTTCAGTTAATGCGTGAGGATATTCCTATTTCGCCCAGAGTAAGATGGGCGTTTATGGCAAATACCGACAAAGAATATATGACAGGATTTAAGTATATTGTTACTCGGAATATCGGAATTACAACCCATTACGACAGCGATATGGGAATTGGTTTTGGAGCAACTTTAAACTATTAAAGAAAATAAATGCAAAAAACAGTATTCAAAATATCAAAAATGGATTGCGCTTCGGAAGAAAATCATTAAAAATAAAAAATAGAGTAAAATGAAAAAATATTTAATGTATTCAGGAATGTTAATAGCTGGTTTGTTTTTAGGTTGGATTCTTTTTGGGAATTCATCCGAAGAAAAAATAGCACATAATCACGCTGAAATGTCAGAAACTAATAAAATGTGGACGTGTTCTATGCATCCGCAGATTATGCAACCAGAAGCAGGCGATTGCCCAATTTGTGGTATGGATTTAATTCCTGCAGAAACGAGTGCAGACGGATTAATGGCAGATCAATTTAAGCTCACTAAAAATGCAATGGCCTTGGCAAATATTGAAACTTCTATGGTTGGTGAGGGTAAAATTGAAAATTCAGCGATGAAGTTGTCTGGTAAGATTGTGCCAAATGAAGAAGCAAATACGGTTCAAGTGAGTTATTTTTCTGGAAGAATTGAGCAATTAAATGTTAGTTTTACGGGTGAAGAAATACGTAAAGGCCAATTGTTGGCAACTATTTATTCGCCCGAATTATATGCTGCCCAACAAGAATTAATTACTGCAGTGTCTTTAAAAGAATCGCAACCTGCATTGTACAAAGCGGTGCGTAATAAACTAAAAATCTGGAAACTTTCTGAAAATCAGATTCAGCAGATTGAAACATCCGGAAAAGTAAAAGAAAATTTTCCTGTTTATGCAACAGTTTCAGGTACTGTATCAGAAAAATTAGTAGCACAAGGCGAATCAATTAAACAAGGTCAGGCTTTGCTTAAAATTGCGAATTTAAATACCGTTTGGGCTAATTTTGATGTGTATGAAAATCAAATTGAATTATTTAAAAAAGGTCAGGAAATTTCCATCACTTCTAAGGCCTATGTTGATAAAGAATTTAAGGCAACAGTAGCTTTTATTGATCCTGTTTTAGACACAAAAACACGAACTGTAAAATTGAGAGTGGTACTTAATAATACAGCAGGTTTTTTAAAACCAGGGATGTTTGTTGAAGGAAATATTAAAGGAATTACTTCGAGCAAAGAGCAGGTTTTAACGGTTCCGGCTTCAGCAGTTTTATGGACAGGAAAACGCTCTGTAGTGTATTTGAAAGTAAATCCGAAGGAGCCTATTTTTAAAATGCTTGAAGTTACTTTAGGAAATAAAGTTGGTGATTTTTATGAAATAGTAGAAGGATTAAATGCTGGTGATGAAATTGTAACAAATGGTACATTTACGGTGGATGCTGCTGCGCAATTGCAAGGTAAAAAGTCGATGATGAACAGAGATGGCGGAAAAACGACTACAGGTCACGAAGGCCATCTAGGAATGAATGAAACGACTTCTGTAAAAAATGAGAATCATTTGAATATGAATGAAAGAATGAGCGTTTCAAAGGATTTTCAGAATCAATTAAAAGCAGTTTTTAATGAATATATTAAATTAAAAGACGCTTTGGTAAAAGAGGATTCAAAAAAAGGAATAGCAGCATCAAAAAAACTTTTAGATAATTTGTCTAAAGTTGATATGAAACTATTAGAAAATAAAGATGTTCATACTCATTGGATGTCTTTAGAAAATGAAATAAAAACGGCGGCAAGTTCAATTTCAAACACATCAAACATTAAAGCGCAAAGAAATCATTTTAAGCATTTATCATCAAATTTAGCGAATGCTTTAGAGGTATTTGGAATTAATGAAAAGGTTTATCATCAATTTTGCCCTATGGCTGATGCTAATAAAGGCGCGTATTGGTTGAGTACAGAAGAAAAGGTAATCAATCCGTATTTTGGCGATGCAATGCTAACTTGCGGAGAAGTAAAACAAGTAATAGAGTACTAACAATTAAATTTAAAACAATGAAAAAAGTAATTTTAAGTTTAGCAGTAATTGCTGCTATAGCGTTTACAAGCTGTAAAAATGAAGCAAAAAATGAAACAAAAACAGAAACTACAGAGATGTCTAAAGACATGGCAATGACAGCTGTTTCTTTTGGAGTAAGAGGTAATTGCGGCATGTGTAAAAGCACAATTGAAAAAGCAGCAAATGCGGTTGAAGGCGTTTCTAATGCAACGTGGAGTGTAGATGAAAAGAAAATTGATGTTTCTTTTGATGAAAGCAAAACGGATATAATGGCAATTCACACTGCAATTGCAGCGTCTGGTTATGATACAGAAAATGTACCAGGAAACGAAGAAGCATATAAAAATTTGCCAGGATGTTGCAAATACAGTCATTCCATGAATATGAATATGATTGTTAAATAGGACAAATTACAAAAGCACAAAATTTAGATATCCGATTTTTTTTATAAATAGATATTAATATTTTGATTTTATTTTAAACTTTAAAAGAGTAATTAGAAATAGTTACTCTTTTTTGATGCGCTATATTATGTATAAATTAATAGTTGGTGAAAGTGAAACACTTTTAGAAATAGCAACGCGTGCAATGCAAACAATAATTTACTAAATTTACTTTTTTAAAATTCAATATTTATAATGAATAATAAGGCGTACACCATTTTTATAAGTTTTATAGTAGCATTAGGAGGATTTCTTTTTGGTTTTGATGCAGGGATCATTTCTGGTGTAATGTCTTTTGCGGGGCCTCAATTTAATTTAACTGAAATTCAATCTGGATGGGTGGTAAGCGCACCTTCTTTTGCGGCGATGTTTGCGATGTTATTTTCAGGAAGGATAAGTGATATTATTGGTAGAAAAAAAACACTCATTTTTGTAGCTTTCCTTTATGCAATTTCAGCTTTATTGTCTGCAATTGCACCTTCTTATGAAATGCTTTATATCGCAAGAATGATTGGTGGTTTGGCATTTGGAGCTGCTTTGGTGTTAGCACCAATTTATATTGCAGAGATTTCCACAGCAGAAAACAGAGGTAAGTTAGTTTCATTACAACAACTTAATATCGTTTTTGGTTTCTTTGCAGCATTTTTAAGCAACTACTTTTTTAATAAATACAATACAGCCGATAGTACATTTTTAACCGATGAAACCGTCTGGAGATGGATGTTGGGTGTAGAGTTAATTCCTGCATTGTTTTATTTTGTTTTATTATTCTTTGTACCAAAAAGTCCGCGTTGGTTGTACCTAAAAAAAAACTATGAAGAAGCAGAAAAAGTTTTAAACCAGATTCACGGTGTAGAAAGGGGGCGCGTAGAAATTGCATCCATAGAAAAGAATATACACGCTGATAAAAATAAATCAGATTTAAAAATAAAAGATTTATTAAAACCGTCCTTGCGTTTTATTTTAGTTATTGGTTTAGTTGTTGGTATTCTTCAGCAAATTACAGGTATTAACGCAGTCTATTTTTATGCAACATCTATCTTTAAGCAAACTGGTATTGGTACAGATGCTGCTTTTTCATCAGGAGTTTTATTAAGTACTATTTCTGTAATTTTTACTTTTCTTGCAATCTATTTAATTGATAGAATGGGCAGGAGACCTTTGTTATTAATTGGTACAGCAGGTATTGCAGTAAGTTTATTGTTGTGTGCATATAGTTTTAATAATGCGACCTATCAATTATCCATCGAAAAAATTAATCAATTTGAGTTTGCAGAATCTCAGAAATTAGTACCCCTTGCAGATAAAATTTATGAGAATGATCTTGATTTTAAAAACGAAATAAAAGCTGTTTTAGGAAATCAAGTTTATAGTAAAAACGATGGCGAAATTTTAGAGGCTGCCACAAATATAAATGCAAATCTAGTTTTAATAGGAATTTTAGGTTTTATCGCATGTTTTGCATTTTCATTAGGTCCTGTAATGTGGGTGTTGTTATCAGAATTATATCCAATAAAGTATAGAGGAATCGCTATTGGCGTTATTGCTTTTATAAATTCTTTAATAAGTTCGATTGTACAATTAGTTTTTCCGTGGGAAATCTCTAATTTAGGAAATGCATTAACTTTCTTTTTGTTTGGTGCAGTTGCTGTAATTGGCTTTTTTGTGATGTTAAAGATAGTACCGGAAACAAAGGGGAAATCTCTGGAAGAGTTAGAAAGGGAGTTGGTTAAAGATTATTAAAGTGATGCAAACTTGATTGTTTTTTGATTGATAAAAAAGTTACTTTTTCATTTTAGAAGCAACTTTAAAGAATGAATGTTGAAATAGCGTATATTTATATTCCTTTAAATAAATATGAATAAATTAATTTTTTCTTGCTTTTTAGCACTCTTTACAACTCTTATTTACTCGCAAAAAGATTCTTTAGAGTTGGGCGATAGCTATGCCGATGATCAAATTTATGCAGCTATTACCTATGCACAATTTAGTAATCAGCCTTCAAGTATTACAAGAAGCAGATTTTCTTACGCATTCTCAATAGGTTTTTTAAAAGATTTTATTCTTAATGAAAAAGGGACTATTTCATTTGCAGCCGGAGTTGGTTATGGCTACGATTTTTTTAACCACGAATTAAAAGTATCAGAAATAAATAATAATACATTTTTTGATACATCAGCAAATACGAGTTCTAATGTCTTTAAATCTCATAATTTAGAGTTTCCTTTAGAAATTAGATGGAGAACCTCGAACGCTAAAAAATATGATTTTTGGCGAATTTACACAGGTGTAAAATTTTTATATAATGTATCTAACACTTTTCAGTTTACAGAAAATGCCACAGATTTTAAGTATAAAAATGTTTCTGCATATCGAAAATTACAATATGGTTTAACATTTTCCGCGGGTTATACAGAGTTTAACGCGTATCTTTTTTATAGCTTAACTCCTGTTTTTGAAAATGCAACCATTAATGGCGAAAACATCAATACGCAAATCTTAAAATTTGGATTGATTTTCTATATTTTATAAAAGGTAATACATACTTAAAGAGGATAAAACACCTGCAAAAAAACCAATATAAATTTCTTTTGTTGTGTGTGCCCTTAGGTTTAATCTAGCGGATGCTACTAAACCCGAAAGTAAAAATAGGAGTATAATTATAATTAAAAAGGGTTGTGAATAAAGGTTGCTCAAAATCATAAAAAAACCAATAGGGATTCCTAATGAAAACATGTGCAAACTAGCTTTTATTTTAAAGTAAAAAAGTAAGTAAACAATGAATAAGCCTAAAGAGGTTGCGTAAAAAAGTAAGCCTAAATCTTTTAAATGTGCAATAGTATTTAACGTATTTCCTAGCACATAAAACAAAGTAACCATTAAAGCAACTGGCAGTTTTCGTTCTTTTATACTTTCCGTTTGATAGTTTTCTATAATTTTTAATTTTTTAAAAACAGCTAAAATAAGTAACGGAATTAAATAAGTTACCACAAAAATCAGACTTAAAATAATAAGTTTTTGATTGCTTATAAAATTAGTTGGAATCAATAAAAAATACAACATTACTACAATTGTAGGCAGTACAATTGGATGTAAAATTACAGATATGAATTTATAAAAATGCACTAGATTTCTTTTCGTAAACGTGCCACAGGCAAATCTAATTGCTCACGGTATTTGGCAATAGTTCTTCTTGCTATTGGGTATCCTTTTTCTTTTAAAATTGCCGCTAATTTTTCATCTGTTAAAGGCTTTCTTTTATTCTCTTCGGTAATAACGGTTTCTAAAATTTTCTTAATTTCTTTGGTTGATACATCTTCTCCTTGGTCATTTTTCATAGACTCAGAAAAGAATTCTTTGATTAATTTTGTGCCATACGGTGTAGAAACATATTTACTATTTGCAACTCTGGAAACCGTAGAAACATCCATTTTTATTTGATCTGCAATATCTTTTAAAATCATTGGTTTTAACTTGCGTTCATCACCTGTTAAAAAATAATCGTATTGATAATGCATGATCGAATTCATCGTAACTAAAAGCGTTTGCTGACGTTGTTTTATGGCGTCTATAAACCATTTTGCAGAATCTAATTTTTGTTTGATAAAAAACACAGCATCTTTTTGCGATTTACTTTTTACAGTAGATTCTTGATACCCTTTTAACATATTATTATATTCTCTAGAAATATGCATTTCGGGCGCATTTCTTGAGTTTAGAGTTAAATCTAGTTCGCCATCTAAAATTTTAATCGAAAAATCAGGAACAATTTGTTCTGCAATTTTGTTGTTACCAGCGTATGAACTCCCTGGTTTTGGATTTAATCGCGATATTTCTGTGTTCACTTCTTTTAACTCAGCTTCAGAAATACTGTACTTTTCTTGAAGCTTTTTGTAATGTTTTTTCACAAAATGATCAAAGGCATTTTCTAAAATATCAATGGCTAAACTTCTAATTTTATTTTTATCCTTTGCTTTTAATTGAATGATTAAACACTCTTTTAAATCTCTTGCGCCAACCCCAATTGGATCCAAATTTTGAACCACTTTTCTTAAAACAGCCAACACTTTTTCTTCGGATGTAAAAACGTTTGCGGTAAAAGCTAAATCATCTACTAAATCAATAATTTCTCTTCGTATATAGCCACTATCATCTATGCTACCAACTAAAAATTCTGCAATTGCACGTTCTTCGTCATTAAAATTAAACGTATTTAGTTGATTTTTTAAAGACTGATGAAAACTCGTTCCAGCTGCATACGGCACATTTTTTTCTTCATCATCCGCAGAATAGTTATTGGCTTGCGTTTTATAACTTGGTGTTTCATCATCACTCAAATACTCATCAATATTAATGTCATCTGCATCAATTTTTTCATTTCCAGCATCATCATCGTCATCAAACTCGTTAGATAAATCATCATCTATAGATTCTGAATCATCTTTGCCCGTATCTAGCGCCGGATTTTCTTCAATTTCTTGTTTCAAACGTTCTTCAAAAGCTTGTGTAGGCAATTGAATTAACTTCATCAACTGTATTTGTTGTGGAGATAATTTTTGTAAGAGTTTGTATTGTAAACTTTGCTTTAGCATAGATTTAAATGTACGAAAATTCTATTTTAAAATTCAGCATTTTGCGGTGTTCTTGGAAAAGGAATAACGTCTCTAATATTACTCATCCCGGTTGTAAATTGCACCAAACGTTCAAAACCTAAGCCAAAACCAGAGTGCACTGCTGTTCCGTATTTACGCAAATCTAAATACCACCACAATTCTTTTTCGTCGATATTCATTGCTTTCATTTTTTCAACCAAAACGTCATAACGCTCTTCTCTTTGCGCTCCACCAACAATTTCTCCAATTCCTGGAAACAAAACATCCATAGCTCTTACCGTTTTTCCGTCATCATTTAAACGCATATAAAATGCTTTAATATTTGCAGGGTAATCAAATAAAATTACTGGACATTTAAAATGTTTTTCAACCAAATAACGCTCGTGTTCAGATTGTAAATCTGCTCCCCATTCGTTAATTAGGTACTGAAATTTCTTCTTTTTATTAGGTTTCGAATTTCTTAAAATATCGATTGCTTCGGTATAAGAAACACGTTTAAAATTATTATCAGCAACAAAACGTAATTTCTCTAACAAACTCATTTCACTGCGTTCTGCTTGAGGTTTACTTTTATCTTCTTGGGTTAAACGCTCATCTAAAAATGCTAAATCATCTTTACAGTTTTTTAAAATATCATTAATAACAGACTTTATAAAATCTTCTGCTAAATCCATATTGCCATCTAAATCCATAAAAGCAACTTCTGGCTCAATCATCCAAAATTCTGCTAAATGACGGGTTGTGTTTGAGTTTTCTGCTCTAAAAGTGGGTCCAAAAGTATAAGCTTTACCTAAAGCCATTGCAAAAGTTTCTGCTTCTAATTGACCAGAAACCGTTAAGTTGGTTTCTTTACCAAAAAAGTCTTTAGAATAGTCAATTTTGCCGTCTTCAGTTAACGGCGCTTTGTTGTCTTCAAAATTTGTAACTCTAAACATCTCTCCTGCACCTTCTGCATCCGAACCGGTAATAATTGGCGTGTTTACGTAGTTAAAATCATTTTCTTGAAAGTATTTATGAACTGCAAAAGATAGTTTAGAGCGCACACGCATTACAGCACTAAAAGTGTTTGTTCTAACACGTAAATGTGCATTTTCTCGTAAAAATTCGAAACTATGTTTTTTAGGCTGAATAGGATATTCTTCTGGATTACAATCTCCTAAAATTTCAATTTTAGAAACTTGTACTTCAACCGATTGACCTTTTCCTTGGCTTTCTACAATTGTGCCTTTTATAGCAATTGCCGCGCCAGTTGTAATTCTTTTTAAAGTAGTTTCATCGGTGTTTTCAAAGTCGATAACACATTGTATATTGTTTAAAGTTGAGCCATCATTTAAAGCAATAAACCGATTACTTCTAAATGTTCTTACCCAACCTTTTAATTCTACTTCTTGTAAAACTGAATCCGATTTTAAAATTTCGGCAACGTTTTTATGTGTCATCTTTTTTTTGTTTGATTTTCTACTAAATGTATATACTGAAACGTAAAGATACTTTTTTGCAACAAATTGCGCAATTATCAAATGTCAATAAAAGTATAAAGTTATATGGCGCTCTAAATCAGTTAAAATGATATCTATTTTTTTATATTTATAAAAATTTTCAATACATATTATGAAAAAGAACAATAAAATACCTTTTAAAAGAATTTTACAACAACTTAATGCAGATTTAATAGGGAAAGATTCTTATAGAGGTGTAACGCTAACATACGCTTGGTTGGCAAACCAGTTTGGGCATATCTCATTAGGGTTTATACCTACTTTTTTAGTGTATTATTTTTTACATACATCAGTGTTAAAATCAGCTTTATATGTTGCTATTTTTTGGTCTTTATTTGAATTGTATAATTTTTTAGGACCTTTGTTAAGTAAAAGAAAATCAAATACTGATGTTCTTTCCAATCAGCCAAAAAAGACTTATGTTTTTAAGCCTAGATGGTTTAATGTTGCTTTTGATACGTTTACAGATGTTTGTTTTTTTACCTTAGGTTGTTTTTTGTTCGCTTTCTGTATCCTTAAGTTAGATGATAATGATATACTAATTGTCCTTTCTATTTTAGGTCTTTATCTAGCATTTGCTACTAGGTATTGGTATGTTACCAAAATGTATCAATTTTATGCAAGATTTCCTTTTCAATTTAGATTAAGTCAATGGAATTTTAATATCAATGCTTCGGATAAACTAAAAGTTGAGAACTTTTTATCAGCAAAAACAAACGGAAATCATTTATTAATTTTTGGGTCTTTAGGTGCAGGAAAAACAAGTTTAGGTGTTGGAATGTTAAATGAATTAAGTATACAAAATAATAGTTGCTTATATGTAAATGCTATAAAAATGTTTAATTATTTTTTTAAGGAGGAAGGCGATTTAGTAAGCGCTTATGAAATCTGGAATTGGAAAACTGCTAATTTTTTAATGATTGATGACATAAACCCCAGTGAACCTATACAAGATGAATTAATTTCGCCAACAAAACTTTTAAGTTTCATAGACACACTAAAGCCCGAAAATCAAAAAAATAGAGAAACACTCAAAAATAAGAATATAATTTGGGTTTTAGGAAGTAAGCAATCTTTGGATGAAAGTCATGTTGATGAATGGAAAGATATGTTGCTAAAAATTGGAATAGAACAACATAAAATTGCAACCATAAACTTATAAAATATAATTATCGTGCGCAAAACTAATTAAGTGCGGTAAGCTTTTAACATCAAATCTTTTGTAAAGAGGAATCATTCTTTTTTCAATTGCAGATTGACTAACATTTAATTTATCAGCAATTTCTTTAAAAGCATAGCCTTTAGCTGCTAACTCTAATGCTTCTTTTTCTTTTCTTGAAATTGCTAATTGGTTAAATAATTGTTCATTCAACGTTTCTTCAAATCCAGAAGTTTCTGGCCCAAATGCTGCATATTGCATAATATTGCCTAATTTTCTTGAATGAATTTTTTCTGATATACCAATTAATTCTAAAATTGTACCATCCATAGATTTATAGACACCTACTCTTGAAAATATTGGAATAATTTCTCCGTTTTTATGAATTTTTTCTACTTCAATAGTAAAACTATATTTATTTAAATCTTCTTTAATGTCTTTTAAATATTGTAAACTTTTGTCATTTAATTCGTTAGAGAAGTTTGAGTGTCTTTTAGAGGTTGAGCTAACAATTTTTAATAAAGTAATTTCTTCATCTTTATAACCCAACATGTCTTCCCAACCATTTGCAAATAGCATTCTGTTTTTCTCAAAAGAGTAGATGTAGACTGCTTGGCCAACAAACTGTGCTATTTTCTCTTTGTATTCTTTGTAAAAATCATCGGTAGCATCAAAAGGAATATTTGACACTCTTTCTCTAGTATATTTACCAAATTGATTTTTCATTTAACGAAAATAACATAAAACTGCGTATAAACACAGTTGACAACACCTTAAATATAAGTTATCTTTGTAAAATAAATGTTATTGAAAAAGTGAAAGTATATTGAACAAGAGAAAGTAAAAAAATTCGCTATGAAAAAGAATTTATAAAAACTTTGCTTCTTATTAAAATCCTTTTATTCCCCCGGCCTAAATCAGTAAAAAAACCTTTACCAACTTTCTAAGTGGTAAAGGTTTTTTTTATTCCTCATTCATTTCCTCTTTCGGAGGAATAATTTTTATCGATGGTTCTTTAAAATCTTTTTTGTTAGCAATTTTCTTTTCAAAGGTTAATAACAAAGAAGGCAATAAAAGTAAGTTTGATACCATTGCTAATAATAAAGTTACAGAAACTAAGCCTCCCAATGCAATTGTACCACCAAAACTAGAAAGTGTAAACACTAAAAAGCCAAAGAATAATACTATTGATGTGTAAAACATACTAACTCCTGTTTCTCGCAAAGCAGCGTAAACAGACGGTTTAATTTTCCATTTGTTGGCCATTAATTCCTGCCTATACTTGGCTAAAAAGTGAATAGTATCATCCACAGAAATACCAAAAGCAATACTAAAAACTAAGATGGTAGACGGTTTTATAGGGATGTCTAAAAAGCCCATTAAGCCTGCGGTAATTAATAAAGGTAACATATTTGGTATCAAAGAAATTAAAATCATTTGTGGTGACCTAAACATCCAAGCCATAAATAGTGCAATCAAAATAATAGCCAATGATAAAGAAAAAACTAAATTATTGATTAAATAATTAGTTCCTTTTATAAAAACCAATGCTTTACCCGTTAATGTAACCGTGTACTTATCCGAAGGAAATTCCTTATCGATTACCGCTTTTAATCGTTCTTGAATAACATCCATTTTGTCTGTACCAATATCTTTCATAAAGGTAGTTATTCTTGCATAACGTCCGGTAGAATCTACAAAATTCTTGAGCATTCCTGCTTCGCTATTCGAGTTTTTCGTGTACGAAAAAATATAACTTTGTTCTTGATTTGTTGGTAATTGGTAATATTTAGGATTCCCTTTGTAGTACGCTTGTTTAGAGTATTTTACCAAGTTTACAACAGAGATGGGTTTTGATAATTCAGGAAAGGTTTCTATCGCTTCATTAATTTTATCCATCTTTTTTAAAGTGGATAATTTCATGACGCCTTTTTCCTTTTTTGTGTCAATTAAAATTTCAAGAGGCATAATTCCGCCAAACTCTTTTTCGAAGAATTTAATGTCTTTATAAAAGCCCATACTTTTAGGCATGTCTTCAATTAAACTTCCAGAAACTTTAATTTGATAAACGCCAATAATTCCTAAAATAATAACAACTACAGATGCTATATAGATTGTAATTCGTTGCTCTTTTACCATTCTTTCCATCCAATTTACCACATTTTCAATCCATCTTCTTTCGAGATGATTTAAATGTTTCTTTTTTGGAAGCGGCATAAAACTGTAAATAATAGGAATAATTAATAGTGCTAAAATAAAAATACTAATAATGTTCACAGAAGCTAAAATTCCGAATTCACGTAATAAATCACTTTTAACAAAAATAAAAGTTGCAAAACCAGAAGCGGTTGTAATGTTAGTCATTAAAGTTGCATTTCCTATTTTGGAAATTACACGCTGTAAAGCTTTTGCTTGTTGACCATGTTTTTTAATTTCTTGCTGATACTTATTAATGAGAAAAACAGCATTTGGTACACCAATTACAATTATTAAAGGCGGAATTAATGCTGATAAAACAGTAATTTCATATCTAAATAAACCGATGAAACCAAAAGCCCAAACAACACCAATTAACACTACCAAAAGCGTAATAAAAGTAGCTCTAAAAGACCTAAAAAAGAAGAAGAAAATGATGGCGGTTATCCCTAAAGCCCCAACAACAAAAAGTATAATTTCATCTTGAATGTTTTGCGCATTTAGTGTTCTTATATAAGGCATACCAGAAACACGAACATCTACATTGTTCTCTTTTTCGAATTTTTCTATAGTCGGAATTAATTTATCAAAAATAAAATCTCTACGAGCTGGAGTATTAATAATCTCTTTTTTGATGTAAATAGCAGTTTGTAAAGTGCCTGTTTCTTTGTTAAAAAGTAAATTGTCGTAAAAAGGAAGCTTCTCAAAAAGCTGTTTCTTAATTTCTAGAACTTCTTCTTTGGTTGTTGGGTCTTCTTCGTACAAGGGCTCTAATACAAATTTTCTTTGTTTTCTGTCTGCTTTTAATTGTTTAACATCAGCAATAGAAATGGTGAAATCTATTTCGTCTAAGTTTTCAAATTCACGAACTAAATTATTCCATGCATTAAACTTTTTTGGCGTAAAGACAGTAGAATCTTTTATACCAAGAATTACCAAGTTGCCTTCTTCGCCAAAGATTTTAAGAAATTTATTGTATTCTAAATTGGCTTCATGGTTTTCTGGCAGCAAGTTTGCTTCTGTATATGAAAACTTCATATACTTCATTTGTGAAGCTAATAAGCCAGTAATGATTGCAATAATTATTAAAATTAAGTATCTGTTTCTTAAAATTATACCTGCAACTTTTGTCCAGAAATTCATTTATTTAATTTTGTGCAAAGTTAGTTAATTTGTAATGGTGGTTTAAATAAAAAGGAGTGTTTTGCAACACTCCTTGTATTTAGTAGGTTTTATTTGATTAAACTTTCATTATTTCCATCTCTTTTACAGAGAATTTATCGTCAATAGTTTTTACGTAAGTATCCGTTAATTTCTGAATTTCATCTTCTGCAATCTTTTTCATATCTTCAGAAATATCAACTTTTTTGATCTCGTTATTAGCGTCTTTACGTGCGTTTCTAATACCAACTTTTGCATGTTCTGCCTCTGCTTTTGCTTGTTTAGCTAAGCCAACTCTTCGCTCTTCTGTTAATGGTGGTACATTAATCATAATAACATCTCCATTATTCATTGGGTTAAAACCAAGATTAGCCAACATAATAGCTTTTTCTATAGTTTGTAACATACTTTTTTCCCATGGTTGAATGTTTAAAGTTCTTGGGTCTGGAGTGGTAACATTTGCAACCTGGCTTAATGGTGTTTGCGAACCATAATAATCTACCATAACCATACCCAACATTGCAGGTGTAGCTTTACTTGCTCTAATAGATCTTAATTCTTTTTCTAAATGCTCAATTGCATTTGACATTGCTTCTTTTGCAGTGTCTACTATAAATTCAATTTCGTCGTTCATCTTTTTAAATTTAAAGATTATGCTTTTAATTGTTTATGATTGTACCAATTTCTTCTCCAGAAACTAGTTTTACTAAGTTTCCTTCTTTATTCATGTCAAAAATAATAATTGGTAATTCGTTTTCTTGACTTAAAGTAAAAGCGGTCATATCCATCACTTTTAAACCTTTTGAAATTACATCTTTAAAGGTAATTGTTTCAAACTTAATGGCGTCTTTGTTTTTTTCAGGATCACTGTCATAAACACCATCAACTCTAGTTCCTTTTAAAATACAATCTGCATTAATTTCAATAGCTCTTAAAACAGCTGCTGTATCCGTAGTAAAATAAGGATTTCCAGTACCTGCGCCAAAAATAACAACACGTCCTTTTTCTAGATGTCTAATTGCTTTTCTTTTTATATAAGGCTCTGCAACTTCTTTAATTTCAAGAGCAGTTTGCAAGCGTGTATGCACATCTTCATCCTCAAGAGCGCTTTGTAATGCTAATCCGTTTATTACGGTAGCAAGCATTCCCATGTGATCTCCTTGCACACGATCCATGCCATTACTTGCGCCAGCAACACCTCTAAAAATATTTCCGCCACCAATAACAATAGCAACTTCAATACCTTTTTCTACAACTTCTTTAATTTCTTTTGCGTATTCAGCAAGACGTTTTGGATCTATACCATATTGTCTGTCGCCCATTAGAGCTTCTCCACTTAATTTTAAAAGAATTCTTTTATATTGCATTTAGTATGTTGTTTGAAAATTCCCTTTTGGGAATAAAGTTGAGCAAAATTACGGAATTTTTTTATTTTTTAGAAATTCAGCGTTATTGTTTTGATTTATAATTTTTTAAATAAAATGAAAATGCTGAAATAGAACCGTTTAAACCTTTGTAATATTCATACAAATTGATTAATTTTGCAGTCGATTTTTTAAGAACTATACATAATAAGAAATGAATATTACAAAAGAAAACGTAGACGCATTAAATGCAGTTGTAAAAATTGATATTGTTGCTGATGATTATCAAGCAAAAGTAGCTGATTTGTTAGCAGATTATCGTAAAAAAGCAGATATTCCTGGTTTTAGAAAAGGCCACGTGCCAATGGGAATGATCAAAAAGCAGTATGGTAAATCTATAATGATAGATGAGGTTAACAAACTTTTACAAAGTTCTTTAAATAAGTTTTTAGCAGATGAAAAATTAGAGATTTTAGGAAACCCTTTACCTAGAATGAAAGAGGATTTTAATTGGGACGCAGCTGTGTTCTCTTTTGAATTTGAAGTAGGTTTAGCGCCTACATTTGAAATCAATTTAAGCGAGAAAAACAAAATACAGCAGTATAAAATTGTCGCTACCGATGATTTAATAAACGAAGAAGTTAAAAACATTCAAACACGTTACGGAAATGTAAATGCTATTGATGAAGCTACTGAAAATGCTAGTGTAACAGGAACTTTTGTAAACGAAGAAAAAGAAATCAATAAAAAGGCTACTTTTTTAGTAAAAGATTTAAAAGGTAAGAAAAACGAAGCGAAAGTTATTGGTGCTAAGTTAGGTGATGTAATAGCGTTAGAAACTAAGAAATTATTTGAAGACGATCATAAATTACAGCAAATTTTAGGTGTTTCTCATGACGAAATTCATGATTTAGACATTACAGTTACTTTTACTGTTGAAGATATTACAACAACAGCACCAGCAGATTTAGACAAAGAGTTATTTGATAAATTATTTGCTGATGGAAGCGTTACTTCTGTAACAGAATTAAAAGAAAAAATTAAAGAAGACGCAGAAAAACAATTTCTACAACAAGGTGATCAGCAATTATTAAATGCTGTAACCGAGTATTTAGTAGAAAACACAAAATTTGATTTACCTGCAGATTTCTTAAAAAAATGGTTAGCAAATGCTGGCGAAAAGCCATTAAATGCTGCAGAAGCTACCGCAGAATACGAAAAATCAGAAAAAGGTTTACGTTACCAATTAATCGAAGGTAAGATTATGAAGGATAACGATATCAAAATTGATTATAAAGAATTGATCGACTATGCAAAAGGATTTATCCGCACGCAAATGGCTCAGTTTGGTAATATGAATCCAGAGGAAAAAGAATTAGAAGATATTGCTGGTAGAATTTTACAAAATCAAGAAGAAGCTCAAAAGTTGCAAGCGCAATTAATTAGTCATAAATTATTGGCTTTCTTTAAGGAGAAAATCAGTTTTAAAACAAAGGAAGTTTCTTACGAGGAATTTATTAAAGAAGTTTATAAATAAACGTCATTGCGAGAAACGTAGTAATCTATTTATCAAATAATAGATTTCTTCTGATATTAATAATTCGCAGCGACAAAAAATCAAAACCTGAATTTTAAATTCAGGTTTTTTTGGCAAGTACATTAACAGAAAGGTAATAAATAGTTTCTTACCTTTACCAATCAAAATATTTAAAATAATCATCAATGGATTACGGAAAAGAGTTCGAAAAATATGCTACTAAACATCACGGAATTAGCAGCACTAGTTATACAAAAATTACAAGTAGTTTAACGCCATATATTATGGAAGAACGTCAAATGAACATCACTCAAATGGATGTTTTTTCACGTTTAATGATGGATAGAATTATCTTTTTGGGAACTGGTATTAACGATCAAGTTGCAAATATTATTCAAGCGCAATTGTTGTTTTTAGAAAGTGTAGATTCAAGCAAAGATATTTCTATTTACATCAATTCTCCCGGTGGTGGCGTGTATGCAGGTTTAGGGATTTATGACACAATGCAGTTTATAAAGCCAGATGTTGCAACAATTTGTACAGGAATGGCAGCTTCAATGGGTGCTGTTTTAATGTGTGCAGGTCAAAAAGGAAAACGTTCTGCTTTACCTCATTCTAGAATTATGATTCATCAGCCTTTAGGCGGTGCTCAAGGTCAGGCTTCGGATATGGAAATAACTGTAAGAGAAATTGGAAAGCTAAAAACTGAATTGTACGAAATTATTGCAAATCATTCTGGTCAAACTCTCGAAAAAGTGCACGCAGATTCTGATAGAGATTATTGGATGAAAGCAGATGAAGCAAAAGAGTATGGTATGATTGATGAAATCTTAGTTAGAAAGTAGTAAAGTATTTAGTTATTGGATTTTTAGCTGTTGGTAAGTATTTTGCCAAACAACTATTCGCCAGTAACCAAAAACCAGAGAATAATGGCAAAAGAAGAAATTTTAGAGTGTTCATTTTGTGGACGAAAAAAAGCAGAAACAGACTTGCTAATCGCAGGAATGGATGCTCATATTTGCGATAAATGCATTGAACAAGCGCATGGTATTGTAACAGAAGAAATATCTGATGTAAAATCGAGCAAATTGTCTAAAGACTTAATGCTTAAGAAGCCTTTAGAAATAAAGGAGTTTTTAGATCAATATATTATTGGTCAGGTAGAAACTAAAAGAGCAATGGCTGTTGCAGTTTACAATCATTACAAGCGTTTATTGCAAAAAGAGACAGATGACGAAGTAGAGATTGAAAAATCGAACATTATTTTAGTCGGTGAAACAGGAACAGGAAAAACATTAGTGGCAAGAACAATTGCAAAAATGTTAAATGTACCTTTTTCTATTGTAGATGCTACTGTTTTAACGCAAGCTGGTTATGTAGGTGAAGATGTAGAAAGTATTCTTAGCAGATTATTACAAGCTGCGGATTACGATGTAGAAAAAGCAGAAAAAGGAATTGTTTTTATTGATGAAATTGATAAAATTGCCAGAAAAGGCGATAATCCTTCCATTACTAGAGATGTTTCTGGTGAAGGTGTTCAACAAGCGTTGTTAAAATTATTAGAAGGTTCTGTGGTAAATGTGCCGCCAAAAGGAGGTAGAAAGCACCCAGAACAGAAGTTTATTGAAATAAATACCAAAGATATTTTATTTATTGCTGGTGGTGCTTTTTCAGGAATTGATAGAACAATTAGCAAACGTTTAAACAGGCAAGCTGTTGGTTTTGGCGCCTCTTTAGAAGGTAATAAAATTGATGAAGAAAATTTGTTACAATACATAACGCCTTTAGATTTAAAATCTTTTGGATTGATTCCAGAGATTATTGGTCGTTTACCAGTTTTAAGTTACATGAATCCTTTGGATGCAGAAACGTTAAGAGCAATTTTAACAGAACCTAAAAACTCAATTATAAAACAATATACAAAGTTGTTTTTGATGGATGAAGTTGCATTTACAATTGAAGAGGGTGCTTTAAACTATATTGTAAACAAAGCAATAGAATATAAATTAGGTGCAAGAGGTTTGCGTTCTTTATGTGAAGCAATTTTTACCGATGCAATGTTTGAGTTACCAAGTTCTAATGATAAAGAATTTAATGTAAACAAAGAATATGCAGAAGCTAAATTAACGAATACTACATTAAAGAAATTAAGAGCAGCTTCTTAAAATAACACATATTATACTAGACCTCAAAGGTTTTTAAACTTTTGAGGTTTTTTTATTTTATAAACTTTTGTATTAGAAATAATCAAAGTTCTAAACCTTATATTTGTTTACTTTTATCACATAAACTACATGATTTCTAGAAGTACCATAGACCGAATTTTCGAATCTGCGAGAGTAGAGGAGGTTATTGGTGAGTTTGTTCAGCTAAAAAAAGCAGGAAGTAATTTTAAAGGATTAAGTCCTTTTACAGACGAAAAATCACCATCATTTATGGTTTCTCCTGTAAAACAAATCTGGAAAGATTTCTCTACAGGAAAAGGAGGGAACTCAGTTTCTTTTTTAATGGAACACGAGCATTTTTCGTATCCCGAAGCTTTAAAATGGTTAGCCAAAAAATACAATATAGAAATTGAAGAAACAGAGCAATCTGATGAGCAAAAAGAGCAAACTAATGAACGAGAAAGTATGTTCTTGGTGTCTAATTTTGCAAAAGATTATTTTCATAATTTAATGCTCAACACAAACCAAGGGAAAGCCATCGGTTTGTCTTACTTTAAAGAACGTGGTTTTACAGATGAAACGATTAAAAAATTTCAGTTAGGATATTGTTTAGATGAATGGGATAATTTTACAAAAGCAGCTTTAGCAAAGGGCTATGATCTAAAATATTTAGCATCAACCGGTCTTTCAATAGTGAAAGAAAACAAACAGTTTGATCGTTTTAAAGGAAGAGTGTTATTTCCAATTCAGTCAATGTCTGGGCGTATTTTAGGTTTTGGTGGTAGAATTTTAACTGCGGATAAAAAAGCGGCTAAATATTTAAATTCTCCAGAAAGTGATATCTACCATAAAAGTAAAATTTTATACGGAATTTATCAAGCCAAAAAAGAAATTGCAAGACAAGATAATTGTTTTTTAGTGGAAGGATATACAGATGTTATTTCCTTTAATCAATCTGGCGTAGAGAATGTTGTGGCATCTTCAGGTACGGCTTTAACATCAGATCAAATACGATTAGTAAACAGATTAACAAAAAACATAACAGTACTTTTTGACGGTGATGCAGCCGGAATTAGAGCTTCCATTCGCGGAATAGATTTAATTCTAGAACAAGGAATGAATGTTAAAGTGGTTCAGTTTCCTGATGGAGAAGATCCAGATAGTTTTGCGAAATCACATACAAATGCTGAGTTAAAAGAATATCTAGAAACCTCAGCGCAAGATTTTATTAATTTTAAAGTATCGCTATTACTAAAAGATTCTAATAACGATCCTATAAAAAAAGCAACCGTAATTAGAGATATTGTAACAAGTATTTCTAAAATTCCGGATGGAATTCAAAGAGAAGTATACGTACAAGAATGTTCAAGAATCATGGATATTTCTGAGCGCGTATTATTTAGTGAGTTAGCGCAGTTACTAAAAAAAGAGGCTACTCAAAGAAATAAACCAAGTTCTAACTATACTAATAATGCAGATCCAAATGAGCCGCCTGCAGAATATTTTTATGAGCAAGAGCAATCTTCAATGGCACTTGTTAAAGGTGTGCAAATATCTTCTCAAAAAGTAGATCAACTATCAATTCTAGAAAATGAAATTATAAAGATTTTGTTATTGTATGGTAATGAAGAGGTAGATTTTTCTGAAGAAGTTAGTAACATTGATGAAGACGGAAAAGAAACTTTTTCAAACAGAAAGTATCAAAACTTAGTTTGTGCAGAAATTTATTTACACTTACAAGAAGATGAAATAGAATTTACAAATCCTCTTTTTCAAGAAATTTATACAGAAATGATTCATCAGTTAAATCAATCTGAAAAATTAGAAATAGATAAATTTATTAATAACAAAAATTTAGATATTGCAACTACAGTTACTTCTATTTTAATGGATGAAGAAAAGTACCAATTAAGCAACTGGGGCGGTAAAAGTATTGAGGTTAAGTCTGCTTTTGAAGTATTGCCAAAAGCGGTTTCTGATGTAATTTATAATTTACGCAGAATTTTAATTGATAGGTTGGTAGATGAGTTTTTAGTACAAGGTAAAGAATACACAAATGAGGAAAAAGAGGAGATTATGAGTTATAATTCGTTAAGAATTCGACTTTCAGAGAAACTAAAAAGAGTCGTTTAGTTGCCGTATTTTTTTTTAGAATACATAGTTAGCTTTTTTTCTTGTTTAGTACCTTTTTAGCAAAAAACTCATAAAAATTTAAGATAAAGTTAGGTTTTACTTCGTTAGACATTTTTTTAAAGTACTTTTGCAGGCGAAAAAGAAAAAACCAAAACTATGAAAAGAGTATTTGAAATTTTAAAGATTGTTGCATTACTGCTTAGATTGCCTTTAGATATTTCTAATGGTTCAAAAAAAAGTGCTTCTGTTAAAATTAAAAAGTTAATGATTAATGCTCGATTATTGTAAAATGTTTAAGTTGTTAAGGTTCGTTTTTTAAAGTAATTTTCTCATTTTTAACTATCTATATTTTAACCTGATTTTAAAAAAGGGGGTTTTTCCCTTTTCTCTTTAAATCAAAGTTCTAATTTTTTTTGTACATTTGTCTTAAGAAAAAGAAACCTATGCATCATGAAAAGAACATTACAAATACTAAAAATCATTCAATTATTCATCTTTTTACCATTTGAAATTTCCAAAGGTTCTAAAAGAAGAGCTTATCAGAAAATTAAAAGAATGATGATTTCTGCAAACTTATTATAAAAAAGATACAGAAAGAAAAACGTCTTAGCTAATTATAGTTAAGACGTTTTTTTTTGCTCTACAATACTGGTTTACATAATTTTTTTTGGAATTTTGCAAACAGGTATTGCTAACATTTTATGTTGATTTATGGTGTTTAAACGCGTATAAATCTTAAGTACTTCCTTTTCTCTTCCAGAAAAATCAGCAGCAGTTTTACCTTTTTCTTTCATATTCATTGCCCATTCTAATTCATCGTAAGAAGCACCAATTTGATCTTCATCTGTTCTGCTATCGCCAAATAACCCATCTGTAGGTTGTGCTTTTTGTATGGAATTTGGTACACCTAAATAGGCTGCTAATTGATAGACTTCAGATTTCATTAAATCAGCAATCGGACTTAAATCTACGCCGCCATCGCCATATTTTGTGTAAAAACCAACACCAAAGTCTTCTACTTTATTTCCTGTTCCGGCAACTAATAATCCTTGTAAGCCAGCAAAATAATACAAAGTAGTCATTCTTAAACGTGCTCTTGTATTTGCCAAAGACAAATCTAACTTTTCAGAATGCGCTACACTTGGCAATACATTTTTAAAATCTTCAAAAGTTGAAGTTAAATCAACTCTTGCTTCAGAAACATTAGCAAAACGCTTTTTAAGTTGTGCAATATGTTCTTCTGCTCTAGAAACTTGACTTTCTGCTTGATGAATAGGCATTTCTACACATAAAGTTGGGTAACCTGTTTTTGCGCATAAAGTTGAGGTTAATGCAGAATCTATTCCGCCAGAAACACCAACTACAAATCCATTTACTTTTGCATTGGTTGCATACTCTTTTAACCAATTAATAATATATTCTGCTACTTTTTCGGTATTCATTGACAAACTATTTTAGTATTTTTATCGTTCTTAAATTGAGTTACTAAGATACGAAGAATATGAGATTTTTTTTTACAGTTTTAATGGTTTTATGCCTGTTTTTTTCTTGTTCTGATAAAAATTTGAATCAAATAGACGTTTCTAAGATAAATGTTGATTTTGCCGTAAAAAGATATGATGTAGATTTCTATACAGCTACAAGTCAAAATTTACCGCAGTTGAAGCAAAACTATCCATATTTGTTCCCAAAAGAATTTACAGATAGCTTGGTTTTTGCAAAGATAAATGACAAACAAGAACAAGAATTATTTGCAGAAACTCAAAAAGTATATAAAGATTTTTCATCCGAAGAAAATGAAATAGCATCGCTTTTTAAACATGTTAAATATTATAACAAAGAGTTTAAAGAACCAGCTGTTGTAACGATATTATCAAATATAGATTATGATAGTCGGGTTATTTATGCAGACAGTTTAATGCTTATTTCTTTGGATGTCTATCTTGGTGAAAATCATAAATTTTATGGAGATTACCCAAAATATATTAAGGAAAATAACACCAAAAATCATATCGTTGTGGATGTTGCAAATGCCATAATTGACAAGCAAGTATACCCATCAAACAAAAGAGATTTTATTGCTAAAATGATACAAGAAGGCAAAAAAATGTACCTCATTGACATGTATTTACCCTCAATTTCTGATCATGAAAAAATAGGATATCCAGAAGATAAATTAAACTGGGCAACTACCAATGAAGAACAAATTTGGATGTACTTTATAGATAACAAATTATTGTTTAGTACTGATACAAAACTAAATCAACGATTTTTAGAAAATGCGCCGTTTTCAAAGTTTTATACAGCACAAGATAACTTATCACCAGGTAAAATTGGTGTTTGGATTGGTTGGCAAATTGTAAGGTCTTATATGAAACATAATGATGTATCTTTGCAAGAATTATTAGAAATAGACGAATCAGATTTATTTAATAAATCTAAATACAAACCCAAAAAGTAATGGCAATTAAACACAATTCTGAAATAAAATTTAAAGTTGGTTTAGATGAAAACAAAGTTCCTGAAGAAATTTCTTGGACTGCAATAGATGGCGGAATTAATAATGAAGCTTCAAAAGCAATTATGATTTCTGTTTGGGATCATAAACAAAAAGATACGTTGCGTATGGATTTGTGGACAAAAGATATGCCTGTAGATGAAATGAAACAATTTTATCATCAAACTTTAGTTTCTATGGCAGATGCTTTTGAAAAAGCAACAGATGACACAAAAATGGGTGCAACAATGCGCGATTTTTGTGCTTATTTTGCTGATAAATTAGACCTTAAAAAGTAGCGGTTTAAACGTTTTTAATTTTGTTGATGATATACTTATAATCATCATCATTATCAACAAAATCAATTTCTGAAACATCGATAACCAAAACATTTAAATCTTGTTGGGTACTTATAAATTGTTTGTACCCATCATGGATTTTTTGCAAATAATCTGCCTCAATATTTTGCTCATAATCTCTGCCACGTTTTTTGATGTTCTGCAAAAGGCGATCTGTATTCTGATATAAATACACATACAAATCTGGTTTTGTAATTTCTTTGTACATTAAGTCAAACATTTTTCTATACAAAACATACTCATCTTTTTGCAAAGTAATTTGTGCAAAAATCAACGATTTAAAGATGTAGTAATCAGAAACAATTAAATTTTTGAATAAGTCTAATTGTGCTAAATCATCTGATAATTGTTGATATCTATCTGCTAAAAAGCTCATTTCTAAAGGAAACGCAAAGCGCTCTTTATCTTCGTAAAATTTTGGAAGAAAAGGATTGTCAGCAAAACGTTCTAAAATAATTTTTGCGTTAAATTCATCAGACATCATTTTGGCTAAGGAAGTTTTTCCTGCGCCAATATTGCCTTCAATAGCGATGTAATTATACTTTTCTGATATCGGAATTGGTCTTTTTAATTTTTCTTCAATCACAGTGATTTCAGAAGAGTCATCACAATTTTTTAAACAAACAGTAAGCTGCTTTTTCTCAATTGGATGAAAAGTAGAACCCGCAATTTCTGCCAAAGGAACTAAAACAAATTTACGTTCTAACATCTTTGGATGCGGAACGGTTAGCGTTCTAGAAAATATAATTTCATCGTCAAACAAAAGAATATCTATATCAATATTTCTATCCACATATTCTTTCGAATCTTTTCGTTCTCTACCAAGTTCAGCTTCGATATGTAAAAGAGTGCTAATTAGTTTTTCAGGAGCATGATAAGTTGTAACTTGTAAACAGATATTCAAAAAATCGTCGCTAGCAAAACCCCAAGAAGCAGTTTTATAAACAGAGGATACTTTTTGAATATCACCTACTTTATCAGCAATTGAATTAATCGCATTTTGTAGATTTTCAAGTTTATTTCCTTGATTTGTTCCTAAAGATAAATATGTGATACGTTGAATTTTCATATAAGTGATGCAAAGAAAATAAAAGGATTCTAATTATTACTATGGTTTCATAAAATTAATAGAAATTAATTGATGGACATATACTTATCTTTTTTACAATAATAAAGTAAGCTATTTTTAAAAATAATAGCATGTATATCAATAGTTA
Source organism: Polaribacter glomeratus (assembly GCF_002954665.1). GTDB lineage: Bacteria > Bacteroidota > Bacteroidia > Flavobacteriales > Flavobacteriaceae > Polaribacter > Polaribacter glomeratus. The sequence goes on along the minus strand of NZ_MSCM01000001.1, from coordinate 2,340,648 downwards.
AAGTAAAATAATAAAGATGCTTTGTAAAGGTTTAAAATTAGAAACTTCTAAAACTAGTAGTAAATTAATGCTATTAAATTGTATCGATATTTGTTTTATGGTTATTTTCTTGATAGAAAAAACGAACGTTTATGTCTTATATTTCTAGTAATCTAAATTTTCCATTTGATATTGGTGGCTTTTTACAACGGTGTCATTTTTGAATATTAATTCCAAACATTCTTGTTGTGTATTAAATGCACCAGGCTTAAAACCTAAGTTGTAGTTCCATTTTTCAGGAGAATTTGCTTTGATACTATCATCCCAGCCATACCATTCGCTTGTTCCTAATGATTTCTGAACTTCACTTTTAGTTTTACCTTTAAACAATTGTTTATCGATAATTTGGTTGCTCATTTCGAAACGTAAAGTAGGTTTTTCTTTCCATGCAGTAGCTTCAAAGTATTTTTCGTGATGATAATTGCTAAAAATGTTTAACAAAGGATAAAACAAGTAAAAATAGATTACAGGTGTAAGAATAATACTTACTAAAAGAGTGAGCCATTTACGATCATCTATAGTTTTGACAAACAGCCATAATACAATGAATACAATAAGTAAAAAAATAATTAAAAGAGGAGTTGCTATCATTTAGAAGTAAGGCTAAAAAGTTATTTTTAATATTGAACAAAGTTACTAAACTGAAACTATTTGATGAAATATTTTTTTAGACTTTTGCATTAGATTTATACTTTGAGTATTTCTCTTAATAGTAACTTGCTATTTTTTGTAAAGTTATAAAAGTAGTATTTATAAGTTTGCTCAGATTGATATGTCTAAAATTGCTTTAAAATAAAAAAGGCTGTCTTTAAAGACAGCCTTTTTATAAATTATTTAAATATCAAGAATTTATTCTTCTTTTCTTGGTTCTCTCGGTTCTCTTGGTTTTCTATCATCACGTCCGCGACTATCTCTACCTCTGCTATCACGAGGACTACTGCTACGTTTGTCATCTCTTGGCGGTCTTGCAACATACCCTTCTGGTTTTGGTAAAATAGCTTTTCTCGAAACTTTTTCTTTACGAGTTCTTGGGTCTAATCCAAAATATTTTACATCTAAGATTTCTCCCATTTTCACTACGTCAGAAACATTGTCTGTTCTTTCCCAAGCTAATTCGCTTACGTGTAATAAAACTTCGTTTCCTGGAGCTTCAATATATTCTACAACTGCACCAAAATCTAACATTTTAATCACTTTTACTTCGTACACGTTACCAACTACTGGTTTAAACATCATTGATTCTATACGAGCAATAACTTTTTCAATTCCTTCTGGACTTGTTCCTAAGATTTCAATAATTCCTTCTTCAGTTACAGCATCTTCAGTAATTACAATTGTAGTTCCTGTTTCTTTCTGTAATTCTTGAATATGTTTACCACCTGGTCCAATAAATGCACCGATTAGTTCGTTAGGAATTCTTCTGTTAATCATTTTAGGAGCATGTGCTTTTACTTCTGGGTTTGCAGAAGCAATAGTTTCAGTTATTTTTCCTAAAATATGTAAACGACCTTCGCGAGCTTGTTTTAGTGCATTTACTAAAATTTCGTAGCTTAAACCTTTTACTTTAATATCCATTTGACAAGCAGTAATTCCTTCAGAAGTACCTGTTACTTTAAAATCCATGTCTCCTAAGTGATCTTCATCACCTAAAATATCAGATAATACAGCATATTTTCCAGATACAGCATCAGAAATTAATCCCATTGCAATACCAGAAACGGGTCTAATCATTTGAACACCTGCATCCATTAATGCCATTGTACCAGCACAAACAGTTGCCATAGAAGAAGAACCGTTAGATTCTAAAACTTCAGAAACTACTCTTACTGTATAAGGGCAATCTGCAGGAATCATTCCTTTTAAACCACGTTGTGCTAAATTACCATGTCCAACTTCTCTACGAGATGTTCCACGAATTGGTCTAGCTTCACCTGTACAAAATGGAGGGAAGTTATAATGTAAATAGAAATTTTCTTCACCTTCATAAGAAGGCATATCTATTTTGTTTGCATCTCTTGACGTTCCTAGAGTAACGGTAGCTAAAGCTTGCGTTTCTCCACGAGTAAAGATTGCAGAACCATGAACTGATGGTAAATAATCTACTTCTGACCAAATTGGTCTAATTTCATCTGTTTTACGACCATCTAAACGCAATCCTACGTTTAAGGTTAAATCTCTAATCGCTGCTTTTTCTGCTTTGCGATAATAATCAGAAACTAAACCACCATAATCTGCTAATTCTTCTTCAGAAAAAGTTGCTTTGATAGCTTCTTTTATTTCTTTAAATGCAGCACTTCTTTCATGTTTAGCAGATCCAGCTTCTGCGATAGCATATACTTTATCGTATGCCATATCATGAACCTTTTTCTCTAACTCTTTATCTTCTCTTGCAGCTTCGTATTCACGAACTGGTTTCTTTCCGAATGCTTCTGCTAATCTTAATTGAGCAGCACATTGAATCTTAATAGCTTCGTGTGCAAACTTAATTGCGTCTGCCATTTCTTCTTCAGAAATTTCATCCATTTCACCTTCAACCATCATTACAGAATCTGCAGAAGCGCCAATCATCATATCGATGTCAGATTCTGCTAATTGTGCTCTTGTTGGGTTGATGATAAACTGACCGTTGATACGACCAACTCTTGCTTCAGAGATTGCACATTCAAATGGAAAATCTGATAATTGAATCGCTGCTGATGCTGCTAAACCTGCCATTGCATCTGGCATCACATCTTCGTCATGAGACATTAACTGAATCATCACTTGCGTTTCTGCGGTATAATCTTTTGGGAATAACGGACGTAAAACACGGTCTACTAAACGCATTGTTAATACTTCGCCGTCGCTTGGTCTTGCTTCTCTTTTGAAGAAACCACCTGGATAACGACCTGCAGCTGCAAATTTTTCTCTATAATCTACCGTTAATGGTAAAAAACCAAGATCTTTTTGTTCGTAATTGGAAACAACTGTACACAACATCATACATTTTCCTGATTGCACAACAACACTACCATGAGCTTGTTTTGCTAATTTACCTGTTTCGATAGAAATTTCTCTTCCATCTCCAAGGTCTATAACCTCTCTAAATACTTTTGGAATCATAAAATTTTAATTCTAAATTTTTAATTTGTTTGTTGTTGCGTTGTTGTTTGTTGTTGCAATGGAAATACAAGAATTTTGTTAAGATTCTTGATTTTTTTATTAAGTTTCTGTGAGTTAGACAGAATCAAATACTTTTTTTAATTCTCATTTTAACGAGAAATACAAATTTAATGTTTTGTAGCTAAAAGCTGCAAAAATTTATCATAAAAAAAAGAGGCACGTTTATAGAGCCTCTTTTTTTTGTGAGAATTACTTTCTAATTCCTAATTCTAGAATAATTGCACGATATCTATTGATTTCAGATTTCTTAAGATAATCTAATAATCTTCTACGCTTACCTACCATCATTACTAACGAACGCTCTGTATTAAAATCTTTACGATTTCTTTTTAAATGCTCAGTTAAATGGTTAATTCTGTGTGTGAATAACGCAATTTGTCCTTCTGAAGTACCAGTATCGTTTTTACCTTTACCGTGCTTTTCGAAGATGCTTTCTTTTACTTCTTTTGTTAAGTACATGCCAATATTATTTAAATGATTATTATGTATATCAATGCTTTCATTGAAGCTGCAAATATATAATTAATTTTTGAATAGAAACGCAACAAGGATTGCTTTTTTATTAAGCTCTAATTGGTATATTCTGAATTAAATCAATATATAAATTTACTTGTTTTTTTAATTCTTTTCTTTCGTAAATTGCATCTAAGAAGCCGTGTTCTAAGACAAATTCTGATTTTTGAAATCCTTCGGGTAAATCTTTACCTGTAGTGTCCTTTACAACTCTTGGGCCAGCAAACGCAATTAATGCATTTGGTTCTGCAATGTTAATATCGCCTAGCATTGCATAAGAAGCTGTTGTACCACCCGTTGTAGGGTCTGTACACAACGAGATATAAGGTATTTTAACTTCTGCTAATTGTGCTAATTTTGCAGATGTTTTTACCAATTGCATTAAAGAGAGTGATGCTTCCATCATTCTTGCTCCTCCAGATTTTGAAACCATTAAAAAAGGAATTTTGTGCTCGATAGCGTAATTAATTGCTCTTGCAATCTTTTCACCTACTACAGAACCCATAGATCCACCGATAAAAGCAAAATCCATTGCTGCAATTACAATATCTTTTCCTAAAGATTTTCCAACAGCGGTTCTTACAGCATCATTTAATTTTGTTTTTTCTTGAGCAGCTTTTAATCTGTCTGGATATTTTTTGGTGTCTTCGAATTTTAAAGGATCTTTTGAAGTTAGATTTGCATCTAATTCTAAAAATTTATTATTATCAAAAAAGATTTCGAAATATTCTTTACTACCAATTCTTACATGATATCCATCTTCTGGACTTACATATAGGTTCTTTTTTAACTCTTCTGTGTCAATAATTTTTCCACTAGGAGTTTTGTACCAAAGTCCTTTTGGGGTGTCTTTTTTATCTTCTGTAGGAGTTTGAATTCCTTTGTCTTTACGTTTAAACCAAGCATTCATAGTTAGTTTATTTTATTGTTGATGTTTGTTATTTGTGTTTAAAAAAAAATAAAAATCAGTCTACAAATGTAAAAGATTTTTATGAACTATAAATTTTCTTAATAGGATTCTTTTTAAGTACCCTAATTTTGAGCATAAAAAAAGCATCTTGAAATATTTCAAAATGCTTTTAAATGTTTAGTATACAAATTTTATAATGTGTCTACATTATTTAAATCTGCAAATGCTTGTTTTAATCTTGTAATAAAAGTTGCTTCACCTTCACGCAACCATTTTCTTGGGTCGTAATATTTTTTATTAGGCTGTTCTGCTCCATCAGGATTACCAATTTGATTTGCTAAATAAGGAGCTTTACCTTGCATATAATCTCTAATTCCTTCTGTAAAAGCAAATTGTAAATCGGTATCTATATTCATTTTAATAACACCATAACCAATAGCTTCTCTAATTTCTTCTAAAGTAGAACCAGATCCTCCATGAAACACAAAATCAATTGTATTATGAGGAACGTTGTACTTTTTAGAAACATATTCTTGAGAATTTTTTAAAATTTTTGGTGTTAATTTTACGTTTCCTGGCTTGTAAACTCCATGTACGTTTCCAAAAGCAGCAGCAATTGTAAATTGAGGAGAAATTTTTAGTAACTCTTCATATGCATATGCAACCTCTTCTGGTTGTGTGTATAATTTAGATGCATCTACATCAGAATTATCAACACCATCTTCTTCACCACCGGTAATACCTAATTCAATTTCTAACGTCATACCCATTTTACTCATACGAGTTAAGTATGCTTTACAAATTTCTATATTCTCTTCAATTGGTTCTTCCGATAAATCAATCATGTGAGAACTATATAAAGGCTTGCCAGTTTCTTCAAAATGTTTTTCTGAAGCATCAAGTAAACCATCAATCCAGGGTAATAAACTTTTTGCACAGTGGTCTGTATGTAAAATTACAGGCACGCCATAAGCAACTGCTAATTCATGAATATGTTTTGCACCAGCAATTCCGCCAGCGATTGCGGCTTTTTGATTTTCGTTTGATAAGCCTTTACCTGCATTAAATTGTGCTCCTCCATTTGAGAACTGTATAATTACAGGTGCATTTAAATCTCTAGCAGCTTCTAAAACACCATTAATAGTGTTAGAACCTACTACGTTTACTGCTGGTAAAGCAAAACCTTTTTCTTTTGCTAATTTAAAAATTGCTTGAACTTCTTTTCCTGTTGCTACTCCAGGTTTTATAGTATGACTCATTTTGTGTATTTTATGGATGTATATATGTCAAAAGTACTAAAAAATAGTAGTTTAAGAATATTGATTGGTAATAAAATAACGAAAACGTTATAGAATTTTAGCACTTATTTTACTAGAAAGGGTAGTTAATACCAACATTATAAACTGCGTTCGAAAAATTATAATTTCTAAACCATTTGTTGCTATCTAAGTAAGGTTCATAGGTTTTAAAACCAATATCGAAACGTAAAATTAAAAAGCTAAAGTCTAATCTTGCGCCAAAACCAGACCCAATAGCAATGTCTTTTAAAGAGTTAAAACCATTAAATCTCGAATTGTCATCGACCAAACTAGAACCAGAAATGTCCCAAATATTTCCTGCATCAACAAATAAAGCACCTTTTAATCGGCTAAAAACATCAAATCGATATTCTGCACTTGATAAAAATTTAAAACTACCTGTATTGTATTCTAAACCTGTATTTCTACTTCCTGGGCCAAGTTCATAGGTTTGCCATGCTCTAATATCATTGGATCCACCTGCAAAATAACTTTTAGTAAAAGGAATATCAGAATTATCATACGTAACAATAGCTCCCAAAAATGTTCGTACTCCAAAAACGGCGTTATTTCCAAAATTCCAGAATTTTTTATATTCAATATCCGTTTTAAAATATTGAGCTAACGGAATGTTTAAGAATGTTTTTTTGTTGTTTTCATTTCTGTTTTTAGATAGTAATCCTAAAATATTTCCAGAATTTGCAATTCTAACTTTAAAGTAAGAAAAATCGCTGTCTTTAAAAGTTGTTTGGTTATTGTAGGTATATGAGTAGCCAAACACCGGAATTAAAAAGTCGGATGTAATTATATTATATCTATTTAAAATATTCTTTGCGGTGTTAAACTCATCAGAATTACTAGCTCTAAAATTGATATCGGTTGTAACAGTGTTCATAAAAGTTAACGCTTCATTTGGCAAACTCAAAATTTTGTTGGTATCATTAAAGTACACTTTAGCAACAGCGTTCAGATTTCTAAATTCAGATTTATAGATATTAAAAAAGCTACCAATATTTAAATTTTGTACATATTGTGTATTTAAAACCTCTAATTGTATCGTTTTCTTTTGATTAAATTGCCATTTGTAATCTGTTAAAAAAGAAAATGTTTGTCTGTCTAGCCCAATGTTTTTCTGAAAACTGGATCCTACAGAGAATAATGTTCTTGGCGACATTTCTTTTGGTACTAATTTATTTAATCCAAAAGGAGCAACAAACCTAGGTACTTCTAATGAAACATCTGCACCAATTTCGTAACCTGGACCATTATTTGAATTAAACCAAGAACCTAAAAGAGACATTTTTAGCAGTTCGGCACCTTTAAAAGTATTTCTATTTGTAATAGAAAATTTTGCAGAAGTACCAATATTTCTGATGTTAGAGTGCGTTAATTCTGTTTCTAAGCCTAGCGTAAATTTTTCTAAAGGAGCTAAAAAAATATCCATTTTTAGCTCATCATCTGTACCCGGAATTGAGGAGTAAACAATATTAGATGATTTAAAATTCTTTAAAGACTTTAAATGGGTTCGTGTTAAATTACTTAAAGTGTCTTTATAAATACCTTCTGGTTTTAAGAAAATTGACTGTGCTAAGTATTTAGGATTGTACCTTAACTTGTTGTATGCTAAAAATTTAATTCCTTTATAGTCTACAGAATCTTGAATCGATCCGCCTTTTTTTGTAAATGAATAATCTGTAATAACATTAATTTCTTTTATGGTATGAACCTTAAACGGTTTTTCTACATAAAGGCCGTCTTCTTCAATTAACCGTTCTCCAGAAATTAAAAACTCTACATTTGTTTTGTAATCTGTTCTAGTAGAATCTACATAAAAACCTAAAGCCGATTCTGTAAAATGATAAATTCCACTATTTCTAAAAAGTTTAACAACAGTATTTGCTTCATTTCTAAAGGTTACATCTTTATATTGTTCTCCAGTTTTTAAAAAAGTTTCTATGTTAGCTGTTTTATAAATTGAATCTAAAACTGGCGAATCTATTTTAAATTTAATAGAATCTAAAACAGTAGCTTTCCCTGTAGTAATATAATAGGCAACGGAAGCTTTTTTGCTGACGGAATCTTTATTAATTTGAGAATTTACAGAAGATTTAAAATACCCTTGCGTTTTGTAATAAGCCCACAAATTATCTGCAGTTCTATTTACCTTTATCTCATTAATTATTTCGGGTTCATTATTCTTTAAAAACCTATTATTTAGTTTTATAAACGAATTAGCATACGCTATACTTTGCTTTTCAGAAAAAATAGTTTTTATAAAATTGTAAGAACGTGGATTTTTCTTAGCCCATTTTATGGGTGTTTTAGGTTTGTTATGATTGCCAATATTATGAAAATATAACGCAATTGGTAAGCCTAAAAAACGAGGATTTGGTTTTTGTAATATATATTTTTGTAAATCTGTACCTTTTGTTTTTATGCTGTCTATAAAAATATAATTATCATTTAACATGTGTTCGCCTTCGGTTACATGTTTTGTAGAATTACATGAAACAAAAAAGATAATTAATAAAAAATAAAACGAAATTTTTTTCATTATTTTAGCGCTGCTAAGAAAATCAAAAATAACAATTTTCAACGGTTAATTCCAATTAACAAACAATTAATGAGCATCTCAAAAAGTCAGCTTAAAATTATAACAAGTTTATCTCAAAAAAAGTACAGACAAAAGCATAAATTATTTATTGCTGAAGGAATAAAAGTTGTGAATGAACTATTAAACTCTTCTTTTAAAGTAGACACTTTATTTGCTACAGAAGATTTTCAAACCGATATTTCTTCGGATAAAATTATAAGAGTTTCGGATAAAGAATTACAAAAAATAAGCAACTTAAAAGCATCAAATAAAGTATTAGGATTATTTATAATTCCTGATGAAAAACCGCTTCAAACTAACGGATTAACAATTGCTTTGGATGCTATAAATGATCCTGGAAATTTAGGTACAATTATTCGCTTATGCGATTGGTTTGGGGTTACTCAATTACTTTGTTCTAAAGAAACGGTAGATTGTTACAATCAAAAAGTAGTGCAAGCAAGCATGGGTTCTTTAACCCGAATATCTGTAAAATATATTGATTTAGCAACGTTTTTAAAAGAAGCAGCTGTACCAAGTTTTATTGCTGATATGGATGGCGAAAATGTATACAAATCAACTTTACCAGAAGAAGCTATATTAATTATGGGAAACGAGGCAAATGGTGTTTCTGATGAAATAAAGGCACTGATAAAAAACAAAATTTGTATCCCAAGATTTGGAGAAACCCAAGAAACAGAAAGTTTAAATGTTGCAACGGCAACGGCAATTTTATTAAGTGAGTTTAAGCGCAGTTGTTAGTATTCGAGGAGTCGTTTAGGGCAGAAAAATATTTAGAACAGTTAAAAAATAGTTTTATGCTGCTTAATTCTTTTAAAATACGCAGCGAAATAGCATTGTGAAACAATTTTACCACAATAGAAACATAGAAAACATCGTTTATTTAGCCAGATTTGCTAATCACTTGGCGTAACTAAGTCAAATAGCTTTGTGAATATCTGAGAAATAACCCTTCAATAACAGGCGCTATTCAAAAGCAAAAGTAAGAAAAACGCCACGCGTTCCCATAAAGTTTATTGGCGAAGTCCATTGACTGTTAGGGTCATTATCGTATTTTATTTCGTTTGTTATCGCAAAAACGCCACGAATAGAAGGTGAGAACTTAAAGAAATTTAAATAGATATCAATTCCTAAACCAACTTCGTACATAAAATCGCTTGATTTCATTCTAAATTGTCCAGAAGAATTATCGTCTTGATTGTCTTCATTACTAGAAAAATTAAAATTATACGAAACGCCACCTAATAAATAAGGACGAATATTTTTATACCGATCGGTACTAAATTTTAATAATAAAGGCGCGTGCAAGTAGGTCGAGCCAACCTCTCTAACACTATCTTGTGCTGTGGCTAGATGATTAAAATAAATTTTCTTTGAATTTGTCATTAAACCTGGTTCAAAACGTAAACTTAAATTTTTATGTAAACGAAAGTCAGTAATTAAACCAACATTAAAACCAGCAGAGGGTTCAACTCTAATATCTGCATTTGGTATTGTACTGTTTCTTAGATTTAGTTTAAAATCATTTTGATTAACCCCTAAGTAAAAACCATAATGCAACCTTCTTTCATCAAACGTTGGTAAGTTTTCTACAGGTTCTCTTTGCGCATAAAACGCGGCAGAAATCATTAGATAAAAACCAAAAAATAGCACTTTTTTATTCATTGTTATTTGCTTGCAGTATAAATTGTAGCAACTCCAAAAGTTACAGGTTTATGCTTTGTATGTGTAAACCCATTTTTTTGCAAAATATTGTTGAAAGTTTCACCAAAAGGAAAAGAATTTGCAGATTCTGATAAATAGGAATAAGCAACTTTGTCTTTTGAAAATAATTTACCAATTATAGGAAGTATATAATTTGTGTAAAATTTATAACCTTGTTTAAAAGGAAATTTAGTGGGATTTGAAGTTTCTAAAATAACCAAAACTCCTGTAGGCTTTAAAACTCTAGCAATTTCTGTAATACCTTTGTCTAAATGTGCAAAATTTCGAACGCCAAAAGAAACGGTAATTGCGTCAAACGTATGATCATCAAAAGGCATATCTTCAGAGTCTCCTACAATCATTTCAATTTTTTCTGATAATTTAGCTTTGGCAATTTTTCTTTTACCAACATCTAGCATACCTGCCGAAATATCCAAACCAACAATTCTATCAGGGTTTAGAGAAGCCATCATTAATGCCAAATCGCCGGTGCCTGTTGCAATATCTAAAATTTGCTTTGGATTATTTTCACCGACAATTGCAACTACTTTTTTACGCCATTTAACGTCAATTCCTAAAGAGATAATTCTGTTTAAGTCATCATAATTTTCAGAGATAGTGTCAAACATTTGTGTAACTTGTTCCTTTTTGCCAAGTTGAGAATCTTTATAAGGATTTATTTTTTCTGCTGACATATTTTTTATCCGTTTATTGCAATCACTTCGTTAATTTGATTTGGCAACATTTCTTTTAGTAACGATTCTATTCCGTTTTTTAAAGTAGCAGTAGAAGATGGGCAACCACTACATGCGCCTTGTAAAACTACGCTTACTACTTTATTTACTTCATCATATGAACGAAATGCAATATTTCCTCCATCGGCAGCAACAGCAGGTTTTATGTACTCATCTAAAATGTCTACAATTTGTGCAGGAATACCTTCTAGTTTTACGGCAGGAACGTCAACGGAAGTTTCAGAAACCGGTTTTTCACTCGGAATTTCTTTAATAATTGTTTTTCCTTCCACTAAGTATTCGCGAATAAAACTTCTAACTTCGGTAAAAACTTCATTCCATTCAACCATATCATATTTTGTAATCGAGATATAATTATCAGAAATAAAAACTTCTTTTACAAAAGGAAACGTAAAAATTGCTTGTGCTAAAGGCGATGATTTGTTTGCTTCATCTATATTTTTGTACTCAACATCAGTTTGAGTTAATGCTTTATTAGTTCCAAATTTCATTACTGAAGGATTTGGGGTAACCTCTGCATATACTTCAATTGCTTCTTTTTTGGTTGTTGATGTTTGTTCGTTTACAACAAGGTTTCCGTCAGCAATATACGCTTCAATTTGTTCTGCAACTTCTTGTTGAACGTCAAGCCATTCTACAATATCAAAACGTTGAATTGCAATAAAGTTAGCGGTTATGAATACCTTTTTTACAAATGGTAAATAAAATAATTCTTGCGCTAAGGGTGAGTTTTTAGCGTCGTCAATATTAGAAAATTCGTAACTACCACCGTTAATTAAAATTGTGTTACTGTTAAATTTTAATATGGTGTTATTTGTAGTTTCTTGAATGGTAATTTTAGTCTCTTGCATAATCTTTAAATAAGTTGCAAAATTACGGGAAAAAACTGACAACAAATAAAAAGACTTCGTATGATTTTAAACACGAAGTCTTTTTTTTATTAAAAAGTAGTTTGTTAAAGATTGATTGTTAATGTTGTTGTAAAAATTTTGTTATTAATGCTTAGTTCTGTTGAGTTTACATCAAAACCTGAGTAAAAATTATAAACACCAGTTCTATTATTATCTCTGTAAGAAAAATCTAATTTAAAGTTATTAAAATTATAACCACCACCAAAAGAATACCCCGTAATATTATCAGAATTTATAGCCAATTTATCTGGGTTTTGTTCAAACATGTATCCTCCTCTAACACTAAATCGATCAAACCGCCATTCTGAACCAATGTTTAAATTATGTGTATTTCTTAATTCATTTTGAAAAAATTCATTTTCATCTGTGAAATTAGAATTTGATAATTTTGTTCTATTAAAACTTTTATTACTATAATCTAAGCTCAATAAGCCATTTTTGCCAAATATAAAAGCAGTGCTGGCGGTTAGCTTACTTGGTGTTTTTAATCTGTAAATAAATTCTTGGCTTGGAAAAAAATTACCATCTGTATTGTTGTAAACAGCATTGTCATTACTTACAGAAATCCTTGTATCACCATTAAAACCATCATTATCTACAATATTTGTTCTTTCTAAAATTTCTGAAAAGTACGTAGGTGTTTGGTATGATAGTCCTAATCTTACACTTTTATGAACTTTATAAATAAAACCTAAGTTTGCAGAAAAACCAGCGCCAGTAGTTAAGTTTTCTTGATACAATTTAGCGTCTAATTCGTTGCCATCTGTATCGCTGTTAAATTCGTATAAACTGGATCTTTGATTAAAAGTTAAATCATAAAAATTTAAACTTAAACCAACATGTAAATTTTTTTGAAATACAGATGAAAACCCAAGATTAAACTCAGAAAGATTACCTCCGTAATTGTTTTCAAAACGTTGGCTGTCTGCAATGTTATATTGTATAGGGTTTTGTAGATCGGGGTCTTTTGGAAATTCGATAAAAGTTGCAATACCGCTGTTACCTTCTGTTACAAAACTATCTGCAAAATTTTTTGTAATCCTATAATTAAAACCAATTGCAAATTTACCCCAGTCTTTGCTGTAAGCACTGTCAAACACTAAAACAGCTCCTACTTGCGATAAATTTATAAATTGATCTTGAGAGTCTATGCTATTACCATAATAATTAGAGGTAATAGTAGAAGCTCTAGAATTAATAGTTCCGGTTAACAAACTGTTTGTAAATACAGATAAACCGGCCGGATTTATGTTCAAGGATGATAAATCTCCGCCTAAAGCACCAAAAGCTCCTGACATTGATGTAAAACGTGCAGTTCCATTTTGGTCATTTTGTGAAAAAAGTAACCCTAAATCTTGATATCCCAAAGATTGAGAAAATGACACAAGAGTGGATGCGATAAATACCGCTGATAGATAAAATCGTTTCATTGTTTTTTTATTTAAGCATGTATTTTTAGTTACCTCTTCTTCTCGATGTTGATGAAGAACTTCTACTAGTTGAACTCCTGCCAGACGTTCCTGAAGATGAAGAACTTGTTGAACTTCTTCTTTGCGAAGTGTTGCTATTATTGTTATTATTTGAAGATGAAGTTCTTTCGTAATTAGGAGAACTATTATTTCTACTATTTGTTGAATTTCTTCTGATTGAATAAGTAGATCTTCTGCTAGTTTGCACATTAGAATTAGCACTTCTTCTTGATGTAGAAGAACTATTATTTGCATTACTTCTTCTACTTAAAGCAGAGGTAAATCTTGAGTTTTCGTTAGTGTTTCTTCTATTAACGTTATTGTAGTCTCTTCTTCCATAACTAACATTTCTATTTCTGTTGTTGTTATTACCCCAATTATTGTTGTTACCCCAGTTGTTGTTACCCCAAGGTCTATTATAAAACCAAGGATTTACAAAGCCGTTATTCCATCCAAAACCATTGTGATAAGGATGCCAATAAGAGTTCATTCCCCAATAGTTACCACCCCACATGCCCCAATTTCTATTTCCCCAATTATTAAATAACCAAGGATCATTATAGCCCCAATTGTTAAAGCCATTCCAATAAGGGTCATTCATTACATTTATGTTAACAATTGGCGCACTACTATTGTCGTATCCCCAAGCTGCATTTGCATTGTAATTAAGGTTGTTGTCATTAGTTTCATCATCAATATAAGTAGTGTTATCAGAACTGTAAGAATCAACATCAACAAAAACCTCATTTTCACCAATATTTTCAAGTTCTTCTAATCTGTTTGTAAAAGAGTTTTGCTGGTAATTTTGTTGATTAGGGTTTTGATTAATTACAGCAACTTCTACTACTTGTCTTTTTATTTCATCATCATAAATACCATCTTGATTGTAAACACTTTGGTATGTGCCACAAGAAAACAATAGCAAACTCATTGCAAATAAAGTAAGTAATGAATAATTTTTAAAGTATTTAGATGTAGTTTTCATAATGTTGAATTTTAATTGATAAACGAAAAAAATAAAATAATAGTGTAAAACATTTAAACTTTACTTGGTCTATGATCATTTTATACTAGTTTTGTAAATGGTAACAAAAAACCAGAAACTAAGATATTATTTCACTATAAATATAACAATATTTGTGCCAAAGTAAATATTTATGAGCAAGAAGTTAACAAAAAGGACAGAAGATTACTCTAAGTGGTATAACGAATTGGTGGTAAAAGCCGATTTAGCAGAAAATTCAGCAGTTAGAGGTTGTATGGTTATAAAACCCTACGGATATGCAATTTGGGAAAACATGCAAGCAGAGTTAGATAGAATGTTTAAAGAAACAGGACATCAAAATGCATATTTTCCGCTTTTCGTGCCTAAGAGTTTGTTTGAAGCTGAAGAAAAAAATGCGGAAGGTTTTGCAAAAGAATGTGCAGTTGTAACCCATTATCGTTTGCAAAACGACCCAGATAATCCTGGTAAATTAAGAGTAGATCCAGAGGCTAAATTAGAGGAAGAGTTGGTTGTTAGGCCAACATCCGAAGCAATTATTTGGAGCACTTACAAAGGTTGGATTGAGTCTTACAGGGATTTACCGTTGTTAATTAATCAATGGGCAAATGTGGTAAGATGGGAAATGAGAACCCGTTTGTTTTTGCGTACAGCAGAATTTTTATGGCAAGAAGGTCATACTGCACATGCAACCAAAAACGAAGCGGTAATAGAAGCAAAACAAATGCAAGAAGTATATGCGGAATTTGCAGAAAATTTTATGGCAATGCCAGTTATAAAGGGTTCTAAATCTGAAAGTGAACGTTTTGCAGGTGCAGAAGAAACCTTTACTATAGAGGCCTTAATGCAAGACGGAAAAGCTTTGCAAGCAGGAACCAGCCATTTTTTAGGTCAGAATTTTGCAAAAGCGTTTGATGTAAAATATACCTCAAAAGAAGGCAAGCAAGAATATGTTTGGGCTACTTCTTGGGGAGTTTCCACTCGTTTAATTGGTGGATTGATTATGACGCATTCTGATGACTTAGGGTTAGTTTTACCTCCAAAATTAGCGCCAATTCAAGTGGCAATTATTCCCATTTATAAGAATGATGAGCAATTAGTTGCTATTTCAGAAAAAGTAAATGAAATTGTAAAAGAATTACGCAAAAAAGGAATTTCTGTTAAATATGATGATAGAGATACCTACAGACCAGGAGCAAAGTTTGCAGAGTATGAATTAAAAGGAGTTCCTGTTAGAATGGCTATTGGAAGTCGTGACTTAGAAAATAATACAGTAGAAGTTGCCAGAAGAGATACTTTAGAGAAGCAAATTGTTTCTCAGGATGATGTTGTTAATTTTATTGATACTTTATTGGTTGAAATACAGGATAACTTATTTAAGAAAGCAACCGATTTTAGAAATGAACATACAACAGAGGTAACAACTTTTGATGAATTTAAAAAAGCGATAAAGAATAAAGGTGGTTTTGTTTCTGCACATTGGGATGGAACATCAGAAACAGAAGAAAGGATCAAAGAGTATACAAAAGCTACTATTAGGTGTATTCCTAACGATGCAAAAGAAGAAATTGGTATTTGTGTATTAACTGGGAATCCTTCTTTAAAAAGGGTGCTTTTTGCAAAAGCATATTAATTTGAAAAAAAAAGTAATTTTTTTTCAAAAATAATTGCACAATTTAAAAAACGTTGTATATTTGCACCCGCAATTGAGAAGTATTTAATTGTTATGGTCCGTTCGTCTAGGGGTTAGGACGCATGGTTTTCATCCATGTAACACGGGTTCGATTCCCGTACGGACTACAAAGTTTTAATATATAAAAACTAATAAATTAAGAATTATGGCAAATCATAAGTCAGCTTTAAAAAGAATTAGAAGCAACGAAGCTAAAAGAGTACTTAACAAATATCAGCACAAAACTGCGCGTAATGCAGTTAGAGATTTACGTGCTGTTGAAGACAAAACAGAAGCACAGTCTAAATTAGCTAAAGTTGTTTCGATGTTAGATAAGTTATCTAAAAGAAATATTATTCATAAGAATAAAGTTGCAAACTTAAAGTCTAAGTTAACCAAGCATGTAGCTACGTTATAAATATTAAAATATTTTTTATACTACAAAACGCTTTGAATTCAATTCAGAGCGTTTTTTTTTGTTTAATAGATTTTTTAAGGAAAAGAATTTTGATAGTTTTGTGTCAATGTACCTTTTAAATTCAAAAGTTGTTAAATTTAGAATTTAAGTATAAATCATCGAGAGTTTAAAAAGGAAGAACTCTATGTTTCTAACGACTTTAAACTGTGCTCTAAATACTTTATTCTTGCAGTGAAAGATTCTGCAGATGTGTTAGTATTTTCTATTGTCAAAATAGTTTAGAATATT
>NZ_MSCM01000001.1:2130289-2322478 GCF_002954665.1 Polaribacter glomeratus | reverse complement strand
ATTGAGCCCATTGTTCTAGCAATTGTATTGGTTCTCTGGTTATATCTTTTGTTTAATTATAAATCCAAGATGAATTTTGGCACAACTTGTAAACTTTTTCTATAGTACGATATCTTGTATTAAGGCCAAAAGTTGTAAGATTTAGAACTTAAGCATAAATAGCGGTTACCAATCGTAATTTTTGTGGGCATCTAATCTAATAAAGATAAAAAGCAAGATGGTAAAACCCCAAAGAGAAGAGCCCCCATAACTAAAGAAGGGTAGAGGTATACCAACAGTTGGCAATAAACCTATAACCATCCCTATATTTACAATTACATGAAAGAATAGTATAGACGCCAATCCATAGCCATATATTCGGCCAAATTTATTTGTGTGTGTTTCTGATAAATAAATAATTCGATACATCATCAACATAAATAGAATGATAACAAAACTACTGCCTATAAAACCCCATTCTTCACCAACCGTACTAAAAATATAATCTGTGTGTTGCTCAGGAACAAAATTTCCTTGCGTAATATTTCCTTCTAAAAAACCTTTTCCAAACCATCCGCCAGAACTAATGGTTAATTCTGATTGATAAGAATTATAACCAATGTTTACATTGTCTACTTTCATTCCCAGTAAAACCTCAAAACGATCTCTATGGTGTTGTTTAAATATATTGTTATATGTAAATTCTGTACCGAAAATGAATAGTGCAACAAAGGCATAAAAAGCCAAAATTTTGTACCAATTAAATCTAAAGAACCTTTTTCCTCCTCTATAAATTATATATGCTACTATTATAGAAATAATTATAAAGAGTGAAATAAACATATTACTTGCTCCAAAAAAGATGGTGAGAACAAATAATGCAATTACAGTTGCGCCTAATAAAATATAATTGAGCGTTAAGCCTTCTCTATTTAAAACAAAAAAGAAGGATAAATAAATAAGTGCAGAACCAGCATCTGGTTGTAAAGTGATTAATACGGCTGGGAAGAAGACAATGATAAATGCTTTTATTTGATTTTTAACTAGCTTAAAATTGTATTGTCTATCACTTAATAGTTTAGCGACTGCTAAAGCTGTACAAGCTTTTACAAATTCTGAAGGTTGTAAGCTCATAGCCCCAAAATTAAACCAAGATCTTGCACCATTAATTTCTTTTCCAAGTGGGAAAAGTAGCACTAAAGAAAAGATCGAAATTAAATAAAGAATACTTGCAAACTTTTCATAAAACTTTGAATTAAAGAATAGAATAATAACTATTAATGGAATACTAAAACTAATCCAAAGAATTTGTTTACCATATTTTGTAGAGAAATCTAAAATTTCGTGATTTTTTTCGGTTTTAGAAGCTGCATAAATGTTTAACCATCCAAAACCAACTAATGCAATGTATAGAAATACTAAAATCCAATCAATACCTGCAAAAATATTATTCTTTTCCTGACGCAATTTGTTTGGTTTTTGATGTTTGCTTATCGTATACTTCTTGCAAACTCATATTTAACATATTTTGTTCTCTAATTTTGTTTACTTCAGAAATACTACCATTTAAATATTTCTCTATTAATAAACTAGTAATAGGTGCAGCAATTGTTGATCCATAACCTCCATTTTCTACAAAAACTGCTATTGCAATTTTGGGGTTATCTTTTGGTGCAAAAGCAATTAAAATGGAATGATCTTTGGCCTGAACTTTAATACCATCAACTATTTTTATAGAGTTTTCTGATGTCCCTGTCTTTCCGCAAATTTCAATTCCGTTAACTTGGCTCCATCTACCTGTTCCAGTTTTAAAAACTTCATGCATCGCTTCTATAACTGGGGCAAAATGTTCTTTATCAATAGTGGTTTGTTTCTTGGTCGTAAAATCAGTAATATTAATTGTCTTTCTATTTATTTTTTTTACAATATGCGGCGTATAAAAAAAGCCTCTGTTAGCAATAGCTGCAGTAAAATTAGCTAATTGAATAGGTGTTGTTAAAACTTCTCCTTGCCCAATTGCATTAGATATGGTTGTAGAAGCTCCCCACGCATATTTGTATCGTGCGTTATAATATGCAGCATCCGGAATTAATCCTTTTTGCCCGGCAGGTAAATCATATCCTAAGTAATTACCAAGTCCAAAGCTAGTTATGTGTCTGTTCCAGTTGTCTAACCCTTTAGATGGTTTTTTATTTTTTTCAATAATTCGTTTATAAGTATTTGCGAAATAGCTGTTACAAGATCTTGCTATCCCTGTCTTTAATCTTATAGGAGAATTAAAAACTCCACAATGGCATCTCATAAAGGCAGTAGATCTGCTTCCATATCTGTATCCACCAAAGCATAAAAAAGAACTTTGCTCGTTAATAACATTTTCTTGCAAACCGATTAAAGCATTCATTATTTTAAAAGGAGATCCAGGAGGATATGCAGCCAGTAAACCTCTATCATAAGTTGGTTTTTCAGGATTTGTAGGATCCATCAAACTTGCTGAGTTTATAGATCTTTTTCTACCTACCAGCATATTTGGGTCATAAGAAGGAGAGGTAACTAATGCTAAAATTTCTCCAGTTGACGGTTCGATGGCAACAATACCGCCACGCTTCCCATTCATTAATTGTTGTGCAAATAATTGTAAATCAATGTCTATTGTTAATGTTAAATCTTGTCCGTTTTCTGGAAGCGTATCATTAAGCCCGTCTTTATAAGAACCGGTAACTTTATTAAAACGATTTCTTTGTAAATATTTTTTACCTTTTCTACCTCTTAAAACGTCTTCGTATTGTTTTTCTACGCCGTCTTTTCCTTCTAATTCTCCAGATTGATAGTAATCACTCTTTTTAGCTTTTTCTTCATTTACCTCACCAATATAACCTAACACATTGGCTGCAGCGTTTATTGGATAGTTTCTAATGATTCTTTTTTGGATATAAAAACCATTGTATTTATGCATTTTTTCTTGTAAAAAAGCAAAATCTTCTTTGGCTAATTGTTTTAAAAAAACGGATGGTAAGTAGGATGCATAATGTTCTGCTCTTTTAAATCTGATTAAAAAGTCTTCTTTGTCAATTTTTAAAAGATTGCAAAATTCTAACGTATCTAAAGACTCTACCTGGTTTGGTTGCACCATTACATCATAAGAAAGCTGATTTGCAACTAATAATTTTCCGTTTCTATCATAAATATATCCACGTTCTGGATAATCATATTCAATTTTTATAGCAGCGTTGTGCATTGGATCGTACGTTTCTCCTTTTATTATCTGTAGTTGAAACAAGCGACCAATAAAAATAACACCTATAACAGTTATTAAAAAATAGAGTAAAAAACTTCTTTTCATTATTCGTTTTTGCTAAAAATATAAGTCCCTAAAAAGTATAGCGTTAGTGTAAAAATACTTGAAAATAATGTATTTAAAAATACGTTCGATAAATTTTCAAGACTAAAGTTAGCCAAAGAAAAGTAGATAAAGTGATGAATTACTGTTAAAGTTACCACATAATTAAAAATCTTCCCAAAAGACTCTGAGTTTAAACTAAAAAAAGAATAATCAGTTTCACCTTTTCTAAAGTAAATTCTTACAAAGAATAATCTTAAATAAGCAATAAGTAAAATTGAAAAAGCATGAACACCGCCAGAATCAGAAAAGAAATCAATTAAGAGACCAAGTAAAAAACTAGAAAAAAGAAACGGAATTCTATTGCTTTTTAGTGGATATAAAAAAACGAAAGTGATATATAGATAAGGATTTATGTAACCGAAAAATAAAATGTTATTCAGCACAAAAACCTGCAAAAAAAGCAGGAATAAAAATAATACGACCATGTTAAATGGTTTATTCATTTTGTGCTTCTAGAATATTAATTTCTTCTTTATTAAAACTTTTAATAGCGTATATAAAGCCTAAATTACTCATGTCATTAAAAAGAGTAACATTTACTTTATTGTCTGCAGAATTCCCTTTGTTTATTTCTGAAATTGTACCAATTAAAATTCCTTCAGGAAAAATTGTTGATTTTCCGCCAGTTTCTATTGTATCTCCAATTTTTAGAGGTGCTTGTCGTGGAATATCAGAAAGTTGAACAATATTATAGTTTTTTCCGTTCCAGCCTAAAGTACCAAAGTAATTACTGTTTTTTAAACGAGCATTAATTTTACTATTTCTATTTAAAATAGATTGAACCCTTGCGTAGTTTTCAGAAACATTATCAATGATACCAATAATTCCTCTACTATTAATTACAGCCATTTCTTTTTCCATACCAAGTTTCTGGCCTTTATCAATCGTTAAAAAATTAAACTCTTTGGCATAATTATTTTTGATAACTTTTGCAGTTGTATAGCTATATTTTTGTTGATATCTACTGGTATCTATGACAATAGTATCTATTACAATCACATCTTTTTTAGGGTTTAGTAAAATATTTTTTTCTAGAAGATTTTTTAAACGAGTATTTTCATCAGCCAAAATGCTGTTTTCTGATTTTAAATTCCAATATTCAGAAATACTGGATGCTTTGTTGTAAAAACCTCCTGTAACTGTATTTGCAGAGTTTACAAATTTACTTTTATGAAAGTCAAGATTATTAAATGTTAAGGCAAGTGCAATAAACTCTAATAATAAGAAGAATAGAAAATATTTGAACTTTCGAAAAAAGTAGATGAGTTGTTGCATTGTTAAAACTTAATAATGCTAATTCATTAATATATTTTTGTATTTTTTTAGTTCTTTTAAAGCAATTCCTGTTCCACGAACAACAGCTCTTAAAGGGTCTTCTGTAACATAAACAGGTAAGTCTGTTTTACGAGATAAACGCTTATCTAAACCTCTTAACATAGAACCACCACCTGCTAAATAAATACCAGTGTTGTAAATATCTGCGGCTAACTCTGGCGGAGTTTTAGATAAAGTTTCCATTACGGCATCTTCAATTCTTAAAATAGATTTGTCTAAAGCTTTTGCTATTTCTCTGTAAGAAACTTGTACTTGTTTTGGTTTACCACTTAGTAAATCTCTACCTTGAACTAACATTTCTTCAGGAGGCGTATCTAAATCTTCGGTTGCTGCACCAATTGTAATTTTAATTTTTTCGGCTGTAGTTTCTCCAACATGTAAATTGTGTTGTGTACGCATATAATACATAATGTCATTGGTAAATAAGTCTCCGGCAACTTTTACAGATTGATCACAAACAATACCTCCTAAAGCAATTACAGCAATTTCTGTTGTACCACCACCAATATCAATAATCATGTTTCCTTTTGGCTCCATAATATCGATACCAACACCAATTGCAGCAGCCATTGGTTCATATATTAAATAGATTTCTTTTGCATTCATGTGTTTTGCAGAATCTCTTACAGCTCGTTTTTCAACTTCTGTAATTCCGGATGGAATACAAATTACCATTCTTAACGCGGGTGGAAATAATTTCTTTTTTATAGATGGAATCTGTTTTACAAATTCCTTAATCATTTCTTCGGATGCCTGAAAATCTGCTATAACCCCATCTTTTAAAGGGCGTATTGTTTTAATATTTTCATGGGTTTTACCTTGCATCAAATTAGCCTCTTGACCAATAGCAATTATTTTACCAGTAATCCTGTCTCTAGCAACAATTGAAGGGGCATCAATAACCACTTTTCCGTTGTGAATTATCAATGTATTTGCAGTCCCTAAATCGATTGCAATATCTTCAGTCATAAAATCGAAAAAGCCCATAAAATATTTTCTTATTTTGTTTAATGTACTATTACAAATTTACTAAATATAATCTGTCTTTTCCATTAAATTAATTAATGTTTAAAATGTCTCGTTCCTGTGGTAACCATAGAGATATTATTTGCATTACAATAATCTATACTTAACTGATCTTTAATAGATCCTCCAGGTTGAATTACACTTTTTATACCTGCTTTGTCTGCAATTTCTACGCAGTCTGGAAAAGGGAAAAATGCATCACTTGCCATCACTGCTCCGTTTAAGTCGAAACCAAAATTAGTTGCTTTTTCAATTGCCTGTGTTAAGGCGTCAACTCTACTTGTTTGCCCAGTTCCGCTTGCTAATAACTGGTTGTCTTTAACAAAAACAATGGTATTAGATTTTGTGTGCTTACAAATTTTAGAAGCAAATAATAAATCTTTTAACTCACTTTTAGAAGGTTTAGTATTTGTAACATATGTTAAATCTTCTAAACGATCTGTTTTAGAGTCTTTGTCTTGAACTAATAACCCGTTTAAAGCGGTTCTTATATTTTGAATTGGTAATGCTGTTGTTTTCTGAATTAAAAGAACTCTATTTTTCTTTCCCTTTAAGGTTGATAAAGCTTCATCAGAATAACTAGGCGCAATTACAACTTCACAGAAAAGTTTGTGAATTTCTTCAGCAGTTTCCTGGTCGATTTCTTTGTTAGAAATTAAAACGCCTCCAAAAGCAGAGACAGGATCACCAGCTAAAGCATCTACATATGCTTGTTTAACTGTGTCTCTTTGTGCAAAACCACATGCATTATTGTGCTTTAAAACAGCAAAAGTTGGATCTTCTCCAATAAACTCATTCATTAAGTTTACAGCCGCATCTACATCTAATAAATTATTGTAGCTTAATTCTTTACCATGTAATTTATCAAACATTGCATCTAAATCGCCAAAGAAATAACCTTTTTGATGTGGATTTTCTCCATAACGCAACGTTTGAGAGTTTTGTTCGCTAGCTTTAAAAACTATTTCGTCTTCATTAAAATAATTAAAGATTGCAGTGTCGTAATGTGAGGAAATGTTAAATGATTTTGCAGCAAATTTCTTTCTTTGCCCAATCGAAGTTATTCCTTTATTTTCTGATAAAACAGCTAAAAACTCTTCATATTGATCCATTGAAGAAACGGTAAAAGTGTCTTTAAAGTTTTTTGCGGATGCTCTAATTAAAGAAATTCCTCCAATATCAATTTTTTCTACAATATCTTGTTCAGAAGCACCAGAAGCAACTGTTTTTTCAAACGGATATAAATCAACAATTACTAAATCTATTTGTGGAATATTATATTCTTTTAATTCAGCAATATCACTTTCGTTGTCTTGTCTGTTTAAGATTCCTCCAAAAACTTTTGGATGCAAAGTTTTTACTCTTCCGCCTAATATAGAAGGATAAGAAGTAACTTCATCAACAGGAATTACATTGATTCCTAGTTTTTTAATAAATTTTTCTGTTCCGCCAGTAGAGTAAATAGTTACATTTAATTCGTTTAATTTTTGTACAATTGGTGCTAAACCATCTTTGTGAAAAACCGAAATTAATGCAGATTTAATTGTTTTTGAAGTGCTCATTGTTCTGTTGTGTTGTTAAGCACGCAAAACTACGTAAACATTGAGTTAGCCACAATAAAAAGATAATAACAAATTAACTAAGTAATTAACAAAAAATAAAATATTTTTTTTGCTGTAATAAAATATTAAATGTGCTACTAGTTATTATCTAAAAACTTTCTAAACCAAATAATAAATTGATCTAAGAGAGATTCTTTCTTAGCGTAGTAATTAGATTCTGAACTTGCGGAAGAAAATGTAGAAATTGATTCTTGTTTTCTCATTATTTAGGAATTAGTCAATTGAGAATTATGTTATTTGTAACGATTTTAAACCAATCAGATTAAATAATAGTAGCTACTTTTTGGCAAATATACTCCAAAAGTTGTTCGTCTTTTTCTGTAAAAGTATTTGCTGTATGAGAATCTATATCGATTTGACCAATGTTTTCTCCGCCAACAAAAATAGGAATCACAATTTCTGACTTCACCTTCCAACCACAAGAAATATAATTTTCTTGCGCTGTAACATCTTGAACCACAAAGTTTTTATTGCTAACAGCAACTTGACCACAAATTCCTTTTCCGAAAGGAATAATAGTGTGCTCTGTAGGCTCACCAGTAAATTGAGCTAATTTTAATTCTTCCTTATCTCCGTTTTTAAAGTAAAAGCCAACCCAATCATAGTATGAAATTTCATTTTCTAAAAAATCACAAATCGCTTGTAATTTTTCTTCTTTGATTGATTTTGATGCAATAATAACATCTATTTCTCTTTGTAAAACAGTTATTTTCATAAGTAAAAAATTGTATGCAAAAGTATATCAAAAAAAAATATCTAATTGTGTTATTTGCTTTTTTAATATAATTTTATGAGAAAATAATTTTGAGCCTAAATTAAAATTCTTGTTGTAAATTTGCAACAAGACAATGAGACAATTAATTACTAAAATAATATCTTTTCTACTAGCATTTTTGGTGCTTTTCTCTACCTTTTCATTTACCGTAGCAAAGCATTATTGTGGTGATTTATTAGTAGACGTTTCTTTTACAGGTCAAGCAGAAGGTTGTGCAATGAATATGGATTCTGTAACATCACCCAAAAAGAAAAATTGCTGTAAAGACGAAGTTCATCAAATAGATGGTCAAGATCAATTACAATTTAATAAAGTAGACAAAATATCTTTTAGTAAACAACAATTTATAGCATCTTTTTTAACTTCTTACACTGATTTATTTTTAAAAAATGAATCAGAAAATAATTTTTACAATAATTTTTCTCCTCCAGATATTCGGCTAGAGTATCATGTTTTATATCAAATTTTTCTAATTTAATTTTTATTTTTTAATAGGTATTGCTCATCTTTTAGGTGATAAAATTCATGTTATTAAACAAAAATTAAAACACAAAATGAAAAAAATAATCATAAGTAGTTTCTTACTATTTATTCCAATCCTACTATTTTCTCAAGCAACTTTTACAGGGATAATTATGGATAAAAATAATTCTAAAGATATTTTAGGAGTTTCTGGTGCAACATTGCATTGGCTAAACACAAATGTAAGCGCAGTAACAAACGAAAAAGGTGCATTTACAATTACTTATAAACCTGAGTATAAAAAATTAGTTGTTAATTATCTAGGATATAAAACCGATACAATTACAATACGTAATTTAGAGCCTATTCGTCATTTTTTAACACCAGAAAGTGAGCTAGAAGAAGTAACCATAAACACAAAGAGAAAATCGACTCAAAAATCTTTCTTTGAAACAGCCAATATGTTTACCGTAAATGCAGATGAATTGTTAAAAGCTGCTTGCTGTAATTTGGCCGAAAGTTTTGAAACAAATCCATCTATTGATGTTAGTTTTTCTGATGCTTTAACAGGAACAAAACAAATACAAATGTTGGGTTTAACGAGTCCGTATTTACTAATTACACAAGAAAACATACCTTCTATTAGAGGAGCAGCTCAGGCATTCGGCCTAACGTTTACGCCAGGAACTTGGGTAGAAAGTATTCAAATCTCTAAAGGTGCAGGTTCTGTTGTAAACGGTTTTGAGAGTATTTCTGGGCAAATAAATGCAGAATTGGTTAAACCTTTTACTGATAGCAAGTTCTTTTTAAATGCTTACGGATCTGCAAATGGACGATTCGAATTAAATACACATTTTAATGAAAAAGTTTCTGATAAATGGCAAACAGGTTTGTATGTGCACGGAAATTATACAGGACAAAAGTTTGATATGAATGGCGATAATTTTTTAGATATGCCTTTATCAAACCAAATAAATGTAATGAACAGGTGGCAATTTACCGATGCAAAAAAAGGTTGGGTTAGTTTTATAAATGTCCGTTTTTTAAAGGATGAAAAACAAACTGGTGAGCTCGATTTTAACCCGATTTCAGATCGAGGGACCACCAATTATTGGGGTAGTGAAATTGATACAAAACGCTTTGAAACCTCTGCTAAACTAGGCTATGTTTTTCCAGAAATGCCTTTTCAAAGTATTGGTTTTCAAATAGCATACAGTGATCATCAACAAGACTCTTATTTTGGTTTAAGCACTTATAATATTCAGCATCAAAGTGTGTATTCAAATATTATTTTTAATTCGATTATTGGCGATACAAGAAATAAATTTAAAACAGGAATTAGTTTTACCCACGATCAATTTAGTGAATTGGTAAATGCAACAGACTTTAGTAGAACAGAAAATGATTTTGGAGCATTTTTTGAATACGCTTATGATAATTTAGACAATTTTAGTGTTACCGCTGGTTTAAGAATTGATAGACATAATTTATTAGGAACTTTTATCACCCCAAGATTGCACCTTAGATATGTGCCTTGGGAAAAAGGTGTTTTTAGAGCTTCTGTTGGAAGAGGAAAAAGAAGTGCTAATATTTTTGCAGAAAATCAGCAGTTATTTGCAAGTTCAAGAAATATAAATATTGACGCTAATGGTGGAAATATCTACGGATTAAATCCTGAAATAGCATGGAATTATGGCGTTTCTTATCTACAGCGATTTAATTTATTTGATAAAAAAGGAGACATTACTTTTGACTTTTATCAAACAAATTTTCAAAATCAAGTTGTTGTAGATTGGGAAAATCCGCAACAGATTTCATTCTATGATTTAAACGGAAAAAGTATTGCCAATAGTTTTCAAGTAGAAGTAAATTATAGTTTGGCAAAAAATGTAGAATTAAGAACTGCGTATAAATATTTTGATATTTCTACGGATTTTAAAAGCGGTAATTTGCAAAAACCAATTCAGCCTCAAAATAGATTTTTTGCAAACATTTCTTACGAAACAGTCATAAAAGAGAATAATTCTCAATGGAAATTTGATGTTACTTTTAATAATATTGGTAAACAACGTTTGCCAAATACAGCGTCGAATCCTGTTCAATATCAATTACCAGCATATGCGGATGCCTATCAATTGTTGAATTCACAAATAACAAAAGTATTTTCTGATAAATTCGAAGTCTATTTAGGTGCAGAGAATTTAACAAATGTTCAACAAAAAAATCCTATTTTAGCAAGCGATGATCCTTTTGGACCTTATTTTGATAGCACAATTGTGTATGCTCCCATCTTTGGAAGAACAATTTATGCAGGATTGCGTTTTAAAATTAAGTAATTTAAAAGTTAATCAATACCCCAATGGTACTTCGATTGATTTTAGAAGAAACGAATAAATTTGTATCGAGAAGTTTTTTAATTTTCGAAATTTATCTTTTTTGTCTTATAATCCGAAGAAAAAATTTTACGAATATCTAAAAGAAAATCAATAAAAAATGAAAAAAATAATAGTTACCTTAAGTATAATTTTAATTGCCTTTTCACTACAATCGCAAGAGGTTGAAAAGAATAAAAATGCTAAAGTTTCTTTTGAAGTAGACGGGATTTGTGGCATGTGTAAAAAAAGAATTGAAACAGCGGCTTTAAAATCGAAAGGAGTAAAGTTTGCAATTTGGAGTGTAGACACACATCAATTAAATTTAATTATGGATGAACGTAAAACGGATATTGCAACCATCCAAAGTGCTATTTTAGAAGTAGGTCATGACGTTCTTGGTTTTGAAAATAAGAAACTAAAAGCTACTGATGAAGCTTATAATTCTGTGCATCCTTGTTGTAAATATAGAGATGAAGAAATTGTTTTAGACCACGAAGGTGAGTTGAAAAAGCAAAAAAAGGAGACTAAAAAGCATTAATATTGAACGAGTACACTTTAAGTTAAAAAATGACAATAGATAAAATACATCCAGAAGATTTAGAAATATTAGGAGAGAAAATAAAACTAGGAGAAAGTAGAAAGCTCAACTTTAATACTGCTCGGTTATTTACGGGTACAGCTGTAGAGGTGCCAGTATTTATAGAAAGATCAATAAATCCAGGTCCAACAGTTTTAATAACTGCCGGTATTCATGGAGATGAGGTGAACGGAATGGAAATTGTTAGAGAAGTTTTAACCCATAAATTAAACATTCCTACCAGAGGAACTATCATTTGTATGCCAATCGTTAATATTTTTGGTTTCATTAATAAATCAAGATATTTCCCTGATGGTAGAGATTTAAATAGACAATTTCCAGGAAATTCGAAAGGATCTTTAGCAAGTAGATTTGCATTTAATTTTTCTAAAGAAATTTTACCGCTTGCAGATTTTTGCATGGATTTTCATACAGGTGGCGCAGATCGCTACAATGCGGCACAAATTAGAATAGAAGATGATAATGAAGTAGTCTCAAAATTAGCATCCGTATTTAATGCGCCTTTTACATTATTTGGAGATCAAATAGAAGGCTCTTATAGAGAATCATGTGGTAAAATGAATATACCTATTTTATTAAATGAAAGTGGAAAAAGCTTAAGTTTAGATAAAATGATTTGTAAAGAAGCTTTAAGTGGCGTAAAAAGAGTACTTGCACATTTAGATATGTTAAATCCAAAAATTGAAGTTCCGCCAATTGTTAAAAAAAGTATTTTAATAAAGGAAACACATTGGATGCGGGCAGATTGTTCTGGTTTTTTGCATATAAAAACGAACTTACAAGATTTTGTAACTAAAGATCAATTGATTGCCAGAATTTCAGATCCTTTTGGAGCCGTAAGCCACCCCGTTTTAGCAAGAAATGATGGGTACATTATAAATATTAATCAAGCACCAATGGTGTATCAAGGAGATGCAATTTTTCATATTTCTACGAAGACTGAATAAAAAATTAATTTTTAAAGAATCCATAAAAAAAATCCGATAGAAAACTAATGCTATCGGATTTTTTATTTAGGTTTATTTTTAACCAATTGTGTGTAGATTAGTAATATTAAAAATACACAAGCAAGATAAAAATACTTGCCAACCATTGTTAATGGCTTACATCATTCCTGGCATTCCGCCTCCGCCCATTGGCATAGAAGGTGAATCTTCTTTAATGTCGATCAAAGCACATTCTGTAGTTAAAATCATCCCGGCAACAGAAGCAGCATTTTCTAACGCAACTCTTGTTACTTTTTTAGGATCTATTATTCCAGCTTTTAGCATGTCTACATATTTATCATTTTTAGCATCATAACCAAAGTCTTTTTTGCCTTCTAAAACTTTATTGATAACCACAGAACCTTCGCCTCCAGCATTTTCAACAATAATTCTTAAAGGAGCTTCAATTGCTTTGTTTATAATTTGAACACCTGTACTTTCGTCTAAGTTTTCTGTAACTATTTTTTCTAATACTTTTTTAGCACGAACTAAAGCAACGCCACCACCAGCAACAATTCCTTCTTCAACTGCAGCTCTTGTAGCATGTAAAGCATCGTCAACTCTGTCTTTTTTCTCTTTCATTTCTACTTCAGAAGCAGCGCCAACATATAAAACTGCAACACCACCAGCTAATTTAGCCAAACGTTCTTGTAGTTTTTCTTTATCGTAATCAGAAGTTGTAGTTTCTATTTGAGTTTTTATTTGACTAACTCTTGCTTTAATTAAAGCAGCATCGCCAGCACCATTTATAATGGTTGTATTGTCTTTGTCTATTGTTACTGTTTCTGCAGTACCTAATAAATCTAAAGTTGCGTTTTCAAGAGAAAAACCTCTTTCTTCAGAAATTACAGTTCCACCAGTTAAAATAGCGATATCTTCTAACATTGCCTTTCTTCTGTCTCCAAAACCAGGAGCTTTTACAGCAGCAATTTTTAAACCACCTCTTAATTTGTTTACAACTAAAGTAGCCAATGCTTGGCCGTCAACATCTTCAGCAATAATTAATAAAGGTCTGCTAGATTGTGCAACTGGCTCTAAGATTGGAAGAATTTCTTGTAAGTTAGATATTTTTTTATCAAACAATAAGATGTATGGATTTTCTAAATCGGCAATCATTTTATCAGCATCTGTTACAAAGTATGGCGATAAATAACCTCTATCGAATTGCATACCTTCAACAACGTCAACATACGTTTCCATTCCTTTAGCCTCTTCAACAGTAATTACACCTTCTTTACCAACTTTAGTAAAAGCAGTCGCAATTAAATCACCAATAACATCATCGTTATTTGCAGAAATAGCAGCAACTTGTTTTATTTTTTCTGATGAATTTCCAACTTGTTGTGCTTGTTTTGCTAAATCAGCAACGATAGCAGCGACCGCTTTGTCTATACCGCGTTTTAAATCCATAGGATTTGCGCCAGCAGCAACATTTTTTAAACCTTCTTTTACAATTGCTTGTGCAAGAACAGTTGCAGTAGTTGTTCCATCACCCGCTAAATCATTTGTTTTAGAAGCAACTTCTTTTACCATTTGAGCGCCCATATTTTCTAAAGGATCTGCTAATTCTATTTCTTTTGCTACAGAAACACCATCTTTAGTAACTGTTGGTGCACCAAAAGATTTAGAAATAATTACATTTCTTCCTTTTGGTCCTAAAGTTACTTTTACTGCATTTGCTAGGGCGTCAACTCCGCGTTTTAAGCCATCTCTTGCATCAATATCAAATTTTATGTCTTTTGCCATTTTCTTTAATTGTTTATTCGTTTAATTGTTTAAAAGTTTAATCGATACACCTGCTTACTGCAACTGTAAACTGATTACTTTTAGATGATTGCCAAAATATCCGACTCGCGCATCATTAAATAATCTTTTCCTTCTAATTTTAAATCAGAACCACCATATTTACTATATAACACAGTATCACCAACTTTTACAGTTAAAGGCTCGTCTTTTTTACCGTTTCCAATAGCTACAACTGTTCCTTGTTGTGGCTTTTCTTTTGCATTGTCTGGTATAATTAATCCAGATGCTGTTCTTGTTTCTGCTGGAGCAGGTTCTACAAGAACTCTGTCTGCTAAAGGTTTAATGTTTAATGCCATTATATATATTTATTTTTTACCTGTCTGCCGACAAGCAGGTTAATTAAATTATGTTTTGCTTTTTTTAAATGGTCAGAAACTATGCCACTTGTTCGAAACTGACATTTTTTCGTTGAATGAATTTAAAGCTAAATTTTGAGCATAAAAAAATGCCAACGTGTCATTTACGTTGGCATTTTTTTAAGTTTTTTTATAAAGATTACTTCACAGTATCTTTAGTTGTAGAACTTGTATTGTTTACAGGTGCCGAAGTAGCTTCAATTCCGTCTAAAGTATTGTCTAAATTAACATTATTTGCTCCTGCTCTAGGAATTGCGAAGTTTGATAATAAAATTAATGCAAACATTGCAATACCAAGTGTCCAAGTTGTTCTGTCTAAAAAGTTATTTGTGTTTTGCACACCACCTAAAGACTGTGCTCCTCCACCTCCAAAAGAAGAAGATAATCCTCCACCTTTAGGGTTTTGAACCATAACAATTAAGATTAAAGCTATCGCTACAATCAAAATTAGAATTAAAAACGCTGTATAACTCATGATTTATTTTTTTGTAAAATTTGTATTCTTTTAATTTGGTCTGCAAAGAAACCACTTTTTTCTGGATATTTCAAACTTAAAATTCTATATGCTTGTATTGCGTTTTCATACTTTTTTTGTTCTAGATATACTTTTGCTAAAGTTTCTGTCATTAAAGACGAATCTTGTTTATTCTGGGCAACTAAAACACTCACGTTTTTATCTTTTGATAAAGGTGCTATTTTTGGGTTATTTTCTATAAAGCGCTCAATGATACTTTGGTTTTTATCAACTTCTTTTATTGCCGACCCGTCTCTAATAATCGGTGTTTTTGTTGATAGTTGCAACCATTGGTTAAAAGAAAAATTTTCTGATTCAGTAAACGGAATAGGTGCGCCGATTTCTAATTTTTCTTCATTTAAGGCCATAGCTTCCGAAACCGTTTCAGGTTCTATTTCCTCCTTTTGCATTATTTTCTCAACAGAATTTTCTTCTAGAATTGTTGCTGCTGTTTCTTGCTTAATTTCTTCTTTTTGATCCTTGTTAAATTCTTCCGAAGAAATAAGGTCGAATAAAACAGTTCTATCTGCGGTGTATGCTGCCGTTATTTTTAACTCATTATTATACTTAAAACTATGCTGATTTTTCAATCCTTTTAAATACAATACTCTTGCAGATTGAAAATAAGGGAATTCGTCAATTACAGTTTTTAACTCAGCAGTTTCTAATTGCCCAATTAAATGTTTTTTTTCTATGAATTTTATGATAGTATTTGTCTCCAAATTTTTAAATTTCTTCTAACTTCTAACTTCTAACTTCTAACTTCTAACTTCTAACTTCTAACTTCTAACTTCTAACTTCTAACTTCTAACTTCTAACTTCTAACTTCTAACTTCTAAAACTACCATTTTGCAACAGAAGCATTAAATATATCTTGCGTAAGTCTTTCTACAATTTCATCTAAAGCAGCCTCTAAAATACTACCAGTAAGCTGCGAATTTGCGCCAAAATCTGAGTAAAAAGAGAATGTTTTTTCGAAATCGTCCTTAATTTCTAACTTGTTTATAAAACGAACATTTACAGTAACTGTCAATCTATTCTGAGCCGCTGTTTGGTTGGATGTTCCGCTCATTGGTGTAACTCTAAAATCTGTAATTTCACCACTAAAATGTAAGTCGCCATTACTACGTGTTAGCGTTAAATTTGTTTGACGCGTAAATAAATCTTGCAAATCATTAGTAAAACGTTGTGTTAAAACAGGTTCTACTAAGGATGCTTGATTTGGAAAGAAATCGATCTGAATCGTTTTTGCATCACCTGTATTTCCACCTGTAAAAGAATACGCTCCACAAGCAACTAATAATAAGGTGCTTATTGAAAACAGAATTATAAATGTTAGTTTTTTCATGGACTTTATCTGGTCGAGCGCAGTCGAGACCTAAAAATAATTACTTATAAACCTCTCGACTGCACTCGAGAAGACATTTTATTGCACTTAAACGATTTAACTTTTTAAACAATTACTTATGTTAAAGATCGTATTGTTTTATTTTTCTGTAAAGAGTCCTTTCGGAAATCCCTAATTCTTTGGCAGCTAATTTACGTTTATTACTGTTTTTTTCTAAAGATTTTTTAATCATTTCAACCTCTTTGTCTTGTAAAGATAAAGATTCATCTTCTTCAATAGTTTCAATAAAATCGTATTCTTTTTCTTCGGATGAATTTTGAGG
Source organism: Polaribacter glomeratus (assembly GCF_002954665.1). Taxonomy (GTDB): domain Bacteria; phylum Bacteroidota; class Bacteroidia; order Flavobacteriales; family Flavobacteriaceae; genus Polaribacter; species Polaribacter glomeratus. Next base: position 2,305,574 of record NZ_MSCM01000001.1, on the reverse strand, counting down.
AATATTTAAAACTTCAAAATTTGTATTTTTTGAGTTATTGTTCCCGTAAATTTTTTCTATTAATTGATGATTTTCTTCCTGAACTTCCTCAACATTTTCGTTTTTAAGTAAATCTAAGGTCAACTTCTTTAAATCGTTGATGTCATTACGCATATCGAACAAAATCTTGTACATGATGTCGCGTTCAGTAGAGAAATCATTCTCTTTTTTACCGCCAATAACCGCAGGAAAATTCCCTTTATTATTAGGTAAGTATTGCTGTAATTTTAAAGCAGAAACCACTCTTTCTTCTTCAATTACAGAAATTTGTTCTGCTAAATTTTTTAACTGACGGATATTTCCTGGAAAACGATATTTTAATAAAATAGCAACCGCATTATCATCTAAACGAATAGAAGGCATTCTGTATTTCTGTGCAAAATCCGAAGCAAATTTTCGAAACAATAAATGAATATCTTCATTACGATCACGTAATGCAGGCAAATGAATTTCAACGGTACTTAATCTATAATATAAATCTTCTCTAAATTTTTCTTTTTCAATAGCAGATTCCATATTAACGTTGGTTGCAGCTACGATTCTAACATTTGTTTTTAATACTTTGGATGAACCTACTTTTATAAATTCACCATTTTCTAAAACACGTAATAAACGCACTTGCGTTGTTAATGGTAATTCACCAACTTCATCCAAAAAAATTGTTCCGCCATCAGCCACTTCAAAATATCCTTTTCTGTCTTGAGTTGCGCCTGTAAAAGAACCTTTTTCATGACCAAAAAGCTCACTGTCAATCGTTCCTTCCGGAATTGCACCACAGTTTACCGCAATGTATTTTGCGTGTTTTCTGTGTGATAATGAATGTACAATTTTAGGTATATTTTCTTTTCCAACACCACTTTCTCCAGTAACCAAAACAGAAATATCTGTGGGTGCAACTCTTACCGCTTTTTCGATAGCTCGGTCAAGATGCACATCGTTACCAATGATGCCAAAACGTTGTTTTATTGCTTGTATGTTTTCCATATTTTCTTTTTGAATCAGGATTTTTGTAATTTAAGATCCAAGATTTCCTTTCTCTTGGTTCTTGCATCTTGATTCGTTTTCATCAATTATTATCAGAATACCCAACCACAGTTCCTTTTAAAGTTGCTGAGGTACAATCTTCTACTTTTAACATCACAAAGTCACCTAATTTATAGTCGTCTTTTGGAAAAACAGCTACGGTGTTTTGCGTATTTCTACCTTTCCATTCATTCGGGTTTTTCTTAGAAGTTCCTTCAATTAAAAACTCTTCAATTTTACCCAAATGTTGCTGAGTTCTATACAAAGCGTGTTCCTGCTGTAAATCTATAATCTCTTTTAATCTTCGTTTTTTAACATTATGTGGCACATCATCTACCATTTTCTTAGCAGCCAAAGTTCCTGGTCTTTCAGAATAGGTAAACATAAATCCGAAGTCATATTTTACATACTTCATCAATTCTAAAGTATCTTGATGATCTTCTTCTGTTTCGCCACAAAAACCAACAATCATATCTTGTGATAAAGACATTTCTGGTATAATTTTAAAAATATTATCAACCAAGGTTTTGTATTCTTCACGCGTATGTTGTCTGTTCATCGCTTTAAGCATTTTATTGCTTCCACTTTGAACCGGTAAATGCAAGTATTTACAAATATTTCTATGTTTTGCCATAGTATAAATCACGTCTAAACTCATGTCTTGCGGATTAGAAGTAGCAAAACGAAAACGTGTTTTTGGAAACCTAGTAGCACACATATTTAGTAATTGCGCAAAATCAACTGCGGTAGCTTGCGCCATTTCTGATGCTTTGTTTAAATCTTTTTTTAAACCACCACCAAACCATAAAAAACTATCTACATTCTGACCTAAAAGCGTAATTTCTTTAAAGTTTTTATCAACCATAGATTGTATTTCCTCTAAAATACTCTTCGGGTCTCTACTTCTTTCGCGTCCGCGAGTAAAAGGAACCACACAAAAAGTACACATATTATCACAACCTCTGGTAATTGAAACAAATGCGGTAACTCCGTTTGAATTTAATCGTACAGGAGAAACATCACCATAAGTTTCATCTTTTGATAAAATTACATTTATAGCATCTCTACCAGCTTCAATTTCTGCTAGTAAATTAGGTAAATCTCTGTAAGCATCTGGTCCTACAACCAAATCAACAATTTTTTCCTCTTCTAAAAACTTTTCTTTTAAGCGTTCGGCCATACACCCCAAAACGCCCACTTTCATTTTTTTATTGATTTGTTTTACAGCATTGTATTTTTGCAAACGCTTTCTAACAGTATCTTCTGCTTTTTCTCGAATCGAGCAAGTATTTACAAGTACTAAATCTGCTTCTTCTAAGAATTGTGTGGTGTTATAACCTTGTTCTGCTAAAATTGATGCAACAATCTCACTATCATTCATATTCATTTGACAGCCATAGCTTTCAATGAATAGTTTCTTGCCATTTTGTACTTTATGTTCGGTTACAAGTGCTTTACCTTGTAATTTTTCGTCGATGATTTTTTCTACGTGTTCCATGAATCAATTTTTCATTTGAAAGAGTGCAAAGATACAACCAAAAATTATTTTTTATGACAGATTGGCAGAAAAAATAACCATGTATTTTTGTTAATTATTCATCGAAAATTAAGGAAATAATTTTTTTTAAAAAAAAACTGCATACTTTTGCATTCTTAAAACATACAATTTAGGGTATGTTTTTTCGACAAAAGAAAGATATATGGCAAAGAATTTAGTTATAGTAGAGTCACCAGCAAAGGCAAAAACCATCGAAAAATTCCTTGGAAAAGATTTTCAAGTAGAATCTAGTTTTGGTCATATTGCAGATTTACCATCCAAAGAGTTAGGTATTGATGTTGATGGAGATTTTAGTCCAACATATATAGTTTCTGATGATAAAAAAGCATTGGTAAAAAAACTAAAGGCTTTAGCTAAAAAAGCAGAAACAGTTTGGTTAGCAAGTGATGAGGATAGAGAAGGAGAGGCAATTGCTTGGCATTTAAAAGAGCAATTAAGTTTAAAAGAAGCCAATACTAAACGTATTGTTTTTCACGAAATTACAAAGAAAGCTATTTTAAAAGCAGTCGAAAACCCAAGAGATATCGACTATAATATGGTAAACGCACAACAAGCGAGAAGAGTTTTAGATCGAATTGTTGGGTATGAATTATCGCCCGTTTTATGGCGAAAAGTAAAAGGAGGTTTATCTGCAGGAAGAGTTCAATCTGTTGCTGTTCGTTTAATTGTTGAAAGAGAAAGAAGCATTCAAGATTTTAATGCAGAAACACATTATAAAGTAGTTGCTGAGTTTTCTAATAACCAGGGAGCAACTTTTAAAGCCGGAATTCCTAAAAATTTCGAAACTAAAAAAGGAGCAGAAAGTTTCTTAAAATCGTGTGCAAATGCTGATTTTTCTATTGCTGATTTAACAAAAAAACCAGCAAAGAAATCACCAGCAGCACCTTTTACAACATCAACCTTACAGCAAGAGGCGTCTAGAAAATTAGGTTTCCCGGTAGGAAAAACAATGCAAGTTGCACAACGTTTGTACGAAGCAGGTTTAATTACTTATATGAGAACCGATAGTGTAAATTTATCGGTGGATGCAAGAGATGAAGCTGCCGAAGAAATTACAAATTATTACGGAAAAGAATATAGCAAACAACGTGTTTTTAAATCGAAAGTAAAAGGCGCACAAGAGGCTCACGAAGCGATTAGACCAACCAACATGAAAATGCACACGGTTGATACAGAATATGACCAAAATAGATTGTACGATTTAATTTGGAAAAGAACGTTGGCTTCGCAAATGAGCGATGCAGAGTTAGAAAGAACCAATGTGAAAATTGAAAATTCTGGAAACACAAAAATATTTACTGCAAACGGCGAAATGATAAAGTTTGATGGTTTTCTAAAAGTATATTTAGAAGGCACAGATAATGAAGATGAAGAGCAAGCTGGGATGTTGCCAAATTTAAAAGTAAATGAAAATTTAGACTACACTTTTATAAACGCAACGCAACGTTTTACGAGTCCGCCTTATAGATTTACAGAAGCATCTTTGGTAAAACAATTAGAGGAATTAGGTATTGGTCGACCATCAACATACGCGCCAACAATTTCTACCGTTCAGCGAAGAGGTTATGTAGAAAAAGGAATTAACGAAGGCGTAGAAAGAGAATATCAACAGATGATATTGTCAAATGGCGATGTAAGAAATCAGACGTTATCAGAGAAAACAGGTTCGGATAAAAATAAGTTAGTGCCTACGGATATCGGGAATATTGTAAACGATTTCTTAGTTGCTAATTTTTCGAATGTTTTAGATTTTGGTTTTACAGCGCGCGTAGAAAGTTCTTTTGATGATATTTCTGAAGGAACAGAAAACTGGACAGAAATGATTAAAGGTTTCTATAAAAAATTCCATGATAATGTAGAGCACGTAAAAGAAAATGCAGAAAGAGAAAGTGGCGAGCGTATTTTAGGTAAACATCCAGAATCTGGAAAAACAGTATTAGTTCGTTTGGGTAAATTTGGACCGATTGCACAAATTGGTGCTCCAGAAGATGAAGAAAAAGTTTTTGCAAGTTTAAATAAAGAACAGAATTTAGGAACCATTACCATGGAAGAAGCCCTAGAATTGTTTTTATTGCCAAAAACTTTAGGAAGTTATGAGGGCGAAGAAGTAATTGTTTCTAACGGACGTTTTGGGCCCTATATTCGATTTGGAACGATGTTTGTTTCTCTTGATAAAGGAGAAAACCCGATGGAAGTTGATTTGCCAAGAGCAGAAGAATTAATTGTTGCAAAACAAGAAGCTGATGCGCCGATTGCACATTACGAAGAATTGCCTGTTCAAAAAGGAGTTGGACGTTTTGGACCTTTTTTAAAATGGAATAATATTTTTATCAACGTAAATAAAAAATACGATTTTGATAATCTTTCTAATGATGATATTGTTGAATTAATTGAAGCTAAAAAACAAAAAGAAATAGAGAAAGTTATTCATAATTGGGAAGATGAAGGCATTCGTGTAGAAAAAGCGAGATGGGGAAGATATAATGTTCTAAAAGGGAAAATTAAAATTGAGTTGCCAAAAACAACAGAAATTGAGAAACTTTCTAAGGAAGAAGCAGTTGCCATGATCGAAGCGAAAACACCCAAGAAAAAGGTTGCAAAAAAGAAAACGGCCGTTAAAAAAACAGCAAAAAAAACAGCTAAAAAAACAGTTAAAAAGAAATAAAGATTTCGGTATCTTTCCACTCCCAATAAAAATTGATGAATCAAGATTTTTTAACCCCTGTAAAAGAAGCTGTTTTAGCGCATTTAGCGTTGCAACCCTCTTTATGTTTGGGGAATACAATTAAAGTTTATTCAGAGAAAGAAGGTTTTCCTGATTTAGAAAACGTACAAATTGCGATTTTCGGAGTTCAAGAAGACAGAAATTCTGAAGATAATTTTGGTTGTGGAGAGAATTTGCATTTTATCAGAAAAAAATTATATCAATTATTTCCAGGAAATTGGCAAACAGAAATTGCCGATTTAGGAAATGTTCTAAAAGGAAATTCTGTTACAGATACCTATTATGCAGTTTCAGAAATTATAACAGACTTATTAAAAAAGAACATTATTCCTGTTATAATTGGTGGAGGTCAGGATATTACTTATGTAAACTATAGAGCTTACGATGCCTTAGAGCAAACTGTAAACGTTACAGCTGTAGATAGTAGGTTTGATTTGGGTGATTTAGATTCTGAATTAACATCACAATCGTATTTGAGTAAAATAATTATGCAAGAGCCTAGCAACTTGTTTAATTATAGCAATGTTGGATATCAAACGTATTTTAACTCTCAAGAAGAGATAGAACTGTTAGATAATTTATTTTTTGATACGTACAGATTAGGAAAAGCAAAAGAATTAGAAAATATTGAGCCCGCTTTTAGAAATGCAGATATTGTTTCTATAGATATTGGCGCAGTAAGGCAAAGTGAGGCTCCTGCTAATAATAATGCTTCTCCAAATGGTTTTTATGGCGAAGAGATTTGTGCTATTTCTAGATATGCAGGGATAAGCGATAAAGTTTCGTCTTTTGGTGTTTATGAATACAATAGTCAATATGATAACAATCATCAAACAGCAAATTTAATTGCACAAATGATTTGGTATTTTATTGAAGGTGTGAATTCTAGAGTCAAGGATTATCCGTTTTCGGGAAAAGAAAATTATCAAAAATTTACTGTTATTCTAGAGGATGATGATCCTTTGGTGTTTTATAAAAGTAATAAAACAGGACGATGGTGGATAGAGATAAATATTTTATCAGATAATAAATATAAAAGACATGCGTTAATACCATGTACATACAAAGATTATAAAGAGGCAACAAAGCAGGTTATACCAGAAAGATGGTATAAAGCAATGAGGAAAATGCTCTAATAAAATAAATAGTAAAAAAATAGTACGTTAAAATCAACTTCAAGATTGTTTTTTAGCAAAAAAAATAATAGGTTTACGAACTTTTAGTAAAGACAAAAATAAAATATGAATAAAGCAGCAATATTTGCACTTTTAATAGCCGTTTTTTACAGTTGTGGTTCTAATGATAGAGGAGAATTGGTAGGTGTAAAAGCTAATAAAAAATGGTTCTCAGAAAAACCTTACGGAATGGCTTTAATTCCGGGTGGTTCTTTTACAATGGGTAAACAGGATGAAGACATTGTAGGTACTTTAAATACGCCTACAAAAACGGTTACTGTTAGTCCTTATTTTATGGATGAAACAGAAATTACAAATAATGAATATAAAGAATTCGTTTTTTGGGTTAGAGATTCTATTGTTAGAACAAAATTAGCTTACCAAGCAGAATTTGCAGGTTTAGGAGCAACCCCTGGGCCAAACGGACAATTGCCTTCTGGCGGAATTCAAAATTATAAATTTAAGGATACGCTGGCAAATGCCACACCATACGAGAAATACATGTATGATAATTATTATAGTTTTGATACTATTCAGCCATTAGATTGGTCTGAAGAAATTATTTGGAAAACAGCAGATTTTCCAGACGTGGATTATGTAGAAGTTATGGATACTTTATTTATTAGCAGAGACAACGCCATAGATGGTGTTAGAACTTTTAATACTAAATATCTAAAATATAAATATACTTGGTTTGATAGAGATAATGCAGCAAGAAAAGGTGGTAATAGAAAAGATTTTGTACAAACAGAAGTTTTAAATGTGTATCCAGATACTACTGTTTGGGTTAAAGATTTTAATTATTCTTACAACGATCCTATGCATCAAGATTATTTTTATCATCAATCTTATGGAGACTATCCGGTAGTAGGTGTTACTTGGGGGCAAGCAAATGCTTTTTGTAACTGGAGAACAAAAAAGAAAAATATTTATTTATTAGGAAAGAAAAATGCAACACAAGTTCCAGATTTTAGATTGCCTACAGAGGCAGAATGGGAATATGCAGCAAGAGGTGGTTTGGATTTTGCAACCTATCCTTGGGGAACAGGAAGTACTACAAGTGATAGAGGATGTTTCTTAGCAAACTTTAAGCCTGTAAGAGGAAATTATGCAGTAGACGGCGCTCTATATACAATGGAAGCTAAATCATTTAATGCAAATGATTACGGACTTTACAATATGGCTGGTAACGTTTCTGAATGGACAAACACAGCATACAATTTATCTTCTTATTACATGGCTTCTACTATGAATCCTAACGTTGAGGATAGAAAAAACAAAAGAAAAATTATTAGAGGAGGTTCTTGGAAAGATGTTGCATATTATTTAGAAGTAGCTTCTAGAGATTATGAATATGCAGATACAGCAAGAAGTTATATCGGTTTTAGAACCGTTCAAAATTACATTGGAACAACAAACAAAAAATAACAAAATAACAAAACAACAAAAAACAAAAAATTTTAAAAAAAAATGGCACAGTCAAGAACATACAAAAAAACAATGAATTTCTTCTACGGAATGGGAGCAGCAGTAGTAATTGTTGGAGCGTTATTTAAAATTCAACACATTACAATAGGTCCGCTTACAGGAGGATTAATGTTAACAATTGGTTTATTAGTAGAAGCATTTATTTTTGCTATTTCGGCATTTGATACTCCGGAAGATGAATTTGATTGGAATAAAGTTTATCCAGAGTTAAGCGAAGATGGATTTTCATCAGAAGCTAAAATTGGTGCAGATGGATTATTATCTCAAAAATTAGATGCGCTATTACAAGAAGCTAAAATAGACTCCTCTTTAATGGAAAGCCTAGGTACAAGTATGAAAAACTTTCAAGGAGCTGCAGAAGGATTGTCTGCTGCATCAGAATCTATTTCATCAACCAATAAATACAATGAACAAGTTTCTTTAGCAGCTGTTCAAATGGAATCTTTAAACGGTTTGTATAAAGTACAAGTAGAAAACACCAGCAAACAAACTGAGTTAAATAGCGCTATTGTGCAAAATACAGAAAGATTAAAGGTACAAATGGAATCTTTAGCAAATAACTTATCTTCTTTAAACGGAGTTTATGGTAATATGCTTTCTGCAATGTCAAGTAAATAATTAGTTCACTAATAAACATAACTTTTAAAAAAAAACTAATTAAGAATGGCTGGAGGAAAAATGTCTGCAAGACAAAAGATGATTAACTTAATGTATCTTGTATTCATTGCTATGTTAGCAATGAACATGAGTAAAGAGGTTTTATCTGCTTTTGGTTTTATGAATGAAAAATTAGAAACTAACAATGTTTCTACTACTGAAAAAAATAATCAAGCATATGCAAATTTAGCAACAAAAGCTTCAGAGCAAGCTGCAAAATTTGATAAGTTAAATAAACAAGCGTTACAGATTAAAAAATATTCTTTAGAATTCTATGCATATTTAGAAGAATTAAAGTCTCAGATGACTGCTGATTTAGAAGATAAAAAAGCGTACGAGTCGATGGATAAAACCGACTTTTTAGATACTTACTTCTTTAAAGGTGATAACTTTACTCAAGAAGGACAAGTGTTTTTAGATAAAGTTAATGGGTATCGAACTAATGTAAATAAAGAGTTAGGCGCAGGCAATAAGTTTGAATCTGTTATAAATAATAGGTTTAATACAAATGATGTAACTGATAAAGACGGTGATGTTATTCCTTGGTTAAAATACAGATATGAAGGCTTTCCTTTAATAGCTTCAATTACAAACTTAACGCAGATGCAAGCTGATATTAAAAATTCAGAAAGCGATATTGTTTCTGCTTTGTTAGGTGGTAAGCTAGAAGAATCTTTATCATTAACCAATTACAAAGGTATTGTAGCACTTGATAAAAACGCATATTTTGCTGGTGAAAAAGTTACTGGTAGAATAGTTTTAGGACGTTATGACGCTACAATGGTTCCGGATAATGTAATCTTAAATGGCCAAAGTTATAAGAACATAGAATCTGGTCAAGTAATTATAGATATGCCAGCAGGAAATGTAGGTAATCATGATATTAAAGGGAAAATAACATTTACGCAAGATGGTAAACCAGTTGATGTTCCTTTTGAAAGTTCATATTCTGTAATTCCAGAACCAGGAAATGCTGTAGTTTCTGCGGATAAAATGAATGTAGTATATAGAGGTTTAGACAATCCTATTTCTGTTTCATTACCCGGCGTAAGTGATAATAACTTAAAAGTTTCTGCTTCTGGTGGTAATTTATCTGGCAGTAATGGTAAATATAGTATTAAGCCAGGCGATGGAGGTATCGCTACAATTAATGTAAGCGCAACTTTAAGTAGCGGCACAACTGTAAACTCTAAAGCAATTTTTAGAATTAAAGATATACCAGCAGCAATGGGTTCTGTTCGTGAACAATACGGAATCGTAAGAATGCCAAAATCTGGTTTAGCGAATTCACCAATTTCTGCAGGTTTGCCAGATTTTGAGTTCGATTTAAATATTACAGTACAAGGCTTTAAAATTAAAGTTCCTGGAGAATTAACAATTATTGTAGACGGTTCAACTTTAAGTGCTGCAGCTAAAAAAGTTTTAGACAAAGCACAAAGAGGCGATATTATTAATATATATGATATTAAAGCAACTGCAAACGGTTACAATCTTAAACAAGTTTTACCAGTAAGTATAGAGTTAACTAATTAGCATAAAAAATTAGATTATGAATAGAAATTTTTTAATATTATTTTTCGCTTTTTTAACATCTGGATTTTTAAATGCACAAGTTAATTTGCTAAATGCAAAATCGGTTAATCAAATTGGTGTAGAAAGTGCAGAGCAATTATTAGCAGATAATGATGGTCCAATTCCTTACGGTTATGTAGATGACAGAGATGTTATGTGGTCTAAAGTGGTTTGGGAGTTTGTAGATTTAAATCAGAAAATTAATTTACCGTATTATTTTCCTATCGATACAACAAATACAGCTTCAGCTAGAAGGTCTTTATTTGATACTTTAATAAGAGGAATTAGAGAAGGTGAAATTAAAGAAGCATATTCAGACTCTTATTTTACTTCAAAAATGACACAAGAAGAAATTAATTCTCGCTTGGTAAACGTTCGTAAACAGAATGGTTACGAAGATACGTATAGAGTTCAATCGCAAGATATTGGAGGGTATATGTTAAAAGGAATGTGGTATTTTGACAAGCGTCAAGGGGAAATGAAATACAGATTATTGGCAATGGCACCGATGGGTAAAGATGTACAAACTATAGGTGCAGAAGGTATCGAAGACGAAACTTTATACGAGTTATTTTGGATTTTCTTTCCTACAGCAAGACAAACTTTGCACGATTCAAAAGTTTTTAATCCAGACAATGCATCACATCCAATTTCATACGATCACTTGTTAAACGCTAGAAGATTTAGTTCGGTAATTGTAAGAGAAGAAAATATTTATGGCAATAGAGCCATTTCAGATTATGTTCGTGGTAATTCTTTATTCCAACTTTTAGAGGCAGATAAGATTAAAGAAGATATTAGAAATAAAGAAATTGATATGTGGAATTATTAGTTTATAATAAAAAATTATAACAGAAACGTTTACGAAAGTAGACGTTTTTTTTATTTGAAGCTATTTCCTGCTTTCACTACTCGCTTCACGCAGAAAAAGCGTGAGAGCTCAAACAGACCGTTCAATCAGGGCTAAAATAATTTGTTAGTTCACATAAAATCGATAATTTTAATTAAAACTTAAGTATTTTTGTTGCATGAAAGTAGATTACATTATTGTTGGTTTGGGATTAGCAGGTTTAGCATTTGCAGAAGAATTAGTAGCTGCAAATAAAACGTTTGTAGTTTTTGAAGATGATTCTCAAACCTCTTCTTTAGTGGCTGGTGGCGTTTACAATCCTGTAATTTTAAAACGATTTACGCCAGTTTGGAATGCAAAAGAACAATTAGAAGTTGCACTTCCTTTTTATCAGAAATTAGAGAAAAAATTTAATACAACGTTTGATGAAAAATTTTTAATAAAAAAAGTTTTTAAATCGATTGAAGATCAAAATAACTGGTTTGAAGCTACAGACAAGCCTTTGTTATCTGCGTATTTAGATCCTAAAATAGACAATCAAAAAAGAAAAGGTATTCTTGCTGATTTTGGTTTTGGAAACGTAAATGAAGCAGGTAGAATTGATACAAAAAAACTTGTAGAACTTTACAGAGAGTATTTAAAAACTGCAAATAAAATACAGTTTAAAAAGTTTGAACATCAGCAAATAAAGTTTAGAGAACATCATCTAGAATACAAGGAATTTATTACAAACAGAATTGTTTTTTGCGAAGGTTTTGGAATGATGAAAAATTTATTTTTCAATTATTTGCCTTTAAATGAAGTAAAAGGTGAGTTAATTATAATTCATGCTCCAGATTTAGATATTGACTTTTTAATAAAATCTACTTTATTTGTGCTTCCTTTAGGTAATCATTTGTACAAAGTAGGCGCAACTTTTAATTGGAGTGATAAAACTTCTAATCCATCCGAAGAAGGAAAAACCGAGTTGGTAGAAAAACTAGAAAAAGTAATTACTGTTCCTTATAAAATTGTAGAGCAAACTGCAGGAATAAGACCTACCGTTAGAGATAGAAGACCTTTAGTTGGTATGCATCCAGCATACAATAAGTTAGCAATTTTAAATGGGTTAGGAACACGCGGTGTTATGATTGCACCAACTGTTGCGAAACAACTTTTTAATAATTTAGAAAAAAATGAAAAATTAGATGTAGAAATTGATATTAAACGATTTGAATAACTTTTAGTAGTAAGTTTTTTAATCAACAAGAAGCAATAATACGAAACATCTAACTTTTTTCATCAAAAGAAACAAACATGTTTATCCAAATAATTCTTGATAATCTTAAATTTATTGGAGCTAAAAGAACTAAAACTACAAAGACACTAAAAAATGACTGTAATAAATTTAGCTCAAAACCAAGCTTTGTTATTATAAAAACAACAATAGATATGGCAACTGTAATTCCGTAATTTACATACATAGCGCCATAAAAAAACGAGGGCTCTAACATATATTTTAAACTACAATTAGGGCAATTATCATAAATCTTAGTAACTTTTGAAGGCTTAAAAGTGAACCCATACTTGAAAAAAGCGCCTTCTTGACATTTTGGGCATTTACCTTTAGAAATGCTGTATAATTTTGTTCCTTTTTTAAACATCATAAAATTAAAAATTTATACTTTTGCAAAGATAAATTTTTATCAATCTAACTTAGTAACATTTATACTATTTAATGTTAAACGTACACAATTTAACAGTTTCTTTTATGGGAACTGAATTATTTTCAGGCATCACTTTTAAATTAAATAAAGGAGATAGAATAGGCTTAATAGGTAAAAATGGAGCAGGGAAATCTACGCTTTTAAAAGTGCTTTCTAAAGACATCGAAAGTAGCGGAACAATGGCTTTTGATAAAGATGTAAGAATTGGTTTTTTAAGACAAGACATCGATTTTGTTGAGGGACGAACAATTTTAGAGGAAGCATATCAAGCCTTTGTAGAAATTAAGGAGATTGAGGTACTACTCGACGATATAAATGAGCAATTAGTTACAAGAACAGATTACGAAAGCGAAGAGTATAGCCAATTAATTCATGATTTAACAGATAATACAGAGCGTTACGAGTTACTTGGTGGTTATAATTACCAAGGTGATACAGAGAAAATACTACAAGGTTTAGGTTTTCAAAGAGAAGATTTTGATAAATTAACGGATACTTTTTCTGGTGGATGGAGAATGCGTATCGAATTAGCAAAATTATTATTACAAAATAATGATATTTTGTTATTAGATGAGCCAACGAATCACTTAGATATTGAGTCTATTATTTGGTTAGAGAACTTTTTAAGATCATACTCAGGAGCAATCGTATTGGTTTCTCATGATAAAATGTTTTTAGATAATGTAACCAACAGAACTATTGAGATTTCTTTAGGTCAGATTTATGATTATAAAAAGCCCTATTCTCAATTCTTATTATTAAGAGGAGAAATCAAAGAAAAACAATTACAGGCTCAGAAAAATCAAGAAAAAGAAATTAAGCAAAAACAGTTTTTAATTAACAAGTTTAAGGCAAAAGCGAGTAAAGCATCGATGGCACAATCTTTAATGAAACAACTTGACAAAGTTGAGTTAATTGAAGTGGATCAAGATGATAATCAAGCTATGAATATTCGTTTTGCAATATCTAAAGAACCAGGAAGAATTATTGTTGAAGCAGAAAAATTATCTAAAAGCTATGGTAAAAAACACGTTTTAGAAAACGTAGATTTACTAATAGAAAGAAATAGTAAGATTGCTTTTGTTGGTCAAAATGGACAAGGAAAATCAACCTTAGCCAAAATGATGGTTGGCGAAATTCCGTTTAAAGGTCATTTAAAACTCGGTCATAATGTAGAAGTTGGTTATTTTGCTCAGAATCAATCAGAACATTTGCCACCAGATAAAACGGTATTAGAAATCATGGAAGATGCAGCAACCGACGGTAATAGAATGCGCGTTAGAGATATGCTTGGATCTTTCTTATTTGGAGGTGATGCGGTAGATAAAAAAGCAAAAGTACTTTCTGGAGGAGAGAGAAATAGACTTGCTTTGTGTAAATTATTGTTGCAGCCATTTAATGTTTTAATTATGGATGAGCCAACAAACCACTTAGATATAGCCTCTAAAAACGTCTTAAAAGAAGCTTTAAAGCAATTTAACGGAACCTTAATAATTGTTTCTCATGATAGGGATTTCTTACAAGGACTAACATCTACTGTATATGGTTTTAAAGATAAAATTATAAAAGAGTATTTAGGTGATATCGATTATTTCTTAGATCAGCACAAAATTGAAAATTTACGCGAAGCTGAAAAGAGAACAGTTATAAAAGTAGAAAAATCGAGTTCTAAAGTTGAAGCAGACCAGCTCTCTAAAGAAGACGAAAAAGAGTTAAAAAAACTAAATAACAGACTTTCTAAAATTGAAACAGAAATTGCAGATTTAGAATCAGAAATTACAAAAAGCGATTTGGAGTTGGCTAAAAACTATAACGAAGTCTCTTCTAGACCTAACTTTTTTGAAAAATACAAAGCTAAAAAAGCAAAAGTTGATAGTTTAATGGAAGAATGGGAAAAGGTGGAAGCAGAAGTAACAGAGTTTTCTTAAAACTGGTTATAAATACTTAATGTTAGTAATTTATATTGCCTTTAAGTGTTTGTAAAATAGATGTATTTTTAATTTTATAATTATTATTTTTAATAAATAAACCCTAGTTTCCTGTAATATAGGAAAAACACAAAATGAACTTCGATTCTCAAATAGAAACTAAAAATCAACAAATTTTTCTTCCAATTCTGGAAGAAAAAAAGGTAGAACTCTTTATAAAAAGAGAAGATTTAATTCACCCTTATATATCTGGTAATAAATTTAGAAAATTAAAATATAATTTAGAAGAAGCAAAAAAACTTAAAAAGAAATCGTTACTTACTTTTGGTGGTGCTTTTTCTAATCATATAGTAGCAACGGCAGTTGCAGGCGAAATGGCTGGATTTAAAACTTTTGCCATTATTAGAGGCGAAGAGTTGGGTTTAAATCTTGCTAAAACATTAGAAGAAAATGCTACTTTAAGAAAGGCACACGAAAGCGGAATGAAATTTCATTTTGTTTCTAGAGAAATATATAGACAAAAATCTTCGTTTGGTTTTATTGAAAAAATGAAAAATAAATGGGGCGATTTTTATGTAATTCCAGAAGGAGGAACCAATATTTTTGGTGTTCAAGGGTGCAAAGAAATTTTAACAATTGAAGATAAGTATTTCGATTTTATTTGTTGCTCAGTTGGCACAGGTGGCACAATTTCTGGATTGATAAATGGATCTAAAAAACACCATAAAATTCTTGGTTTTCCTGCTTTAAAGGGAAACTTTTTATCCGAAGAAATAAGAAAATATACGGTTAAAAAGAATAAATGGAGTTTGCAAAAAGACTACAACTTCGGTGGTTATGCAAAACACACAGATGAATTAATAAGTTTTATAAACACTTTTAAAAAAGATACAGATATTTTGTTAGATCCTATTTATACAGGCAAAATGATGTTTGGCGTTTTAGATTTGATCCAAAAAGATTTTTTTCAAGAAGATAGCAAAATTTTAGCCATACATACTGGCGGAATGCAAGGTATTCATGGAGTAAACCAGAAGTTAAAAGAAAAAAACAAAGAAATTATACTATTATAATGAAGCTAAAAATTTTACTTGGTTGCTTGTTTCTATTTATGCTGTCTAATTGTGGGTCTAGCAGAAAAACAGTTAAAAGTAAGGTTAGAGTAGTTCATAAACAGAAAGAAACTAAAATCAATAATTTACCTGATGTAAATGAAGATGCTCACATAGAAAAGTTAGAAGAAGGTACAAAAAGATTAAATGATTTTTCATTAGCATATATTAAAAAATATGCAGCAATTGCGGTTAGAGAAATGCATTTACATAGCATCCCAGCAAGTATAACTTTAGCCCAAGGCGTTTTAGAATCGGGTTCAGGAAGAAGTGTATTGGCTTCTAAATCTAACAATCATTTCGGGATAAAATGTCATACAGAATGGCAAGGTAAAAGAGTGTATCATGATGATGATGAGAAAGGAGAGTGTTTTAGAAAATACAAATATGTTTCTTCTTCTTTTAAAGATCATTCACTTTTTTTAACACAAAGAAGTAGGTATCACTTTTTATTTTCTTATGGCACTAGAGATTATAAAAACTGGGCGCACGGCTTAAGAAAAGCCGGCTACGCAACAGATCCTCGTTATCCTGCAAAATTAATTACCATTATTGAAGATTATCAATTGCATGAATTTGATCGCATTAAAAAAGGCGATTTTACCTACGAAAGTACTATTGAAGAAGGTGAAGAAAACAACAATGACGAAGTAAATACTTACATTGTACAAAAGGGTGATACTTTATACTCTTTGTCAAGAAAATTTAACACCACAGTAACTGCATTAAAAGATTTGAATGGTTTAAAAAGTAACGATTTAACCATAAACCAAGTATTGATTATAAGTAATTAAAAAATGCAGTACTCTCATTTTTAGAGATGTTGATTTTACATATTCTTTTAATTTATGCAGGTAATCAGTTATTTATGTTGTAATAATCCTAATTAATTTATATCTTTATCATACAAACTTAAAAAATTAATATGATGAAAAAACTGAATTTACAACGTAGTTGCTATCTTTTTGCACTTATGTTTTCTTTTGTTGCATTCACTTTAAATGCACAAACCAAAACGGCTTCCGTTGAAGGAATTGATGAATATAGACTTGATAACGGATTAAAAGTACTCTTATTTCAAGATAAATCGTCACAAACTATCACCGTTAACATTACTTATAGAGTTGGTTCTAGACATGAAGGTTACGGTGAAAAAGGAATGGCACATTTATTAGAACATTTGGTATTTAAGGGCACACCTAATCACCCAAATATTCCAGAAGAATTAACATCACATGGTGCAAGGCCAAACGGTACAACTTGGTACGATAGAACTAATTATTTTGAAACATTTAATGCTACAGATGAAAATTTAGATTGGGCTTTAGATCTAGAATCAGATAGAATGGTTAATTCTTATATAGCAAAAAAAGACTTAGAATCTGAGTTTTCTGTAGTAAGAAACGAATTTGAATCAGGAGAAAATTCTCCTTCAAATGTTTTAATGGATGGTGTAATTAGCACGGCATATTTATGGCATAATTACGGTAATACCACAATCGGAAATAAATCGGATATAGAACGAGTACCTATCGAAAATTTAAAAGCATTTTACAAAAAATATTACAGACCAGATAACGCGGTTTTAATGGTTACTGGTAAATTTGATTCAGAAAAAACGTTAGCACTTATCAATAAAAAGTTTGGTGCAATTAAAAATCCAACAACACCTTTGGTGGATGTGCCAACTATTGAGCCAGAGCAAGACGGCGAAAAGCGCGTTAGTGTAAGTAGAGTAGGTGATTTACAAATAGTTTCAGCAATGTATCATACGCCTGCAGGTTCTGCTTTAGACTATGCGGCTGTTTCTATTGCAGAAAATATTTTAACAGACGAACCTTCTGGTAGATTATATAAAGAATTGGTTGAAGGCAAAAAAGCTTCAAGTTTATGGTCATTTTCTCCGTTTACAAAAGAACCAGGATTTTTATACATCAATGTAGATGTACCTTCTACGAAATCTTTGGATGAGGCTGAAAATACGTTGTTATTTAGTTTAGACAACTTTTCTTCAAAACCAATTACAGCGGAAGAACTAGAAAGAGCAAAAGGAAATCTACTAAAAGACATAGATCAAATTAATAGAAATTCTGCTTATTTAGGAACCTATATGAGCGAGTTTATTGGTGCTGGCGATTGGAGATTATCATATATAACAAGAGACCGAATTGAAGCAACAACTTTAGAGCAGGTAAATGCTGCTATTAAAAAATACTTTATCAAATCGAACAGAACAGTTGGTAAGTTTATACCAACAACCAACCCTGTAAGAATCGGAATTCCGCACACAGAAAATTTAAACGAATTAGTAACCAACTATAAAGGAAAAAAATCCTTAGGAGAAGGCGAGGCTTTTGATGTTTCTTTTGATAGTATTTCTAAAAGACTAGATCTTGGAACACTTGCAGGAACCAACATAAAATATGGTTTTATCAAAAAGAATAATAGAGGTAACACGGTTACGTTAAACTTTACATTTAGAAACGGAAATGTAACGCAATTGTCTAATTTAGGTCTAAGTGATAGTTATACAGCAAGAATGCTAAATAAAGGAACTACTACAAAAACCAGACAAAATATAGAAGATGAATTAAGTGCGCTAAAATCTACTATAAACTTTAGAGGCGGCAACGGCAGAACATCCGTAGATGTTAGCTCTACCGAAGAAAATTTAATGGCAACCTTAGCGTTAATGACAGATATGCTTAAAAACCCGTCATTTAACAAAGAAGAATTTGATAAATTAAAAGCAGAAGAATTAGCAAATTTAGAAAGCAGTAAAAATGATCCTCAGTATTTAGTTTTAAATAAAATTAGAAGAATTAATCAAAAGCATCAAAAAGGACATCCTTTGTATTTGGAGTCTTTAGAAGAAAACGCTGCATCTATAGAAACACTAACCATTAATGACCTTAAAAAATACCATCAGGATTTTTATGGTATTTCTAATAGCGCTAATTTAATTGTTATAGGAGATTTAGATGAATCAAAATTAGAGCAATTTTTTCAAAACGAATTCAAAAACTTTAAATCTACGAAACCTTTTACAGAAATTCCAAATGCCTTTTTTGTAAATAAAGGAACCAATGAATCTATAAATACACCAGACAAAAAAAATGCATTTACTTTCGGAATTTTAACAGCTAAAACGAGCCAAGACAGCCAAGATTTTGCAGCTTTACAAATAGCAGGATCTATTTTTGGAGGTGGTTTTTTGAGCTCTAGAGTTGCAAATCGTTTGCGTCAAAAAGATGGTGTAAGTTATGGAGTTGGCGGAAGAGTAACGGTAGATAATAATAAAGATAATGAAAATTCTATGATTATGGTCTACGCAATTTATGCACCACAAAATGCAGCCAAAGTTCAATTAGGATTTAAAGAAGAAATAGCACTTTTTATGAAAGACGGTATTACACAAGATGAATTAGATACAGCTATTAAAGGATGGGTGCAAGCAGAAAATGTTTCTAGAGCTAAAGATGACGAATTGTTAAATGTTATTAATGATAATATTTTTTATAACAGAGATTTAAATTTTCAGAAAAATATAGAAAATAACGTTAAAAAACTTACCGTTGAAGATGTGAATAAAGTAATTAAAAAATACTTTAAAACAATTGATAATTGGAGTTTTATAAATGGTGGAGATTTTAAAAACGACATAAATACCAAAGAAATAAAAAAAATAGATTAAGTTTTTTTACACATAAATTTTAAAAGGAGAAGTTTTAACTTCTCCTTTTTTTAGCTAAAAATTTAACAGAAATAATAATCAATAAAAAATAAAATATGCCAATTATTAAAGCCGTAAACGGTAAACACCCACAAATACCAGAAGATTGCTATGTTGCAGAAAATGCTACAATTGTTGGTGAAGTTTCTTTAGGCAAAGAATGCAGTATTTGGTTTAACGCCGTTCTTAGAGGAGATGTTCATTATATTAAAATAGGCAATAAAGTAAACATTCAAGATGGCGCAGTTATTCACGCAACCTATCTAAAATCGCCCACAACCATTGGTAATAATGTTTCTATTGGTCATAATGCAATTGTACATGGTTGCACAATTCAAGACAATGTTTTAGTTGGTATGGGTTCTATTATTATGGATGATTGCGTAATAGAATCAAATTCTATTATTGCAGCTGGCGCAGTTGTAACAAAAAACACAAGAGTAGAAAGTGGTAGCATTTATGCAGGCGTGCCAGCTAAAAAAGTGAAAGATATTTCAGAAGAATTAATTTCTGGAGAAATTGATAGAATTGCCAATAATTACGTAAAATATTCCAGTTGGTTTAAAGAGTAAATTTTGGGCGTTACACAAGGTCGCGATTTCACTACTCGCTCTTTTTGAAAAAATAAAAAAGAGTTTAAACAATTAGCCTGGCTTGATAGTAGTCGAAAGGATCAATCGCTAACGCAAAATTTAGAAAACATCAAAAACCCGATTTCAATTAAGAAGTCGGGTTTTATTTAAAGTTAATCAACCAAACTAATTATTAACTTTTTTAGCGTCTTTCATTTTTGCTTTTTTCAGCCTGTTTTTTTCTCATCATCATTCTTCGTTCATTTCCTTTTCTTTCTTTTTTCATCTGCTCAAACTTCTCAAATTGTTCTTTATTTAAGATGTTTTTCATGCTGTTTTTAAAAGCAATTTGATTGTCTAATTGTGCACTTCTCATTGCATAAATTTCATCTGCAGTAGGTTTTTTATTTTCCTTTCTGCTCTGCATAGCTGCTTTTTTTTCTGCCGCTTGCGCATTCATTAACGGTTTAATTTGGTCTTGTTGTTTATTCGTTAAATCTAGACCAAGAGTCATTTTTTTAACAGCTAAATCGGTATGTTGTTCAACAGATAATCTTGGACTTTTTTCATTTTCTCTTTCTTTTTTTTGTGCTTGAACGGCTACAGTAAAAGCGAATACTAAAGCTAAAATGCTTGCTAATTTTTTCATGATATAAAATATTTAATTGTTTTTATGTGCACCTCTTTGACCTACAAAAAGTAAAAAGGTTTAATTTAGTGTTCTGATTAACATATTTTTAACTTTAAAAATTAAACAATAAAAAACTCGAATTCAATTTAGAACTCGAGTTTTTAAATAAATGAAGCTATTAATTTTATTTTTTATTAATTGTCTTTCTTCTTTTTAGAATCCATTTCTTTTTTCTTTTTTATCGCTTCTTTTAGTAAATGGTATTTTATTAATTGAGCTTTATCTAAAATACTGGCCATTTTAACATTCATAGCAGTTTTTTTAGCTTTTTTAATTTTTTTTAATTTTTTTTGGGCTTCTTTTGATGGTTTTTTTCCAGATTTATTCTGCTCTTTTTTCTTGTCATCCATCATTTTTTTATCAATAATTTGAGCTTCTAATAAAGGTCTAATCTCATTTTGTTGAGCAATTGTAAGGTTCAAATCTGTTGTCATTTTTGACAATATTTTTTCTGCTTTTTTTTGAGCTTTCGTGGTTAAAGTAAAAGCGAATATTAAAACTAATAGAGTTACCAATTTTCTCATAATATATACATTGTTTTTTTTTTAATTGTTGATCTTAGATAGATAGAAAATGAAAAGGTTTAAATTTGCAATAAAATTTTTACAATTTATGAAAATAAAAGGATTCATTTTATTATTTTTCTTTATTACACTTTATTCAAATGCACAAGAAACCGTAGAAGTAGATTTAAGCAATCCACATGCAACCATTTATACACACTTTTATTTTTTACAGAACGATTCTTATGAGCCCAAAAAGGCTGCAGCCACAATTTTAGGTTTATCAGAAAAAAAAGCTATAGAAAAAGTCTTAAAAATTAAAAAGGTTTTAGATGGTAAAGGCCTATCGATAGATTTTAATAAAATACCCACGAATCCTAATTATAAAGATTCAATTGGGTATACTACTTTTAATAAGTACATATTATTTCCTGAGAGAATGCCAAATATTTATGTTGAAAAAACGGAGGGTAGTTGGTATTTTTCTGCTGAAACAGTTGCACGTATTGATCAAATTTATAAAGATGTTTTTCCGTGGTATGTAGATCAATTACAAGAAGTTATTCCGGTTTCTGGTCACAAAAAAATACTTGGTATAGAACTTTGGCAAGCTATAGGTTTACTGTTATTATTAGTTGCTGTTTTGGTTATTTTTCTTCTGATAAAGAAAATAGCTTTTTTTATTTTAAGAAAAATACAACACCAAATTACGCATAGAACTTCTGATCTAGAGCTAGATAAGGTGCTTAAAAAATTAGCACATCCAATTAGTTTATTAATTTCTTTATCATTTATAAATAAGTTTTTTCCATCATTACAATTCCCTTTAGCTATAAATACATGGGTTTTTCTAGGGTTAAATATTGCTGGAACTGTTTTTTGGATTTACGTAATGTTAAAGTTGGTAAAAGTTGTAATGCGTATTTATGCAGAATTTACAGAAAGAACAGATAATAGATTAGACGATCAATTAGTGCCTATCCTAAATAATTTTTTAAAAGGATTGGTACTTGTTTTTGGGTTATTTAAAGTTCTAAGATTGTTTGGTGTAGACACAACAACATTACTAGCAGGAGCAACTATTGGTGGCTTGGCTTTTGCTTTAGCATCTCAAGACACTGTTAAAAACTTAATTGGTACCATTATGATCTTCTTAGACAAACCTTTTCATATTGATGATTGGATTGAAGCTGGCGAAGTTGTAGGTACTGTAGAGCAAGTAGGTTTTAGATCTACCATAGTGCGTGCTGCAGATACTTCTATATATCAAATACCAAATAGTAAATTATCAGAAATTGTTATTAATAACAAAGGTTTGCGTTTGTATAGAAGGTATCAAACAAATTTAGGAGTTCGCTATGACACACCTCCAGAATTAATTCAAGCCTTTGTAACTGGTGTTAGAGAAATTATAATTTTACACCCAGATACAAGATCGGAACCTGATTCTTACAACGTAGAATTTGCTGGTTTTGGCGATTCTGCTTTATTAATTTTAGTGAATGTATATTTTAAAAGCTTAGCCTGGGGAAATGAGCAATCATCTAAACATAGATTGCACATGGCTATCATTAAGTTAGCAAAAGGTTTAGGAGTAGAATTTGCTTTTCCATCAACTACTGTTACAATTGAGCAATTTCCTGAGAAAAAATCACTAGATTTAAAGTATAATACGAATCAGGAAAGAATTGATGCTGTAATCTTAAAATCTGTCGAAGATTTTAAAGCAGAAAATCCTGTAGAAGATATAATTGAAAACCTATGAAACGTTTCTTAAAATACTTGTTCCGCTTTCTACTATTGTTGGTTATCGCCTTTGTAGTTTTCTTTTTTTGGGCATCTTCATCAACTTTAGATGAAGGTGAATATGCAAATATACTAGAAACAGATAGTATGGAAACACCTGCAAAGGATTCCGTTTTTAGCATTGTAACCTATAATATTGGCTATTTAAGCGGAATGACAAATAACCTTCCTGTAGCAAAATCTAAACAATTGTTTATTGACAATATGGCTATCGTCTTAGCGGAAACTAAAAAGATAAACCCAGATATTATTGCGTTTCAAGAAATTGATTATAGCGCTTCTAGAAGTTATTTTATAAATCAGCAAGAAGAAATTGCAAAATTAGGATATGGCTACAGAGCTCAAACTATTAATTGGGATGAGCGTTATTTACCTTTTCCTTATTGGCCAATAAGTATGCAATTTGGTAAAGTTGTATCTGGCCAATCTATTATTAGTAAATATCCTTTAAAAGAGCACCAAAGAATTGTTTTATCAAGAGTTGCAGATGAACCTTATTACAGAAATGTTTTTTATTTAGAACGTTTAGCACAAGTAGTAAAAGTTGTTTTAAATACTAAAGAAGTTGTGCTGATAAATGCCCACTTAGAGGCTTTTGATATACCTACACGAGAGCAGCAATTAGCAGAAGTTTTAAAAATATTTAATCAATATAAAGATGCCTATCCTACTATTTTATTAGGCGATTTTAATTCTAGTGCAATAGATCAAACTGCAGTTATTCAAAAAGTGTTTATGAATAATGAAATTGGAAATGCAGCTTTTGATCTTCAAAATTTAGAAAAAACATTCGATTCTAAAGATCCTTACGAAAGAATAGATTATATATTCTACACAAAAAATTCTATTGAATATGTATCTGGAAAAGTGTTAAATGAATTCGGACAAGCTTCAGATCATTTACCTGTTTTTATGGAGTTTAAGTTAAAGTGAGATTGAGGTTTTTTTATCTCGATTGATATGGCGAGTTTTAATACTGAAATAAATTCAGCAGAAGTTTATTATATCAGACACTAACAGATTTAGCGTTTTTTAGATTTAGAAACAAACCAAATTACTTTGAAAAAATATGATTTCAAGATTTATGAATAGCTTCGTGCTTCCTTAAAAATTTCATCAACAGCTTTTGCATAATTCTTAGCATTACTTGCTTTTTTAATCTTTTTAAAGGTTTTCTGCGGATTATCAAAACTCTGAGAAAAGTATTCCCAAAAGCCTAGCATTTTCATTTTTATGGGTGTTGGTCCAGAAAGAGCAGCATCATATTCTTGAAAAATACGATCGTGAAATTCGCTAAAAACATCAAACCTATTTTTAGGATATTCTGTTGTATCCGCTTTAATCATGCCAGGTAAAAAAGGATCTGCAATTAAACCTCTACCAATCATCCAATGATCTATAGAAGGAAAACGGTTTTTAAGTTTTTTGTAAGCAGCAACAGACGTAATATCGCCGTTATAATACATTTTATGCTTACTATTATCCAAACACTTTTGAAAAGCTTCTAAATTTGTTCCGCCTTTGTACAATTGTTTTCCTATTCTTGCGTGAATGGCAATATTTTTTAAAGGATAGGTGTCTAAAATAGGTAAAACGTCTAAAATTTCTTCTGGAGTATCATATCCCATTCTCATTTTCATAGAAACGATGATGTCTGATTCGTTATGAACTTTGTGAAGAATACTATTTATTTTTTCAAAATCGCTAATTAATCCAGAACCCATTCCTTGTTTAGTAACCATTGGATAAGGGCAACCTAAATTCCAGTTTAATTCTTTATACCCTAATTCCTGTACATATTTGGTAACGAATAAAAACTCATCAGCATCATTGGTCATGATTTGCGGAATCACCGTTAGCGTGGTATTGTTTTCTGGAAGAATATCTCTTTGATACGAGTTTTTAATAACAAGTTTTCCGTTTAGTCTAATGTAGGGTGCGTAAAAAGTGTCAATTCCACCAAAGAAATGATTAAAAGCATTTCTAAACTTATGGTCTGTAAAACCTTGCAAAGGAGAGGATAAAAGTGTCTGATTCATGAAAAATAAAGTTATGCAAATATAACATACTTTTTAAATCATTTTAGAAACTAATAAGTGTTAATAAAGAGAAATACCTTGTAGTATTTTTTTTGGTTGATAAAGGCAGTGTTATCTTTTTTTTGCAGTGAATCCTTAGGTTTTATAATCGTCTACTGCATCAACTTGATGTTTTGTGTCTTGTTAAATTAAGTTTTAAAACATTATATTATTTTTTAAATCGATTGTATTTCTTTAAAGTTTTAATCAATAAATCGTGTGGCAAAGCATACACTTTGTTTCCATTAATTCCTTCCATAGTTTCTGCTGCAACCATTGCATTAATAATTGCTTCTTCAACGACCTGCACAGTTGCTTCAAAAACAGGCATTAGTAAATCGTTGGCCATCGAATCTACGGATGTTTTATTATCTCTATTAAAAGCATTTTCATTTGCTGTAGAGAATGCTATAAAAATATCGCCAGAACCGTTACTTCCTCGCCCACCAACAATACCTATTCCTAAAGGAATTCTTTGAGAAATTCTTTTTAATTGATGTGGTAAAAGAGGTACATCTGTTGCTATTACTACTATTATAGAACCATCACCTTCTTGTCTTCTAGATTTTGGCGGCGCATTATATATAGAATTTAAGGTGTCTTTTAATTCAATACCAACAGGAACACCAGCTATCGATAAATTTCTTTTAGCTCCAAAATTAGATTGCACAATTGCCCCAACCGTATAGCTAGAATCTTTTATTTTAAAAACTCTTGATGCCGTACCTGTGCCTCCTTTAAAACCTAAACACATCATTCCTGTTCCTCCGCCAACATTTCCTTCGGCAATCTTTCCGCCCGTTGAATTTCTTATAGCTTCTAAAACATTTTCTTCTTTAACATGAAAGCCATAAATATCATTAAGAAAACCATCATAAGTTTCGGCAACAACCGGGTAGGTATACCACCAATCTTCGCCACTATACCAATCTGTATCTACATACCATTTTAAAACGGCGTCTCTAACAACGCCTACACTATTTGTATTGGTTATCATAATTGGTGTTTCTAAAAAACCCGATTCTGTAACCCAAGTTGTGCCTGTCATTTCTCCATTTCCATTTAGGCTGTACCAATTTGCATAAACCGGACTGAATTTTTTGGCTTTTCCTCTTGGAAATATTGCGGTAACGCCAGTTCTTACAGGGCCTTTGCCAAGGCTGTTTTTACCAATTCCAGAAATCATAGTGCTATAACCCACTTCAACACCTGTAACATCTGTAATTGCATTAAATTTTCCTGTTGTGCCAATAAACGGAATACCTAAATCTCTTGCTCTTGGTTTTTGTCCGTAATAATGGAAACTAATAAGGAATGCTATAAAAACGAAGCCTACTTTTTTCATATTGGTTGATTTTTAGTTTGGTTAAATTTTATTGATTTAACAAATTTCTATAAAAGTATAGTGTCTCAAAATTTTGTTAATCATATATTTACGAAGTTAGTGCTTTTTTAAGATATTCTAAAACCAAGTTATTGTTCATAAAAAACCTTACAGATTTGCAAGGTTTTTTTACAAATAGAAATGTCTTTAAGTTCTTGTAAATTAATTGTTTTAATACGTTTAGTTTTTAAAGAACAAAGTTACCAAAAGGGTTAGTTTAGATGTAAATACATGTACAGGCTAAATAACAAGACCATAACACTAAAAACAAGTATGCTAATAATGTATACTAGGCTACTTTTAAAAAAAGAAAGTAAAACTCTATCGCCATAAAAACGACGATGTGCTGGAAAAAAGTAATAAAACATATAAAAGTAACCTGCGGTTGATAAACCAAAATGAAACCAACCCAAAACGGAGTACACTTTCATTAATGGCTCTAATTTGTTTATAAAAAAGAGCATTAATATCATTAAAAGCAAAAAAGAAAAGTAGTGAAGCGTAAAGATTCCGTGGTCAAAATAGTACCATTTCTTTTTGTTATGAAATAGCCATAAAATAAAAGCGAAAATAGGCATGTAAATAAATAAAACCTTTGGTAAATTGAGGTTAAAAGCAGTTGAAAAATCTTTAAAGATTTCCTCTTCGGTTTGTTCTTCTTCAATTTTAAGCAATTTTTTAATAAATTGATATTTTGTTGAGTTTGCTGTGATATTTTTAGAACCTTTTTTTCGTAAAGAATCCATTTCGGCTATGTTTTCTAAGCCTAAGTTTAAAATTCTTTTAGAATTAATCTCATTCGTTCCGTCTAGAATTTTTTTAAGAGTATCATTTTTACCTTGAGAAATTAGGCCTATTTTAGTAAGACCATCTATACTTTTTTCTTTAAAGTGAATTGAATCTATAGGGGTTATTTTCGCTTTTGTTATTTCTTTTTCTATTCCATTTTCTTTTGGGATATCTGCAACTACGTTGGTTTCTATAGAAAAAACGGATACGATAAGAAAGGTTATAAAACTGATAAAAACATAAAGCTGAATAGGGTTTAAATATTGTAATCGCTTTCCTGACAGGTACGCTTTAGATAAAGCTGCTGGTTTAAACATCAAATTATAGATGGTTTTCCAAAAGGCATTATCGTAATGGGTTAGATCCAAAAAAAAACGAGTAAATAAGTGATGAAAACTTCTTCGGGTTTCAATGTTTTCTTGACCACAATTTTCGCAATAGCGATGTGGAACCAAATGATCGCAATTAAGACATGTCTTTTCTAATCGAATTGGTTTTTTTGACATCAGTAATAGTTCCTTTGAAAATTATGCCGTAAAAATATTCATTTTTAGCTTACAAAAACGATTAATTTTTTAGCTAAGTATTAATGCCGTTGCCGTATTTTTATATCGTAATATCTGCGTTTAATAAAGATTGATTTTATATCACACTAAAAAAAACAACCTTAATTGTTGATGAAATAGAGTTTAGACATATAAGTAACTAGCTAGTAATCTAAAATAAAACTAGTGTTAATTTGAGAGTTTTCTTTTCTGAAAAGTAGGAAGGGTTTGTTCATGTACTCTTTTACATAACAAAACTTTAAAAATTATAAGGTTTTATTTTAGTTCTTTTAAAATTTCTTTTTTTTCAGATTCAGAGTAAAATTCAGAATTATTAAGGCTTTTAATTAATTTTTTTAATGTAGTTTTTGTGTCTAAATTTAGTTCTTCTTGAGCCCAGATAATATTTAGAAATCCTTCAGAAAAATTCGGATATTCATTTAAAAGTATTTCCCATACCACAATAGCTTTTTCAAATTGTTTGTCATTAAAAAATTCCCAACCTTTACCATTTAATATCCCAATTGATGCACGAAGTTCTTGCCCATAATGATTTTTAATATTTTGTGAAGCTATCGTTAATTGATTAACATCTTTATTACGTATGCTAAAGAAGTTGTTTACTTGGTTGCTCCAATATTCAAAAACGTCATAAAGAGCAGTAGGCGCTATTAATCCGGGCGTAGAATTGTGATGTGCTTCTTGGAAAAGCACTCCTTTAGCATCTATTAATTTATTGTTTATAAATTTTAACGATTTTTCCATTAACTTAAATTCATCAGGAAAGTCATTCCCAATTCCATACCGATAATATTTTGTAAATTTTCCATTATAAGAATTCACAGCAATTATAGAATCAGAAAGGTTTATGTTCTTTTGAGTCGTAAAAAAAGGACTCAGTGAAATAACTGCATTTAAATCTTTTAATCTTTTTTCAAATAAATAGGTAGTTAAATAACCATATCTAGAATGTCCAATAAACATTCTAAATTTACTTGCTTTGTACTTCTCTTCAATCAGAGGTATTAGCTCATTAAATATAAACAATTCATTTTCTTCTGCTTGCCCATCAAAACTGGTGGCTTTGTGTAAGGTTTCTCTAGTCCTTTTCATGGTATCGGACTTTACACTCACAATTATTGTAGAAGGTATTTGATCGTTAATAGTTAAGTAATCGATAGTGTTTATGATAAACTCATGGCTTCTTGTATTTTGTTTATCAAAAATTATAGTTAATGGATAGGTTTTATCAATATCTTTTTGCCAATGTTTAGGAACTATAATAGAGATGTCTTTAGTATAACCTAAATGCGAAGAAAAAATAGTTGTATCAATTAACTTCTTATAGCTTTCATAGTTTTGTGATAAAATACTTTCTGTAAAAATTAAAAATAAGATAATGAAGGTGAGTTTTTTCATTTTAGTTTAAAGTTTTTAAGCTTGATGAGCAGGTTTTGCAGCTTTAATTACTTACTAAAGTAATTAAATAAAAATTAAATTATAAGCGTCTAAAATTTTTTTGGAAGTATGCAAAAAGAGAACAATCAATTTTACTGCTAAGTCGACTTTTAAATAAGGTAAAAAAATAACTACAATTAACTGAATACCATTTTGTTATAATACCAATAATCATCTCGATTTATCAAGCAATTTTCTATTATAATAAGGCTCAAGTTTGGGCTTTTTTATAAAAAGATTTAAGGTGCTATGATTGTGTTTTATATATAAAAAGAGGCTGCTTTTTATAAACAAAGTCTAGATGTTTAAATCTACTAAACCTATTGCACACAAATAGTTTTATATAAAAAGAATATGTTGTTCTTGGTCGTCATTTTAACTTCGAATTTTAGCTAATTCAGTTTCTAATTCTGATTTTGTGTTCTGTTCGACTGTTGATAAAGTTCCTTTTAATAAATTACTTTTTTCATAAGGATCATTCACTAAATGGTACATTTCTTCTGCTCCAACCGAATTAACAATAAGTTTATATTCTCCATTACTTATAGTCCAATTATCAGTTGCACCGTCAACTAATTCAGTATATTGATACTCTCTTATAGTTGTAGATTGTGTAAATAACGTTTTAAAACTTTTGCTATCGTAAATCTCTTTTGCAGAACTACCAGCAATTTCGGCTATTGTGGCAAATAAATCTGTGCTATTTATTAGGTTATCATCTGTACCCGAACGAGAAACAGAATTTCCAGAAATAAACATAGGAACGTTAACACCGCCTTGGTATAAAGTGTTTTTTACTGTTGCGCTTGAAAAAGTACTTTGTGCAACCTGATTTGGTGTGCCATTATCGCCAATAAAAATTAGTATGGTGTTATTTCTTTCATCTTCTGGAATACTATCCAATAATCTTCCAATTTGATAATCCATTGCTTCAATGGCTGCCATATAATAAGGAATTGGGTCTAGACCGTTGCTATAAGTAGGTAAATTACCTTGATTGTGCATGTTACTTGGTGGAACATGAAAAGGTGTGTGAGGTGCATTATAAGCCAACCATAAAAACCAAGGTTTAGATTGTTGTTGTATCCAATTTATTGATAAGTCTGTAAAAACTTCTGTAATGTATTCTTTGGTTTGACTTGAAGCACCATTTTCGTTAAGTTGCCATTGATAATAATCTTCTACGGCACCACGTATAAAACCCGCGTAATAATCAATTCCAAATGTTTCTGGGTTTACGGTTGTATTATTGCCAGATAAATGCCATTTACCAACAAGTGCAGATGCGTAAGTATTGTTGGTTTGAGTGCTAATATATTTTTGTAGCGTAGTTTCTGAAGTAGATAATTGGTCTCCCACACTTTTTACTCCAGTTCTATAGCCATATTTTCCAGTAATTAGAGAAGCTCTAGTAGGTGTGCACGTAGGATTTGTCCAAAAATTAGTAAATGAAATTCCATTATTTCTAATAGCATCAATATTTGGTGTTAAAGGTTTTATAGTACCTTCAGAATATCCATTAAGAGCATCTTTACCTAAATCATCTGCAATTATAAAAAGAATATTAGGCGTTTTAACGTTTGGTACTTCTATTATTGGTTCTGTACTAGCAGTTTGATTAGAACAGGATACTAAAACAAAAGAGCACAAAAAGATTGTTATATATAAGTTTAATTTCATAAGTAATATCTTTAATTTTATTGAGGTGTTCCTTTATAAGATCCAATATTATATGGAAAATCAAACGTCCAGTGATAATGATAAATATCTAACATTTTACCATCCCAAAGTACAGGATGTTTATGACCATGCGATGCATCTAAATCTGATGACCAAAGTACAATGCCGTCTTCACCTTCTGGACCATAAATGCCAAAACCGTCTAACATATATCCCATAAGTGCACCGTGACCGGATTGATGTACTTGAATATGATCTTGTAACTCTTTAGAAGGATAATGATAATGATAGGTATTTGTACCATCGGAATGCCCACCAAATTTATCTAAAATTTCATGAGCGGCTGCATCATTACCTAGTGTTGATGCGCCATGATAAATAACACTACCTGTTAAAGAAATACCAGATGCACCAAAGTTAACACAAGTTGGCTGTGAGGCTTCTACCGGAATTGCAGGAAACGTAAATGTAATTGGTCGTGCTAATATTGCATTAGGATTTCGGTCATATTTATAAACTGCACTATTTGGATTTATTGGAAAAACACCTGTTGGATGATTTGGTAAAGCATTACCAGTGATGATACGATTTCCATTACCATCAAGCGAAATATTTAATTCACTTATCCATGTTACATTTCCTTCCACTTGTGGTTTTTTGGTATAATCCCAAGTTCCATCAGCGTTTGTCCAATCGCTTGCATTATTTGCACCTGCGCCGTTAGAAGGAAGTCCGCATAACCATAAAGAAAGAAAATCAGGCAAAGGATCGCCTTGGTTTCTTATCAAGATTTGTGTTTCTCCTACACCACCAAAAGGCAAACTAGTGAGGTCAACGGTTACAGGTAAAGTTTCTTTTTCTATTTCTACAGAATCGTCAGATTTGTTGCAGCTTGTGAGTGTGAAGAAAGTTACAAACAAGCAAATACTTTTTATTTTTAAATAATTTTTGGAAGTCATAATTTATCTAATTTTGTATTTGGACTTTCTTTTTTCCAAATAGTTTAATTTTAAAGCGATTTTTTTGGAATCGCAAGAATTGTACTAGCAGATGAGCCCCCAATTGCTAGAGTCTTTAGGTAAGCAGTTACTTAGTTAACTCTTAATTTAATTAAAAATGCAAATATCTTTTCAAACAAAATAAGCCTTTTTTGGTATTTGCAGAATCTTAGCACAAAATAATTAGGTCATTTTTTCTTACTTGTATGTAATAACCAACTACAAATAAAACCTCATCAATCAAGTTGAGGTTCTTTAAATTATAAAAGTTAGTATCACGCTATATTTTAACTTAATATGGTGTAATTTTAGATAGAATTTAAAAGAGATATTACAACTAAGTGCACCTACTTTTATTTTAAGATACTATGTTCCTCCATATCTTTATTTAGTAAAAGTAAGAGTGTGATTTTTACAAATAATGAACATAAAAAAACCTCATCAATTAAGATGAGGTTTTTTTATATAGTAAAATAAGATTTCTAATTACTTAGGATCTAAAGCCGCATCAATTCTAGCTACAACATCCTCTAAATGATAACGAGAAGTAGTATCCGAAGTTCTAGAAGCTGCAGATTTTACATCTCTCATTAATCTATTTAATTCTCCTCTTGCAAAAGATTTAATATCCGACTGACCAACGTTTACAGAAGCAGCACCATAACGACCCGTTTGGTCTGGCGCTTTGTTTAATAAATACTCTAAACGCTCAATGTGCGCTTTTTGTAGATTTCTTCTGTAGGTATCAATATTTTTTCTAGTATACAGTTCAGACCAAACGCCTTTTCTTAATTCAGCAAACATAGAAACCAAAGTATAAGCTTTAGCGCCATTTAAAGTTTCGTTTTCTATCATTCTTGCCATTCTATCTGTACTTAAAACACCATTTAAAGTTCTTACTTGCAATGATCTTATATCTTCTATAGCGCCACTAGATTGTACTTTAGAAAACAAATCTTTATCTAACATCCAAGTTGGTGTTACAAATAATTGATCAATTACAAACTGTAAAGACTCTTTTTGACGCTCTTTATCTACATGTGTGTAAACAGCTCCTTCTTGATCTGTTGTTTTGTAGTTTTCATATATACCACCAACATTAGAAGAAACATGCCCCATATATCTAGCAAACTGAGTTGTAATTTGACCATACATTGTTGCCAAATCCTCATAAGTTTCTCCTTTTTCTGATGTCCATTTTTCTAAATTTGGTAAAATTCTTTGTAGGTTTTTAATTCCATACATAGAGGCCTTTACAGCATCATCACCTAAATCTTCTGTTTGCGAACTTGGGTCTATAACAGTACCCTGTTGACGGCCAAAACGATATATTGGGTCACCAGCTTTTTCTAAAATCCAAGCATCTAACGTTTCTTTTTCTTCTTTTGCATCTTTATCTAAAATAGGTCTATATCCCCAAGAAATGGCATATTTATCGTACACACCAATGTTTGGCATTAATGCAACACCTTTATCTTCTGGTTGTGCAACATAATTAAAACGAGCATAATCCATAATAGAAGGTGCTGTTCCGTATTTTTTAGTAAAACTTGCAGAACGTAAAGAGTCTACAGGTACTGCAGAAGAACTACCCATGTTATGAGGCAATCCTAAGGTATGACCAAGCTCATGAGAAGATACAAACTTGATTAATTCTCCCATTGTTTCTGTTTTAAAATTGTTTCCTCTTGCATCTGGATTAATTGCTGCTGTTTGAATAAAAAACCAATTATGCAATAAAGACATTACATTATGATACCAGTTAATATCCGATTCTAAGATTTCTCCAGAACGAGGATCACTAACATGAGGTCCGTTTGCGTTAGGAATAGGAGATGCTAAATAACGAATTACAGAATAGCGAATATCTTCTGGACTATAATCTGGATCTTCTTCTTTAGTAGGTGCTCTTTTAGCTATAATTGCGTTTTTAAATCCTGCCGCTTCAAAAGCAACTTGCCAATCATTTACACCCTGTATAATATAAGGAACCCATTCTTCTGGGGTTGCTCTATCTACATAGTAAACAATTTGTTTTTTAGGTTCTACCAATTCACCCGCTTTAAATTTGGCGATGTCTTCCTCTTTTATTTCTAATCGATATCTATCTAAATATGCAACGGTTTTACTTTTTTGGGCTTCTAAACCATAATCTGTTTGTCTGCTTGTAAACCAACCAACTCTTTCATCAAAATAACGACGCTTCATGGGTACTTTAGGTAATAAAACCATAGAGTTACTCATCTCTAAAGTAATTGAACCTAAATCGCTATTAGACGGCGCTTTGTTTGCAAAATATGTTTTTACGTGTCTAAATTCTATGTTTTTAGGATAGCTACTCATTCTATCTATATAAGAACGATCGGTATCCATTCTTGTAACTTGGTATGCTTTTCTATAATATTCAGGAAAACCAAAAGGTTTAACATCTGTAGCAAATAAAGCAGTTGCATCAATTACTGTTGCAGTAGAATCTTTACTAAATGCTTTTATAGGAAACGAAAATAAAATAGGTTCTAAGTTAGAATTTACAACAGCTTCATGAACTGGTAAAAGTGTGTCGGCAACAACATTATGAGAAACAATACGTACTAAAATTTGTTTATTTTTCTTTTCCCAACGTAAAACTTGTTCGTTTGTTTTACCACCGCCAAAGCCAATTCCGCTCGCAGTTTTAGCAATTCTAGTTACCATTAGCATTTCTCTTTTTAAAAGAGAATCTGGAATTTCAAATAAGTACGTTTCTTCATTCTGATGAACTTTAAACAAACCTTCATCTGTTTTAAATTCTTTTGTAACTACTTTATCATAAGGCAGAATATCACCTTTTTTAGGTTTATCATCTGGCTTGGTAGTTTTTTTAGTTTCTGGCTTTTTCTTTTTCCAAAATTGGGCATTGGCTTCTGCAGAAAAGCCAAAAACGAAAGCAACTAAAAATAGCTGCAAAAGTATTTTTTTTGAAGTCATAAATTGTTTGATTTGAATTTCTTCGAAATTACATAATCCATAAAATAAGAACTCTTAAATTTTTGTTAAAGAGAATGTGACGTTAGTGTTAAAAAAAATGGGGAAATAAATAGAAAACCTATTAATGTTTAATTTTAATATGTTTTTTTAGCGGATATTCTTAGATTGCCAATTCCTTTTTTATATATCAACTTTATGTTAACGTAAATCTAAATATGTTGGCTGATAAGCAGAAACTGAAAACATTTTTTATTTAAATATTAAAAGGAATCAAAAAAAAATCTCAGATTAAATTTTAATCTGAGATCTAATAACGTGAAAGAAGTTAAACTTTAGTTTTTTAAGTTATTGTTGTTTCTATATCCATTTTTATCTATATACCAATCTACCTTTGTTGTTCCGCCCGATGTAGCCCAGTTAGAAAAGAAATTATAACCATCTGTAATGATAACTTTTTCTTTTGGCGCTTTATAGACTCCTGCAATATTAATAGCCCATGGCAAACCTGTTGGTGTTTTAAAATCACCATCGCTATCTTTAATTGTTGGAGATGTACCTATAGTAGTTGTTTTTGGATAATAGGTTGTTGGTTTCTTTGGTAAATGTATTTCTTTAAGCCTGTCTTTGTTTACAATTAAAAAAGGGTTAAAAGGGGCGGTGCCTAGAGCAGTAGTAGCTATAGGATTGGCAAATACAATCGATATGGTATTGCGGATGCCCACATTTATATGTGCATTATCAAAAAAGATAATTACTGCGTTTGGTTGCAACTGTTCGGTACCATTTGCATTGTTAGTAATGATGTTTTCTGTTAAATTTGATCCCGAAACACTAGAAATTGCAGACGGTAAAACACCTTGCAGTTCAACACCAAAACCATTTGTATAACTTCCGCCTACAGATTCAACCATATAATTATAGTCTACTTGTTTTACTTTATTTTGTGCATTTAAAATAGTTTGTATGTTGTAGCTAACTACTAAATCATTAAAGTCATAGTCACCTGTATACGGCCATTGATCTTCAAATGCAATCGTGGCATTTGTTACTGCCGTTGGATAAAATAATTTATTAATTACACCCACACAATTGCCAGCTTTTGTTTCTGTAATTACAATATTGTCGATAAAGTTTCCAACACTTCCGCCACCTACCGCTTCAAAAATAAAGTATGTATCCTGTTGTTCTGCAGGTACGGTATAAGTTCCAGAATAGTGTACCCAAGCAGTTTTACCAGTTCTCATTGTAGCTTCTGTCGTTGCAGTTGCTAAGTTTTCTCCAATTCTTACCACGGCATTATCTGTACCAGATCTACCACGATGCCAAACAGACCAGCTTATTTCTGCACCGGGACTTGTACAAATACGTTGATACAATGCAGAGCTTTGGTTTGCGTTTAGTTCTGCAAAATAAGTTCCATTTTGAGCAGGTACTCCTTGAAACCCAGATTTCCATAACTCAATTTTGCTGTCAGTTGCTGTTGTAGACCAACCATCAACATTTTTCTCGTCTGTTATAATATAACTGTTGGGTAGTGCAGGTCCTTTTTCAAAACCACCGTTTAAAAAGAAGTTATCGGTACATTCAGAACACCCGTTAGCATTTACTTTATAGGTTAACGACTTACTATCAGTCTTATTTGCAAACTTAAAATCAATTTTATTATCTAAAATGGTTATAATTTCAAAAGAATATTCAAGTCCGTCTTTTCTTGATAAATATACTTTATCGTAAACGCTAGATAGGCTAAGTACTTGACCAATTTCGCCTTCGAAAGGTTTACCAGAATACAGTAAATTAGTAAGCGCTTCCGAAATATTTTCAGCTTCTGTAGTAGCGTTTTCTGCGTAGGCATAAACTTCATACTTTACATGAGGAGTAGTATCATTAATAGTTAATGTTACTTTTCTTTCGGTTTCAAAATTAAAATTATTGGGGATTGTTAAACTTTCTAGCGCTTTTATACCATCAACTGTAGTTTCTCCTGTTTCACTTTGCTGTAAATCACTTTCATTTGGTACGCAAGAACTAAAAATTAGTAAGAAAGTTAACACAGAAAATAAGTTAAAAGTTTTCATTTTGTAGGGATTAATATATTAATTAAACTCATTCAAAGGTATTCAATTAAATATTCTTGTTTAAATAAATTTAGACTATCATAGTTTTTCTGATAATAATTAGCGGGCAAGTGTCGATGAATGGTTCATAGAACCTTTTTGCTGTTACTGCTATTTATCTCACCGCCTTAAAAAAAATCATTACTATACTTTTTTAGTTAAAAATTACAGACTTTTTTTATTTTTGAGATTGATCTTTTGAAGCAAAAAAAAGCTGAACTTTAATTTTTTAGTTTATCCTTATTTCAATGTCCTGTCTTGTCTTCATGCCAGTCTACTTTAGATTTACCGCCTGAGGAAGCCCAATTAGAAAAAAAGTTATAACCTTCTGTAATTGTAATTTTTTCTTTAGGTGCTTTGTAGTTTCCAGCTACATTTATAGCCCATGGTAAACCTGTAGTTGTTTTAAAATCGCCATCACTATCTTTAACTGTTGGAGACGTTACAATATTGGTTGTAGTAGGAAAATAGGTAGTAGGTTTTGTTGGCAAATGTATTTCTTTTAGTCTATTTCTGTTTATTATTAAAAAAGGATTAAAAGGGGCGGTGCCTAATGAAGCAGTAGTTATAGGGTTTGTAAATATAATAGAAATCGTATTGCTTAAACCTTCATTAATATGACCGTTATCAAAGAACACGATAACTGCGTTTGGTTGCGATTGCTCTGTTCCATTTGCATTATTCGTTATAATTCCTTCGGTTAAATTTGCTCCACTAACACTTGCAACTGCAGATGGTAATACACCCTCTAGTTCTATCCCAAATCCGTTTCTATAACTTCCTCCAATAGATTCTACTGTGTAATTATAGTCTATTTGTGTTACTTTATTTTGTGCATTTAAGGTAGTTACAATGTTATAGTTCATTACTAAATCATTAAAGTCATAGTCACCGGTGTATGGCCATTGGTCTTCAAATGCTATGTTTGCCTTTGTAAATTCTGTTGGATAAAACATTTTACTCGTTATACTAGCACAAGTGCCAGCAACTGTTTCTGCAATCACAACATTATCAATAAAGTTACCATCACTTTTGTCATTGTTATGAGAGCTTACAGCCTCAAATATAAAATAAGTATCTACTTGCCCAGCAGGTACAGTGTATGTTCCAGTGTATTTTATCCATGCCGTATTGTTAGTTGTCATTGTAGCCTCAGTAGTTGCTGTTGTCAAATATTGCCCAATTTTTACTACAGATACGTCTGTGCCTTGACCGCCACGATGCCAAACAGACCAGGTTATTTCCGCACCAGGGCTTGTACAGATACGTTGATATACTGCGGTATTTTTCTTAGCATTTAATGCTGTAAAATATAATCCGTTTTGAGAGGATACTCCATTATTACCAGATTTCCATAACTCAATTTTATTATTAGAAGCCGTAGTAGACCAACCATCAACATCTTGTTCTTTAGGGTTAATAGGCTTGTTATTTGGTAGTTCTGGTCCGTTTTCGAAACTACCATTTAGAAAAAAGTTAGTAGTGCATTCAGTACATCCGGTATTGTTAGTTTTAGAAGTACCTGTGGATTTATTTGCTGATTTATTTGCGAACTTGAAATCAATTTGATTATTTAAAACAGTTAAAATTTGAGAGGTATATTCAAGTCCGTCTTTTCTTAAAAGATAAACCTTGCCATAAACACTAGACAAACTAAATACTTGACTAAGCTCGCCATTAAATAATTTACCAGCGAACAATAAATTATTGAGTGCTTCCGATATATTTTCAGTTTCAGTACCAACATTGTCTGAGTATGCAAAAATTTCATAGCTTACATAAGGAGTAGTATCATTAATAGTTAATGTTACTGCTCTTTCAGTTTCAAAATTAAAGCTACTTGGAATTGACAAACTTTCTAAAACTTTTATAGCATCTACTGGAGTTTCTGCCGTTTCTTGTGGTTGTAAGTCCCCTTCGTTTGGCACACAAGAAGTAAAAATTACTAAAAAAATTAAGATGAAGTGTAATTTGGGAGCTTTCATAATTAAGGGGTTTAGGGTTATATGAAAAATTATATTGCGAGATAAAAGTATAAATATAAGTATTTTTTTTTCATATTATTACGATTAATGTGGTCTTAGTTATATCTAACGGCAAATATTTGTCGACCAATGGCATTAATGATCCTAATTTGACGCTAAATGGGTGTTTAGTAAAGTAATTAGCAAAAAAAAACTGCCTTTTCAGACAGTCTTGTATTATACGCACTTATTTTTGAAGCCTTTTTTACAACTTAAAAGCCTTTTTTACAGCATCTACGTAATCTAATTTCTCCCAAGTAAATGTTTCTACTTGTTCGGTAGCTGTTTCTCCCATAGGATTTGTAAACGTAACTGTTTTTATTTCTGGAGTTCTTCCCATGTGTCCATAAGCCGCAGTTTCCGAATAAATTGGCGCTCTTAATTTTAAACGTTTTTCAATAAAATACGGACGCATATCAAACAGCGTTTCTACAATTTTACTAATCTCTCCATCCGTTAAATTTACAGTGGATGTTCTGTACGTATCTACATTGATACTTGTAGGTTTTGCAACACCAATTGCATACGAAACTTGCACTAAAACCTCTTTACAAAGTCCGGCAGCAACTAAATTTTTAGCAATATGTCTTGTTGCATACGCACCAGATCGATCTACTTTACTTGGGTCTTTACCAGAAAATGCTCCACCACCATGTGCGCCTTTTCCGCCGTAGGTATCTACAATAATTTTTCTTCCTGTTAAACCCGTATCTCCATGAGGACCACCAATTACAAAAACGCCTGTTGGATTAATATGATAGGTTATATTATCTGTAAATAACTTCTGAATATTAGCAGGCAAATCGGCAACAACTCTTGATATTAAAGTAGATTTCAAATCAGAGGCAATTTTTTCTAACATTGCATCATTTGCTATTTTTTTATCTTCTTTACTTGCGGATGCAGGTTTTATAAAATCGTCATGTTGCGTAGAGATTACAATTGCATCAATTCTTTGAGGCACATTATCATCAGAATACTCAATAGTAACTTGACTTTTTGCATCTGGTCTTAAATAAGTAATTTCTTTATTTTCTCTTCTTATTTTAGCCAACTCAATCAACAATCTGTGCGAAATTTCTAATGCCAACGGCATATAGTTCTCTGTCTCATCTGTTGCGTACCCAAACATCATTCCTTGATCTCCAGCGCCTTGATCTTCAGGATTTGCTCTGTCAACACCTTGGTTAATATCTGGTGATTGCTCGTGTATTGCAGATAAAATTCCGCAAGAATTACCATCAAACATATAGGCGCTTTTGTTGTAACCAATTTTATTGATTACTTCTCTTGCAATCTGTTGCACGTCTAAATACGTGTTCGATTTTACTTCACCAGCCAAAATAACTTGACCAGTAGTCACTAAAGTTTCACAAGCAACTTTACTGTTTTTATCAAAAGCTAAAAAATTATCTATTAAAGCATCAGAAATTTGGTCTGCAACTTTATCTGGGTGTCCTTCAGAAACACTTTCTGAGGTAAATAAATATGACATATAAATCTTCTTTTTATGGATTAATGAAAAATGAAAAGAGATTGCTTGGTCGCCGAAAGTAGTAGAAAATTACTGCTTTAGCTTTTTTTAATGAGGTTGCAATCAGTTCAAATTTTTCCTCTAAATTCTGATGCAAAGTTACGTTTTAAATCGAGAAAACAGAATTTATACTAATAATATTTGATTATAGTATTATCAGTAAAAAGAAAGCGGTTTAATTTTAATTTTTGTGATTCGAAAAAATACAAGTATAAAAATGTGATATCTATAATAATTAAAAATAAAGCTATTTTTATTTGGTTATTAAATTTTTATGACCATATATTTGCACTCACAAAGTTCAATAACTTATTGAAATGTTATCAAGAAAGGTGGAGGGATTAGACCCTTTGAAACCTTAGCAACCCTTTAGTAATAAAGAAGGTGCTACATTCTACCCTTGTGCTGAACCAGTTTCAGTACCTCAGAAATGAAAAAGGATAGATAACAAAAAAAGAATTTTCCGTTTCTGGATTATTCAATTTTTCTTAATAACATTTTTCTAGTAAGAACATCAATATAAAATTGGTGCATTTGGCTTAATTATTTATTAACTCAAAAAAAATAGAAAAATGAGTACACACAAATTCGCAACAAACGCATTACATGCAGGGCATGATGTAAAAGCAAATGGAGGAACAAGAGCCGTTCCTATTTATCAAACAACTTCGTATGTTTTTAACAATGCAGATCATGCTGCTAATCTTTTTTCATTAAAAGAATTAGGGTTTATTTACACACGTTTAAACAATCCTACAAATCAAATTTTACAAGATCGTTTGGCGGCTATTGAAGGCGGAATCGGAGCAGTCGTTTTTGCATCTGGAACGGGCGCAATTGCTACAGGTTTATTGACACTTTTAAAAGCGGGCGACCATATTGTAGCTTCAAGCAGTTTGTACGGTGGTACTTACAACTTATTAAGCGTTACTTTGCCAAGATTAGGCATTACAACAACGTTTGTAGATGCTTCAAATCCAGCTAATTTTGCTGCTGCTGTGCAGGATAATACAAGAGCCTTTTTTGTAGAATCTTTAGGAAATCCTAAGTTAGATGTGTTAGATTTAGACGCAATTTCTGCACATTCAAGAGCTGCGGAAGTTCCTTTTATTGTTGATAATACAGTCGCAACGCCTGCGTTGTTAAATCCGATAAAGCATGGTGCAAATATTGTAATTCATTCACTTACCAAATACATTGGTGGTCAAGGAAACTCTTTAGGAGGCGCAATTATTGATGCCGGAACCTTTAATTGGGCAAACGGAAAGTTCCCAGAATTTACAGAGCCTTCTGCAGGGTATCATGGTTTAGTATATCATGAAGCTTTAGGGGCAGCGGCGTTTACTTTTAAATTAATTTTAGAAGGATTGCGTGATTTTGGAGCAGCAATTAGTCCAACAAATGCGTTTAATATTATTCAAGGTTTAGAAACGTTGTCAATCCGAATCAAACAACATTCAGAAAATGCATTGGCATTGGCAAAATGGTTGGAGCAACAAGAAGAAGTTACTTGGGTAAATTATCCTGGTTTAGAAAGTAGCAAATACAAATCTTTAGCAGATAAATACTTGCCAAAAGGGCAAAGCGGAATCGTTACTTTCGGCGCAAAAGGCGGATTTGAAGCTGCGAAAACAGTATCAAATGAAACGAAGATTTTCTCTTTATTGGCGAATATTGGCGATACAAAATCGTTAATCATTCATCCTGCAAGTACCACACATCAACAATTAAATGACGAACAACAAGCAAGCGCTGGTGTTACGCAAGATTTAATTAGATTGTCTGTTGGTATTGAAGATCTAGAAGATTTAAAAGCCGATTTAAAAGAAGCTTTTTCTAAAATATAATAACAATGTATGTTCGAGCGCAGTCGAGAACTCTTAAAACCTTTCGATTGTGCTCAAACAGACATACCTTTTTTAATAAAATATTTTATACTTGAAAAACCAATTACAACATATCATCCTACACAATTTCACTACAGAAAGTGGTGTGCAATTTAATGACATTCAATTAAGTTATCAATTGTTTGGACAAGAATTAGGCACTGCGCCTATTGTTTTGGTCAATCATGCGTTAACAGGAAATAGCGATGTTGCTGGTGAAAATGGTTGGTGGAAAGATATTATTGGTGCTAAAAAAACTATTGATACAAACAATTACACCATTTTAGCTTTTAACATTCCGGGTAATGGTTTCGACGGATTTATAATTGAAAACTACAAAAGTTTTATTGCCAGAGATGTTGCAAACTTGTTTTTAATTGGACTAAAAGAGTTAAAGATTGATGCTATTTTTGCATTCATTGGTGGTTCTTTGGGCGGCGGAATTGCTTGGGAAATGATGTTGTTAAATACAAAATTAACCCAACATTTTATCCCCGTTGCAACCGATTGGAAATCTACAGATTGGTTGATCGCCAATTGCCAAATTCAGGAACAATTTTTGGTAAATTCTAGCAATCCTGTGCATGACGCCCGTATGCATGCGATGCTTTGCTACAGAACGCCAGAATCTTTTAAAGAACGTTTTCATCGTTCAAAAAATGAAGGTTCAGAAATTTTTAATGTAGAAAGTTGGTTGCTGCACCACGGAAATAAATTACAAGAACGCTATCAATTATCGTCTTATAAATTGATGAATCAGTTATTGAAGACCATTGATGTTACTAATAATGGTAAGAAGAATATTGAAATTTTAGATTCAATAACTGCGGATATTCATATTATTGGTGTCAATTCTGATTTGTTTTTTACTGCGGAAGAGAACAGACAAACGCATAAAAAGTTAGCATTAACCAAAGAAAATGTTACCTACAATGAAATAAATTCTGTGCACGGTCATGATGCGTTTTTAATTGAATATGAACAATTACAGACTATTATTGAGCCAATTTTCAATAAAGATTATAGAAAGAAAAAAATGAAGGTAGTTAAGTTTGGAGGAAAATCTTTAGCCAACGGAAAAGGAATAAAGAATGCCATTGAAATTATTTTAAATAAATATAATAACGACGAAAAAATCACGGTTGTTGCTTCTGCGAGAGGAAATTCGACCAACGATTTAGAATCGATTCTGCAAAAAGCCGCCGCTAAAAAGGAATATAAATCAAAGTTTAAAAAATTTAAAGAATATCAATTAGAACCAAACAGTTCAGTTGATTTTTCTCAAGAATTTTCTAAATTAGAAACCATTTTTGAAGGCGTTTCTTTGTTAGGCGATTATAGCCAGAAAATTAAAGATGAGGTTTTAGCCCAAGGCGAATTGTTATCCGTAAAATTACTGGCAAGTTTGCTAGAAAAAGAAAATATTTCTGCAAACGCAACAGATGCAAGAACACTAATTATCACGGATGAAAATTTTGGAAATGCACATCCAATTACATCCATTTCTAAAGAAAATGTAATCAATTATTACAAGAAAAATAAAGACACCATTAACATTGTAACCGGTTTTATATCTTCAAATAAAAAAGGAGAAACAACTACTTTAGGAAGAAACGGAAGTAATTACACGGCAGCTTTATTAGCTAATTTTTTAGATGCAGATGAGCTGCAGAATTACACACACGTTAGCGGAATTTTTACTGCAAACCCTGATTTGGTTGCAGACGCAAAAAAAATTGAACAATTATCCTATTCTGAGGCGAACGAATTAGCCAATTTAGGAACCACAATTTTACACGCAAAAACGATTATTCCGTTATTAGAAAAGAACATCAATCTTAGAATTTTAAACACGTTTAACAAAGAAGATAAAGGAACTTTAATTACATCAGAATCA
This sequence comes from Polaribacter glomeratus, assembly GCF_002954665.1. Taxonomy (GTDB): domain Bacteria; phylum Bacteroidota; class Bacteroidia; order Flavobacteriales; family Flavobacteriaceae; genus Polaribacter; species Polaribacter glomeratus. The sequence goes on along the minus strand of NZ_MSCM01000001.1, from coordinate 2,261,079 downwards.
TCCACAAAAGGAATTAAATCAATTTCAACAATTGATAATGTGGCACTTTTAAATTTTGAAGGTCGAGGTTTGCTGGGTAAAGTGGGCGTTGATGCACGAATTTTTAAAACTTTAAGTGATCGAAATATTAGCATCAGTATTATTTCTCAAGGTTCATCAGAAAGAGGAATTGGTTTAATTATTGAAGCTGATAGAGCGCAAGAAGCAGTTGCTGCTTTAGAAAAAGAATTTGAAAATGATTTTTATTCGCAAGATGTAAATCAGATTTCAATTGTACATAATGTGGCTGTTATTTCTATTATTGGTCAGGATTTAAGTGAATTTCATCATCCTTATAATGCCTTAATTAAAAATCAAATTGTGCCCGTTTTGTTTAATAACACGGTTACCGGAAAAAATGTGAGTTTGGTGGTTAAAAAAGACCAATTGCACAAAGCCGTAAATGTAATTCATGGTCAAGTTTTTGGCGTAACCAAGAAAATAAACATTGCTATTTTTGGTAAAGGTTTGGTTGGCGGAACATTAATTGATCAAATTATTGAAAACACGCAATCAGTTTTAGAACGCAGAAAAATTCAGTTGAATGTTTTTGCAGTCGCAAACTCTAAAAAAGTGTTGTTAGCTAAAAACGGCGTGTCTAAAAACTGGAAACAAGATTTACTAGAAAATGGTGATGAGAATGTTTCGGTAGATGACATTATTGAATTTTCAAAAACACATCATTTTGAGAATTTAATACTTGTTGATAATACCGCAAGTGTCGCTTTTGTAAGTAATTATATTCCTTTTATTGAGGCTGGTTTCGATTTGGTTTCTTGTAATAAAATTGCAAATACCTTGTCTTTTGATTTTTACAAAGAAATAAGAGCAAAATTAAAAGAATATAAAAAACAATATTTGTACGAAACCAATGTTGGTGCAGGTTTGCCTTTGATTGATACAATACGTTTATTGCATGAATCAGGAGAGAATATCACCAAAATTAGAGGTGTATTTTCTGGAAGTTTAAGTTATTTATTTAATAATTTTTCTTCGGATGATGTTGCGTTTTCGAACGTATTAAAAGAGGCAATTGACAAAGGATTTACAGAACCAGATCCGCGGGAAGATTTAGGAGGAAATGATGTTGCTAGAAAATTACTGATTTTAGCGCGGGAATTAGAATTAGAAAATGAATTGAATGAAGTGGAAATTAAAAATTTAATTCCGATTAATTTAAGAAAAGGTTCTGCTGATGAATTTTTATGCAATTTAGAATTGCTAAATGAAGAATATCAGACCTTAAAAGACAATCAGAAACCAAATCATGTTTTACGTTATATTGGAGAATTAAGTGGAGATTTATCCAAAGAAAAAGGAAATTTAGAAGTAAAATTAGTTTCCACTCCGATAAACACACCTTTAGGTTCTTTAAAAGGATCAGACGCAATTTTTGAAATTTACACAGAATCGTACGGAGAACAACCTATTGTAATTCAAGGAGCAGGAGCAGGAGCAAGCGTAACGGCAAGAGGTGTTTTTGGTGATATTTTAAGATTGGCAAAACATAATGATTAAAATAGTTGACAGTTTTTAGTTGGCAGTATTCAGTCAATTAAGAACAGTTAAAAAAGATACAGGACAAAAGAAATAAGAGAGTTATAGTTCTTTGTAATTATTTTGATTTTTAAATCGAAATTTATCCTGGTTCTTGATTCTAAAAACAAAAGCGGTCTTACAATCTAATAAAAAATATGAGCAAACATTTCGAAACACAAGCAATTAGAAATCAGACGGAAAGGTCTCAGTTTTCAGAACATTCTACACCTTTATATTTAACATCAAGTTTTGTTTTTGAGGATGCAGAAGAGATGCGTGCATCCTTCGCAGAAGAAAAAGAACGAAATTTATACAGCCGATTTACAAACCCGAATACAACGGAATTTGTAGATAAAATTGTTGCGATGGAAGGTGCAGAAACGGGGTACGCTTTTGCAACCGGAATGTCTGCAATCTTTTCAACATTTGCCGCTTTGTTAAATGCCGGCGATCATATTGTTTCGTGCCGTTCGGTCTTTGGCTCAACGCACAGTATGTTTACCAAATATTTACCAAAATGGAATATTGAAACTTCTTATTTTAAGGTAGATGAAGTTGATTTGGTAGAAAGTTTAATTAAAGAAAATACGAAGATTTTATATATAGAAACACCTACAAATCCGGCTGTAGATATTTTAGATTTAGAAGTTATTGGTAAAATCGCCAAAAAGCACCACTTAATTTTTATTGTAGACAACTGTTTTGCAACGCCATACGTGCAACAACCTATTAAATTCGGCGCGGATTTAGTAATTCATTCGGCAACAAAATTAATTGATGGTCAAGGTAGAGTTTTAGGCGGCGTAACAGTTGGTAAAGAAGATTTGATGCGAGAAATTTATCTTTTTGCAAGAAATACCGGTCCTGCAATGTCTCCTTTTAATGCGTGGGTTTTATCAAAAAGTTTAGAGACTTTATCAATCCGAGTGGAAAAACATGCAGAAAATGCTTTAAAAGTGGCAAGCTTTTTAGAAGGAAATAAAAATGTTGAATTTGTAAAATATCCTTTTTTAAAATCTCATCCTCAATATGAAGTGGCAAAAAAACAAATGTCGTTAGGCGGAAATATTGTTGCTTTCGAAATTAAAGGCGGCATTGAGGCAGGAAGAAAGTTTTTAGACAATATTAAAATGTGTTCGTTATCTGCAAATTTGGGCGATACAAGAACGATTGTTACGCACCCTTCGTCTACAACGCACGGGCGTTTGACTGAAGAAGATAGATTAGAAGTTGGTATTACAGATGGTTTGGTGCGCATTTCTGTTGGTTTAGAAAATGTTTTAGATATTATTGAAGATATTGAGCAAGCTTTGAATGCTGAATAATACCATTTATTTGTGTAGTTTTGTTTTATGCTCTCAAAGAAAACAAAATACGGAATTAAAGCACTTACTTATTTAGCGAAGCAGGAAAATAAAATACCCGTTCAAATTGCTACGATAGCTAAAAGTGAAAATATTTCTTTGAAGTTTTTAGAAAGCATTTTATTAACGCTTCGTAAAAACGGCTTTTTGGGTTCTAAAAAAGGAAAAGGTGGAGGTTCTTATTTACTCAAAGAACCTTCTGAAATAGAAATGACAGCGATTATGAGAATTTTAGAAGGCCCAATTTCTATGGTTCCTTGTGTAAGTTTAAATTTTTATGAAAAGTGTGATGACTGTCCGGATGAAAATGCCTGTGCTGTTCATAATTTAATGCTTCAAGTGAGAGATAGTACACTTCAAATTTTTAGAAACACCACATTGGCGGATTTAACAATCAATAAATCGTAATATCTTTTGATAAAAAGCGCGCTACTTCGGATGAAAAAAAACTTGCTACTCCTTCTAATTTTGCTGATTTCATTTACTATGTTTAGTCAGGATGAAAATGAATCAAAAACGAAGCTGACGAACTTTTTATCAAAATCGTATTATAGTATCAATTTAGGAGGTGTTTTTTATCCGTTTTCAAACGATAATTTAATTGATGGATATCAAACAGAAACTTTTAGCAGAAATTGGTTTTCTGGAAGATTGTTGCTAGGACATAAATTAACGGATGATTTGGCCCTGCAATTCGGAACAATGAGACCCGCTTCTTGGTTTAAATACGACAATGTAAATAACATTGGTTATGATAGAAGTGTTTGGATAAACGCTTGGTCTTTGTCACTTAAAAAAGATTTTAAATTACATAAAAACACTTCTTTTTATGCAGAAGCAGGAATCGCAAATTTAACAAGATTTGGTTTTTTAATAGATGATAAAGAAATCTATGAAGATGCGCATTATGGAAGTTTGTTATATGGTTTTGGGTTGCAACACCGTTTAAATAATAAATGGAGATTGTCTTTAAACGGAACATTTTTACCAAAATCAACAAAGCATAATCAGCCTTCAATATCGCAAGTTTCTTTGGGTTTTGAATATCATTTGCAACAACTTGATGCTAAAAAGGCACAAGAATTTGCCAGCAACGAACATTTTTTTCCAACCAATATTCTGCAAGTAAGTTATGGCACAAGTGCGATTGGTTTTGGGGTAAATCGTTTTTTTGGGATGAGTTTAAAAGTAGGAAGTTTTGAGAGTTTCGGAATTCCTGTTTTTTGGGTAGGACAAGTAAAAGCAAAACATGCGTTTTCGGTAACTTATCAAAGATTGATTTTTAGAACAGAAAAGATTTTTTCTTTAGATTGGGGCGCAAGTGTAACTGCTTTTCAGTCTGAACTAACAAACGAAAACGTTTTTGCGTTTTCAATATTTCCTGTTTTACGTTTTTATCTATTAAGAAAAAAAGACTTCGATTTCTACACAAACTATTCTATAATTGGCCCAACTTTTTTAACAAAAAGCGATATTGATGGCTTAGAAACTGGTCCAAAAATCACCTACCAAGATACGATGGGTTTTGGTGTTTTCTTCGGAAAAGAAAGAAAGTATAACTTCGAATTGCGCATTATGCACTACTCAAATGGAAACATTTTTACAGGAAATGATGGTGTTGCGGTTCCGCTTCAATTTACTTTAGGTAAAACTTTTTAAGTTTTTCAAACACGTCTTTTTACAGGCATTACTTATTCTTAAAATATTTCTTTAACTACATCCTTATAGTGCTAGCATATTCTTAAAACAAACCCCTTTTTATTATTAATCTATTAAATCTATAGGGTAATTATTATTTTAACTATTTTATCTTGAGTTTTTATAAAAATAAGCTGTAGGTTTGCGTATCCTATTAATCTAGTAGGGTAATAAAAATGCTTAATTTTTATGATTGCAGCGCAGATGATTTTCAGTAAAAAAATTGCAGAACACAGTTTTGAAGAGGATAAAGTTTCTGAAAAACCAGTAAGAAGTATTGCGAAAGCTTTAAGCTGGAGAATTATTGGAACCCTAGATACATTAGTGGTTTCGTATATTTTAACAGGTAAAATAACTTTAGCGGCATCCATAGCATCCGTAGATTTTATAACGAAATTAGTCTTGTATTTCTTTCACGAGAGAGCTTGGAACAAATTAAAATGGGGAAAATAATGAGTTTGAATTTAGAAGAAATCAACAAAGAATTACAAGATAAAAGTCCGGCAGAAATTATTTCATGGGCAATCTCTTTTGGGAAAAATCCAGTAATTACGACCAACTTTAGACCTTATGAAGTGGCTATTTTAAAAGCAGTTACTGAGGTGCAAAAAGACATTAAAGTAATTTGGTGCGATACAGGATATAATACTGTGCAGACTTATAAACACGCGGAGGAAATCATCAAAAAACTGAATTTAAACATTCATTTATATACACCAAAACAAACAGTTGCGCATAGAAATGTGGTTTTAGGAGTTCCGGCTATAGAAGATCCAAAACATACACTATTTACAGAGCAAGTAAAGTTAGAACCATTTGCTAGAGCAATGAAAGAGCATCAGCCAGATGTGTGGTTTACAAATTTAAGAAAAGGTCAAACTGCCTTTAGAAATAGTATTGATGTTGTTTCTCAAAGTAAAGACGGAATTGTAAAAGTAAGTCCGTTTTACAACTGGACAGATGAACAATTAGACGCTTATTTAGTTGAAAAAAAATTACCAAATGAGTTTGTTTATTTCGATCCAACAAAAGTAGAAAACAACAGAGAATGTGGTTTGCATATTTAAAAGACATGATTATGAATCAAAGAACAATACAAGTAGACGCTTTAGAAAGCGAAGCCATTTATATTTTTAGAGAAGTAGTTGCTCAGTTTGAAAAACCAGTGTTATTATTTTCTGGTGGAAAAGACAGTATTACATTAGTACGTTTGGCGCAAAAAGCGTTTTATCCGGCGAAAATTCCATTTCCATTAATGCATATTGATACCGGTCATAATTTTCCGGAAACGATTGAATTTAGAGACCGATTAGTGAAAGAATTAGGTGTTGAATTAATTGTTAGAAACGTTCAAGATAACATCGATTCTGGAAGAGTAAAAGAAGAAACAGGCAGATATGCAAGTAGAAATATGTTGCAAACAGAAACCCTTTTAGATGCTATTGAAGAGTTTGGTTTTGATGCTTGTATTGGTGGCGCAAGAAGAGACGAGGAAAAAGCGAGAGCCAAAGAAAGAATTTTTTCTGTAAGAGACGATTTTGGGCAATGGGATGAAAAAAATCAACGTCCAGAAGTATTTGACATGTTAAACGGTAGAATTGATTTAGGACAAAATGTACGTGTTTTTCCTATTTCTAATTGGACAGAATTAGATGTTTGGTCGTATATCAAACAAGAAAATATAGAAATTCCTTCTATTTATTTTGCGCACATCAGACCTACTTTTTTAAGAGACGGTATGATTTGGTCTTCTGATGACGAAATTGTATATCGAGAAGAAAGTGAACGAGTGGCGCATAGATTGGTGAGATTCAGAACTGTTGGAGACATGAGTTGTACCGCAGCTGTTCTTTCTGAAGCAGCGACTATTGATGCAGTTGTTAAAGAAATTAGAGCATCGACCATTTCAGAGAGAGGCGCAAGAATTGATGACAAACGTTCAGAAGCTGCCATGGAAAAAAGAAAACAACAAGGGTATTTCTAGAAAAAATGCTTTTAGCTATTTGGGTGTTAGCCTTTAGCGAAACAAAAATGAATATAAAAATCGGCGAATAGCGAATAAGCGAAAAGCCAACAGCGAACAAAAAATGAAAGTACTAAAAATAGCAACAGCAGGAAGTGTAGATGATGGCAAAAGCACTTTGATTGGTCGTATTTTATATGATACAAAATCACTTACGGATGATAAATTAGAAGCGATTGAGGAAAAAAGTAGACAACGTGGTTTTGACTATTTAGATTTTTCTTTGGCAACGGATGGTTTAATTGCAGAGCGAGAACAAGGAATTACGATTGATGTAGCTCATATTTATTTTTCAACACCATCAAAAAGTTTCATCATTGCAGACACTCCGGGTCATATAGAATACACAAGAAATATGGTAACGGGTGCTTCAACGGCACAAGCTTCCATTGTTTTAATTGATGCGAGAAACGGAGTCGTAGAACAAACGTACCGTCATTTTTTTATCAATAATTTATTGAGAATTAAAGATGTTGTAATCGCGATTAATAAAATGGATTTAGTTGATTTTTCCGAAGAAAAGTACAACATCATTAAAGGAGAAATAGAATATTTAGCAAGTAAAAGTGAATATAAAGGTCAGAATTTAACGTTTATTCCTTTATCAGCCTTAAAAGGTGATAATGTGGTTGAGAGATCAGAAAACACCCCTTGGTATACAGGTGAAACTTTACTACATCATTTAGAAAATTTAGATTCAGAAGATATTTCTGAAGTTTCTCAAGTTCGTTTTCCTGTGCAAACGGTGATTAGACCAAAAACTGAAGAATTTCATGATTTTAGAGGATATGCTGGTAAAATTTATGGTGGAGATCTAGAAATAGGAGACAAGGTTTTGGTATTACCATCTTTAACAAAATCGAGAATTAAAGGCATTCATTTTTTTGATAAAGAATATGCACGAGCAAAAAGCGGAAGTTCTGTAACAATCACGCTAGAAGATAATGTAAATGTGAGTAGAGGTGATATGTTGGTGAAAGTAAATGAAGCGCCCAAAATTTCGAAAGAATTAGAAGCTACAATTTGTTGGATGGACAAAGAACCTTTGGAAGCATCACAAAAATACTTTATCAAACATGGCGTAAATGATGCACAAGCAAAAATCACACAATTATCAAGTATTATAAAAACAGATTTTTCAGGGATTGAAGAAAATCCATTTCAATTAGTATTAAATCAAATTGGCGATATTCAATTAAAATTGAGTAAACCGTTGTTATTTGATTCTTACAAAGACAATAAATCAAACGGATCTTTTATCCTAATCAATCCAAAAACAAACAATACAGTTGGTGTAGGTTTTATCAAATAGAAGCTACTTAATTCAAATAGAATAGTAAAATGCAAAGTTTTAGAACAGAAATAGAAAATCCGATTGTAGAAAAAGATATTATTGAATTAGCAGATAAAATTGCACAATTTAATAACCTACAAATAGATGAAGAAAAATTTAGAAGTTTACGTTTAGCAAGAGGTGTTTACGGTCAGCGTCAAGCAGGCGTGCAAATGATTCGTATTAAATTGCCTTTTGGTAAAGTAATGAGCAATCAACTAAGAAGAATTGCTGATGTTTCTGATGAATATTCAAGAGGAAGATTACACATTACAACGCGTCAAGATATTCAAATTCACTATGTAGATTTACAAAGAACGCCAGAATTGTGGGCGCAATTAGAAAGAGATGATGTTACATTAAGAGAAGCTTGCGGAAATGTGGTAAGAAATGTTACTGCTTCAGAAACTGCGGGTATCGATATTAATGAACCTTTTGACGTTTCTCCATATGCAGTTGCTTTATTTAAATTCTTTTTACGTAACCCAATTTGTCAAGAAATGGGACGTAAATTCAAGGTTTCTTTTTCCGCTACGGATGAAGATACAGGTTTGTCGTATTTGCACGATTTAGGATATATTGCTAAAATAGAAAACGGAGTTAGAGGTTTTAAAGTGATGGTTGCCGGCGGATTAGGTTCTCAACCAAGGCACGCAGAAGTGCTCTATGATTTTCTGCCTTCGGATAAAATTATTCCGGTTATGGAAGGCGTTTTAAGAGTTTTTGACCGTTTTGGAGAACGTAAAAGTCGGGCTAAAGCAAGAATGAAATTCTTATTAAAAGATATCGGATTAGAAGCTTTTAGAGCTTTAATTGAAGAAGAACAAAATGCAATTGAATTTAAAACGGTTGTTATTGATGCGGATTCTTATGTGCCTTCAAAACCAGTTATTATTGAAGCGCCACAGGTAGAAATAAAAGATCAAGTTGCGTTTGATTTATGGAAATCAACAAATTTAATTCCGCAAAAGCAAGAAGGCTATGTTGCTATCGGAGTCAAAGTTTTATTAGGCGATTTTTATACAGACAAAGCACGATTATTAGCCGATTTAGTTGATACGTATGCCGCTAAAGAAATCCGTTTAACATTAAGGCAAAATATTGTAATTCCGTTTGTAAAGTTAGATTTAGTGCCACTTTTTTACACTGAATTAGAAAAACTAGGTTTTGTAGAAGCAGGTTATAACAAAGCGGTAGATATTACCGCGTGTCCAGGAACTGATACGTGTAATTTAGGAATTGCAAGCAGCACAGGAATTGCCGTAGAATTAGAAAAAGTAATTGCAGCAGAATATCCGCAGTATTTAAAAAACTCAGATTTAGTGATTAAAATTAGCGGTTGTATGAATGCTTGTGGACAGCATAATATGGCAAATATTGGTTTTCAAGGAATGACGGTACGAACGCCAGAAAAACTAATTGCACCCGCGTTGCAAGTTTTATTAGGCGGTGGAAATTTTGGAAACGGAAATGGCGCTTTTGCAGACAAAGTAGTAAAAGTACCAAGTAAAAGAGGTCCAGAAGCGTTGCGTAGAATTTTAAATGATTTTGAAGCCAATGCAAACGGAAAGCAATTTGTAGACTATTATAAAGTAACAGGTGAACGTTATTTTTATGATTTATTAAATGATTTACAGGATGTTAGCGATTTAACCCAAGAAGATTTTATTGATTGGGGCGAAGAAGATAAATATGTAAAAGAAATCGGAATTGGAGAGTGTGCCGGCGTTGTGATTGATTTAATTGCCACTTTATTTTTAGAAAGCGAAGAAAAGATTGACAATGCAATTGAAGCATTTGAAAATGGCGTGTATTCTGGAGCAATTTATTATGCATATCAATCTTTGGTAAATTCGGCAAAAGCATCTTTATTGGCAGAAGATGAAAAAACAAATAACCAAGCAACTATTATTTCTCAATTTGATGAAGTATTTATTTTATCCAAAAAAATAGCGTTGGAAACTTCTTTTTCAGAACTGATTTATCAAATTAATAAAAATGCGCCAACCAAAGAATTTGCTAAAAAATATATAGAAAATTCAACGGATTTTTTACAAAAAGTAAGAGCGTATAGAAATGCTGAGATTTCGGTTTTATAAAAAGTTAATTAAAGAAAAGATGAATTTAAAGAATCCAAAATTAACAGTTGTAGGTGCAGGTCCTGGAGATATAGATTTAATCACCGTAAAAGCGTTAAAAGTTTTAAAAACTGCAGATGTTGTTTTATATGATGCCTTAGTAAATGAAGAATTGTTGGATTTTATCAACCCAAAAGCAGAACTTATTTTCGTTGGTAAACGCAGAGGTTGTTACAAATATCAACAAGAACAAATTAATGAATTAATTGTTGCTCGAGCAAATTCTCACGGACATGTAGTTCGTTTAAAAGGAGGTGATCCTTTTATTTTTGGCAGAGGAGCAGAAGAAATGGAATATGCTGCAAATTATGGGATAGAAGTAGCCGTTGTTCCTGGAATTTCGTCCTCATTAGCAGTGCCCGCATCACAAAATATTCCCTTAACAAAACGCGGAAGCGCAGAAAGTTTTTGGGTAATTACAGGAACTACGAAAGAGCATCAAATATCGTCGGATATTAAATTAGCAGCTCAATCAAATGCTACGGTTGTAATTTTAATGGGAATGAGCAAATTGCCGCAAATTGTAAAATTATTTCAAGCAGAAGGTAAAAATGATTTACCGGTTGCGATTATTCAAGACGGAACAACATCCAAAGAAAAAACAGGAATCGGAACAGTTGATACGATAGCACAAATTGTTGCTGAAAAAGATTTAAGAAATCCTGCGATTATTGTCTTGGGAGAAGTGGTAAAACATCGTCAGACTATTTTGGAGATTCAACATCAATATGCAAAAGAATTAGTTTTTTAAGTATGGAACAAAATGAATTATATCCAATTTTTTTAAAAACACATCAATTAGAAACTTTAATTGTTGGCGGCGGATTTGTAGCCTTAGAAAAATTGTCTTTTTTATTAAAGTCAAGCCCAAATTCAAAAGTAACGATGGTTTCTCCTTTTTTTAGAGATGAAACACAAGCGTTGGCAAATAAATTTGGAATTAAAATGATTCTTGATAATTATCAAAATTCCTATTTAGAAGGCAAACACATGGTTGTTGCTACGACAGACAATGTAGCTGTAAATGTGCAAGTTTACAAAGATTGTAAAGAAAGAAACATTTTGGTAAATGTTGCTGATAATCCTCCGTATTGCGACTTTTATATGGGCGGAATTGTAACCAAAGGAAACGTAAAAATAGCGATTTCTACCAATGGAAAATCACCAACAACAGCTAAAAGATTACGTCAGTTTTTTGAAGATGTAATTCCGGATAATATTGATGATTTGGTAAAGAATTTGAATGAATATAGAAAAACCATCAAAGGAAACTTTGAAGAAAAAGTAGAAAAGCTAAACGAGTTTACAAAGAGTTTGGTAGGTAAATAAAAGTACAACGTCATTGCGAACGCAGTGAAGCAATCTGTTAATTTAAAAGAGATTGTTTTGTTCCTAGCAATGACAAGCAAAGCAAAATTATGATTACAACAGATATACTAATTATTGGCGCAGGACCAACAGGATTATTTACAGTTTTTGAAGCAGGTTTATTAAAATTAAAATGTCATTTAATTGATGCGTTACCGCAACCTGGAGGGCAATGTTCCGAGATTTATCCGAAGAAACCAATTTATGATATTCCTGCATATCCAGAGATTTTAGCAGGCGATTTAACGCATAAATTAATAGAACAAAGCAAACAATTTAAACCTGGTTTTACTTTAGGTGAACGCGCAGAAACAATTGACAAACAAGAGGACGGAACGTTTATTGTAACGACTAATAAAGGTACAAAACATCATGCAAAAATTGTTGCAATCGCTGGTGGTTTAGGTTCTTTTGAACCAAGAAAACCATTGATTTCGAATATTCAAAAATTTGAAGACAAAGGTGTTGAGTATATTATAAAAGAACCAGAATTATATCGAGATAAAAAAGTGGTGATTTCTGGTGGTGGAGATTCTGCTTTAGATTGGGCTGTTTTCTTATCTAATATTGCATCCGAAGTTACTTTAATCCACAGAAGAAACGAATTTAGAGGTGCGTTAGATTCCGTTGAAAAAGTACAAGAATTAAAGAATTTAGGAAAAATAAGATTAATTACGCCGGCAGAAGTAAAAGGAATTTTAGGCACTGATAAAGTAACAGGTGTTGCTGTACAAAAAGAAGGCGAAGATGCATTTATTGTAGATGCAGATCATTTTATTCCGTTGTTTGGATTGTCTCCAAAATTAGGTCCAATTGGCAATTGGGGATTAGAAATCGAGAAAAATGCTATCAAAGTAAACAACGCGTTAGATTATCAAACAAACATTCCGGGTGTGTATGCAATTGGCGATGTAAATACCTATCCTGGGAAGTTAAAATTAATTTTATGCGGATTTCATGAAGCAACTTTAATGTGTCAGAGTGCTTACAAACGAATTTTTCCTGATAAAAAATATGTAATGAAATATACCACAGTTGGTGGTGTAGATGGTTTTGATGGAACACGGAAGGAAGCTCCAAAAGCAGTAGTTAAGGCGATTCAGTAATATTTTTATAGAGTTTTGAAAAACTTTTAAGTACAATTATTGTTAGGTTTTTAGAATTTTATAGACAGAACAAATAGTAAGAAAAGAACGCAGAGGTTTTTAAAACCCGTGCGGTCTAACCAATCAAATTTCTTACTTTTGATGTTTGATAAAAAGATACAATGAGTTTAGATATTAATATAAAAATAACAGACAGAAACGGAGTCATTCACGAAGTTGTTGCACCAACAGACATGGCAATGAATTTGATGGAAATTGTTCGTTCGTATGAATTAGCAGAAGAAGGTACCATCGGGATTTGTGGCGGAATGGCAATGTGTGCTTCTTGTCAATGTTATGTAAATTCAGAACACAAATTACCAGAAATGACTGATGATGAAGATGCTATGTTAGCAGAAGCTTTTCATGTGCAAGACAATAGTAGGCTGGGTTGTCAAATACAAATGACCTCAGAAATGGATGGATTAGAAGTTGAATTAGCACCAGAAATTTAACAATCTAAATGAAAGAAGTAGAAGAAATAGTCGCGTTTAAGAATTATAGAATGTGTCTAAAAGACGCTGTTGGTGTTTTTACAAAAGAACTGATTAATAACTTATTTGATGTAAATCATTTAGGTGATAATGGACCGAAAACGAAATACAAGTTTTTAAAGATTCTAGAAAGATTATCTGTGGAAAATGGAGAAAATTTGTGGAACGATTTTGAAAATTCTTTTATTGACATCAGACAAAAATTAGATTTAGATGCAATTGCTGCGGAAAAAAGTGATCCAGCAGCTAAGAGTTTAGAAGAGGTGTATTTAGCATATCCGGGTTTTTATGCAATTGCGGTTCACAGATTAAGTCATAAATTATTGCAATTAGGAATTCCGGTTTTTCCAAGAGTGATGAGCGAATTTGCACATAGCATCACCGGCACAGATATTCATCCAGGAGCAGAAATAGGAGATTCATTTTTTATAGACCATGCAACGGGAATTGTTATTGGCGAAACGACCATTATCAAAAATAATGTACAGATTTTTCAAGGAGTTACTTTAGGCGGCATTCAGGTTAAAAAGAGTTTGGCATCCACAAAAAGGCATCCAACAATAGAAAGTAATGTAATTATTTATGCAAATGCAACCATTTTAGGTGGCGATGTTGTTATCGGAGAAAATTCGGTAATTGGCGCAAATGTATGTATAACTGAATCGATACCAGAAAATTCGGTGGTTACCGTTCGATCAGAAAATAAAATAGTCCAAAAAAGAAATTAATATGCAAACAAAAAGTATCATAGATTTCATAGGAAATACACCTTTGGTGGAAGCGCAACATATTTTCAAAAAAGAAGGCGTTACTTTATTACTCAAATTAGAAGGAAATAATCCTGGAGGAAGTGTAAAAGATAGAGCCGCGTATAATATGATTTTTGAAGCGCTCAATAAAAAAAACATAAAAAAAGGAGATACTTTAGTTGAAGCAACTAGTGGAAATACAGGAATTGCGTTGGCTTTAATGGCAAAGGTTTTAGGCGTTAACATGGTGTTGGTAATGCCAGAGAACTCAACCATAGAAAGAGTAAAGACAATGCGCGCTTATGGTGCAAAAGTGATTTTAACTTCGAAAGAGTTGGGTATAGAAGGTTCTAGAGACCATGCTTTAAAGTTAAAATACAAAAAAGGCTATTTTAGATTGAATCAATTTGACAATCCAGACAATTCGAAAGCACATTTTAAAACTACAGGTCCAGAAATATGGAGAGATACAGAAGGACAAGTAACGCATTTTATTGCGGCAATGGGAACTACAGGAACTATTATGGGAGTTTCCGATTATTTAAAAGGAAAAAATAAGGAAATTAAAATAATTGGAGCGCAACCCAAAGATGGCGCTAAAATACCCGGAATTAGAAAATGGCCTCAAGAGTATTTGCCTGCTATTTTTAATGCATCTAAAGTAGACGAAGTTATAGAAGTTAGTGAAGAAGAAGCAAAAGCGATGACACAAAGATTAGCATCCGAAGAAGGAATTTTTGCAGGAATGAGCAGCGGAGGTTCTGTATTAGCAGCTATAAAAGTAGCAGAAAAATTAGAAAAAGGAGTTGTTGTTGCTATTGTTTGCGATAGAGGCGACCGATATTTATCATCAACATTATTTGAGAAAGATTAAAAATAAATAAGACACGTATTTTACTTATTAACAAGAATTAAAAAGTACTATTTTGATAAAATAAGATACCGTTGATTTTCTTTTAGTCTAAATAATTTGTGAAATTCGTAAAATTAATGTCTAAAATTCAGCAATATTTACAGTATAAAATCCTACGAATAAAAAAATAAACCGTTAATTTGTAGCTCAGTTCATAAACTTATTGATTACGTTATCACGAAAGGCAGAGGGATTAGACCCATTGAAGCCTTGGCAACCTCTCATTTATGAGAAAGGTGCTACATTCTACAAGAAAATTCTGAATTAATTTTAGTATTTCTTGACAGATAACAGCGAAAAAATTACCTTTCCTGATGACATATTGATACTAATATCAAAAAAAATGTCACATATATACAAAGCTTTACAAGAACGAATTTTAGTTTTAGATGGTGCCATGGGCACGATGCTACAAGCCTATAAATTTACCGAAGAAGATTTTAGAGGAGAACGCTTTAAAGACTACCCAACACCTTTGCAAGGCAACAATGACTTGTTATCAATAACACAGCCAGAAGCTATTAAAACCATTCATGCTAAGTATTTTGAAGCAGGTGCAGATATTATAGAAACCAATACTTTTTCAGGTACAACGATTGCAATGGCAGATTATCAACTAGAAGATTTAGTCTATGAATTAAATTTTCAATCAGCAAAAATTGCCAAAGAAGTTGCAGATTTATTTACAGCGAAAAACCCTCAGAAGCCAAGGTTTGTAGCAGGTTCAATCGGCCCAACAAACAGAACGGCAAGTATGTCTCCGGATGTAAATGATCCTGGATATAGAGCAGTAACTTTTGATGATTTAAGAATTGCTTACAAACAACAAACAGAAGCTTTAATGGATGGCGGAGTTGATTTACTACTAGTAGAAACAGTGTTTGATACGTTAAATGCAAAAGCGGCTTTGTTTGCGATTGAAGAAGTAAAGGAGGAAAGAAATATTGATATTCCTATTATGCTTTCGGGCACAATTACAGACGCATCAGGTAGAACTTTATCTGGGCAAACAGCAGAGGCTTTTTTAATTTCTGTTTCTCACATTCCACTTTTATCTGTAGGATTTAATTGTGCTTTAGGCGCTAATTTATTACAACCACATTTAGAGGCGATTGCTAACAAAACAGACTTTGCAATTTCTGCGCATCCAAATGCAGGTTTACCAAATGCATTTGGAGAATATGATGAAACTCCGGAAGAAATGGGCGAGCAAATTGAAGAATACTTAAAGAAAGATTTGATAAATATTATTGGCGGATGCTGTGGCACAAGTCCAGAACATATAAGAGTAATTGCAAATATTGCATCAAAATATAAACCAAGAGAAGTGGTTTTTGGTTTGTAGTTTTTGGTTGTTTGTTAAAAAAGAAATATGAAGTCATATATAGATTTAGAGGTTTGGAAATATTCAAGAGAATTGGTTAAGTTGGTTTATTTATTAACAAAATCATTTCCTAAAGAAGAATTATATGCATTAACTAATCAAATTAGAAGAAGTGTTATTTCTGTGCCTTCAAATATTGCTGAAGGTATTGGAAGACAATCAAACAAAGAAATAATTCATTTTTTACACATAGCAAAAGGATCTTTACAACAAGTAGAAACATAATTGTATTTTGATTTAGAATATATATCAGAAATTGAATTAAATAATATTTTAGAAAAAGTAGTATCAAATAAAAAGTTGTTAAACGGTTTTATTAATTATTACAAGAAGTTATAGATATGAGTGAGACCAAAAACCAAAAACCAAAAACTAAAAACCAAAAAAAGTACATGAAATTGTCTGGTTTAGAACCTTTGGTTTTAAACGAAAACAGCAATTTTATCAATGTTGGTGAACGAACAAATGTAGCCGGTTCTCGTAAGTTTTTAAGGCTGATAAAAGAAGAGCGATTTGATGAAGCTTTAGACGTTGCAAGACATCAAGTGGATGGTGGAGCGCAAATTATAGATATTAATTTTGATGATGGATTAATTGACGGTAAAGAATCAATGGTTCGTTTTTTGAATTTAATTGCGGCAGAACCAGATATTTGCAGAGTTCCGATTATGATTGATAGCTCTAAATGGGAAATTATTGAAGCGGGTTTAAAAGTCGTTCAAGGTAAATGTATCGTAAATTCAATTTCTTTAAAAGAAGGAGAAGAAAAATTTATTTGGGAAGCAAAACAAATAAAACGCTACGGAGCTGCAGTAATTGTGATGGCTTTTGATGAAAACGGTCAAGCAGATAATTACGAACGAAGATTAGAAATTGCAAAACGATCATATGATATTTTAGTGAATGTTGTTCATTTTGCATCCGAAGATATTATTTTCGATTTAAATATTTTTCCTGTAGCCACAGGGATGGATGAACATAAAAAAAATGCCATCGATTTTATTGAAGCTACAAGATGGGTAAGACAAAATTTACCCAATGTTTCTGTAAGTGGCGGCGTTAGTAATGTTTCCTTCTCTTTTCGAGGAAATGACGGCGTTCGTGAAGCGATGCATTCTGTGTTTTTGTACCATGCAATTCAGGCTGGTATGAATATCGGAATTGTAAATCCTGCTTTGTTAGAAATTTATGATGACATTCCGAAGGATTTATTAGAACGTGTTGAAGATGTAATTCTCGATCGAAGAGAAGATGCAACCGAGCGTTTGTTAGATTTTGCAGAAACCGTAAAAGGTTCTAAAGTAGAAAAAGGATTGGATTTATCTTGGAGAGAAAATTCGTTACAAGACAGAATTACGCATGCTTTGGTAAAAGGAATTGATGCTTTTATCATTGAAGATGTTGAAACAGCTAGACAAGAAGCATATAAAACAATAGAAGTAATTGAAGGTCATTTAATGATTGGTATGAATGTGGTTGGCGATTTATTCGGAGCCGGAAAAATGTTTTTGCCTCAAGTTGTAAAATCTGCACGTGTAATGAAAAAGGCGGTTGGTTATTTAAATCCGTTTATTGAAGCAGAAAAAGGTGACAAACAAGAACCAGTTGGTAAAATTTTAATGGCAACCGTAAAAGGTGATGTGCATGATATTGGTAAAAATATTGTGAGTGTTGTTTTGGCGTGTAATAATTATGAAATTATAGATTTAGGCGTGATGGTTCCGCCAGAAAAAATTATAGAAACTGCCAAAAGGGAAAAGGTAGATGCGATTGGTTTAAGCGGATTAATTACGCCTTCTTTAGATGAAATGGTCTATTTAGCCAAAGAAATGGAGCGTCAAAATTTTGTATTGCCTTTACTAATTGGTGGTGCAACAACATCTAAAGCGCATACAGCGGTTAAGATTGATACACAATATAAAAATGCAGTTGTGCATGTAAATGATGCATCAAGAGCAGTAACGGTTGTTGGGGATTTATTAAATAAGAAAACGAGTCATTTATATACAGCAAAATTAAAGAAGGATTATGATGAGTTTAGATCTAAGTTTTTAAAACGAGGTAAAGAAAAATCATATGTTTCTATAAAAGAGGCTCGTAAAAGAAAGTATAAGATTGATTGGAATACATCAGAAATTGTAAAACCAAAAGAATTAGGAATTCAGACTTTAGAGCAATTGAGTTTAAAAGAATTAGTTCCGTTTATAGATTGGAGTCCGTTTTTTAGAAGTTGGGATTTACATGGAAAGTTTCCAGATATTCTTACGGATGAAGTTGTTGGCGAACAGGCTTCAATCATGTATGAGGAAGCTCAAAAAATGATTCAAGAAATTATTACAAAACAATCTTTAAAACCAAAAGCTATTTTTGGTTTGTTTGAAGCAAATGCTATTAATGAAGATGATATTTCGATTCAGAAAAAAGGAAAAGAAATTGCTGTTTTTAGAACTTTACGTCAGCAATTAAAAAAACGAGAAGGAATTTCGAGTTTAGCGTTATCAGATTTTATTGCTCCGAAAGAAACGAATAGAACAGATTATATGGGTACTTTTTGTGTGGCAATTTTTGGTGCGCAAGAATTAGCAGACAGTTACAAAGCAAAAGAAGACGATTACAATGCAATTATGGCGCAAGCAATTGCAGACCGTTTTGCAGAAGCCATGGCAGAATATTTACACAAACAAATTAGAGTTAAACATTGGGGTTATGATGCTGATGAAGGCTTAACGAATGACGATTTAATCAAAGAAAGTTACAAAGGTATTCGGCCTGCGCCCGGATATCCAGCCTGTCCAGATCATTTAGAAAAAGAAACGATTTGGGAGTTGTTAGACGTAGAAAATAGGATAGGCGTAAAGCTAACAGAAAGTATGGCAATGTGGCCAGCAGCAGCGGTATCCGGATATTATTTTGCAAACAAAGAAGCAAAGTATTTTGGTTTAGGTAAAATCACGGATGATCAAGTTACCGATTATTCAGAAAGAAAAGGAATTACAAAACAGAAAGCAAGAAAGTGGTTGCATCCGGCGCTTGCAGAAGAATAAATTTAAAATCTTTGAAGTCTGTTTTTGACGCAAGAGTAAGTTTGCGTTAGCGATTGAAACGGCATCCTTTTTATGCTAAACGTATTTAAATATTGTTAGGATTTTTAAATTGCTGTAGATAGAAAGAAATACATGCTACATCTAAGTAGGCATAAAAAGATATAGTAAAAAGCGCGACCCTTGTGGTAACGCCCAAAAAGATAAAATTAGATTAATAACATAAAATTACCCGCAACAGTTGCTCTTTTTGAAGAGGAATTAAGGGAAGCCAATGAAAGTTACAGAACATATTAAAAAAGCAAACGGAAAAACATTATTTACTTTTGAAATTATTCCGCCAAAAAAAGGGAATAGTATACAGGAATTGTATAATAATATTGACCCGTTAATGGAGTTTAATCCACCTTTTATAGACGTTACAACTTCTAGAGAAGAGTATATTTATATTGATAAAGGCAATGGTTTATTAGATAGAAAAATAACCAGAATGCGCCCAGGAACTGTTGGTATTTGTGCGGCAATTAAGCATAAATACGATGTAGATACCGTTCCGCATGTTTTGTGTGGGGGTTTTTCTAAAGAAGAAACAGAATACTTATTGGTAGATTGTCATTACTTAGGAATTGACAATGTAATGGCTTTAAGAGGTGATGCAATGAGTCATCAAAAATACTTTGAGCCAAGTAAAAACGGCAACTATTTTGCAAAAGATTTAGTGGCGCAAATTAATGATTTAAATTGTGGTAAATATTTACATGATGTTGTGGAAGCCGATGATAAGGCTGATTTTTGTATTGGAGTTGCTGGCTATCCAGAGAAACATTTAGAAGCACCTTCTTTACAAACGGATTTAAAACGATTAAAAGAAAAGGTTGATGCCGGCGCCGATTATGTGGTAACACAAATGTTTTTTGATAATAAAAAATATTTTCAGTTTGTAGAAGCTGCAAAAAAAGCAGGGATTCATGTGCCAATTATTCCGGGAATAAAACCAATTGCTATAAAACGTCATTTACAATTATTGCCACAAGTTTTTAAAATTGATTTACCGGAAATATTAATTGACGAAATAGAAAAATGTAAATCAAACATAGATGTTCGTCAAGTAGGTATTGAATGGACAATTCAACAATCTAAAGAATTATTAGCAGCAGGAGTGCCAGTTTTACACTATTATTCTATGGGGAAAAGCGATAATATTAGGGCGATTGCAGAAGAATTGTTTTAAAGAATTTATCAAAAAAGAACTTAAACTTTGTGCTTTTATAAGATATCTGTTCTTTGTAAGCATAAATACTATTTATAGACAAATAGTAAAAAGTAATTTTTTAAAATATTCAAAGAAAATAAAATGATTACTTTTGTTTAGATAAATTAAAAATAAGATCTTAAAACAAAATAAAATGGCATTAGAAATAACAGACGCGAATTTTGACGAACTAGTATTAAAATCAGACAAACCAGTTTTAGTAGACTTCTGGGCAGCTTGGTGTGGACCATGTAGAATGGTTGGACCAATTGTTGATGAAATTTATGCTGAATACGAAGGGAAAGCTATTGTAGGTAAAGTAGATGTGGATGCCAATCAAGAATTTGCTGCTAAATACGGAGTACGTAATATACCAACAGTCTTAATTTTTAAGAATGGAGAAGTTGTTGATAAACAAGTAGGTGTTGCTCCAAAAAATGTGTACACAGGTAAAATAGACGCAGCGATGTAGTTGTTTATAAATTTATATATTTAAAAAGGTTTGGCTAACGTCAAACCTTTTTTTATTTTTAGGATCTAAACATTTTAAATGAATCGTTACTCCTTACTATTTGCTGTTTTTTTTATTTTAATATCTTGTGGTAAACAAGGTTCTTCTAAAATAGAACTTGAAACTGGTGTTTCATTAGAGTTGGCGACCTATAGAAAACAACAAATTTCTGATGTTGTTTATAATTTAGACTTTAGAATCCCCGAAGATAAAAAGGAATCTATTCAATCAAAATTAGTGATGCTATTTTCATTGAATGATTTGAATAACGATCTGTTTCTTGATTTTAACGAAGAAACTTCAAACTTGAAATCTATCCAAATAAATGGAAAAAAATTAGTAATAAATCATCAAAAAGAACACCTTATTATTGATAAAGCAGCGCTTGTTTTGGGAAAGAATTCAATAGAAATACTTTTTGATGCTGGCGAGAAATCACTAAACAGAAATGAAGAGTTTTTATACACTTTATTAGTGCCAGATAGAGCAAGTACCTTATTTCCTTGTTTTGATCAACCAGATATAAAAGCGAACTATAATTTAACAATTACAGCACCAAGAGATTGGAAAGTACTCTGCGGTGGTTTTGAAGAAAGTAGTTTAGAAACTGATGGTTTTACAGAACATATTTTTAGAACTTCAGATTTAATGAGTACCTATTTATTTTCGTTTGTTGCTGGTAAATTCACCGAAGTAACAAAAAATCCGGGAGCATTTGACATGCGTTTCTTGTATAGAGAAAATAATAAAGAAAAAATAGATGAAAGTGTAGATGCCGTATTTAAAATTCATCAAAATTCGATCGATTTTCTAGAAGCATATACGCAAGTTAAATTTCCATTTCAAAAAATGGATTTTGTTTCGATTCCGCCTTTTCAATATGGCGGCATGGAACATGTTGGTGCAATTCAGTACCGAGAAGCTTCTTTGTTTTTAGATAAAAATGCTACTGAAAACAATAAATTAAATAGAGCAAAATTAATAGCCCACGAAACTTCGCATATGTGGTTTGGAGATTTAGTTACCATGCGTTGGTTTAATGATGTTTGGATGAAAGAAGTTTTTGCTAATTTTATGGCAGATAAAATTATGAATCCTGTTTTTCCTGAAGTCAATCATGATTTAAATTTTATGATGACACATTACCCAAGTGCATATTCCGAAGACAGAACAAAAGGTACAAATGCAATTCGTCAGTATTTAGGAAACCTGAAAAATGCGGGGTCTTTGTATGGAAGAATTATTTACAATAAAGCGCCAATTATGATGCGTCAGTTGGAGTTTTTATTGGGTGAAGATGGTTTTCGAGCCGGCATTCAAGAATACATAAAAACCTACCAAAACTCAAATGCAGATTGGAGTGAACTAGTTGCTATTTTCGATAAAAAATCTGAAGGGGATATTAAAAGTTGGAGTGATGTATGGGTGAATTCTTATGGAAGACCAATTTTTTCTGAAGAAATTGAATATAATGAAAAAGGAAATGTCACGAAATTTATTATCCATCAAAAAGCAGAAGACGGTTCGGCAAAAATTTGGACGCAATCTTTTAAAATTCAATTAAAAGATGCCAGAGGATATGTAAAAAATATCACTTTAAAAAATATAGGTAACTCTTTTGATATTACTTCAGCCACAAAAGATTTTAAACCAGGACAGGTTTTATATAATATAGACGGATTTGGTTATGGCGTTTTTCCTATTTATAAAAATGAAATAAACACCTATAAACATATTGATGATGAAGTTTCAAGAGGATATCAATACATTAATTTATATGAAAATATGTTGAATGTGGTAATTTCTCCTATCGATACCTATCAAGTATATTTAGATGCAATTGAAGGCGAGAAAAATGAGTTAATTACTAATTATTTATCCGAAAGTATTCAGAATATATTTTGGACATTTTTAACAAATCAACAACAAAATCAAATTCAACAGAAAACAGAAAATCAAATTTTTGGACTGCTAGAAAAAGATTTGCCATCAAATATCAAAAAAACTTTATTTGATTTGTATGAGTCCATTGCAATTTCGGAAAAAGGAAAAGAAAATTTATATCAAATTTGGAATGAAGAAATGAAGATTAAAGACCTTTTTTTAAATGAAGAGGATTTTACTTCTTTAGCCATGAAATTAGCTATTTATAAACACTCTAAGGCAACAGAAATTTTGGTAGTACAACAAACTAGAATTTCGAACCTAGATAGATTGGACCGTTTTAAATGGTTATTACCATCACTGTCTCAAGATTCAACGATAAGAGATGCCTTTATGAAATCGCTTTTACAAAAAGAGTATCGTGAAAAAGAAGCTTGGGTGCAGACGGCTTTGAGTTCAATTCATCATCCGTTAAGACAAAAATCATCTATAAAACATTTAAAATCAATTATAGAAACTTTGGAAGAGGTTCAATTAACAGGTGATATTTTCTTTCCTAAAGGATGGTTAGCGTCTTCCATTGGTAAATATTCATCAAAAGAAGCAGCTATTATTTTGCAAGATTTTTTAGAGGAAAATCCTGACTACAATCCTATTTTATTAAAAAAACTATTACAAACTACCGATAATTTAACGAGAGCTCAAAGCATTAAGAAATAGTATGAATCTATCCGAAGTTAAATCATCAGAAATAAAAAACTTAGACATCCTTGCCAAGCAAGTGGTTGAGGGTTTTATAACAGGTATTCATAAAAGTCCGTTTCACGGCTTTTCTGTCGAGTTTTCTGAACACAAATTATACAATAACGGCGAAAGTACGCGTCATATCGATTGGAAATTATTTGCTAAAACAGAAAAGTTATACATTAAAAAATACGAAGAAGAAACAAATTTAAGATGTCATATAATTATCGATAATTCGGCCTCGATGCATTATCCTGTTGTAAAAAAGGAATCTATTGATACTTTATCTAAAGTGGGATTTGCTGCAGTTGCAGCAGCATCTTTAATGGAAATATTAAAAAGACAAAGAGATGCCGTAGGATTAAGTATTTATTCGGATTCGTATGAGTTTTATGCGCCAGAAAAAGGAAGTGAGCGTCACAGAAAAATGTTGTTGCATCAATTAGAGCAATTATTAGTTTCTAGTTCTTCTAAAACTACAGAGACGTATCAGTATTTGCATGAAATAGCAGAAAAGATGCACAGACGTTCTTTAATTTTTTTATTTACGGATATGTTTCAGACAAATAAAGACGATGAATCGCTTTTTGAAGCCTTACGTCATCTAAAATATAACAAACATGAGGTGGTTTTGTTCCATACTTTTGACGGAAAAACTGAATTTAACTTCAATTTTGACAATTCTCCGAAGAAATTTGTGGATGTGGAGACCGGAGAAGAAATAAATGTTTACGCTGAGAATATTCAGGAGAAATATAAAAACCTTGTCGAAAATTTCTTTAAAGAATTGAAGAATAAATGCTTACAATATAAAATAGATTATGTTCCTTTAGACATTCATTTGGGTTTTGATCAGGTTCTGATAAATTATTTAATAAGTAGAAAAAAAATCTTATAATTTCTTTGTGTAATTAAAAAACAGAGTTATATTTGCAACCGCTAACAGCAACGGTTTGGTAGTTCAGTTGGTTAGAATACCTGCCTGTCACGCAGGGGGTCGCGGGTTCGAGTCCCGTCCAGACCGCAAAAAGCATCTCATTTGAGATGCTTTTTTTGTTTAACTTCATTTGTAAGCCTTGCTATCAAGGGTTTTCCAAGAAATCTTTATAAAGTAAGATAAAGTAGAATAAAGGAAAATAAAGTAATTTACAGTACAATTTACGGTACAAGCATTTAATTGATTATCTTTAAATCATAAAATTAAAATTATTTGCTATGGCTTCTATTAACTTCATAATTAGAAACAACAAATCTACAAAACCAACTACCATCAGTCTTAAAATAATATGGACTCATAGAAACGAGTTAGTTTATTCTACAGGAATAAAAGTGTTACCTGAATATTGGGATGCTAAAAATCAAAAACTACGCAATAAGTTGGAGGTTGCTGATATTAAAGATAAAATTAATGCCGAACTGTACAAAATAAAATCTTTTACAGAGAATGCCTTTACTGAACTTAAATTTGGTAACAAACTTTCGAAAGAAAATTTAAAGTATCAATTGGATATTTATTTTGATAAAATAGAAAAAACGAAGAAAGTCGATTCCTTTTTTGATTACGTAGAAAATGTTTTAATAGAAAAATCTAAAAAAAGGGTTGCTAAAAGTACTTGGCAAACTTATAAGCGGACTTTAGAGCTGGTAAAGTTGTTTGAAAAAGATGAAAATTATAAAATTAATTTTGAAACAATTAGCATGGATTTTTATTACGATTTTCTCGAATACTTGGAAGATACGCATGAGATGAATCCAAATACCATTGGTAAACAAGTAAAAAATATCAAAATGTTTATGAATACAGCTAACGAAGAAGGGATTTCTCTTTGCGTTGGTCATAAACATAAATATTTTAAAGTTATTAGAGAGGATAGTTTTCAGGTTTATTTAAATGAGCAGGAGTTGCAGCAAATTCAAAAAGTTGAATATGATTTTGATAGTGTTAATGATAGGGTTCGAGATTTATTTTTGTTAGGAGCTTACACGGGGCAAAGAATCTCAGATTGGGATAAATTAAATGAGGATAATATTTATGAAATCAACGGTATAAAGTGTTTTAAGATTACTCAAAATAAAACTAAAACGGATGTAGTTATACCACTTCATCCTTTTGTAAAAGATATGTTTAATAAACGTGGTTTTACAGCACCAAAATTCCTTAATAAGCAAAAGATAAATAAGAGAATTAAAGAAGTTGCAGAAAAAGCAAAGATAAACGAGGAGGTAAAAGCTAAAAATGGCGTAAATAAACACACTCTAATAAGTTCACATTCAGCCAGAAGGAGCTTCTGTTCTAATGCGTATAAAGCTGGAATGGATAGTCTAGCAATTATGCAATTATCAGGGCATAAAACGGAAAAAAGTTTTTTGAGGTATATCCGAATTGAAAAAGAAGAGTTTGCTTCTAGAATTGCAAATCATGCGTTTTTTAGCATAACAACAAAATAAATTAGATATATGAAAAACTTTAAATACAACGATTTAATAAAAAATGAACTGTTTGCGTTAATTTTAAATTCTTATTATCAGGACATAAATAATTTTGGCAGAAAAGAATATGAAAAAAATTTCATAGAAAAAGATTGTTTTGAAGCCATAAGCCTAGTTTTAAATCAGTTTTACTTGCTGAAAAATAAGAATACCTCAATTATAGAATTTAAAGGGGACTTTACACAAAGAAAAAAAGTAGCAGAAATAGGAACTGTTGAATTTAATTTAAAAGATGAAAATAGAATATATAAATGTTATGAGGGCAAATTTGTTTATTATTTGTTAATGACTTGCGCATTATTTTACAAGTTTTTTTACCAAGAAATTGAAGATGAAGACAAGAATATTTTGCGTTTAGCTGAATTTTTAGAGAAAAATTCTAGAGAAATCAAAGATAATCCAACAAACTCCTTGTTAGTTGATAAAGTTTTGAAACCATTCAAAGAATCCAGCCTTACTGTTCCTGACATGGCTGACCATATGAATTTGTTAATGGATGAATTAAAAAGTCATTATGTTTTTGAAAAAGAGGTTGCAATTGAAGAGGTAAATATTGATGAGGAAGAACTTGGTACAATCGGTTTGAAGATTATGTTTTTAATTGAATTAGGGGTGTTGGATTTTTTAAAAGGGAATTTTAACTTTAAGGGTAACAACCTAAAACTTTCTAAAGTACTCTCTGTGTTCACGGGTATTGATTCTCTCAAAATCAACGCTGTAATTCATCCTATTTATAGTGACTTTGTTGGTCAAAAAAATAACCCGTATGAGAATCACAAGAACGTGGCTAAGATAAAGGCTAAATTTGTGGAACTTATGTTAAAAGAGTAACCTACTTTATGCTTTTAAATAAAGTTTAGGAAAATGCATTTTTCCTAAATGAATCCTAAATTGAGTTTTGTTTCATAAATTAAATATATAATATTATGAAGCAGTTAATTCAAGTGCAAGATGTCTCAGCGGAGGACTTTAAAAATGAGATTTCAGACAATGTTACAAGACATATCAGCGAGGTACTTGCAGAATTTATGAAGGATTTAAAATCCAAACAAGAGCCAGAATTTATTACCAGTAAAGAAGCTGTAAATATTTTGAAGGTTACATTACCTACGTTATACGATTGGAGAAAAAAAGGTGTTATTTCTGCCTATCGAATTGGTAATAAAATTAGATTTAATCGACAAGAGTTATTGAACAGTCTAATTAAAATCAATTCAGCCTCATGAAGAGGAAAATAAGTATTAGAATTTCAGATAGTTTAAGTGATAAACTATCTGAAATTTCAGAAATGAAAAATATTTCTGTTTCGGAACTATCTAGAACAATTTTAGAGCAACACTTCGCTGCGCCAGAAAATAGCGAAAAGGAAGGGGTTACAAACCATTTTAATAATCAAATTACAGAAAGTGAAAGTAAGGTCGGTACTTTGATTTCTTATGGGGAATTTGAGGACAACAACATTGATGTTGTGCATTCCATTGAATTTTTTAAATTAATTATTTGGATGTATGACCAGAGAGATACTAGGCTACTTAAATTTGGCAAGGTCGAATTAGTTGAATTAAAAAACACCATTCTCAAAGTGTATTTTAGTGATCTTATGTTGCAAGAACTCAAAGATGAATTTAATAAGGTTTTTGTTGATTTAATTAAAGAAATTCAAAGTGATTATTCAACTACTTATCGTCTAAATTTTGCAATGTACTATTCAGGTGGCTTTGATTTTTCTTTATTGACAAAGTTTATTTTTAAAGAGGATCTAGGTAGTAAATCAATAACAATTTAATCTTGAAAGACATGATAAACTCAAAAGGTTCTATTGAAAGAAAGCTAGATGAATTAATTTTGACCCAAAGGGAGAAATCTATTTTAGCACTGAATAAAATTTTAGTTTCTATTCCGCCTGAGTATTCAGATTTAATTAATGAAGCGTTCATTTATAAAAGAGTTCCAAAAGAATATTTGTTAAGTGCAATGTTGTTTTCTGTAAGCACTTCTATGGGGTTGACATTTTTTATTGAATCTCTAGGATATAAAAATTACGCAAATCTTTATTTTACAATTGTAGGTAGTAGGGGAGACACTAAGTCAGAAGCATTAAAATTGGCAACAAGTCCTTTAGTAAATGAAGATGATGAAAGCTACGATAACTATTGTAGTATGGTAAAAGATTATAATTCAGAAGTTGATGATGAGCCTACTAGAAAACAAATTCTTCTGCAAAATTCAACAATTGAAGCAGTTCATAAAACTCATAGTGAAAACCCAAATGCTGTAGGAATTTATATTGATGAAGTATATACTTTAATTGAGAAAATGGGTAATTCTAATAGTAGAGATGGTGTAGAATGGAGAACTTTTTTGCTTCAAGGTTATACAAATGCTTATGTTGACGTAGGTAGAAAAACAACCAAAAGTTTTAGGATTAAAGAGACATACCCAAATTTATTAGGAGGTATCCAAAATGAATTTGTACCAAAACTTTTTGCCAATGGTAATTTAGAGAGTGGTTTTATAGATAGACAATTGTTTACGCCCAAGTTAGTAGAAAATAATAAATTAATTAGAGGTGTCATTTCAAAAAAAGTAGTTGCAGATTACAATTTACTAATTTCTAACATTCTTCAATACAAAAATCAAAGTGAGAAAAAGGAGGAGATTATTAAGAAATTTAAAATTGATTTGACGGAACAAGCAGAAGATAGAATGTTTGAGTACACCCAAGAGTTGATAAACAGAAAAGAGACTGCTGGAAAAATTTTAAAGGAGTATCATGCTAAGATGCAAATTTCAATTCATAAATTGAGTTTAGTGCTACATCTGATGAAAATTTCTAAAGATATGGATTATACTAAAAAATTAGATCTAGAGACCGTTGAATTAGCAATAATAGTAAATGAGTATTTTTTATGTAACTTTAAAATTATATTGAACGAAAATTATCACAAATCAAGCAATGAGCCAAGTTTAGATGAAATAATAAAAACTGCAATAAAAAATAATGCGCTACAAAAATCAGTTGTAGATATTACTAAAGTTCCGAAAGGTACAGTTTCCAAACATTGGAATAAAATTTTGGAGAAACAGGAAACTGGAAACCAAAACAGTAAGTTGTTTTAAGTACTTGTTAGCATTATGTTTATAATTAATATTAGGTTAAGTTTCGAGTTTCCATTATGAAAATAAAACTAAAAAAAGTCGAGTTAAAATTAAAGTTTAAGAATCGAAGAAATTTTAAAATTTTAACTCCGTGTTGTGCAAAATCAAATAAGGATGGCAAGTTTGTAAATTATGTTGGGTTAAGAGATGTTTTTGGATACTGCCATTCCTGCGGACAAACAACATTGCCACCTACGCAATATGTTGACGAAAATAATGGTAAATATGAATGGGATAGTATCCAATCTAAGTTTGTTTCATCTGTCCTCGGTTTGTCCTACTCAAATGGAGGACAATCGGCGGACAAGCATGGAATACATTGTGATACAAGTGCTAAAAACGAGGATATTGCAATGAAATACGTTGAAAACAAGGTAGTTGATGCGTATATGAGAATGCAACCCGAGAATAACCTATTGACATACATTTGTAAGACATACGGAGAAAAAGACAAGGAATATGTAAAACAGTTATATAAATTGGGTACAAGTAAAGATAGGGGTGCAGTCTTTTGGTCTATCAATAAGAAGAATAAAGTTCAAAAAGGGAAGGTCAGTTATTATGATAAAAACGGAAAAAGAACGGATAATTTTAAAGTTCCGTACTTAAAAAAAGATGGATATTATAGTTGCTTATTTGGAGAGCATTTACTTGGATTGCCGGAGTATAAAAGCAAACCAATAATATTAGTGGAGAGTGAAAAGACCGCAGTAATTTCCTCAATTATTTTACCTAAATATACTTGGTTGTCTTACGCAGGTATTAACGGGTTAACAAATCTAAAGTTAGAGGCTCTTAGGGGTTTAAGTATCATTGTGGTTCCAGACATCAGTTCTAATGCGGTCTCAATAATGCAAAAAAAAGAAAAATACTTTTTAGAACTTGATATCAACGCAAAAATTTGGGATATGACAAATGGTAAGACAGACGAAGAGTTAAAACAAGAAGGTTTGTATAATTGCGACCTAGAAGATTTTTTTAGAAGATTTATTCAGTAATTAAAATAGTTTGATTGAAGAATATCTTAAAAAGATTCCTATTTTTATAAACTCAAAATTGCTAAAGTACCAATGACAAAAGAACAACAAAACCATAGTGCAAAAGAAGCAGATATAGAATACGGACTTGTAGGTAAACTGCAAGACCTAAAATACACCTATCGTAAAGATATACGAGATAGAAGTGCACTAGAATTAAATTTCAGACAGAAGTTTGAATCCCTAAACAGGGTAAAATTAACGGATAGTGAATTTGATAAATTACTAACTGAAATAATAAACCCAGATGTATTTAAAGCTTCTAATCATTTAAGAAAAAGAAATACATTTATAAGAGAAGATGATACACCATTACATTACACGTTAGTAAATATAAAAGATTGGTGTAAAAATGATTTTGAAGTAATAAATCAACTTCGTATGAATACCCAAAATAGCAATCATAGATATGATGTTATTTTATTAATTAACGGCGTGCCAGTTGTGCAAATAGAGCTAAAAACTTTAGAGATTAGTCCTAATCGTGCAATGCAACAAATTGTAGACTATAAAAATGATGCTGGTAACGGATATTCCAATTCGCTAATGTGTTTCATGCAATTATTTATAGTAAGCAATAAAACAAGAACCTTTTACTTTTCTAACAACAATAACAAACATTTTGCATTTAATGCAGACGAGCAGTTTTTACCTGTCTATACCTTGGCAAAAGAAGACAATTCTAAAATAAACCACTTAGACGATTTTACAGATAAATTTCTAGCTAAATGTACACTAGGCGAAATGATTAGTCGCTATATGGTGTTGGTAGAAACAGAGCAGAAAATATTGGTCATGCGCCCGTATCAAATTTACGCAGTAAAAGCGATTGTAGACTGCATAGAACAAGACAGAGGAAACGGCTATATTTGGCACACTACAGGAAGCGGAAAAACACTAACCTCATTTAAGGCATCTACGCTTTTAAAAGACAATGATGCTATTGAAAAATGTTTATTTGTTGTAGATAGAAAAGATTTAGACAGACAAACAAGAGAGGAGTTTAATAAATTTCAAGAAGGTAGTGTAGAAGAAAATACCAATACAAAAACATTGGTAAAAAGAATGTTGTCTACAGATTATGCAGACAAGGTAATTGTTACAACAATTCAAAAATTAGGGTTAGCCTTAGACACTAAAAACGATAAAAATTATATTGAACATTTAGAGCCTTTAAAAGACAAACGTGTCGTATTTATTTTTGATGAATGCCACCGTTCACAATTTGGCGAAAATCATAAAGCAATTGTAGAATTTTTCCCTAAAGCGCAACTATTCGGATTTACAGGAACACCTATTTTTGAGGAAAATGCAACCTATAAAACGATTGAAGGAGAAACAGCATCCTATAAAACTACAGAAGACGTTTTTCAAAAAGAATTACACGCCTATACCATTACCAATGCAATAGAAGATAAAAATGTATTGCGTTTCCATATCGACTATTTTAATGGCAATAAACAACCAGACCTAACGAGTTTAAGTCATAAAATGGCAGTCATTGATGCCATTATGAAAAAGCACGATAAAGCTACGCATCAAAAAAGATTTAATGCAATTTTAGCAACGTCTTCTATTTCTGATGCCATAGAATACTATCATTTATTCCAACAAAATCAAAGAGAATATGCAGCGATCAATCCAGATTATAAACCCTTACAAATAGCCTGTGTATTTTCGCCACCTGCAGAAGGCAATACAGATGTAAAACAATTACAAGAAGATTTACCTCAAGAAAAAGCAGACAATGAAATTGAGCCTAATGTAAAAAAAGAAGCCTTAAAAACCATTATTGCAGACTATAACACCCAGTACAATACAAATCATAGAATTGCAGATTTCGATTTATATTACCAAGATGTGCAGCAACGTATCAAAGACCAAAAATATACCAATGCGGATTATGCATACAAAAATAAAATTGATGTATTAATTGTTGTAGAGATGTTATTAACGGGTTTCGATTCTAAATATCTAAACACCTTATATGTTGATAAAAATTTAAAATACCACGGTTTAATACAAGCCTATTCACGTACCAATAGAGTTATAAACGATACCAAACCCTATGGTAATATTTTAGTATTTAGAGACCAAGAAGAAGAAGTAAACAAAGCAATGATTCGTTTTTCTGGTGCTAAAATAGAAAAAGCAAAAGAAATTTGGTTGGTAGATGCAGCACCTAAAGTAATTGAAAAATATCAAGAAGCGGTAGCGCAACTCACCCAATTTATGCAAGCAAAAGGTTTAGCCTGTTCACCATCCGAAGTAAGCAATTTAAAAGGCGATGAAGCACGTGCAGGTTTTATAAATGCGTTTAAAGAAGTACAGCGTTATAAAACACAATTAGACCAATATACAGACTTAAACGATACACAAACAGAAACGATTGAGGTGTTATTACCTACGGATGATTTACGTTCTTTTAAATCGGTGTATTTAGATACTGCCAAACGTTTGCAAGCCGAACAAAACAAAAAAGACGCACCTAAAGATGTACAACAATTAGATTTTGAATTTGTACTCTTTTCTTCTGCAATTATAGATTACGATTACATTATGGGTTTAGTAGCCAAAAACTTGAACAACAGCCCAAGCAGCAAACATAAAATGACACGCCAAGAAGTGATAAACCTAATAAGCTCAAGTGCCAATTTAATGGACGAGAGTGAAGGCATCATAGCGTATATAAATGACCTAAAAATAGGCGAAAAACGAAGCGAAAAAGAAATTATAGCAGGCTACCAAAAATTTAAAGACGAAAAAGCTGCAAAAGAAATACAAACCATTGCAGACAAACAAGGCATTACAGCTTTAAGCCTAAACGCTTTTATGGATGAAATACTAAACCGAATGATTTTTGATGGCGAAAAACTAACCGATTTATTAGCACCATTAGACTTAGGTTGGAAAGACCGAAGCGTAAAAGAAAAAGCCTTAATGACAGAATTAGTACCCTTATTAAATAAACTTGCCCAAGGGCGTGAAATAGCAGGATTAAACGCTTATGAATAAAGAAAAACAAATATTAGTTCCTGAGTTAAGGTTTCCTGAATTTAAAAATGATGGGGTATGGATAGATTCAACTATTGAAAAAATTAGCTCTGTATCTTCAGGAGGTACACCTAGCCGTTCAAAACCAGAATATTGGAATGGAGACATTCCTTGGATTTCAACTACTCTAATTGAGTACAACAAAATTAAAATAGCTAATGAATTTATAACAGAACTAGGCTTAAATAACTCTTCCACCAAATTATACCCAATAGGTACGATTTTAATGGCGATGTATGGTCAAGGTAAAACTAGAGGGAAAGTTGCTATTTTAGATATTAAAGCAGCAATAAATCAAGCTTGTGCAGCAATTTCTTTGAAAAAAGGAATGAATATCGAATTCGTATTTCAAAATTTATCATCACGTTATGAGGAAATTAGAAAAATAAGTAATGAAGGTGGTCAGAAAAATTTAAGTTCTTCATTAATAAAAAAAATCTCATTTATATACCCAAAGATTGAAAGCAAAGAACAACAGAAAATAGCCAATTGTCTATCCTCATTAGATACTTTAATAACAGCAGAAACAGATAAACTAGAAAATTTAAAAGACCACAAAAAAGGTTTATTACAACAACTATTTCCTGCAAATGGAGAAACCAAACCACAATTTCGTTTTCCAGAGTTTGAGAATGATGGGGATTGGGAAGAGAAAGAGCTTGGCGATATTTGTGCAATAACTACGGGTAGATTAGATGCAAATGCAATGATTGAAAATGGAAAATATAGATTTTATACTTGTGCAAAAAACTTCTATAGAATTGATGATTTTGCTTTTGATACTGAAGCTTTATTAGTTTCTGGTAACGGAGCAAATGTAGGCTACATTCATTATTATAAAGGCAAATTTAACGCATATCAAAGAACATATGTTCTTGATGATTTCGATGAAAATATTATTTATTTGAAATATTATTTAGAACATAATTTAAGTAAGAGGATTTCAATAGAAAAAAAGGAAGGCAACACTCCTTATATTGTAAAATCTACATTGTCAGAGATGGTAATATATATTCCCAAAGACCCAAAAGAACAACAAAAAATAGCCAATTGTTTATCTAGTGCAGATGCTTTTATAGAAGCACAAACCACAAAAATAAAAAGCTTAAAAAAGCATAAAAAAGGGTTAATGCAGCAGTTGTTTCCTAATAGTTTATAAAAATGGAAGAAAATAACTCACAAATAATTATTTACCAAGCAGAAAACGGAGAAACCAAATTAGACGTTTCTTTTAATGCCGAAACGGTATGGCTTACGCAAAAACAAATGGCAACACTTTTTGGCAAAAGTGTTTCTACCATTAATGAGCATATTAAAAACATTTTTAAAGAAGAAGAACTCGTAGAAGCCAATGTTTTGAGGAAATTCGGAATTTCCGAATTTATGCAAAAACCAATCAACACAAGGCAATGCATAATAAATTAAAGCCCTGAAAGGGTGCAGTATAATAATAAAGGGTAACGCCCTTTGCAAAAAGGGCATCGCTCTTTGTATAAAAAAAAATATAATGACGGCAAAACAACAACAAGAACAATTAGGAAAAGCACTTTGGGATATCGCCAACGATTTAAGAGGTGCAATGAATGCAGATAATTTTCGTGATTATATGCTATCATTTTTATTTTTAAGGTATTTATCTGATAATTATGAAGGTTCAGTAAAAAAAGAATTAGGTTCAGATTATCCTAATTTAGAAGAAGATGATAAACGTACACCACTTTCAGTTTGGTACAAAGACAATCCAAATGACATCGTGCCATTTGAACAACAAATGCGTAGAAAAGTGCATTATGTTATCGAACCTAACTATTTATGGGGTAGCATTGCAGAACTGGCAAGAAAGCAAGATGAAGAAGTATTAAAAGAGCTTCAAAAGGGGTTTAAATATATAGAAAACGAATCTTTTGAAAATTCTTTTAAAGGCTTATTTTCAGAAATCAATTTAGATTCAGAAAAACTAGGGAAAACGTACACAGAGAGAAATAAAGCACTTTGTAAAATTATTCAAAGTATTTCTGAAGGTATTGCAGATTTTTCCACCGATAGCGATACATTGGGCGATGCTTACGAATATTTAATTGGGCAATTTGCAGCAGGTTCAGGTAAAAAAGCAGGAGAGTTTTATACACCACAACAATTGTCTACCATACTATCAGAAATTGTAACTTTAGACAGTCAAAACCCAAAAGCAGGTAAAAAGAAAAAATTAAATAAATTATTGGATATTACGTGTGGTTCAGGTTCTTTGCTATTAAATGTAAAAGATAAAATAGAAAAAGCAGGCGGTACAATTAGCAGAATTTACGGACAAGAAAAAAACATAACTACATACAACTTGGCACGTATGAATATGTTGTTGCACGGCGTAAAAAGTTCAGAATTTGAAATATTTCACGGCGATACTTTAAAAAACGAATGGGATGTTTTTAACGAAATGAATCCCGCTAAAAAAGTAACTTTTGATGCTGTTGTCGCAAATCCTCCCTTTAGTTTACGTTGGGATGCATCAGAAGCAATGGGCGAAAATTTCCGTTATAAAAACTATGGTTTAGCACCTAAATCAGCAGCAGATTTTGCTTTTTTATTACACGGTTTTCACTTTTTAAGTGATGAAGGTACAATGGCAATTATTTTACCTCACGGTGTTTTATTTAGAGGAGGTGCAGAAGCTCGTATAAGAACTAAATTATTAAAAGATGGTCATATAGATACCGTAATTGGTATGCCGTCTAATTTATTCTTTTCAACAGGGATTCCTGTTTGTATTTTAGTCTTAAAAAAATGTAAAAAGGATAATGATGTACTCTTTATAAATGCAAGTGAGCATTATAAAAAAGAGAAGAATCAAAACACTTTACGTGATGGTAAGGTAGATGGCGTTCTAGACCCAAAAGCACCTAATGATATTAAAAAAATCATAGATACCTATCAAAACAGACCAGAAAACATAGAACGTTATGCACGTAGAGTGTCAATGGCAGAAATTGAAAAAAATGATTACAACCTAAATATATCACGCTACGTAAGCACAGCAATTGCAGAAAAAATAATTAATTTAAAAGAAGTCAATACAAAAATTGTTGAGGTAGAAATCAAATCAGCAAAAGCCCTTGAAGAACATAATGGTTATTTAAAAGAGTTGGGTTTAGATACTATTTAAAATAAAATTAGGAAATAATTAAAAATAAAGGCACATATTACGGTACATTTTAAAATTATAAAAATGTAATTATTTGATAATGAGTAATTTAATTACGTTTACAAAAGTCCCGTCCAGACCGCTTTTAGATTTCAATAACCCTTATAAATCAATGATTTGTAAGGGTTTTTTCTTTTTAGGGGACGAATAAGGGGGCGAATAATCTCTTATACAATTACAATAAAATTTATATTTTACATTTTCTAAATAAAGTTTTTTATCTTTATAAAAAAATTGGACTGAAGATTATCTATAATTTATTTTAGATAATAATCATCAGTAAATTCTTATATAAATTTATATAAAATATGGGAGAGTGGTCTAAATCTATTGGGGAAAAAGGAGAGAAAATATCAAAATTTGTCTTCGAGGAAATATTAAATTTTAATTCATTAATTGAAAATGAATCAATTAATTGTGTTAGAGGTGAAAAACATAAAGTAGCTAAAGCTAATAAAACGACTCATGGCTTGGATGGTTTAGTCGGTTATAAAACCCCTTTAGAAGATAACTCCCTAGATATGGGTGTAATTTCTACTAAATATTCAGCAAAAGAATACCCAAATTCTCCAAGTACTTTATTTAAAAAATTTTTAAAGGATTTAGCTTTTACAATAGAATGTTTTAATAATTCAAAACTTAAAAATGATTTAAATCAAAAATTTACCGAAGTCAATAAAACTGAGGTGTTTGGAGTTTTAATATGGCTATCAAATAAAAGTGAATTAGATTTTAATTTAATAGATAAAGTTAAAAATGTACAAATTAGTCCAGACTTATTATTTGATAAGATAATTTTGCTTGATAATAGAAAAGTGAATTTTTTATACGAGAGTATTTATAAAACAAAAAAATATTTTCATGTGGAAAATGTTGATTTTGTTTATCATAACTCAGCTTTAAATTTGATGTCAATTGGTAAATCATCTTTTGGGAAAATATTTCCATTAAATTATTTATATTCTGATATAATTATTTTAAGAATAGAATATAATAAAGAAGTTATACTTTCAATTTTTGTTAATGATGATTTTGAAGATTCTCAATTTGGACAAATTTTAAATTTCGCAAAATCTTTTGACCATTTGAAGACTGTAAATAAAGTCATCATTCAGTATCTAAAATATGATGATATTGAAAACAAAAATTCAATTAAAGATAAACTTATTAATCATCCAAGTTATAAATTAAATCAAAATTTAGAAGTTAAGAAATTTCCATCTGATTTTAGAGACAACTAAGAAATGAATCAAAACATACTACCACAAGGAGATTATATTCGACAGTTATTAGTAAAGTCAAATATTTCAATTTCAAATATAAATATTCTTTTAAGGGATAAAGGAGTTTTTTTAGGTCACAATGAAAAAAATAACTCAGTACCGCTTTTGATGAAAAGCATTATTAGTCCTAATGACTATAAAGAATTATATGATACACAGAAATCAAAAGAAGAAAGAGTTAAATATAAAACATCATCAATTAAATGTAAATTGGATTTTGATTTAACGGACTTGTTAGGTGCGAGAATTGATTTAAATGCTTTAATTATTGATAAACATACTTATAAGCCTAATTTTAAAGTAATTGGGACTCCGTCTTTTTTTTTTGAATCTGAAAATATAGGTCATTTTGAATATACAATTGAAAGAGAAAATGCTTTAAATGATTGGACAAATAACACTACTTTTCACAAAGGAGCAATAACATTCAATAAGATTTCTGAAGAAGAAGTTCAAATATCTGTACAGGAAAACTCAACTTCAAAAGAAACAGTTGAAGTCAATAATATTGTAATGAGTATTCTGAAAGAAAGAATGAATTCAAAATCAATAATTAGTTCTAGTAATGATATAATAAGTGTGAAATTTAATCATTTTGATAATTTATCAAGGGTGAAATTTTTTAATTCATTTACGGGCAATTTTCATGATAGCCTTGATTTTACTTCAATTACTGATATCGATTTATATTTAGATGAAAATGTTGTTAGCCATAAGGATGTGAAAATTTTTTTGGATGAAATTGATAATTTAAAACTAAGTGGAAAAGGTTTGCAAAATCATATGTTATTGACAGATGATAAATATTATTCGAAATTAATATTTGGTGCAATAAAACTTAGATATAAAGTAAATTATGCAGGGGTTAAAGGTTCTGTATTAATTAATTTAGGTTTTCAGGAGTATGTAAAAAATAAAAATGAAAACTCTGATTTTGAAATATCTATTGATATTGTACTTAATAAAGAATTTAAGAATGAAAAAAATATAAATACAATTAGAAAAAAATTCTTAGAAATTTTTGAAAAAAAGAAAGTTGAGAGTTATGATGAGTTTAAAATTGTTTAAGAATAGATAGATATATGATTTGTTATGAAATTGAATTTAATATTTCTTTTTAGTGATTTTGAAATAGATAAAAGTTTTGTCGTTTCAATTTGCGCTATTGTTGTGAGTATTGCTGGAATTACAATAGGTTTATATTATAATTGGAAAAATTTAAAAAATACTATAGAGCATAATAAAAAAAGTGTTGAACCATTAGTTACTTTGAGTGCAGAGGTTAGAGATGAAAAGGGACACAGGCTTAGTCTTCGGAATTTTGGTTTAGGTCCCGCCGTTCTAAATTCAATTGATTTCGTATATGAAGATAAAAACTATAAAAGTTTAATTGAAATTCAAACGATACATTATTTAGAATCTGTCTTGGCTATGGATGAAAAACTAAGTCAAAGTAAAATAATAATCAGGGGAGGTGTTATAGGTTCAGGAGAAACCAGTTTAGTGCATAAATTAATTTTCAAAGAAGAGATTAAACTTGATTCATTTTTAAATTTTTTAAGAAAAACTAAAATAAAAGTAGAGTATTCAAATTTATACGGAGATACTAAAGTTTTTGAACAAAGTTTAATGATTTAAATTATAGATTTGTCTTTATCATACTGTCTTTTAAAGATTAAAAATGGATAGAATCTATTTTAATAAAGCATCTTTGATCTGTGATGTGCTTCTAAAATTAATTGTTTCAAAAATATAGGGATAAAATCATATTTTTGATCTTCTAATTCTTTTGGGTTAAAGTCCTTTTTAAGGCAAAATTGATAAACCTCATTTTTCTCTCCTTTGATTGTTAAGATTGCAATATTTTTTCTTTTAGAAATGTTGTAGGTATATTCTTGAAGAATGATTTCAAAATTCTCAAAATTTAATTTTATACTTTTTGGTTTTATTGCTATTGATAGTCCGTTTGATATTTTTAAATCTGCTATAAAATGTTTCATATTTAGTTGTTTAATTGGTTTTTATTTTTATCATCGAGCCTTTTATACATTGGTAAAGTCTGTCTATTCAAACTAATCATTTTAACATTAATTACAGGGTTTTTGGGGTCTCTATCAGAAAACTCTTTTGCTATTGCTCCTAATCTTTCAAACTGGTCTGTAAAGTCAGTTTTAGTGTAAAAGTCTGTATATAGTAAAGAAATTCTTTTTGTACAATTCCAAACTTGACATTTAAAACTATCATTGTTTTTGGTTACATATTTAGTAATGTATGAAGCAATACTTCTAATATTATTAGAAGTTAGTTGCTTCACATCAAAAGCTGATGATGGTTTGAAATTTTCGTCAGTTGGTTTTACTCCGTTTTTTATTTGTAAATCAATCCAATAATTCCAATATTTTTGAATATCCCAATATTTATTGGTAATAATATGAAAATGTGGATTCCCCTTAAAAGATGTATTTTTAGTTTGTCTTTCAATAACCCAGATATATTGAAAATCTTTGCTTCTTTTTTTTGTGTTATCTATAAATTTTCTAAGAATATTAATTGCTTGTTCATCTGTAACTTTATTTAAAAAAGTAAGTGTAACAAAACTTAATTTTTTATAGCATCTAGAAAAGCAAGTTATCTTCTTTTTAATTTTTTGCTTTGAGCGTTTTGATAAAGTACGAAGCTTAATTTCTTTTACATCTGTTTTTAATTTTGGTTTACTTGGTTTTTTTATTGTTTTTTTTCTTTGTTCTGCTGAACCTGTAAACTCATTTTTTGGAGATATTCCATACATTTTTGTTGAAAAAGTTACGCTTACTCCGTAGGTGTTTTTGACTATCATAATCTGAATCGTTGTGCAATAATTAAAACCATTAAAGGTTAATTAAAGGTGTTTTTAAAAGGTTATACTTTGATGGTTATTTACTGAAAGTTGTTTCTTAAAGGTTAAAAAAAAAGAAAAACTAATTCTGTATAAAAGGCGGTATGAATTCTCCCTTTTGGAATCGCTTAATATATTTACGGGTTCTTCTTTCGTAAACATTCATGTATAGCCAAGTAGGATGTTTTTGGTCTAGAAACATTGAGAATCCATTGAGTTTGTGAACGTAAACCCATTTTTTAGGCTTGGTTTCATTTTCAAGAAATACAATAACTGAGTAATCATTTTTTTTCTTTTCCATAACTAGATTTTATTAAATTTTAATGTTTTAATTTTAGTTAAAGCATTATTAATATCTTCTAATTTGTAAAGAACTCTGTTACCAATTCTGTAAGCGTTTATTACTCCGTCTTTAGTCCATTGATGCAAAGTAGGAAGGGAGATGCAAAGAAGTTTTGATGCATCTTTTCTAGATAATAATTCTAATTTTTCCTTTTTTTGGAAAAGAGGATAATCTTTAAGAATTTTTTTGAATGAGTTGAATACTGCTTTTTCTAAGTCAGAAACTTCAAAAGTTTGTAATGTGATTTTTGCCATAATATTTTATTTTTAAAATTAATTATGGTACAAAAGTCAGTAAGTAATTGAGTTTAATGTCTATTGGGGTAACCTCAATCTATTACCCCAACTTATCTATATCTTTCTTTATTTTATTTTGAACTTCTTTAAACTGTTCATTTTCAAAAAGTTCTAATAAAG
Source organism: Polaribacter glomeratus (assembly GCF_002954665.1). Classification (GTDB taxonomy): domain Bacteria; phylum Bacteroidota; class Bacteroidia; order Flavobacteriales; family Flavobacteriaceae; genus Polaribacter; species Polaribacter glomeratus. Next base: position 2,219,604 of record NZ_MSCM01000001.1, on the reverse strand, counting down.
TATTTAAGTTTTTTGTAGATTTTAATTCAGATTCTTTGGTAGCAGAAGAAAGTTGATTTAAATATTTTCTAGTGTTATCCTCACTTTGATTTAAAATTTTAGATAGTATTTTACTTGATTTAGTTTTGTCATAATCATCAAGTTTTAAGCCAAGATAATGAAGTGATAATATTTTTTGACTAAGTGTTAAATCAGATTTATTTAAAGATTTACTTTTTGGAGTATCTGAATTTATATTTTTTAACCATTTATAATAATCTGCAAAATCAATTGCATTTTTAGCTACTTTTATATCTCTTTCTTTAAATCTATTATCTGATATTGAGTTAAAATTAAATTCATTATTTAATAAGTAATTATGAACAACGTTGTTAAAGAATTGTGAGGGATAATAATCAAATTGGAATACTGATTTAGATTGATATTTAATCAAATTATTTCCTATTCCTAGATATAAATTTTCTTCTTTATGTATTAATTTTTCAATTTCTCTAATTTCTAATTCAAGTAGAATTTTCTTATTATTAGTATCAATAAGAACTTTTTGAAAATCGATTATATATTTATTTGTTTCCAATATTTTTATTTAAAAAATGAATGTGTAAGTAATTTATTAGCGTTCTGTTCTTGTGTAACTTTAATATATCTTAAAAATGATTTTTCAGTTTTATGCCCTGTTATTTTCATAATGGATATAGAGGGTATATCTGCTAAATATAAATTTGTTGCAAAACTTCTTCTAGCAGTATGCGTAGTAATTAAATCATATTTTGGAATAGAAGATTTTTTAATAATTCCAGCATTAGAGGTTGTAATTTCTATCAAAGAATTGATCTCACATTTTTCAACAATATCTTTTAAATATTTATTCATTTTTTGATTTGTGTAAGATTTAGGTATATGGTAATTGTATTTTTTTAATATATCTCTTACTATTTTATGCATTGGTATTGTAACTCTTTCATTTGTTTTTTTTGTATTGATTTGAATTATAGATTTATCTAAAAAAATATTTTCTTCTTTTATCTGAGTAAAATCTGAAAACCTCAAACCAGTATAACAACCTATTAAAAATAAATCCCTGACTTTTTCAAGATGCTCTTGATTAGTAAAATTATGATTTAAAATTATTTCCAATTCTGAATTTGATAAATATACTTTATCTGTTTCTTCTTTTAAAGTTTTAAACTTTCTTTTTTTAAACTCTAGATTTTCGTTTAAACCTCTTTCAGTTGCTTCATTTAAAAAAGATTTTAAAGTTTTAATATATTTACCTACTGTATTATTTGACATTTTTAAGTCTTTAGATAGGTACTTCATAAATGAAGAATAAAAAGTCAAGTTTATTGATTCAAAATCAATATTGGTTTTTGTTTTTTCAGAGAAATTTTTTAAATGTTTTTGAGTTGTTTTGTAAACTGTAACAGTACTTTTTTGTTTAAAATTTTTACTTTCTTCAATATAGTTTTCGATAAAATCAAATAAAGTAAGTTTCCTTTTTTTCAGAACTTTACTATCTAATTCATTTTCTAGTTCCTTTTTTAATAACTCATTATTTGGTTGAATACCATCATTTAGTAATTTTCTAAAAATGGTGTTTAAAGCAGATTGTAGGGTGTCTAATCTTGTATTAAATTCAGGATATTCTTTAAATTTTTTAGTTTCTTTTGCTCTTTGATTTTTAGGATTCCAAAATATTGGATTTATTTTTTCGCCAGTTGAATATTTAAATCTTTTGTATTGATAGTTACAAACTAAATAAACTAGAGTCTCTTTTTTTGTGTTAGGTTCTTTGAGTGTAAATTTTACTTTTGCCATAATTCAAAAGTAATATAAAAATTGATAGGGGACGAATGAGGGGACGAATAAATTTGATTTAGTCTATTTTTATGTAATTTTATTTAACACTAAAAACCTTGTTAAGTATTGTCATTATTGAATATAACGTAAAATAAGGTAAAATTTGATAAAGTAAAAAAGAGTCCCGTCCAGACCGCAATAGCAAAGTTAACACTCTCTTTTTCAAGAGGGTGTTTTTCTTTTTAAGGAATATCTGAAATTATGTTAAAAAGTTATGTGATTTTAAAAGTAGAAATTAATATTTTAGTGACTAAAAAGAATATTTTAAGACGTGTCTCTTGAATATTTAGAAATCATTCTTAACTTGCACATTAAATACCTCCAAATTGTACACAAAAAAAAATAGTAAAGAAATATCGTTAGTACTGATACTTTTTGCGTGTGTTTTTCTGCTTTTTGCTAATACTTCAGTATCTAAGAATTCAGTAGAGGTAGCTAAAACAGCTGCAGTTAAAGTTGTTCCTCCTTTTTTAGTAGAACGATATCCTAAAAATGTTACAGAAAATGTACGTTATAAGTTAGATTCTCTATTAAAACGAATTAATAAAAGGCATGATTTTCATGGATCCATATTAGTAGCAAAAAACGAAAAAATTGTGTATCAAAATCAGATTGGGTACGCAGATTTTAACAAGAAAATTCTTTTAAACAAGCAATCTTTATTTCAGTTAGCCTCTGTTAGTAAGCAATTTACTGCCGCCGCTATTATGCTTTTGAACGAAAGAGGTCAAATTAAACTTACAGATACTGTAGATGCTTATTTTCCTAACTTTCCTTATGAAGGCGTTACTATTAAAAACCTTTTAAATCATACCGCCGGATTGCCAAAATATTTCTGGGTAGCAGAGCATAAATGGGAACAGAAAAAAGCACCTACAAATGTTGAAATGATGGAATTGCTAGAATCAAGTAATGTTCAGCGATTTTTTAAACCAGGAAATAATTTTGATTATTCTAACACTGGTTATTTTGTTTTGGCTTCTATTGTAGAAAAAGTTTCTGGCACTTCTTTTAGCTCTTTTTTAAATACTAATATTTTTGAACCGTTGCAAATGAAACATTCATATGTGTATAGTTTTGAAAATGATAGTATTAAAGAAAATCAACTAGACGGATATCGATTGTATAAAGGATGGAGACATTTAAAAATACGCAGTACTGTAAACGACGCTATTGTGGGCGACAAAAACGTATACACTACAGCCGAAGATTTGTTTAAATGGACTCAAGGATTAAACACAGGAAAACTGCTTACAAAAACATCTCTAGACCTTATGTATTGCAAAGGGGAAACTACTGATGGGAAAAAAGTGCCTTATGGTTTTGGGTTTAGAATTGATACGAATGAAGAAAAAAGTATTTATCATCATGGAAGATGGAACGGATTTAGTACAGCACTTACAAAATATCTGAAAGAAGATTTAGTGGTTATCGTTTTAGAGCATACTAGTTATAAGGATATGCATTCACTCAATAAAAAAATAAGGCAAATTATTGCTGAAAATTTTACTATTTAATTTTGTTAAAACTGCTTTATCGTTATCACCGTTTTTCTCATTCTAGAGGAAACGGACGCAGACCTTAATAAGAAACCTTAATAATTTTTAAAAGAACAGTCTTCAACTTACTTTGGTTCTATAACTTAATGAAATCTGCTAGGATTTAGTAAAAAAGTTCTGGCACTCAAGTTCTACGGAAAATCAGATTCTAAATATTTTAAAAAGACACTGATAAAAACTGTAAACACTACTCAAAAAATCTCTAACGCTTAATGTAGTATGTCGTTTCGTTTTAAAAAATTTAACAAATTATATTATAGATCTACTTATTTCTGACTTTAAAAATTTTTATTTTAGCGTAAATTAATTAAATATATTTACAAGTAATAGATCAAAAAAAAACACAAAAAAAATCAATATGAAGAGAGTTTTATTATTTAGCCTGTGTGTCGCTTTTAGTTTTAGCTCACTAGCGCAAACAATTAATCCAGAAATGCCTTTGCCCAATGAGCAAAGCATTAGGAAAGGAGTTTTAGAAAACGGAATGACATACTACATTTATGATACAAAAGTTACAAAAGGTGTAGCTAGTTATTACATTATACAAAATGTAGGTTCCGTTTTAGAGAATGATAATCAACAAGGATTAGCCCATTTTTTAGAGCATATGGCATTTAACGGAACTAGAGATTTTCCTGGAAAAGGAATTTTAAATAAAATGCAAGAACATGGTCTTGTTTTTGGTAAAGATATTAATGCATATACATCTTTTGATGAAACCGTTTACAATATAAATAATATACCAACAACTCCTGAGCTAATAGAAACAGGATTGTCTATTTTACAAAACTGGTCTAACTATTTATCTTTAACTGATGAGGAAATTGATTCAGAAAGAGGTGTTGTTAAAGAAGAATGGAGAACACGCCAAAGCGGAGGTATGCGCATTTTACAGCAAACAATTGGTACAATGTTTAATAATTCTATCTATTCAAAACGTTTGCCTATTGGTCAAATGGAAGTAGTAGAAGGCTTTAAGTATAAAGCATTACGCGATTTTTACCACGATTGGTATAGAACAGATTTACAAGCAATCGCGATTATTGGGGATGTAAACGTGGATGAAATTGAGCAAAAAATTAAAGAATTATTTTCAACCATTCCTGCTGTAAAAAATCCTATTGAGCGCAAACAAGTTCGTATTCTAGATAATGAGGAACTTATTTATGATATAGCAATGGATAAAGAAGTAACTAGCTCGAATATTTCTTTTGGTATTCGTCATGATAAATCTTTAAAAAATGAAACAGTAGCCGATTTAAAAGAAAGCTTATTAAACGGAATGGTAACCTCTATTATTTCTACTAGACTAAACGAAATCAATCAAAAACCAGAATCTCCTTTATTGTATGGAGGCGTTAATTATGGAAGTCTTTCTAGATTAAATAACGAATTTAGTGCTCGTATTGTTCCTAAACCAAATATGCAACATGAAGCATTTGAATTAGTGATTTCAGAAATTAACAGAGCAGCAAAGTTTGGGTTTACAAAAGCAGAAATAGCAACTATTGTTGCACAATATACAGGTTCTTATGAAAATCAAATTGCAGGATTAGGAAATAGAAGTCACGGACAAATTGTAAGAGATATTCAAACCAATTATTTAGAAAATACACATATTACAGATATCGCAAAAGAACTTGAAATTGCTAAAATTATTTTTAGTCAGTTAACCCAACAAGAGTTACTAACTCAAATACAAAAACTATATCTTAAAAAGAACAGATCTATAGTTGTTACAGGGGTAGCAGGAAATAAAAACTTAACAAAAGAAGAAGCGCTAACAATTCTTAACAAAGTTGAAAATGATCAAAGTTTAAAAGGATATGTAGAAGAAGAGAATACAAGATCTTTAATGTCTGGAGTTGATTTAATTACAGGGTCTATTGTTTCAGAAAAAGAAAATAAAGAAATTGGTTCAACAATTTTTATATTAAGCAATGGCATTCAAGTGCATTATAAGTTTGCAGACAAGAATAAGAATGATGTAAATTTAAGCGCTGTTAGTTATGGAGGTCAATCTTTATTAAAAGTAGAAGATATACCATCAACAATGCTGCTTGGTAATGTTATACAAATGTCTGGATTGGGTGAATTTTCTGCAATCGATTTGCCAAAGGTTTTAGCCGGCAAAAAAGCAAATTCTACAGCAAGTGTTGGTAGTATAGATGAGACTGTATCAGGGTCTTCTTCAACAAAAGATGTAGAAACCATGATGCAATTGGTAAATTTACGTTTTACAAAACCTCGTTTCGATGAAACTTCGTACAATGTGCTAATGCAGCAAGTAGAAGCCTTTTTAATAAGAAAGAGTGAGCAAATACAATCTAAAATGCAGGATAGTGTTACTACAATTTTATACGGTAAAAATCATCCTACAGAACGCTTGTTTGACAAAAAACTGATGTCGGAAATGTCTTTTAATAAAATGAAAAGTATCTATACAAGTAGATTTGGTAATGCAGGAGATTTTACATTCTTTATTGTTGGCGATGTAACCAAAGAAACTATAAAACCATTATTAGAAAAGTATATTGCTAGCATACCAACAACAACTGAAAAAGAAAATTGGAAAGACAATTCAACAAGTTGGATAAATAATAAAATAGATAAAGATGTGTTTTTAGAAATGAAAGATCCTAAAACATCGGTTCGTGTGGTTATTAAAAACGACATGAAATATTCATTAAAAAATTCAATATTAATGAGAGCAATGGGTGATGTGTTGCAATTGGGTTACACAGAATCTTTAAGAGAAGAAGAAGGCGGCACTTACGGTGCAAGTTCTAGAGGTTCAATTTCGAGAAGACCAACTGAAGAAGCGTCAATTTCTATAAATTTTGACTGTAATCCAGATTTAGCAGAAAAACTAATAGGTATAGTTCACAAAGAAATTGAAGCAATTAAAAATGGCGTTATTCAACAAGTTGATTTAGATAAAACGTTGACTAATTATTTAAAAGAAAGAGAAGAAAGTAAGAACTATAACAGGTATCAAATGAGTTTGTTAATGAATTCTGTGCTAGAAGGATATAATATGAATGATCCTAAAAATTATGAAAACATTGTAAAATCAATAACTGATAAAGATTTGCAAAATATTGCTAAAAAATTAATGAAAAACAGCAAATCTTACGAGATTGTTTTTAAACCAGAAAATTAAAAAACTAAAGATTTATTATTAGAAGCTTCTCAATTTTGAGACGCTTCTTTTTACAACTATTTTTCTTTTCGGAATTAACATTCTTCAAAGTAAAACTTTTTTGCAGCTAGCCTTTTCTTGTTTTTTTTGGGCTTAAGAACACGAAAACTACCTATTAAGCAATATTTTAAAGGTATTTTTAAACTAATAAACTCGCATTTCATAGTAACCTTTGGGATGTTCTTTTTGGTAAATTTATATTTTATATAAAAAGGGGAAGTTGAAATTTGTTCGATGCTACTGTTTGCCTCAAATAAATGATACAAATCTTCTTTTGTAACTAATTTTTTAGCCATAACCTCTTTTGCCACTAATTTCATCACATTTCTAAAATAGCGACTAATTCTTAGTTTTTCTTCCTCTTCTTCCATAATTTATTTTTAGTTGAAAAAAATTTAATTTACATAAATTTAAGGTGATGTTAACTCAAAACATATAGCAGTATAAAAATCAATTTCCTGTTTTATTTTTTACAACTGCAAATTTTTTCTTTTATCAAATACAAATAGATACTATTAGATGCAGCACCAATAAAACCGACCATAAAAAAGTACGAATCCAGTTTCTTTGAATTAACAGTTTTAAAATTTTTTGATTCGTGTTTCCTTCAGATATTTTAAAATGTAGTGGAGCAAAACTTACAAAAGTAAATATCCACAGAAATAGCACAATTAATAAAGTGATAATAGTTGTAAAACTAAGATTTAAAAATACGGCAACTATTGCAAAAGCAAGTTGTGAAAGCATTAAAGGAACTACAATAACCGCAATACGATTTGTATATTTTTGATGCCATTTAATTAAGTCTTCGGATTTGTAATACGTAAAACTTGGGTAAATAATCAATTGTACCATCCAAATAAGTACAACCAAACCTGCATCAACCAAAATTGAAATTTGTACGATAATTTGCGAATAGTCCAACATTAGTTACTTTTTAATGAAGGCGTATTTTTGAAGCACTTCTAGACTTGTATATTGTAAAGATTTTATATGCGTTGCTTCTAGAAGAATAAAAGGAGCTTTTCCTACTTTTTCTGCCTGCAACCATCTAGAAATACACAAACACCACTTGTCACCAGCTTGTAATCCTGGAAAACTCCATTGCGGAATTGGCGTCATTAAATCATTTCCTTTAGAGGCAGAATAGTCTAAAAAATCTTGTGTAACTATTGCGCAAACGGTATGTGTGCCAACATCGTGAGAAACTGTTCTACAAAAACCATCTCTAAAATAACCAGTTGCGGGTTCTGTACAGCAGCTTTCTAAGGGTTTACTAAATACGTTTAATTCCAAAATTAATTGCTTTAAGATTATGCCTATAAAGATACAAAAACGAATTTTCTAAAACTCTTTTGCACCAAATTCGCTGTTAATAAATTTCGATTTATTTTTAGTACTATTAAAGTTATAGGTCAAATTTAATGTAACCATGTCTACCTCATACACATAATTTGTGGTCGTATAAAAAGAGCCAGTTTTATACGTTGTAATTCTTTGTTCGTTTGTCTTTAACCAACCTAAATCTATATTTTGCCATTGTAAAGTGGCAGATAACCTGTTGTCTAAAAATGTTTTTTGTAAGGTTAAATTAGGTGAATAAAAACGAGAATCTTCTCCTTGTGCGGTAACCATTTCAGATAAATAATTTAATGTGAATTGTAAAGTAGCCGTTTTCCAAAAGTTATAAGTAGAATTTAAATTGATTGAATATTGGGTGGCGTTATTACTTATTCTGTCGCCTTTATAATTGCCATTGATGTCAAAATTAAAAACATTTAAACCAATAAAATTAGACCAGTTTTTGGTTGATTTTAATTGCGCACCAACTTCTAAACCAAGTGTTTTTCCTTGCCCAACGTTTGTATAAATTCTATCTAAAATAGTATCATTATAAACTTCATTTACTCTGTTTACCAAGTTTTTTACATTTCTAAAATACGCTGTTGCATAAACTGAATTTCCTCTCTTAAATTTTTTAGAAATTCCTAATTCAACCAAATCTACAAATTCTGGAAGTAAGTTTGCATCCCCTTGTTCAAAGGTTTCAGAATGTTCTCGTTCTCTAAAAGGATTCATTTTAAAAGTAGTCGTTCTTTCTACTCTTCTGCTATAAGCGGCTTTAATTTTTGTATCATTTTCTAGAGAATATTGTAAAGTTGCTGACGGATATAATTGCAAGTAATCATACTCTAACGTTTTTTTATTAGGATCGTTTTCCGCTTGTAAAGACAATTCTCTATCCATTTTTTCCAAACGGATTCCTGCAGCATATTCCCATTTTTCTTTTTTGCCTGATAAATTTACATACCCAGAATGCAGGGTTCTTTTTAAGTCGATTTCACTGGTGAATTCTGGTACAGTTTCAAAAATACCAGTCGTATTATTTCTTCTGGTATATAAAAAATCTCCTTGGTGATTTAAAAAACGATATTGATAACCCGTTTCTAACTTTCCGAAAGTGAAATTTGAAAACTCATAATCCAGTTGAAAAAGTGTTCCATATAAAGGATTATCATTCGTATTATATTCATCTTGTAGAATTTTAGAAGTATCAGGATATCCTAAATTTCTGTTGGTAGTTGGCCCGCCAAGCAGCGTGTATTCATATAAAAAAGTGGTTGATAATTTTGAGTTATCAGCAAATTTATGCGCATAATTAAAACTACCTAAAGCAAAATCACTGGTTCTAATTCGTAAATTCTCGTTGTAATATTGAAGCATATACAATCTATTATTGCTGTTTGCGGGTTGCACAGCATTGTTATCGAAATACAAAATATCAGCTCGTCTATCTTTACTTCTTTTTCCTGCAAAAAATCCTATTGTAAATTCATTTTTTTCATCCGGAGTAAAATCAACAGTAAAACGACCGCTTACATTTTCTTCATCAAATGAACGCTCACCATCCGAAGGAAAGCTTGTTTTTACATCATTAATAATTGTAAAAACGCCGCCTTCTCTTCGTCCTGCTAAATCATTTCTTTGATAACTTGCGCCAAAAGAAAAATTCCATTTGTCTTTTCTGTAATTATAGGTTGCATCAATTCCGTAGCGTTTTGCACTTTCAGAATTATCATAATCTTCAATAGAAGGAAAACCGGACCGTATATTTACTTGTGTAAAAGCTCCGTCAATAGCACCTTTTTTAGTGAAAATATTTATAATTCCGGCTTTTCCTTCCGGATCGTATTTAGCAGACGGAGCTGTAATAACCTCCACTTTATCAATTGCATTTGCTGGAATCTGACTTAAAATAGTTGCCGCATTTCCTTGTACAGGTTTACCGTTTAACAAAACCACAAAACCAGTTGCGCCTCTTACACTAATTTCTCCCGTTCCGTTTACAGAAACCGAAGGTAAATTTCTAAGAACATCGGTTGCAGAACCACCTGCGCTATTTTTAAATTTTGTAGCATCAAAAATTTGTTTGTCAATTTTGCTAATAACAGTCGCTTTTTCTGAGGTAATTAGTATTTCGTTTAAACTGTTTCCCAATGATAATTTGATGGTTCCTATATCTTTTTTTACATCAGAAAAAACAATATTTTCTATTTCTTTAGGCTGATAGCCAATAAATGAAATTTCTAAAGAATAGGTTCCTTTTTTAATTTTATCAAACGTAAAAACACCATTTTTATTTGTTATAACTCCTGTAATTAAGTTTTTAGGTGATTGACTGTAAAGTGCCGCAGTTGCATATTCTAAAGGAAAACTATCATCAGAATCAATAATTTTACCGGTTATTTGAGCGGATATAAATGGAGTTGTGCTAATTAGTAAAATTAACCAACTTTTTTGTGATTTACTTTTAAAAAAAATTAAATACATATTTTATTTTGAGGATACCATTTCTGTTGTTGCAACCGTTCTAAAACCCATGTGATCTGAGCCAGAATCTATTGCGACGCCCATTTTTGCAGAAATTCTAAAACTTGCACAATACGAGGCATGGCATAAAAAAGAGCCACCTTTCATTATATGTTCTAATTGATACGGATTATTTGGGCTGTAAGACTTGTTTGCGCCTTTAGGATTTACTATTGGTTTAGAAATATCTATTTCATTATAGTAATTTACGTTGAATAAATCTGCTGTAATTTCCCAAACATTACCAGTCATGTCATACAAACCAATACTATTTGCTGGATACGATTTTACGGGCGAAATAAATTCGAATCCGTCTTTAGAATCATTTCTTGTAGGAAAAACACCTTGCCAAGTATTTGCATTTGCATTTAAAATAGAAGCGTCATTCCCCCATGTAAAAATCGTGTTTGAGTTGGTTCCTTGCGCAGCAGATTCCCATTCAGATTCTGTTGGCAAACGTCTATTTGCCCATTTGCAATATGCCAATGCGTCTTCTAAAGCAATGTGAACCACAGGGTAATTTTCTTTTCCTTCTAGGCCAGAATTCGGGCCTTCTGGATGTTTCCAATTTGCACCTATTTTCCACGTCCACCATTGTCCGTAATTATTCATATCTGCAATTGCATTTATGTTTTTATTAAAAATTAAACTGCCAGGTTGTAAAATAGAATCATTAGGTTTAGGCGTGTTTGCAGGTAATTGCGTTTTCATTTCTTCCCAATCTATTTTTCTTTCTGCAATCGTTACATATTTTGTAGCATTTACAAACGCTGTATATTGTTTGTTGGTAACTTCTGTAGCGTCTATATAAAAACCATCGACCGTAACTAAATGTGCCGGTTTTTCTCTAGGCATTGCAAACTTATCGGTCTCTTTTGCGCCTTGTAAAAAGGTTTTGCTCTTTACCCAAATCATGCCTTCAGGAGTCTTTATTTCGGATATTTCTGGTGTTTTTGGGGTTTCGCTTTTTGAGTTTTTACAACTAGAAAGCACTAAAAAAGTTAAAAAAAGGAACGAATAATAGGTGAAAGCTGCTGGTTTATTTTGATATAACATGGTTTGTTTCTTGAAATGTAAAAATAAGTTATTATTTAATTTCTCTACAGTTTATAGGCTTACAATGTTAAGTGAATTTTATTTATAAACCTACTAGTACTTACCAGTTGTTTAATTGGAATTTTATTTTATATTTGTAACATGGAAATTGTGTCGTTACAAAAAGATTCTGGAACACCTAAATACAAGCAAATAGTTACTTCTATTGAAAATGCTATTATTAATGGTTTACTAAAAAAAGGAGATAAATTACCATCATTAAACACTATAAAAAATCAACATTCCCTTTCTAGAGACACCGTTTTAGTAGCTTTTAACGAATTGAAAAATAGGGGAATTATTCATTCAATAGTAGGTAAAGGATATTATGTTTCTACCGAAAATGTAGTGGTTGAGCAAAAAATATTTTTGTTATTTGATGAATTAAACTCTTTTAAAGAAGACTTATATAACTCCTTTTTAAATAATCTAGGAGATAATATTCAGGTTGATATTTTTTTCCATCACTTTAATAGCAACATTTTTGCAAAACTTATTAATGATAATATAGGCAATTACAGTTCTTATGTAATTATGCCAGCAAATTTAGTGGGCACAGAAAAAATAATTCAAAATTTGCCAAAAGAGAAAGTATATATTTTAGATCAGGTTCATAAAGGTTTAGAAGAATATCCTGCAGTTTATCAGAATTTTGAAAAAGATATTTTTAACGGACTTTATGCTGCATTAACGCACATCTCAAACTATCAAAAAATAGTTTTATTATTTTCTGATGAAAAACAACCAAAAGGCATTTTACAAGGATTTCAATTATTCTGTAATCAGCATAACCTTGTCTCCGAAGTTGTTTCGTCGATAAAAGACAGAGTTCCAGAAATAGGGGAATTATACCTTGTTTTAGATGATCAAAACTTGATTAGAATCATCAAAAAAATAAAAGAAAATAAGCTTGTTTTAGGAAAAAACATTGGCATTATCTCTTTTAATGATAGCTTGTTAAAAGAGGTTGTAGAAAACGGAATTACCACAATTTCTACTGATTTTAATTTGATGGGAAAAAAACTGGCTCAAATGGTTTTGAATAATGAACAAATTAAAATAGAAAATCCGAGTAGTTTAATTTTAAGAAAATCAATTTAAAAAGAATGTATACAGTTGAGGAAATAACAGAAAATAATTTTAGTTTTTTAGAATTAAAAAACACCAATAATACGGCGAAAGCAAGAATTTTTTTAGACGAAGGCGGTAGACTTCAAGAATTAAAATTTAAGGATATCTTTTTGATTAAAGAGCAGCCAAATTTTGAGTATAAAGTTTCATATGCATCTTCCATCTTGTTTCCTTTTGCAAGCAGAATTCGAGAAGGAAAATACTTGTTTCAAGAAAAAGAATATCAACTAAATTGCAATCAAACTGGTGAAAATGCTTTGCATGGTTTGGTGTATAATCAAAAATTTGAGTTGATTAGTAAAGAAGAAAGCACAGATTTTTGTGCTGTTACAATTGCATATAAAGAAACAAAAGAAATTAAAGGTTTTCCTTATACCTATGAAATTTATGCAACGTACATACTCACAAAAAATGAGATTACCTTATCCTTAAAAATAAAAAATACAGACTCAAAAACCTATCCTTTTACTTTAGGTTGGCATCCTTATTTTTTAAGTGATGATTTAACTAAGAGTTCTTTACGCTTTAAAAGTGATCAAAAAATTGAATTCGATACAAGTTTAATTACCAAAAAAATAATAGACCATAAAACCGAAGCCGAGTTTAACATTGAAGACAAACAATTAGATGATTGTTTTATTTTAAAGACAAATGTTGTACAATTTAAAACGCCGTCTTATCAAATAGAAATTTCTACGGATAAAAAAGAAAATTATTTGCAATTATACACTCCAAAAGGTTTTTCTGTTATCGCAATAGAACCTATGACAGGAGTTTCTAATAGTTTTAATAATAAAATAGGATTGCAATTTTTAGCGCCTAATGAAAGCTATGCTATAACTTGGAATGTGAAATTGATAAACAATTAATCCTAATAAAATGAGTGCTGCACTAATAAAAGATGTAAAAATAAAGTTTATAAAAACGTTTAAAGCCCAACCAATTTTGGTTTTTTCTCCGGGAAGAATAAATATTATAGGAGAACATACAGATTATAACGGAGGTTTTGTTTTTCCTGCAGCTGTTGATAAAGGAATTGCCGCAGCAATTCAAAAAAGCAATGCAGGTTTTTGCACGGCAATTGCATTAGATTTAAATAGTACTATCGAGTTTGAGTTAGACAAACTAAAACCGTCTAAAGAAGGAAGTTGGGAAAACTACGTTTTAGGTGTGGTGGCAGAAATACAAAATAGAAATAAAGTTGTTGGCAATTTCAACATCATTTTTAAAGGAAATATTCCTGGAGGTGCAGGCATGTCGTCATCTGCAGCTTTAGAAAATAGTGTAGTTTTTGGTTTAAATGAATTGTTTGATTTAGACTTAACAAAAACAGAAATGATTTTAATTTCACAAAAAGCAGAACACAATTATGTGGGCGTAAAATGCGGAATTATGGATCAATATGCAAGTATGTTTGGGATTAAAAACAATGCATTATTATTAGATTGTAGAACGATAGAATCTAAGCCTTACGAAATCGATTTTAAAGACCATCAATTACTATTGATAAACACAAACGTAAAACACAGCTTGTCAGACAGCGCATATAATGACAGACGTTCTGCTTGTGAAAACGTTGCTAAAATGTTAAAAATTAAAACTTTAAGAGAAGCATCCGAAGAAGATTTAGAAAAAATTATAGACAAAGTTACTCCAGAAAATTATCAGAAAGCATTGTATGTTATTCAAGAAATAGACAGAACTCAAAAAGCAGCAAAAGCTATTGAGGAAAACGATTTGGTAACTTTAGGTGCTTTAATTTATGCTTCGCATAATGGTTTGCAACATCAATATAAAGTAAGTTGTACAGAATTAGATTTTTTAGTTGCGCAAGCAAAGAAAAACAAACATGTTTTAGGTGCAAGAATGATGGGTGGTGGTTTTGGTGGCTGCACGATTAACTTAATCGCAAAATCGGAAGCAAGAGCATTTGCAGAAGCTGCATCTATAGCATTTAAAAATAAATTCAAGAATGAATGTGCTGTCTATTTTGTAGAACTTTCTGATGGCACACATCTAGTTAAATAATCAACTAAAAAAACACCAAAAATGGAAAACACTAATTTACAAGATTATTCGCATAAAAGATTCAACATACTAACTGGCGAATGGGTTTTGGTTTCTCCGCACAGAGCAAAACGTCCTTGGCAAGGTCAGAATGAAGAAATATCTTCAGAAAAAAGACCCGCGTATGATGAAACTTGTTATTTATGCGCAACAAATACAAGAATTAACGGAGAAATAAACCCTGATTATAAAGACGTTTTTGTTTTTACAAACGATTTTGCGGCGCTGCAAAAAGATTCACCTTCTTTTTCTGTAAATGATGGCTTGTTAAAGGCACAAAGCGAAACCGGAATTTGTAAAGTAATTTGTTTTAGTCCAGATCATTCTAAAAGTCTAGCACAAATGGAAGTGGAAGATATTAAAAAAGTGGTGCATGCTTGGCAAAGAGAATTCAAGGATTTAGGCGCAAATGAAAACATCAACTATGTGCAAATTTTTGAAAATAAAGGCGCTGTAATGGGTTGTAGTAATCCGCATCCTCATGGACAAATATGGAGTCAATCTACTTTGCCAAACGAAGTGGATAAAAAAAATCATCAGCAAAAAGAATATTTTACCAAAAATAACTCAAGTCTTTTAGGTGATTATTTACAGCAAGAATTAGCAGTGAATGAACGAATTATTTTTCAAAATGATGATTTTGTGGTGTTAATTCCGTTTTGGGCAATTTGGCCTTTTGAAGCGATGATTGCTCCTAAAAAAGCACAAAAAGATATTTTAGAATTATCGGACGTTGAAGCAAAAAACTTTGCAGAAGCAATTGCTATAATTACGCAATTGTATGATAAATTGTTTCATACTTCCTTTCCGTATTCAAGCGGAATTCATCAAGCACCAACAAACGGAGAAGAAAATAAGCATTGGCATTGGCACATGAGTTTTTATCCGCCGTTGTTAAGAAGTGCAACTATTAAGAAATTTATGGTAGGTTATGAGATGTTTGGTTCTCCGCAGAGAGATATTACGGCAGAAGTTGCCGCTAAAAAATTAAGAGAATTACTATAATACAGATAATAAGAGAAGGGTTTTAAATTTTAAATATTGCATATTATCATAAGATTATGTAGTTTGTTTGATTTTTACGCAATAAAAACAAGTGTATTTGTAATATTCGTAAAACTTTACAAAGTTTTTTAATAATATTTGTAAATACCAATTTAATCTTTAGATTTGTTGCTCACAAAGAAAAATAAGATGTTAAATAACAGTTTTACACGTTTCTATTTTTACTTTTATTTTTACAATAAAAGCAGAGACTTTGTATCATGTTATTAAGTAACACATATAAAATATAAAGTCTCGAATTTAATTCGAGGCTTTTTTTTTGACATTATTTGTAATTAATGAATAAAATTATTGCCATACAAGGAGCGCAAGGCTCAAATCATCATAAAGTTGCATGCGACTTCTATGGAGAATCTGTAGCATTAAAAGAATGCATGTCTTTTGATATATTAGTAGATTGTCTTTTAGATAAATCTGCAACTCTTGGTGTAATGGCTTTAGAGAACACCATTGCAGGTTCTATAATTCCTAATTACGCCTTAATAGACAATCATAACTTGCATATTATTGGCGAAGAATACTTAAATATTCATCATCATTTAATGGCTTTAGAAGGTCAAAGTATCCAAGACATTAAAGAAGTATGGTCGCATCCAATGGCATTATTGCAGTGTAAACAATTTTTTAAAAAGTATCCGCACATAAAATTAGTAGAAGATGTAGATACTGCAGATGTTGCAAAGAGAATTTCTAAAGAAAATTTAGTTGGTATTGCGGCAATTGCGCCAAAAATAGCAGCAGAAATTTTTAAATTGGTTGTTCTAGAAGACGATATTCAAACGATAAAAGACAACTCTACACGATTTGTAATAGTGCAAACAGCAAAACCAGCAGAGGATTTAGACGTTAATAAAGCATCTATTAAATTTCAGTTAAGTCATAAAAGAGGAAGTTTGGCAGCCATTTTAAACGCGATGAGCGATTGTAAAATGAATTTAACCAAAATACAATCTTTACCAGTGATTGATACACCTTGGAAATATTCATTTTTTGTAGATGTAACTTTCGAGGATTATAAGGAGTATCAAAAAGCATATTCGCTAATAGAAATAATGGCAGAAGAGTTTAAAGTTTTAGGAGTTTATAAAAATGGTAGAAAATAACGGAGTTATTATGATACAACCAGCAAAAAGATTAGACACAGTTCAAGAATACTATTTTTCTATTAAATTAAGAGAAGTACGAAATTTAGTAGCTGCAGGAAAACCAATTATCAATATGGGAATTGGTTCTCCAGATTTGCAACCGCCAGCAAAAGTAATTGAAGCAATTCAAGGAAGTTTAACGGATGCGAATGCACATAAATACCAGTCATACCAAGGTTTACCAGAATTAAGAACCGGAATTGCTGATTTTTATAAAAATAAGTATGGTGTAGCAGCGAATCCAGAAAACGAGATTTTACCTTTAATGGGAAGTAAAGAAGGGATTATGCACATTTCTTTGGCTTTTTTAAATGAAGGTGATCAAGTATTAATTCCGAATCCTGGATACCCAACATACACATCTGTAACTAATTTAGTTGGCGCAGCGCCACTTTTTTATAATTTAAGTGAAGAAAATAATTGGCAACCAAATTTTGAGGAATTAGAAGCTCAAGATTTATCAGGTGTAAAAATAATGTGGGTCAATTATCCGCACATGCCAACAGGCACAAATGCAACTATAGAAACGTTAGAAAAATTAGTTGCATTTGGTAAAAAGCATCAGATTTTAATTATAAACGACAATCCGTATAGTTTTATTTTAAACGATAATCCTATCAGTATTTTACAAGTAGAAGGCGCAAAAGACATTGCTTTAGAGTTAAATTCTTTAAGTAAAACTTTTAATATGTCGGGCTGGCGCGTTGGTATGGTTTTAGGAAATGCTAAATTTATAAATGAAATTTTAAAAGTAAAAAGTAATATGGATTCTGGTATGTTTTACGGAATTCAAAAAGGTGCCATAGAAGCGTTACAATTATCGAATGATTGGTTTGCCACGCAAAATAAAATCTATAAAGAACGTAGAGCTTTAATCTGGGAATTGGCAGATAAGTTAGAAACAACCTACGATAAAAATGCAACAGGTTTATTTGTTTGGGCAAAAATTGCCGAAGGAAAAAAATCGGAAGAAGTTACAGATTTTGTGCTCTATGACAAAGATATTTTTATTACGCCAGGAACTGTTTTTGGTTCTCAAGGAGAGGGATATATTCGTTTTTCACTGTGTGTAACATCAGAAATTATAAAAGAAGCGATTCTTAGGTTTGACAAGTAAGTGGGCAGTTTTTCAGTAGCAGTAGACAGTTAGTTTGTTTGTGGAAAAGGGTTTTAGTAAATAGTTGCAGTTTACAAGTTTTATCAATTTAGAGAAAGCGAGAATTACAATCTCAAAATTAAAAGAGTTAAGAATAAAATGAACGTATTTATAATCGGAGTTGGTTTAATTGGCGGAAGTATGGCGTTAGATATTCAAAAAGAATATGCAGAAGCTGTTATTTATGGAGTCGATTTAAATGATGAAAATCTAAACGAAGCGATAAAATTAGGCGTAATTCATAAAAAAGCAACGTTTACAGATTTAGAAATTGCAACGATTGTAATTGTTTCAATTCCGGTGGATGCACAATTAGAAGTAGTTCCGAAAGTTTTAGATCATATAAACGACCATTGTTTAGTAATCGACGCAGGTTCTACAAAACAACAGATTTGTAAAGTGTTAGAAAACCATCCGAAGAGAAGAAATTTTTTAGCAGGTCATCCAATTGCCGGAACAGAGTTTTCTGGACCAAGTGCGGCAATTACAGGCTTGTTTCAAAACAAGACAAATATTATTTGTGAAGTAGAAAAAACAGCTTTTAAATTACAAGAAAAAGCTTTGGAAATTTTCGCAAAATTAGGAATGAGAATTCGGTATATGGATGCTGTTTCTCATGATAAACACATTGCGTATGTATCGCATTTATCGCACATAAGTGCGTTTATGTTGGGTAAAACGGTGATTAATAAAGAGAAAAATGAACGTGATATTTTTGATATGGCAGGTTCAGGATTTGCATCTACAGTTCGTTTGGCAAAAAGTTCGCCAGCAATGTGGACGCCAATTTTTAAACAAAATAAAGAAAACATACTAGAAACATTAGAAGAATATATTGGCAATTTAAAACACTTTAAAGAGTTGATGGAGCAGGATAATTTCTCTGAAATTTATAATGAAATGGAGAATACAAATTATATAAAACAAATTTTAAACGGTATAAAATAAATATACCACAATCAATAGAAAAATGAAGAATACAAAAGAATTAAGAACATGGTTGGATGACATGAAATTAGAGCATCCTCTAGTAATAGCAGGGCCTTGTAGTGCAGAAACCGAAGAGCAGGTTTTAAAAATTGCACACGAATTAAAAGATTCTGATGTAAATTATTTTAGAGCAGGAATTTGGAAACCAAGAACAAGACCAGGAATGTTTGAAGGTGTTGGAGAAATTGGTTTGCGATGGTTGAAAAAAGTAAAAGCAGAAACAGGCATGAAAACCTGTACAGAAGTTGCAAATGCAGCACATGTAAAACTAGCAATCGATAATGACGTAGATCTATTGTGGATTGGCGCACGTTCTACAGTTTCGCCTTTTATTATGCAAGAAATTGCAGATGCGTTGCAAGGTACAGACAAAATTGTGTTGGTTAAAAATCCGGTAAATCCAGATTTAGCTTTGTGGTTAGGCGGTATCGAAAGATTATATACGGCAGGAATCAAAAATCTTGGCGCAATTCATAGAGGATTTTCTACCTACGAAAAAACAAAATATAGAAATATTCCAGAATGGCAGTTAGCGATTGAGTTTCAAAATAGATTTCCAGATTTACCATTAATTTGTGATCCATCGCATATTACAGGAAACAGAGAAATGATTTTTGATGTTTCTCAAACGGCTTTAGATTTAAATTTTGATGGTTTAATGATTGAAACTCATTTCGATCCAGAAAATGCTTGGAGTGATGCTGCACAGCAAGTTACGCCTACAAAATTGAAGCAGATTATGGAGGATTTAAAAATTAGAAAAGAGACGAATACAGAAGCAGAATACCAAAGTTCTTTAGATAATTTACGTGCTCAAATTAATGTAGCAGATAATCAATTGATGGATTTGTTAGGAAAACGTATGAAAGTTTCTGATAAAATTGGTGCTTTAAAGAAAGAGAAAAACGTAGCTGTTTTGCAGTCTAAACGTTGGAATGAAATTCTTGGAAACATGATTTTAGAAGGTGAAAGTAAAGGTTTAAGTGAAGAATTTGTTTTAAAAATGTTTAAAGCAATTCACCAAGAATCTATCAATCATCAAGAAAAAGTGATTAACGGATAATAATCTGGTAAGATTAGTATGCTGAACTTGTTTCAGTATCTGTTATAAATATTTATATAAAATACCTTCAAGTTTTTAAAATTTGAAGGTATTTTTTTTGGGCGTTCCCAAGCAAAAAAGCTTGGTCAGGCTTTCGTTACTCGCTTTTTTATGCTGAATTTATTCCAGCGTCTGTAAATATTCAAAAGCAATTTATTGATTACAAAAGATATTGAATCGAGTAAAGCATAAAAAGAGCTCAAACAGGCCACTCAATCCTTAACGCGAATCGCTAACTTTAATTAGATAATTTTTTAAAATTAGTATTCGAACATCCAAATCCCTTCGGTTTTAAAAATTTGAAGGATATTTTACTCAAAACCTTTGAGGTTTAATTATCATCCAAAAACGATGTTTTTGATGTTTCGATGTGGTAAAAAAAAATAATGGCTCATTTCTATGCGTTTTTTTTAGATTATCACTTCGAGTGAAATTTATTTTTCAGAAATTTTGTATCGAGAAGTTATTTTTTAATGCAATAATTTGTCCCAATTTTAAAGCATTTTTTCATAAATCAATTTTAATTCAGCATCTTTGTAGCAATGACAGGAATTGTATACAAATCTACAGGAAGTTGGTATCACGTTAAATCGAAAGATGGTGAGTTTCATAAATGTAGAATGAAAGGTAAATTCAGAATTGAAGGCATCAGAAGCACTAATCCCATTGCGGTTGGTGATAAAGTTGTGTTCGATTTAGAAAAAAAGGGAGACGAAGAAACAGGTGTAATTAAAAAGATTTTAGACAGAGATAATTTCATCGTCAGAAAATCTGTAAACCTGTCTAAACAAATACACATTATTGCATCTAATATAGACCAGGTTTTTTTACTAATTACTATTGACAATCCACCAACATTTCCTGCTTTTATTGATCGCTTTTTAGTTTCTACAAGAGCCTACCGAATTGAAACTATTTTGGTTTTTAATAAAATAGATTCGTATGAACTTGAGCAAAGAGCAGCCGTTTTATACTTAAAAGATATTTACGAAAAGATTGGGTATACTTGTGTGGAAGTTTCATCAACAGAAAATAAAAACGTAGACACCATTAAAGAATTAATGACTGGTAAAACATCTATGTTTGTTGGTCATTCTGGAGTAGGGAAATCAACTTTAGTAAATGCAATTGAACCAACCTTAAACTTAAAAACCAAACAAATTTCTGAACAACACAAACAAGGTCAACACACTACAACATTTGCAGAAATGTTTGATTTAAGTTTTGATGCAAGAATTATTGACACACCGGGAATTAAAGGATTCGGAATTGTAGACATCGATAAATACGAATTAGGAGATTATTTTCCAGAGTTTTTTGCTTTAAAACAAGATTGTAAATTCAATAATTGTATCCATACAAAAGAACCACATTGTGCTGTAAAAGATGCGTTAGAAAAAGACGAAATCTCTTGGTCTAGATATAAAAGTTATCTTCAAATTTTAAACGGAGAAGAAGAATCTGAACATTATAGAACAGATATTTGGGACGGAGAAGAAGATTTTGAATAAGGAATGAAAATAGTAATTCAAAGAGTTTCTGAAGCCAGTGTTACCATTAATGAACTAGAAGAAGTAGCGTCTATCAAAAAAGGATTGTTGATTCTTTTAGGAATTGTGGACGATGATACACAAGATGATATTGATTTCTTAGTAAGAAAAGTTGCAAATCTTCGCATTTTTAATGATGAAAATGAAGTGATGAATACCTCACTGTTAGATATTGATGGCGAAGTTATTGTAGTGAGTCAGTTTACGTTGCAAGCATCCACCAAAAAAGGAAACAGACCGAGTTATATAAAAGCTGCAAAGTCGGTTATTGCCATTCCTTTGTATGAAAATTTTGTACAAACTTTAGAAAAAGAAGTAAGCAAAAAAGTACAAACGGGGCAATTTGGCGCAGATATGAAAGTAGCGCTCATAAATGACGGACCGGTTACAATTATTATCGATTCTAAGAATAAAGAGTGATTTTTTATGGATTTTTTTGATGTTCATACGCATAGTTTTTCTTTGGATAAAAATGTGTTTTCAATCCTAAATACGTATCCGAATTCATTAGATTTTACGCAACCTTTTTCAATCGGAATTCATCCTTGGTATCTTACTATTGATAAAATTGAAGAAGAATTAGTATTTGTAGAAAATAAACTTCAGGGTAAAAATTGTTTTGCATTGGGAGAATGTGGTTTAGATAAATTAATTGCTGTTGATTTTGAACTTCAAAGAGAAGTCTTTAAAAAACAAATTCAAATCTCAGAAAAATATAAAAAGCCACTAATTATTCATTGTGTAAAAGCATATCAAGAAATTATTGAAATCAAAAAAGAAGTAAAACCCACGCAAGTTTGGATTTTACACGGATTCAATAAAAACAAACAACTTGCAGAAAGCTTCCTTAAAAACGGAATAATTCTTTCTTTTGGTTCGGCAATTATAAAAAATAAAAAATTACAAGAAGTGTTTTTAGAATTGCCAATTTCATCACTTTTATTAGAAACAGATGCTTCAGATATTGAGATTCAAGAAATTTATCAGAAAGCATCAGAAATAAAAAATAGTAGTTTAAAAGATTTGCAGGCTGCAATTCATCAGAATTTTAAAAGAATATTTATACAATGAGTTGGTTAGAACGCACAGAATTATTAGTTCAAAAAGAAGGATTAGAAAAACTAACAAATGCTAATATTTTAATTGTTGGTTTGGGCGGTGTAGGTTCTTTTGCTGCCGAATTTATTGCTAGAGCAGGTGTAAATAAAATAACACTTGTAGACGGCGATGTTTTTGATATCACGAATAAAAACAGACAATTAACGGCACTCGATTCCACAATAGGTAAATCGAAAGCACAAGTTTTAGCAAGTAGGTTAAAAGATATTAATTCAGCAATTGAGTTAACGGTTTTAGAAGAATTTTTATCCCCTGAAAGGGCGTATGAAATTGTATCCGAAGAATTTGACTATGTATTGGATTGTATCGATAGCATTACGCCAAAAATTAATTTAATAGTGGCAGCTCGAAGAAAAAAAGTAAAAATAATTTCTTCGATGGGCGCAGGAGGTAAATTAGATGCAACCAAAATTAAGATTAAAGATATTTCGCAAACTAAAAATTGCACAATGGCCAGAACTGTTCGCAAAAGATTAAAAGAACGTAATGTAGATAAGGGTGTAAAAGCGGTGTATTCAGAAGAATTTCAAATAGCAGAAAGTCTAAAAATGACTGATGGCAAAAATTTTAAGAAATCATTTTATGGCACAATTAGCTATATGCCTGCTGCTTTTGGTTTGCAAGCAGCAGCTTTTGTAATTAATGAAATTATAAAAAAGTAAAATTTATTTTCCAAGGGAAATAAAATAAACGTACATTTGCACTGTAAATAATAAGATATTAATCTAAATTTAATAAAAAATGAAAAAAATAATCCTATCGTTAGTATTAGTTGCATCCGTTTTAACTGCATGTAAGACTGAGAAAAAAGAAAAATTAGCAGTAAATGAAGTTGTAGAATTTGAAGCTATTGCAGCAGAAAAGTATAACGTTGATATAGCAACATCTGTTTTAAACTGGAAAGGAACAAAACCTTTAGGTTCTCATGACGGAGTGGTTTCTTTAAAAAGCGGAAGTTTAGTTATTGAAAAGAATGAGTTAGTTGAAGGAGAATTTATTATTAATATGAGCACAATTGCAAATGTTGATATGAAAGGAACTGATGGAGCGGGCAAAATTGAAGGTCATTTAAAGTCAGAAGACTTTTTTGATGTGGCTAAATTCCCTACTTCAAAATTTGTAATTACAAATGTAGAAGAAAATGAAGACGGAAAATTAGCAGTTACAGGAAATTTAAAAATTAAAGATGTTACAAAAAGTATTACAATACCAGCTACAATTTCTACAAAAGCAGGTGTAACTACTTTTAAAAGTGACACTTTTAACATTAACAGAACAGATTTTAATGTAAGATATGGTTCAAAATCTTTCTTTGACAACTTAAAAGATAAATTTATTGATGATATTATGGAAATGTCTTTTGTTGTTAAAACAAAGGCGTAAGTATCCTAAAAGAAAATAAAAGTTTACTAATTTAAAATTATAAAAACATGAAATCTAATAAAGCTGATAGACCTTGCGGATGTGGAAATACACAAGATGCAAATGGTAATTGTGATGGATCACATTTAAATAAGTAGTTAAAAAACTATTATTTAGCATTAACTTTTTATTTAAACCCAAAACTTTTGTTTTGGGTTTTTTTATTTACAAATTAATTGCAGTTGTGTTTTTTACTTGCTCTATGGCAAAAATACTATGTGTACTGCCAATATATTTAATGGCAGTTAATTTAGAAACCATAAAATTTCTATATTCTTCCATGTCTTTTACATAGATTTTTAAAATATAATCAAAATCACCACTTACGTGGAAGCATTCAGAAACTTCCTCAAGTTTTATAATTTCACGCTCAAAAGTGGTTACATATTCTCTAGAATGTTGAATGAGTTTTAAATGACAAAAAACTAAAAAAGATTTTTCAATTTTATTTTTATTGATAATAGCCACGTATTTAGCAATCACTTTTTGATTTTCTAATTTTTTAATACGCTCATAAACAGCAGTTACAGATAAATTTAGTTGTAAAGACAGTTTTTTAGTAGTTTGTTTACTATCATTTTGCAGTAAATTGATGAGGTTTTTGTCGGTAGAATCTAATTGCATACTTAAAAATTATCTAAAAAATGATTTTTAATGAATTGTTGTTAGTTTTTAAAACTAGTATATATGTCAAATTTAGGAAAATAATCTATATATCTTCTATTAGGTTGATATAAATTCTATTTAGTTGTTGATTTGTTATAAATTTAAAACTACTACTTATGAGCTTTAACCCAGCAGATAATATTCAAGACTTACAATATTTTGGTGAATTTGGAGGCGTAAACCCTTCAATTTCAGATTCATCAACCTATACCTTTTTATCAGCAAAAACAATGTTTGATACTTTTGAAGGGAATGCAGATGGCTGTTATTTATACTCACGTCATTCAACACCAAGTAACTTATATTTAGGAAAAGCTTTAGCCGCTATGGAAGGCACAGAAACGGCAAATGTTGCAGCTTCTGGAATGGGCGCAATTACTCCTGTTTTATTGCAAATATGTGGTACAGGAGATCATATTGTTTCTAGTAGAACTATTTACGGAGGCACCTATGCATTCTTGAAAAATTTTACACCAAGATTAGGTATTAAAACTACATTCGTAGACATCACAAAATTAGATGTTGTAGAAGCAGCTATTACAAAAAATACTAAAATATTATATTGCGAATCTGTCAGTAATCCCTTGTTAGAGGTTGCAGACATTAAAGGTTTATCGGCTTTAGCTAAAAAATACAACTTAAAATTAGTGGTTGATAATACATTTTCTCCATTATCAATTTCACCAGCAAAATTAGGAGCAGACGTTGTTTGCCATAGTTTAACAAAATTTATAAATGGTTCTTCGGATACCGTTGGAGGCGTAGTTTGTGGCACGCAAGACTTCATCAATGAGTTACGTAGTGTAAATGATGGCGCATCTATGTTGTTAGGTTCTACAATGGATAGCTTGAGAGCTTCATCTATCTTAAAAAACTTGAGAACTTTACACATCAGAATGAAACAGCACAGTTTTAATGCTGCTTATTTAGCGGATAAGTTTCAAGCAGATGGCTTAATAACAGTGTATCCAGGTTTAGAATCTCATCCTTCTCATCAACTTTTTAAAAGCATGATGAATGCAGAATATGGTTTTGGAGGAATGCTTACTATTGATGCAGGTTCTCTAGAAAAAGCGAATGAATTAATGGAATTAATGCAACACAAAAATTTAGGATATTTAGCAGTGAGCTTAGGTTTTTACAAAACATTATTCTCTGCTCCAGGAAGTTCTACATCATCAGAAATACCGGTAGAAGAGCAGAAAGAAATGGGTCTTACAGATGGATTAATTCGTTTTTCTATTGGTTTAGATAATGATATTGCAAGAACGTATCAAATTATGAAAGCATGCATGATTGAGGTTGGTGTTTTAAAAAAATAGATTTTTATGAATGAAGTTATTGCATTCGGAATTTTATCTTTTACGTCTTTTTTTACGTTGATAAATCCATTTGGAACAATGCCAATTTTTATGACGATGACCGCCGATTTAGATCAAAGTCATAGAACAAAAACAGCTAAAAAAGCATCGATTGTTAGTTTTATAACAATTATTATTTTTGCGTTTTCGGGTCAGGTTTTATTTAATTTTTTCGGAATTTCTGTAAATAGTTTTAGAGTTGTTGGTGGTGTAATTTTCTTTTTAATGGGAATGGATATGTTACAGGCAAGACTAGGAAAAGTAAAATTAAAAGAATCAGAAATTAAAACGTATGTAAATGATATTTCTGTTACACCCTTAGCAATACCAATGATTTGTGGTCCAGGAGCATTAACAAATGCAATTGTAATGATGGAAGATGCAGATTCTATCGAAAAAAAAGTAGTGTTAATTTTTGCAGCTTTTGTGGTTATTTTATTAACCTACCTTATTCTGTATAGTTCGTCTAAAATTATGAAAATTTTAGGTCAAACAGGTATTAACGTAATGATGCGTTTAATGGGTTTAATTGTAATGGTTATTGCTGTAGAATTTTTCTTTACCGGATTAAAACCAATCTTATTAGACATTTTAAGAAGTATTTAAATTCCCCAATATTTTTTAATCCAACTTTATATTTTTAGTAAAGTTGGATTTTTTTTTTGAAATAAACATCCTTTAAATAGAAGTTTTTTTTAGTAGGTTTTAGACGATAAAATCTCTAAATTCCTTTAATTCGTTCTATAAACTTCGTAAAATCTTCTTTGCTTGGTCTTGTTCCGTCAAAAGGTAAAATATCCCATTCATTATCTTTATTAAAAATTGTAAAGTTAAAGATAGACGTATTAGGATCTTCCGGATTTAGCGTTGGGTATCTTAAATCTACATACTTATAAGTGCCTATTTTTTCCTTCTTTGAGACGTTGTAGTATTCATTGCTAAACCAACGTAAGGTTTGCAAATTAGCATCTGTCATATCAATTAAATCATGGTTTTTTTTAATAGTAATTATTTTTTCTGATATTGATTTTTTATCAAATAAAGAGTAAAAAGTTAAATGATAATTTTCTTCTGTTTCTGCAACTGCATACCATAAAATAGTATTAAATATTGTTGGTTGGGCAGAAAATCGATTAAAATTAATGCCTGCTTTTTCAAAGGATTTTTTAAAAACAACATCCATATATAGTTTATTGAAGACGGTAAAAATCATGTATGCAGAACTTATGTATATTCCTGTTTTTAACCACCAAGTTCTTTTGGTGTTGCTTCGGTTAAGGAACATCAAAATAATCATACACACTAAAAAAGGAAGTGTGTAAAAAGGGTCAACCACAGAAATGTTGTTAAAAGCAACTCTATAATTAGAAAATGGCGCAAATAGTTGTGTGCCATAAGGTGTAAAACAATCTAAAAGAGGATGTGTAAAAATAGCCCAAAAGAACAGCAAAATCCAATTTTTTAACGTCGTTGTTTCTTCTCTTTTACCTGTATTGTAAAGCTTATAAGTTATCCATCCAAAAATAAAACATCCTAAAAAAGCAAATAATAACGAGTGCATAAAACCTCTATGAAAAGCCATCGCTTGTATTTCATTGCTGTATAAAAAGCGCCCGATAAAAACATCAAAATCTGGTATTGTACCACCAATTGCGCCAAATAAAAGTGCTCTATTTCCAATCTTTTTTCCAAGAACAGCTTCACCACAAGCAGCACCTAAAACAATTTGAGTTAATGAATCCATAAATGCAAAAATAAGTGAAGAAATTTGATTTGCATAACATATTGTAAAATCGTAACATTACAAAACAAAATTTTATAGATGCAAGACCATAAAAATTTATCAGAGATTAAGATTGAAGATCAGAAAATTATTGAAAATAAAGAACTAAATCTTTTAGAATCTTTAATTCCTGTTGTTATTTTGATGAGTTTACTGGCGTATAACATCTTTTTTGTGGAAGATCAAGAGTGGTTTGGAGCATATACTAACCAGTATATTTTATTAATGGGTGGTTTGGTTTCTGCTGCAGTTGGTTTTTTTAATAAAGTACCTCTAAACAAAATGATTTCGGAAATTTGGGAAAACTGGAAAAGTGTTTTTGTACCCATCATGATTTTGTTTTTAGTAGGCGCTTTAGCTGGTACTTGGTTGGTTAGTGGCATCATCCCTGCAATGGTTTATTATGGATTGCAAGTTTTAAGTCCGGCAATATTTTTGCCTGCATCTGTAATAATAGCAGCAATTATATCTATTGCAACGGGTAGTTCTTGGACCACTTCTGCAACTGTAGGTATTGCTTTAGTAGGAATTGGAAGTGCATTAGGCATCCCAACAGGAATGATTGCAGGAGCCGTAATTTCTGGGGCTTATTTTGGCGATAAAATGTCTCCACTATCAGACACCACAAACTTAGCACCCGCAATGGCAGGTACAGATTTATTTACACATATAAAATATATGGCATACACAACGGTGCCAACAATTATTATAACATTAATTGTATTTGCTATTTTAAGCGGAACCATTGAAACAAATG
Source organism: Polaribacter glomeratus (assembly GCF_002954665.1). Lineage (GTDB taxonomy): Bacteria > Bacteroidota > Bacteroidia > Flavobacteriales > Flavobacteriaceae > Polaribacter > Polaribacter glomeratus. Next base: position 2,190,704 of record NZ_MSCM01000001.1, on the reverse strand, counting down.
GAAATACCGATATTAGTAGTTTACTAACTTCTATAAACAATACGTTTTATATTTCTCCTTGGTTATTTCTAGTTCCAGGAGTTGTTATTGCAATGATTGTAATGAAAACAAAACCTTTAATAGCTTTAAGTATTGGTGTGCTTTTGGCAGCTATTTTTGCATTTATTTTTCAGGGTGATGTTTTAAACGGAATTTCTGATTCTAATTTTGGAGCAATAAGTAAATCAATATTAACGGACGTAAAAATACAAACGGATGATGAAAAACTAACCGAATTATTTTCATCAGGCGGAATTGCAGGAATGCTATGGACGATCCTATTAATTGTTTGTGCGATGGTTTTTGGGGGAATCATGGATGCAATTGGTGCGTTGTCAAAAATTACAAAAGAACTATTATCTGTGGCAACCTCTGTTTTTGGTTTGTTTGCAAGTACTGTTGTAAGTTGTTTGGGTTTAAACGCAATTGCTTCTGATCAATATTTGGCATTAGTAATACCTGGTAAAATGTTTAAAAAAGCATATCAAGATAGAGGTTTAGCGCCAGAAAATTTAAGTAGAACCTTAGAAGATTCTGGTACAGTAACATCTGTTTTAATTCCTTGGAACACTTGTGGTGCTTATCAATCTGGAGTTTTAGGAGTTTCTGTTTCTGATTATTTTGTGTATGCAATATTTAATTATTTAAGTCCTTTTATGACCTTGCTTTTCGCTGCTTTTAATATAAAAATTAGACAATTAGTAAAAAAATAACATGATTGAAATTGCCACTACTTCCGATGCAGAAACACTTACAAAAATTGCATTAAAATCAAAATCCTTTTGGGGTTATTCTGATGAAATATTAGAAAGATGGGTAGAAGACTTAACAGTTTCTAAAAAAATAATTGAAGAAATGATCGTTTATAAGTTCATTTTTGAAGATGAAATTGTAGGATTTTATATTTTAAATCAGCCTAAAGAGCAATCTATTGAATTAGACTTTTTATTTGTTGTACCTAATTTAGTAAGAAAAGGAATAGGAAATAAATTGATACAACATGTTTTTGAAAAAGTAAAAAAGCTTGGATGTACCCAAATTATTGTCTTGGCAGACCCAAATGCTGTTCCTTTTTATGAGTACAAAGGTTTTAAAATTATAGATAAAAAAGAGAGCGTTATTGACGGTCGTTTTTTAGTTTTATTGCAAAAAGATTTAGCAGTATAGAAATCAGTAGTAAAACCCAAGGAGCGCCATGAAGCAGCAAATCAAACCAATCTTGTGACTGCATTCCGTTTTCTGCAGAAAAAGCATTTCCACCTAAAACCCATTGAATTTTCCCTAAAATATGAGGCGGATTAAAAGGTGCTAAACCTAATGTTAAACTTGCAATTAAGAAAAGTTTCCAGTTGTTTTTAAGTTGATTTTTCATACTCTTTGCGATCTCATCGAATTAAATTATTCTCTTAAATTTTGCAGTGGTTTATCCAAAATGAGCTATTTTTTTGTTTAAGATTTAAGATGGGTTTTTGATTAAATCTATATAAACCAATTCCAAACCAACCCAAAACGTACTGTAAAATCTCTGTAAGGGTAATTTGGTGCAGAAAAGTAATTTTTATTAGAAATACTAGAAGTTACATTGTCTACTTTTATATACATACGTGTTCTACGAACTTGTGCATTAAAGAAAACATCAAAAGTAGGAAAACCAATTTGTTGATTGTTTTGTAACGTAAATTCTGCTAATAGCGGGTTATATGCATTTGCCGCATACTTGGTAAAATATTTAAAAGTAACGCCCATATTTACCAACATTGGTTTTCCTTTAAACCAATAATCTGCATAGTAAAAAGTGTTTCTAGTTACAAGTTCTGGAACTCTAAAAACCGAACTTCCACTGCTTACGTTTTGATACATAATTGTATTATCGAGCGCTAGTTTCCAAAATTTGAATTCCCTATTTACTTTAAGTTTTAAATACGTAATTTGATCTTCAAATTGCTGTGGCGCATTGTTTTCATTAAAGTACGTGTAGTTATCTATATTCGTAAAATTTAAAGCCGCATTTATCCATCTAGAACTCAAAGAAAAACCTAAATCTCTTGTGTTTACATTGCTAAAATCATTTTCCCAGTTATAATCGTCGTATTTACTTTGATGTAATAAAGTATTAAAATTTGATGATTTAGAACTTATTAACAAACTTCCTTTTACAGTAAAAAGACTATCACTTTTATAAACAGCTTCTCCTTTTAGGTAATTACCAGACAATCTTCCAGAACCTGGGGTTATAGAAGCATCAGCATTTAATTGAAAGTTTTTAATTTTAGCATTCCAATCTGCGCCAAAAGAAACGGCACTTCCTTCTAGTTTTAAGTTTTTAATTGTACTCGTAGTGTTTAAAATAGTGTCATATCCGTAAGAATAACTTGCGTAATTTGCTTTTGCTTTAAATTTTCCAAGAACATATTTAGAGTTAAATTCTAAGTTTATTTCGTTACTTGTAATTTTATTCGTTGCCTTATTATCTGTTGCGCCAGTAGGATTTATAGGGCCAAAAATAGCATCAGTGGCAGTTTTTTGCGTAAAATTATAACTCTTTTTTTCGTTGGTAAAAATATGACCAACTTTTAAATTGCTAAAATCTTTATTATTAACACTGTCTTTGCTAGAAATTAATTTAAAACTATGTTCTAAATAGGTTCTGTTACTATCAAATTGATTTTCTGCATCTGTTAAATTTACATCTAAACGTTCACGAGATTGAAAATCTGGGTTATCAGACATAAAATTTTCTAAAGCAGAGGTTGTTAACCCGCCACTTTCTTCATTATAAAAATCTTGATTGGCTAAATGACCTTTTATTTCATATTGATTTTCTTTAGTAGTGTATTTAAAAGTACCTCTAAAATTACCATTACTCACTAAAGATCGTCTATAAGCACCCAAAGAACGCAAACCTTTGTATGATGCAGAAACGTTTAATCTTTTAGAAAAATTTAACGTAAAAAGAGCGTCTACTACCTGCCCTTGTTGCAAACCAGTTCTGTACATAATTTCGGTAGTTGGTGTAGGCACTTCGTAATAATCGATGTCTTCTATATCAAAATAACTAAACTGTTTGGCAGTAAAACCAATGTCTGGAAATTGTTTTAAATGATCAAAACTATACCCTAAATTATTAAAAGTTTGTCCTTGATTATGAAACTCTAAAAGATCAAAATTATCTTTTCTTAGATAATTAAACTTGTATTCTTTTAATATCGACAAAGTAGTATCAATATAGGTGGTATCTCCTTTATGAGAAAAAACTTTATAATCTGTATATGTTGTTTTTCCAGAAAGTTCAACCGTTGTTCGTCCGGGCATCAAGGAATCATTTTCTATTCCGTTTACATTATTAAATCCACTTTCAGAAATACTTCTTTGAGAAAAAGTATTCATAAAACTGAAAAAAAGGAATAAAAAAAAGAAAAGAAATGGTTTGTTCATCATAAATTATACAAAGGCAAATGTAAAATAATTAAACGAAAATAATTGGTAATAATTATGATGAAATCTCTTTATTTAAAAATTGCTTATAAATCTATTTAAAGTCTCTAGTTAGGCTGCATTCTTAGGTAATTTATATCAAGTTGATTGGTTAATAGCAAACTAAAAGAAAAAGTTTTCTTTTCTTTGTACCATGTTAAAATCTAATTACAGTGGGTTTTCTTTAGAAGCAGGAACAGATGAAGCCGGCCGAGGTTGTCTATGTGGGCCAGTTGTAGCCGCAGCTGTAATTTTACCCAAAGATTTTACCCATCCTTTTTTAAACGATTCTAAGCAATTATCAGAAAAAAGGAGGGAAGAATTAAGACCTTTTATCGAAGAAAATGCAATTGCCTTTGGTGTTTCTTTTGTCTGGCAAGAAGAAGTAGATCAAATAAATGTGCTGCAAGCTTCAATTACAGGCATGCACAGAGCTATTGATGCGTTAAAAATTACACCAGAATTTATTATTGTTGACGGGAATAAATTTAGAGATTATAAAGAAATTCGGCATGAAACAATTGTAAAAGGCGATGCAAAGTATTTAAGTATTGCCGCAGCTTCTGTGTTGGCAAAAACCTACAGAGATGAGTATATGGCAAAGATTCATCAGGAATTTCCTATGTATAACTGGAAAAAAAATAAAGGTTATCCTACCAAAGAGCACAGAAATGCAATTCGCGAGTTTGGGCCAAATATTCATCATCGAAAAACATTTAGATTGTTGCCAGAACAATTAAAGTTGAAAGTTTAGTTTTTTACGAAGCTATTTCCTGCTTTCCATTATATCTTTTTTTGAAAAAAACAAAAAAAGGATGCCATTTCAATCAGGGCTAAAATTACTTACCAATTCTTTGAGAAATTTACAGTTATTACATTTTTAAGTATAAATTGATTTTATACATTTAATTCGTGAATTCGTGGCATTGCTTTAAAAATTTTCATCAGTGAAAATCCATGAAATGCATATCAAAAAAAATCACAGAAATTCAATTTAAATCAAAATCATCCGTAAACTTTTTCTATTTTTACCATCCAAAATTTTAAATGATGATTAAAAAAACGAGAGCAGAAATTACCAAATGTATTCTTCATAAAGTAGCCAATAAATTTAATAGCGGACACAACGTGTTTTCTGAAGATTTAATACGTTTCGATCAAGAAAGTTACGACTTAATGAAAAATTTCTTGTTGAAACCTTTTGGAAGTTTAACGCAGAGTTATCGTTTTTCTCATCATGCAGATGTGCGTTTAAATGAGTTAAATAACTACGCTTCAGAGGTTTTTAAAGAAGAAAGTAGTTTTGTAGAATATTCTAAGAATATTGTAAATCATTTGTACGAACAATCCAATTCTTCACAAATTAAAACAGGCGATGTTATTGTTGTTTTTATCGAAGGCATCGAATATAAAGATGTTTTAACAGAGGCAATTGGTGTTTTTAAAATTGAGAATAAAGTCGATTTTTTTCAAACATATTTAGATGATAATGAAAGTTTTGATGTTGTAGTTCAAAAAGGAATATCAACAAAAAAAATAGACAAAGGTTGTTTAATTTTAAACACATCAGACACGGAGGGAACAGTTGTTTTTTCTGTGGACAACAACAATTACGATGCGCAATATTGGATTAAAAACTTCTTGAGTGTAAAGTTAGCTGATGATTATAATTCGCACACACAAAATTATTTAGAGTTGTGTAAAGAATTCTCTGAAGAAGTAATAAAACCAGAATTTGGTAAACACAAACAAGGAGATTTTTTAGCAAATACGGTAGATTATTTTAAAGAACACGAAGCTGTTGATTATCATGAGTTTAAAGACGAAATTTTTGAAGATGAAAAGCACAAAGATTTGTTTGAAGATTATAAAAAACACTATGAAACTTTAAATGATGTGCTAATCAGAAATAATTTTGATGTTTCAGGTGTTGTTTTAAAGAAAGAAAAAAATAAGCTAAAAACAGAAATTAAGCTAGACACAAATATCATTATAAAACTAGATGTTGATGCGCCAGATGCAGCATCAGAATATTTAGAAAGAGGCTATGATGAAGAGAAAAAAATGAAGTTTTACAAAGTATACTTTAATGAGGAGAAATAATTATTTGTCATTGCGAACGATCGTAAAGCAATCTGTATATTGCAATATACAGATTGCTTCGTAAATTCGCAATGACGAGTTATTCTACAAACTCATCCACTTCAAAAAGTGTTTTAAAATGCTTTAAAATTTTTACTTTAACCTCTTCTGCATTTACCTTTTTGCCTAATTCTACTTCCATAGAAGTTACTGCTTTGCCTCTAATTCCACACGGAATAATATGATCAAAATAACCAAGATTCACATTTGCGTTTAATGCAAAACCGTGCATGGTTACCCAACGAGAAGAACGAATGCCCATGGCGCAAATTTTACGAGCAAAAGGTGTTCCAACATCTAGCCAAACCCCAGTTTCACCAGCGCTTCTAGCACCTTTTAAACCATATTCTGCAATGGTTAAAATAATAGTTTCTTCTAATAACCGTAAGTATTTATGAATGTCTGTAAAAAAATTTTCTAAGTCTAAAATAGGGTAGCCAACAATTTGACCAGGCCCATGATACGTAATATCACCACCTCTATTTATTTTATAAAATGTTGCACCTTTTTCTTTTAATTGATTTTCGTTTAGCAATAAATTACTTAAATCGCCACTTTTACCTAAGGTATATACATGAGGATGCTCAACAAATAAAAAGTGATTTTTGGTTATTTCTTGTAAATTGTTTCTTCTATTGCTAATTTTAACATCCACAATTTCTTGCAATAAATCAGTTTGGTAGTCCCAAGTTTCTTTATAGTCTTTGTTGGCTAAGTCTGTAAGTGATATATTTTTATTCATAATTAAATACAAAGGTAAATAATTCGTTATATTTGAAACCATTCATTTATAGTTTATATATTTTATGAAAAGTAAATTCCATTTTTTAATTTTAGTAGCCATATTTTTTTTTAATGTTGATACGGTTCAGTCTCAAAAAATTTGGGCAAAAGTTCAAAAATCAGAATATCTTATTCAAAAAAAGAAAACTTATCAAAAGAAAAATTTTCCTTCAAAATATGAAATCGTATCGCTAGATTTAAACGCTTTTTCAGCAAAATTAAAAAGTAGCAGTTTCAAACAAAAAGAAACCATAGACTTACCTAATACAGATGGAACATTCTCTAAATTTATCATCAAAGAAACTTCAAATTTTGAAGCGAAATTACAAGCTACATTTCCAAATATACAATCGTATTCGGCTCAAGGAATAGATGATCCTACTGCGGTGGCAAAAATAAGTTTAGGAACAGACGGTTTTCATGCAGTAATCTTTTCTGGTAACCAAGAAACTATATATATCGATCCGTATTCTAAGGATAAAAAAGACTACATCATTTACAAAAGAAGCAGTTTACCCAAGAAAGATAAAGATTTTGAATGTTTAATTGAAGAATCTGCTAAAAAAGATATTACTACACAAAATTTTGCACGAAACGCAAATGATGGTAAGTTAAGAACGTACAGATTGGCGTTAGCCTGCAGCGCAGAATATGCGCAGTTTCATTTAGGAGCTAGTCAGCAAAACATATCAGATACGGCAAGTGATCAAGTAAAAAAAGCGGCGGTTTTATCGGCAATGAATACGTCTATGACAAGAATTAACGGAATCTTTGAAAAAGATTTGTCAGTAAAACTTGTTTTAGTAGCTGATAATAGTAAGATTATTTTTTTAGATGCAGCTACAGATGGTATTACCGATGGTGCACCAAATACAATGATTAATGAGGTACAAACTATTTGCGATAATGTTATTGGAAATGCTAATTACGATATTGGGCATATTTTTAGTGTTGGTGGCGATGGTTTAGCAGGTTTAGGAGTTGTTTGCCTTACTGGTCAAAAAGCAAGAGGCGTAACAGGTAGATCGCAACCAGTTGCTGACCCTTATGATGTAGATTTTGTTGTGCATGAATTAGGGCATCAATTTGGGGCAACTCACACACAACATAACGATTGTAACAGAACCCAATCTACTGCTGTAGAGCCAGGAAGTGCATCTACAATTATGGGGTATGCAGGTATTTGTGCTCCAGACGTGCAATCTGGAAACCCGAATGGTAATAGTGACGATTACTTTCATGCGGTAAGTATTGCGCAAATGTGGAATGTTATTCAATCTTCTGGAACTTGCGCAGCAACTACAAACACAAATAATAGAGCGCCTGTTGCAAATGCAGGTTCAGATTATAGCATTCCAAAATCTACCCCTTTTAAATTAAAGGGTTTAGCTACAGATGCTGATGGGCTAAGTTCTCTTACCTATAACTGGGAGCAATTAGATGTAGAAATTTTAGATAATAGTAGCGATAAACCAGATGTGTTGAGTTCTACAAACCTAGAAGGGCCAATGTTTAGGTCTTTACCATCGAAATCAACATCAGAAAGATACATGCCTGCTTTAGCTACTGTTATAGCAGGAAGTACTTCCTCGGCTTGGGAAGTGGTGCCATCTGTAGCAAGAGAGTTAAATTTTTCTTTTTTTGTAAGAGATAATAATCCTGGTGGCGGAAGCACTGCCCGCGATGATCTTAAAATATCAGTTACAAATGCAGCCGCTTTTACGGTAACGTCTCAAAGTTTAGCAACCACTGTAAATTCCGGACAAACAATCGTAGTAAACTGGAACAAAGGAACCACAGATATTGCACCAATAGAATGCAAAAATGTAAATATTAAATTATCTGTTGATGGCGGAATTACCTTTCCTATTACACTAAAAACCAACACGCCAAATGATGGTACAGAAAATATTATTGTTCCAGATAATGAGACTAATAAAGCCAGAATTATGGTGGAAGCGGCAGATAATATTTTTTATAACGTAAACGCATCGCAGTTTTCTGTAGTTTCAACTACTCCTACTTTTTTAATTGCTGATAAAACAGGTGAACAAGCTATTTGCAATACGGCAGCTCAAAGTATTAGTTATACTTTAGATTTCGATTTTATAAATGGTTTTACAGAAACAGCTACTTTAAGTGTAACAGGGCAACCAACAGGTTCTACTATAGCATTTAGTGCGAATACAATTAATGCAGACGGAACGGTAATATTAACAATTTCTAACCTAGAAGACAAAGAAGCAAAAACCTATAATATAAATGTTATAGGTACATCGGCAACAGTTACTCAAAACATAAACTTAGTTTTAAAAGTAAGGAGTTCTGTTTTTAATATTTTAAATTTATCAACACCAATAAATGAGGCAACTGGTGTTTCAGTTACAGAAACCCTTACTTGGGGTCAAGACACAAATGCATCCTCTTATAGTGTTCAAATAGCCTCGGATGTAAATTTTTCGAATATTGTTTCGAGTGCAACTGTTGTAGAAAATACTTTTAAAGCAACTAATTTAAGTGGTCAAACGGAATATTTTTGGAGAGTAAAACCTACAAATAACTGCGGAGAAGGAGCCTTTTCTGCTGTTTTTAGTTTTACTACAAAAACTCCTTTGTATTGCGCTTCTACATTTACAGACGAAGTAGGAGGCACAGAGCATATTACTAATGTAACTTTTGGTAGTATTAATAATACTTCTGAAAATGATAAAATAGATGGTTATGAAGATTTTACAAATTTTTTTACCAATGTTTTAAGAGGACAAACAAAGCAAATAAGTGTAACTATTGATACAGGTGGTTTTCAAGATCATTGTTATGTTTTTATTGATTGGAACAAAGATTTTGTTTTTGATAACGTTACAGAAAGATATGATTTAGGTTCAGTAACAGACGATGTTGGCACAGTAAATTTTAATATTACAGTGCCTAATGATGCCAAGATTGGAAAGACTACAATGAGAGTGCTTATTGAATATGACGATCCTACTGGTACTTACGGATTGGGCGCTTGTGATTCTGATCATTTAACGGAATGGGGAGAAACCGAAGATTACGCTATTGTTGTGCTAAGAACAGATAGCTTTACCGTGCAAACAGTATCAGAATCTTGTGTTGATCAAAATGACGGAATTATCAATGTTGATATTAATCAACTCGAATTTACCTATCAAGTTTCTATTTCTGGCCCCGCAACAAATTTTAATCAGAATGTAACTAACACAACGTTCTCTTTACCAAACTTAGCTCCTGGAGATTACCAAGTTTGCATACTTATAAATGAATTAAATTATACACAATGCTTTGAAGTTGTAATAAAAAAATCTCAGCCTATATCTTTAAAACTGGCCAATAAAAAATTTAGTACAACTTATTCTTTTTCTGTAGATAGCGGCACCGCACCTTACAATGTTTATTTAAATGAAGAGTTAATTCTTGTTTCTGATAGCAAAGAATTTGATTTAGAAATAAAAGGAAGTGGAAAATTAGAAGTTAAGACAGCAAAAGAGTGTGAAGGTTTGTTTAAAACAAGCATTGGAACTATTTTACTAAAACAAAACCCTGTTAAAAATACTATAGATTTACTACTGCCTTTAGATGTAAGTCAACCGTATATTGATGTTCTTATTTTTGATATAAACGGAAAACTAATTTTAAAACAGTCGATAAAAAATGAAGATCATAATTTAATAATTCCTTTTAGAGACTATGCAAAAGGAATTTATATTTTAAAATTATCAATCGAAAACACAAAACCTATTAAAATTTTAAAGCAATGAAAAGAGTAGTAAATATATCGGTTTTACTTTTCTTTTGTTTCCTAACGATTCAATGTTCAAAGGATAAAAATAAAGCCCCTACTGCAGTTCGTTTAATGTTTCCAACACAAAATTTATTGTGTATAGACAATACAATTACTTTTAATTGGAGCAAAGCTACTGATCCTGATAATGATCAAGTTACTTATAATTTAATTATAGCGACAGACAGAGAAATGACAAATGTTGTTGAAAATAGTAGTAGTACAGATTTGAAAACAACAGTTACTCTAGAAAAACAAACTGCTTATTATTGGAAAGTTGATGCTTTAGATGTAAAAAATAATCAAGGTACTGCATCAGAAACATTTTCGTTTTACACCAAAGGCGATGGAGTTTTAAATTATGCTCCGTTTTCGGCAGAATTAGTTTCACCAAAAAATAATAGTAACTTAAGTACCACAACTTCTATAAGTCTAATTTGGGATGCTGCGGATGCAAATACAACTGATACGTTGACTTATGAGCTTTATTTTGGAGAAAATTCATCAGTAGTGTTGATGGATGATTCTTTATCAGAAAAATCGTTTACAGTTTCTGTGAAATCTGGAAAAACATATTCTTGGTACGTAAATGTAAAAGACCAAAATGCTGCAAAGTCAATTGGACAAACTTGGAGTTTTACAGTAAATTAAGTTTCAAAAAAATAGATTTATTTCAACCATATCATTAAAACGATGTGGTTTTTTTTATAATCAATTCCCAAAAAACACAGAATGTAAATACCTTCCTGGTGTAAAAGTAAATCCGCCAGCAATAATGATTGCTCCAACATATAGAAGAATCATTTTTAGTTTGTGTTTTTTTACCTGTCCTTTTTTTACGGCAATAATTGCAGTTGGCACGCTGTATAAAGTAAGAAAACTAAAAAGATGAATATAACCAAAATGATTAAAAAACTGTGGACCAACATCCGCAGGCATAAATAACGTTATAATTGCGGTAATCATCATTAAAGACATGTAAATTTTGCCTAATAATTTATGAAAAGGGGTTCCTTTTTTTACTGATAATAGATAAGCACCCATAAAAAAGCAAGGAACTACGGTTGCTAAATGAGCATACATTAAATATTTATAGTCCATTTTTTAAAAAGTATTTGTCTAAAATAAGGAAATAAAAAAACCGTATCAAATTTTGATACGGTTTTTCTAAAATAATAATTTTAAGCTATCCTAAAAAAGGATATTTATAATCTGTAGGTGTTACAAACGTCTCTTTTATCAATCTAACAGAAGTCCAACGTAATAAGTTTTGTGCAGAACCTGCTTTGTCATTTGTGCCAGAAGCTCTTGCTCCTCCAAATGGCTGCTGACCAACAACTGCTCCCGAAGGTTTATCGTTAATATAAAAGTTTCCTGCAGCATTTTCTAATGCTTTCGAAGCTTTTTCAACAATATATCTATCTTTAGAAAAGATTGCACCTGTTAAGCCATATTCTGTAGTTTCATCAACTAATTTTAAGCAAGCTTCCCAATCAGCATCTTCATAAACATAAACGGTCATAACTGGACCAAATAGTTCGGTTGTCATTGTTGCGTATGTTGGCGAATTACTAACAATTACAGTTGGCTCTATAAAGTAACCAACAGATTTATCATGATTTCCACCAATAATAATCTCTGCATCTTTATCTGCTTTTGCAGCATCGATATAACTTGCAATTTTATCAAAAGAACCTTCGTGAATAACTGCATTTATAAAGTTTGAAGTATCTTCTGGAGACCCCATTTTTAACTCACTTGCTTGTGCAATTAAATGTTTTTTAACATCTGGCCAAAGTGAAGCAGGTATATAAGAACGTGAAGCTGCAGAACATTTTTGACCTTGGTATTCAAAAGCTCCTCTTGTCATTGCAGTTGCAACTTGTAAAGGATTTGAAGAGTTGTGAACCCAGATAAAATCTTTTCCACCAGTTTCTCCAACAATTCTTGGGTATGTTTTGTAAGTATGAATATTGTTACCAATTTGTTTCCATAATTCTTTAAAAACATGCGTAGAACCTGTAAAGTGTAAACCAGAAAAATATGGAGACGCTAAAACGGTATCAGATATCATTACTGGATCTCCATAAACAACGTTAATAACGCCATCTGGCAAACCAGCTTCTTTAAATAAATCTACTATAACTTGTGCAGAATATGCTTGATGATCAGAAGGTTTCCAAACAACTACATTACCCATTAAAGCTGCTGCTGCAGGTAAATTTGCGGCAATAGATGTAAAGTTAAAAGGAGAAATTGCGTATACAAATCCTTCTAAAGGTCTGTACTCAACTCGGTTCCAAACTCCTGCAGAAGATGTTGGCTGATCTTTAAAAATATCAGTCATATACTCTACGTTAAATTTAAAGAAATCGATCATTTCACAAGCAGCATCAATTTCTGCTTGATAAACGTTTTTAGATTGTGCAATCATGGTTGCAGCATTCATTTTTGCTCTATAAGGACCTGCTAATAATTCAGCAGCCTTTAAAAAGATAGATGCTCTTTCCATCCAAGAAACACTAGACCAAGCTTCTCTTGCTGCAAGTGCAGTAGAAATTGCTTCATCTACATGTTTTTTTTCTGCTGTGTGATATTGCCCAACAACATGTTTGTGGTCATGAGGAGGTGTAATATTTTTAGTTATCCCTGTTCTAACTTCTTTTCCATTAATATGCATAGGCACATCAATATTGCTGTTAAACATGGTTTTGTACATTGCTAATAGTTCTGCTCTTTCTGGAGAACCAGGTGCATACCCTTTAACTGGTTCGTTAATTGCTTTTGGAACCTTAAAAAATCCTCTTGCCATTTTGTTTGTTTTTAAATGTTGAATCTACTAATTTTGAAAGACGTAAAGTTACAAATTTTTCAGCCGTTTTATATGGTTTTGAAAGCCTAAATTTATAAGCATTAAATGTGTACAGTAACCTATCTTCCTTTAAAGAATAATAATTTTATTATAACTTCTAACAGAGATGAAACTCCGTTAAGAAAAACAATTCCGCCAAAAACATATCTAGAAAATGGCATTGAATTAACCTATCCAAAAGATGAATTAGCAGGCGGAACTTGGATCGGTACAAGCAATAAAAACAGATTGGTTTGTCTTTTAAATGGTGCGTTTACAAATCATTTAAGAAATAAATACTATAAAGTAAGTAGAGGTGTTATAGTAAAAAATATACTTTCTGCGAATGATGTTGTTGGGTATATTAACAAGTTTGATTTTATAGATATAGAACCTTTTACACTAATTTTGGTTGATTATCAAGCTCAATTAGTAACGTATGAATTGCTTTGGGATGGCACAACAAAGCACTTCACAAAATTGCTGCAAGAACCTAAAATTTGGTCTTCGTCAACCTTGTATTCTGAAGATATGAAGCAATTAAGAAAAGATTGGTTTGCGGATTGGTTATCAGTAAATGAGGATTTTAAGCAAGAAAAAATCATCCAATTTCATCAAAATGAAAACCTAGGGAGTGTAGAAACTTCTCCAAAGATGAAACGTTCTTTTATAAAAACGGTAAGTACAACATCCATCAAAAAAGAAAATGACAAAGTAGCTATAACGTATTTTGATTTTCTAAGTGATGTTGTTGAAAATAATGTAATTAAAATTTTAAATTGAAATATACAAAAAGTTTTAATTTGTTCGAATAAAGTGATTTTCTAAACCGTTGTTTTATGTTTTTTTAATTTAATCGGAATATTTTTTAAATCATCATTTTTAATTATTTAAATAATAATTATTCAATTAGCGCACAATTTTGCATTTTTACTTAAAAAACTTCTTTTTAAAACCATCTTTCAATTTAAAAAAATAAAATTTAAAACAGCGCAAACGAAATAAGTAAAACAAACACAACACCTATACTTGCAACAATGGTGTAGCTTAAATTTAGTAGTAAAAATTTTACAAAAGTTTTAAAATATCCTTGCTGATAAAACTGTTTCATAGCAATTATTAAATACAATAAAAATAAGGTTACAAAAACCCAAAGTTGGGGGCTTATACCAACTATTTTTAAAAGATAAAAGATTGAAAACAGCATAAAAAAAACTGTTTGAATATGAAAAACAAAAATTAAATGATCTACATAAGTGTATTTTCTTCGGATGTAAAACAGTTTAAGAAACAAGGTAAAAATAGGTAATAAAACAAATAAAGAAATGGAACCAAAAGAAAGGATTTGGTTTAAAAATTGATCTCTACTTTCTTCATCATTTGTAAAAGAATTCGCTGCTTTCGCTCTGGTATATATAAATCTATTTGTAAAGTTTTTTTCGAACTCTAAGGAGTCTAAAGCAACATCTATGCTAGAGTTTGGGTATTTTTTTTGATAGTTTACAAATTTATCTAATTTTGAATCTCCTTCTCCAACATTAAAGTTAATAATGCTGCTGTTCATTTTATTTTCTGTGGTGTCTCTGGCTTCTTTTTCTACTTCCGCTAAAATATTTTTTCTCACTTTTTCTGGAACAGGAATAAATGAACTCTTCATTTTCTCATTCAGTTTCTTTTTAATAGAATCTATCTTTTTATCTGTTAAAGCTTCTTTTGTTTTTGAGGTTTCTTCTTTAATTAAATCAACAATTTCTGTCTTACTTTCTTGAGCTAAAGATTCGTATTTTACTTTGGTATTATACAAACCAATCAATAAAAAAAATAGAATTGAAACCGTTAAATAAAAACGAAATGGATTTGTGTATCGCTGTCTTTTACCAGCAACATAGTCTCTAGAAACTTTACCAGGGTTAATTAAAAGCGGAATAATAGTTGTCCAAAATTTAGCGTCAAAATTAAAAAGACCATTAAAAACTTCATGAATAAAGCTTTTAAAAGTAATTTCATTACCTTTATTTGCTTGTCCGCAATCTGGGCAAAATTTCTCTTGTCCGTTAAAAGGATGTCCACAATTTAAACATGCTGCATCTTTAACAACTGTTACTTTATTTTTTGTTTTTTTTAGTTTGATAATATGGGAGTTGTAAGTTGAAAAGTGGGTATAATTACTTTAAATTGTTCTAAAGTTCTACAATTTATCATTGTATAATAACCCTTCATTGCGCCAATTGATGATTCTAAAAAACAACCAGAACTATAAGTATAATTGTCATTAGGTTTTAAAACAGGTGTTTGTCCAACAACGCCTTCGCCTTCTACAATTTCTATGTTGTTTAATGAGTCAAAAATTTGCCAAAAACGATCTGTTAATTGTACGGTTTCAGACGATTTATTTTCGATAGTTACAAAATAAGCAAAAATGTAGTAAAGCTTGTTATTTCGATAGCTTGTACCATTATATTTCGTTTTTACAGAAATTTTAATTCCTTTAGTAATTTGCTCAATCATAGTAGTAAATATAGTTTTTTTTTGAATAAGAGTTCAAACTAAACCTTTTAATTATCTACTTTGATTATAGTAGCCGCTGCCAATACCTACAACTCTGTCGTATAAACCGCCAAAAGGTTTGTAATACACTAATACAGTATATTCATTTTCAGTTTGAAAATAAGTGCCATTTATTTCATTTGTATCCACAACCTCATTTTTATCAACTGTAGCAAAAGTGTAGTTATAAAAGCCTTGTTTTAGTAAAAAAGCACCTTGATAACTTTTGTCTTCAAAGTTATAAAAGAGTTTGTTTTCTTCATTAATTTCAAAATTATTAAAAGCTCCGTAAACATAAACTCCTTTTTCGGCAAAAGGCTCATCAGCAAATAAAGTAAAGTGCATCATTGCATAGTCTGCTTCTGTGTTAGGGTTAGCTGCTTCTAAAGTTCTAATTACAAATTGCCCATTAATATCTGGATTGTATCTATATTTTCCGTTTTCGTCATAAGTAAAAGGATATAAATAATGATGAAAGAGGTCTCTCATTTCTATTCTAACAACATTTAAACTTTGATTTCTGATAAATTTACTATCAAAATTTAAATATTCATTTCCTCCCCAAAAATTAGTCTTGTTAGAGTAGGTATATTGTAGTTGGTTTTGTTTGAAAAAGGTAGGTTGTAGATCTGTTATTTTTTCATTCCAATTTTCATTTTTTAGTAAAACAACATTTATTTCTTGTGATGGATTATTGATTCGCAAACTTGGATGATTTATTGTGAATTCAACAGTTTGTTGCGTGTTGATGGTTTTTGTGTTTCTACTTCTAGAAACATTAACAGCAACAGTAGTTGTGTTTTCATACAAAACAAATTTTCTAGAAAATATAACTTCATCATAATCATCAATAACAGAAATTAAATAATTTCCACTTTTAGTAATTACAGAATTTATATTCGGAATTTTTACTGCATAATGCGTGTAATTTTGAAACGTATTAAAAGAATTGGTAACACTTAAAATTGAGTTTTCATCAAAACCATCTATAAACTGACTAGATAGCAGCCTGCTTTTTTGCCAATCATGCGTCATGTGTTCTATTCTGTAATTATAATCTTTACTGTCTGCGTCTAAATCATCAAAAGACAATTCTAAAACGGTTCCTAAAGGTACAATTGATGAATAATTGTTTTCTTGCAAAGGTCTTAACTGTATCGATTTTATATTTTGAGCATAAAAACTAGTCGTAAAAAACAGAATAGCAATGATTATTTTTTGAGTCATATCAATATTTTAAGCTTTGTAAAAGTAGTAATTTTTCAACTTTTAAAACAAATGCAAATACTGTTCCTTTTTCTCTCTTTTACAGTAAATTACAAAATGTAAGTCATATAGTAGTATATTTAGCAAACTTAAATAAAACCTAATAGAACTCTTTTGCAAATTGAAATGAAAAAACAGCTCTTATATTTTTTCTGTATTTTTTTAATACAAATATCTTTTGCTCAAAGAATAATCGAATCTTCATCAACAGTAAGTGTAGAAACAATTAACACAAATTATAAAAGAGGTTTAGAATTTCTTGAAAAAGATAATTTTACTGAAGCTTTAAAAGCTATTTCATCAGGATTAGAAGCATCAAAAAAAATAAAGAATACAAATTTAACAGCATTTGGTTATCAATACCTAGGTGATTATTACAATCAAATTAAGAATTATTATGAAGCAATAGAAAATTTAAAAACTGCGTTAAGTATTTTTGTTGATTTAAAAAACCAAGAAGAAGTTTATAACTGTAGCTTTAAATTAGCTCGATTATATTATAATATTTCTGAATATGATAAATCTTTAGATAGCTATTTTAAAACTTTAAATACTGCAGAAATACATAAAAACGAACTACAAATTGCAGATAATTTAAAAAAAATAGGAGAAGTTTATTTAATAACCCCAGATTTAGAAGTTGCTAGAATTAATTTTAACAAAGCGTTGGTTATTTATAAAAAACTAAATAATGAAAAAGGTATTATTGAAAATCTAACAAATTTAGGTGTAACTTATCAAAAAGAAGGCGGTAATAAAAATAATGATGCTCCTCTTTTACTTAAAGCAATATCGCTTTATAAAGAGGGTTTAGATAGAATTAAAAATGGCGATTTTAAAAGAAATAAATCTATTTTTTTGGGAAATATTGGTTCTTCTTTTAGGCGATTAAAAAAATATGATGAGTCTTTACAATATCTTTTAAAGGCGTTAGATTTAAAAGTTGAAATGCAAGATTATTCTAGTGCAGCGCATACCTGTAACGATATTTCTGAAACTTTTATAGAAATGAATAATCTTACAAAAGCGAGGGAGTTTGCATTAAAAGCAATTGAATATTCGGAAGGATTAAATATACATCAAGAAAGATATGCCTTTTATTTAATGTCAAAAATTGACTACGAAACAGGTAGTTTTAAAAGCGCTCATAATTATTTAAAAAAATATCATCAAATTCAAGATAGTTTATTTTCTGTTCAAAAAATCGCAAATATTAATGACTTGCAAATTAAATATGAAACCGAAAAAAAGAACCTAAAAATTGAAGCGCAACAAAGTAATATTGCTTTATTGGCTTCTAAAAATAGGAATAAAAATCAATGGTTACTTTTTGGGGGAATAGGGCTTTTGTCAATATTTGTAATTACCTTATTATACTATTCTAGAAATACAGCTAAAAAAGAAATCGTTCAGCAAGAAAAATTTTCGCAAGCATTGTTGCAATCACAAGAAGAAGAAAGAACAAGAATAGCAAGAGAATTGCATGATAGTGTTGGGCAACAATTAACGTTAATTAAACGAAAAGCACAAAATTTACAACAAGACGAACTTACTATTTTAACAAACAAAGCATTAGAAGAAGTACGAAGTATTTCTAGAGATTTATACCCTGCATTGTTAAAAGAACTAGGTTTAACAGAAAGTATAGTGCAATTAATTAATGAGTATGATGAGCAAACAGATTTATTTTTTACAATGGATATAGATATGATAGATGCTTATTTTACAGAAACTACAAGTTTAAACTTTTATAGATTACTTCAAGAATGTTTAACAAACATTTTAAAACACGCCAAAGCAAAATCGGTAACCATAAGCATAAAAAAAGAGCACAAAAATATTATTGCTTTTATTTCTGATAATGGAAAAGGTTTTAATGTTGATGAAAATAAAAAGAAAAATAGTTTAGGATTAAAAACTATTTTTGAAAGAATTAAAATTATGAATGGAAATATATCTATTGATAGTGAATTGAACAAAGGAACTAGTTTTATATTTTCTATACCTTCAAAAAATGAATCATAACGTAAGTATTTTAGTAGCAGATGATCATCCAATTTTACTAAAAGGATTAACAGATGAACTTGTTAATCTAGGGTATAATGTTATTGATAGTGTAGCAAATGGTGCACAAGCATTAGAAATTATCACTTCAAAAAAACCAAACATTGCTATTTTAGATATCAATATGCCCTTTTTAAGTGGTTTAGAAGTGATAAAAAAATGTAACGAAGCAACTTCGCTTACAAAATTTATTATTCTTACTTCTTACAAAGAAAAAGGGGTAGTATTAAAAGCAAAAAAATTGAATATTTGTGGCTATCTATTAAAAGACGAGCCAATTGTTGAAGTTCATAAATGTATACAAGCCGTTTTAAATGGGAATTTTTATGCCAGCACTATTTTTAATGAAGTATTTACAAATGAAGTATCTCCAGAAATGGAAAAAATAAAATATTTATCACCATCAGAAAGAACAATTGTAAGGTTAATTGCCAAAGAAAATTCTTCCAAACAAATTGCAGAAATACTATCTATTTCTATTAGAACAGTCGATAAACATAGATCAAATATAATTTCAAAACTAAATTTAACTTCAGATACGGATTCATTAACGGTTTGGGTAAAAGAAAATAAAGATTTACTCGAGTCTTTATAAAGTTTCAACTACTTTTTTCATTGGTATATAAATTGTTGTTTGCTATAAGTAGTGGTACGCACTAAATGTGCGCACTACTTATTTCAATAACAAACACTTAAACATAATTTTGTTAGCAATCAAAAACAAACTTAAAAAGCTAACATCATGAAAAAAGTATACTACTCATTATTATTACTATTTATAGCAACTACAACACTTGCACAGGGAATCGCAATACAAGGTATTGCAAGAGATAATACAAATTCTGCAATTACAAATACTGACCTAACATTTACATTTAGAATTACTAAAAATGACAATACAGAATTGTATTCTGAAACACAGGCTATTAAAACAGATAATTTTGGCGTCTTTTCTCACATCGTAAGCACAGGAAACCCAACAACTAGTGCTTTTAGTAATGTAGATTTTTCTATAACAAATTTAAAAATGAAAGTTTGGGTGGTCTATGAAGGAAATACCATAGCAGTTTATAACCAAACTTTTCAATACACGCCTTATGCATTTTTTGCTGAAAAAGCAGCATTTGCAACTAACGCAACCAATGCAGATAATGGCGTGCCAACAGGTTCAATTATAGCATATAGAGGTGCAACTGCCCCAGAAGGTTGGGTGCTTTGTAATGGGCAAAGTTTAACATCAATTACTGGTGCTACAGCATTAATAGCTTTAGTAGGTAATACAGCACCAAATCTTCAGGGTACGTTTTTAAGAGGTACAGGCGTAAGTACTACTAATGGTAAAAGTGGCCCAGCATTAGGTAATTTTCAAAATGATGCTTTTGAAAGTCATTTGCATGGTATTAGTTTAAATACGAAAAGTACAAGTTTAGGAAATATCCCACTTAGCGGAGCGGAATGGAGAGCAATGAATATCGAAACGGCAAATTCTGGTGGTTTTACTTATAAAGTACTTGTTGGAGATGATAATAGAAGAAATACTACTGGTATCCATAATCATACAATAAATGGTGACGTTTCTTCAACTGGTGATATTGAAACTCGCCCAGTAAATTATGGTGTAAATTATATCATTAAACTGTAGTATTTAAAAAATCTAAAAATGATGAAAAAAATACTACACATACTATGTTTGTGTTTGGTTAGTTATATAGCCAAAGCACAAGACCAGAGCCAGCACCAACTTTTTGTTGGTAATGCTGCTGTAGATTTTAAAAATGCTAATTTACAGATGCAAATGAACATAGGAAGCCCTTTTATTGTGGGGTCTGCCATAAGATCTGCTATTCCTAAAGCTGGAAATTTAGAAATTACCAGTCCTGCATCTATTGCAGGAGAATATGGATTTACGATGAATACAAATTTTGGAGCACCTTTGGATAGGATTTTTACTGCAGGTTTTGTGTTAGCAATAGATGGTGTAGCTCCAACAGATGATGGTTGTACAGCTTTCACGAATGCAGCTGCTTTGAACGGGAAAATTGCTGTTATAAGAAGAGGAAGCTGCACGTTTACAAGTAAAATTAAAAATGCCCAAAATGCAGGTGCTATTGCTGTAGTTATTGTAAATAATGTAGCTGGTCATATTCTTATGGGAGGAGAAGATGCAACCATTACAATTCCTTCCGCAATGGTTTCGTTAGATGATGGAAATACCATTATTAATGCATTGGCAAGTGGTGTTGTAAATGGAGCGTTGCAGCCAAATAGAATCATATATTCTTCTGTTGATGGTTATAATAAATCAATGGTAGGTTTTCCATATGGAGCCTTATATATTTCACCAACTTTTGTGATTGATGGTTTTGAGGTTTCTAAAGGATATTTTAGCGATCGCGTAAATATAAAATGGGAGTTTGGTGCAAATCAAAATTTAATTGAAAAAATTAATGTTTTTAGACAAGAATTAGGGAGTGCAACTCCAGAACAATTAATTGGTAGTGTAAGTAAAGATGTTTTTGAATATAATGATACCCAAGTAGAAAGTGGTGTTTTGTATAAGTATAGAATTGAAGCTTTTGGTGTATCTAATTTTAACGAGCTTTATTTAGATTATATCGAAGGTGTTGGTTTTAGAAACCCTACAGCAACCGTTTCTGGAAGTGTAAGTTTTGATGGTGGTAGCCCTGTGCAAGATGTTATTGTTTTTGCAGAAGCAAATGGCGAAGAAAACAGCTCAAGTGGAAGTAGTTTAAAAATTGATAATGGCTTTGTTTCAATAGACAATATAGATTATGAAATCCCTGCCAATAAATTAACACTACAATCTTGGATTACAAATTATGGAGAAATTTTTAAACTTTCTACTGCAAATACTAAAGTTGTAAAATTTATTGGAGGAAAATTGGACGTTAATTCTATAAAGTTTCAAATACTTGTAAGTGATACAAATATTCAAGAAATTACTTTAGAAAACTCATATCCTACAGGTGAATTAGATTTTTTAGGAAAAGATGTTTTTAAAAATATTGCAGACCTTACTGCTACTTCATTTATGCACGTTTCTGTTGCTTTAGAGGATGAAAAAACACCTAAATTCTATATTAATGGTAGAGAAATTACTCCTGAATATATTAATACTGCAACCCTTACAGACGGCGTTACAGCACCTAAACTAACCATTAACAAAACCGGGAATTTCCCGATTTTTAATACCACTAACATTAATAAAGTAATTTTAGGAGATGGTTACAATGGGTTTTTAGATGAAGTAAGAATTTGGAGTAAAATATTGACCAATGAACAAATTAGAAGAGATTATAGAAGATATATTGGTGGTGGAGAAACTGGTTTAAGTCTTTATTTGAGAATGGATGAAAACGCAGGCACAAATGTATATGATTTATCTAAAAAAGGATTTCGCCAAAATAAAAATGATGGCGTACTAATTCAAAACGGAAATAATGGAATTTCTTTTAGCACTACAAAACCAACTAAAGAGCAGTTAGGTGTTTTTGGTGTTACAGATAAAAATGGTAGTTATACCATTTCTAGTATTCCTTATTCTGGTACCGGAGAATCTTTTGTAATTACACCATCTTTGGGTATTCATAAATTTGAACCTGCAAGTCAAACTGTATTTTTAGGTGCTGAAGCAAGTGTTGTAAATCAACTAAACTTTAAAGATGTTTCTTCTTTTAAATTTAATGGTAGAGCAGTATATAATGTACAAAATGTTTTTAATACGATTGCTTTAGATACTGATGAAAAAAATTACACAGAGATTGAAGATTTTGGCTACAACAAATATCGAGTTTTAAGCAATGGTTCTAAAATAACCATCAATAAAGGGCAGTTTTATTACGAAGATGGTACAATTGATGCTTTAAACGGATTTTATAAAGATGGAAATTTAAAAAAATACCCAGTAATTGGTTTAGAAAAAGCATACATTTATATTGATGGTAATATTGTTATAAATTTTGATAATCAACCTGTTGAAACAGATGCTTATGGTAATTTTAGCGTTAATGTTCCTATTGGCAAACATAAAATTGAAGTTAAAAAAGACGCACATACGTTTGCATACAATGGTTATTTTCCAGCTTCTGATACTTTTGAGTTTTTCGAAGATCAATTAAGTCCAACTTGGTTTTTAGACACCACAAGAATAACATTAGTTGGTAAAGTTGTTGGAGGAAAATTACAATCAGATAAACCAATTGGTTTTGGTTTAGATGGCGAATTTTCATACACCAATTTTGAAGGCAAACCAGCGGAAGACAAAGAAATTATTTCTTCAAAAAATAATATTGGGGTTGCAAATATTGTCTTTAAAGGCGATATCAATACCAGTACTTTTGATGTTGCTGTGGCTACAAATGCTGTTACTGGCGAATACAAAGCGTCTTTAATTCCATATATTTATTATATCAAACAAGCCGATTTAAAAATACCTAAAAACACAAGCATCAATATTTTAACAAGTACTGAAACTTTAAATTTACTATCAACTCCAAAATTAGATTCTATCAGCTACAAAACTATTGATGGAACAGAAATCTTTTCTGTACCTTTTCATCATAAAAAGAGCTTTAGATATAATTCGCCTGTAACCTTAACTTTATTGGATCAACAATATGAAAAAGAAATCAAAATTGGCAATCAAACTTTTGATATTAGTGGTTTAATAAATCCATTATACATTCAAAAAAATAAATATGAAATTACTTTTGAAGTTTCTCAAAATTACACCAATAAAGATGCTACAGAAGCCGTAATTACCAAAGAATTTTTTACAGAAGGTACGTTTAATATCACCAATAATTTAGCACTTTCAGATAAAAGTACCACTGAACTTACAGACAATAACGAAAAATATAAATATTCATTTATAGCAGGTGAAGCTAATATTTCGCACGCAGATGGGTATTTAAGTTCAATATCAGTTCAATATAGTATTCCTGGTAGCAACGCTTTAAGTATTTTTAATAGTTCCGATTTTAAATCGAAAGGAATTATTAAAGGAATGAAAACTGCAGGTAGTGTAGCATTTGCGTCTATTGCACCAGAAATTCCAGATATTATTTTAAGAGATCCACCTGGTTCTAGTAGTTTTGCTACGATTGAAAAAGGAACTACAATTACGTATTCTGAAGAAACAACAAATGAAAAATTAGACACAGATGGTGGAGGCTATTATGTTTCTGTTGCACCAACTATTGATATTAGTGTTGGAGGACCATTTCTTTTAGCAGGTACAGAAACCAATATTATTGTAGATACAGAAGGTACCTTTGCTAAATCTACAGTAAATACAACCAAAAATTTAACCACAAATACCTATACTTTTAATCAAACAATTTCTACAAGTGATGATGTAAATTTTGTAGGTGCAGATGGCGATTTATATATTGGAAATGCAAAAAACATATATTATGGTTTTGTAGATGGTATTTTTGTTACGAGCACTCCAATGACGTTAGCAAACGGAACTGCAATAGCAAACATAAAACTTACTGCAAAAGCTGAAGATGGTAATGATACAGATTTATACATCAGTACAAGAAAAGATAGAATTATAGGTGAGCAACCAACCAAAACATTTTTCACCTATTCACAAAAATATTTGAAAGAAACTTTAATTCCAGAATTGGAAGATTTGGCAGCTAATTTTGTTCCAAACCCAAATCCAGATCCTTTAAAACCATTAGTTACCAAAGCAACGTATGAGAAACAAGCAGATTTATGGAAAAGAATTATTCAAGAAAATGAAAAAGCAAAATACAATGCAAAAAACAACAGAGCTGCATCTAGAACTGCAGTTTTAGAAAAAATAAAGGTGTTTGGCGAAAATCAAAGCATTTTAAATGGTTTGGTGAATGATAATTTTTTCACAAACAGATCTTTTGACGCTGGTTTAGGCGAGTTTACAAACGCTGTAACTTCTACAACTATTACAGAAAGTAGTATAGAAACATCCATAGAAACTACAGAAGAATTTAAAACAAAATTAGGGCTTTTAGTAAATAACGAAGGTGGTTATGGTACGTATACAAAAAACAAAGGAAGTACTTTAAATACCGTAAATACAGCCGAAAAAGAATATACAACAACCATTTCTTATACCTTAAAAGACAATGATCAATACAATGTGTTAAGTGTAGATGTTATAAATATGTTTGATGGAAATGGACCAATTTTTATCACAAAAGCAGGTGCTACTTCTTGTCCTTATGAAGCAGAAGTAACCTCACTTTTTTATAAAAATGCAGGCTATGATCCAAATATAGTTGGTGTTGGGGGAGAAATTTTGGCAGATGCAACCAATAGTGTCTATAAACCAGATATAAAATCCGACAAAACAGTTTTAACAAATATTCCAGAAAGTGAAGGTGCTTTATTTGTTTTAAAATTAAAAAATAATAGTGAAACACAATCTGATTTAGAATACATTATAGAAGTAGATGCCTTAACTTTAAATGGAGCAACTTCCAACATTCAAGCAAATGGAGTAAACATTTATATTCCTTATAATGAAACTATTGAGTTTCCTTTTGAAGTCTATAAATCATCTGCTTCTAGTAATTTTAAGTATGATAACATAAGAGTCTATTTAAAAACACCTTGTGATGATATTAATGATTCTGATGCATTTATAGATGTTTCTGTAGAATTTAAAAAATCATGTTCAAAAGTTACGGTTTCTGCTCCAGAAAATAATTGGATTTTTAACAGAGCAGAAGGTTTTTCTAAAGATGCAAATGGCAATACAACAACCAATACTTTGCCAATAACATTTACCGATTTTAATACCGATTTTGCAGGTTTCAAAAAAATAGAATTGCAATACAGAAACGCAAGTTCTGCAAATTGGGTGAAGTTTAAAACCTATTATGGTTCTCAAGAATTATTAGATCAAGCAAGTGATGATTCTGGTGAAGTTATAGCTGCTTCAAATTCAGAATACACCTACAATTGGGATATTATTGGAAATCAAATTCCAGATGGAAATTACGAGTTCAGAGCCATTTCTTATTGTACAGATAATGTAATTTATAATTCACCAATTGTTACAGGGGTTATCAATTTAAACGCACCTGTCCAATTTGGCACACCACAACCTAGTGATGGTATTTTAGACGTTGGCGAAGATATTTCTGTTCGTTTTAACGAAGCTATTTTTGAACGTGGAGCAACCAATATTAAAGTTTCTGGTGTAAGCAATCAACAAGTAATAGATCATAGTGTTGCTGTATTTTTAGATGGTGGCGCAAATCAAATTGAGTTGCCAAACCAAATTTTACCAAAAGATTCCTTTACGTTACAATTTTGGTTAAAAAATGCAACAACTGCATCAGGAAATTTAATCACACAGAAAAACGGAATTAATGCAACTTTAAATGGATCTGAACTTACCTTTAGTTTGGGTGGAAAATCTGTAAAAGCAGGTATTAATTCTTCGCAATACAATTTTTATTCTTTGGTGTACCAAAGTGGAAATGATCCTCAATTGTTGATTTTAGAAAACGGAACTGAATTAAAGTCTGAAGTTTTAACAAGTAATTTAGACATCAATTCTAATAATTCCATTTTTATTGGAGGTGCTAATGTCAAAGGAAATATACACGATATTCGTTTTTGGTCTAAAATATTTACACCAGCGCAAGCAACTGTAGATAAAGATAAAACCTTGTCTGGAAGGGAATTAAATTTATTAGGATATTGGACCTTAGACGAAGGAAACGGGAAAATTGCAATTGATAAAGCAAAAAGTAGAAATGCAACTGTAAATTTAGATTGGGATATTAAACCAAAAGGAACAGCCTATACATTTGCAAATAATGCCTATTTATCTTTAGAAAATGTGGGTTTTGTGCAACCAAGTAATGTAGAAGATGTTACAATGTCTTTTTGGGTTAAAAAAGCAAGTGCTTCTGCTGGGACTATTTTTTCTAATGGAAAAGGTACAAATGACGATTTAGTGCAAACCAATGGTTTTAGAAATAAATGGTCTGTAAATATGAAATCTGATGGGAATTTAGAATTAATGTCTGAAAATGTTTCTTACAACTTAACAAAACAATCAGTTGCAGATGGCAAATGGCATCATATTGCATTGGTTGTTAAAAGAGGAGGTTCAATTAATGCTTATGTAGATGCTTTAGAAACAACGTCTGTTTCTTCTGCAAATATTGGTGCTTTTTCTGGGAATAGAATTTTAATTGGAGCTAGATTAAAAGAAGATATTTTATCAAACAAAACTATTGACAATTACTTTACAGGAAGTTTAGATGAAATTCGTTTTTGGAATACTACAAGAAGTTTCGAGCAAATTAAAAGAGATCGTTATTTTGAATTGGCACCAAATTCTGAGGGTTTAATGCTGTATATGGATTTTAACCAAGAAGCAGGGAATACTACAAAAGGACCAAAATACAATCATGTAGCCATCAATAATACTGTAAGTAGCACTTTTTCAATATTAAATGGTGCAACACAAACATATACAAATGATTCTCCAGCTTTAAAACCAAAATTACAGTTTACAAATATTCCTTTTTCAACGGTAATAAATGGAGATCAAATGATTATTCAACCAGAATTAACCAGAGAAGAATGGTCGCTTTACGAGGGTCAAATTTTAAATTTCTCTGTATCAAGAATGTATGATACTCATTTTAACGAACAATTATCGCCAATAAGTTGGTCTGCTTTTGTAAACAAACAAGAAATTGAGTGGTTTACACAAAATCAAAGCAAAGAAATAATTGATGAGAAAAATGTAAACGAAAATTATTCATTTATCATGGATATTGTAAACAAAGGTGGCAGTAATCAATCGTATACGATTAGCGGTTTACCAACCTGGGTTACAACAGCAAATATAGTTGGCACTGTAGCACCAAATGCTACCAAAAAAGTGATTTTCACGGTTGATAAAGAGTTGGCAATGGGAACTTACAATGCTACTATTTTTCTGCAAACAACTTCAGAATTTAATGATGTTTTAACGTTACAATTAAGAGTATTATCAACATCACCAAATTGGGCTATAAACGCTCCCGATTTTTCTAATAGCATGAATGTAATTGGGAAAATTAAAATTAACGAGGTATTTTCTAGAGATCAATACACTAAAATTGGTGCTTTTGTAAATAACATTCCTAGAGGTGAAGCCTACTTAAAATATGACATTGCTTTTGATAGTTATTTTTTGTATTTAACAGCTTACAGCAATGTTACAAGTGGCGAGGAAGTAACCTTTAAAATTTGGGATGCTATCAATGGCAAGGTTTTAATTGCATCCGTAAACGATTTTCCAAACACTCAGTTTTTACAAAACGAAGTTTTAGGTTCTAAAAATGCACCTACTATTTTTTCTGGAGCACAGTTTTCTGAACAAAATACAGTTTTGAATAAAGGTTGGACTTGGACTTCTTTCTTTGTTGAAGACAATAGATTTAATGATATAAAAGCAACTTTTAATGAGTCGATTTTAACGGATGATGATCAAATAAAATCGCAAACCGATTTTGCTCGTTTTGAAAATAATAATTGGTTTGGTTCTCTAACAGCGATCGAAAATACTAAAATGTATAAAGTAAAATTAGCAGAGGCAAACTCATTAAGATTAATAGGAAATGATGTTGATGAAACCAATTTAAACCTAGCCATTAATCTTGGTTGGAACTGGTTGCCATTCCCAATTCATAGAAATGTTAGTTTGCAAGAAGCACTTGCTTTTTACAATCCAAAAGATGGTGATGTAATAAAAGACCAATACAACTTTGCAATCTATGATTCAAGTTCTGGTTGGAGTGGAACTTTAAATTACATGCAATCTAACAGAGGTTATATGATTAAGTCTGGTAATGCTCAAATATTAAATTATCCAAACTCTCAAAATGCAGCTAAATCTGCTAAATCAACTACTACTGGTCAAGAACATACTTCAGAAACCATTTCTTTATTTGCTAAATATAATGGAAATATGAGTATTGTTGTGCAAATTATAGGAGCTGAAAATTTCACTGAAATTTTAGTATATGATGCCAAAGGAATTTTAAGAGGAGCCTCTCCTGTTGTAACTTTAAGCAATAGAGAGATGAGTTTTATTTCGGTTTTTAGTAATACAAATGAGGTTCTTAAATTTATGATTTCTGATGGATTAACAGAGTTAGATGTAACTGCTAGTTTTGTTTTTGAAGATAATAAAGTACTTGGTAACATGCAGTTCCCTTTTGTTTTAAATGCTGCAAATCTGACTTCTGAAACCTTTTTGTTAAACAATGTAGTTATTCATCCAAATCCATTTTTAAACACAATTTCTGTTAAATCATCTCATTTATCTGTAAAAGTTTCTAAAATTGAAATTTTTTCAACTTTAGGTGCTTTAATTAAAAAAGTGTTGGCAACAAATGATGAAACTTTGGTAAACACATCCAACTTAGCTGCAGGTATTTATTTAATAAAAGTGTCAGATAATGAAGGCAAAAGTGTCATCAAAAAAATGGTAAAAAAATAGAACGATGAAAAGATTCCTTATTTTATTTCTTGCATTTTTTGCAGTCAAAAATAGTGCTGCTCAAGACCCTAATTGGTATTTAAATACGTTTAATTATCAGTATAGCATGACTTTTATAGCTTTCTTAAATGTAAATGGTAAAACGCTTTCTGCTACAACAGATAAAGTTGTTGCTTTTGTAAATGGGGAAGTTAGAGGAGTTGCAAATGTAACCTATGTTGCTAGTGCAAATAAATATGTGGCGTATTTAAGTGTATATGCGAATAATAGTGGAGAAACCATCAATTTTAAAATGTACGATAGTGCTACTGAAAATGTTTTGACAGTAGATAAAACACAAAATTTTATGATTGATGGTCATTTAGGAGGTATTTTTCAATCATATAGCATTGCAAGTCCTGCTTTAAAGAACCAAGCAGTTTTAAATTCGTTTTCATTTTCTAATGTTACACCAGTTTCACAAACCATAAACAACCAAAAAATAAATGTGGTTGTACCTTATGGAACTGATGTAACTAACTTATTAGCTGAATTTAGTGTCAGTTCTGGCGCTAATTTTTTTGTAGAAAGTGTGCAGCAAGTTTCGTCAACTTCTGCTCAAAATTTTACAAATACTGTTTTGTACAAGCTTTTATCCGAAGATGAAACTGTTTTAATTGAATATGATGTAACTGTTTCTCTAGAAAATACAGCTTTGGCACAACCAAATATTACGTTAAGTTCAGTAGTAAATTCTATGGTTAAAACAGCACCCATTTTAGTAAATATGGCAACTAATATTGCGATTTTAAATTTTGCTGAAGATGTTTTTTTAGTGGAAAACGCAATAGTTTCATCCATAGAAAAAGTAAACGATTTGTTATATACTATTAAAATTGTGCCTATTCAACAAGGAGTTTTTTCTATTGAAATTCCAGAAAACGCTGTGTTTAATCTTCAAGAATTAGGCAATTTAGCCTCTAATAAAGTGATGCTTAGCTATGATTTGGTGAGTCCTTATTTGTTGTCAATCAAAAGAAAAAATCCGGTAAATGAAATAACAACTTTAGATGTTTTGGAGTTTAATGTCGTTTTTAGTGAAGCTGTTGAAAATGTTTTTTCCAACGATTTTGAAACTGTAGCAAATGCAAGACACACACTTGTCAAAGTAAATGAAACTAATTACACACTTAAAATTGAGAATGTTAATAATTTTATTGGAGTAATATCTTTACGAATAAAGCCCACAAACACTATTCAAGATAAAGCGGGTAATTTATTAAGAAACACTGTAGTTAATGTGTATCAAAACTAAAAAAATGCAAAAAATGAAAACTAACTTATTTTTTATTTTTTTAATGGGTTTTTTTATAAAATCGATAAATTCTCAAAATCCAAATTGGACTGTGAATGCTTCTAGTTATCAGTATAGCATGACGTTTACATCGTTTTTAAATGTTAATGGCGCTACTTTAACCAATACAAATGATGCAGTTGCAGCCTTCGTAGATGGAGAAATAAGAGGGGTTTCTAAGGTTCAATTTGTGCAAAGTGCCAATAAATATGTTTCTTTTTTAACGGTTTTTGCAAATACTAATAACGAAATTATCAATTTCAAAATTTATAATAGCAACTCAAATACTGTTGTAAATACCGATACATCAGAAATTTTTAAAATTGATGGAAATTTCGGAGGCATCTCCCAGTCTTATAGTATTGCGAGTCCGAAATTAAGTGAAATTGCACAGATTACCTCCTTTAGATTTGATGGAATTACAGCAGTTTCAGTAAACATTTCTTCGGATAAAATAAGCATTATTTTACCAAATAATTCTGATGTTTCGTCCTTAATACCTGTTTTTGAATCGAGTGCAAAATCCAAAGTTTTTGTGAATGAAGTTGTGCAAACTTCAGGAAAAGATTTGCAAAATTTCATCAATAAAGTTGAATATAAAGTATTGTCAGAAGATGAATCTACACTTAAAGAGTATCTAGTTTCTGTCTCTGAAGCATTTAATAATAATCCAACTTCTACTACTATTTCTACCACTAATAATTTGTTTACAAATTTAGTTCCTGTAAATGTAGAAGTTGCTTTTTCTAAAGCTGTTTCTGGTTTTAAAAAAGCCGATATTGTGCTAGAAAATGCAGTTGTTGCTTCCTTTTCAACTACCAATTCACAAAGTTATCAACTTACGCTTGTTCCAAAATCTCAAGGATTTTTTTCAATTACAATACCTGCAAATATTGCTGTTGATGCAAATAGTAATCAAAATGAAATATCAAACACATTAGAATTTGTGTTCGACCTTTCCAAACCTATAATCACTGCTATTTCTTTGGATAAAAACGAAAGTTCCACTTGGTTTTTAATCACTTTTAATGAAGAGGTTTTAAATGTAGATTCAGCAGATTTTGAGTTAGTGGGTTTGGCATCTACAGATTTAGAAATAGCAGAAATTACGGCTATTTCTAATGCGCAATATAAAATTCAACTTGCTAATTTAAACACAAAAATAGGCGTCATCTCGTTGCAAACTACAGCTTCAAATAATATAAGAGATAAAAGTAATAATGCTTTAGTAAATGCAACTTTTGAAGCGTATTTTCTAAATAATGAAGTACTTACTGTAAATGATGTAACTCTTGAAAAAAATATAAGTATTTTTCCAAATCCTGCTAAAAATAATATCAATATAATTTTAGACAAGGGTGAGGTAAATCAAATTATTTTATATGACTTATCAGGAAAAAAAATTGTAGAAAAGCATATTAGACAACAAAAAATGATTTTAGATATTAAAAAAGTTAAAACTGGAATTTATTTTTTGAGCATTGTTTCTGATCAAGGAAACTTTATGAAGAAGATCATTATAAATTAATAATTGTAAGATCACCAATTCCATTAGCAATTTAATTATAAAGGCAAAAGCGCTTTTAAATTTACAAATTAATATGGATAGCGTAAAGACTTACATCATCAATTAATTGAATGTTCTATAAGTATAGGTACTTATTTTTTGCAGCAACTACTTATTACTTTCCTCCTATAATTAAAGTATTTTTACCGAGTATAAAAACATTAGAAATTGCTGTAGGGAAATAAAGTACACACGTTTATATAAAAATAATTAGAAGCATTATATATTTAAAATAGGTGTATTTGAATGTTTTTTCTCTGATAAAGTTAAAGAAAAAGAAAACATTTTTTGTTAGATGATAGTAGTTAAACATCTAAATTGTAGTGAAGTTCTCTGAGATAAAATATAATTTGTTAGCATTTTGATAGATTCAACCAAAAATAACTAACCAAACTTTTAACTATCAAAGCTTTTTTTAAATAGAGAACCCAACTTTTTTTTGTTAAAGCCTCATGTCTTTTTAAGATGTGAGGTTTTTTTATTTTGTGGAAATAAAATTTTTACTTCTGTTTTATTTAATTTAGAACAATTATAAATAATAATTTTAACAAAATATATACTTCAAAACATACAGTAAATACTGCTTAAAAACATTAAATTTGCTTGATTTTTTTAGATAACTAAAATTCCTAATTTACTATGTCAAAAGACATTCGTATTAAAAAAGGCTTAGATATTAAGCTTGTTGGTATTGCAGAAAAAAACACTACAAAAGTTTCTTTAAGTGGTGTTTATGCAATTAAACCAGCAGATTTTCATGGAATTACACCTAAACTTACTGCCAAAGAAGGAGTAAAAGTAAAAGCTGGTGAATCGCTTTTTTATTCAAAAAGTGACGAACGTATTTTATTTTGTAGTCCTGTTTCTGGTCAAGTTATAGAGGTAATTCGTGGAGCAAGAAGAAAAGTATTAGCAATTAAGATTGCTGCTGATCCAGCTCAAGAGTATAAACAATTTGAAACTAAAGATGCGGCAAAAATGTCTGCAGAAGAGGTTAAGAATTATTTATTTGCTTCGGGTTGTTGGCCATTTATAAAACAACGTCCTTATGATGTTGTCGCAAACCCAAATCAAGCACCAAAAGCTATTTTTGTGTCTGCCTATGCAAGTGCGCCACTAGCTGCTGATTTAGATTATACTTTGGCTGGTAAAGAAGCAGAATTACAGGCTGCAATTACTGCAGTTTCAAAACTAACGGAAGGTAAAGTTCATGTTTCTGTTGGCGCTAATTCTAATTCTCCATTAGCAAAATTAAATGGAGTAGAACTTCATAAGGTTTCAGGCCCTCATCCTTCAGGAAATGTAAGTACTCAAATTGGAAAACTAGATCCTATTAATAAAGGTGAAGTTGTTTGGGTTGTTACGCCTCAAGATTTAGTAATAATAGGTGAGTTACTTTTAACAGGTAAGTTTAATGCTACAAGAACTATAGCTTTAACGGGTTCTAAATTTAATAAACCACAATATGTAACTGCAATAGCAGGTGCAAATATTACTGATATTGTTGCTAATAATTTAGATAACGACAATACTAGAATTATTAGTGGTAATGTTTTATCTGGAGTAGAAGTAAAAGAAGATGGCTATTTAGGGTATTATGATAACCAATTAACTGCAATTCCAGAAGGAAATGATTATGAGCTTTTTGGGTGGACTAAACCTGTTTTTAATAAAGTTTCTACATCAAGAGCATTAACTTTTTCTTGGTTAACACCAAAGAAAAAATTTGATTTAAACACCAATACAAATGGCGAGCATAGAGCTTTTGTAGTTACCGGTTCTTATGAAAAAGTGTTTCCTTTAGATATTTATCCAATGCAATTGTTAAAAGCATTTATGTATAAAGATTTAGATGAAATGGAAGCTTTAGGGGGTTACGAGATAGCACCAGAAGATTTTGCGTTAACGGAATTTATATGTGTATCTAAACAACCTCATCAGAAAATAATAAGAGAAGGTTTAGATTTAATGAGAGAAGAATTAGGATAAGGTTATGGGCTTAAAAGAAAACTTACATAATTTAAAAGAGAAATATAAAGGAACAAAAATGGCGCCTGCATTTAATGCGATCCATACCTTTTTATATTTACCGAATGAAGTTACTCATGGAGGAACTCATATAAAAGCAGCAGACGATTTAAAGCGTACCATGAACACGGTAATTTTAGCTTTAGTTCCATGTTTGATTTTTGGAATGTTTAATGCTGGTTATCAGCATTACGCGGCAATAGATGGCTCACTAAGAGCAGATGTATTAGCAAACTTTTTTACTTTTGATAACCTTTGGATAGGTATTATAAAAGTATTACCACTTGTAATTATTTCTTACGGAGTTGGCCTTTTAGTCGAATTTATTTTCGCAGTTATAAAAGGGCATGAAGTTGAAGAAGGATATTTGGTAACGGGTATGTTAGTTCCGTTAATTGTGCCTGTAGATACACCACTTTGGATGTTAGCTGTTGCAGTTGTTTTTGGAGTTATAATTGGTAAAGAGGTATTTGGTGGTACAGGAATGAACATCTTAAACCCTGCTTTAACAATTAGAGCATTTTTATTTTTTGCATACCCAACGTGGATGTCTGGAGATAAAGTTTGGGTGCAAGGAGCAGTAGAAAGAGCAAATGAAATAGCTGCAGGTTCAAGTGCAGACGCAATTTCTGGAGAAACTATTCTAGGAAGTTATGCACAAAATCAAGAAGTAATTTATTCTACTTTTGATAAATTTATGGGATTTATTCCCGGTTCTGTGGGTGAAACATCTACATTCTTGATCCTTTTAGGAGCAGGATTCTTGATTTTCACCAAAATTGGTAGCTGGAGAATTATTTTGTCAACCTTTATAGGAGCCGCGGTTATGGGACTAATTTTTAATCAAGTTGTCGCAGCAGATATTATTACAGAATCTAGTAAATTTTACGGATTAATGAATACAGTTTGGTGGGAACACTTAATGATTGGTGGTTTGGCTTTTGGAGCAGTTTATATGGCTACAGATCCAGTAACAGCATCACAAACAAATAAAGGAAAATGGATTTACGGTTTCTTAATTGGTTTTATATCAATTATGATACGTGTATTTAATCCTGCATATCCAGAAGGAGTGTTTTTAGCAATCTTGTTAATGAATGTTTTCGCTCCAACAATAGACCATTACGTGGTTCAAGGAAATGTAACTAATAGATTAAAACGAGCTAAAGTTAAAACTGCCTAATTATGAGTAAGAGAACAGATAGTAATAGTTATACAATAATTTTTGCCGTAATAATGGTGTTAATTGTTGGTTCGTTGTTAGCATTTTTTGCTTCATCATTAAAACCAAATATTGATGAAAACAAAAGAATAGAGAAACAACAAAATATCCTGTATGCAATGGGTATAAACGAAAATGATGAGTCAAGTGCAAACTTTGTTTCTACAGATAAAGCTGGTGCTGATTTTAAAAAGTATATTAAAAGACAAATTGTTATTCAGGGGGATAAAATTTCTGAAGATGAAAATGCATATTTAATTGATGTAAAAAAACAACAAGCTTTTGCAAAAGAAGGTAAAGACAGAAAACTGCCTTTATTTATTGGAGAAAAAGATGGCGTTACTTTTTATGTAGCACCAATTTTAGGAAAAGGACTTTGGGATGCAATTTGGGGGTATGTTTCTTTGGATGAAAATATGGTTGTTCAAGGAGCTTACTTTGATCATAAAGGTGAAACACCTGGTTTAGGAGCAAACATTAAGCAACGTTTTTTTATGGACGATTTTATTGGCGAACATTTAATGACCGATGCAGGAGTTTTTAAAGGAGTTACTGTTGCCAAAGGAAATAATGATCCAAAGAACGAAAATAAAACAGATTATGAAGTAGATGCAATTGCTGGTGCAACAATTACTGGTGATGGAGTTTCTGCTATGATGAAATCTGATTTAAAATTATACGTACCTTATTTTAATTCATTAAAAAAATAATTTATGGCACTTTTATCAAAAAAAGACACCGCATTACTGACAGACCCATTAGCAGACAATAACCCTATTACAATTCAGGTATTAGGTATTTGTTCGGCATTGGCAATTACAGCAGAATTAAAAGCATCAATTGTAATGGCAGTATCGGTAATGGCAGTATTAGCTATCGGTAACGTAGTAATTTCACTTTTACGTAATGTTATTCCATCAAAAATTAGAATTATAGTGCAGCTTATTGTAGTTGCGGCTTTAGTTATTATTGTTGATTTAGTTTTAAAGGCATTTGCTTACGAATTAAGTAAAACACTATCTGTTTTTGTTGGTTTGATCATTACAAACTGTATTATTATGGGACGTTTTGAAGCTTTTGCTTTAGGAAACAAACCATGGAGATCTTTCTTAGACGGAATAGGAAATGCAGCTGGTTACGGTTTAATCTTGATTATTGTTGGTTTCTTTAGAGAGCTTTTGGGTTCTGGAACTTTATTAGGATTTAAAGTGTTAGGAGATCCGATAGAAAAAACAGGATTATACGCAATTGGTTATGAAAATAACGGTTTTATGTTATTATCACCAATGGCTTTAATTGTAGTTGGTATTATTATTTGGATTCAACGTAGTAGAAACACCTCATTAATAGAAGAAAATTAAATACAATTATCAGTGCGCTGTTTTTAATGAATATAAACATTGAAAACTGATTACTGATAACTTATAATTGTAAAGAATATGGAACACATAGAATTATTTTTCAAATCGATATTTATAGATAACATGGTTTTTGCAACCTTTTTAGGAATGTGCTCTTATCTTGCTGTATCAAAAAAAGTAGCTACTGCTGTTGGTTTAGGAGCAGCTGTAATCTTTGTATTAGCAGTAACTGTGCCTTTAAACTGGTTGTTAGATCAGTATTTATTACAAGAAGGCGCATTATCTTGGTTGGGTGCAGAATACGCACAATATGATTTAAGTTTCTTGTCATTCATCATGTTTATTGCAACGATTGCAACCATGGTGCAACTAGTAGAGATTATTGTAGAGAAATTTTCACCGTCTTTATACAACTCATTAGGTATTTTTTTACCTTTAATTGCTGTAAACTGCGCTATTTTAGGAGGAAGTTTATTTATGCAATCTCGTGAAATCCCTACTTTAGGTTTAGCACTTACTTATGGTGTTGGTTCTGGAATTGGATGGTTTTTAGCAATTTTAGCAATTGCTGCAATTCGCGAAAAAATACGTTATTCAAGTGTTCCTCCTGCATTAAGAGGATTAGGAATTACGTTTATCATCACAGGGTTGATGGCAATTGGTTTTATGAGTTTTGGAGGAATGTTAACTGGAGGTGATGAACCTGCGGTAGATAAACCAAAAGTAGAAGCTAAAGTTGAAAGTAAAGAAGTAAAAAAAGAAGCTAAAGAAATAGTAGCAAATAATACAAATATAAATCCATAGAAGAATGATATTAGCAGCAGGTACAACAGGAACCATTTTTGCAACAGTAGCAGCTTTCTTATTAATAACACTTTTATTAGTGTCGTTGTTATTGTTTGTAAAACAAAAATTATCTCCCTCAGGTCCGGTAACAATTACCATAAACGGAGAAAAGAAAATAGTAGTAGGATCTGGAAGTACTCTTTTAACAACACTTGGAAACGAGAAAATATTTTTACCATCGGCGTGTGGTGGTGGTGGATCATGTGTACAGTGTGAATGCCACGTTTTAGAAGGTGGAGGAGAGGCACTGCCAACAGAAACACCTCACTTTACAAAAAAGGAGTTAAAAACAGGAGTACGTTTAGCATGTCAGGTTAAAGTAAAACAAGACATGAATATTACAATTCCAGAGGAAGTATTCGGAATAAAAAAATGGGATGCAGTGGTTGTTAGAAATTACAATGTAGCTTCATTTATTAAAGAATTCGTTGTTGAGATCCCTGCAGACATGGGATACAAAGCAGGTGGATATATTCAAATTGAAATACCTCCATGTGAAGTTAAGTTTGCTGATATGGATATTACAGCGCATCCAGAAGAGCACGAAACTCCAGATAAATTTAAAGCAGAATGGGATAAGTTTAAACTTAGACCATTAGTAATGAAAAATTCGGAAACGATAGAAAGAGCATATTCTATGGCTTCTTACCCAGCAGAGGGAAGAGAAATTATGTTAAACGTACGTATTGCTACACCACCATTTGATAGAGCAAAAGGCGGATGGATGGATGTAAACCCAGGAATAGCTTCGTCTTACATTTTTAGTCTAAAGAAAGGTGATAAGTGTACTATTTCAGGACCTTACGGTGAGTTCTTTATCAACGAATCTGAATCGGAAATGTTATATGTAGGTGGTGGAGCAGGTATGGCACCAATGCGTTCTCACTTATATCATTTATTCAGAACTTTAAAGACAGGTAGAAAAGTAACTTATTGGTACGGAGGTCGTTCTAAAGCAGAGCTGTTTTATATGGATCATTTTAGAGCTTTAGAAAAGGATTTTCCAAACTTTAAATTCTTCATCGCGTTATCAGATCCTTTAGAGACTGATAACTGGAAAGTTAAAAAAGATATTAATGATGAAGCTGGAGATGGTTTTATGGGATTCATTCACAATTGTGTAATTGAGAACTATTTAAATCACCATGAAACACCAGAAGATTTAGAATTATATTTCTGTGGACCACCGTTAATGAATAATGCGGTTCAAAAAATGGGTGAAGACTTTGGTTTAGCAGACGAGAATATCCGTTTTGATGACTTTGGTGGATAAACAGCATATTTATTTCAGTACTATATAAATTAAAAAAGTCGATTCATTTATGAATCGACTTTTTATTTTATAATCGTAAAAGAATAAAATAATCAGATTAATTATTTGTCTTTAATCGTAATATCAACATTTCCTTTTTTATCAGTTTTAATACTCCCTTGAGGTGTTTCAATATTTACTTCGCCTTCAGTTTCTACTTTTGGTTTTTCTTGCTTTTTTTTATCTTCTCTGCAAGAAGTTAATGATAATGATAAACAGAGTACAATAAATAATAACTTTTTCATATATCTTAAATTTAGAATTACTGCAATTTAAACCAATTCTAATTAGAATATACTTTTATTTCTATTTATCCTAAAAAAGTTTCTAAATGATAGACAGGTTCCCCATCTTCTTGCTCAAACAGTTTAGAGTAATCTAAGATGTAAGGAATACCATCTAATTTGCACAATAATTCAACCACATTGCATAAACCATCAAACAAAACTTCGTTAGAGGTTGGGTTTTTAGGTTTAGGATTGTAATGGCATAAAGGTGTTTTAAATCCGCAAGAATCTAAAAACAATTTTTCAATCTGTAAGATTTCTTCAGGAGAATATCCGTTAAATTTTCTTCCTAAGTTTTGATGAACTCTGCCTACATAACTTAATTTTAATGAACCATGCTGATCAGATAAATGTTTCCAACTATCATGGTTATCTAAAATATTACCAACAGCGCATGCTGTGCAATCTTCTGGATTTAATCTGTTATTATGGTAGGCATTATATAACTTTATTAATGCAGCTTCTAGTCTTTTTGTTGTTTTCATCAGTAACCAATTTATCTTTATTAAAAGTACTGATTATTTATAACGATTGCAAATTCGTTTTTGAATACTTAATATTTAGAATAATATTAAATAACACGTCTTTAGCTATTTTTTTTAAATGATTAAATCGTATTTTTGAACACCTAATTATCATAATGAAAAGGATTTCTAAAATATTAAAAAAGAACAAGTATCTTAAAATAAAATTAAAGAAAATTGCCACGAATCATTTAGAGTTAAAAGCGAAGATAAATGGTGTTAAAGGACGTTTTATTTTAGATACAGGTGCTTCAAATTCATGTGTTGGTTTAGATAGAATTGCATATTTTAATTTAGATGCTCAAGAAAGCGAAACCAAAGCTGCTGGTGCAGGAGCTATTGGCATGGAGACGCAGCAATCAGAGAACAATACCCTTAAAATTGGCAATTGGAAAACAACTAAATGTCATTTAGTCTTGTTCGATTTATCGCATGTAAACACTGCTTTAACGCAGCACAATGCAGATGAAGTTCATGGAATTATTGGAGCAGATATTTTACATAAAGGAAAGGCTTTTATCGATTATCCTAACAGAATACTTTACCTTAAAAAAAGGAGGAAATAATAATACTTAATAATCACAAAATATAAAATATGAGTTTGCAAACACAAGTAATGGACAAAATGAAAGAGGCCATGAAAGCAAAAGATACAATTGCTTTACAAGCTTTAAGAGCTGTTAAATCTGCTTTTTTGTTAGCCAAAACAGAAACGGGCGTTAAAGAAGAATTGACAGAAGAACAAGAAGTTAAAATTATTCAAAAGCAAGTTAAACAAAGAAAAGATAGTGCAGCTATTTTCATAGAACAAGGAAGACAAGATTTAGCAGATCCTGAATTAATTGAGTTGGCTGTTTTAGAACAATTTTTACCCGAAGCAGTATCAGACGAAAAAATAGAAGAAGTGGTAATTACAACAATTAAAATGTTGGGCGCTTCTGGAATGCAAGATATGGGGAAAGTTATGGGTGTTGTTTCTGCAGAATTAGCAGGTAAAGCAGATGGTAAAACAATTTCTACGTTGGTGAAAAAGAATTTAATGGGTTAAGTTTTTAGTACAATAATGGCTGTGTAGTTCAATTGGATAGAATATCAGATTTCGGCTCTGATGGTTGAAGGTTCGAGCCCTTTCACAGTCACATATAAAGCCTCAAAACATTTTAGTTTTGAGGCTTTTTTGATTTTTATTGCTATACGTTCCATCATCTAATAAAAGCCGGCTATAAAAGTGTTTATACATGATAAAAATCATCTTTTAAAATCTATTTTTTACTGAAATTTGTGTTAGAAATTAAAGAGTAATATCATGAAAAAAAGAACTCCTATATCAAAAATAATGACATCAAATGTTGTCACATTAAATATAACCGATACGTTAGAAACAGCAGAAAAATTATTTAAAGAACATAATATTCGCCATATTCCTATTATTCAAAATAAAGAGGTAATAGGCATGTTAAGTTATACAGACCTTTTAAGAATTAGTTATTCTGATGTATCTGAGGATGAAAAGAGTGTGGATACGTTTATGTATGACATGTTTACAATAAAGCAAGTTATGGCAAAAAACTTGTATATGGTTGCACCGTATGCGTCGGTTAAAGATGTTGCAAAATTGCTATCTAAACAAGAGTTTCATGCGCTACCAGTGGTAGAAGATAATGAGTTGGTTGGTATTGTAACTACAACAGATTTAATCAACTTTTTAGTTGATAATTTATAATTTTTAAAGAGAAAATTGGTTAGTTACTTAGTTAGCGGAAAGAGGCTTTTTTAATAGCCTCTTTTTATTTGTTTTAAAAAAAGATTTCAACTCTAATGAAGTGTTTAAAAACTTTAAAATATGCTGCCTAATATAAAATTGTATGCTATTTTTTTAAGAATATTCTGATGTTAATTCATCTACAATTAAACCATCTTCTAACGTTTGTATAACTCCTAAAGCAGCTCTTTCTCCCGAAATCATAGCAGCATTTAAAGAACCGTTTAGCAAAATATCACCAGCTAAAAATATAGCAGATGTTAGTTTCGTTTCTGTACTTGAAATCTCATATTGAAGATTGGTTAATTTTGGCAACGCCATGTTAATTCGGTAACGTTTTAAAAATTTTATATCAAAAATGTTGCAATATGTTTTTAAATCTTCTGTTACTTTTTTAACTAATTTTTCTTCGGATAAATCATGTTCTTTAACAATTGTAACCGAAAGTAATTCTTGTTTTGCTTTTGCTGATGTTTCTATAGATGTATGATAAAAAATATTATTAATTAATGCTTTTTCATCCGCAATTAAACCGATAATAGGTTTTTGAATATTTCTGGTTTTGCTTTCAAAATAAAGGGTATCACAACTTTTCCATGTAGTTTCTTGGTTTTTTAAATTAGAAACTAAATGACTTGCTTCTGTGGCAATAATGGTAAAATGAGTTTTAATTTCTGATCCGTCTTGTAAAATTATGAGGTTGTTTTTTACTTCTTTTACTGATGTATCAAATTGAAATCGCGTCGTTTTTAAATTGTTCTTCAACTGATTTGGGATAGCTTGAATTCCGTTTTTAGGTAGCACCGCTAATCCGTCGCCAAACATTTTATAGACAAATTCGAACATTCTACTTGAAGTTTCTAAATTAGGCTCTAAAAAGATTCCGCTAAAAAATGGTTTAAAAAAGGTTTGAATCATATCTTTAGAAAATCCAAAATTTTGCAGATAGTTTAGGGTTGATTTCTCTTCCGTTTTAAAAATATCAGTCAGTGTTTTTTTCTTTAAAAACGCATTTAATTGTAAGATTTTTATTTTATCAGAAAAAGTACCTACAGATGAAAATAAGGTTGGTAAAAGTAAAGAAAGACTTCGCAAAGGATCACCAATAGTTTGTGATTTGCCATTTTTAAAAATAGTTGCACCAGGTAAAAACTGCTGCAACTCTAAAGCATCATAATTTAGATACTTTTGCGCTGCAGGATACGAAGTTAATAAAACTTGAAAACCATGATCTAAATTATAATCGTTTACAACATCTGTTTTTACCCGACCGCCAACAGAATTAGAAGCTTCAATAATTACAGGGCAATATCCATGATTCTCTAAAATTTGAGCAGCAATTAAACCACTAATTCCTGCACCAATAATATGTATTTTATATGCTGATTTCTCCATTTTCAATTGCTTTTAATTTCGCTGTTTTCTTTAAATAGGACGCTATAATTCTTTGAATATCTCTATTATCTTTTTTAGGTTCTACAAAAAATTGATACTCTTCTGGATTCTCTAATTCTTCAGCTTGTTGTTTTTCTACATAACCGAAACCTTTGTAAATTCCGTCTAAAATTAAAGCAAAACCAACTTCATTTTTAGTTCTTCCTTTTTGTTTGATTACTAAATTTTCTGCGCCAATTCCTACAGATTTTATAGCTGCTCTAACTCGTTTATTATATTCTTCTACAGGTTCATTGCCGCAACAAATACCTTTACACTCTTTAATTTGATAATGAAAACAGCTAGAAA
This sequence comes from Polaribacter glomeratus, assembly GCF_002954665.1. Classification (GTDB taxonomy): domain Bacteria; phylum Bacteroidota; class Bacteroidia; order Flavobacteriales; family Flavobacteriaceae; genus Polaribacter; species Polaribacter glomeratus. The sequence continues at coordinate 2,147,226 of NZ_MSCM01000001.1, read as the reverse complement.
CATTGGTTTGTAAAAGACAATATTTGGGGCATAATTCAAATTCTTTACACAGATACTCTAAATGAGTTCTACATTCTGCAATAGAATAGTATTTCATAATTGCATTTGGCGCTAATTTTAAACGATTATAAGCCAGATGAATAATTCCCTTTTGGTCTTCATAAGAAAACAAACCAACAGCTTCACCAGCTCTTCTTTGTGCTCTGTTGTATTTTGGATAAATGTGTTTTATTTCTGAAGATTCTAATAAAAGTGCCAATAATTCACTACCTGTTTTTGTATAAGAAATATCGGCAGTTTCTAGGCACATCGTTTGTTCTTTTTTCTTTTTATCGTAAAAATGGCTGATTACTCGTTGTTTTATATTATTGGCTTTGCCAACATAAATAACTTCTTTAGCAAGATTTTTAAAATAGTAAACGCCGTGTTTTTCGGGCAAATTATCCACTATTATTTTATCTAAAAGCGGTGGTAAAGTAGCTTGCCTCGATTTAGGATTTAAAAAAGAATTGATTGTAAAATTAGTATCTCTTTCTAATAATCTTCTAAATAATTCTGTAGTTGCTTCTGCATCACCTTTTGCTCTGTGTCTGCCATTTATTGGAATGTTTTCTGCAGTACAAATATTACCTAAACTATACGAGCTTAAACCCGGGACAATCTTTCTAGTTAAACGAACTGTACATAGTTTTTTTCGTTTAAAATCAAAACCTAGGTTTTTAAACTCAGCCTGAATAATATTGTAATCAAAATTAACATTATGTGCTACAAAAATAGTGTCTTTAGTAAGTTCTTCTACTTTTTTTGCAATTTCATAAAACTTAGGCGCATTTCTAACCATGGCATTTGTAATACCTGTTAAATTGGTTATAAATGTAGGAATGTTTTGTTCTGGATTTACTAGAGAAGTAAATTCATCAACCACCACTTTGCCATCAAAAACAAAAATAGAAATTTCAGTTATTTTCTGACCTTTATATCCGTTTCCTGTGGTTTCTATGTCTATTACAGTGTACAGTTTATCCAATTAAATTTTTTAAACTTGAAATAGTTCCTGTTGGGTCTTCTGATCTAAAAACATAACTTCCTGCAACTAATACATTTGCGCCGGCTTCAATTAACTCATTAGCGTTTAGATCTGTAACACCACCATCAATTTCTATTTGGCAACTAGATGCTGTAAACTCAATTAAATGTTTTAGTTGCTGTACTTTTTTGTAGGTATTTTCTATAAAAGATTGACCTCCAAAACCAGGATTTACACTCATGATACACACTAAATCTAAATCGGTAATAATATCTTCTAAAACAGCAACTGGCGTATGCGGATTTAAAGCAACTCCGGCTTTCATTCCGGCAGCTTTTATGGCTTGTACAGTTCTGTGTAAATGATTGCAAGCTTCATAATGCACGGTTAAAATATTGGCACCTAACTCTGCAAAAGTTTCTATGTATTGATCAGGATTTACAATCATTAAATGCACATCAATAGGTTTTGTAGCGTGTTTGGTAATTGCTTTTAAAACAGGCATTCCAAAAGATATGTTGGGTACAAAAACGCCGTCCATAATATCAATATGAAACCAATCTGCTTCGCTATTGTTAACCATTTCTATATCGCGTTGTAAATTGGCGAAGTCTGCTGCTAAAATTGAAGGTGCAATTAAGTTACTCATTATTTTGTGGTTGTGTCGTTATTTTTACAAAGATAATTAATTCGTTTTAGTGAAGAAGAATGAGAAAGTTAATTTTTTAATAGTTTGGTAGTATTTAGTTTTAGTTTACCACATAGATACATGGAAAACGATTTGCTTATAAACAAGTTTAGCCCTGATTGAACGGTTTGTTTGAGCTCTTTTTTATTCCTTTTTAGGATAAAAAAAGCGAGTAGTGAAAGCAGGAATTAGCTTCAAAAAAAAACCCTCGAAAATGAATTCGAGAGTTTTCTATAAAATATTCATACGTATAATTCAGGATGAAAGAAATATCTAAAATGGTTTAAGACCATTATCCAAGATACGTCATTAAAATTTTACTTCTTGATGTATGTTTTAATCTTCTAATTGCTTTTTCTTTAATTTGACGAACACGCTCGCGAGTTAAATCGAACGTTTCTCCAATTTCCTCTAAAGTCATTGGTTGATGCTCTCCTAAACCAAAATATAATTTTACAACATCTGCCTCACGTGGAGTTAATGTTTCTAAAGCTCTATTAATTTCGATACGCAAAGATTCGTGTAGTAATTGTCTATCAGGATTTGGAGATTCTCCAGAGTTTAAAACATCATATAAATTAGAATCTTCACCTTCAATTAAAGGTGCATCCATAGATACGTGACGTCCAGAGTTTTTCATAGATTCTTTAACGTCATTAACCGTCATGTCTAGTTTTTTAGCAATTTCTTCTGGACTTGGAGGTCTTTCATTTTCTTGCTCTAAGAACGCATACATTTTGTTAATTTTATTGATAGAACCAATTTTATTTAACGGTAAACGTACAATTCTAGATTGTTCTGCTAATGCTTGTAAAATAGATTGACGAATCCACCAAACGGCATATGATATAAATTTAAAACCTCTAGTTTCGTCAAAACGTTTTGCAGCTTTAATTAAACCTAAGTTACCTTCATTAATTAGATCTGGTAAAGTTAGTCCTTGATTTTGGTATTGTTTTGCTACAGAAACCACAAATCTTAAATTGGCTTTTGTTAATTTTTCTAGTGCTCTTTGGTCACCAGCTTTAATTAGTTGTGCTAATTCTACTTCTTCATCGGCAGTAATTAAGTCTACTTTACCAATTTCTTGTAAATATTTATCTAACGATGCGGTTTCTCTGTTAGTAACCTGCTTGGTGATTTTAAGTTGTCTCATCGAATTCTATATAACTTTTTAAACGATTATTGTAATTGCTACACTTACTTGTACGTAAGAATTTATATAAATGTTACAAAAAAATAAAAAAGAGTTCATTTTTTTTTATAAAAAGCAAAAAAAACACGCTTTATCGAAAGAAAAGCGCCGTTTGTCTTATTAAAAAAAATAATTGTGACTTATTAATTTTCTTTGTGTCTAAAATATTATAAGTATTGAAAGCTAGTAGTGCGCACTCCCTAACTGATGAAGAATTAGTTTTTAAAATAGTAGAAACAAACAACTCGCAATTGTTTGCTATATTATATGACAGATTTTCAAAAGTAGTATATAACAAATGTTATGGTTTTTCTAAGAATAAAGAAGAAGCAGAAGATTTGACTCATGACATTTTTATTAGGCTATTTGTAAAACTAAAAACATTTAAAGGAAACTCTAAATTTTCTACATGGTTGTATTCTTTTACCTATAATTTCTGTGTAAATTATGTGCAAAGAAACGATCATAAAAAGAAAGAAAGAGTTACAGTTGTTACAGATCAAATAAAAGGTGATGATGATTTTGATGATATTGAAGATGCACAATTATTTGAACTTAAAGCCGATAATCTAGCAAAAGCATTTGCTATAATTGATGCAAAAGAAAAAATGATACTTTTAATGAAATATCAAGATGACATGAGTATCAAAGAAATTTCTGAAGCTTTAGAAATAGGGGAAAGCGCAGTTAAAATGCGTCTTAAAAGAGCTAAAGTAAAAGTTGTTAGTGTGTATGAAGAATTGTAATTATGAGTAACCCGTTTAAAGAAATTTTACAACATCACGAAGTTCCCCAGGTTTTAAAACAGCGGGTAATGAATGATGTGAATATGATTAAGCTTACAATGGATATTGCAGATTTGTTCTTGGTAAAATACCCAAGCACTATTGGCGATGTTTTTGGGGGCAATTCTCTTAAGAAAAAAAAATAACCATAATTATTAACCAATCATGATGATACCAATATATCTATCAACAGATTTTGATTTCAGTTTTTTATATAACCTTTGGAATAGTTTTGTAGCTTTTTTACCGCAACTTTTAAAGGGTGTTGCTTTTTTTATCTTTGGATGGCTTTTTATAAGAGTAACTTTATACATTATTAAAAAAGCATTGGGTTTTACTAAGATTGATAGTTTGCCCGAAAAATTAAATGTTGATGAAATTTTTGGCAATTCGTTTATCAAAATTCAACCAACCAAGATTATTGTAACCGCTATTAAGTGGGTTTTAATTTTAGTTTTTATTATCATAGCGTCAGAATTATTAGGTTTAAAAATGATTTCCGAGCAGCTAAGTATTCTAATAGCATATTTACCAAAATTAATAAGCGCTTTAATAATTTTCGCAATTGGGGTTTACCTTGCAAATGTTGTAAGAAAAACAATTTCGGCAACGTTTTATTCTTTAGAATTAACAGGAGGGCGGCTAGTTGGTAATATTGTTTTTTACGTAATAGCAATAATAGTAAGTGTTACAGCATTAAACCAGGCAGATGTTAAAACAGACTTGATTACTAACAATTTATCTATTATATTTGCGTCAATTTTATTGGCTTTTACTATTGCTTTTGGTTTAGGATCTATAGATGTAATAAAAAGATTATTATTTGGTTATTATTCTAGAAAAAATCTACAAGTTGGCGATACAATAAAAGCAACTAACTTTGAAGGCATTATAGAATCGATAGATAACATAGCTGTAGTTTTAATGTTTGAAAACAAAAAAATTATAATTCCTATTAAGGAAATTGTAGATAATAAAATAGAAGTGTTGAGTTCATACTCAACCTAAGATTTGATAGAAAGTTGGGGGACTATCTATCATGAGTGATTTTATCACGAAAAAAGAGACCGTGAAAACGGTCTCTTTACTTTTTTATAATAGTTATTTTTATTAAAATAAACCATTTATCTGCGAGTCTATTCTATCTATAACATATCCTAAATCTTCTTGATTTGTTACAAAATCTAAATTATCGACATCAATAATTAATAACTTTCCTTTTGTATACGTAGAAATCCAAGCTTCGTACCGTTCATTTAATCTGCTTAAATAATCGATACTTATAGAGTTTTCATAATCTCTACCACGCTTATGAATTTGACCAACTAACGTTGAGATATCGGCACGTAAATAAATTAATAAATCTGGAGGTGAAACTAAGTTTTCCATTAAATCGAACAAAGAGCTATAATTACTATAATCTCTATTCGTCATTAAACCCATTGCATGTAAGTTGGGCGCAAAAATATGTGCATCCTCATAAATGGTTCTGTCTTGAATAATGTTTTTACCAGATTCTCTCAATTCTAAAATTTGACGAAAACGACTGTTTAAAAAGTAAACCTGTAAATTAAAAGACCAACGTTCCATTTCTGCATAAAAATCGTCTAAATAAGGATTTTCATCAACAGATTCAAAATGAGGATTCCATTTATAATGTTTGGCTAAAAGTTGGGTTAGTGTGGTTTTACCAGCACCAATATTTCCTGCAATTGCAACGTGCATATTTTTAAAAATTCTAAAATTAAAAAGAGACTATAAAGGTAGTAAAAAATATAGTTATGAAATGGTTAACAAATTAATTTATATCCAAAGACTCTTCTAATTATTTATAATTTGCAGAATGTTGTCTTTTTTTTAATTTTTTTCGAAGTTTACCAATAAGCACATCTATATTTTTGGCGTTAAAAAAAATCATCATTTTTCTAAAGTTTGTTTAAAATAAAAGCGCGCTGTCTAGAACTTCATTTTTCTTTTCAAATAAATGAGAAAGAAGTTGCACTTCTCGATGTATAAGTTGTTCAATTTCTGATGTGTATTTTAGCGTTTACTTCGTTAAATTAAAAGAGTATTCTCCTATTTTAATATTGTCAACATTCGTTTTTAGTTCGATTCTGTTTTCAATTATTTTATTCTAACGATCAACTCTATCATCGAAAAAGTTTTTTTAAATAATTGTTTCCACTATGATGAAAGCCTTAAAAAACATCACTAGTTTGCGATTTTTCGCAATAAAAACAATATTTTTTTTGATTCCAAACTCTTGTTTTAATCATTCTTAAACTAGTTTTGTTTTCGGCAAACAATACTTTATTTTTTAGATAAGTTGAACGAACTGTTTACTTCATAAGTCTCAAAAAACGAAAATGACAAATCAAATAAGAAAAACTATTTTAATAGAAATAGCTTAAACATTAAAATGAGTGGTAATTAATATTAAAATTACGTTCAATTTTTTTTGCAATTCAATTAAACCTTTTAGTTTTTTTAAAGTCTAAATTAAATCACTAAAGATTACTTTAGATTAAAAAATTAAATTTATAGACATGAAATTATTATTTACATTATTTTTTGCACTTGTTACATTAGGCACATTTGCCCAGAAAGATTTTCAAGGAAAAGCAATCTATATGTCTAAAACGACTATGGACATGAGCAGTTTTGGCGGTCGTGGAGGAGGACAAATGACAGAGGCTAGAAAAAAAGAAATTGCAGACAGTATGAAATCTATATTAGAAAAAACATTCATATTATCTTTTGATAAAACTTCTTCTCTCTATAAGGAGGACGAACAATTGGCATCTCCAACGGCCAGAAGAGGTTCTGGGTTTATGGCAATGATGGCTGGAAGTTCTGTGAAATATAAAAACACAAAAGATTTAATAGCTATAGAAGAGACAGAGTTTTTTGGTAAAAAGTTTTTAGTTTCTGATAAAATGGAAACTCCAAAATGGGAGCTAGGAAGCGAAACTAAGCAAATTGGAAATTATACCTGTTTTAAAGCTACTTTGATAAAAGATGTTGATCCTATAGATTGGACAAATATGAGAAGAAGGAGTAATGATGACAAAAAAGGTGAAACAAAAAAAGATTCTATAAATGTTGTTAAAGTTTCTGATGATATAGAAATTCCAAAACAAATAGAAGTTGTTGCTTGGTACACGCCACAAATACCCGTTAATAATGGCCCAGGTGAACATTGGGGTTTACCGGGTTTAATCTTAGAAATTAATTCAGGCAGAACTACAATTTTGTGTACAGAAATCATTTTAAATCCATTACAAAAAGAGGTCATAGAAGCACCATCAAAAGGAAAAGAAATTACAAGAGAAAAGTATAACGAAACCGTTAAAATTAAGACGGAAGAAATGAGACAAAACTTTCAAGGTGGTGGAAGAGGAAATAGAGGTGGACGCCAGTAATTAAAAACAAAAACAAATCAAACTTTATAAATGAAAAAAATATTCTTACTAGCCTTTTTAATGGTTACGTTTATTACTAGCGCCCAACTTAAACTAAGCGGTGTTGTTAAAGATAGTATTGGTGAACCTTTAGAAATGGCAAATGTTTTAGCTATAAATAAACTTACCAAAAAAATGGCATCGTATGGGTTTACAGATGCAAAAGGAATTTATAAATTAGAACTTGGCGTAAACGCTACTTTTGATGTGAAAATAAGTTATGTTGGTATGAAATCTACCGATTTTGTCTTAGAAACAAAGACTGAGGATATCGTTAAAAATGTAATTTTGAAATACGATAATTCTTTAGACGGAATTAATATTATCTCTAAAATGCCAGTTACTGTTAGAGGTGATACTATTATTTATAATGCAGATTCTTTTCAAAATGGTACAGAACGTAAACTAGAAGATGTTTTAAAAAAATTACCAGGAGTAGAAATAAATGCAGCAGGAGAAATAGAGGTAGAAGGTAAAAGGGTAGAAAAAATAATGATAGATGGTAAAGAATTTTTTAGTGGTGACACTAAATTAGCATCTAAAAATATACCATCTAATGCTGTTGATAAAATTCAAGTTTTAAGAAATTACTCTAATGTAAGCCAGTTAAGTGGTGTTCAAAGTAATCAAGACAGAGTTGCTATTAATATTAAATTAAAAGAAGGAAAAAAGAACTTTTGGTTTGGAGATGTTACTGCTGGAGCAGGAAATTCTGCAAATACTGGGTTGTACCTTTTTCAACCAAAATTATTTTACTATTCTCCTAAATATACCATAAATGTTATTGGTGACGTAAATAATATTGGCGATGTTGTTTTAAGTAGAGGTGATGCTAGAAGTTTTGGCGGAAATTTTCAAAGTCAGAGTCCATCAAACGGAACAAACATTAATATTGCAGATGCAGGAATCGGTTTTTTAAATGCTGGTGCAAGAAATGCAAATAGAATTGAAACAAAGTTAACCGCTTTAAACTTTAGTTACTCACCTAATCCTAAGTTAGATGTAAGTGGGTTCTTAATTTGGTCTGGTAATAGTAACGGACAAAGAAATATTGATAATATTGATTATATAGATCCAAATACTCCTGATGACATTGTTGATAATCAAACAAGTCAGACTAGTAATACAGGTTTATTTAAGTTTAGTACAGCCTATAAAAAAGACTTTAGCAATCAATTAAACTATAATTTAGCAGGTCGTTTTTCTAACGAGTTTAGAACGGATGCTGTAAATTCATTTGTTTTAAGTGATATAACTCAAAATGAAAGTTCTACACCATTTACAATAAATCAAGATTTTAGTTATTTTTATACCGCAAACGAGAACAATATTTTTGCTTTGGAAGTTAAACATTTGTTGCAAGATGAAGATCCTTTTTATATTGCTTCTTTAGAAAATGACCCAACTAATAATAGCGAACCAAATCGTGCAGATCGTGATGGTTTTGATGATGCTGCACTTGCTCTAGGTTTAGATAGAACATTAACCTATTATGATTTAGAACAAGACAGACGCGTAAAATCAAACCAGTTTGATGCAAAATTAGATTATTACTATATCTTAAATAAAAAAAGTAATTTAAACTTTGTTGCGGGTACAATTTTAAGCACACAAAACTTTAATTCTCAATTTTTTCAACTTTTGAATAATGGTGGTGTTTTAGATCCTAGTCCAGATGTTATTACAGATCCTGTGCCTAATCCATATCCAAATAGAGACTATAATAAAACAACAAACGATACAGAATATAACTTTACAGATATATATGCAGGTGTAAGATATCGACTAAAAAATGGTATTTTCACATTTACTCCAGGTTTTACTGTGCATTCTTATAATTCTAACAATACACAATATGGAACAGAGTTTTTTAAAGATAAGTTTGAGAAATTTTTACCAGAGTTTGAGGTTGTCGCCCAATTTAAAACCAGTGAAAGTTTAACTTTTAGTTATAAAGAAGAGGTTAATTTTACAGATGTAAATCAAATTGCGAGAGGTATTGTAGCAAATAGTTACAATTCTTTTTTTGCGGGAAGCTCAGATTTAGTAAACGCTAGTTTTCATAATTTAAGTTTATTTTATAGAAGCTTTAATTTATTTAATGCGAGTAATGTTTTTGCAAGGGTAAGTTATACAAAAACTGCAGATCAAGTAAATAGAAATACTATTTTTGAACCAGGTTCTGTAGTTTCTAGTAGTACAAATTTAAATTCACCCTTAGATAACGAGAATCTTAACGCTTTTGCGAGTATTGGTAAAACAATTAAAAAGATTAGAATGAGTTTAGGAGGTAATTTTTCTTATAATAAAAGCTATCAATTTATCAATTCTAGAGAAAATACAAATGAAAACATATCTAGAGGTTTAAATTCAAGCATTGGAACTAATTTTACAAAGGCTCCTAATGTTAGTTTGCGTTATAACTTGAATTTTAATGACCAAATTAACACTGCAAGGGCAGAAGATATAAAATCGATATCTCATGCACCTTCTATTAATTTTGATGCTTATATATGGAATTCCTTGACAGTAAAATCAGATTTTTCTTATAATGAAACTCGTCAAAAAGGCAGTGTTATTAATTCATTTCAAATTTGGAATGCTAGTTTAGCCTACAGAAAAGATAGAGATGCTAAATTCGAATACGAGTTGGTAGGTAGTAACTTATTAGCAACAGGTTCAGAAGTTTCTGTAAATCAAAATATTGTTTCATTTAATATAAATGAACGCTTTATTTTACCAAGGTTTATAAGTTTAAGAGTTCGTTATCAGTTGTAATTTTATTTCAATATATAATTAAATGGCTCTTTATTGAGCCATTTTTTATTTAGTTTACTTATTTTTACCGCATGAGTTTATTAGCTACTAAATCTCCTTTTATTGCTACTTTTAAAAGTTTAGGAGCTCTTTATCTGTTTATCTTTTTTGGTTTATTTTTAGATAGTTTTCATAGTATAAAAATTACTAAAGACGCACAGTTTTATGCTAATGTTAGCATGTTTATTGGGTTTTTAATCACTTTTTGGCAAGTAAACAAAAGGGTCAAAGAACAAATGGTTACTGCTGTAATCATAGCTGTTTTGGGGGAATACTTGTTGTCTATTGGTTTAGGAATGTACACCTACAGATTAGAAAATGTGCCACATTATGTGCCTCCAGGGCATGCTTTAGTGTATGTGGCTGTTTTATATTTTTCGAAAGCAAAATCAATCATTAAACATAGAATAACCTTAGAAAAAGTTTTTGCGATTTTCATTTTTATATATGCCACAGTTTTTCTAATTTTTAAAAATGATGTTTTTGGTTTTGTATTAACAATTGCCACACTTTTTATCCTTAGAAACAAACCAAGAGAGCGTCTTTTTTATCTAACCATGTATATTTCTGTTGCGTATTTAGAAATAATTGGCACTAATTTTTTATGTTGGAAATGGCCGGCTACAGCTTGGGGCGTTTTCGATTTCTTGCCAAGCCATAATCCGCCAAGCGGAATTAGTTTTTTCTATTTTTTATTAGATTTAGGTTGTTTGTGGTTGTACAAAAAACGCCATAAAATTGCGTGGTCAAGGATGAAAAGTATCAGAAAAATTCGTGCAGATTCTACTACTTTTTTAAACTAAAAAAGTAATAACTTCGTTTATAATGTAAAATTAATTCCATTTAAAAAATGTCAATAAAAGTAATCGCTGTTTCTAAAACTTATAAAACTCAAAAAGCATTAAATGAAGTTTCTTTTTCTGCGGATAAAGGTCAAATTATTGGTTTTTTAGGCCCTAATGGAGCAGGGAAATCAACAATGATGAAAATCTTAACAGGTTTTATAAAACCGAATTCAGGTGAAGTTTTTGTAGATGAAATTGATGTTTTAAAAAATCCGATAGCAGCACAAAAAATAATTGGATATTTACCAGAACACAATCCATTATACACAGATATGTATGTTCGTGAATATTTACAATTTCAAGCATCAATTTTTAAGGTTAATAAAAGTGAAATAGAAACTTGTATAGAAAAGGTTGGTTTAACCGAGGAAGCGCATAAAAAAATTAATGAATTATCTAAAGGATATCAGCAGCGAGTTGGTTTGGCAGCTGCAATTTTACACAACCCAAAAGTGTTAATTTTAGATGAACCAACAACCGGTTTAGACCCAAATCAAATTGCGGAAATTAGAGAATTAATTAAGGAGTTAGGCAGAGAAAAAACAGTATTATTTTCTACTCATATTATGCAAGAAGTAGAAGCAGTTTGTGATCGCGTGATTATTATTAAAAAAGGCGCAATTTTGGTTGATAAAAAATTGTCTGAACTTAAACAGAATAATCAACAAATTATAGAAGTTACTTTTGATCGTAAAATTGAAGAGCAATTTTTTAAACAATTATCTGATATTATTTCTTTAAAGAACAATTCTGAAAATACGTGGTCCTTAACTTTCGAAAGTAAGGAAGATAAGCGTTCTAAAATCTTTGATTTTGCGCAACACAACAGTTTAAAAATACTTAGTTTAAACGCACAGCATAAAAATTTAGAAACACTTTTCAAGGAGGTTACTAGTTAAGGGAAATTAATTTTTTTTCTACCTATTTTAGGAAAGTATACAATTGTACAATTCACAAAATTCTGAATTTGTTCGTAACTCAAATCAGACCATTTTACTTTATTTAATTCAGACATTAATGAAGTTTTCTATTAAAATTACCTTAGATAATTCTGTAAGTTTTTAAGGTACTGAGCAATTCCTTTCGAATACTAATAAAACAATATAAAGTGCTATTTACTATTCGCAGACAGAAAGATAAAACTACTATTTACTCCTGCACTTTTTCACCTTGTTAGTGCTCAAGTTTTAGACAAAGACAACGCTGTTTAATGTATTCTTGTTTATTAGGGTTTCTTCGGATGCGTATTTTTTACATTTTATACTATTTGCATCAAATGGATAAATTTTTAGTAAAAAACTATTTTAATACTTTTTATAAATTTATGACCTCCTAATTTAATAATTAAAACTATAATTTTACTTCTATAAATATTACAATGTTAAAAGTTAATGGCAATGGCAAGCCAAACAATAATTAAACAGATGTATTAGAAAGTAATAAATTGGATTTAAAATGATATTTAAGTATCCCTTAGGATATGTGCCATTTATAAACCAATATTAACGATGGAAATTAATCGAGTTTAACTAAGAAAACTAAAGGGCACTTAACAATCATAAAAGAGTAATAGAACGATTTAAAAATGAAAATAAAAACACAAAAAAATAGGCTCTTTTTTATTAAGAAAAATGGTTTATACCTAATACTTATATTGCTATTTTGCTCTAATACGGCTTTATCTCAAAATACGTTTTCAGACCTAGAGATATTTCTTTGTATAGGACAATCCAATATGGCAGGAAGAGCAGTCATTGAGACACAAGATAAAGGTACTTTAAATAATGTATATCTTTTAAATGCTGCTGCAAATTGGGAAAAGGCCGAAAATCCTTTAAATAAATTTTCAACTATTAAGGGTAATCCTTCTCTTCAGAAATTAGGACTGTCATGGGAATTTGGTAAAACATTACAATCGTATGGAAAACGTGTAGGTTTGGTCGTGAATGCAAAAGGAGGGTCTTCTATAAGTCAATGGGCAGAAGGAACCACTTTTTTTAACCAAGCAGTAGCTAGAGTATTAGCAGCACAAAAGGCAGGTGGCACTATTAAAGGTATTGTTTGGCATCAAGGAGAATCAGATCAAGGTAACACTAACTATGCAGCGGACTTTGCTGCTATGATTATGGCATTAAGAACAGCTCTATCTATTTCAGATTTGCCTGTAATTGCTGGACAAATTCGTAAATGGCAAGGGGAGAAAAATATCAATACGATAATTTCTAAACTCAAAAACACGATTAGTAATGTTGATTTTGCAAGTTCCATAGGTCTTTTTCATTTGGGTGATGGTACGCATTTTGATAGTGAATCACAGCGGGAGCTTGGTGTTCGATATGCGCAAAAATATTTAGAACTCACCGGGCAGTTCGATAATGATATTGATGTTATCGTTTTAGAAGATACGCATGTGCAAGGAGGTAGTCAAGCAGATATTGTTCAGAATGGAAATTTATTAAGAGTAAGAAAAACAACAGGTGAAGGATCTACAAGAAAAACATGGTTAAAATTTGATCTTTCAAATTATTCTAAGGTATCAAATGTCTTTCTTAATTTATCTGGTAACAATAACCAAACCGAATTTACCGTTTCGGTTTTTGAAGGTTCAGATGACTGGGGCGAAAAGACATTAACTTGGAATAACGAACCTACTAAAGGTGCTTTGATTTCTACTTTTAATTCACCGGTTACAGGTTCTAGCGCTTATAATCTAATAGAAAATATAGACATTACAAGTTATGTTCAAGCGCAATTAAATGGGGATAAAATTATTACGTTGGTTATAGAAGGCACCACAGATGATGACGTTCAGTTAAGAATCACAAACTCAGAAGATGCTAGGATAAATAATCCAGCGCCTTTTTTAAAAGTAATGAGCACCACGTTATCTGTCAACGATAATAATAATGATATTAAAGGGTTTACAGCGTTTCCAAATCCTGTAAATAGCACTAATGGTTACCGTTTAGAGCTGTTTTCGCCAACAGGAATAGATAATATTCAAGTTTTTAGTTTAGTAGGACGAGAAATAAAAAGTATTAATAAAATAAAGGCGAATACCTATTCACTAGATTTTAGTGATATAAATAGTTCAGGTATTTACCTTGTAAAAGCTCAAGATAACAAAGGTGCTACAACATTTAGAAAAATCATTAAAAATTAAATATAATTTATTAATTAGCAATCAGAAAATAAGTTTAATTTTTTAAAAAAATGACATGGTTTTTGCACAAAAACTTTGTTGAATGACTAAAAATGGAATAATTATTTGTGAACTTTTTACAAGGATTATGAATTAAATATATATAAATTGAAAAAATTAAATATAAGTTTATTAGTATTGTTTTTAGGAGTAGCCCTAACAGCTCAAAACGTTAGAACCATTTTTACCGTTAATTCAGGATGGGAATTTCATAAAGGGAATCTATCTCAAAAGGCTATTTCTGACAAAGAAACAATTTGGGAGTCAGTTTCCATTCCGCATACCTGGAATAATGTAGATGCTTTTGATGACGAGCGAGGATATTACCGAGGTGTTGGAGTCTATAAAAAATCGATTATTTTTTCTAAAAAGGATGCAAATAAAACAATCCTATTGCATTTTGAAGGTGCAAATCAAGAAACCGAAGTTTTCGTAAACGGGAATATAGTAGGGACACACAAAGGTGGATATACTGCATTTTCTTTTCCAATTACTGAAAATTTAAAGTTTGGAGAAGTAAATGAAATTGTCGTGAAGGTAACGAATGCCTTCGACGAAAATATACCAACATTAACTGCAGATTTTACGTTTTTCGGCGGAATTTATAGAGATATTTATATTGAAAAAATGAATCAAGTTCATTTTAGCACTTCTAAATATGCGGCAAAGAATGTACTAATTAGCACGCCTAAAGTAACTAAGAAAAATGCATCTATTGAATTTAAAGGGCATATCAGTAACAAAACAACATCTATCAAAAAGATTGAAGTGCTGCAATCGATTAGAAATGGTAATAAAGAGATTGTAAAAGAAATTAAAACAAATTTCCTTTTAAAACCAAATGAAGACTTAAAATTTAACCAAACAATTAAAGACTTTAAAAACCCAATACTTTGGTCCCCAGACAATCCTTATTTATACCAAGTAGTTACAAAAATAATTGATAAAAAAACAAAAGAAATTTTAGATGAATCTGTAAATTCTTTAGGATTCCGTTGGTTTGAGTTTGATGTTGACAAAGGATTTTTTATGAACGGGAAACATTATAAATTAATGGGTACTTGTCGTCATCAAGATTATTTAGGGATTGGAAATGCAGTACCAGACGCGCTTCAAGTTAAAGACATAGAACTTTTAAAAGCGATGGGTGGTAATTTTTTACGTTTGGCTCATTATCCACAAGACCCTGTTATTATGGAAGCTTGTGATCGTTTGGGAATTATTACTACGGTAGAAATTCCTATTGTAAATTACATTACAGAGTCTAAAGAATTTGCGACAAATAGTATTGAAATGGCAAAAGAAATGGTGCTTCAAGATTACAACCATCCAAGTTTAGTCTCTTGGGCTTACATGAATGAAATTTTATTGCGTCCACCATTTAAAGACAACCCAGAAAGACAAAAACTGTATTATAAATCAATTACGGCATTAGCAAAAGATATAGAAAAAGTAATTAGAGAATTAGATCCTTATCGGTATACCATGATTCCAAATCACGGTTCTTTTTCAAGATATGTAGCAGCTGAACTTACAGAAATCCCGATGATTGTTGGTTGGAATTTGTATGCAGGTTGGTATGGAAATGACATTCGCGGTTTTGAGCAATATTTAGATCAGCATCACGAGAAGATAAAAAAACCCTTGCTTGTTACAGAATATGGCGCAGGTGCAGACCCTAGAATACGATCGCTAACACCAGAGCGTTTTGATTTTAGTTTAGAATACCAGGTGTATTATCACACACATTATTTAAAAGAAATTTTAAAAAGACCTTTTGTAGCAGGTGTTAATATTTGGAACCTTGCTGATTTTGCTTCAGAAACAAGACATGATGCAATGCCGTTTGTAAATAATAAAGGAATTGCAACGCTAGACCGAAAACCGAAAGATGCGTTTTATTTATACCAAGCTTTTCTGAAAAAAACGCCATTTATTGCCATTGGTTCTAAACTTTGGGAACAAGGATCTGGATTTACTGATACCAAAGATGGTATTGTTTGTACACAACCCATTAGTGTATTTACCAATCAAAAAAGTGCAGTTTTATATCTCAATGGAATCTCTTTAGGCAAAAAAATGTCGAATGAAGATAAAACTTTGGTTTGGCAAGTTCCTTTTAAAAATGGTAAAAATTTATTAGAGGTAGTTTCTACTAATGATGGTAAAACGATAAAAGATTTCCATTCTATAGACTTTAATCTCATTGCTAAAAATTTAGACAGTAAGCTTGTACCCTTTGAATCTGTTCGAATTACACTAGGTTCTAAACGTTATTTTTTAGATGAATTAACAAAAGAAATATGGTTGCCATCCAAAGAATATACTGGTGAAAACGATTCTTGGGGAACCATTGGAGGAGCGCCATTTCAAATGAAAAATACGTCGCGCCAAAATTATAGTACAGATCAAAGTATTAAAAACACTAATAATGACCCAATTTATCAAACGCAACAAGTAGGATTAGATGCTTTTAAATTAAAAGTACCCGATGGTTTTTATGAATTGACTTTGCATTTTGCAGAACTAATTTCTGATAAAGAAAAAGAAGTTTTGGCTTATAATTTGGATGCTAATTCAGAAAAAGAAGCCGAAAATAGCAGCCGTATTTTTGATGTTTTGGTCAATGGAAAAGTGATTTTTGAAAATTTAGACTTGCTGAAAGAATATGGTTCAGAAAAAGCAGTTTCTTTTAAAATTAAACAATTGGTAACTGAAAATAATGGAATTACTATTTCTTTCCGTTCCGTAAAGGGCGAGCCGATCTTAAATGCTGTAGAATTAACAAAGGTTTTTTAAACGGATAAAATTAAATATAAAATCTGAATAAGTGAATTACTCAGACATAGATAGACCGTTTTTGGGAGAACCGGTCTGGTTTAAAAGTTTTTTTTGAAGTCCTTAGAAGTTAAAATTT
>NZ_MSCM01000001.1:2124957-2127779 GCF_002954665.1 Polaribacter glomeratus | reverse complement strand
AACGTTGTTGTGTATTAAATGTTGCGTTTTTGTGAACGAGGAATTTCCAGCGGAAATTCAGTAGTTTGCAAAAAAGCAATATGTTTTAGTTTATGTATTTATAGTAATATTTTATACACGGTGTTGCAAAATGCTGTTTTTTTATTATTAATTTCAATATTTTTCCGATTTTATAAAATTACGATTTTAATTTTCTAATTTTAAAGTTTGAGTAAAAATTCCCACAAAAATAATAAATTCCGTTTTTAGCTAAATTCCGCAATATAAGTTTTTTCCAATTTGAGGAAATTCACACGTTTTACAATTCCGAAACTTGCTAAATTCCCATAAAAAAGATTTTGCAGAAAGTGTTCCGCATTTTTAAAATCTAATTTTTTTCCGCTTTAACTTTTTAGTTTATAAAATTCAAAATTTTTAACTTTTAGAAACGAATTTTTCCGATTATTTTTTCCTTTTTTAGTGATTTAAAATGTTAAAAACTAGATCTAATTTAGAAGAACGGATTTTTTCCGACAGTTTTTTGCAACGTTGTTGTGTATTGAATGTTGCGTTTTTGTGAACGAGGAATTTCGGCAGAAATTCAGAAGTTACAAAAAAAGCAACTAGTTTTAAATTATACTAAATATAGCAATATTTTATACACGGTGTTGGGCAACGTTTTTTATTTCTTTTTTAAATTAAAACCTAAATTCAGTTGGAACATTATTGGAAAAAAGCCACCATTTCCATCTGTGTCAAAATAATAATGAGGTCCTATGTCAAATAATAAATGAAAGTTCTTTCCATATTTTCTTTGTATTCCCCAAGTTGGACCAAAAGCAAAGTCAAAATTTGAGCTTCTTATAAAATTACTTTCTATTGTATTTCCTCTTGTTAAAAATCTTAAAGAAACAAAATTACCAGAATTATTTTCCGTATTTAAGTTTTTTGCTTTTCTTTTTTCTAAATTATAAAATCTCTTATACTGTAAATCTATAAAAGGATTAAAACTGTAAAGAAATTCATTATAAGGTGAAACAGAAATTTCATCATAAGGAGCTCCATAACCAATTCCTAAACCAGCAGAAAATGTTCCTTTTTTTGAAACTGGCATTTCTAATTCAATTG
This sequence comes from Polaribacter glomeratus, assembly GCF_002954665.1. GTDB lineage: Bacteria > Bacteroidota > Bacteroidia > Flavobacteriales > Flavobacteriaceae > Polaribacter > Polaribacter glomeratus. The sequence goes on along the minus strand of NZ_MSCM01000001.1, from coordinate 2,126,672 downwards.
CAGGATTTAAAAAATTAACTCGCCAAACTTTTTCCGTTTTAGTGTCTATTTTTTCTTGCGCATAATTCAGCGTTGTTAAAATTCCAAACATTATTATTAGTAAGTTCTTTTTCATTTTTTTCTTTAAATTATTGATTTTCGTAATTTTCGTAATTTTCGTAATTTTCGTGATTTTCTTTGTCTTTTCCTGATATGGGTTTACAATTTTTATTTTTTAATGTTGCCCAACGTGGTTGTATAAGAAAAGTTGCGTGTTTTAAGCAATAAAGTTAATAAATAAACACGAACAAACAAAGTCCGCGAGGACTTTCGTAAGTAGGCTAAAACCAGCAATTTTTTTTATACGGTGTTGTAAGCAGTTTTTTTATTTCACGATATTATCTTTAAAAATAAATTTATAAATCTAAATGTATATGAAATTGAAAGAATTATTAGGAATACGAATAAATATTTAATGACAAGTTTCAAATCAAAATTATAGAAATTTGTAAAAAAAATAAATTTTTCAAACAAAGGCTTAAATAAAGAAAAAACAGATGTGAATAACGCAGAATAAACAGCTTTATTTAAATAGCCTATTAAATCCAAATAGTTTCCTGTTTGTCTTAATGTATTCATTTTTTCATTGTCAATTGTGTGCATTAGTGTCGTAACTGTAAGTAAAAAACCAAGTAATACACTAAAAACTATCAGAGTAGAATTAATTAATTCTCCAAATTTTATAACTTTTATTAAATCCCTGTCAATGACAAAGATTGAAATAGTCGTTACAATAGAGATAACTAATGGATAATATTTTTCAGTTATTTTACTCATTTATATTTGAATATGTATTTCTTAAAGATACAACTACTTCTGAATATTTTAAAACCAATTGGTCATAAACTTCTTTTGTTCTAAAATTTCCAAATCGAGTTACTTCTACTTCAATTTTTTGTTTTATTCTATTTGAAATAAAGTCAAAAGTTTTTTCCTCTACATTTTCATCATTTCCAGTAATTCTCAATACTTCGATATTTTCAGAAAAATTCCTCCTTACTAAATTCACGAAATTTCTAACTGTTCCAATATCTAAAGATTCTCTTGTCATAGATTCAACTTCAAAGCTAATTTTATTAGAAGCAAACTTGTCCATAAGATCTAAAGTGTTCTTTACGCTACTATCTTCTCCAATTAAATGTCCAATTGCAGTTGGATGAGCTAATTTTACTTTAAGTTTTTTATAACTTGATGTTCTTAAAAAATTCTCCAATGATGAAGGTTTCTGTATAAATTCGAGTGAAAACCTACAAATATCAAAGTTTTCCTTTACGAAACGATATATTGAACTTGTATTTACTCCAGGTCTTCTACTTACAACTACAATAATATTAGTTAACGTATCAAATAGGAAAGAAGTTTGATGTCCAAGTCCGTCAGTTTCTTCAAGTTGTAAATCTTCTATGTTTTTTGTGATTGTATTTTGTTTAGGTGGTATGTTTTCTAACTGTATAAATGTGAAAGTTCCTAATATATAGTTATTTCTTAAAACTCTATCTCCATACAAATCAACTGTTCCGTTTGTTTGGTAAACACTATTGTATTCTCTGTCGTTTGGAAAATGAAATGCACTTTTCAATTCTTCTTGTGATTCAAAAAGTTGTTCTTCAGAAACTAATGGTGTTATTTTGTAATAATTGATACTTAATTCTCTCATAGTTTTTTTAGGTAATTTG
>NZ_MSCM01000001.1:2103608-2122238 GCF_002954665.1 Polaribacter glomeratus | reverse complement strand
TAGTTGTGTAAGGAAAGTTGCGTATTTAGAAACGTAATTTTCCGATTTAAAGATAATGAAATTTAATAAACGGAAATAATAATGATTAACAAAATAAGCAATTTTTTTTACACGGTGTTCGGTAACGTTTTTTCATTCAGATTAATTTCTAAAAAGGATTATAACGAATTAAATCATTTCAGAGATTCAAATATTGGTTTATATGCAATAGACCAAAACCCTAAAGATGTAACCTATAAATGGATACTTGAAAATAATTCAGAAATTACCTAATTTTACGACAAGGAAATTCATTCTTTATATTCTCCGAAAAATAAGTTCCTTTTGAAGATGAATTTATTAATTGATTATAAATGTTTTCAGGAACTTGTTTGTATTGATATATTGTATTATTTTTAAACAATATCTCTAAAGTTCCTAACAGATAACCTATTTCCTTAATGTTTGATGACGAAACCCTTATTCTTTCCATTTTTATGTAAATTTTTTAATTAAAATACTAATATTCAGTTTGTTATGTTGTTTTTATTCCGTATTTTTACTTTGTAAATAACGTGGTTTTATGGAATTAAATACAGCTTTTTTATTTTGGATTGTTGCTCAAATTTTTATGATTATTGGTTATTGTGTCGGAAGATATAAGAGATAATTTTTCTTTTAATTCAGAATTTTCTTTTCTTAATTCGTAATTGTTATTATTAGTAAATAATATTCCAGTTCCGAAAGAAATGAAACACAAAGCGGGAAGTCCTAAGTTTATAATCCAATTTGGTAATTTAGAAAACCAATTTTCAGTAAGAGGTTTATATAAACCTATATTAGAAATAATATTGCAACAGTCATTTAGAAATAAAATAATTTTCTCTTTTTGTACTGAAATTCTAGGGTCTGTTAAATTCATTCTAAAATGATTATACTGATGACTTTCTTTTCCGAAAAAATCAGATAAGTATGTTTTAGTTTCAACATCCCAATTCCGTATATCTGAAAGGTCTATATTTTTTAATTTTTCAGATTGTTGTGTTAAAATTTTAATTGCTTTTTCCTTTTTCATTCTTTTTAAGTGTGATTGGTAAATGTTACCCAACGTTGTTGTGTAAAGAAAGTTGCGGTTTAAAAACTCTAAAACTTTCCAATTTATAAATATAGTAAATTAGAAAACTAAAAATTATGATAATTACAGAAATAAGCAATTTTTTTTACACGGTGTTGGCTACCGTTTTTTATTCCGCCAATAATTTTTTTATTATAAATTCATATATAGCAATCAATCCTAAAATTGAACCAATAATCCAAGAAGCTATTTCAATCCAAGATTTTTTACTAGGTTCTTTTTCTGTTTTATTTACCGTTTTTTGTTTAACAGGACTATTTAAGGCAGTGTTTCCCGATGATTGAGTTCCGTAATTATTCCCTTGCGTTAAGTTCCCAATATTAATATTTACATTTTTTTCAGATTCTAATTCCTTTTTCTCTATGTGTTTTTCATATTCAAAATATCCACCAAGTTCTTTTGATTTCCTTCCTTTGTCGGATAATTCGAACCAACCATTTTTACCATCTTCAAAGAATTTTAATTTAGTGGCTAGTTTTTCAATCCTGTCACAAAGTTCATGGAAATATTCTCGTTCTTTTTCCGTTTGTGGATTGAAATCTTTCTTTAATAAAATATTATTAATACTAAATATATCAAATTTTTCAGCACCATTCAAAACTATATTAAAATACTTAATTACTATTTCTTCTTTCATTCCTTTTGAGTGTGATTGGTAATGGTTGCCAACGTTGTTGTGTATTGTAAGTTGCGTTTTTGTGAACGAGGAATTTCGGCAGAAATTCAGAAGTTACAAAAAAAGCAACAAGTTTTAAATTATGCTAAATATAGCAATTTACCATACACGGTGTAATGTAGTTATTGTATTGTATTTATTCATATTTCTTTTAAACGCCTCTAATCATTGGTTTTAAGTGTTTTATAGATGCAAAACAATGCATTTAAATTTAATTAAAAGTGTTTTTTGTTGTACCTATTGTTGTACCTTGCCTTCGTTTTGCAGCATATTGCTTCTCATATAAATCAATAGGTTATGTCTTCAATAAAATTAATTTTAAGAAAAAACAAGCTAGATAAAGCAGGTGAAGCGCCGCTTTATTTAAGAGTTATCAAAGATCGTTCAACTAAATTTATTTCATTAAGTTTAAAATTGAATCCTAATGAATGGGATGAAGATAGGCAAAAAGTTAAAAAGAATCACAGTAATTCTACAAGACTAAATGCTTACATATCTCAAAAGGTTGCAGATGCTAAAGGAGAGGTGGCGGACTTAGAAAGAAGAAACCTATCTACTACAGCTAGAAAATTAAAAGAAGCCATAAAAGGAAAACCTTTAACGAACTTTTTTGATTATTCAGCTAATCGTTGCGAAAAGCAAAAAGGTACTTTAGCGCATTCAACTTATACAAACTATAAAGCATATTTAAAGAAGTTTGAAACTTTTGTAGGGCATCGAGAATTAATGTTTGAAGATATTACAGTAACTACATTAAAAGATTACGCATCTTATTGCAGCTCTAAAATGGGTAATAATAACACAACTATTAATTTTTCTTTAAAGGTTATGAAGATAATGTTCAGAGAAGCGCAGAGAGAGGATTTAATACCTTTAGATTTATTTCCTTTCAATAAGTTTACCGTTAAAAAAGAAAAAAGTACAAGACGCTATTTAACAGCCGAACAATTAGAAAGTTTTATTAATTTAGAAGTTTCAAATAATTATAAAGCGCAAATCATAAAAGATATGTTTATCTTTTCTGTTTTTTCTGGTGGTTTAAGATTTGGCGATATATTAGAATTAAAATGGAATAATTACGACAAGAAAAATTCTAGAATTACAAAAATTATACGAAAAACTGGCAGACAGCATAGTGTAAAAATAGGTCAAAAAGCAATTGATATTTTGGAATGTTACATGCAAGAAAACCAGAAGAAAGAAGATGTTATTTTTCCATTTACGACCATAAAGGATGAATATTTTACAGACAAAGAGTATAGAAGTTTGGTAACAAGTAGAGCAACAGCATTAAGTAGTATGTATTTAAATAAAATGGGTGTAAAATTAGAATTACCTTTTAATTTATCGTTTCATTTGAGCAGACATACGTTTGCAACTAGAGCATTAAATAATGGAATGAGGATAGAGCACGTGTCTAAATTAATGGACCATTCAGATATTGGTATTACCCAAGTGTATGCTAAAATTATAAGTAGTGAGTTAGATAACGCAGTCGATAAATACATTAATTAAAATATGTTTAACAAATCAATAGATAGCTTTTTAAAAGATAATTTTGATGTCTTTTATAGTCAAGGAAAACAAAAAGCTAAGGATGAATATAAAGTTAAAGTAACTAGCAAAATTATAGGGTTAAATCATTTTGAAACGCTAAAATTTTATATTGGAGAGAGAAATAGAATAAAGGAATTGATAAGTTCAGACCCTCATCCTTACTATTTAGAAAATTATAGTGACGAAGACTTAGTATTAACCCAATATGCAAGTAGGCATTTTTTATTAGGGATAGAAGAGGGGCCTGAATTAATTAATTCTATTTATTTAGGTTTCTACTCAGCAAAAGTATATGGCTTCATTAATAACACTAGAAAAAAAATTTCTAAATATACTTTTAATCAATTTCTAGGGGGTGAAATATGTAAATACTACATTGAACTTGAAGATGATGTTCAATATAAAAAGCCATTTTATATTGAGAGCTTGGACTATAGTGATATTTTAGAATGGCAATCTAACAGCTTCATTAATATTGTTGTTTATGACGCTACTCTGGCTATTAAAAAATATCAGAAGTATTTAAAAAACACTAAAAACCCTTTAAACTTAATTAAGCAAGAGCTAATTATTATTGAAGAAGAACTTTTACCAAATATAATAGATGGTGAAAAGTTAAAGTTGATATTATCAAAATTGTTTTTATTTAAAGACTTCAATTTTATAGATTATGACAACTATTTATTGAGCACTAACTACGCCATTTTTAATCGGGATGGATTAGATTTTAGAAAAATAACCCCACTAAGTGTAGGTAGTGTTTTAGATAAAGTAATGCGAAATTCGCAAACTATTGTTAGTAATGAAGTTACGGTCTTTTATTTAATAGAAAAATTATCATTTTGGTTAAAAAGTATAATTAACGGACGACATTTTGAAGAACCTTACAGTTTCCCATTATGGAGTGAAGAGTTGAACGAATTATTAAATAAAGGAATATTAGTAGGAGCAGAAATTGGTAAAGAATTAACTGTTTATGCAGATTGCGCAGAAAACACAAAAGATGAGATTAAATTATTTTTAGTTCAGCAACTAGAGTGCTACAGGTCTGAATTTAGTTATTTCGAATCAGAAGAACTTTTTTCTTTATTTGCATATAGCGAAGAAACAAATTTAGCATGCGCTTTCAAAGTTGAATGTTTTCTTAACAATGACTCACAAAAATTTAAAGACTCTCTTTTAGAATTAGTTAAAATTAAGTTGTCTTTAGATGTTGTATCAGAATTTTACTTAAAATTCTTAAATAGCACAACTTTAGAGATTTCATCTAAATACCCTTCAATAAATCCTACATTCCTTTTTTATGAAATGTTTTTAGATAAAGAATTATACAATAAAATAGAGGGTCTATATAATGACATGATGCATCATTCAGTTTTTTTTTCAATTCCTCTACCTATTCTTCGTGAGACTCAAAAAGAGAATTATTCTAGGTTGTTTGCTTATGGAATGTCTAAGCTTAAAGAGGTCTTGGAAGGTGCTGAATTAAAAAATAAAATAATGTATTTGCAGAGTAGATTGAAAAATATAAGGGAACGTGAATTAAGAGCAGTTCACATGGTAGATGAAGTATTTAATTCCGCCGGTCCTTTGAGATATATCAACATTTTTAAAGACTTTTTATTAATTCAATCTGATTTCATTAAAGAAACAGCAACAATAAGTCTGGAAATGGTATTACCGAATCAAACAAAAAACTTAGTAACAAAGGAACCAATTAGCAATAATAAGCAAAGAGTAAAAAAAATAAAACATGAATCATTTACATATGTAGGCAAGCCATCAGAGCGATCAAAATTAACAGATTTAAGGAATGCTTTAATATCTAAAAATCTTATTGAAAAGAACACCAAATTAAAAGATTTTAATAAAGTTTTTAGTGGTGATTTTATTGAAGAGCCCATTGTTTGGAAAGGTAATATTTCTGAACTAACATATCTCATAAAGCAATTACATAATAAGTTAAGATATGTAGTTTATTTGAAGCAGGAACATTGGGTGGTAGCTGTTAAGTGCTTTATTCAACAAAATGGTGAGCGATATGAAAGAGCAAGGCTTAGAGGTCAAAAAAAAATCGCATCTACAAAAAACATCGATTTAGCTTTAAACACACTCAAATAGCACTCTACACTTTAAGTGCAATGCGAAAATATTTAATTCAAAAAATAGTTATCTTCCTTTGGGTTAACTGTTTTTTCAGGGTCCTCTGCACTCTACACCCTACTCTGCACTTTAAATGTAGAGTATTTTAAGCATTCTTTTCTTGTGACTTTTGGAAACATAATCATAAAAATTCATAAAATGAATGCAGTAATTTTAACAGTAGAACAGTACAAAGATTTAGTAAGTCGCTTAGATACGCTAAACAGAAAGTTGGATGAAAAATCTAAAACTCCTGAGGAAACTTTCTTAGACAATCAAGATTTTATTACGCTAATGACTATTAGCAAACGCACCGCCCAAACTTGGAGGGATGAAGGTCTTATATCGTTTTCTCAAATAGGTTCAAAAATCTATTATAGAATGGGCGATGTAAAAAAACTTTTAGACAAAAACTACAAAGCAGCTTTTTCTAGCAAAAAACGAAACTATTAATTTTCAAAATTATGGAAGTACTAGCAACGGTAATTAAAGAGTTTTTAAAGAAGGTTGAAGTTGAATCATTAAAATACAGCAAATAATATGGAGCATTTATTTGAAAAAGAAAACTATAATTCTTTAGACAAAAAGTATACTAAAAGTTTACTAATAATAGCAGACAGGCTCTTATGCGAAATGTATAGGTTTAAGGTTGATAGGTTAGCTGATGATTCTTTGGTGAAATATATTGATTTTTTTATATATGAGGTTAAAAAAATTGAAATGCTGGGAAAAGCAAATCCAAGATTTTTATGGCAAGATTTTCAAGATACGATTGATTTTTGGTATAAGAAGGATAAAAATATAACAGCAGCTGAACTTATTATTTGCTGGGATGATACAAAGGATTATAACCCAATAAAAATTCATATAAACATATAGCACAATGGTAGATTACGTAAGAATAGGGACAGAATATTATAAAATCTGCAGAATCCCATTACTAAGTGGGGATAGTGAAAAGGCTTTAATTAAGTGGTCTAAAGGGGAAATAGTAACTGATTACGGAAAAGGTTTTCTTGATTCGGTAAAACGGTATGATGGCTTTATTACAATACCAGACAATCAAAATTATCAGCAAGAAATTAATTTTTTTTATAATGAATATGAAAAAATAAAACATAAACTTGCGAAAGGTAGGTTTGACAAAACGGAGCAGTTTTTAAGACATATTTTCAGAGAACAGTATGATTTGGGGCTTGATTATTTGACAATATTATGGCAACTACCAACTCAGATTCTACCAATTCTGTGCCTGGTAAGTGATTCACGAAATACAGGAAAGACTTCCTTTCTAAATTGGTTGAAGTTGTTGTTTCAAGGAAATATGACCATCAATAAGAATGAAGATTTTAGGAGTAGATTTAATAGTGATTGGTCGTCAAAATTAATAATTGCAATAGATGAAGTATTGCTAGATAGACGGGAAGATAGTGAGCGTATTAAAAATCTTTCTACAGCAAGTTCCTACAAAACAGAATCTAAAGGAAAAGATAAAATTGAAACTAATTTTTTCGGCAAGTTTATTTTATGTTCCAATAATGAAGAAAATTTCATTCAAATTGATGAAAAAGAAATTAGATATTGGGTTATTAAGGTAAAGTCATTTGAAAAAGAAGATGTAAATATGCTAAAAAAACTAAAAGCTGAAGTTTCTCATTTTTTGTATTTTTTAAATACTAGGAAAATTGTAGCAGAAAGGCAAACCAGAATGTGGTTTACAAAGCAGCAAATTTACACACCTGCCTTAGATAAAGTAATTAAAGGCAATAAAACCTACATAAGTCAAGAAATAAAGGAAATTTTAATTGATGATTTTATCACTTTTGAAGTAGATGTTTTAAGGTATACCGCTTCTGATTTGTTAGAAAAACTATCCAGAAGCAACATAAGAACCATTCGCAATAAAGTTTCTAATACACTAAAAGTAGACTATGGATTATCGCCAATTAATGGAAGCTACAAGAAATATCATTTTGCATTAAATACGGCGAATAAATCAATCCTTGATTCTGAAACTAAAAAAGGAAGGTATTTTGAGTTTGAGAAAAAGGATTTTATAGAAACAGTGTTGATTGTTGATGAATAGCAATAAACTCAGGTATATAAAGGGTTTGCAGCAACAACAGTGATTCAACTAGCTGTCAACAAGTTTAACTTTAGGTTTTACTGTTGACAGCTTGTTGATTTCCTGTTACTTTGTAGATGGCTGATTACTATATAGTTATGCGGGTTTTGCAACAAGGCAACAGTAATTGTGTAATTTATCAATCATAATGGCTTTCGGATAGTAATTGTTAAGAGCTTCTCTCTTTTTTTTAGAAAATCAATACTTTTACTTGTGGTATATATTTAAATCTGTAAAATTGAACCCATCACTTTCTATTGTAAAGTTCAAATGATGGTATTGCAGAAATAGATTGCAGATTACGGTGTATAAAAATTAGGGTAAACATAGGGGTTGTGATAGTTAAATTTAAATAAGCAATACCCTTTTTAGCAATACCAAAAGCACTAAAAACACGACTAGCAATACTGTTATCAATGCAGGCAATACCAAAAATACAGCAAGCAATACCTTTAGCAATAGGTGCAATACCAAAAACCTCTTTAGCAATACCAAAAAGACCGCTAGCAATACCTTCTGCAATACCGCAATACCTTTTTTGGCAATACCTCAATACCTTCTGCAATACCGCAATACCTTTTTTGGCAATACCTCAATACCTTCTGCAATACCGCAATGCCTTTTTTGGCAATAACTCAATACTTTCTGCAATACCGCAATACCTTCTGCAATACCGCAATGCCTGAATCTTAAAAGAGCAATACGATATTTTAGAAAACGTTATCAATAATATAGTTTCCTATTAATATAAATTATATTTTTAACCTCTAAATTAAAAAAGACTTTAAAAAAAATGTCAGAAGAATTTCTTAAAAACAGCTGCTGCTAAACTTCTTTAAGCTAAGGTGTATATGATTATAAAAATTATTTTACAGGTTTTATCTTCTTTAATTATTGCCGTAAAAGTTACATTTAAATGCAGGTAAAATCTCTCAAAAATATATGTTACAAGCCTTTATAATGCTAATGTTTTAATAAAGTAATTACTACAATCCATCAAAAGAGATAAGTAAGGAAAATGAGATTTTTAAGGGAGTTAAATGAAACTTCCTTCGCTTCCGTTAAAAACCACAACTTCCTTGCTGTATATCTTTAAAATATTTATATTTTTATAAATTAATTGCTACCATACTTAATAAGCCACCAAATATGACATCTGATAAACTAGACTTATCTACACCAGACCTCGTAAACCAAAATATAGAAAAAATTGCAGCCTTATTTCCTAACTGTGTTACAGAAACTGCAGAAGGCAAAGCCATAGATTTCGACCTTTTAAAACAAGAATTAAACCACGAAATTGTAGAAGGTGCAAAAGAACGCTACCGACTAGAATGGCCAGGAAAAAAAGAAGCAATTGTAACCGCAAACTTACCTACTACAAAAACATTAAGACCAGTACGTGAAGATTCTGTAGATTTCGATACTACAGAGAATATGTACATTGAAGGCGATAACCTAGAAGTTCTTAAAATTTTACAAGAAAGCTATTTAGGGAAGATTAAAATGATATACATAGACCCACCTTACAATACAGGTAAGGACTTTGTATATAAAGACAACTTTACACAAGACAGTAAAGAATACAAAGAAGAAACAGACCAGATAGATAAATATGGCAATCGTTTGGTAGCCAACCCAGAATCTGCAGGACGTTATCATTCTGATTGGTTAACAATGATGTACCCAAGATTAAAACTTGCGAGAAATTTATTGACTGATGATGGAGTTATTTTTATATCCATAGGAGAGCAAGAAGTTCATAATTTACGTAAAGTATCCGATGAGATTTTTGGAAGCGTTAATTTTATAGGTGGTGCAGGAAGAATCTCTAAAAAAGCAAATAACAAAGGAGACTATTGGGCTCCTAATTTTGACCACGTTCTCACATATTGTAAGAATAGAGAGTTTTGTACTCCATTTTTTGGAGGTATTAATTATGATGCATATAATTTAATTGAAGAAGAAGGTTCACGTAAAGGTGAAATGTATCAATTAGTCCGATTATATATGACAAGTCTTGATCCTCGACCAAATCAAAGATATTTCATAGAGTGTCCTGATGGTAGTTTTGTAATTCCGCCAGGTGAAGTATTTCCTAATCAAAAATTGGATGCTGCATTTATTTCTCCTAAAAGTAAAAAAGATAAAGTTTGGAGATGGTCATATAAATCATATTTAGAAAAGAAAGATGAAATTGTAGTTAAAAAAGTAAGATCATCAAATTTAGTAAATGAAGAAGGTGGAGAGACTTTTTGGAATGTTTTTACAAAAACATTTTTAAATGATGTAATTGAAAAGTCATCTGCTACTCCTAATAATTTTATTGAAAATCACATTAATCAATCATCATCTCACGAATTAAAAAAGTTAGGTATTCCTTTTGATTTTGCTAAACCTAGTTCATTAATTAAATTTTTGATGGAAACATGTAGAGTTTCAGAGAATGACATTGTACTTGATTTCTTTTCTGGTTCAGCTTCTTCTGCTCACGCAGTTTTAGATAAAAATGCAGAAGACAAAAAATCTAGAAAATTTATAATGGTTCAACTTCCTGAAATAAACAATCCCGATTCAGATGAATACAAAGCGGGTTATAAAAATATTTGTGAAATAGGTAAAGAACGCATCCGAAGAGCAGCAACTAAAATAAAAGAAGAAACCAAAGCAGATATAGATTACGGTTTCAAAGTATTTAAAGTAGACAGCAGCAATATGCAAGATGTATATTATAAACCACAAGACTACAACCAAGGGCAATTAGATGTGTTTGCAGATAATATAAAAGAAGATAGAACTTCAGAAGATTTACTCACACAAATACTATTAGATTGGGGCTTACCACTTACCTTAAAAACAGAAACCCTAACCATACAAGGCAAAGAAGTATTTAAAGTAGATGCTAATTACCTAATGGCGTGTTTTGCAGAAGGTGTAGATGAAGCTTTTGCCAAGGAAATAGCAACCTACCAACCTTTGCGTGTCGTGTTTAAAGACAGTGGTTTTAAAGATGATACTGCCAAAGAAAATGTAAAGCAATTGCTAAAGCAATTAAGCCCTAACACAGAAATGAAAGTGATATAAGTTATGGTGGTATCTCAAATTAATTCTCAAATAACGCTTAATTATCTGCAAACAAAAGTAGAAAACCAATACTTTGAGCGGAAAGGCTTGGGGGAAAAAGAAATTGTACCTTCAAAAATTGCCAATGAATTAATTGGTATGTTAAATTCAGATGGTGGTGTATTGGCTTATGGTGTTGCAGATAATGGTGCTATAGAAGATTTAAAAACCTTTACACCAGAAAAATTAAGTAATTACCGCAACTTAATACACGATTTTATTGAGCCTTTTGGTAATATAGAGTTAGAAGAAGTTACAATTTCCGGGCAGCTTATTTTTCTGTTTCACGTAGACCAAGATATAGAGCGTATTTATAAACGTAAAGACAATGAATGTATTTATTTACGTATAGATGATAAAAACAAATTATTAGATAGAGATGCAGTTCGCAGACTTGAATATGACAAACAGATACGGAAATTTGAAGATGAACTCGAACCTAGTTTCGACTTTGAAGATTTAGACACTAAATTATTAGAGCGTTACAAACAAAAAATAAATTACAAAGGCAGTGTGCTAGACTTGTTGGTAAAAAGACATTTAGCTATAAAAAAAGAAGGAAAATATAGTATTAAAAAAGCGGGTGTTTTGCTTTTTTCTATAGACCCAGAAAAATATATTACTTCTGCATCTTTACGCTATGTGCGTTACGAAGGTGTTGAAACAAAAGTAGGTACAGAGCACAATGTGGTTAAAGATGTACGTTTTGAAAACAATATACCTTGGATAATAGGCAAGGTAAAAGAGTTTCTACAAGTTACCTTAAAAGATTATTATTTTTTAGACTTAAAAACGGGTCGTTTTAATAAAGTTCCAGAATACCCCGAAGAAGCTTGGTTAGAAGGAATTGTGAATGCACTTTGTCATAGATCATACAATGTTCAAGGCAATTTAATTTATATAAAACATTTTGATAATCGTTTAGAAATTTCTAACAGTGGGCCTTTACCTGCTCAAGTAAATATAGAAAATATAAAAACAGAAAGATATTCTAGAAACCCTAGAATAGCAAGGGCGTTAGAGGATATGGGTTTTGTAAGGCAATTAAATGAAGGTGTTTCTCGTATTTACAAATCAATGGAAGAATCAATGCTTTCAATGCCAGAGTACATAGAAAAAAATGGTAATGTATATTTGATTTTGCGTAATAAAGTAAGTGACCATACCAAAACAATCCCTGATGCAATTATAAAACATATTCAAAATAATTGGTCAAATTATAACGAAACTCAAAGAAAGGTTTTACAGTTTTTGCTTTACAATAATAAAGCAACTGTTGCCGAATTATCAGAACATACAGAGATTAATGAAAAAACTATAAAATTGTATTTAAAGCAATTTATAGAAAATGAAAATATTCTAGATAGGTTGAGCGATAAGGTTAGAGATAAAAATGCAAAATATGCGTTTAGGAAGGTTTAAACGCATTTAGCGAACACCACGTAAAGCAGTTATTATGCTGATATATAGACGTATGTATGTATTAAGGAACATTTCGATGTATATAAGGAACAAATAAAACAAATGAAGCTACAGTTTAAAGAACAACAATTTCAAGTAGATGCTGTAAAAGCAATAACCGATAGTTTTTTAGGTCAAGAAAAAGGTTCTGGTCATTTCACGCTAGAACGTAGTAAGGAGTTAATGCAAAAAGCAAAACAAGCTGCAGCAGGTATTAATACTTTACAATTTACAGAAGAGGTAGATGAAAATATTGGGTATAGAAATAAGCTACTAAAAATTACAGACAATCAATTGTTGCAAAACATACAAAAGGTACAGCAACAAAATGATATAAGAGAAAGTGAAATTTTAGAAAAGCCTACAGTTCAAAAAAAAGGAATTAACCTTACAATAGAAATGGAAACGGGTACAGGTAAAACCTATACCTACATTCGTACTATGTACGAATTGCACGCGCAATATGGTTGGTCTAAGTTTATTATTATTGTGCCAAGTGTTGCTATTCGAGAAGGTGTGTACAAATCTTTTGAAGTAACAGAAACACATTTTCAAGAAAAGTATGGGCATAAAATAAAACCATTTATTTACAACTCTTCAAAACCTACAGATATAGAAAACTTTGCATCAGACAGTCGTATTAGCGTAATGATTATTAATACACAAGCATTTAATGCCAGAGGAAAAGATGCAAGACGTATTTATGCAGAAATAGATAGTTTTCAATCTAGAAGACCTATAGATATTATTGCACAAACAAATCCTATTTTAATAATAGATGAACCTCAATCTGTTGATGGTGTTAAAACCTTGGCAAGTATGCAAGATTTTAATCCACTGTTTACTATTAGATATTCAGCTACACATAAAGAAGATTACAACAAGGTTTATCGTTTAGATGCTATAGATGCATACAGTAAAAAGTTGGTAAAGAAAATTCACGTAAAAGGGATTAACTTAAAAGGTTCTACAGGTACAACGGGCTATGTGTATTTAGAACAGATTGAAACTAAAACAGGAAAAGCACCAGTAGCTATAATCGAATATGAAAAACGAAGCGGTTCTGGAGTAAAAAGATATAGACATCGTTTAGAAGAAGGAGCTAATTTATTTGAATTATCTGGTGAAATGCCACAATATAAAAATTGCTTAATTACAGATATTAATGGTGCTTCTAATACTATTTCTGTAAATGGAATATCCTTACAAGCTGGTGATGCAGTTGGCGATTTAGATGAAAAAGCATTTAGACGTATTCAAATTCGTGAAACTATTTTATCACACTTACAAAAGGAGAAAGAGTTATATAATAAAGACATAAAAGTGTTATCGTTATTCTTTATTGACACAGTAGATAAGTATCGAAAATACGACGAAAATGGCGAACAAGTTTTAGGTGAATATGCGCAGATATTTGAAGAAGAATACAACAAATTAAAAAATGATTTTTTAGATTTATTTCAACAAGATTATAACGACTATTTAAAAGATACAGATCCTGGTACTGCACGTAAAGCGTATTTTCCTAGTGCGTATGCCGAGTTTTTAGATAGAGATAAAGCTGATGAAATTCACAATGGTTACTTTTCTATAGATAAAAAGAAAAAGTTTATAGATCCATCTGTAAAACGTGGCTCTGAAGATTCTGATGATATTTCTGCCTACGATTTAATAATGAAAGATAAAGAACGCTTGTTGAGTCTTGAAGAACCAACACGTTTTATCTTTTCGCATTCAGCTTTAAAAGAGGGTTGGGATAACCCTAATGTTTTTCAAATCTGTGCTTTAAAACATACGGAAACAGCAAGTAAAAATAGAAGAAGGCAAGAAGTAGGGCGTGGTATGTGTTGAAGGTAAAAATGGTATTCGCCAAGATTATGATACCGTTGGTGATGCTGTGCATAGTGTTAATAAATTAACAATTATAGCATCAGAAAGTTATGAGGATTTTGCAAAAGGATTACAGTCAGAAATTGCAGCAACCTTAAAAGATAGACCTCAAAAAGCAGAGATAGAGTTTTTTATTGGTAAAGTTGTTACAGATGCAATGGGTGTTGAAATGCGTATCGATAAAGAAGTAGCTAAAAAGCTCAACAAAATATTATATAAAAATGATATTATTGATGAAGATGATAAAATCACAGAAGAAGGTAAAATAGCTATTGAACAAAACAAAGTAGTTTTACCAGAAAATTTAGAACCATTTAGAGCATCCATTACAAAACTATTAAAATCAGTTTATACTGGTGAAATGATAAAACCAGAAAACGATAGAAATATAATCACAGCAACGCTTAATAAAAATTTCCATAAAAAAGAGTTTCAAGAACTTTGGAAAAAAATAAATATTAAAACCATTTATGAAGTAAAATTTAATACTAAAAAACTAATCAACGATAGTGTAATTAGGTTAAATGCAGATTTATATATTTCAGATAGAATTTATGAAATTAAAACAGGGTTTCTAAAAGACAGTAATAAAGAAGAGTTACAAAATAAAGAAGGTTTTAAGCAAACCAACAGAGAATCTAAAAAGTTAGATGCAGATTTATATACAGATACGGTATATGATATAGTGGGTGAAATAGTAAACGTCACCAACTTAACACGTAGAAGTATTGTGGCTATTTTGCAAAAAATAAGTCCACAAAAATTTGTCTTACTACGTAAAAACCCTGAAGAATTTATAGCAAAATCGGGAGGCTTAATAAATGAAGTAAAAGCGAGTCTAATATTACACAATATTAAGTATTACAAAACAGAAGATCGTTACGATGCTAAATCGGTATTTACCAACGAAATTACAGTAGATAGAAACTCAGAAAAAGTAAAAAATCATATCTACGATTATGTTAAATCAGATTCAAATATAGAAACGGCATTTGCAGAAGCGTTAAGCACAAGTGCAGTGGTTTCTGTATTCGCTAAACTACCTAAAGATTTCTACATTACAATTCCTACAGGTGAAAAAACAGGTAAGTATAGTCCAGATTGGGCAATAGTTTTTGAAAAAGAAAAAGTACGTGAAATTTACTTTGTAGCTGAAACAAAAGGTTCAGATAAACAACAAGATTTAAGGGGTATTGAAGCTCTTAAAATACATTGTGCAGAAGAACATTTTAAAGAGATTGGTAATGGTGAAGTGCTGTTTAGTAAAGTAAGTACGTATGAAAAAATGTTAGAGATGGTTACTTTAAAATAAAGAAAAATGTTAAAGAATATTATATTTATAGTTGTAATACCTTTTATTATTCTTGCTGTAAAAGGCTTTGGCACGATGGGTTTTGTTATTTGTGGGGGGTATCTACTATTTTATTTTGCATATTATCATCCAGAACCTTCAAGTAACTACGTCTCTCAAAATCCACCAGTAAAAAAATCTAGTACAACTGTCGCTACTCCATTAAAGGTGGCCCCTATTGTGCTTAAACCAAAAGAAACACCATCTAAATTCAGTTTATCCCAAAATGAATTTGAAAGTGAAATTAATCAACAATTAAATATCATAAAAGGTTCGGTTACTAAAATAGTATGGGTTGGTGATTCTCATAGAACACATCCATGGAGTTTACAGCCAGGTGGTTGTACAGTAGTTGTATTATTTAAAAACAAAAGTTGTTTAGGCTATGATAAGGTAAAAAGACCAGATCGCTACACTCTAAAAATAGCTAATGATTTCCTTTCAAATCATTATAGCAATTTACACGTTGATACATTAGAACAATATATCAATGAAATTTATTTAACCAGCGACAGTGGTGTAGATTTAAAAAAAGTTTGGCATTCTAATATGAATCAAAGTCCTTGGAGTATTTTAGAACAATATAGAACAAAGTGATTTTTATGAAGTTAATAGACAATGTAAATAATCGATTAAACGATGAGTTAAAAATAGAAATTAAAAAAGGTAGTAAAATGGCAATTGCTGCATCTTCTTTTTCTATCTATGCTTTTGAGGCTTTAAAAAAAGAATTAAAGGGAATAGAGGAATTGAAATTTATTTTCACCTCACCTACTTTCTTAAAGGAGAAATTAAATAAAGAATCAAGAGAGTTTTATATACCTCATATTTTTAATGAAGCAGATTTATGTGGAGGAGAGTTTGAATTACGTTTAAAAAGCGAACTAAATCAAAAGGCAATAGCTAAAGAGTGCTCTACTTGGGTAAAAGAAAAAGTAACCTTTAAGTCTAATAAAAACGCAAACACTCCTTTGAATGGCTTAATACATATAGATAATAAAGAATCTGGCGCAGCCTTTTCTAATATTAATGGTTTTACAACGTCAGATTTGGGAGTTAGCCATAAAAAAGGTTTTCCTACATTAATTCAAAAAGTAGATTTTCCTCAAAGTAATGCATATTTAGAATGGTTCAATCAGATATGGGGAAATCAAGAAAATTTACAAGACGTAACTAATTTTGTACAAGAGTATTTTGAAAATGCGTATAAAGAGAATAGTCCAGAGTTTATTTATTTTATTACGCTCTATAATATTTTTAGCGATTTTCTAGATGATATTGCAATGGAAAATTTACCCAATGATGAAATTGGGTTTAAAGATACAGTGACTTGGGGAATGCTTTATAATTTCCAAAAAGATGCAGTAATTGGGGCTATTAATAAATTAGAAAAATACAATGGCTGTATAATTGCAGATAGCGTTGGTTTGGGAAAAACGTTTTCTGCATTAGGTGTCATAAAATATTACGAAAAAAGAAACAAAGATGTTCTGGTATTATGCCCTAAAAAATTAGAAGCTAACTGGAATACCTATCGCCAAAATGATAAAGACAACATTTTATCTAAAGATAGATTTAGATATGATGTTTTATTTCATACAGACTTGTCTCGCAAAAGGGGTATGAGCAATGGTCGTAATTTAGAAAATGTAAATTGGGGTAATTACGGTTTAGTTGTAATTGATGAATCGCACAACTTTAGAAACAACAATACATCAGTAGGTAAAGAAAATAGATACCAAAAATTATTACGTAAAATAATGCAAGAAGGCATAGAGACAAAGGTTTTAATGCTATCTGCAACACCAGTAAACAATAGGTTTAATGATTTAAAAAATCAATTAGCTTTAGCTTATGAAGGTACTTCAGAAAAGATTGATGAAAAGCTAGATACAGAAAGAGGTGTCGATACTATCTTTAAAAGAGCACAACAGGCTTTTAATAGTTGGTCTAAATTTGAAACAGAACAGCGCACTACAGAAAAATTACTAGAAATGTTAGATTTTGATTTCTTTGAAATTTTAGATAGTCTAACCATAGCACGTTCAAGAAAGCACATTACTACTTATTATGATACATCTGAAATTGGAGAATTTCCAAAAAGAAATAAACCAATATCTATTCAAAGTGCTTTAACAAAAAATACCGGTACTAATTATATTGAAATTGCAGAAAGATTATCATTATTAAATCTTTCTGTTTATTCACCCTTAAGTTATATTCTGCCTAGTAAGGTTCAAATGTATGCTGACTTATATGATAAGCAAGTAAAAGCTGGTTCTGGTAAATTTGCTCAAATAGATCGAGAAGCAAGTTTAAAGATTTTAATGCGTATGAATTTATTAAAACGTATTGAAAGTTCTGTGTATGCTTTTAGATTAACAGTTCAGAATATATTAGGGCAAATAGTAAATGCTATAAACGCTATTGAAAAAGGGGAAGAAAACACCTTCTCTGGTATACAAGCAAATATATCTAATGATATAGATTGGGATGCAGATTGGGGTGATGAAGAAAATGTAATTGGTAAAAAAGTAAAAGTTCATATTGCAGATATGGATGGTAGAAAATGGAAAGAAGATTTAAGTGCTGATGTTGAAATATTAGAACAACTTTTATCTGAAATTTCTATAGTAAAAGATAGTTTAGATTATAAATTAACGGATTTAAAAGAATTAGTAAAAGAAAAAATTGAGAACCCTAAAAATCCTGATAACAAAAAAGTAATCATTTTTACAGCTTTCGCAGATACTGCTAATTATTTATATGATAACCTAAAGTCAGAGTTTAAAACATTTTATGGATTAAACACTGCATTAATAACAGGTAGCAGCCGTAAATGTACATCTAAAGTAATTCCAACAGATTTGAATACATTGTTAACTTGTTTTTCACCACGTTCTAAAAGTAAACAACAATTACATCCTAATATAAAAGAATCAATAGATATTTTAATAGCAACAGATTGTATTTCAGAAGGCCAAAATTTACAAGACTGTGATTTTTTAGTCAATTATGATATACATTGGAATCCTGTACGTATCATTCAACGTTTTGGTAGAATAGATAGAATAGGTTCTATTAATGAAAATATTACAATGGTTAATTTTTGGCCAGATATAACATTAGATAATTATATCAATCTAAAATCTAGAGTAGAAAATAAAATGCTAATCAGTAATATGGCAAGT
>NZ_MSCM01000001.1:2097769-2098899 GCF_002954665.1 Polaribacter glomeratus | reverse complement strand
ATATGGTTTGTTGCGTGTTTCAAGCAACTAATTTAGTAAATAATTACCGACCAAGAAAGTCCGCGAGGACTTTCGTAAGTAGGCGAGAACCAAGCAATAAATTATATACGGTGTTGCCAATAGTTTTTTATTCAAATTTAAATAGGGAAGTAGAATCGTAAAATTCAACTTCTGTGTTTTTTAGGATAGATTTTATTCTATTCATTTCCGATTTCAATTCGTTCATTGTTTTGTTTTCAGATATTCTAATTGAAATAGCAACTTTGTCATAATTCTCGTCAATTGCTTTTACAATATGCAAATCTTGGTCACTAAGTGATTGTCCGTAAATGACAAGATTTTTGTTTTTGTTTTCTTTCAGTTCTCTAAAACAATATGTTAGATAATTATTTGATTGAATACCTTTTAATTTCATTTCAGAAGTTCCCTCACTTATAAATAAAGGATAATTGTCTTTAGATATTTCTTTCGTAATAACTTCAATGAGCCAATTTTCATCACGTTTTATTTTTATTGTTTCTACTGATTTTTCAAAAACAAAAAGAGCTCCGTGTAAATAGTAAATATGATTTTTTTTAAAAACATCTCCAGTTTTGAAACGTTTAAATCTTTCATCCTCAAAGAATGGCATATAAAAATAATCTCCGAATTTTTTGCTTTCTAAAATTAAATAGTAAAGAAATAAGTCATAATTTGTAGTGAAAATTTGTTCGAATTCCTTTATTTGTTCCGCTACAAGTTTAATTTGGTCTATTTTTATTTCGTCTGGTGTTGGATGAATACGATTAATCGAATCGATTAAACCTTGTTTAATTAAATCTTTATTTCTGCTTATTCTTTGTTGTTCAATTTCTAATGCGCTACAAACTCTTTCTGTTGACTCAAGATGTTCTAAAATAATTTCAAAGTTTGTAGACTTGAATTCTTTGAATAATTTTTTAGCGTCTTCAGGACAATTTTCGATGTACTTTTCATATAAATTACGATAAAGTAATCTTGAACTGAAATTTAGGCTAAAACCATTCCCTAAAAGTAAAGGGCAATCTGGAAATTGCTCTTTAATCCAATCCCATTGTCTTATTCCTTCTGCATTTAATTGTTCGGTTGTGAATTTCATTTCAAATTATTGG
>NZ_MSCM01000001.1:2096486-2097179 GCF_002954665.1 Polaribacter glomeratus | reverse complement strand
GCATGGTTTGTTGCGAAAATTTAACGAAAAGCTAGTAAATAATCTAAACTTTTACGTGAGCTAGACTTTTCCAAAGAAACGAAAAGTAAGCAATAAATTATGCACGGTGTTGGGTAACGTTTTTTTATTCAGATTACGTATTTTTGTTATTAATTAACTATTATTCAGTTGTTTATGTCGTTTTTATTCCGTATATTTATTGTTTAAATAAGTTAAATTCTAGCTATTTCAATGATACATTTCATTCAGTTTAATTTTATTCCGAATATTTCCTTAATAAACCAAACAATTAATAATATTAAAACAGCTTTAATAACATTCCATAATTCATTAGATATCTTGGATTTTGTAATTTTTTCAAGCATAATTTTCAATCTTGGTAGATTATACCAATTATTAAAAAACCCAAAAACATTATAAACTAATTCCCTTTTTTTTATGTCTTCTAAATCTTTAGCCCATTTTTTAATTCCTATAATAGAAGCTCTTTTCCCTTCGTTATTTAAAGAGAAGTATCTTCCGTTTTTTTCAATTATATCACAAGCTATCAAAGAGTCTAATGATTCTCTTTGTTTAGCCATAAACAATATCTCTTTTTCATTCAAAGGTTTACTAAATGTTAATTTATTTTTTTCTAAATATTTAAATAATTCTAATGGATTCATTTTTCAGAAGTGTTATTGGTAAATGTTA
>NZ_MSCM01000001.1:2092391-2093419 GCF_002954665.1 Polaribacter glomeratus | reverse complement strand
AACGTGTTTGTACAAGATTAGTTGCTGTGGTTAAGCAATAAAGTTAATAAATAATTACTGAATAGAAAGTCCGCGAGGACTTTCCTAAATAAGCCAGAACCAAAGCAATTAATTTTGTACGGTGTTGGGCTTAGTTATTTTTTATCCATTCTACAATTTTATTTTCATTCATTATTGACCAAGAATGTGGATTTCTCATTCCGTTTTTTCTATATCCCTTATTTTCAGTTTCTATATATTTGGATTTAAAATCTTTTTGATTCAAAAGTTTAGATAATTTTTTTATTTGATAACCATTTGTATTTTCAAAATTCTGATTAAAATTATCTTTTCTAAATTTTAAAGCTGGTTCTGTATAGAATATTAATTCTGTATTCTCGAATTCCACATTTTTAGTATATTCAATTGAACTTAAATATGGAGAATACTCTTTATATTTTTCAAAATCTTTTTTTGGGTTTCCAATTTGTTTTTCCAAAATGTTCAAGAAGTATTTTATACTTCCAGATTCATCTTCTACGACTGATTTTTCATATTTTAAATAGAGTTGCTCTAAATCAATAGGTGAGTCAATTATAAATATTCCTTTCAGATTATTTTTGTATTTCTCTTTTTTTATTAAATATTTTCCAAGTTGTAATCCTAAATTCCCACCCGCTGAAAACCCTCCAATAAATACTTTATTATTGTTAATATTCTTTTTGTCAATAAGTTCGACAACTGTTTCTCCTAATTTTTCAAGTTCTTTCTTTTCTAAAAAGAAATTTCGATTATTTTTTAAAATTAAGATAGAGATTTTTTGTTTTAAGGCTTTCTTTACAATATTACATTCTGTTTTTATACTTTCATTTGTACCACCAAATCCAGGGAATAATATTAATAGTTCCTTATGTTTTTCAGGAACAATTAATTCAAATTTTTCATTATCTATATTTATTCCTTTTTCTGTGTAATTTCTACAGTTTAAAAAGCTTAAAAATATCAAAAAGTATACAGTTTTTCTCATTTTTTTAATTAAGCCCAACGTA
>NZ_MSCM01000001.1:2039378-2090033 GCF_002954665.1 Polaribacter glomeratus | reverse complement strand
ATTTGTGCATGGTTTGTTGCGTAAATTTAACGAAAAATTAATTAAAAAACACGGACTTTCACGATTCCGAGGTTTTTCGCAAGAAAAACCAATAAAGCAATAAATTATGCACGGTGTTGTAAAATGCAGGCTTTAATTCTCCCATTAATTTTTCTATTCTATTAATTCCCCTTTTTTATTAACTCTTGTTTCCAATTTCTCCAGTTTTCTAAATGGCAATATTGAGTAAAAATTCCACAAAGAAAATAATTCCGAAAGCTGCTTAATTCCACAATTTTGGTTTTTCAGCGTTTGAGTAAATTCAAACGCTTTGATAATTTCCCACATTAGCAAAATTCCGTCAACTTTTTCCTTTTTTCAACATTTTAAAACTCCAAAAAGAAACAAAGTCATTTCAGAATTTTGACTCGCGAAAGAGTGTTCCAAAATCTATTTTTTCAAACATTTTTTTCCTATTTTGGTTTTCAAAGGTTTAAAGCTAAATGTTTTTTTAAATAACTATTGGTCTTAAATTATAACTTCCCCCTGTTTTTTACAACGGATTTGTGCATGGTTTGTTGCGTAAATTTAACGAAAAATTAATTAATAAAACACAGACTTTCACGATTCCGAGGATTTTCGCAAGAAAAACTATAAAGCAATAAATTATGCACAGTGTTGTAAGTAGTTGTTTATTTATTATCCCATTTTCTTTAATTTTTCTAACTTTTTTAATTCCGTCTTTTGCTTAATTCCTCAGTTTTTGCTTGGTTTTTGTTTTCCGAAAAAGTGAAAATTCCGCAACTGTTTAAATTCCTTATTTTGCTCAATTCTGAAATTTAGATATTTTCTTTATTTTTTAAATAAGTAAAAATTCCGCAAACTTGCTTAATTTCGAACGTAGCTCAATTCTGAAAACCTGCTTAATTCCTCAAACTTCCTTAATTCCGAAAGTTGCTCAATTCCGCAAACTTTGTAAATTTTGCGTTTTGATAAAATTCCAATTAGCGAAAGAGTGTTCAACAGTTTTCATTTTTTTCCGAACTCTAAAAATAGAGAGATTTAAGATTATTGAACTATAAATTTATTCAGTTTGAGGATTTTCGCCAATTACTTACAACGTGTTTGTATAAGGTTAGTTGCGTGTTATAAGCGACTAACTTAGTAAATAAAACACGAACCAAGAAAGTCCGTTTGGACTTTCCTAAATAAGCGATTTGCTAGCAATTAATTTTATACGGTGTTGTGCAACGTTTTTATTTTTTGGTATAATACATTTTCCAATTCAACCGATTTTTTCACGTTCACACTTTCAATTCCGTAAATCCATTCATTTTGGTATTCAGTCCAATTAGTTTTATCCGATGCGATTTTTTGTCCGATTTCATTATTAATAGATTCAATTTTTTCAAATTTGGGGTTGGTCATTTTAAAAACTCCTACATAGTTGTCGGCAATCAGTTCAGATAATATTTTTCCACAAACAAAGACAGTTCCGTTTTGAGTTTCTAATTCAGGGTAATATTTTTTTACAGAATTATTCAGTTCATAAATTCCTTGAATATCATCATTTATTGCATCAATTAGAATGAATTTAATATGTTCTATCAGATTACTTTTCATAATTAATTGTCCACGTTAATTTCTAAATCTATATGTCTTTCTTTTTTCCACTCCGAAAAACTATCTCTAAAATGTATATGACAATTATCGTTATTTTCAATGTGGCTTTTGACCTTCTCAAAAAAACCGCATAATTTTAAAATGTCATCTTTTGATGAAAAGATAATTCCTAATTTTCCTTGGTCAGGAAAAAATTCGTCATCATCAGAATGAGATTTTGAAAGGTATATTTTCATATTATCTATATGTTTTTCAAATGTTGCACAACGGTTTATATGCAATCAAATATATTGTATTTAGGTTAAATATCACCGGATAATAAAAGATTTCCCTTTTCATTATCGCGGTTGTTTATCTTCTTTAAAGCAATGTCTAATGGGTTTTGAATATCCATTAAATCTTTTCTTTTAACATGTGTATATATCATCGTTGTTTCTGGTTTTGCGTGCCCTAACAACGACTGTATGTATCTAATATCAACACCATTTTCTAATAAATGGGTTGCATAACTGTGTCTTAAGGTATGCGGAGTCACATTTTTCTTAATCTTTGCACTCAAACTGCTCTTTCTTAAAAATTGTCGAACACTTTCTGAACTGTATTTACCGCCGTTTTGCCCTTCGACAAAATAGAGTTCAGGTTTATAAGAATGGTAATAATTAGACAAAAGCGGTAAAAAACTATCCGCTAAACTTACATATCTATCTTTTCTGCCTTTGCCATTCTTTACAATAAGCTGTTTTCTCTCAATATGAAAATCGGCTAACTTTAAGTTAATCAATTCACTAATTCGTAATCCGCAAGAATAAAGTAAAGCAATAATAGCTCTGTGCTTTAAATTTCGTGTACATTGTATAATTGTTAAAACTTCTTCTTGAGACAAAACACTTGGCAGTTTTCTAGATTTTTTAGGCCTTACTAAAACCAAATCATTAATTTTTGTCTGCGGATAAAAAACAATAAATAATTTTAAGGCACTTATAAATTGCCTTTGTGAACTTACCGAATAGTTACGTTCTATAAAAACTTTTTCGATAAAAAGCTCTACATCTCTGTTTGTAAGTTCATCTAAGGGTTTCTTTGTGTAAAAATTAATAAAATCAGCAACAAAAAAAGTATAAGTTTGTAGAGTACTTTGGCTATATCTTTTTCCTTTTAAGTACAAATAAAAATCATTCAAAAGCATTTTTTCTGAATCAGTTAAATTCCGTTTAAATAATTCTTTTTTTGGTAATTTATCAGAATTAATAGGGGTAATATCCTTAAAAGTTTTGGTAATAAGTGCTATGTTTTCTTGGGTGAAATCAACATGCCAACTATTTAAAGTCTTACTCCAGCGAGCATTTTTTAATTTTCTAGTTAAGTTTATAAGAGTATTATTATACTCAAACTTTAAGAGTAGCTTAAGCTCTTTTTTATGACTTTTTTGTTCTAAAAATATAGTAGGATATAGCAATTCTTTATTTTTTTATAGCTCTCTAAAAATAAGCTTTTTTTTTGATAATTGGACTAATTCCGTTATTAATCAGTTAAAAATGTCTCTTTTAGCTGTAAACCGAATTTAATTAAGTTTTTATGTGTAAGATTTTACGGCAATAAATATCGTGAATTACAAAAATATAAACGCGCTTTAAAATCTAAATAACCAACTAAAAAGACAGTTTCAGATGTATTTGTTAACTTAAGAAAAACTTTAAACTATTTACTGAAAACTACTTGTAGAAACTGAAACAAGCAGTGCAAAACATTATAGATCACTAATACCATCACTAAAAAATAAACCCTCAAAACTACTCACTAACATTTCACAAATCTCAACATCCAATTTGTTTTCCCTAACATATTTCTGATTCACTTCAAGCTCAATACCTATATAATTAGATATAAATTGTTTGCGTAAATACGTTGTAAAACCGTCCATTTTGCCCAAATAAGGATAATTATACCGCACGTTTAAAAGCGGGTTTTGTGCTAGAATTTTCTTTTTAAGTAAATTGCAAAACGCTTTTTCCTTGGTGTGCGACGAGTCGTACAGCAAACCGATATCGCAGTTTCGTTCAATAGAATTTAAAATAGGCGTAAAGGAGTGCACAGAAATATGCAGTACTTCATTCCCTTCCTTAATATAACTTCGGATGCTATTCTCAACCTCATTTCGATACACCAAATAATAAGAAGCAATGAGTTCTTTTTTTTCTGATGTAGAAATCGTTTTAGAATAATCTGAAAACAAATTTTTATGATGCAAAGACCTGTTTAGCTCTATTAATAAACGACTAGTTGTGCTCGCTATAGAAAAATCGGCTAAAGGTTTTAGCTGATTAAAAAGGTCTAGTGCACCTAAGTCTAGACCTTTATGAGTATGTAAAATTTGCTTGTTTAATGAAAATAAATGTTGTTGATGCACCGGAACTTCATTTCCGCCATGTTCACAAGTTAATACGATTTTCATGGAGTAAAGACTTCGTTTTTCTGCAAACAAACGCCTAAAGCAGTATACACTTTTTTGATATTAGTTTCAGAGAAATCGATATCTATTGCTTTTAAAATTCGGGTAGCCAAAGTGCCTTGGGTTAAAATAGTGTTCAAGGCTTCTAAATGACTTGCATCAATAGACTCTTTTACCAAATTAAATAGGTGTTTCCAAACATTTTGTTGATTGGTAGCCTCTTTTAATCCGAATAATTGAAGGTAGTCTAAGTCTGTAATTAGTGAGTTTTCACCATGTTTTATGGCATCATTTAAAATATCAAAAAGCGGTTCTTTCTTCCATTTTTTCTGATGTTTTAAAGAAACTAAATTTTCACTCACCAATAATTTTAAAACCTCGATAATTAAAACACAAACAGCAATATCTGCCTTTGGGCATTCTTGAATATCTACCAAACGTATTTCAATCGCATTTCTATCAAAACGAGAAATAGCACCTCTAGAATTTAAAAAATGATGGTCTAAAATATTTTCTGTATCAAAAGGTTTAATGGCTTTCTGAATCGGTTCAAATATTGTTTGATGATAGGCTTTTTTTGTAAAAACATTTTCCGGAATTACTTTACCGGTCATTTCTGGTATTTCTTTCTGATTGGTTTTGTAATACTCTAATCTAGTGTCTTTAAAGCCTGTATTTTTACCCTCTAAAATTGGAGAACTTGCACATAAACCCGGAATTAAAGGCAATAGAACACGAACAGCAGCATGTAATTTCTCGAATTCTTCATCGTTAAAAAATGGCAAATTAATGTGCGTACTTTGCACATTGCTCCAACCATGACCTTTGCAATTAAAAATACGATTATAAAGCGCGTAGACTTCGCTATAACTATGTTTCCATAATTGTGTATCCGTATCCGGATTCATTAAAGGATGCGAAGCCGTTGGCATTAACTGTACGTTAAACTCTTTTAAAAGAGCATTAATTTCCACAACATTTGCATAAAAATTTGCTGATAAATTATTTAAATCATTCGTTGGGCCGTTTGTTTTTAACTCTAAAACATGTGCAACCAATTCATTGCTCCAGGCTATTTTTCCGTTTTCAATATCCGAAGTTAAAGAACCATTTTTTTTGGTTAACAAAAGATCAACAATAGGTGTTACTTTAAAAGTATCTGTAGCCACCAGCATGTATTCTAGTTCGATGCCAAACACTTCAAATAAATGATATTTTTTGCCCATAATTAGTCTAATCTATTTTTTAAAGCCATTAATATTTGTGTATAAATGCGGTCTCCATAAAAAGCATCTTCTACACCAAAATCGATATTTGGGTTGTCGTTAATTTCAATAACCATTGGCACATCATCAACCACTTTAATGTCGATTCCGTATAAACCTTTGCCCATTAATCTTGCCGATTTTAAAGCCATTTTTAAAACTTTCTTTGGCACTTTATCTATAGGTAAACAATCTGCATTGCCATCTTGATCATCTTTCTTTTTAGCATCCCAATTGTAAATTTGCCAATGCCCTTTTGCCATATAATATTTACAGGCATAAAAAGGCTCATCATCTAAAATACCAATTCTCCAATCATAATCCGAAGGGCAAAATTCTTGCGCAATAATTAAATCAGACTCTTTAAGCATATTTGTAACCAATTCGTTATACTCTGCTATCGTTTTAGCTTTTTTAACTCCAAAAGAAAACGTAGAATCTGGCGCTTTTAAAACACAAGGCAATCCTGTTTTTGCCAAAACTTCGTCTCTATTGTCTTTATGCACAATAATCGTTTTTGGTGTGGCAATATTTGCATTGTTTAAAGCCTCTGCCATATACACTTTATTGCAACATTTTAAAATAGCATCTGGGTAATCTATAATGGCAATGCCGTCTTGCTGCGCCTTACGAGCAAAAGCATAGGCTTCATTATTAACCTCGGTACTTTGTCTAATAAATAAGGCATCAAAAGAGTTTAACCTACTTAAATCTTTCGGTTCAATAATTTCTGCATAAATATTCATTTTCTCAGCAATCTCAATAAACTTTTTTAAAGCCTTTGCATTACTTGGTGGCGCCGGATCATTGGGATTTACTAAAATAGCCAAATCGAAATCAGATTTTATAAGTTTTGGCGTGTCGTAGCGTTTTTTAGAAAAATACTGGTTTGCAAACTCATGAACACTCTCAAAATGATCTGCAGGAATTTCTGATTCTGCGATTGCTCTAATACTCTGAATTTCCCATTTTGTAGTGTGATTAAATTTTACACGTAAAAAAGGAACCTGAAAATGTTTGTAAAACAACGCGCTTAATTCTTTATATTTTTGTGCAACATTTTGGCCAAAATATACGCTTAATGTAAACTCTCTAGACTTTATGTTTTTTAAACTATTCTGTATATTATCATCAAATTCTTCGGATACGATTCGCACCAATTCTAAGGCCTTTAAATCTACTATATTTTTTATAGTAGGTATTGCCAAATGACCTCTAGCTTCTGCTAAAAGGGATACGTAATATCCTTTAGATTGATAGGAGTAATCCTTGCAAAGGTTAAAGATTCTGGCACTCTTGAGTAACGAATATTTAGGGTTGGTTAAATACTCTTGCGAAGAGATAACATTAATATTTTCTATGGAAAAGTTCCATTTTTCTACTTGGTTTACAACAACGTATTTATTCATTTTTGATTTTAAAAACAGTTTTAAATTGAAACAAAATTATAGCAATTTTGGTCATGTTTTACATGAGTCCTAAAATATTTTATAGCTAAAAGTTCCACTATTTATGATGAAAACCCTAAGGTACAAAAAACTTCTTGATACAAAATTCTTGAAAAAAGAATTTCACTCGATGTAACAATTTTTTTATCAAGCTTAATTTTATGTGCTTTTAGTTCGAGGGGTTTCGATTTTTATCGAAATTGTATCGAGAACCTTTTTTACCTCTAACTCATATTAATTGTAATTTTGTGTCGTTCAGATTCTATATCAAAATTGTATTGAGAATCTTTGCATAATTTAATTATAAGACGCATTTCGATACAGGATTTCATTCGAAACTCTAAGGCACAAAAAAAGCATCAACTTTTAAATTGATGCTTTTTTATAAAATTATAAGTCTGTTTATTGAAAACAGGTACCTACCAACTGAAACTGCCAACTGAGACTGATAACTGATACCTGTTTATTGATAACTGACAACTGATCACTGACAATTGAACACTACAAAAACACTCTCCAACCATAAGGATCTTCTACCTTATTTGTCTGAATATCTGTAATTTTTTTCTTTAATTGAGATGCAAACGGATTTTCTAATTCTGGTAAATCGTAATCATTTTCTTGATATCCAAAACCAGCAATTGGCGATATTACTGCCGCAGTACCTGCACCAAACATTTCTTTTAAATTTCCGTTTTTAGCAGCTTCAACCACTTCACCAACAGAAATTTTTCTTACTTCTGTTTTAATGCCAGCATCTTCTGCTATTTGCAAAATACTTTTTCGGGTAATTCCGTCTAAAATTCTGTCACTAGTAGGGCTGGTAATTAAAGTGTCGTTAATACGAACAAAAATATTCATTGCACCCGCTTCTTCAATAAACTGATGCGAGTTGTCATCCGTCCAAATAACTTGATTGTATCCTTTTTCGATTGCTAATTGCGTTGGGTAAAACTGTGCAGCATAATTACCACCAGCTTTTGCAAAACCAACACCACCATTAGCAGCACGTGCATATTTTTCTTCAATTAAAACTTTTACTTTTCCTGCAAAATAAGCACCAGAAGGAGCCGTACAAATTACTAACTTATATGCATTTGCAGGCGAGGCATGAAAACCATTACCCGTAGCAAACATAAAAGGTCTAATGTATAAAGAACTACCTTCGTTTGTAGGAATCCAATCGCTATCAACTTCTAATAATTTTTTTAAACCATCCATGAAAACATCCTCAGGAATTTGCGGAATTACCAAACGCTCTGCCGATTTATTTAAACGTCTACAATTTTCTAAAGGTCTAAAAAGCATCATTTTGCCTTCTGCGTCTTTATAAGCTTTCATCCCTTCAAAAATAGATTGTCCGTAATGAAAAATCTTTGCAGAAGGATCTAAAGTTATAGGGGAATAAGGTTTGATAATTGGAGTTTGCCAAGCGCCGTCTTTAAAATCAATTTCTAACATGTGGTCAGAAAATACGCTTCCAAAAGGCAAATTGTTAAAATCTACTGAGTCTATCTTCGATTTTTCTATAAGTTGAATTTCTATATGAGACTTCATTCTTTTTATTGATTGTTTTTATAACACAAATGTACATAATTTATTTCTCCAAAGTTTACGCGTAAGTTCAATTTTCTTACATTTGTAAATATTACTTAAAAATCTATAAAATGAAGAATTTGGTTAAATTTTGTGCAATAGCAATATTTGTATTTGCAAGTTGTAAAACAGGGAGTTTAGAAAAGGAAACTGTAAAAAAAGAACAACAAGAAATTGTTGCTTTTGATTCTTTTGGAGACAAAATAACAAACGATGCTGTAATTACGTCTAGTGAGATGTTGGCAAAATTTAATACCCTAAAAGTGGGCGATACTTTAAATGTAAAATTTGCGTCGAACATAAAAGAAGTGTGCACCAAAAAAGGATGTTGGATGAAACTACCTTTAAATGATGCAGAGGAAACGATGGTTACATTTAAAGATTATGGTTTTTTTATGCCTTTAGATGCTAAAGACAGAGAAGTCATTGTGGAAGGTAAAGCTTTTGTAAAAGAAACATCGGTGGCAGAATTGCAACATTATGCAGAAGATGCTGGTAAAACAAAAGAAGAAATAGCACAAATTACAGTTCCTAAAAAGGAGTTTGCTTTTGAAGCAAATGGCGTTTTAATGAAAAAATAATAGTTCTATTTTTCATTTTAGTATATTTAATGCTCAACTGTTATTTCAAAACCGATCTTTTTCTACAGTTGAGCTTTTTTGAGCCTTTCGATTTCGCTCTTAATACACTAACCATAAGCTCTAAACAAACAAGAGTCAATTTTTTAAATCCGTCTGGTATCTCTGTAAAATTTTTTCTGATTAAAGAAATTGTACCAACTTTATAATTACAAAATAAAGGTCTGGAAACAGCAATTATAAAAAACCTTAAATTTAAAAGGTTTTACGTTTAATCAAAACGATCTTAGAAAAATATAACATAGAAGACAAGGTAGAAATGATTGCGATTGATCAAATTAGAACTATCGACAAATTACGAATTATTAAAAGTTTTAATCAATTATCGAAATCTGAAATGCAGAAATGTAAAGATGTGATTCGTGAAATAGTTGTAGATTAAAATTAGCTCTTATTTAAACATCTCAAAAAAATCAATTTGCAATCATGAAAAGAGAAATTCGAATAACCTCCGATGGTTCTACAACCATTCATTTACCAGATTGGAATGAAAATTACCACTCTAAACATGGCGCAATACAAGAAGCCTATCATGTTTTTATAAAAAGCGGATTAGATAAAATTCTTGAGACAATTTCGCTGAAAAGCGAAAGTACTCTAACGCATATTTCCATTTTAGAAATAGGTTTCGGAACAGGGTTAAATGCATTTATCACTTTTTTAGAAGGAATAAAACACGATATAAAAATTGAGTATGTTGGGGTAGAAGCCTATCCTGTTATAGCAAATGAAGTTCAAAAACTAAATTATGTTTCAGAGCTTAAAGCACCAGCACACCAAGCTATTTTTGATAAAATGCATGCCGTTACTTGGGCCGAAAAACATCTTGTTTCTACTGATTTCAAGCTCACCAAAAGAAAACAATTTTTTAGCGAAATTGAAGACGAAAACACATTTAATCTAATTTATTTTGATGCTTTTGGCGCAGAACATCAACCCGAATTATGGACAGAAGCTATTTTCTTAAAAATGTTTAACGCTTTAAAAAGTGAAGGAGTTTTAGTAACTTATTGCGCCAAAGGAAGCGTTCGAAGAGCCATGCAAGCAGTTGGGTTTACAGTAGAAAGATTAGCAGGACCTCCGGGAAAAAGAGAAATGTTGCGTGCAACAAAAACAGTCAACATCGGTTAGTTTGCAAGATGCAGTTCTCGAGAACTTTTGCTAGCTTTACATTTTAAGTAAAACAGTTCGAGCACGAACCAATTAACAATTCGAAAAGCAATGGAATTCAAAAGAAAATTTGGTAAAAACAAAGAATCAAAACCGGCAAAAGGCTTAATTTTGATTATACTTCTAATCATCGCAGTATTTCTGTGGTTTAAGGCAGAAAACTTTCTTTCAGCCTTATTTTAAAAAATTATTTTTTTGTAAGCTATTTGCTGCTTGGAGTTTATCTTGAGTTTGGAATTAAGACATTCGCTTCCTTCAAAAAAATTGGGAGCGCTTAAACAGATGCCTAGTTTAGAGCTTTACGAAATATTTAATTGGGCTATAATTGCTTAGAAATTAAAAGCAATTATCAACAACTACATTCTTTTACTAACCATTAGAAAAGGTTAACTTTGTAGGCAATCATTATATAAAAAGCAAGTTTGATCACAGAAAAAATTATTTTAGGCATCGATCCAGGAACCACAATTATGGGTTTTGGGTTGATTAAAGTTGTAGGTAAAAAGATGGAATTCATTCAAATGAACGAATTACTACTTCAAAAATACGACGACCATTATTTAAAATTAAAACTTATTTTTGAACGTACCATCGAATTGATTGACACCTATAATCCAGACGAAATTGCTATTGAAGCACCTTTTTTTGGTAAAAATGTACAATCGATGCTAAAATTGGGTAGAGCCCAAGGGGTTGCAATGGCAGCAGGTTTGTCTAGAGAAATTCCTATTACAGAATATTTACCAAAAAAAATAAAAATGGCAATTACGGGTAACGGAAATGCCAGCAAAGAACAAGTTGCTTTGATGCTAAAATCACTTTTAAATTTAAAAACCTTACCAAAAAACTTAGATGCCACAGACGGATTAGCAGCAGCAGTTTGTCATTTTTACAATTCAGGAAAAGTAGTTGGTAGTAAAAGCTATTCTGGTTGGGCTAGTTTTGTGAAACAAAATGAGAAGAGAGTTAAATAGAAATGAAATTTAGGTTTCAGTTTTAGTAGCAGTTTTCAGTATTCAGTAGCAGTATTCAGTATTCAGTAGCAGTTTCAGTAGCAGTTTGTTGAAGTCGTTTTTTTAAAATAAATTATATGAGTTTTACAGATTTATTAGCATTTAAAAAATCCTTTGCATTGGCGATGAAGATTTTTGAAGAATCAAAATCTTTTCCAAAAGAAGAAAAATATGCTTTAACCGATCAAATACGAAGATCATCTAGAAGTGTTTCTGCAAATATTTCTGAAACTTATAGGAAAAGACAATATCCAAGACATTTTGCAAGTAAATTAAGTGATTCTGATGCTGAAAATTCGGAGACCTATACCTGGTTACTATTTGCTTTAAAATGCGAATATTTAGATAAAAATACATTTGAAAACTTATCAACAGAAAATGAAGAAGTCGGAAAATTAATAAATTATATGATTAATAACCCCAGTAAATTTGGTGTAAAATAATAAACTGAACCTCGCAACTGAAAACTGAAACTGAATACCGCCACTGCTACTGAAAACTGCTACTGAAACTGAATACTGCCACTGCTACTGAAAACTGCTACTGAAAACTGATTACTAAAAATATAAAAAATATGTCCGGAATCTACATACACATCCCATTCTGTAAACAAGCATGTTTTTACTGCGATTTTCATTTTTCTACGTCCTTAAAGAAAAAAGAGGATATGATTGCCGCGCTTGTTAAGGAAATTGAATTAAGAAAAGGTGAGCTCGGTAACACAATTATAGAAACCATTTATTTTGGCGGAGGAACACCGAGTGTTTTATCAACCGAAGAAATTGAAACTTTAATTGATGCCGTTTATAAAAACTTTGTAGTTGTAGAAAATCCAGAAATAACGTTAGAGGCGAATCCGGATGATTTATCCGAAGAAAAAATAATGGAACTTTCAAAGTCTCCTATAAATAGATTAAGTATTGGTATTCAGTCTTTCTTTGAGAAGGATTTAAAGCTGATGAACAGAGCGCATAATTCCGATGAAGCAAAAAAATGTTTAATGCTGGCAACTCGTTATTTTGCTAATATTTCGGTGGATTTAATTTACGGAGTTCCCGACTGTACCAACCAAGAATGGCAAGAAAACATACAAACGGCATTGAGTTTTGGAGTGCCACATATTTCTAGTTACGCATTAACGGTTGAGCCAAAAACACCGTTGGCAAGTTTTATTAAAAAGGGAATTATCAAAAATGTGGATGATGAAAAAGCGCAAGAACAATTTCATATTTTAATAGATGCATTAGAAAAGGCTAATTTTGTGCATTATGAAACGTCTAACTTTGGCAAAGAAGGTTTTTTTAGTCAAAATAATTCATCGTATTGGTTGGGGAAATCGTATTTAGGAATAGGACCTTCTGCACATTCTTTTGATGGAACTCAACGAAGTTGGAATGTAAGAAATAACTCGAAATACATCAATGCAATCGCCGAAAACAGATTGCCAATAGAAAGAGAAACCTTATCAATAACAGATACGTATAACGAATATGTGATGACAGGTTTACGAACTATTTGGGGTGTCTCTTTTAATAAAATTAAAAATGAGTTTGGCGAAAAATATATAAAATATCTAGAAAAGCAATCAAAAAAACACATTGAACAAGAATTAGTGTATATTGAAAACGGAATTTTAAAAACAACCAAAAAAGGTAAGTTTCTCTCTGATGGAATCGCTTCTGATTTGTTCATGATAAACGAAGTTTAAAATAAAATAAAAGCATATATGAAGGCGACTATAGAATACAACTCAAGAAAAATACAAATCGATGTTTCTGAACCTATCGATATTTCTATTGCGATAGACGTTACAAAACAGCATATAAATGCTTGGTATATTGATGATCCAAAGATTTTTCCACAAGAATTTGATGGTGAAGAAGTAAAAGTTTCAAGTGGCGCAGTTGTTAATTTTAACAACATCCATTTCAACCCTCATTCTCATATTACACACACAGAATGTGTTGGTCATATTACAGAAATAGTGCATTCTGTAAATCAGCATTTAAAACATTATTTCTTTGTTGCAGAGGTGGTTACGGTTGCGCCGGAAAAGTTAAATGGCGATTTTGTCATTTCAGAAAAGCAACTAAAAACTGCTTTAAGAAACAAGAAAAGAGATGCTATTGTAATTAGAACTTTACCTAATTTAATAGACAAAAAGAAGAAGCGATATTCGAATACAAATCCTACGTATTTGCTAGAAGAAGCGGCTATTTATTTGCGAGAAAAAGGAATTAAACATTTGTTAATTGATTTGCCTTCTGTGGATAAAGAAAACGATGGTGGAAAATTATTAGCGCATAATGCTTTCTGGAATACCGCAGGAAAAGTAAGAATGGACGCTACAATTACAGAGTTTATTTTTGTGCCAAATTCGGTCGAAGATGGTGAGTATTTATTAAATTTAATGATTGCGCCTTTTGAAAATGATGCCACACCAAGTAAGCCAATTTTGTATAAAATAATGAACTAATTCATGAAGAAAATTAGTGCTAAAAAGAAGGTTTTTCTCGGAATTATAATCATCCTTTTGGTGTTGATATACAATGGATCTTATACAGATATTTCTGCGGATGATTTAAAAAAGGAATACGCAAATGAGCATTCTAAATTTATAGAAATTAACGGAATGCAAGTGCATTACAGGGATGAAGGCAAAGGTTTTCCAGTTGTTTTAGTACACGGAACGGCGTCTTCATTGCATACTTGGAATGATTGGACAATAGCACTTTCTAAAAACTTTAGAGTTATTCGGATGGATTTGCCTGCTTTTGGATTAACGGGGCCTAATGCAAATGCAGACTATTCTATTGAGGGATACACACAATTTTTACATCAGTTTTTATTAAAAATAAAGCTTGATAAATTTTACTTAGCGGGTAATTCTTTAGGCGGAAATATTGCTTGGAATTACACTGCAGAATATCCTGAACAAATAGAAAAACTAATTTTGGTAGATGCAAGCGGATTACCAACAAACAAACCGCAGCCAGCAATTTTTAAAATGGCAAAAACGCCCGTTTTAAATTCGCTTTTTTTATATGTAACTCCCAAGTTTTTCATCAGAAAAAATATGGAGCAAGTATATGCTGATAAAACTAAAATTACTGATGCTTTAATTACGCGTTATCATAAAATGGCATTAAGAGTTGGCAACAGACAGGCATTTATAGACAGAGCAAAAGTTGATTTTAAATTAGGAGAAAAAGCAAATTTAGCAAAATTAAAAAGCATACAAATACCTACATTATTAATTTGGGGAGCAAAAGATACTTGGATTCCTTTAGACAATGGAAAACGAATGAACAACATTTTACCCAACTCAAGATTAGTTGTTTTAGAAAATTCTGGTCACGTGCCTATGGAAGAAAATCCTATGGAAAGTTTAGCTATTTTAAATACTTTTTTAAATGATTAAAGCGAATAAGAGAAGCTTTAAACTTTTATTGATTTCAATAATTTCCTTGCTTTTATATTTTTTTATAGAAAATTCAGAAAGAGTAAATTCAACAATAGTTCAAATTCAAAATAGTGGTTCTTATAAAGTATTTGGGTATTTTATATTTTTCAATATCTTAAAATGGTTTTTGGTTATTTTCGGTATTATTTCTCTAATGATGTATCTAAAAATTATTTTCACAAGGACGAATAGCTAAAATGCTTTTTCATCATAACCACGCAGGCAAGAATCCAAAGTAAGAATTCAATATTTTTTTTTTAAATAATAACAAGTTGACATCTATCTGTGAAAATCCGTAAAATCCGTGTCAAATAATTAATTTCTAAAAACTAAAAACTAAAAACTAAAAACTAGTTTCTAAAACCACTTCTTGCGTTTAAAATACCAGACAGCCAAAACAGAAATTACAACCATAACTCCTAATAAAATATAGTAACCATTTTGTGACTTTAGCTCAGGAATATTCTCGAAATTCATACCGTAAATTCCGGCTAAAAAAGTTAACGGAATAAAAATCACAGATAAAATTGTCAAGGTTTTCATCACTTCATTTAAACGATGACCTTGTATACTAAAAATTAAATTTATTTTACTTTCTAGCTCTTGCAATTCAAAATCAATATCTGCAATTAAGTTGATCGTTTGCTCTTTTATCTCACTAAAATATTTGGTATTTACACCTTTAATTTTAACTTTTTCTAGCTTTACAATCGTGTTTTTTAAACTAATTGCTGCTTTTTTAAACGTAAATAATTCTTGTTTTCTGTTTTCTACTAAGTTCGTAAAATCTGGTGTTGGTCTTATATTGGTTGCTTCTAAAATAGCATCACTAAGTTCTTCGTGTTTTAAATAAGTTTCTTCGTAATTATCGATGATAGCCTCAATAATTAAATACAATAAATAATCTGTTTTTTTCTTCCTAACAATCCCTTTATTGTCCTCTAAACGTTGGCGAATCCAGCCAAAATAATCACCGGGTTTTTCTTGAATACTCCATAGAAAATTAGGAGAAACAATAAAAATCATTTTTTCTTGATCTAATTTTTTTTCATCTGTTTTTAATACATTAATACTTACAAATAAAAGGTCATCTAATAAAATTACTTTGGTGTCATGCTCTTCTTCCATCAGTAATTTAATTAAAAAATCGTCTAAATTATTATCTAAAATAATAGTTTTAAACTCATCATGAAAATCAAATCCGTAAGTATTTATCCATTTTGTATCCGTTGAATTATCGGATAAATTTATTTGTGAAAGCGATGAAAATTTAGATTTCTCATAATTTTTATCAGAATATTGTATAAGTGTTGTTTTGTTTAAAAACGTGTTTTCCATCTAAAAAAGATTTGTAAATTTGAGGTATAAAGATACTTTTTAAAATGAACATCAGAAGAATTTATGAATAAGAAAATAAAAATTTTGCTTAATTTATTTGGATTTATGCCTAAAATATATTCTTAATAATCTGTAGATTGATTATTATTTTTACTTTAGAATACAGCGAACAGCGAACAGCGAATAACGAACAACGAACAACGAACAACGAACAACGAAAATGAACATTGAACAAGTCAGAGATTTTTGCATCGCAAAAAAAGGAGTAACAGACCATTTTCCTTTTGATAACGTAACGCTCGTATTTAAGGTGATGGATAAAATGTTTGCGTTGGTTGGTTTAGACTCTTGGGAAAAAGGCGAACAGAAAATCAATTTAAAATGTAATCCTGAAAAAGCAGAAGAACTTCGAGGAGAATATGAGGGAATTATCGCTGGTTGGCACATGAATAAAAAACATTGGAATACCGTTACTATTAATTCTGCAGATGTTTCTGATGCATTGGTTCGAGAACTTATCAATCATTCGTATAACTTGGTGGTAAACGGATTAACAAAAAAAGCAAAAGTAGAATTAGAAAAATTAGAAGAATAACTATGGTCATTCCTAAAATAATTATGATTTAGGAATCTTATATTCCGTTCGAAGATCGATACGAGAAAGGCGTTACATTCTTCACTTCTTTAAACTTTCTATTAAAATTAGAAATATTGTTAAATCCGCTTTTAAAAGCAACTTCTGCAATAGAAAATTCGTCTTTAGATTTTAAAAACTGACAGGCATTTTCAATTCTAAGCTCCGTTAAAAAACTGATATACGTTTTATTGGTTCTCTTTTTAAAATACTTACAAAATGCATTTTTAGTCATATTAGCAATCGTTGCAATTTCTTCCAAAGTAATTTTTTGATGCGCGTTTTCTATGGTAAAATCGAAAACAGTCCGCATTCTTTTTCCTTCAATATCAGAATATTTTTTGCGGTACACAAAGTTAGAAAGTGGTTCCGTTTCTGAATTAGAAATCACTTTTACAATTTCTAAAAACAAAATAAAACGAGCTAGTTTCGTTGCGTTCTTTAATTTTAAAAAAGATTCTATAAGTGCTGTTTTATTTGTTTTAACAGCCAAACCTTGCAATGATTTTGAAAAGAAGGTAGTGATTTCTGCAAACTCACGCAGTTCAAAAAAATGCTCTCCAAAAGAAGAGGTTGTAAAAAATAAAGTTAACATTTTAGAATTTGTGATTACATTTTTATCACTTTTAAAAGCATGTGGTAAGTTGCTGCCAATAATAAAAATATCATTTTCGGCGTAGCTAGAAATTTTATCACCAACTAATAAAGTTCCATTTCCTTTTTCAATAAAACTAATCTGAATTTCATCATGTTGATGCAATTGATCGTAAAAAACGACCTCAATATCTTCTTGATAAATGAGTGCGTTATTCTCTGGTTTCGGAATTTTAAAAGGAAGTACTTTCATTTATGCTGAATTTATTTTCAGTAGCCCATCATGTGCTATTAATAATACAAAAATATTCATAATTTACTTAAATAACACTATTTTGGATACTATACTATCAAAAGTGAATAATTTAATAGTATTTTAAAAGCGTGAATTTTCTTAATTTTAATCCATCAAAAAAAACATAAAAATGAAATTCAATTGGGAAGGCGTAATGCCAGCAGTAACTACAAAGTTTACAAAAGACGATAAACTTGATTTAAAAATGTTTCAAACCAACATCAAAGCACAAGTAGATGCAGGTGTTCATGGTATTGTTTTAGGCGGAACGTTGGGCGAAGCAAGCACTCTTTTAGAATCAGAAAAAAGACAATTAACGAAGAGTACTTTAGAAGTTGTGGAAGGTAAAATTCCGGTACTTATGAACATTGCCGAGCAATCTACAAAAGGCGCAATTTATGCAGCACAGCAAGCGCAGCAAGACGGTGCGAGTGGTTTAATGATTTTGCCGCCAATGCGTTATAAGTCTGGTGATAGAGAAACCGTAACTTATTTTAAAGAAGTGGCTAAAAACACAGATTTACCAATTATGATTTACAACAATCCGGTAGATTATAAAATAGAAGTAACGCTAGATATGTTTGATGAAATGTTGGAATGTAAAAACATTCAGGCAGTAAAAGAATCAACCAGAGACACTACAAACATTACTAGAATTATCAATAAGTTTGGCACGCGATTAAAGATTATGACAGGTGTAGACACGATTGCTTTAGAAAGTTTGTTAATGGGCGCAGATGGCTGGGTTGCTGGGTTGGTGTGTGCTTTTCCGGCAGAAACGGTCGCTATTTACGAGCTTCAAAAAGCAGGAAGAATCAAAGAAGCAATCGAAATTTATCGTTGGTTTTTGCCCTTGTTAGAGTTAGATATTAACCCTAAATTAGTGCAAAATATAAAGTTGGCAGAAGTGTACACAAATATAGGTACAGAAAATGTGAGAGCGCCACGTTTGCCGCTTTTTGGTGATGAACGCAAAAACGTAATTCAAATTATTGAGAGCAGTTTAAAAACGAGACCAACGTTGCCAGCGTATAAAAATTTATAAAATAATAAGTTGGGTGTTCCTTAATTTTGAAAAAAATCAAAATTAAGTCGGGCTTTACACTTTATCTTTTTATAGCTGTCTTTGCAAAGTTTACTTTTTTGTAAACTGTGGCAATCTCATAATCTAAAACTAAATGCTATTTATGACAGCTATAAAAAGGATGCCGTTTCAATCCCTAACACAAATCAGTTAAATAAAAATTAATACATGACAGGAAAAAACTATATAGGCAATCAATTAGCTGCCACAGGAACAAAAACATACAAAACATTCAATCCAGAATTGAACCAAGAAAATGAGACGGTTTTTGTAGAGGCAACTTCGATAGAAATTGAAGAAGCTGTAAATTTAGCTGCGGCAGCTTTTAAGGAATTCAGAACTATTTCTGGCTTTAAAAAGGCCGAATTTCTAAACGCAATTGCAGACGAAATTTTGGCTTTAGACGATTTGTTAATTCAAACTTTTTGTTCAGAATCAGGTTTGCCAGAAGGAAGAGCAAAAGGCGAAAGAGGCAGAACAATTGGGCAATTAAGAAGTTTTGCAAATTTGGTTGCAGAGGGTTCTTGGGTAGAAGCAACAATCGATGAAGCACAACCAAACAGAGAACCAATGCCAAAATCGGATATCAGAAAAATGTTAATTCCGCTTGGACCCGTTGTTGTTTTTGGCGCTAGTAATTTTCCATTGGCTTATTCAACAGCAGGCGGCGATACAGCAGCAGCGTTGGCTTCGGGTTGCCCAGTACTTGTAAAATCGCATCCAATGCATGCAGGAACGGGCGAATTAGTAGCGTCTGCAATTGTAAAAGCAGCCAAAAAAACAGGAATGCCAAATGGTGTTTTTTCTAATTTAAATTCAAGCGGAATAGAAGTTGGGCAGCAATTAGTAGCACATCCAAAAGTAAAAGCAGTTGGTTTTACAGGAAGCATCAAAGGCGGAAGAGCGTTGTTAGATTTAGCAGCAAAAAGAGCAGAACCAATTCCGGTATTTGCAGAAATGGGAAGCATCAATCCGGTAATAATTTTACCAAAAGCATTAGAAAATAGATACCAAGAAATAGCAAAAACCTATGCAGGTTCTATCACTTTAGGAGCGGGTCAGTTTTGTACAAATCCGGGTTTATTGATAGGGATTAAAAGCGAAAGTTTATCCAATTTTATTGCAGCTGTATCCGAAGAAATTATTAAAATAAATCCTTCTTGTATGTTGCATCCAAATATCAAAAAAGGATACACGACAAACAAAGAAAAAATAGTTTCTCAAGAGAAGGTTTCGGTCACTGCAAACTACACATCTACCATAAAAAACAATTATGCAGAACAAGCTATTGTTACTGTAGACGGGAAAACGTTTTTAGAAAACACTACTTTACATTTAGAAGTTTTCGGACCGTTTTCTATGATTGTTCAGTGTAAAAATGCATCAGAATTAGAAGAGGTTATTGCAAATTTAGAAGGACAATTAACAGGAACTGTAATTGCTGATGAGAATGAAATTTCTGACTACCAAAATGTAATTTCTGCGTTACAAAATAGAGTAGGTCGTATTATTTTTAACGGTGTGCCAACAGGGGTTGAGGTTTGCGAATCGATGGTTCATGGCGGACCTTATCCTGCATCTACAGATAGCAGATTTACGGCAGTTGGTATCAATTCTATAAAACGTTGGGTGCGCCCTTTTAGTTATCAAGATTGGCCAAATGAGTTGCTGCCAAAAGAATTGCAAAACGAAAATTCGATGTCAATTTTTAGAACAATCGACGGACTAAGAACTACTAAAAAAATATAAAAATGAAATTTCTTAAAGTTTGTTTCATTATCAGTTTTTCAATATTAACTTCTTGTAATTCAGGAGGCGAAAAATGTGAGAGTTCATCACAAGAGCTAAAAATCTTGATACAATCATATGAAGAAAGAGAAGCGTATGATAAAGAAAAATATCCTTTAGGAATTTATACAAGAGCATTTTACAAAGCAGAAGCGGAATATGCAGAAAGTCAATTGCTGTCTTTTGAGTGCATTAAAATGGCTGAACTTTCTGAAACAGCACAAATTTCGGCCAAACTTTTAAAATTCGTTTTACAAGATCAAATAGATTACTACAAATTTGAACAATTTCTAAATCCGTTATTATCAGATTCAGGTTTTCATAGTAGTTTAAATTATGAAATTAGACCTATTTATAACTATCACGATGCTAAAAGTTACTTGTCTAAGTTAAATTCGTTGCCAGAATTTGTAACGCAGAATTTTGTAAACTTAAGAGAAGGTTTAGCAAAAGGAGTTTCGCAACCAAAAGTTATTTTTAAAGGATATGAGTCTACTTACAACGATCATATTGTAAGTAATTTTAAAGAAAGTCCGTTTTACAAACCTTTTGAAAATTTACCAACAACGATTACAAATCAACAAAAAGATTCGATTTTAACGGCTGCAAAAGAAGCGATTGAGAAAACTGTAATTCCGCAATTTCAAAAAATTAAAACCTTTTTCGAAACGGAATACTTGCCAAAAACGAGAACAAGTTTAGGTGTGTCAGAAACTCCAAACGGAGCTGCTTTTTATCAAAATAGAATTAATTTTTATACCACAAGTACCAAATATACTGCGGATGCTATTCATCAATTAGGTTTAAAAGAAGTGGC
Organism: Polaribacter glomeratus; assembly: GCF_002954665.1. Classification (GTDB taxonomy): domain Bacteria; phylum Bacteroidota; class Bacteroidia; order Flavobacteriales; family Flavobacteriaceae; genus Polaribacter; species Polaribacter glomeratus. The sequence goes on along the minus strand of NZ_MSCM01000001.1, from coordinate 2,068,839 downwards.
AAGAATTAAAGCAGAAATGCAAACAGTTATCGCTGATCTAAACTTTAAAGGAAGTTTCTCTGACTTTTTAAAATTTTTAAGAACAGATGAACAGTTTTACGCAAAATCGCCTAAAGAATTGTTACTAATTGCTAGAGATATGGCAAAAAGAGCAGATGCACAATTGCCAAAATTCTTTAAAACTTTGCCTAGAAAACCATACGGAGTTGCGCCTGTTCCAGATGCAATTGCACCAAAGTATACAAGTGGTCGTTATGTTGGCACCTCAAAAAACAGTACAGAACCGGGTTATTATTGGGTAAATACCTACGATTTACCAAGCAGAACTTTATACACATTGCCCGCTTTAACAGTACATGAAGCCGTTCCTGGTCATCATTTACAAGGCAGTTTGAACAACGAATTGGGTGATTCCATTCCGCAGTTTAGACGTGATTTGTATTTATCAGCCTACGGAGAAGGTTGGGGTTTGTACTCAGAGTTTTTAGCGGATGAAATGGGAATGTACACAACGCCGTATGAACAATTTGGGAAATATACCTACGAAATGTGGCGCGCTTGCAGATTGGTGGTAGACACAGGAATTCATGCAAAAGGCTGGACGAGAGAACAAGTTGTTAATTATATGTCAGAAAACACGGCACTTTCTCTACATGAAATAAACACAGAAACGGATCGATACATTTCTTGGCCAGGGCAAGCTTTGTCTTATAAAATAGGAGAGTTGAAAATTAGAGAATTGCGCAAAAAGGCCGAAAATGAACTGCAAGAAAATTTTGATATTAGTACTTTTCATGAAATTGTTTTAGAGCAAGGAACAGTTACATTGGCAATTTTAGAAGAACGAATCAACAATTATATCCAGAAAACAAAAAATGAGTAAACATACGTTTGTTTGTATTGATGCGCATACCTGCGGAAACCCTGTGAGAGTTATAAAAAGTGGAGGTCCTGATTTGATAGGGAAAACCATGAACGAAAAAAGACTTTATTTTTTAAAAGAATACGACTGGATTCGAAAAGGGTTAATGTTTGAACCTAGAGGGCATGATATGATGAGTGGTTCAATTTTGTATGAACCTCACCATCCAGAAAACGATTTTGCTATTTTATTTATAGAAACTTCGGGTTGTTTGCCAATGTGCGGACACGGTACAATTGGTACTATTACAATTGCCATTGAAGAAGGTTTGATAACGCCAAAAATACCCGGAAAAATAAGAATGGAAGCGCCTGCTGGTTTGGTCGAAATAGAATACAAACAAATCGAAAACAAAGTGGAATGGGTAAAATTAACCAACGTAAAAAGTTACTTAGCGGCAGAAAATTTAACGATTGATTGCCCAGAATTAGGTGAAATTACTTTTGATGTTGCCTATGGTGGAAACTTTTATGCAATTGTGGATCCGCAGAAAAATTTTAACGGAATTCAAGATTTTACAGCATCAAAAATCATACAATTATCCCAAGGATTAAGAGAAAAAATTAATAAAAAATATACAAATCGGTTTATACATCCAGAAAACGAAACTATTAAAAATGTAACTCATTTATTATGGACAGGAACTCCGATTGATGCAAGTTCCCAGGGAAGAAATGCTGTTTTTTATGGCGATAAAGCCATTGATAGAAGTCCGTGTGGCACAGGCACATCCGCAAGGTTAGCCCAATTGTTTGCCAAAGGAAAATTAAAAGTGGGCGAAGAATTTATTCACGAAAGTTATATAGGAAGTACTTTTACAGGTAAAGTAGAAGCAGAAACATGTATAGGAAATCAAAAAGCAATAATACCAAGCGTAAAAGGTTGGGCAAAGATTTACGGACAAAACACCATTACCATTGATACTGATGATGATCCGTATGCATTGGGTTTTCAAGTGATTTGATAAAAATAATGAATTATTGAAACAATGATAAAATGAATTAACTATGAGTAAATCAGAATTTGTAGAACTACTAAAAAAGAGAACTAAACAACTAGCTTTGGATGTAATTTTATTGTACGATAAAATACAAAAAACAGATTCTACAAGAGTTATTGGCAGGCAGTTAATACGTTCAGTTACAACAACTGCTGCAAATTATAGAGCAGCTTGTATTGCTCGTTCTCAAAAAGAATTTTTTTCAAAAATGTCTATTGTTGTTGAAGAAGCTGATGAAACATTGTTTTGGTTAGAAATGCTTAAAGATGCTGGTTTTGTTGAAGAGGTTCAAGTAAAACCATTAATGGATGAAGCTTTGGAAATTCTTAAGATTGTTTCAAAAGCTAGAAAAAGTGCAAGTAGTAATTAATTCATTAACTCATTAATTAAATGAAACATTGTATTATTATTGGCGGCGGAATTATAGGTTTATGCACCGCTTATTATCTTCAAAAAGAAGGTTATAAAATAACGGTGGTAGATAAATCTGATTTTTCTAGCGGAGCTTCTTACGTAAATGCAGGTTATATTACGCCAAGTCATATAATTTCTTTGGCTGCTCCTGGAATGATTAATAAAGGTATAAAATGGATGTTTAATTCAGAAAGCCCTTTTTATGTAAAACCACGTTTAGATATGGATTTTTTAAAATGGACATTGGCTTTTAAGAAGTCTGCGACAGCATCAAAAGTTGAGAAAGCACTACCAGTTATTAAGGATATTAATTTACTAAGCAGAGAATTGTATCAAGAACTAAAAGCATCAAAAGAATTCGATTTTTTTCATCAGCATAAAGGATTGTTAATGTATTATCAAACCGAAAAAGCGGGTGAGGAAGAATGGAATGTTGGTAAAAAAGCAATCGATTTAGGATTAAAAGTTGAAAATTTATCAAAAGAGGAAGTTCTTAAAATTGAAAAAAATGTAGCTTTAAATATCAAAGGTGCTGTATATTACCATTCAGATGCGCACATGACGCCCAATGAATTTATGCCGCAGTTAAAGAGTTATTTAGAAAAAGTAGGCGTAACTATCTTAGCAAATGAAGAAGTAACAAATATTGAAGTTAAAGGTGATAAAGTAGTTTCTGTAACTACCGAAAATCAGATCTTAAAAGCAGATGAATTTGTAATAGCAACGGGTTCTTGGTCTCAAAATTTAGCTAAAAAATTGAATATCAACATCCCTGTGCAAGCAGGAAAAGGATATCGAATTAATGTTGATAGAGAAACGAAGATTACAATTCCCGCAATTTTAATGGAGGCAAAAGTAGCGGTTACACCAATGAACGGATTTACACGTTTTGCAGGAACTATGGAAATTGGAGGAATTAATCACAACATAAACCCAGTTAGAGTTAACGCAATTGCAAAAGCTGCGGCACAGTATTATCCAAATTTAAAAATAAATCAGCAAGAAATAGACGATGCAAAATGCGGCTTACGCCCGCTTTCTCCAGACGGATTGCCTTATATTGGAAAATCATCCAAATGTAAAAATGTAACCTTTGCAACCGGGCACGCCATGATGGGGTGGAGTTTAGGACCAGCAACGGGTAAACTGGTTTCAGAAATAATTGCTGATAAAAAAACATCTTTAGATATCAATCCGTTTCATGTGGATAGAAAATTTTAAGATAATATTAAAATACATACGGATACGTAAAAAAACACAATGATAGGAATAGGAGGTTCAACAATAAAAGAAGAGTTAGCGGCAATTAAACCAATCGTGAATTTTGTAAAACCAATTCAGAAAGAAGAATTTCAACAGAGAATTGACAAAGCGTGTCAATTAATGCAGGAACAAAATGTACCCGCTTTGTACTTGCATTCTGGTAAAAACTTGTTTTATTTTACAGGAATGAAATGGAATGCGAGCGAACGTATGGTTGGTGCTTTGTTGTTTGCAAACGGCACACTTATTTACATTGCTCCTGAGTTTGAAAAAGGAACAATTTTCGATTTTATGTTGATTGAAGGTACGGTTTGTGGTTGGGAAGAACATGAATCGCCTTATCAATTATTTACATCTTTGCTAAAAGAGAATGGTCTCGATTCTGGAAAAATTTCGATGGATGAAGCTACGCCATTTTTTGTTTTTGACGGAATTCAAAATTGTCAAAACTCATACAAATTAGTAAATGCAAAACCAATTACCGCCGGTTGTAGAATGATTAAATCGGATGCTGAAATTGCAATTATGCAACAAGCAATGAATATTACTCTAGAAGTTCAGAAGGCTGTAGCAAGAATTTTACGTGTTGGAATTTCAGCCAAAGAAGTAACTGATTTTATTAACGATGCACATATAAAATACGGAATTCCTTCAGGTTCTTATTTTTGTATTGTGTTATTTGGGGTAGATTCATCATTTCCGCACGGCGTAAAATCGCCAAAAGATTTAGAAGAAAACGAAGTTGTTTTAGTTGATACTGGTTGTGTGTTGCACGATTATATTTCTGACATTACCAGAACCTATGTTTTTGGAAAAGCAAATGAAGAACAAACTCGAATTTGGAACATCGAAAAAGAAACGCAACAAGCAGCATTTGATGCCGCCCAATTAGGTAATACTTGTTCAGATATAGATGCGGCAGCTAGAGTCATATTAGAATTTCACAATTTAGGACCTGATTATAAGTTACCTGGATTACCACATAGAACTGGCCACGGAATTGGATTAGAAATTCATGAATGGCCTTATCTCGTAAGAAATGATCATACTATTTTAGAAATAGGAATGACAATTAGTAACGAACCGATGATTTGTGTCCCTGATAAATTTGGAATACGATTAGAAGACCATATTTATATTACAAAACAAGGGCCAAAATGGTTTACAAAACCGATGCATTCTATCAGTAATCCTTTTGGATATTCAGAAGAAAATTAAGAAGAAGTATCAGCGATAATTTTCCATTCACCATTTATCTTTTTAAAGATGATCATAAATATGCCTTTAGCATCACCAACATTCCTTTTTAAATGATAAGCTCCCATTACATAATAAGCGCCTTCATTGATTTTAGAAATATCATTAATTTTAAATTCTAATATTCCTGAATGATCAGGCGTTGGATAGCCTTTTTTGTAGTTTGCTAAAGTTTTATCCCAACCAAGTGTTACGCCGTTACTACCATGAAATTTTAAAGAATCCGATTTCCAGTATCCTTGCATAAAACCTTCTAAATCATGTTTAGACCAAGCTATTTGTTGCGCATCCATAATGGCTAAAATGTCTTTTTTGTCTTGTTCTTCAGTTGCTATTGAACATGAAGAAAGCGCTAAAATCGTCGCGAATAAAAATACTAATTTTTTCATACTACTGTTACTTTTAAAAATTAATTATGACAACTACAAGTAGGAGTTGTAAAACTATTTGTGTTTGCATTAAAAGGAACTCCTTGGTTGTAACCATCCATTTCAAAGTAGAATTTACTTCTTTTTGCATCATAGTTTCCAATTTCGTTCATCGTATCTACATCGTATAAGCGACCGTTTACCATGGTGTAAATTACCGAGTTTGAGTTTTGAATATCTTCCAAAGGATTTTTATCCATAATAATTAAATCGGCTAATTTTCCTTTTTCTAAAGAACCAATTTCATCCGCAGCACCTATATAATCTGCACCATTTATAGTAGCTGCTTTTAAAGCGTCGTGATTAGACATTCCGCCTTGTTGCAGCATCCATAATTCCCAATGAGCGCCTAAACCTTGCAATTGTCCGTGCGCACCCAAATTTACTTTTACACCCTCATTTGCTAGGGCTGTAACTGTTTTAGAAGTTAATACATGTCCGTTAATATACTCTTCTTCAGGAACCATTGTTCTGTGTCGAGACCTGGTGTCAATTACATATCTGGGCGTGTATTTTAAGAGTGTTTTATTCTCCCAGACATTACTTTTTTGATACCATTCAAACTCACCATTCATTCCTCCGTAATTTACAATTAGCGTAGGAGTGTAGCCCGTTTTGCTGTTTTTCCAAAGTGATAAAACGTCTTTATAAACAGGGTTTACAGGAATGTTGTGTTCAATTCCGGTATGTCCGTCAAAAATCATACTCATATTTGCGTAGAAACTAGAACCACCTTCAGGAACCACATTTACGCCCAATTCTCTAGCAGCTTGCATAATTTGTTGACGTTGCTCTCTTCTTGGTTGATTATAACTTTTTATGGATTTTGCGCCAAAAGCTTTTGTTCTTGCAATCGCAAAACGTGCATCCTCTAAATTATTTACAACCGCTTTAAAATCTCCTTCTGCACCATATAAAATAAATCCTGTAGAAAACATTCTTGGTCCTACTAATTGTCCGCTTCGTTGCAATTCTTCTAAGGTAAAAGCCGCAGCTGTATGCACAGAAGGATCATGAGAAGTGGTAACTCCAAATGCTAAATTTGCATAAAATTGCCAATGTTTTTGAGTACTTAATCCGTTTCTAAAAGCACCAACATGTGCATGAACATCCACCATTCCTGGCATTATCGTTTTGCCATTCATGTCATACATTTTTGCATCCGAAGGAACGGTAATAGCACTTGTTTTTCCTATTTTTTCTATTTTGTTTTTGTAGATGATAATCGTTCCTTCTTCAATAATTTCATTGCCATTCATGGTGATGATTCGTGCATTTTTAAATGCAATTCTACCTTCAGGAACATCAGAAGTTGATTTTAAATTAATTTTAATTCCGGCTGATTCATCAGCAACTAAATTCGTTTTTGCAAAAGGATCTGTGGTATTATCAACAATCGATTTAGAGAAATATGCATCGCCTAAAGTCCAGAAAACTTTGTTGCTACTTGCCCAATGTAAATTGATACCCGCATTTTTTGACAAACTTTCTACGTTAAAAGATTTTGTATTTTGATCTACATTTATTTCACTGCCATTTAGTACAAAAGGCGCTACAAATAATTTGTGTAAGTGAATAAAAGCAATCCATTTATTATCTTTGCTAGGCACTAATCTGTTTGCTAGTTTTGATGAAAAATGACTTCTTTCATCTTTACCATTCAGATCTACACTTTTTAAGTTTTTAGTTAATCCGCCAAAAAAAGAACCTCCAGTTTGAAAGAAAATTCGTTTGTCATCAGCAGAAAATGATGGAAATTCACCACTTTCGGAAACCATTTTAGCATTGCTGCCATCTATGTCAGCAATATAAATTCCAGTTTTTTTAGTGTAATCAAAACCTTGATCGCCATTTCCGGATTCTTTTAAGTAGGTGATTTTAGAACCCGCGTTATTGTATTTAGGAGTTCTATAAATACCTTTTTCTTTAGTTATTTTCTGTAATCCAGAACCATCTAAATTTACGCTATAAATTGCTCCTAAATTTTCATCATTCCAAGTAACAAACAAAACCGATTTCTCATCTAAAGAAAAGCTGGGTTCTGCTTCAAAATCGGTTAAAGTTGTAATTCTTTTCGGAATTCCGTTTGGCAATTCCTTGCTATAAATATGTCCCAAAGAAGTAAAGATAATTGTTTTCTCATCTGCAGAAGTTTGTACATCTTTAATCATTTTTGAAGTAAATTCTTCTTCAAAAACGGTTCTTTTTACATGATGTGTTTTTGCCAATTTAATTTCTTGATTAACCTCGAAAGGAATGTTTGTTATTTGTCTCGTTTCAATATTAATTTTATTAATTTTTCCTTGTGCCCAAATTAGAATGTCTTTGTCATCTGGCGTCCAAGAAAAATAAGGATAGACGCCAAAAATAGCCCAAGCTTCACTTTGATCTTTACTCAAATTCTCATAAATAGACCATTCTTTTCCTGTTTCTAATTCATGAATATATAAAACTGATTTTGTTCGAATACGTTTTACAAAAGCCAAAAATTTACCGTCTTTAGAAATTACAGGTCTTGCAGCTCCTCCAGGACCACCAGTAATTTGAGTAATTTCTCCTGTTTCAAAATTATATTGATTGATGCCATAAATTTGATTATTTGGGTCCTTATTGTATTGAAAAAAACCTCCTGGATACATATCTTCGGCATAATACAAGTATTTTCCATCGGATGAAATGGATGGGTCATTTACATCTTGTTGGTCATTTTTTCTTTTTGTTAATTGCAAACCTGCAGAGCCAGAAAGTGGATATTGCCACATTTCTCCCGCGCCTAAAGAACGGCCAGAAGTAAAGTGTTTTCTAGCAACTAAAGACATTCCATCTGGCGTCCAAACTGCGTTATTTAGTAAAGTAAAACTTTCTTTAGTAATCGATTTTGCATCCTTTCCGTCTGCCGTCATCACCCAAATATTATCGCCGCCTTCTGCATCACTCGTAAATGAAATATATTTTCCGTTTGGGCTAAATTTTGGTTGCACTTCATACGCCATTCCAGCTCGTAAAATAGTTGCTTTTCCGCCTGTAATTGGCATTTTATAAATATCACCTAACAAATCAAAAACGATGGTTTTTCCATCAGGAGAAACATCTAAATTCATCCAAGTTCCTTCGTTTGTGTTTAATTTAAACGAGTTGTATTTCCAATCTTTATGAGGATTGTTTACATCCCATTTGGTAGGCTCTTCCTGTTTTTTTTGAGCAGAAATTTGAATAGAAATAGTTAAAATGAGTAGTAAAGTTATTCTTTTAAACATAGTAGTCGTTGATTTAAAATGATAGATGATAAATATAAGATTTTAATTTTGTTTCATAAAGTCCTCACTAAAAACATTTTGCAAGTAATAAATAACTTCTTTTGCATTTTTAAGGGTAAACGTAATCGGCGGTTTTATTTTGATAACGTTATGATCTGGACCATCTGAACTCATTAAAATTCCAAAGTATTTCATTCTGTTAATCACATAATCGGTTTTTTCCGCAAGCGGATGTAACTGCTCGTCAACCAATTCAATTCCTAGAAATAAACCTTGACCTCTAACATCACCAATTATTGGAAATTCTTCTGATAATTTTTGCAAGCCTGATTTTAAGAACTCACCTACTTTTAAAGCATTTTCTTGCAGATTTTCCCTTTTTACTTCTCGTAAAACTTCGGCGGCTATTGCACAAGAAACAGGGTTTCCGCCAAACGTGTTAAAAAATTCCATGCCGTTTGCAAACTTTTCTGCAACTTCTTTGGTACACGCAACAGCTGCAATTGGATGTCCGTTTCCTAGTGGTTTCCCCATCGTTACGATATCGGGAATTACGTTATGCAATTCAAATCCCCAAAATGTTTTACCCATTCTTCCAATACCGGTTTGTACTTCATCAGAAACACATAAACCGCCTGCTTTTCTTACTTTTTGATAGGCTTCTTGCAAAAATCCGTTAGGTAATTCTACTTGTCCACCGCAAGAAATAATAGGCTCAATAAAAAATCCACCAACTTCTTTATTTTGCTGTTGAATTTCATCAATTAATAGTTGTATTTCATGAGTGTATTTTTCACCTGAATTTTCACCTCTAAATTTGCCTCTAAATGTATCCGGTATCGGAAAAATATGCGTGTTTTTAGGTTTTCCATTTCCACCTTTTCCATCAAATTTATAGGATGAAATATGTATGGTTCCGTTTGTGTTTCCGTGATATCCATGCTCACTTGCAATAATTTCATCAGAATTTGTGCATGCTTTTATCATTCTAATGGCAAGTTCGTTTGCTTCACTTCCTGAGTTTACAAAGTGCAAAACAGATAATTCTTTGGGCAACGTTTCTAATAATTCTTTAGCAAGATTTGTAATGTTTTCGTGCAAATAACGGGTATTTGTATTTAGTAATGCCATTTGATTTTGACCCGCTTTTACAACGTTAAAGTTTTCGTGACCAACATGCGCAACATTGTTAACGGTGTCTAAATATTTTCTACCAAAAGCATCAATTAAATACTGATTAGCACCTTTTACAATATGCAAAGGTTTTTGGTATTGTAAACTTAAACTTTTACCCAAATGCTTTTTTCTATCCGCTAGAATATCTTCAGAAACATCAATTAAATTTTCTTTAAACCCTTTAAGTTTAAACAATAAATTGGGATCTGGACAAAGGCTTTTCCAGACATCAATTTGGTTTAAATATGCAACTCCGGGAAAATCAGTTTTATAATCTAGCAACGACAAAGTGATTTCAAAATGTAGGTGTGGCGCCCAATTTCCGTTTTCAGGATAATTTGCCAAAGCAGCAACTTGTGCTCCTTTTTTAATAACATCGCCAAGTTTGTGTTTTAAAACACTTTGTGCAGTATTATGCCCATATAAAGTATAGAAGGTAAAAGCCGTTTGTTGATGTTTTAAAACCACCAAACCACCATATTCTTTATCGCCAATATCATTTTCTACGATGACTACTTCGCCGTCAAAAAGCGCGTGAACAGCTGTGTTTTCTGGTAACCAAAAATCGACTCCTAAATGAATAGTTCTACTTTGATTTCCATAATTGCCAATGGTGTCATATTCTGTAGAAGTGTATAAATTTCTTGGCTCTAAATAACCACCAGCTAAAATTTTAGTGGGCACTTCTTTTTGAAGTTGTTCTATTTTAAACTGAAATAAATCTAAATTGTTAAACTCTTTCTGATGACCAACAAAGGTGCTTGAAACACTTAAATCTAGATGATGAATTTCTTTCTTATTGATCGTTGGAAATAATTGTGTTAAAGAAAAAGGATGCTCTTTAGACCATTTTTCAAATTTTTCTTGATCTGGATGCGCATTAAATCCGCAGGTATTTCTAAAACTAAAATGTGCAAAATCGGGGGATACTTTCCGCCATTTTTTTAGCAAATTCCATGCAGGTTTTTCGCTAATTAGTAAATATTCATTTCTTGGATTTTCAATTTTATTAATAGCCGATTTTGTTACAGAAATTACCAAACGCATGGCAATCAAAACATATAAAAATTCCAATTCTTTTTCTTCTAAAGCAAAAGCAGCATGATATCCCTTTATAATTGGTAAAGCAGCATCTAAAGGGTCATTCTTGTCCATAATTGCATAGGCACACGCAACGGCAAGGTCATTTATAATTTGTGTTTTTACAGCATCGCCAAAATCAATAATTGCAGTTACTTTAGGATTGATTAAATCTTTAGAAACTAAAATATTATTGTCATTTGCATCATTATGAACCACAGATTTTCTAAGTTTCTGACACTCATATTGTATGTTTTCAAACCTGTTTAAAAAGTAAGAAACTAGCTCTTTTTCTTCAGGTTTAAAGAGGTGTACATGTTTTTTTGTCCATAAACCTTGTGCAATATCCCAATCAAAAATTCTTTCTGCTTTTGGGTGATGAAATCCTTGTAGAGTTTTGGTTATTTCTCCTGCTTTTTTTCCTAAACTAAAACGTAAATCATTTAATTGCGGATTTACAGAAGACCAAATTCTGCCATCAATCCAAGTTAATAAACGAACTTTTAACGTGGTTTTTTTATCCAAATAAATTGTGGAAATTGGTTTTTTATTTTTATCCAAAACAATTCTAGGAGCAATTAAAGCTGGGTTTTTATCGGCTAAAAAAGCTACTATGCTTTGTTGAAAATCCAATTCATTTTCATCAGAATTTTCTGGAGAAATTTTTAAAATATAGGTGTTTTTTTTATCTACTTTAATTTTGAAATTAGCGTCAATTTCACCAGGTAATCTAGACGCTTTACCTTGAATTTGATATAAGCTAAAAAGAATTTTTTCAGCTTCTTTTGTAGTTATTTTGTTCGCATTTTCTACCATGAACTAAAAATAAGATAAAGTTTAGAAATGGCATCAAATCCTTTGCATTCTTTGTAAATTTGTTGAAAATAATATACATTTTAAAACACTATAAGATCTCACTGAGTTTGTCGAAGTGGTCTTTTTTATGTCAAAATTGCCTTCTATAGGTTTAGACTGATATTTTTAAATGTAAATTATCATTTTGATTAGTGGTTAAAATCTAAAAAAAAAGTAGCATGATAGTTCAAGGTAACATTGTAGATATAAAAAATAAGCGAATTTTTAAAGGAGAAGTAGAAGTTGAAAACGGAAAGATTAAGGAAGTTCGTGAAGCAAATCATACCTGTGAAAACTATATTTTACCTGGTTTTGTAGATGCTCATATTCATATAGAAAGCTCGATGTTAGTTCCGTCTGAATTTGCAAAAATTGCAGTTTTGCATGGAACAGTTGCTACCGTTTCTGATCCGCATGAAATTGCCAATGTTTTAGGCGTAAAAGGTGTTGAATTTATGATTGAAAACGGAAAGAAAGTTCCGTTAAAATTCAATTTTGGTGCACCAAGTTGTGTACCAGCCACTTCTTTTGAAAGTGCAGGAGCGATTATAGATTCTGATGATATACAATTGATGATGGAAAATCCGGATATTTTGTATTTGGCAGAAATGATGAATTATCCAGGGGTTTTGTTTGATGATGCAGAGGTTTTAAAAAAGATTCAACATGCAAAAAATAACAACAAACCTATTGATGGTCATGCGCCAGGATTAAGAGGAGCAGATGTAACTAAATATATTGCTGCAGGAATTTCTACCGATCACGAATGTTTTTCTTTCGATGAAGCAAAAGAGAAGTTAGAAAAAGGAATGAAAGTGTTGATTAGAGAAGGATCTGCTGCAAAAAACTTTAATGCTTTAATTGATTTGTTACCAGATAATTATGAAAACATGATGTTTTGTTCGGATGATAAACATCCAGATGATTTGTTGTTAGGTCATATAAATCAGCTTTGCGAAAGAGCTGTTGCGAAAGGAATTGATGTTTTTAAAGTGCTGCAAGTAGCTTGTGTAAATCCTGTTAAACATTACAAGTTACAAGTTGGTTTGTTGCAAAAAGATGATTTTGCTGATTTTATTGTGGTAGACAATTTAGAGAAATTTAAGGTTTTAGAAACATATATAAACGGAGAATTAGTTGCCAAAAACGGAGAATCTTTTGTGAAATCTGTAGCTTTTGAAGTGTTGAATAATTTTAATACGGATAAAAAACAAGTTGCTGATTTTAGATTTGAATCAAAAGCTAAAAAAATAAATGTTATTGAAGCGTTGGATGGCGAATTAGTGACCAATAAAATTGAAGCAGAAAGTTTAATAGAAAATGGAAATTTGGTTTCTAATACAAAAACAGATGTTTTAAAAATGACCGTTGTTAATCGGTATAAAAATGATAAACCAGCAATTGCATTTATTAAAAATTTTGGATTAAAAGTAGGTGCAATCGCAAGTTCTGTTGGGCATGATTCTCATAATATAATTGCTGTTGGTGTTTCTGATGAAATGATTTGTAAAGCGGTGAATTTAATTATTGAAAATAGTGGCGGAGTTTGTGCCGTAACTGCATCCGAAGAAAAAATAGTTTCGTTACCAGTTGCAGGAATTATGAGTGATTTACCAGCAAAAGAAATAGGAAAGGCATACGCTGAATTAGATACAATGGCAAAACAAATGGGCAGCAAATTACGCGCTCCTTATATGAGTTTATCATTTATGGCGTTATTGGTCATTCCGTCTTTAAAATTGTCTGATAAAGGGTTGTTTGATGGAACTAGTTTTAAATTTACTTCTTTAGAAATAGAATAGCTTTAGGAAAAGCAATAGGCTAATAAATAGACTTAGCCCTGATTGAACGGCTTGTTTGAGCTCTTTTTTGTTTTTTTACAAAAAAAGCGAGTAGTGAAAGCAGGAAATAGCTTCAAATAAAACCCTACATTTGCCAACATTAAATAAAAAATATAATGAGTTTACAAGAAGATTTAGAAAATAGAAGTGGTGCAAAATGTGAATTATGTACAGGAACCAATAATTTAACGGTGTATGATGTAAAACCGAGTATTACTGGTGGCGGTGGCGTTGATGGAAGTATTTTGGCTTGTGAAACTTGTGTTACTCAAATTGATACTCCAGAAGAATTAGATTCGAATCATTGGCGTTGTTTAAACGATTCTATGTGGAGCGAATTTAGAGCTGTAAAAGTGGTTGCTTGGAGAATGTTACATCGTTTAAAAAAAGAAGGTTGGCCGCGTGATTTGTTGGGAATGATGTATATGGAGGACGAGGAATTGCGCTATGCAAAAGAATCTGGAGATCATTTAGCAGAAAGCGAAAAAATAATTCATAGAGATGTAAATGGTGTTATTTTAGAAGCCGGAGATTCTGTAGTTTTAATAAAAGATTTAAAAGTAAAGGGTTCTAGCATGGTTGCAAAACAAGGAACTGCGGTTCGTAGAATTTCTTTAGATCATGAAAACGCAAAATTTATCGAAGGTAAAGTTGGCCCAACTCAGATTGTGATTATTACAGATTACGTTAAAAAAATGACAGAGAAAGAATAATATACTTATATTTTAAAGGAAAAAAGGCTTGTAATTCAATGGATTACAGGTCTTTTTTTGTGCGTTTCATTTTTTTTAAATATAATTAAATACGTTTTTCAACTAATAAATTAGTTTAAACTAAGTATTTAGTTATATTTGTATTTATAAACTAAAAACTTAGTTGATAAAATGGACAAGCAATTAACAAAAGCAGAAGAACAAATAATGCAAGTTTTATGGGATTTACAAGAAACATCAGTAAAAGATGTTATTGATAAATTACCAGCACCAAAACCAGCTTATAATACAGTTTCTACAATTATTAGAATTTTAGAAACCAAAGAATTTGTTGGGCATAAACCAGCGGGGAGAGGTTATTTATATTTTCCAATTATTGATAAAGAAACGTATAGCAACCAAAGTTTGCACAAATTAATGGATGGTTATTTTGAAGGTTCTTTTAAAAGTATGGTATCCTTTTTCGTAAAAGAAAATAATATGGATATGAAGGAATTAGAATCTATTTTAAAGGAAGTAAATAAAAATAAGTAGGCAGTATTCAGTAAGCAGTATTCAGTAGGCAGTATTCAGTAAGCAGTATTCAGTTGGCAGTTACAGTTTTCAGTTGGCAGTTTACAGTTGCAGTTTTCAGTAGTAATGATTTAAAAATAAAAAGCTATGATAAATTATATTTTACAAGTCGTTTTATTCCAAGTATTTTTCTTGGCTATTTATGATTTCTTTTTAAGTAAAGAAACCTTTTTTACCAAAAACAGATGGTATTTAGTAAGTACGCCAATGTTGTCTTTTTTAATTCCGTTTATAAAAATACCAACCTTTCAAAAAGCGGTTCCGGAAGAGTTTATTGTGAATCTACCAGAGATATTTTTATCACCAGAAAAAGCAATTCAGAAAACTATAACTGAAACTATTTTTTATGAAACTGTAAATTATGTAACCATTTTATTTTGGATGGGAGTTGCGTTTTTCACCATATTATTTGTGATAAAATTAGTGAAGATTATCAGCTTAATTAAAAAATACGAAGTTGTAAAACAGCCTGATTTTACGTTGGTGTTAATTCCGAATCAAACCCAAGCATTTTCGTTTTTTAACTATGTTTTTTTAGGTAAAAATATTGAAGAATCTAAGAGAAATAAAATCATTCAGCATGAATTAGTACACAGCAAACAAAAGCATTCTTTAGATTTATTGCTATTCGAATTTCTAAAAATTGTAATGTGGTTTAATCCTATGATTTATTTCTATCAGCAAAGAATAACCTTAGTACACGAATATATTTCTGATGCCATTGTAGCTAAATCAGAAACCAAAGAAAGCTATATAAACAATTTGTTATCCAACTTTTTTCAAGTAGAAAACATTGCGTTTGTGAATCAATTTTATAAAAAAAGTTTAATTAAAAAAAGAATTATTATGATGACAAAAACACAATCCAAAAAAATGAATCAGCTTAAATATTTAGTGTTGATTCCTGTATTAATGAGCATGCTTTTTTATGTTTCTTGTTCTGAAACTGCATCAAAAGAAGAAGTTTTAGAAAGTAAAAAAGCTAAACAAACACTTTATATTAATAATAATGGAAAGATTAAAGAAACTACTGGGAAGGAAATCACATTTTTAGACGTGTATCTTGGATTTGGTAAAGGATTTGAATATCCTAATGGAAAAGAGTTGAGTATAGATGATTTAAATGAGGGAGAAAAAAAAGAATTTTTAGAATTCAAAGAATCTTCTGAAAGTGGTGAAGACTTTTTTTTAAAAACAAGAATATTCCAATATAATAAAGGAAGAAAGGTAATAGTTTTTTCACCTTTAGATGAAAATATCACTGAAACTTTAGAAACAGAAGAAATTTCATTCATGAAAATAGAGAAAGCACCCACTTTTCCTGGTTGTGAAACCGGAGATAAAGATTGTTTTTCACTAAATGTTCAAAAACATTTTTCTAAAAACTTTAATGCAGATTTACCAAAAACTTTAGGTTTAGAAGCTGGAAGAAAAAGAATTTTTATTGGTTTTAAAATAGATAAAGAAGGCAATATTGTAGATGTAAAAGCAAGAGCACCACATGAAAAATTAGAACAAGAAGTACTTAGAGTGATGAATACTTTACCAAAAGTAGTTCCTGGTGAACATCAAGGAAAAACAATTGCAGTTAAATATTCTATTCCTTTTACACTTGTAATTGATTAGTTCAACAAATTTTAGTAATTTCACGCATTAATTGATACTCAAGTTAATGCGTGTTTTAGTTTTTTTTATGCTAGTGGTTTTTTGCACTTCGTGCGATAAATTATCGTTCTCAAAAAACACTAATCTACAAATTTTAGATACTATTGTAGACTTTACATCGGTAGATTTTTCGCCATCCTTTAAAATCTGTGATGCTATAATTGATAAAGAGCAAATGGCAACCTGTTTTAGAAATACCATTCATCAAAAAATAGGCAAAGAGTTACAAAAACAGTATTTAACAGTTAAAGATTCTATTGATGAAGTTATTTATGTATATGTTTTAATCAATTCAAAAGGAGAAATTATTTTTGATGAAACTGCTACATCAGAAAATATAAAACAACAAATACCAAGATTAGACAGCATTCTCAAAGAAAGTGTAAAGAATTTACCTAATATTAATCCTGCAATAAAAAGAGGCATTCCTGTTTCTATAAAATACAGATTGCCTATCAGAATTTTGTTAAAAGATTAACCAAAAGCCTTCCTAAAAAAACAGTACATTTACTACAGTAATTTTTATAACCCCCAATAAAAATAATACCAACTTAATATTGGTATACTGCAAATGAATAAGTTTCAAAAAACCATTCGAAAACTCGGAAAAGTTGAAGATTTTGAGATTAAAAATAATAGCCTTGTACTCTTTTTAATAGGACCAAGTCTTTTTATTTATTCACACTTTATAAATAATTATGGAATAGATACTGTAAAAATTCAGGGTGCTAGAGAACTATTTGCACTGTTATTTTTAATAGTTAGTATTTTACCCTTTATTTTTAAACAAAGAATAAAACATTATTTTGGATGGATTGTTTTTTTAATAATGTTACTTTTCTCTCATCACTTAATAATAAATCTTTCAATTAATGATTTTAATATTCAGTTTTTACTAGGCTTCTATGTTTTTAATTTTGGCGCTATTTTGTTATTTAATAATAGAACATTTATTAATTTTTTCTTGGTAACTACCTTTGCTCATCTTTTACAAAAAATGATGGTTTCTAATATTGATACCGTTACTTTTAAAGCTATATTGAGTTCATTTACGTTACTTTACATTTTTTCTTTTATAATATTAAGTGGATCAACATTGTTTAGAAAAAAAATTGCAAGACTAAATAAGACATTAAATAAAAAATCAAAATTAAAAACTTTAGATTTAGAAAAAAAGGCAAAAGATTTACAAGAAAAAAACTTCGATTTAGAAGAATTTGCAAAAGTAGTATCGCATGATTTAAAAACTCCTTTAAGAAATGTACTAGCGTTGTCTAATTGGTTACAGCAAGATATTGAAGATAATAACACAGAAAGCATTGTAACGCATCTAAAACTAATTGAAAAAGAAGTAATTCAAATGGATTTAATCTTAGAAGGTGTTTTAAAGTATTCTTTACAAAATGAGGTAAGCAGCAGTAATGAAAAAGTGAATTTAGATGATTTAGTAAATGATTTAAAAAGATTATGTGAAAATGATAAATGTAGTATTATTATAAAAAAAGAACTACCAGTTCTAGAAATTAATAAAACTCAAATACAACTTGTCTTTCAAAATTTATTCCAAAATGCTATTAAATTTAATGACAAAGAAATTTGCAAAGTAATAGTTGATTATAGCTTAAAAGATGAATTTTATACTTTTTCTGTTGCTGATAATGGTGTTGGAATTGAAGAAAAATATTATACTAAAATATTTACACTTTTTCAAAAACTAGATATTGAAAAAGATACAAACTCAATGGGTATAGGTTTATCTGTTGTTAAGAAAATAATAAACACCAACAAAGGTGAAATTTATTTAATAAGTAAATTAAACGTTGGCACTACTTTCTATTTTACAATACCCGTTTAAATATCTGTTATTAAGGGTTTAAAGGTTATTTTATTTAATTAAGTTCATTTACAATATAAAGATGTAAAAGCGAATTTATACTTTAAAGTTCATTAGCTTTTTTTAAGGTTTTATGTCGTTTAATTATAAGTAAATATGCTTGTTTTTTAAAGGGATATTCATTCTAGAATATTCTATTTTATATGTAATTCTTTTTGTTAAGAGTATAATCTAGATTCATTTTAAAAAAAATGAGTTATATTTACTTTACACCATTTATTTACTCCCTAATAAATTAAAGTCAATTTAAAATTGTTTTGGACTGCAGATGAATGATTTTCAAAAAGGAATATTGTTACTTGGAAAAGTTGAAAACTTTGAGGTTAAAAATAATAGTTTAATATTATTTTTGATAGGACCAACAATGTTTATCTATTCATATTATATACAAAATAATGAGGATGAGTCGATAAAAATAAAAGGAGCAAAAGTTTTATTCGCATTTTTATTTTTGATAGCTAGTCTTTTACCTTTTTTGTTTAAAAAGACAGTGCATTATTTTTACGGATGGATTGTTTTTTTATTAATGCTTTCTTTTTCTCATTACCTTATCATTCACCTTTCTTTAAACACTTTTAATATTCGTTTCATTTTAGGCTTTTATGCTTTTGTTTTTGGGGCTATTTTATTATTTAATAAAAGAACATTTATTAATATTTATTTGGTTACAGTATTTATTCATTTAGTCCAAAAATTAATGATTTCTCCATTAGACCATTCTGTGTATAAATCAATTTTGGGTTCTTTCTCTTTAATGATAATTTTTGCATTAATCCTTTTAAATGATTCTACAGCCTATAGATACTCTCTTGCTAAAAGTAATCGTGTTTTAGAAAAAAATAGAATTGAGCTCATAAAAATAGCGGAAGATTTAGAAGAAAAAAATAAAGATTTAGAAGAATTTGCAAAAGTAGTTTCCCACGATTTAAGAACTCCTTTAGGTAACGTTTTAGCACTTTTTAATTGGTTGCAACAAGATTATCAAGATGACAATAAAGAACAGATAAAAGGGCATTTAGTTTTAATTGAAAAAGAAGTTTTACAAATGGATTCAATATTAGAAGGTGTTCTAAAGTACACTCTACATAATAATACAGCCGATGGTATTGAAAAAGTAAATTTAAATGATTTAGTAGCAGTTTTAAAACATGATTATGAAAACAAAAATTGCAGTGTAAGTATACTAAATACATTGCCGGTACTCTTAATTAACAAATCTCAAATACTATTAGTATTTCAAAATTTATTGCAGAATGCTATTAAGTTTAATGACAAACATGTATGTAACATCGCTATTAACTATGTTTTTGAAAATAAACTTCACACTTTTTCAGTAACTGATAATGGTATTGGAATCCATGAAAAATACCATGAAAAAATATTTAAACTTTTTCAAAAATTAGATGTTGAAAAAAACAATAATTCTAATGGTATTGGTTTATCTATGGTCAATAAAATAATTAATAGTAATAAGGGTAAAGTTTATTTAACAAGTGAATTAAATGTTGGCACTACTTTTTATTTTACAATACCCGTTTAATTCAACATTTTCCAGAGTTTATCTTTTAATTCTTGTAATCCAGTTTCTGCAACAGATGATATAAATACTGTTTCAACTCCTACAGGTAAATCTAGTTTTATTTCTTCTTTTAACTCGTCGTCTAACATATCTGTTTTAGATATTGCTAATAAACGGTCTTTATCTAACAACTCAGGGTTGTATTTTTTAAGTTCATTTAGCAAAATATCATATTCTTTGTTGATATCATCACTATCCGCAGGTATTAAAAATAATAAGGCTGAATTGCGTTCTATATGCCTTAAAAACCGATGTCCTAAACCTTTTCCATCTGCAGCACCTTCAATAATTCCAGGAATATCAGCTATTACAAATGTTTGATGATTTCTATGTTCAACGATACCTAAATTAGGTTTTAAGGTTGTAAAAGCATAATCTGCAATTTTAGGTTTTGCAGAGGTTAAAACAGACAATAAAGTAGATTTACCAGCATTAGGAAAACCAACTAAGCCAACATCTGCTAATAATTTTAATTCGATTCTAAACCAACCGTCTAGCCCATCTATACCCGGTTGCGCATATCTTGGTGTTTGGTTTGTTGATGTTCTAAAATTCCAGTTTCCAAGTCCTCCTTTTCCGCCTTCTAATAAAACAACCTCTTTTTTGTCTTCAGTTATTTCTACAATGATTTCGTCTGTATCGGCATCTTTTATGATTGTACCTAATGGTACATCAACGAAAATATCTTCGGCATCATGACCACTACTTCTACTTTTACTACCAGCTCCGCCGCCTTCTGCTCTAAAATGACGTTTAAACTTTAAGTGAAAAAGTGTCCACATATTCTTATCGCCACGCAAAATAATATGACCACCACGACCGCCATCTCCACCATCTGGACCACCTTTTGTAATAAACTTTTCTCTGTGAAGATGCACAGAACCCTGCCCGCCTTTACCAGAAGATGCGTATATTTTTATGTAGTCAACAAAATTTCCTTCTGTCATTATTTCTTAATTTTAAACTTCAGATTTAAAGTTCTTTAGCTCGCTGTGCTTTTTTTAGTTTTAAATCTGTGTTATTATTTCTGTAATTTTTAATCGTAAAATTATACTAAAACTAGTAACCATTTTAACAGCTATCTATTTTTAAAGTGTATCAAAAACTTCAGACAAGCGTGTTGTAATTTCATTAATATTACCAACACCATTTATGCCATAATAATTTCCTTGCGCTTGATAAAAGTCTTTTAAAATAGCCGTTTTTGTATTGTATTCGTTAAAACGATTTCTAATTTTACCTTCATCGGTATCATCTGTTCTTCCGCTAGTTTTACCCCTTTCTAACAGACGCCCTACTAATAAGTCTTCTGGTACTTCTAATGCTACCATTCCATTTATTTGTTCACCTTTTTCTGCTAAAAATTCGTCCAAAGCAATTGCCTGAGATTCTGTTCTTGGAAAACCATCAAAAATAAAACCATTTGCATCCGCATTTTTTTCTACTTCTGCTTTTAACATATTTATGGTAACTTCGTCAGGCACTAAATCGCCTTTATCCATAAAACTCTTTGCTAATTTACCTAATGCTGTTTCATTTTTAATATTGAATCTAAAAACGTCTCCAGTAGAAATATGTAATAAATTATATTTCTCTTTTAGTAAGGTTGCTTGCGTTCCTTTACCTGCTCCCGGAGGGCCAAATAATACAATGTTTTTCATTTTAGGTTGTGTTGTTAGTTGATATATTGCTGGGTAGTTTCTGCCTAATTTATTGTAATCTAAACCGTAACCCACAATAAATTTATCTTCGATACTTTTGCCTATGTAATTTATTGGCAGTTCTTTCTTAAAAACATCTGGTTTAAAGAAAAGTGAAGCAACTTTTAAGGTTTTTACATTTTTATCTCTAAAAATATTATAGATTTCTTGCAGGGTTGCACCTGTATCTATAATGTCTTCTAAAATAATAACAGTTCTACCTGTTAAATCTTCGTTTATGCCTACTAAATGTTTTACTTCTTCTGTGGTGGATGTACCTTCATAAGAAGCTAGTTTTACAAACGAAACTTCACAATTGCCCTTAAACTCTCTTATAAAATCTGCAGCAAAAAGGAAACATCCATTTAAAATACCAACAAAAATTGGTATTTCGTCTTTGGGTAAATCATTTTTTACTTGTAGTGCTAGTCGTTTAACAATTGTAGAAATTTCTTCCTTATTGATAAAAGGTTTAAAATATAAATCGTGAAGTTTTATAATTTTCATAGCAACGTGAATATTGTGATTCTATTTATAATGAAAAAACCGCTTTCTTTTACTGAACATGTTTCGGTGTCAGAAAAGAAAACGGTTTTAATTTATTTTAAAATTAAATTAGTTGTCTCTATCTTCTTTTTTTGTCATGTCATACATAATTGGTGTTGCAACAAATATAGAAGAATACGTTCCTACTACAATACCAACGATTAATGCGAACATAAAACCTTTAATAGAATCCCCTCCAAACAAGAAGATTGCTAACATTACTAATAATGTTGTTAAAGATGTATTTATAGTTCTACCTAAAGTACGATTAATAGCATCATTAATTAATACATTATGTTTTCCTCTACGTTCGTTAGTGAACTCTCTAATTCTATCAAAGATAATAACTGTATCATTTAATGAGTACCCGACGACTGTTAGAATTGCTGCAATAAAAGATTGATCTATTTCCATGTCAAAAGGCATAATATTATACGCAATTGAAAACACACCTAATACAATTAATACATCATGAAACACAGCTGCGACAGCACCAACACTAAAAGATATTTTTCTAAATCTTAATAATATATATAAGAAAACTACTAATAATGAACCTAGAACGGCATACAATGCAGATTTTTTAATATCGTCTGCAATCGTTGGTTCTACCTTAATATAGCTCATTATTCCGCTTCCAGTTTTTTCAAATCCTGGTTTAAAGTTCTCGTAAGTTGTAGAACCTAAATATGATTTTAAACCTGTAAATAATGCACTTTGAACCTGTTCATCAACTTCTTGACCTTCCGCTTCAATTTTATAAACAGTTGTAATTTTTAACTGATTGTCATTACCATATGTTTTTACTTCAGGCGCTGTACCAAATGCACCTTTTAAAGTTGAAGCAACTTCTGTAGCACTCATTGGTTGATCAAAACGAACAACATAAGAACGACCACCTTTAAAGTCTACTCCTTGTTTTAATCCAATAGAAAAAATAGAAATTAAACTTATAGTAATAAGTGTACCAGAAATTATATAGGCAACCTTACGTTTTTTGATGTATTGGATATCTATATTTTCAAACCAACCTTTAGAAATAGAAGTATTAAATGTTAAATTATTTGATTTTGCAACTGCTCTGTCTATTAAAAGACGAGTTATAAATACAGCCGTAAATAAAGAAGTAGCGATACCTATCATTAAGGTTAAAGCAAATCCTTTTATAGGTCCTGTACCAAAAATATATAAAATAACACCTGTTAATAAAGTTGTAATATTTGCATCAATAATTGCAGATAATGCTCCTTTAATAGAGAAACCTTCTTCAACAGATTGTTTTAATCCTTTTTTTGAGGATAAAGCTTCCTTAATTCTCTCAAAAATAATAACGTTTGCATCTACACACATACCAATTGTTAAAATGATACCTGCAATTCCGGGTAATGTTAACACCGCATTAAACGATGCTAATATTCCGAATATAAATAAGATGTTTACAGATAAAGCGATGTCTGCGTAGATACCTGCTTTTCCGTAGTATAAAATCATCCAAAGTAAAACTAAGAAAATAGCAATTCCAAATGAGATAAAACTTGCATTAATTGCTTCTTGCCCCAAAGATGGCCCAACAACTTCTGCTTGAATAATTCTTGCAGCAGCAGGTAATTTACCCGCTTTTAAAACGGTTGCAATATCTTCTGCTTCTGTAATAGTCATACTACCTCCAGAAATAGAAGTTCTACCACCAGTAATAGCTTGGTTTACAGAAGGTGCAGTGTACACATAATCATCTAATACAACAGCAACAAAATTACCAATGTTGTCACCAGTCATTTTAGCCCATTGCTTAGTTCCAGAACTATTCATGGTCATACTTACTTCTGGTTTGTTTAATTGATCAAACATTTGAGAAGCATCTAAAATAACATCACCTTCAATAGTTGGTGTATTATTTCTATTTCCTTTAATTGCATATAAACCAATTAACTCTGTACCATCATCCCCTGTTATCGATTTATAATCCCATAAAAATTTGGTATATCTTAATTCAGTTGGCAATAAAGCTCTAATTTCTTTTTTCTTTAATAGGTTGTTTACAATTGCTGTGTCTAAAACTCTAGCTTGTGCTACTAAAGAGCTTAACTGTTGTTGAGACTGTGCAACATTAGGAAATAAGTATGAAAAAAGGTTTTTCTGTACTTTCGTAGAATCTGCAGTTTCGCCTAATAAAGCGTCAATATTATCTTTTTTAAGAGAATCTTTTTCTGTTTCTAAAACAGTATCATCCTTTAATAAATTAGCAACTTTATCATTTGCAGCAAAGAAAAAGTTTTGAACTTCTGCATTTGTATGAACTTCCCAGAATTGTAATTCTGCTTTACTTGTAATTAATTTCGTAACACGTTCAATATCTTTAGCTCCAGGTAATTCAATTTGAATTCTTCCAGAATTTCCAATTCTTTGAATGTTTGGCTGCGTAACTCCAAATTTATCAATTCTACTTCTTAATACTTCAAAAGCAGTACCAATAGAACTGTTAATTTCTTTTTGTAAAGTTTCCTTTACAGTTGCGTTAGATTCATTAAAAGCAATTTTCTCGCTCAATGCTTTTGTTCCAAAAATTGAAGGATCACTAAGTTTTGTAGCTCCCGCAGTTTTTTCAAATTCCTCGAAAAATAAATCTAAATAAGTTGCAGTACTACTTTTTTGTCTTTCATCAGCAGCATTTAAAGCGTTGTTAAAGGCTACATTTTTAGAGTCGTTAGACAAGCTTTTTAAAACTTCTTTTACAGAAACTTGTAGAATAGCATTAATACCACCTTTTAAATCAAGACCAAGATTCATTTCTTTGTCTTTTACATCATTGTAGCTATACTTAGCAATGCCTAAGTCTATAATGTTATCATTTGCAACACTGTCTAAATACTTTCTTTCAAAAGCAGCTTTTTGTCTTGCATCATTACCGGATACTTTGCTAGCAGCATATACTACGGCTTCATCTTCAACTTTAGTAGCTAAAAATGTAAATGATAATTGATATAAACTCACTAATCCAAATAGGATTGCGAATAATTTAATAAGTCCTTTGTTTTGCATCTTCTTTAGTTTATGTCGACTTTCTTTTTTTTAAAACGTGCAAATATAGTATTTCAAAGTAGTCCAAGCAATTATTTGATACATTTATATTTTTGTTTTTTTTGATGGTTTTTTACGTTTTAATTTTACAATTGTTATCAAGTCTTAAAAATGAGTATATTTATTCTTTAAAATTGGTAAAATTAGTACTATTAAATTATAAAAATGACACATATGACTGATATTAAGATAGCGCAAGCTAAAAAACTTCTACACATAAAAAATATTGCTAAAAAATTAAATGTTGATGAAGACGACTTAGAAATGTATGGTAAATTTAAAGCAAAATTACCATTGTTTTTGATAGATGAGGAGAAGGTAAAAAAAAATAATTTAGTATTAGTTACAGCTTTAACACCAACTCCAGCCGGAGAGGGTAAAACAACAGTTTCAATCGGTTTAACAGAGGCATTAAATAAAATAGGGAAACAGGCTACAGTCGTTTTAAGAGAACCGTCTTTAGGTCCTGTTTTTGGGATGAAAGGTGGCGCAGCAGGTGGCGGTTACTCTCAAGTTGTGCCAATGGAAGATATTAATTTGCATTTTACAGGCGATTTTAATGCTGTTGAAAAAGCGAATAATTTTTTAGCTGCTTTGATTGATAATAACATTCAAAGTAAAACTAATAATTTAAATATTGACCCTCGAACAATTCTTTGGAAACGGGTTATTGATATGAATGACAGGGCTTTGCGAGAAATTACTATAGGGCTAGGAGGAACCTCAAACGGAGTGCCAAGACAAGACGGATTTAATATTACCCCAGCTTCGGAAGTAATGGCAATACTATGTATGGCTTCGGATTTAGACAACTTAAAAGAACGTCTAGGTAATATTTTTATAGGGTTTACTTTTGATAATACACCCGTTTTTGCGCGTGATTTAAAAGCAGAAAATGCGATGGCTATTTTGTTAAAAGATGCGATAAAGCCAAATTTAGTGCAGACTTTAGAAGAAAATCCAGCAATTATTCATGGCGGACCATTTGCTAATATTGCGCAAGGAACCAACACAATAATCGCTACAAAAATGGGATTAACCTTGTCTAATTATGTGGTTACAGAAGCTGGTTTTGGTGCCGATTTAGGTGCTGAAAAATTTTTGAATATTAAGTCTCAGTTTGCTAATTTAAACCCTAAATGTGTTGTCTTGGTATCCACTATTAGAGCATTACGACACCATGGCGGCGCAAAAACGGAAGAATATAATACTCCGGATTTAGTAAAAGTTACTGTCGGATTTAATAATCTTGAAAAGCATATAGAGAATATCAGAAAATTTAATATTGAGCCCGTAGTTGCTATCAATTCTTTTGTTTCTGATTCTGATGAAGAAGTTGCATTTGTAATCGAAAAATGTGCCAGTTTAGGTGTTGAAGCTGTTTTATCCGAAGGTTGGGCAAAAGGTGGTAACGGAACAACAGATTTAGCAAAAGCGGTTGTAAATGTTGTTGAAAATAAAGCGACGCAGTACAAACCTTTGTATAATTGGAAATCACCGGTAACTGACAAAATAGAGACAATTGCCAAGGAAATTTATGGCGCAAAAAATGTTGAATACAGCAAATTAGCGCAGCTAAATTTAAGAAGAATTAACAGATTAGGATTTAATGATTTTGCAATTTGTATGGCAAAAACTCAAAAATCTTTTTCAGATGATGAAACTTTAATTGGTAGACCAGAAGGGTTTACCATAAATGTAAGAGAAATTGAAATAGCGGCGGGGGCAGAATTTTTAATTCCTATTTTAGGAAAAATGATGCGAATGCCAGGTTTACCAGAGCATCCTGCATCAGAAAATATGACCATAGATACTAATGGCGTAATTTCTGGATTGTCATAATAAAAAACAAGACTTCAAAGGTTTTTAAAATTTTTGAAGTTTATAATTTTTTATGTGTTTATCGATTAAATAAAATTTCAACGAAGCCATTTATGAAATGAGTTTATCCATTTTTCAAAATCAAAGTAACACTCAATCTTATTTCCCAGTAGGAAACTTCTTCGTTTAGTTTGTCATAAATTGGTTTCAACTCCATTTTTTGATCTAATGTATTAAAAGCAATCCTAACTTTGTTGACGGTTTCTTTGGTTATATATTTTTCCAATTCAATTTCCTTTCCTTCCGTGTATAATTGAGATAAATGTGAGAAAATCGTGGTAATTGACAAACTTCTTTTTTCAGCAATTTCTGTAGGACCTAATCCTTCTTTATATAGAGCAAAGGTTTTTTGTGTTGTTGGCGTTTTTCTTGGTTTTGCAACGCTTTTAAATTTGCGAATTACACTCATAAATTCGGCGCCATATTTTTCCATTTTGTTCATTCCGACTCCTGAAATAGCTAAAAATTCATTTTCGGTTGTAGGAAGTTCACTTGCCATTAATTTTAACGTTTTATCATTAAAAATGATATATGCTGGCATTTTTTCTTCTTTTGAAATGGTGGATCTTATTTTTTTGAGTTCTGTAAATAAGTCTTTATTTGGTTCGCCTTCAGTAGTCGTTTTAACTGCTTTTTGAGTTTTCTTTCGCTCGTCAGAGCTTAAAGGAGTTGTTAATCTAACTGTTTTTTCGCCTTTTAAAACTTTCCAGCCAATTGGGGATATTTTTAAAGCAGAATTTTCGCTGTACATTATTTCTATCAATCCTTGGTTAGCCATTTGAATTATATAATCTCGCCAATCAAAAAAAGAAACGTCTTTTCCTATTCCGTATGTTTTTAGATTAAAATATTGCTTTGAATGGATATCTGCATTATTACTCCCTCGTAAAACATTAATTAACATGGTAATTCCGTCTTTTTCGCCCATTCTTGCAATTCCAGAAAGTGCTTTTTGAGTTAAAATAGTGCCTTCAAAATCTTTGGGCGGATTTTCACAAACATCACAATTGCCGCAGTTTTCTGAGAGATGTTCTCCAAAATAAGATAATAATATTTTTCTTCTACACGATTTAGCTTCTGTAAATTGAAGCATTCTATTTAATTTTTCCTTTTGCATAGCGCTATTTGCGCCGCCATCTGCAAATTGGCTATACAACACAAAATCTCTCATGTTGTAATATAAAATAGTTTCTGAAGCCAAGCCGTCTCTTCCTGCTCTTCCTATTTCTTGATAATAACCTTCTAGGTTTTTTGGTAAATTATAATGAATTACAAAACGAACGTTCGATTTATCAATCCCCATTCCAAAAGCAATGGTAGCAACAATTATTTTGGTGTCATCATTTATAAAATCGGTTTGCGTGCTTTCTCTTTCTTCATGATTCATTCCTGCATGATAAAAGGCTACAGAATGCCCTTCTTGTTTCAAATAATTGGCAACTTCTTCTGTGTTTTTTCTGCTCAAACAATAAATAATACCGCTTTCGTTTTTTCTTCGATTTATAAAATTGACAATTTCTTGTAACTTTTTCTTTTTTTCAACTTGTCCACGTACTTCAATACTTAAATTTTTTCGATCAAAAGAAGAAATAAATAATTTAGAGTCGGTTAGGCCTAATTGTTTTTCAATATCTTTTCTAGCCGATTTGTCTGCGGTTGCGGTTAATGCCATAAAAGGCACCTTTGGTATCGAATTTCTAAACACTTTTAATTGTGTGTATTCAGGTCTAAAATCATGACCCCACATACTTACGCAATGGGCTTCATCAATAGCGACTAGTTTTATATTTAGTTCTTTTAACCAAGTGTTGCTAACCGATATTAATTTTTCTGGGGATAGATATAGTAATTGTAATTCGCCATTAATAGCCCTGTTAATTACTTCGTTTTCCTCTATCGTAGAGATAGAACTGTTAAAAAAATCAGCTTTTATTCCGTTTGATTTTAGTGCTTGAACTTGATCTTTCATTAGAGAAATAAGTGGCGAAACTACGATGGTAATTCCGTTAAAAATCAAAGCGGGAATTTGAAAACACATCGATTTTCCACCACCAGTTGGCATTAAAACAAAACTATCTTTTCCGTCTATGGTTCTATTAATAATTTCTTCTTGTAACGGACGAAAGTTATCATAACCATACACTTTTTTTAAAAGGGTTTGTGTTTGTGTTTGTGTTTGTGTTTTCATTTTTTTAGCAATTGATCTGCAAACATACGTAGATTATATATTTAAAGAAAAATAGATTATTATTATCTGAATATTTCAAAGAAGATATCTTAATTTATAAAATTCACTTTTTAAGAACCTATTAATAAAATTCAAAATCTTTATAAATTAT